>NZ_MJIB01000004.1:1085027-1153708 GCF_003697865.1 Rahnella sp. Larv3_ips | reverse complement strand
CCTGACCGCCACACCCCTTACACCCTGCGGGTCAGCCGAGCAGCGCCAGCATGGCTCTTGCTGTGCTCTCTTCAGTAACCAGTGCGTTAATGCGTTTACCTTTCAGCGCCGCGACAATGGCCTCGGCTTTCTCGACACCGCCCGCCACGCCTAACACGGTGGGGATGCTGGCCAGTTCGTCCGGCTTCACGGCGATCAGCTCATCGTGGATCGCCATATTTTCTGCCAGCTCGCCGCTGCGCTGCATAAAGAAACCGAGAATGTCGCCGACCGCGCCTTTGCGGCCAAATAACAACTGTTCGCCTTCGCTGATATACCCGGAGCGCAGGATCGTCGCTTCCTGTTTCTGGTTCAGCGAACCAATGCCGACCACCGCGATATCGGCGGCGCAGGCTGCCAGCATCACGTCGTGAACGTTTCGTTCCTGACGGAAAATCGCGGCCACGCTGGCGGATGATGCCCGCAGCGGCGCGGGAATAATGCTGACCCCGCAGGCGGCATCCAGCTGGCCGATGCCGGTCATGTACGGCCCGACACCGCCGGAAAGCGTCACCATGCGGATTTGCTGCGAGGAGATAAATCCGCTCAGGTGTTGCAGCGTACTCATCGCCGTTTCGCCAAAGCCTACCGCCAGCAGCTGTTCTGGTTTGAGCAGGGTCATCAGCATATGCGCCGCGCCGACGCCCAACCGTGCGCTCAGCGAGCCGTCGGCCAGCTGCGGCAGCACGCGGATTTGCTGCAAGTCAAAACGTTCCAGCAGGGTGTTTTCCAGCGACAGACACCCCTCGAAACGCGAGTTAATTTGCACCCGGATCACCCCGGACTGCCGGCCTTTTTCCAGCAGGCGCGAGACTTTCAGCCGCGTCAGCCCAAGCCGTTCACCAATCTCATTTTGGGTCAGGCCGTCGTGGTAATAGAACCACGCGGTGCGCGCCAGCAGTTCCTCTTCACCCATGCTGAATTCCAGATGATTAGTTAAATCGGACAGGACCGTTTTTGTGCCGTTTTCAGAAGTCATAGTGAACACTTATCAAAATGTAGATCAATTGTTCGTTAACGAAATGTTGTTAACTGTGATGTGTATGGCAAATTCCAAATGATTGATGCCTGAATCATATCGCAGAGTATATGAGTTGAACAAATTGTGATCGACCCAAAAGTTTTCTTCCCCACCGCAGACTAGGTTTATGAACAATGTTAAATGATAAATACATTTGTTCACTTAATGTATCCAGTCCGAGGGCGACGCATGCAGCACAGCGAACATTCATCCGCAGCACCCGGTTGCCCGCCTGTACTTTTACAGGTCAGCGGCGTCAGCAAAAATTTTTCCGGTATCGCCGTGCTGAAAGACATCAGTTTCAGCCTGCACTCCGGGGAAGTGCATGCGCTGCTCGGCGGGAACGGGGCCGGGAAATCAACGCTGATGAAAATCATTGCCGGCGTCGAGACAGCGGACAGCGGTGAGATGCAGCTCGCGGGGCAACCGCTGGTGGCGATGACCCCCGCGAAAGCGCATGAGGCGGGCATCTATCTGGTGCCGCAGGAGCCGATGCTGTTCCCGAGCCTGACGGTGCGGGAAAATATTCTGTTTCGCTTACCCGCCCGGCAGGCCAGCGAGAAAAAACTGCAACACACGCTGGACGGGCTGGGCTGCAACCTGCCGCTCGGTGCGCTGGCTGGCACCCTTGAGGTGGCCGATCAGCAACTGGTGGAAATCCTGCGCGGACTGATGCGCGACGCGCGATTGCTGATCCTCGATGAACCGACCGCCTCGCTGACACCGGCAGAATCCGCCCGCCTGTTTACCCAGGTCAGGCATCTGACTGACAAAGGCGTCGGCGTGGTGTTTATCTCGCATAAACTGCCGGAAATCCGCGCGATTGCCGACCGTGTCAGCGTCATGCGCGACGGCAATATCGCGCTGAGCGGCACATTGTCTGACCTCGATAACGATGCGCTGATCCGCGCTATCACCCCGCGAAACCTGGACAACGCGCTGCCCGCAGAACAAAAACTGTGGCTGGATCTGCCCGGCACACGGCGTAATCAGGCAGGCAGCGAACCGGTCTTACAGGTGCAGAATCTGACCGGTGAAGGCTTTATCAATATTTCGTTCAGCGCCCGCGCCGGGGAAATCGTCGGGCTGGCAGGCGTGGTGGGAGCAGGGCGAACCGAACTGGCGGAAACCCTGTATGGCCTGCGCCCCGCGCAAAGCGGTCAGGTGATGCTGATGCAACAAGACATCAGCGGCCTGACGACCTTACAGCGGCTGAAAAAAGGGCTGGTGTATCTGCCGGAAGACCGGCAGGCCTCCGGCCTGTATCTGGATGCGCCGCTGAGCTGGAACACCACCTCACTCACCTTCAACCGTCAGGGCTGGTGGCTGAATATCAAACGCGAAGCCGCGGTGCTGGAACGCTATCACCGGGCACTCGGCATTAAATACCGCGACGGGGCGCAAACCGCCCGCACGCTTTCCGGCGGTAATCAGCAAAAACTGCTGATCGCCAAATGCCTCGAGGCGCAGCCAGCGGTGCTGATTGTGGATGAACCGACGCGGGGCGTGGATGTGTCCGCGCGCGCCGACATTTACCAGCTGCTGCGCAACGTGGTGGAGCAGAACGTGGCGGTGATCCTGATTTCTTCCGATCTCGATGAGATCGAAGCGCTGGCAGGGCGGGTGTTCGTCATGCATCAGGGGGAACTGAGCGGAGAATTGCGCGGGGCGGACATCAACGTCAATAACATCATGCACATCGCGTTTGGTAATCATCCCCAGACCGCCGCCACCGGAGGATCCTCATGCTAAAGCGCATACAGAACAATCGTGAGCTGACCGCGCTGATGGCGATTATCGCGCTGTTTGCCCTGCTCGGCGCAATGGACAGCCAGTCATTCAGCTTCCAGACCCTGAGCATGATTTTCGGCAGCGCGCAGATCCTGATGTTGCTGGCGATGGGGGCCACCGTGGTGATGCTGACCCGCAACATTGACGTATCGGTGGGTTCCATTACCGGCCTGTGCGCCGTGACGCTGGGCGTGCTGCTCAACGGCGGCATGAGCCTGCCGCTGGCCTGTCTGCTGACGCTCGGCACCGGCTTGCTGGCCGGGGTGTTCAACGGTGTGCTGGTCGCGTGGCTGCGTATTCCGGCGATTGTCGCCACGCTCGGTACGCTCGGGTTATACCGCGGGCTGATGCTGCTGATGACCGGCGGCAAATGGATTGAAGGCTTACCGGCCGGGCTGAAATCGCTCTCTGAACCGGTGTTCCTCAGCGTTTCATCACTGGGCTGGCTGGTGATTGTTTTACTTGCGGCGATGTTCTGGATGCTCAGCCGCACCGCCTTTGGCCGCAGTTTCTACGCTGTCGGCGACAACTTACAGGGCGCACGGCAGCTCGGCGTGGCGGTCAACCGCGTGCGCATTCTGGCGTTCGGCATCAACGGCATGATGGCGGCGATCGCCGGGATCGTGTTCGCCTCGCAAATCGGCTTTGTGCCAAACCAGACCGGCAGCGGGCTGGAGATGAAAGCCATCGCTGCCTGCGTGCTGGGCGGCATCAGCCTGCTCGGCGGCACCGGTTCAATCGTCGGCGCGGTGCTCGGCGCCTATTTCCTGACCCAAATTGACAGCGTGCTGGTGTTGTTACGTCTTCCTGCCTGGTGGAACGATTTTATCGCCGGCGTGGTGTTGCTGGCGGTGCTGGTGTTCGACGGCAGATTGCGGCAGGCGTTGCAGAAAAACCTGCGCCGCCAGAAATACGCCCGTTTCCTTTCCGCCAGCCCGCCGGTTTCGAAGAAACCTGCTGAACGTAAATCTCAGCAACCGAAAAATACCAGCCGACGGCTAAGTACCGGCAAAAAGAGCGGGGTGGTGTGATGAATAAACTTCAACAATATGGCTGGGAAGCGGCGCTGCTGGTGCTGCTGATTGCCGAAATCTTGCTGTTCGGTTTCGCCAACCCGCGCATGCTGGACGCCAGTACACTGCTGTTCAGTACCAGTGATTTCATCACCATCGGCATTGTGGCGCTGCCGCTGACGCTGGTGATTGTCAGCGGTGGCATCGACATTTCTTTCGGTTCCACTATCGGCCTGTGCGCCATCGCGCTCGGCGTGTTGTGTCAGGCCGGTGTGCCGCTGGCGCTGGCGATAGTCCTCACGCTGGCGCTCGGTGCCGCCTGCGGTTTACTCAACGCGGCGCTGATCCTCTATACCGGCGTCAATCCGCTGGTGATCACGCTCGGAACGCTCTATCTGTTCGGCGGCAGCGCCTTGCTGCTTTCGGGGCTGGCGGGCGCGACGGGTTTCGAAGGCATCGGTAATTTCCCGGATGCCTTTACCAATTTCGCCAATCAGGTGGTGCTGGGATTACCCATGCCGCTGCTGATCTTCCTGCTGGCGACGCTGTTTTTCTGGCTGCTGATGCACCGCAGTCGCACCGGTCGCAACGTGTTCCTCATCGGTCAGAATGCCCGTGTGGCGCGTTACGGCGCGCTGCCGGTCAGCCGCACGGTGTTTGCCCTTTACGGCATGACCGGGCTGGCCTCCGCGGTGGCCGCCATTCTGATGACCTCTTATTTCGGCTCGGCGCGTTCTGATCTCGGTAACGCCTTGCTGATGCCCGCCATCACCGCCGTGGTGCTCGGCGGCGCCAATATCTACGGCGGTTCAGGTTCCATTCTCGGCACGGCGCTGGCGACGCTGCTGATCGGGTATCTCCAGCAGGGTTTACAGATGGTCGGCGTCTCCAGTCAGGTTTCCAGCGCGCTGTCGGGTGCGCTGCTTATCCTGGTGGTGATTGGCCGTTCCGCTAGCCTCAACCGGGGTCTTATCCGCAGTGTTTTCCAGCGTTATCGCCAGCGTTGGTCTGCGCCTTCTTCTGTCACGTCTTCTCAATAAGCCGGGGTTAATGATGAAAGCCAACACAATGAAAACCGTATTAATTGCCAGCGCCGTCAGCCTCGCCTGCCTGAGCGCGCAGGCGGCAGAACGTATCGCGTTTATTCCTAAACTGGTGGGCGTCGGTTATTTCACCAGCGGCGGTAACGGCGCCACGGCAGCGGGCAAGGCGTTGGGCGTGGATGTAACCTACGACGGCCCGACCGAACCGAGCGTTTCCGGTCAGGTGCAGATGATCAACAACTTTGTCAATCAGGGCTACAACGCGATTGTGGTCGCGGCGGTGTCGCCCGACGGATTGTGTCCGGCGCTGAAACGCGCCATGCAGCGCGGCGTAAAAGTGCTGACCTGGGATTCCGATACCAAACCGGAATGCCGCTCGATTTACATCAACCAGGGCACCCCGCAGCAGCTCGGATCCATGCTGGTGGAGATGACGGCGAGTCAGGTGAAAAAAGAAAAAGCCAAAGTGGCGTTCTTCTATTCCAGCCCGACGGTGACCGACCAGAACCAGTGGGTGAAAGAGGCGAAAGCCAAAATCGCCAAAGAGCATCCGGGCTGGGAAATCGTGACCACGCAGTACGGCTATAACGACGCCACCAAATCGCTGCAAACCGCCGAAGGGATCCTCAAATCTTATGGCGATCTCGACGCGATTATTGCCCCTGACGCCAACGCATTACCGGCTGCCGCACAGGCGGCGGAAAACCTCAAACGCACCAACGTCACCATCGTCGGCTTCAGTACGCCAAACGTGATGCGCCCGTACGTTGAGCGCGGCACGGTGAAACAGTTCGGTCTGTGGGACGTGGTCAGTCAGGGCAAGATCTCGGTTTACGTGGCCGATCATTTATTGAAAAAAGGCGAATTTAACGTGGGTGACAAACTGGACGTACCGGACGTCGGAACGGTGGAAGTGATGCCTAACAGCGTGCAGGGCTACCAGTATGAGGCCAAAGGCAACGGCATTGTGTTACTGCCGGAGCGTGTGGTCTTCACCAAAGACAACATCGGTAAATACGATTTCTGACGATAAGGAGACAGGAAAATGGCAGATCTGGATGACATCAGAGACGGCAAAAACTTCGGCATCGGCACGCCGCAGCACAATCACGCCTTCTTTCTTAAAGGCTGCGGTCAGCTCGACTGGGGCATGCAGTCGCGGCTGGCGCGGATTTTCAATCCTGAATCCGGTCGTACGGTCATGCTGGCGTTTGACCACGGCTATTTTCAGGGCCCGACGACTGGCCTTGAACGCATTGACATCAACATTGCGCCGCTGTTCGCCCACACCGACGTGCTGATGTGTACCCGTGGCGTGCTGCGCAGCGTGGTGCCTGCCGCCGTCAACAAACCGGTGGTGATGCGCGCGTCCGGCGGCAACTCGATCCTGACCGAACTTTCCAACGAAACGGTGGCGGTGGCGATTGAAGATGCGCTGCGCCTGAACGTCACGGCGATGGCGGCGCAGGTGTATATCGGCAGTGAATACGAGCATCAGTCGATTAAAAATATTATTCAGCTGGTCGATCAGGGGATGCGCTACGGCATGCCGACCATGGCGGTGACCGGCGTCGGAACCGACATGGCGCGCGATCAGCGTTACTTCTCGCTGGCGACCCGCATCGCGGCGGAAATGGGCGCCAACATCATCAAAACCTATTTCGTTGATGAAGGTTTTGAGCGCGTCGCGGCGGGCTGCCCGGTGCCTATCGTGATAGCCGGCGGTAAAAAACTGCCGGAACGCGAGGCGCTGGAAATGTGCTTCAAGGCCATCGATCAGGGCGCATCGGGTGTCGATATGGGACGCAACATCTTCCAGTCAGAATCACCGGTCGCCATGCTGAAAGCCGTGAAGGCGGTGGTGCATGAAAACGCCAGCGTGGCACATGCGTATGAACTGTTCCTGAGCGAAAAGGGGTGAATCATGGAAGTGACGCTGGTCGAAATTAATGTTCAGCCGGAGAAGGTGGAAGAGTTTCTGAAAGTGTTCCACGCCAACCATCTCGGCGCGGTGCAGGAGCCGGGAAATCTGCGGTTTGATGTATTGCAGGACGAGACGGTACCGACGCGGTTCTTTATCTACGAAGCCTATCAGGATAACGACGCGGTGCTGGCGCATAAGAAAACCCCGCATTATCTCCGGTGCGTCGAGGCGCTGGAAGGGATTATGTCGGAGCCGAGGAAGAAGACGGTGTTTAAAGGGGTATATCCGTAAGCTGACGTTTAACGTCAAGGTAACACCGGCCTGGGGGCGGCCTGTCGCCGCCGCCCAGGTGCGTAAACCGCGATTGCTGAAAAAGCGGGGCGTAATCCAAAACAGCAAAAGCACTTTTCTGCTATTTTCCGGTGCAATCGGAAATCTTAAAGCACCTTTTCTAAGAAAGCTTTGGTCCTCGCATGAACCGGTCGCTCCAGTACCTGTGCGGCAGCGCCGCTTTCCACCACACGGCCATCCACCATAAACACCACCTGATCCGCCACCTGGCGCGCAAAGCCAATTTCATGGGTGACCACCACCAGCGTGACGCCCGATTGCGCCAGTTTTTTAATCACGTCCAGCACTTCGCCGACCAGCTCCGGGTCAAGGGCGGAGGTGGGTTCGTCGAACAGCATGACTTTGGGATTGAGTGCCAGCGCACGCGCAATGGCGATGCGTTGCTGCTGGCCGCCGGACAAATGTCGCGGCCAGGCGTGGGCTTTTTCGCGCAGGCCAACGGTGTCGAGCAGATCATAGGCCCGCAGGATGGCCTGCTTGCGGCTCAGCAAACCGTGCACCACCGGCGCTTCGATAATGTTATCCAGCACCGTCATGTGCGGGAATAAATTGAAATTTTGGAACACATAACCGACGTGGGTGCGCTGTTTAAGAATGGCGCGCTCTTTCAGTTCGTACAGCGTGTCACCCTTGCGGCGGTAACCGATGTACTCGCCGTCGATCTGAATAAAACCTTCATCCACGCGTTCGAGATGATTGATGGTACGCAGCAGGGTGGATTTGCCGGAGCCGGAGGGGCCGAGGATCACCGTGACCGTCCCCGGTTCGATGTTCAGGCTGACGTTATCCAGCGCCTTATGCGCGCCGTAATATTTGCTCAGGTTACTGATGCTGATGTGTCCGACGGTGGCCGCCTGCGGCCTGCGCGGGAACAACGGCTTAACGGGAGTTTCCGCCGGGCGGTTTACAAATAAATCAAAGGCTTCGGACATGATGATTCTCCTGGAAAGTTAAGCCGCTCACGCGCGGGTCAGACGCCACTGGCGCAGGCGCTGGAAAAGCGTCGGGGCAGTCTGACGTACGGTGCCGCGTGAGAAATAACGCTCGACGTAATACTGTAAAACCGACAGCACCGTGGTGATCAACAGATACCAGATGGTCGCCACCATCAGCAGCGGGATCACCTGCTGGGTGCGGTTGTAAATCACCTGCACGGTGTAAAACAGTTCCGGCATCGACAGCACGTACACAATCGACGTGCCTTTCGCCAGGCTGATCACTTCGTTAAAACCGGTCGGCAGAATTGAGCGCAGCGCCTGCGGCAAAATGATGCGGAAGGTGCGGCGGTATGCCGGTAACCCCAGCGCCGCTGCCGCTTCGTGCTGACCCTGTTCAACGCCCATGATCCCGCCGCGGATGATTTCTGCGGTATACGCCGATTGCACCAGCGACAAGCCGAGAACGGCGACGGAGAACTGATCCAGCAGATCCACGGTCGGGGTGCTGAAAAACGACAGTGAGGTAAACGGAATGCCGAGCGAGAGGTTGTCGTACAGATAGGAAAAGTTGTAGAGGATGATCAGCACCAGCAACAATGGCAGCGAACGGAACAACCAGATGTAACCCCAGGCCAGCGAATTGAGCAGGTAGGATTTCGACAGGCGGGCGAGGGCCAGCGCGGTGCCGAAGATGACGCCAAATACCGTGCCGAGCAGGGTGAGAAGCAGGGTTTTAGCCAGCCCCGACAAAATCACCGGTTCAAAAAACCACTGGCGAAACACACCCCATTCCCAGCGGGGATTGGTGGCTATCGACTGCACAATCGCCAGCAAAATGAACACCGAAAAAACCGCACCGGCCAGCCGCCACGGATAGCGTGCCGGCACCACTTTCAGCGGGGGATGATTCACGAACGGGGATGTGTTTTCGCTCATACTATTTCTGCCTGTATTGAGTGTTATCGTGCCGGTCAGGTGACCGGAACATCAGCGGTCAGTGCCTTGATGAAGGGCAGACGCCCGTCATACGGTGGGCGGGAATACACTTCCGGATCCAGCCGGGTGTCGAACTGCGGCTGATAACCGTGGGATAAATACAACCCGACGGCTTCCGGCTGACGGAAACCCGTGGTCAGAAAGACCCGGCGGTAACCTTGTGCCGCCACCCGACGCTCCAGTTCCTGCAAAATCTTCTGTGCCAGCCCCTGACGGCGCAGCGAACGGTGCGTCCAGATGCGTTTCAGTTCGGCGGTGTCCTCGTCGTAGCGTTTGTAGGCGCCCATCGCAATGGGCGCGCCGTTTCTCAGCAGGACGATAAATGCGCCGCCGGGCGCGGAAAATACGCTGTCATCTTCCGGTGGCTGGCTGGAGAAAAAGTCGCCGTAGCGCTCGCGGTATTCACCAAATAACCCTTCGATGACGGGCGCAATCAGCGGATCGTCCGGCACGGTCTGAATAAAGATATCGTCGCTCATGGTGCAGTCTCCTGATCAGTCGCCCAGTCCCGGCGGGTTGATTTCTGAATGGTCAATTTTTTCGACGCTCTCGCCCCAGCGATCCAGCACCTGTAAATAGGCACCGCTGGCGATGGCGCTGTTGAGCGACGCCTGCACGGCATCCACTAATCCGTTACCCTTTTTCAGCGTGACAGCGATGTTGGCCGTTTTCGGCCAGCCGCCCGGCACGGTGCCGACCAGTTGGGTTTTACCGGTCAGCAGCGATTTATACGCGCCGGTCACGTTCGGGCCGAAAGTGGCATCGGCGCGGCCAGACTGGATCGCCAGCGTCGCGGCGGCATCGTCGGTCACGTATTGCGGTTTAAACGCCGGCAGCCCCTTGGCCTGATTCTCTTTATCCCACGCCAGCAGCACGGCTTCCTGATTGGTGCCGGAGCCGACGATAATGCGTTTACCGGCGATGTCCGGTGCGGATTTTATCGAGGTGATTTTGCTGCCGGTCTTCACGTAAAAGCCCAGCGTGTCTTGGCGGTAAGTGGCGAAATCAAATTTGGTTTTGCGGTCTTTGGTCACGGTGATGTTGTAGATCGCCGCGTCGTATTTGCCGGAGGTGACGCCCAGCGGCCAGTCCTCCCAGGCCGCCGGGACCACTTTCAGCTTCAGGCCCAGTCCGTCGGCCACCAGACGGGCGATATCCGCCTCGCTGCCGATCACCGTTTTGTTATCACGGGCGAACAGGCCAAAGGGCGGGGCACTGCCGAGGACGGCCAGTGCCACGGTCAGCGTCCCCGGTTCGACAAATTTAAAGTTGGCCGGAATTTTTGCCACGGCTTCCGGGCTTTTCGGCGTGTGTATCGGCGTTTCATTGGCAATCAGATCAATACCCGGCGCGGCGTAAGCTGCTGAAGAAAAACTGACGAGTGCTGCGATGGCGGTGGCTGTGAGAGTGGCGCTATGTTTCATCATTATTATTTTTACCCTGCATGCTTATTGTCTGTGGTGATGACCGTGAGGTGACACTTTCACTATTCCCGAGTGTTACAGGGATGTAAAACAACAAAATTAAATAATCAAAGAGAGAAAATGGAAATACAGAGCAGCGGATAAAACCCACGAAAAATGCCCGGAATATCCGGGCGTGAGGAAATAAAATCTGGAATAAAGCGGTTATCCGGCGGTTAATTCCTGCAGGGCTTTTTCGGCCAGTTGCTGGAAATAATTCGCCGCCGGGAAAATAGCGGCTTCATCCGGATTAAACTGCGGATGATGTAAACCAAATTCGCTGGCCGAGCCGATGCTGACGAATGCACCGGGGACGTGATGCAAATAAAACGCAAAGTCTTCGCCGCCCATTTGCGCGGTCGCCACTTCGGCTTTATACCCAAATTCAGCCGCCGCCTGCAGGCTGAACTCTGCCCAGCGCGGGGTGTTGACGACCGCCGGTGGCCCGCCAAACCAGTGCAGTTCGGCTTGTGCGCCCAGGGCAGCGGCGACGCCGGAAATCAGCTGGCGGATCCGCCCCGGAATTTGCTCCCTGATATCGTCGTTATGCGTGCGCACCGTGCCTTCCAGTTCGACATGCTGGGGCAGAACGTTCCAGGTGTTGCCGCCTTCGATGCGGGTCACGCTGACCACCGCCGATTCCTGCGCCGCCACATTGCGGCTGACCAGTGTTTGCAGCGCGGTGACGATATGGCTGGCGGTGACAATGCTGTCCACACCTTCTTCCGGATGCGCCGCGTGCGCGCCTTTGCCGGTAACCGTTATCTGGAAGCGATCGACGTTGGCGTAGAACGCGCCGCCCTTGGTGGAGAAGGTGCCCACCGGCAATTCAGGCGCATTGTGCAGGCCAAAAATCGCATCAACGTTTTCCAGCGCACCGGCCTTGATCAGCTGTGAGGCACCGCCAAACCGCTCTTCCGCAGGCTGGAAAAACAACCTCACGCGGCCAGGCAATTGGTCTTCCCGCGCTTTGAGCAAGTAGGCCGCACCGAGGATCACCGACGTGTGAAAATCATGGCCGCAGGCGTGCATGACGCCCGGTTGCTGCGAGCTGAACGGCACGCCGGAGGTTTCTTCAATCGGCAGGGCGTCGATATCCCCGCGCAGCGCCACCACCGGCCCGTGCTCAGGGCCAATTTCAGCGACAACGCCGGTTTTCAGACCGAGGGATAAAATACGGATCCCCGCCGCGTTCAGCCAGTCGGTAATTTTCCGGGTGGTGACAAATTCCTGATTGGATAATTCGGGATGTTGATGTAATTCGCGACGGTGGGCGATGAGCTGCTTTTCTAATTCAGTATTTTTTGTACCTGCATCGGTACGGATTTCATCGGCAAGTGAAAGGGTCATTATAAATAGCCTTATATGGGTAGAGATTGCAGTCATTTCATCCTAGCCACTCAGGGCGAAGGGACTAAATACCCTGTGGCTATAATTTATAAACGAAATCGCAAACCCGCCGCATAGCAAAATATTCACTATAGAAACGCGATTTAATTATTTCGTTTCAGGCTGACTTCGTGGAACTCTTTTTATCATTAATGATGTGGCTACCGGACACCGGCAGATAAAAAGGAATGCCCGACGTGAATTACCGACTGAGCTTATTAGATCAAAGCCCGATACCTGACGGGCAGAGCGCTGCGCAGGCACTGGAGGCGACGCTGACCTTTGCGCAGGCGGCGGAAAAACTGGGGTATCACCGCTTATGGGTTTCCGAGCACCATGACACCGATAAACTGGCCGGCAGTTCGCCGGAAGTGCTGATCGCCTGGCTGCTGGCGCGCACCTCGCGGCTGCGTATCGGCTCCGGCGGTGTGATGCTGCAACATTACAGCCCGTACAAAGTGGCCGAGAATTTCCATCTTTTGTCCTCGCTGGCGCCGGATCGCGTTGATATCGGCATCGGCAAGGCGCCCGGCGGTTTGCCGCTTTCGACCAAAGCCTTGCGTGCGCACAATCACGCTGATAATGCGCCGGGCTTTCCCGCGCAGTTGCAGCAACTCACGCATTATCTGACCCATCTTGATGACCATCTGGCCGGGACCGAAGCACGCGCCTTGCCGCGTCCGCCGGTGGCTCCGCAGCGCTTTCTGCTGGGTGCCAGTAAAGAGAGCGCGCGGCTGGCGGCATCCCTTGGCTGGAACTTTGTTTTCGCCGGTTTCATCAATACGTCAGCAGAAGTGATGACCGAATCGGTGCTGGCATTCCATGAATATTCTGCGGGTCAGGGCCAGGCACTGGTGAGCCTGGCGGTGCTGGCGGCGCAGACGCGTGAAGAGGCCGCCGCTCTGGTGGCGGAACAACACAATTTTCGCGTCACGATTGGCGACCGGCACGTCACCGTCGGCACGCGCGAGCAGGCGGAAGCCTTTGTCCGTCAGGCCGGTGAGAAACATTTCACCATCGAAAAGCAACAGATAAGCGTGCTGCACGGCACACCCGGCGATATCCATGAGCAGTTGCGTGATATTCAGCGCCGTCTGTGCGTCAACGAATTCGTCCTGCACACCCCACTGACAGATGCCGCCGTGCGTCTGAAGTCCATTGAATTGCTGGCTGGCCAGCTGTAAGGAGATTTCATGAGCCATTCAAAAAGTATCAAGCTCGGTCTGATGTTGCACGGTGCAGGCGGCCATATGAATTCGTGGCGTCATCAACAGGCGCCTGCCGATGCGAGCGTTAATTTCCCCTATTTTCGTGATCTGGCCCTGCGCGCCGAAGCCGCCGGGTTTGATTTCCTGTTTGTCGCCGACGGCCTGCACATCAACGAAAAATCGCTGCCGCATTTCCTCAACCGTTTTGAACCGATCGCGCTGCTGTCTGCGCTGGCCTCAGCCACGCACAGCATCGGGCTGGCGGGCACCATTTCAACCTCTTACAGCGATCCCTTTACCGTCGCACGTCAGCTGGCGACGGTAGACAACATCAGCCAGGGGCGCGCGGGCTGGAACGTGGTGACGTCGCCGCTGGCCGGTTCAGCTAAAAACTTTGGCAAGGATCACCCTGAACACGCGCTGCGTTACCAGATTGCCGAGGAGTACATCAGCGTGGTGCAGGGGTTGTGGGATTCGTGGGAAGACGATGCCTTTGTCCGTGACCGTGAAAGTGGCGTGTTTTTCGATGCCGCCAAACTGCACAAACTGAACCATCAGGGGCAGTTCTTCTCGGTGGAAGGGCCGCTGAACATTCAGCGTTCGCCACAGGGGCAGCCGGTGATTTTCCAGGCCGGTGCGTCGGATGCCGGGATCGCCCTGGCGGGAAAATCAGCCGATGCCGTTTTCACTAACGCCCGCACGCTGGAAGAAGCGCAGGAGTATTCGGCCAAATTACAGGCGCAGGTGGCGAAAAATGGCCGTCATCCGGTGGGTATTTTCCCCGGCATCAGCCCGATTGTCGGCCATACCGAAGAAGAGGCCGAAGCCAAATATCAGTATTTGCTGTCGCTGTTATCCCTCGACGATGCGCTGGCGTACCTCGGGCGCTTCTTCGATCACCACGATTTCAGCCAGTATCCGCCAGACGGCCCGTTCCCGGAGCTGGGCGATCTGGGGCAAAACACCTTTCGTTCGACCACAGACAGCATCAAAAAACAGGCGAAAGAGCAGCATCTGACGCTGCGTGAAGTGGCCTATCAGACCACGCTGCCGCGCGGTGAGTTTTTCGGCACGCCGGAGCAGGTCGCCGATACGCTGATCCGCTGGGTGGAAGAGGGCGGTGCGAGCGGATTTATCATCAGCGGACCGGTACTGGTGGAAGCGCTCGCCGACATTACGCGGCTGGTGTTGCCGGTGCTGGAAGCGCGCGGTTACTGGCATCCTTCGCAGGCGACCACGCTGCGCGAACGGCTGGATATTCCGTTCAAATCCAACCGGTACAGCGTGCAGGAAACCCGCCGCGAAACGGTGAACGAGAAATAGTTACAACATACTAGCCATTGACTCCCCGCCCGCTTCGGTAGCCCCGAGCGGGCTTTTTGCTTTGCAGGGCGGTACAGGGTGCCGGGGGGTATCCTGACAAAAAGCCTTCCGGGCTTGCCTCGTCAAAAGATTGGGCGTAGGTTTCGCAAAACCCTTCGAAATCCCGGAACGCTTAAGGAAAACATATGAAAGCATTGGTTCTCGAACAACAAGACAAGGCAACGCTTGCGCACGTGAAAGAGATTGCGCTGCCGGAAATGACCGAAGGCGATGTGCTGGTTGATGTCAGCTGGTCAGGGCTTAATTACAAAGACGCGCTGGCCATTACCGGCCAGGGCAAAATTATCCGTCAGTTTCCGATGGTGCCGGGCATCGATTTTTCCGGCCACGTCAGCCGCAGCAAAGATCCGCGTTTTTCCGTCGGGCAGTCAGTGATCCTCACCGGCTGGGGCGTCGGTGAAACCCACTGGGGCGGGCTGGCGGAACAGGCCTGCGTGAAAGGCGACTGGCTGGTGCACTTGCCGGAAGGCATGGCGGCGCGTAACGCCATGATCATCGGTACCGCCGGATTCACCGCCATGCTGTGCGTGATGGCGCTGGAAGACGCCGGTGTGACGCCGGAAAGTGGCACCGTGGTGGTGACCGGTGCCAGTGGCGGTGTCGGCAGCACAGCGGTGGCGTTACTGCATACCCTCGGTTACACCGTGGCGGCGGTCACGGGCCGGGAATCGACCCACGAATACCTGCGTAAACTGGGCGCCAGCGAGATCCTCTCCCGCGATGATTTCGCCGAAACCCGTCCGCTGGAAAAACAGATCTGGGCCGGTGCGGTGGATACGGTCGGTGACAAAGTGCTGGCAAAACTGCTGGCGCAGACCAATTACGGCGGCTGCGTGGCAGCCTGCGGCCTGGCCGGAGGGTTTAATCTGCCTACTACCGTGATGCCGTTTATCCTGCGCAATGTGCGCCTGCAGGGCGTCGATTCGGTGTCGGTGCCTGCCGAACGTCGTGCGGCGGTCTGGGAACGCCTGATGAATACCTTGCCGGAAAGCTTCTACCAGCAGGCTGCCACGGAGATCACGCTGGAAATGACGCCGGCGGTGGCGGCAGATTTCCTGAACAATAACATTCAGGGCAGAACCCTGGTGAAGATCGGCGGCTAAGCTGCCTGACCCGGTATCCTCTGCGATACCGGGTAACTTTCCGCTCAATTTTCTCTTCGCTCTAAAGAATTGCCCCTGACCAGCCGATAAAAAGAATGTCCCTCTGAGAAAAAAGAGAATGAAATTCCTTATTTTCCGAATGACGCACAGCGTAATCACAGACAAAAACAAATCACGACAGGCCTGGGGAAAGTATGGACAATTTTCAGAAAGACATCGATGAGAGAACGAACCTCACTTCATCTAACCGCTTTGAATTATTGCTGTTCCGTCTGGGCTCTGCGCCAGATGAAGAAAAGTCTGAACTCTTTGGTATCAACGTGTTTAAACTCCGTGAAATCGTACCGATGCCTGCGCTGACGAAAGCGGCGGGTATGGCCTCGCCGATGATGGGGATGGCTAATATTCGCGGTGAAATTATTCCTGTGATCGACCTGCCTGCCGTGGTGGGCTGTGTACCTAAAACCGGCCTGAACATTCTGCTGGTCACCGAATATGCGCGCAGTACACAGGCGTTTGCGGTGGAATCGGTGGACGATATCGTCCGTCTTGAATGGAGCCAGGTGCTGGCTGCGGAATCCGGTGTGAAGAGCCGCAACATCACCAGCATTGCGCGTCTGGATAACGATACCTCCAGCAACCGCCTGGCGCTGGTGCTCGACGTCGAACAAATCCTCTATGACATCGTGCCGTCCAGTGGCAACGTGTCCATCGATAAGCAAAAAACCAAAGCGTTTTCTCTCAAACCCGGCGCGGTGGCGATCGTGGCGGAAGATTCCAAAGTGGCGCGTTCGATGCTTGAGAAGGGCCTGAACATGATGGAAATTCCGGCGCAGATGCATATCACCGGTCTGGAAGCCTGGAATAAAATCCGCAAAATGGCCGAAGAGTGCAAAGCCGAAGGGCGCCCGATTTCCGATAAAATTTCCTTCGTATTAACCGATCTGGAAATGCCGGAAATGGATGGCTTTACGCTGACGCTCAATATCAAGCGCGATGAGTTCCTGAAAAATATTCCGGTGATCATCCACTCTTCTTTATCCGGCAGCGCCAACGAAGATCACGTGCGCAGAGTCGGGGCTGACGGTTACGTCGCCAAATTCGAAATCAACGAACTGGAAGCGGCAATTCACAAAGCGCTGGACGCCAAAGCGGTGGCGGTGGCGTAACGGCTGAAAAGGGCAGCGGCCTGCCCGGCGTGTTTCCGGTCAGGATTGGCTCAATTTTCGATATATTGCAGGGCGGTAAGGGAAATATTCCCGATACCGCCCTGTGCGTTATTTATCACTGCCGTTTCATGTCAATAAAATAATGCACATTTAACTTCATGGTATTAATGGTGTTAAGTCGCTGGTACGCGGCGGATAATTGTAATTAATGTTATTTCCGGGTGCTTTGTTTTGCTTTTCGGGAAATGTTAGTATTACGCACATTAAGTCCGCACAATATTGGAAAGATTGATGATGTTTTTCCTGGAAGAAACGTTAATAAATACGCTTGTCGGAATGTGTATTACCTATACCTGTATTTCAATTCCTTTTTTATATGTGAAGTTTACGCAGAAAAACAGCCTGCTGGTGAAGTGCGGCCTGGGCGTGCTGTTCGGGTTGGCAAGCGCTTATATTTTTCAGGAAGGGTCTGTCAATCATGCCAGTCTTTACAGCGTGATTATCGCTCCGGTTACCTTTGGCTTTATCTTCTACGGCTACCCGGTGCTGATTTTAGGCTTTATAACAAGCACGCTATTTATTTTCGGGAAAACCAGTTATTACGATGTGTTTTCCATTATCTATTTTATCTGTCTGACCGGATTCAGCCTGACACATCGTAAAGGCATGATGTTCGTCATTTTGTCCTACAGCATTGCTCAGTCGATTAATTTGCTGTCACATATTTCCGCACTCAACGACAACGGGTACTGGGAACTGGCGATCGTCAAAACGCTGATGAGTCTGGTATTCCTGATGGTGTTGTATTTTTCTTTTGGAAAACTGACCGACCTTTCCACCAGTAAAAATTATTTTAAAAAAGCCTCAGAAACCGATCCGCTGACCGGCGTCAGTAATCGCCGGAGTATTGATCTCTATTTAAAAGAAGCGGAAGAAAACAGCAGCAGCAATTTCTGCGTATTTATGCTGGATATCGATAACTTCAAATCAATTAATGATAATTTCGGTCACCCGTTTGGCGATGAAATTATCAGCACGGTGGCTAAAATTATTAAAAAGAATATTCGCGGCAATGATTTCGTCGGCAGGTATGGCGGCGAAGAATTTCTGATCGTCCTCAATTCCGGCCTCGTCAACGCGCTGCCGGTGGCAGAAAAAATGCGCCTGAAAATCCAGGAGCATGTCAGTGCCAGTCAGGGGCCGGACAATGTCCGCATTACCGTTTCCGTCGGCGTCGCCGAACATGCACCGGGTTCCCCGGTAAACGGCACCGTCGCCAACGCCGACAGCGCGCTGTATCAGGCCAAGACCCAGGGAAAGAACCGGGTCATCGCCTGGGAAACCCTGCAGGATGCCGATGATGGGAACGTCAGGGGGGAGCCCTGACTATCATTCACGTTAACGCCCGTTTTTTTCCCTCGTGCCGAAAGCCGGAAAGCGGAGCGGGCAAGGGGCTGGTTAACCGCAAATCTTACCCTAATCCGATCCTGCAACCTGACACAGCCCCGCCATTTACAGGTATAATCCCACAAATTTTTTAAACTGGTTTAGAAACGAAGATGACAAAACTCACCTTACAAGAGCAGTTGCTGAAAGCCGGATTAGTCTCCAGCAAGAAAATGGAAAAAGTCCAAAGAACGGCTAAAAAATCACGTGTTCAGAGCCGTGAGGCAAGGGCGGCTGTGGAAGAGAACAAAAAAGCCCAGCTTGAGCGTGACAAACAGCTCAGCGAACAACAAAAACAGGCGGCCTTATCTAAAGAGTATAAGGCTCAGGTTAAGCAGTTGATTGAGATGAACCGAATCACTGACGCCAAAGGCGACATTGGTTTTAACTTCACCGACAGCAACTTAATTAAAAAGATCTACGTGGATAAAACGACGCAAAGCCAGCTGATCAGCGGGCGTCTGGCGATTGCCCGTCTGCTGGTTGATAGCAACGGCGAGAGCGAATACGCGATCATCCCGGCAAGCGTCGCGGATAAAATTGCGCAGCGCGATGCGGGCAGTATCGTGCTCAACAGCGTGCTGAGTCAGGAAGAGCAAGACGAAGAAGATCCTTATGCTGATTTCAAAGTGCCTGATGATTTGATGTGGTAATAAACCCGTTTAGAAGGGACTTTCGTGACGGGCAACCATCGGCTCCTGGCTGACGGGGTGAACAAAATGCAGTTCACTGGCATGCAGCATCAGGCGCGGTGTCCGTTCGGTTCCCGGCAGCAAAAGTCCGCCATACAGGTCACAACCCAGAATAGGGTGGCCTGTGTGCTGACAGTGTATCCGCAACTGATGTGTGCGGCCGGTTTCCGGGGTGAGCAGTACCCGCGTTAACGGCAGTGGCGCCCCGTCATCCCGTTCCTGATAAAACCGCTCAATGACCTGATAGCCAGAACGCGCGGGTTTGCCGCTGAGTTCGCAAATTGACATCAGCGGGAAAAGCGCCGGATCTTTGGCAATCGGCGCGTCTATCACCCCTTCATCTTGGTCCAGATGTCCGCAAAGTAGCGCGCTGTACACTTTGGTGACGGTGCGCAGGCTGAACTGCTGGCAAAGGGCGGCATTAACCGCTTTGTTGCGGGCAATCACCATCAGACCGGATGTCCCAAAATCCAGGCGGTGGACCAGCGTGCAACCGGGGAATATCTGTACCAGCCGGTGATGCACTGAATCAAGATTTTGCGGATTTTTGCCCGAAAGGCTGAGCAGACCGGACGGCTTATTGATGAGCACCAGATGGTCATCCTGATACAGCGTCTCAATCTGGTCATGGCACGGCGGGGCAATAAACGTATCGATAATCGTAGACATCAGGCAACCCGGACGGAAAGTGGGAGCGGATGATAACGAATTTCAAACCGAGTTACGACGTCAGGGATGTGCTCATCCAACCACGCCTTTATTGACTGACCGTCAATAATACCGTTGCTCCTTGCCCTCGCTGCCATAACGTAATCAAAACTGACTCTGGATATGACGCCCAAAAACAAAAAGCCCGCTTAAGTTTCCTTAAGCGGGCTTCTCTAAATTTGGCTCCTCTGACTGGACTCGAACTTCATCTGTGACTCCTGTTATTAATGGCTGTATGTAAGAACTGTGATTTTTTACCAGCATTTTTACCATCATTATTTAATCTACAACCATAAAATGTCAATTAAAAACAATTGGTTGTTGTTATAACGTGTTGTCTGTTGCTATCTTCTAACATTATTATGTTCAACGTCATATTGTCAGTTTAATTTTGGTATTTATGTCTATAAAACAGATTGTTATGAAGTTTTAACTCAATTTTTAACCTTATCTATCAGATTGAAGCTGATGAGGTTGAAGCTGAATTCATTATGAGTGAAAACCTGCATCCACTTGTTCATTTCCAGCAAATCATGAGACACATACATACTATGCGACAGGTTGCTTTGAGCGACATTCCCCCTTACTTAGGCCATAAAAAGCTTGTCGAATGTATCAGGGCGTGAAGCGGAAATAACAATGCTCACTCTACAAGCTGCGTAGTGACATTGGTAATGGGAAGCAAGTCAGTAAAGGTATCTTTTGCTCTGATCTATAGTTGGCCTTGGTAGCTAAAATGACAGTCTGATCTTGGTTTTTTTAGTTGCATCAGTTGGTTCAGCTCGTTTAAATTGTGGTTAGATTTAAAAGTCCGTAACAAACGAGAAGACCTATCAAGGGGGTTCTCAAATGACCTCCACAAATAATTAATGAAGTCGTTGTTGGTTCTTTCAGAACTTTCGACTGAGGTATATAAACTAATGAAAAGGAATGAAAATGGCAAATAACTTGTTGGTTGTTGACACTCAAAGTGTAACAACTGTAGTTGACCAATTTAATACATCACTTGCTATCTACCTATCCAGTTTAGATTTGCCCACAAATAATGTTCTTGTAGAGAATTCAGAACGTCACAGAGTTATTTCAAATCTTCCCGATGTCATCAGTAACATGACGGTACAAACCCGCTCTGACTCATTATATTTATCAAAATTTGTCGCGGCATGCGGCGCAGGTCTCTTTGATGCTGCTTTGAATTTTCTCTGGAATGAAACTGTAACTAATTTGAGATGGAAGGTTTCATTAAATGATATTGACTATTTCTATGACAGTATAATAACCGATCCTAAAAGGCGTGATAAATTAAGATCCATTGATGATCTTGTAAAGGTTGAGGAGTGGGAGCTAATTAGGGGGTGTCACCTAACAGGTCTACTTTCAGATTTAGGTTTTAAACACTTAGATTACATAAGGGATATGAGAAATTGGGCAAGCGCAGCACACCCTAACCAGAATCAGCTAACTGGTTTCCAATTAGTTTCTTGGTTAGAAACCTGTATAAAAGAAGTAATATCAAAGCAACCAGAGCCTGCAGCCCTAAACGTAAATCGTTTTCTACTAAGCATCAAGCAAGAGTCTTTAGATTCGACCGCTATAGCCCATATTAGAACAGGCTTGCAAACTCTACCTTTAGATGCTCTAAATTCTCTCCTGCGAACTATATTTGGAATGTATACAAATGATTCCGCATCAGTGCAAGTTAAAAACAATATTAAAGGTATTGCAAATGACTGTTGGACCTTAGCATCTGATAGTGCGAAATATAATTGCGGCATAAAATACCAGTCATTTGCTACAAACGGTGAGAACTCTCGGCGTGATGCAGCAAACGAATTTTTGACTATTGTTAGTGGGTTACCGTATTTACCTGCTGATACATTATCAGTTGAAATGTCAATAAAGATAGATAATCTGTATCAAGCTCACAGCGGCTGGAATAATTTTCACAGTGAACCTCCTCATGCTTCAGCTTTGGCTGCATATATATCCAGTACTGGAATTATACCGGACGCAGTAAGGAAGGATTATGTCAAAACTATAATTATGTGTAAATTGGGTAATGGATACGGGATTTCAAATGGGGCTGTATATTATTACGATCAGATGATTGCTAAGTTTGGTGACAACGAATTAAAAGAGTTTGTAAGGCTTGTCTTAGATAGTGAGTTTACATCCAGAGTTTCTATAGCCAGATGTGCTGAGAGATATAAAAATTTGGCTGCAACATTTACTTCTACGAACCAAGTTGTAATTCAAGCTCTGGGTCACATCGCAGCAGCCACACAGGCTCAAGTCCCTAATCTTGGAAGAGTATCTGCTTATCAGCGTTTGGTTAATTCGTAAAGAAAAGCAGAACCGCAAGGTAACGTACTTACTTCAGCCGCCAACTCTAAGGTAGGGTTGGCGGCTGAATGCTTTAACGTCAAACGAGAAGCCGATAAAAACGCTAGACTATGAATCACCCGTAGAACGGTTCAATCAGTGTGCTGCATCCATCGGTTGAACTCACAACTTCACATTCAATTCTTTAATGCCCCTATCTTGGGATGCCTGACATCTTTTTTCACTTTCTCTATGCTGTTGAATGAGATAGCTTTATCACAACTCAAAGCCAACATTTATAGAGAAAACAATGACCAAAAAGATGCCTAAAGCGGAGATGGTAGAAGCACTCACTGAGTGGTTTGATGTAAGCCGCTATGAAGTGCTGAAAGATTTAACGCTAGAACAAATCTATGCCGAGCTAGAAAGGCGGATTTTTGCCTATAAAGCCAGACAGCAATGGGAAACAGCAGGTGAAGAGAACCAAATGCTGGCGATATACCATGATGCCCTGATCCGTTCTGGTAAAGTTATACATGAGGCTAAATGGGTTTCTGACAGCCATATGCTGGCCCATAGCTATGCAGTCCGACCAATGACAAGGAACTCACTGTTCAACTATGGGCGGGCAATGTATAGGCTGGAAAACTCTGATCAGAAAGATGATGTTTCAGTGAGTTCAGAATACATATCTGAATATCTGAAACAGGGAGGGCTGAACCCTTCCAACAAGATGCTGGTTGAAATTGATCTGAATGAAGCCAGCAGTGATGATTTGGCAGAACACCTAAAAGTGCTTATCACTCAATGGCAGAAGCACCTGAAAGCGCCTAAGCCACCGGAAAAGGATTTCCGTTTTGGTCATAAAACATTCCAAAAGATACTCGATTACAAGATCATCCCTTTGATGGATCTTATCGGATGGGAACAACTCAACAAGCAAAAAATCCCTTATCCTGTGTTGGCTGGCCTCCTACACCCCGATATACGTTATGCCAGAGGCAGCGAGCAAATCAAAGATACTGATTACCCGTTAGCCTATGATTTTTTGAATAATGATAATTATTTCAAGTCGTTAAATGATTTCTTCATAAAAAACATGTACGTGAAGAGTTCAGATATCCTTGCTGTCATCGGCATGAATGACAAACCTGAAGACAAGAAGAAAACAAGGGACAGTCGCTAAGCCTGAACGTCCCCGGTATTCACCCCTCATAAAAATCCCCTAAATTCACTGGTCCTGAACTTCCCCTCTGTTCAGGGCTGGTGAACCAACCTCGTTTTTTACAAGCATTATCCATACAATTATTTCCATCGCAAACACAGGAGATAAATATGGTTCAAATCGTAGCAAACAAAAAACAAAGCCTTATTCGTTTACCCGAAGTAAAAAGAAGAACTGGTTTTGGGAAAACGTGGATTTATGCGCTTATTAAATCTGGACGCTTTCCTTCACAGGTAAAAACAGGTGTAAGAGCAGTCGCCTTTATTGAAAGTGAGGTTGATGCTTGGATTGAGAAAATCATTTCTGATTCACGTCCTGTATCTGAATAACAAATATTTTAATAACAACAAGAGGAAATAAAATGAATAATCAAGAAATGGAAAGTATCAAAGAGTTATCCACAAAAACATTTTATGATATGACAAAGTATCTTTATGTAGCTGGAATGCTGATATATAAAGAGCAAGGAGATCATGAGTTAGTCGCATCTATTATGTTAGATAATAATAGAACGGAATCGTATCTTTCACATGTTAAAGATCATCTGGCTAAGCGTTTTGATGGATATATGGAAGAAGCTGGTAAAAGAGAAAGACTGATTTATGTTGATATGAATAAAGTTATATTGGAAATGAAAAGTGTCCATATAAAAGCATTGCTTTTTGGTATGAGCTAACAACAGCGTATTAGGCCCCGTAAGGGGCTAATAAAAAACACGATGAATTAAATAAGCATTTAACTATGAGGATATAAATATGTCTAAAGATAAGATAGGTATTAATAAATCAACTGAACTGTTCTATGACCTTGCTTGTAGGTCGTTTGCCGCAAGCTGGAATATGTTCATGGAAGTTAATGGTGATGGTGACGCCAATGATTATTTGGATGACCCAGATTTCATGAGTCCATTTATTATCCATGTGATTAATCATATTCAGAACAACTTTGAAAGGTTCACTGCCCAAGAAGGTAATAGTGGTGATATTAATCAGGTTAACTTTGAACTGGTCGCTTCCATGTTAGTCGAGTATTCAGAAAACTTTAAAAAGTAAAAAAATAATCTTGCCCCGTAAGGGGCTAACAAAAGGTATAAGAGGAAAATATAAATGATAAACAACAACGAACAAAGTTCTATGACAAATAAAATGTCTGTAGTTGTAAGCGTGTTGTGTGATGGACCTCCAGAAGTAATGAATACTATTCAAGAGCGTTTTGAAATATTTATTGCCATTACTGGGTATTCAGTAGAAGAAATCATGGATGATAAAAATATATTTGATGAGTTAAATCGATTTATTAATAACGAGCTAGTGGATGATTTGGGGTTGGAGTATGACTGTGTCGTAATAAATATCGGTTATAACAACTAATGTTTTACTAAATATTAACTGAAAAGTGAGGGTGAAAAAATGAAAGAGATTGTATTGAACAGCTATGATAAAACAAAAAATGAACTTGTTGCTGACATCTTACAAGGATTCTGTAATGAGATATATAATATTTATGAAAATGATCCTGAAACAGCAATCTATATTATGAGTTGGGGTAAACTTTCAGAAGTTATTTATGATGTGATTATAACTCGTGAGATAATGGAATACTCTATTAAAAATGATGTTTCTGGTATCAATAAAAATGATTTAAAGGATGACATCTTACATTGGCATCTTGAGCATATCATTGAACTTGTTTCAAGAAATATAAATCAGGATGAAAATCAAGATCCTGTTTACTGGAAGCTGAAAATGACAGTTGTTTGATTTTTAGATGGTATGAGTATTCCCTCGAAAGAGGGAAATAACATGAACGATAAAAATAAGGCGTTCAATATGATTGATGAATTCCACGTTATGTTTATGTATAGAAAAATCCAAGCTGAAGCGGCTAAAACTGATTTAAAAACCTTGAATCAACTGTTGAATAAGTTCCGTAAGGTAGTAGCGGAGCGCCGTGAAGAATACTATCTGGAGATTGGTGAGAAAAAGGCACAAGAGCTAAGGGGTGAGAGGCTACAAAAAATATGGGGGAAAATGAAACGTGACAGAGTTTTACCAGAAGATCTTATTGACAGGTAATAACCAGTCACAATAACGTATTTAACTGGCGGCTACGCCGCTATTCTTTATGGATAAATCCATCATCAACAGGGGTGAACCCTGTTCCAGCAATGTGATTGTCTTGAACAATCACTAAGTGCTGATTCTGTGAATATATTTCATATGTTGAAGAGTAAATAACCTATTTTATAAACTTAACACTAAACTCTATCATGGGATCGGTTTTACAATAGAAAGATGAAACGATCTAAATCCGATCCTTTTCGACTTTCCTAGCCAATATGAAAACTAGCTTATCAAGGTGAAAATATATTAATGTCAGTGTTAGGGCGTAGCCGTGCTTCAGCACATGAGCGTTAGCTCATAGAGGATGGTGATTTTCAAAAAGATGTTAATGCAATAGAAAGGAAACGGTGAAATAAAAAATAAATTACGCTCAGACATTACTGATCATTTTAATATCGAAACCCCATATGACGATCATGAAAATCGCCCGGTTTCTCTATATCCTCTTAAGTATTATCTCTTACTTCTTGCAAAATTAAATTAAGACAAAATCGGCTTGTAGCCCTTGCGGTATAAGGCTTATGAAGAAAATACGCGACTGACCGTACAGTGAGCTTTCCTGACTCTGTGGTCAGTATTCCTGACTGTACAGTGAGCTTTCCTGACTCTGTAGTCAGTTTCTATGTCATTTTATAGACTAAAAATGACTGTGCTTTAAATTATAGTCACTGGAATACTTGCGCTTTTAAAAATATTTTCGCAAAAAAACTTGATATCTGTTTTGTGCATGGTGTTTAATTTATTTTAAATAAAATAACAAGAGGTAAGAATAAAATGAATGAAATAGAAGTTGATTTAGATTTAGGCTTAAATCCTTTTTGCTTTGAGACCGAGCTAAAGATTGAAACAAGAAAAAGAAACCTGACTGTTTCAAGAGGAACAGAACTTATTGAAAGGAAGGATACCAGCAAAACTTATTTTGCCAATATCGTACATACCCAAGAGGTCGATAAAGAAGAGTTCATTAAACTCTACACCTCCCAGATAAAAGCGTACTTTGATTTAACGAAAACAGCTTACAAAGTGTTTTTTATCTTTTTACGTATATATCAGGATGCGATTGGAAAAGATCACTTTTATCTGAGTTGTAAAAAAGCAATGTCTCTCGCAGAAAAAATAGATCACTTTGCTTTGTCTGAGTCTATTTTTTACAGGGGGATAAAAGAACTTATAGAGAAACGTATTATTGCTAAAACTAATGAAAAAAACTGGTATTTCATAAACCCAGCCATTGTCTTCAATGGTGATCGTGCTCGCTTTGTGTCAGAGATTGTAAAAAAGAAAGAAGTGATGGAAGAACAACCCGAAAGTGTTACCAGCACTGACCGAAGAAATAAAAATATTAAAGAAGAAGATAGATCAATTGAGTCAGTCATAGAATACGTAAGTAGCCAAGAAGATATAGATTTGTTAATCGCAAGATTACAGGCTAAAAAGCACCAAGGAGCGATGATGAGTAAAAGCATGGGAGGAGGTATCGCTGTTGAGGCAGCAACTCTTTTACCACCAGAAAAACTGTTAGATTGGGATAATATTTAAAGGTATTAACACAGATGATGTGTAGTGATTGAGTAAATAAGATGATCGGGAATGCTTAATATACAAGCGTTGTATGAAATATTATTTATACAACCTAAGTTAAATTTGATTTTTCTAAAACAAATATGGTATTAAAAATAAAACAAAAAGGAAAATCAAACAATGAATAATATTAAAATCATTACGCTCTTTAACGCCAATGAAAACATACCATTTATGACCTGTATAGTTAAAGATGTTGAAGAGAATGAGTGCGGAATAAAACTTACTCTCGAAAATGACAATAACATCTTTATCAAAGATTACGGTTCATTCTTTCTGTCCGAATCAGCAGATGATTACGATAAGGCGCGAATGGTAAATGTGTATGGAAGATTGATTTCTGAACTCAGCCAAGTCAGTGAAGAGACAATAAAATCATTAATGTCAGAAAGCAAAACCTATAATATTCAGCATCCTAACACACTCTGTTAGTGTTCTGGATGATTACCATTACTGTGGCAGAGTAAAAGCTAGCGCACCAGACGAACCCGCATTAATGAATTTTCTTGGCCTGCAGGGTCTGCGTGAGGCCATAGCTGAAAATAACTTCTTATCTGAACTGGAAGCCTCCGGCGGTATCGTACTTCACACCGATATGGGCTATCCAGTTGCAGAATACAAAGGTACAGACATCAGAATAGCTATCGAGCCGATAAACCTTACCCATATGCGAGATCTGACCAATGGCTATGTGGTAATGTTCAGGAACGGTGAGTTAGGGCATGAGATTGAGGGCGATCTCTATGAGGCGTTATCTCAGGCTGTTGATAGGCTTAAGATCGCTGTTGTCGCTACAGATTAATTTAGGAAATATCAACTTTTAAAACATATCTTGGTACCGCTTTTTTATGACACATGGTACCTGAGAATTTGCTGACATTTATATAACCACCCATTTCAGTTCTACCTCGTAAAGTTAAAGTAGCCCCAGATGCAAATAAAACTTCTTTCTCGTGGCCTAAATTAGTTCCACTATGTCGGAAAACAAATACTTTTGTTTGAGGATTAATAACATTTAGAACTATCAGAGTTAGTGCATTCTCTTCATATGCTTTACCCCCCCAAAGTGCATTAGATTGAGCGACTACAGGGCATAAGGATGTAGATAGTGGCCTTTTCATTTTTAAAATTGTTCCGATAGGTTCATTGTTAAAAATATTTCCACCATGAACTAGTTGTTGTTTTTGAGTGAGTAACTTCCCGCAAGAAATTATCTCTTCATCAACATCATCAAAATTCATGTCTCGAGAATAAGATTTTTGATAAAATGCCAGCGTTTTTGGTGTTCTTGAAGGCATCAACTCTCGCCACTTTTTGTATTCATTAGAATTCGTTAAATTATTATCAATATGATTACCTAAATCATTAGAAGCGCTGCCTGCTATAATTAATCTTGCGGCATCATGCATGTTTTCGGCATATTGTATCAATTTTATATTTACTTTTGGCGATGAAAAATGTTTATTTTTATGATAGAAATCCATTAACTCATCATGTGTAGGGTCTCGTTGTTCCCATATTTCAAATCTGGGTGAGAATTGCTCAACAATTGGCAGGTAGATTGACATTTATTTTCTTAACCCATATGAGAAATAAATAGTAAAATAATGATATTTTATTTTCATGTCAAGCCATTCAAGTGTTAAGATATGTCGCCTATATCATTAACGAATGAATAACAATGTTTATTATTTTTTTGTGATGTTTTTGTATTATTTTGAAAATAAAAAAGAAAGTAACTTGACTTTTAGTGATTGATGTATTTTTTAAAAAAAACTGTAGTCTGATATGATATTTATTATGATTCGTTTATTTTATTTGGCTAATAAATAACAGCATTAAAAGGCTATAATTCAGCAATAATAAAGCCAGAGTAAATCCAGCTTCATTAGCACTATGATAATTAGATGACTCGTTTGGTTTTAATTAAATTAATCCAACAACCCACGAGAAACCTTACTCGCCGTCTGGCTGAAATTATATCGCTCAACAACATTACCTTTGAACCAGATCTCAAGCGAGTTCATGTGAGCCGTGTTGCTGTTCTTCAGCAGGGCCAATCCGGGAATGTAGTTCGAGATCTGGCTTTCGCCTGACATGCTGGAATAGGACCACATTTCCTGACCATCATTGGTGGCTAGCGTCTGAGGCTCACCGAATGCGTTAATAACATCTTGCTGGGTAGTTTTCCCTTTAACGATTTTTACTTTTACGGTTTGTTGGGATTCGTCTTTCAGGGATTTGTTGCCATAAGTAGTGCAAGCGGTAAGGGGCAGGATCATCAGTGCCGCGATAAACAATTTTTTCATGTTAACTCCATATGAACAGTAAAACGTAAAAATAGGCGTAAAGAGTTCTTAACCAGCGCTGTATTGTCGCTGGAGATCAAAAAAGTTTTGTCAATTGATAGTGAAAGAAGCCTATGACCTTTTTATCCAATCAGCTAATGGCATCTTTCATTGTGGCTTTCCCTGATGTTGCATTAATCAAAGCTATCTAAAGGCCATAAATCGACATTAGCCGCTTGTCTTATGGTTCAACGCTCTATCCCTTGAACTAGCTCGTAAACTGTCTGGTGGCCCTCTGGTTTACTTTACTCATTAACGATTCCTCTAGCAAGAAAATGATCGGTATTGCAGATCGATAATAACTTATTGATAGATTATAACGATTGAAGATGATTTATCGATCGGTATTTTAATTGGCTTTATCGATCGATGAAAATTTAACGATAGGTGATATCTATCGTTATTTTGTTTTTGATCGTTACAAACGATATGACGGACCACAAAAATAATTGAATCCTATCAATTGGTTAATCGGGTGGTTTTGCTTCGTTATGCCTGTCAAAGCAAGCTGTAACGGCTACTGGTGCGCAGCAGGCTACCTCTACATAACAGCATTTTTGATTATCGGGATGGATAGGAAGATGAAGAAGATTTTACTCGTTGCTGGCACAGCTCTTTTTCTGGCGGGATGTGGTGAGAAGGGCGACTTTGAAAAAGCGATCAACGCGAAAATATCACAATCAAAGCTGTGCTACTCCCTGCAGGGCAACGACATTGTATTCAACAAAGGTTTTCCGGTTAAGGTTAACCGTGGCTACCGTTCTGCCGGATACAGTGCCAGTGATGAAATCCTGAATGGTCTTGTTGAACAGGGGCTGCTCACTGTTTCACAACAGGCAAATGGCTTTAGCAATGTTGATGTTCTGGAAGTAACAGATAAAGGCCAAGAGGTTGAGTTTTGGGACCGTGAGAATGGTGCCTGTGTCGGTCATCGGGAAGTTTCTGAGATAAAGGAATGGACCGAACCGGGAAACAATAATCAGAAAATTGTTCGCGTGTCTTATACATGGAAGTTGGCGGATGTTCCTTCATGGGTGGACAAAAAAGCGTTCTCCAGCGTCAAGGGTATGAATGAACCTGAAGAGAGCATGATTAATCTTGTTAAAACCAGCAATGGCTGGAAAGCGATCTAAGGGGTCTATCATGGCAAACAATACAATCCAGTGCCCATTTTGCCTGAAAGAGAGCCAGCGCGGTGTTCATGTCTGCACCGGATGCATGGCGACTGTTTTATATGGTGCCTACCCCGGTTGGTATGCTTTCGTGGTTATATTATTGACCTTCGGCCTGTCTATATTGATCGGAATGTCTACAGGCATGGCGGGAGCTACTATCAGCCTACCAATCATTGCGGTTGTTGGGTTTGTGGCTGGCAAGGCTATCTTCTCTGAGAATGTTGTGTTTAAGCGAAGGATGTAAATAGCGCTCTTAATAGATACGCCACATTTCAATCAAAGATGTGGCTTTTATAAATAAGCGATTTACTTTACATGATTCAATAAATGTTAAAATGAAAACATTGCAATAGAATAACTAGAATATGCTTTATAGATTAAAACAAAGACATAAAGTGTCATTTAAAAAATTAAGATGATTTTATATGGGCTAATATTTTTTAGTATGTGTAAGTTTCCTTTTGTTATTGCTTTGGAGACAAAAAGGTAAGTGAGAAAGTTAATCTAGCTTAACTCCCCACCCTATTTACATATCTATATGCACGGCGGTATAAACTATCCGCTTACATATAATCGCTATTGCGAGTTTTATAGTGGATTAGTTATTTTCTTTAGGGTGGTTGTTTAAAAATATAATTTATTTTGTCTAAAGACTAGGTGGGGTAAAATCCAAATTTTAGTTTTATCAATATATTGTAAAACGTTATGCTATCTAATTTTCATTCTTTCGCCGCAGGAATAACATACTATTCTATATTGATTTTATTTGTGATATAATAGATAAGTTGTTATTTAAAAATATATAAATATTAAGCTGCGGAAATACATCATGAAACTATTCAGCAATACCGTTTGGGAGGGACTAAACCTGCCTGATTATAGGGCTCGTTTTTTTATAGAGGTTTGGAAGGAGATTTTGTACGTGAATACTCCTTCATTTTATCAATCTAAAATGATTAATACAATGTCAGGGGCCGAAGAGTTAGTAGAGGCCATTGATGATTATATACAAGATGATAAGAGTAAAAAAAGCTTATTATCAACGATAGAGGATTATAAAAGTAATTTAAAAAAAGACTCTATAGCAAAAGATGTTTTTAAAAATTTACATGCCACGCTGTTAAAAAAACTTGAGACTGTTCCTGACTCAATATCCAGTAATTATTTTTTAGAATTAAAAACAATTGTTAAATTGGTATCTTCAAAAGAAGATGACTATTATCATGAACTAAAAAAACAGCTAAAGTCATCTGTTTTGTCAAATGTTGACTTGAGCAAAAAAGCTCGTTTAATGGACTCCATTTATCAATTAACAAAAAGCTTTATTGGCTACCTCCTGTGGAAGGGATACTCACCAACTTATTTATATAATAGAATGGAATATCTTACAAGAATTAAGAATTATGGTAGTAGAGACTTTTCCGCTCAATTTAGTAGTTGTCTTGATAAGTTAACTGTTAGGGTTCATGATTATACAGTATATTTTCTTATTACACCCCTATCTAAATATCTGATTGAGTTGAATAATATCCTCGATGTGAGTTTTATCAATCGGGAAGGTATTATTGATGAAAAAGACTATAATAAAATTTCACAAGGAGCTGAATCTTCGGTATTAGCTAAAGTTGTTGTGAATACAACAGACTACGTTTCCGCAGCGTGGCAGGCGAATGAAAAACTGGATAAAGTTATTGATTATTTAGAAATAGAGAAACCAGAATATAATATTAGATATTCTCCTGTATGTCTTACAGGGTTTTCGAATGGTAAATTTACACATCATCAAACTATAAATATAGGCAGATTGAAGCAATTCATTACGAGTAAGAATTACAGCATTCTTGAAAATATACCTCTTCAGTCTAAGGTATTATTACGAGAGTCTATAAAACTAGACAGATATGATGTCCTGACTAGATCTTTAAGGTATTTAAGAGTTGCAAAAGAGTCAACTTCACTTGAGCAAAAATTGCTGGGCGTATGGATAGCTCTTGAATGTATTTTCGAGAGTACATCAGGTAATATCATTTCTGGAATCACTAACCACATCCCTACGTTCTATAGTGCTCAAAGTCTAGAAATTAGAATTAGATACTCTAAAGATTTATTAGAGGCTCGATTGAAACCTATTTCAGATAGCCTTTTAAAAATCACGGGAAATCAGAAATCTAAATTCCTAGATCTCTCTTTAAAAGAATATTTTGACATAGTGAAAATCGAAAAAAACAGGCATGAAATTTTCAATGAGTTAGTTTCCAAGGGGGACGACTTTGCCGTTTTTAGACTCATAAAAATATTTGAATCCTTCGAAAACTCAAAAAAAATAAATGATAGATTTAATGATACTAAAAAAGATGTTGAGTCTCAACTTTATAGGATTTATAAGGTAAGGAATAAAATAACCCATAGAGCATACTACGGAAATATCAGACCCCAATTAGTGGATCATCTTTATAGCTATTTGCTAAGTGCATACAGCACTCTGATTTACAGTTTAAGATATAATGGAATCAATAAATTTGAGCCACAAGATATGTTTAATGCATATATCATCTTCTGCGATAGCTTAATATTTAATAGTGACGAGGAAAAAACGCTTGAAAATATAACAATTGATGAGGTGATTTTCTCATAGTAAATATTTTCTTTTTTGAAGTATATTCAGTGACGGAAAAATCATGAGGCCATAGCAATTATGGTCTCATATTCAATCGATAAACAATGAATTACCCTATTTAATCTCACTATTACCATTGCATTTTTCTAAAGTATATTAAAACTGAAAAAATTATTAATCGTATCAGCAAAAACATCTTTTTTAAAATGATTAACATTTCTAACCAGATAAATAGCATTGCAAGGGCTAACCCCGTACGTACTCTCAATCTAATTGATATCTTGGCGGCTTCAATTTAGGTACTGAATTATTCCTATCTTCCGAAATTGTTAGTGTGCATTCGAAATCTTTTTTAGGTGCTATTGGTTTGAGCAGACGACTCGGAAAACGCTTGTTCTCATTAGGTATTGGTTCGTCCTTTTCACAATTGAAATTAGATCTTCTCCCAAATTCAGTTCGAGAAATATGACGGCCTAACACCTCATCAAAGACATAATTTTCAGCAATACGTTTATCATGCTCTTCACTGATAATATCAAGTTTAGCTTTGTCTGTTTTAGCCCATATGAATTTATCCCTGATAAAATCAACTAAAAGGGCAGTGAAATGTTTAAAGATATTATCCTGACGTGGAGTAGACGGTTTCCTCGAAGCACGTTCAGGGGCGCGTCTGGATGCCCTGTTTGGTTTTTGAGAGGAGAATGTTTTCAGAATAGTATTTGTCCCAGAATCAGAAATACTGACAGATGGTTTCTTACCAGCAACAACCTTACTGACTTTGGATTTATCACGATAGGATTTAACGCCACGCATACGAGTATGAGGAGTGGGTGCTACCAGTACCGGTTTCTGTGTTTCACTGTTAGAAGAGCCAGAGCACGTTTCTGGTAATACAATCTCTTCTGGTTCAGCAAGAACAGCCACGGTGAAGCTTCTGACATCAACGACGATTTCAAGATCAAGCTCGGTGAATGTTTTGTAGACTTCAACGGCTTCTTGCTTGGCAGCATCACGAACAGCCTGTTCTGCGGCTCTTTGCTCCTGAGCAGCCTTACTACGCCATTTGGCACTGTGAATACGTTTCATTGGAGGACGGTTTGTTTCGGCGGCTTTAGCAAGCCATAGCGCTTTTTCTTCATTATCCAGAGCAACAGCCGCATTGGATAATGCTTCCTCATGCTGGGCTTGGAGAGAACGATGGTCAATACGTTCTGATGAGCCAGCAGCAGCGAGGTAGCTGTTAGCAATAGAAGCCCATGACTCACGCCACAACACAGACATTTTTCTGTCGTTCCAGCTTCTTTCTTTTTTGCCAAAGCCTTCCGGGCCTATGGTTTTGAGCGTCAACATAATGTGAGCATGTGGGTTGTCGCTATCGAGATCATGAAAAGCGATATCGGCAATCATGCCTTTATCAACGAAATTTTTCTGGCAGTATTCAAGGACAAGCTTTTTCTTGTCGTCATTGTTTAACTCGGCAGGAATGGCGATATCGAAATAACGGGATGTTTGACCGTTATTCTGGCGCTCAACTCGTTCGACTTCATTCCACAATGCTGTGGAGTCTTTTACGATATGTTCAGGAGCATTAACTGGAGCTAATATGAAATGCCCGTACAGATCCTTACGGCGACTATAATCATACGTATCACCTGTTCTTTCATCTGTTATACGTGTACGAGCATGATAGGCAGCTTTCGCAACGGAAGATCTGCCCTCACTTCGTTTCACAATTTTAAAATCAAGATGAAAAATAGCCATACAATAAAGCAACCTCAATATAAATTTAAATATCAAACCAAAATATAAATCTCCAATGCGACTATGTTGGTTTTAGTTTTCCGTAAGAAAAACTCTGGTGTTGACGTTGACCTTTCTTTTAGCCTGCGGCAGGCAACCGTCGGTAGACCCCACACGCTCACGAAGTGAGTGTATAGGTGGGCATTGCTTTATTTTTATATCTCCTGACGGAGCTAAAAATAACGATAATGTAAAAAGTTTTCCTACCCTTAATTAATAACACTAGTTTTAGTGTCTGTGAAATTAACAGAGGTAGAATCGGATGAACGGCTGAGGTAGGGGGATAATATTGAATGTTTGGGCTTTAGTGAGCGCCCGGAAGGGCAAACGTAGTATTTTTCCCCTCCCGCCGTAAGGCGGGAAAGCGAGGTTTAGGTAAAATAGAGAGAATAACAGATGCTTTTATGCGTTGCACAATTCACAGGTTAAGGTCAGAAATCAAAGTTTAAAAACGGCAGGTGAAATTGTTTTCATTGATTTGATAAAATAAGTAACGGGGAGAGCATCAGACATTTAATGTTAGTGATTGCTCGCGTATGCGTTGCACAATTTTATTTTGAACATACTGTTGTGTTATTTATAAAACCAAAACACCATTTTTTCGGGATGAATCCCTTCATTAACAGGGCAAGCCTGTTCAGCAGGTGATTGTTTGAAACAATCATTTTGCGCTGCGTGGTTTAATTTGAAATAAAAACTATTCAGCTTGCTACCTATAGTTTGATCTTTTCCTTTTTTAATAGTATTTCATGTTTTTAATAACTAAAAGGAAAAGTAATTATGAGTGTGGAAGATAAAAACAAAAAGCCCAGAACAGAAAAAACAATCAAGCAAAAAATAGCATCAGCGCAGATGCGTCTGAATCGCCTTAAGACAAAAGAGAAATCTTTATCAAAGAGTGCTGAGACACGCCTGAAGATCATTCTTGGTGCTGAAGTAGCTAAAGCTGTGGGCTGTAAAGTAGAAGAGGTGGATAAAGAGTTAATATTAGGACTGATATTACAATCATCGAATATTAATTCGGAGGCTAAAGCAAGAATTAAATTACGAGGGAAAAGATTTCTTGAGGATATGGTGGGTAGGCAGGAATGATATATTCATAAAAGCGAAGTGAGATTAATTTTTGTTGTGGTGATTAAAATGAGTTAGTGACCCCATCATAATAACGAAAAGTCGTTATATACTTTGCCATGATATTCATAAATATAACATGAGATATAAGATAGATAAGGTGTCAGGAACTCGGTTTAATACTCCAGACTTTCATAGCGGATTAAAGTCATTCGTAATTAGCTGTTATGATAATGTTTTTTTCAAAAGTAGTTAAATATATTTGACAATCAGTATTTAATGTCGTATTTAATAAGAGTTCCTTGAGAATATTCACTTCATGAAGTGTCTGATTGCCCCATATATGGGGAGTGGTTTACAGCCCAATGGGCTGATTGCGTTGCCCCAAGTATGGGGATATATATTCTCTCCAATGGAGAGTTCCCTTAAGGGAAAAAATAAAGGGCCGGAAGGCCCTTTTCCATTTATAAAATGTTATCATCCAACTTGTTTAATCAGTTCAGCTATTCTGTCTGCAGAAAATTGTGTTCTAAAGTCGACTTTGACAGATTTACTTATTTGACTGAATAGTGCTTGTGCATGTTTTATCTTACGTTCTTCTTCAAGTCTTAAGCTATCCTTTCCATCTACATTTTTTGTTTCGATAATAAAGTTTAAATAATCACCTTTTACTGTTTTGACAACATATGCAAAGTCAGGGGAATAGGTGTATCCACCTGCTACCGGGATCTTAATGGAGTTCTTCGGTATCTTTGTAAAAACAGCTACAGACTGGATCTCCCCATCTGATATGTTGAGCCTTTCAAGCTCTGAGTCATAAAAGACTTCTTCAAAAAGATAAGAATCTAATGGTGGTTTTGTGTTGTCATTCAATATACCAAGATCACTTGATAATACTTCATTCACAGGCTCACCGTCTGCATTAGTGAACTTTGTAGGATGAATTGAACCTGAAATCACATTATATCCAAGACTAAATTTGTTAAATGAATTGTTCAACAAATACTTGCTAAAACCAGATTTAATCTTTCTGATTGTTTGAATGTTCAGATATTCAGTGATATTGATAGTGTCTTTTATATCACAAAAAACCTTATGCAAGGTATTGTGTTTAGCAAACATAGTTTGTGACAAGTTCTCAAGAAACTCTCGATAGCTCATTGTGTTTAGTTTAGCAAAATCATCATCGTCACTGACGATACTTTTCGACATTGCCGTATCATTATGAATATAAATTCTATCAATGCGAGTATGGACGCCTGATTTAGTAAATCTTTGTGTTTCTTCGAGCATGAATGACTTGAAAATGGATAAGAATTCATTTTCGCTGTTTATTTTATACTCAATCACCGCTTTCTGATTGATTAAATCCCACAGTTCTTTCAATTCACTAAACTTGCCAGCACGCATTTTAGTGCGTCTTTTTCCATCTGTGGCTTTTTTGATTTTGCTTGGTTTTACCCCGGTAGGGAATGCTGCCGGGTATTTACCTTTTAAGCGTGTATAGGAATCAGAATTTTTGAAGTTGTCATTCTCATCAATGATTTCAGCATCAAAGATTTCGTTCATGAGTATCCTTGATGAAAGATCAGGATACTGAGATAGGATTTTATCTTTAAGCTCTTGAGTAAACTTACTGGGAACAGTTTCTTTGAAAGAGCTTTCATTGACCTCTTTGACAAGAGAATCGACAAAATCTTTTTCCGTAAAATCAACATAATAGTTGAGAGTAAAATTTCGGTCTTTCACACGACACATGTATTCATTCACTGGAAGACGCAAACCACGTCCTACCTCTTGAAGTTTAGATGTGGTGCTACCGCTTGAACGTAGCTTACAAATCTGAAAGACGTTTGGGTTATCCCAGCCTTCTCTCAACGTCCACTTAGAAAAAATGAAACGGCGAGGATTATCTAAAGACAATAAAAGCTCTTTGTCATGAAGGATTTCATTGATTTCCTGCTCAATTTTATCATCTTTATCGCTGTTATCTTTTGAAAAATATCCTCCATGAACAGAAAATATATCTTTGACAGTTTTTTCAAGGTAGTTTCTATAAAACTCATCTTTTTCTGTTTTCAGTAGGTTATTAGCTTCTGCCAAAACGAACGCTTCAAATTTAGTTTTCAGGCTTCCAGCAATATCATTTCCATCTCGATAGCCTTCAATGTCATCAATGAAGAAAAGCGTCAGAGGCTTTATACGTGGTCTTTGTGTTAGATACTCTTTTTCTAACTTGAAGTGTTCTTTGACAGCTTTAAGCATCATGTTATCAGCAAGCGTCTGATCGTAAGAGTAGGGGTTTATCGAGCTACCAATTTTTAGCTCAATACCATTACTCAATACTGCAGTGCTCTTGTTTAAAGCTTCCAGTGTTAAATCATGGATCGCACTATGCATTTTAGATAGTGATTCATCTTTGGCTAACTTGAATGTTTTTTTATTACCATTTTCATTCAATTCAAACGTGGCTTCTTTTCCGTCAGATCTAATGAACTTGAGGTTGGCGCTACCATCACCAACAATATCTTCAATGTAAGCATCAATACCTTTAACAAGATCTTCATTGAATGCATCTACGGCTGTCAGGCGATAAACTAAGTTCTTATAGCCTTCACTAAAAGTTGCACCATAACGAATAATATATTGAGCATTAAATTTCTCAATGTTTTCCCATGTTTTTTTACCAGTAGGAAACTTATGAGGTTCATCAACAATGATGAATGGTTTTACCGCGCTAAGGGCAGCAAATGGTGTATCAAACTGATTATCAAGCAAACCAACATCATAAGTGTCAGTTAAAGACTTGGAGTTAATCATCCCGGAGTTGATTACAAGAACGTGTATATATTTCTTATTGAAATTACTTGCTTCAACAAAATCATGAATAGCTTGAGGCATATACGATTTTGTGTTTTTACTAGAGTTTTTCTGACTCTCAACAACATAAGTCTTTAGCTCTCGCTCGTAATCATCTCGAAAGTGTTCTTTTAAAGCATCACTTTTTAAAAAGTTAACTGTTCCGGCTTTGATCGATAGGGTAGGAACAATAATGATAAATTTATTAACGCCAAAAGATTTGTTCAGGTCAAAAATAGTTTTTGTGTAGGTATAGGTTTTACCTGTCCCTGTCTCCATAGAAACGTCAATGACGTTACTTTTAGCATCGTAATTATCTTTTGAGTGCTCAATACCAATGAACTCCTGAACATTTTTTATGTTGTTGTAGTATTGTTGTTCAGACAGATTCATTTCTGGATTAGCTAACAGGCGGATAGCAACATGATCCGTCTGATGAGGTATAGCGGAAACAAAAATATTCATTACCGCATCAACGCCAGCCTTTTGATGGGGTAAATTCTTTTCGAATGTGAACCCTTTAGACATGATTAGTTCCTCACTACCAAATCTAAATCAATAGATTTTTTATTAGCATAACTTTTTAGTGCTTCATTAAGTTCCATCTGTTTTGCGCTTTCGAAGTTGCTGCCATAAAACACGACTTTGTTAGGGGCAAAGTCTTTGTCTGAATCTAGTTTTTGAAGTAAAGCTTTCAGTGCTTCACTGGTGAAATTAGGCGCAATCAGATACAGACGACCATCGCACAAGTGTGCTTTGTAGCCATTGAGATCAACATCTTCGATTGGTGTTGTTAACAAACTACCATCATACACACACCATGTAGTCAATAGGGTGATATACTGTTCAGGAGTCAGTACAACATCATCAAAGAATGTATGGTTAGACAATGTTAGTTCAGTTTCATTTTTTTCACGGAAATTAGTCATTAATTGAAATATTTTAAACCCTTGATATCCATTTTTTTGAGAAGCTCTAATTAATCGCTCTTTTGTTAAATCATAAATTGTTTTATAACCATGCTTTAACGCATCTGTTTTTTCTTTTGTTGGTTCATCTAACTGAACAGTAATGAACTGATACGATGTTTTATTTTTATTATTTAAATTAAACACAGTGTGTGCAGTTGTTCCAGAACCAGCGAAGAAATCTAAAATAATCCCTTTTCCGTCGCATGCGAAAGAAATTAAATCCTCTAGTAACTTTACAGTTTTTGCATTGGCAAATGGCTGCGTCATCTCCGGAAAAATTTCTTTCAATTCATTTGACCCTGACCGACCATCGAGATTGATAACTGAACTTAATTTCTGTTTGTAATCCTTAGCATATACTTTGATCTCTACGAGCTTATTTTCGTCATCACCAAAAATAATTCTCCTCTCATCAATCATATTATTCATTGTGCTTTCAGGGAAACGATACCCCATTAAAGGTTGCTTACATGCTTTCTTCGTGATTGGATGAATAATATCATAGCGATACCCTTCTTTGCCGGGGTTATGTACCCCCCTTAATCCGGCATATACTCCTTTTTTATCAATAAATTTATAATCTTCTAAAGGCCATAATTCACTTTTGTTTTCTCTATACCATTTAGAGTATTCATTTTGTAGTTCATCAATGTCAGTTATTCTTTGATTTAATGAGTCGCCAATATTAACAAGCAGATCTTTAACATCAGAAATGCTTGATTTCCATTCTGCTTCAAGTTTCTCTTTATTCTTAGCGTAGACAACAATATATTCATGCTCAATGGCAATGTTTGAAGGGTTATTATCTGTGACGTTTTTCCAAACAATATCACCAACTCGATTTTGCTCACCGAAAATTTCATCGCAAACCAGTTTTAACTGACTGAATTCATTATTATCAATAGAAATGAATATAGTTCCATCTTCTCTCATTAGTTCACGTGCAATATAAAGACGAGGATAAATGAATGTCAGCCATGCGCTATGGCTACTTGAACCCTTGACAGTAAAATCGAGGACACGTGTAGCTTCATCACGATCGATACCTGCAAGTTCAGAAAGCTGTTCAGGCGTAAACTTGCGATCATCGTTATAGGCGAATCCATCCTTACCTGTATTGTATGGAGGATCAATGTAAATCATCTTAACCTGTTCAGCATACGCATTAACCATATGCTTCAATACTTCGAGGTTATCCCCTTTGATTAACAGATTTTTACTGCATTTGTTCTCATCGCGTTGGTTATGGTCTTTATCTTCCGTAAGTAACGTCTTCGGTGGTAGATTAGCCAATAGTCGGGCATAGGACTTACCCAGCCAATTTAAACTGTATGACTCTTTAGAGAGTTCAACATCGGATGATTTAACGATCTCAAGTAGCTTTTCTTGAAGGAACGCCCCATTTTTATCAAAACACTGTGGGAAGTTAGCTTTTAAAACAGAAAGTTGTTTACTATTTGCGGTTTCAACTTCTGAAAAAATCGTTTCTTTTTGCATATCCATTTTAAACCTGATTATTTAGCGTTAGATTTTGTGGTGTTTTTGATTGAAGCTTCACTTAGACCTATGCGTAGTAGTTCTGCCGCTGCACCATCAATGCTTTTGAAGACTCGTGCTTCGTATGGCAGTCTGGAGCTACATAAGACTAATGGCTTACCTTCCCACTCTGAACCATCAAAAATGACGGTATACTCGCCCTTAGAGCCTTCTATTGTCGCTCTATCGAGTAGACCTGATTTAACTCTTTCCTTAGCCATTGAGCTGAGGATTAAATTTCCACCATCAAGACCTGATCTCATGGTTATTCCCTCGGTATTTAATACTGCTACGATATCAAATATTGCTGAAAAATCATAATAGAATGGTTTAATAGCCATCACTGACTGATGGCTATTAAAATATTTTTAAAACAAATGGTTACATGCTGTTTCGTGATGAGTTATCAAACGATTAGCTGTGATTTGCTAACCCCAAAAGATCACCTGTGAGCAAACTCGAACGGCCTGACCATACTATTGCTGTTTGTATCAAGGAAATCAGCCCACCACTGGAGCATCAGGCGGCGCTGTTCGAGGTGTTTTGCCTTGTGGGTATAAGCAGCACGGACGCTATTGCTTTCCTTATGGCTCATTTGAAGCTCCACTGCGTCTTCTGACCACAAACCTGACTCAATTAAGGCACTACAGGCCAGCGTGCGAAAACCGTGTCCACAGATGTCCTGCTTCGTGTCATAGCCCATATTGCGAAGGGCTTTGTTGATGGTGTTTTCGCTCATTGGCTTAAACGAGTCATAACAGCCAGTAAAGATTAATCCGTCATCATGACCTTCTTTATAAGTCAGTTGCCGAATCTCTTTCAGTATCCTCATGGCTTGCTTACACAAGGGAACGAAATGCTTACGCTTCATTTTGGCCCCACGAGTGGAATGTTTGACATTTTCAATCGCTTCCCGCTGTTCGGGGATCACCCACAACTTACTTTTGAAATCAATTTCAGACCAACGGGCGAAACGAAGTTCACTGGAACGAATGAAAATCATCAGATTGAGCTGAATAGCCAGTATGGTTAACCTGCGACCTCTGTATTCGGCAATTTTTTTCAGTAGTTGAGGAATTTCTTCCAGCTCCAGTGCCGGGCGGTGTTCAGTCTGTGATTTCTGAACTGCACCTTCCATATCATAGGCGGGGTTATGGCGTATCAGTTTTTGCTGGACAGCATGGCGGAGGATCGCAGTGATGTATTGTTGAATACGCATGGCGACTTCAAGATAACCAAGAGCCTCAACCTTTTTCACCGGAACCAGCAGGTCACCCGTATCCAGTTCGGCAACATCTTTGTCACCGATTACCGGGAAGACATAAGTTTCAAGGCGCTTCCATACGGAATCACCATAATCATCAGACCATTTTGTTTTCGTGGAGAACCACGCTTTGGTCACTGCTTTGAATGTTCGGGTGTTATCACGCTTGGCCTTTAGTTCTTTAACTTCGGCCTGTTTCTTTGCATTAGGGTCAATACCCTGAGCAAGAAGTCTTCTGGCCTCATCACGGCGTTGTCTTGCATCAGCAAGTGAAACAGCAGGGTAGACACCGATGGAGAAGATTTTTTGCTTCCCTTCGAAGCGGTAAGCCATCTGCCAGTATTTGGAACCCTTGGGGGTAATGCGAAGGAACATACCGAAGCCATCGGTCAGCTTGTATTCCTTAACGAGGGGTTTGGCGTTTTTTACTTTAGTATCAGTAAGTGGCATAACGGCATCCCCCGCTTGTTGGTAAAAACGCAATCGAACTACCATTACCAACATTTTTACCAGCAAATGGGTATGGCTTCGAGTGGTTTTTAGTGAACGAGGGTGAACTTGTAGAAGGGAATAACCAACTGATAGAAATGCAAAAAGCAGACGTCAGTGAACGTCTGCTTCCCTTAAATTGGCTCCTCTGACTGGACTCGAACCAGTGACATACGGATTAACAGTCCGCCGTTCTACCGACTGAACTACAGAGGAATCGTGTGAACGGGGCGCATAATAACGAGTGACGGGGGCGGGATCAAAGGTTTTTTTGCTGCGACGTTCTGATGGGAGACAATTTGTGCAGATGGGTCAAAAAACAGTAAATCTTTCCCGCAGTTCATCAAATAAACTGAACCCTTATGTTAAATAAATGACATTTATTCTCATCCTGAGTCGCGTAAAGTAATCCCATCAGTGTGCTGTTATCCGCCAGTCGGGTCCGGCGCAGCGTTTTTCGCACTATGAGGATGAATACGCGATGAAAAAGATTGGATTTTTATCATTTGGTCACTGGACGCCATCTCCGCAGTCGGGCACCCGTTCGGCAGCAGATGCATTATTACAATCTATCGATCTGGCGGTGGCGGCTGAAGAACTGGGAGCCGATGGCGCTTATTTCCGCGTGCATCACTTTGCCCGTCAGTTGGCCTCGCCATTCCCGTTGCTGGCGGCCATTGGCGCCAAAACCCGCAAGATCGAGATTGGTACCGGTGTTATCGATATGCGTTACGAGAATCCGCTGTATATGGCCGAAAGCGCCAGCGCCGCGGATTTGATTTCCGGGGGGCGTTTGCAGCTCGGTATCAGCCGGGGTTCGCCGGAGCAGGTGATCGACGGCTGGCGCTATTTTGGTTATCAGCCGGAAGAGGGCGAAACAGAAGCCGATATGGCGCGCCGTCATACTGAAAAGCTGCTGGATGCGCTGCGCGGTGAAGGTTTTGCGAAACCCAATCCGCAACCGATGTTTCCAAATCCGCCAGGTTTGCTGCGCACTGAGCCTTATTCTGAAGGGCTGCGCGAGCGCATCTGGTGGGGCGCTGGCTCGAATGCGACAGCCGTCTGGGCCGCGAAGCTGGGCATGAATTTGCAAAGCTCAACGCTGAAAGATGATGAAACCGGCGAGCCGTTCCATATTCAGCAGGCGCAGCAAATCCGCGCCTATCGTGCGGCCTGGAAGGAAGCCGGGCATGAGCGGGCACCGCGTGTCTCGGTCAGCCGCAGCATTTTTGCCCTGATGGATGACCGCGATCGCGTGTACTTTGGCGGCAGCAGTAACGATGGCGATAAAGTGGGTTTCCTCGATGAGAAAACCCGTGCGATTTTCGGTCGCAGCTATGCAGCCAGCCCGGAACTGTTGATCAAACAGCTGAAACAGGATGAAGCCATCGCCGAAGCCGACACCTTGTTACTGACCGTGCCGAATCAGTTGGGTGTTGAGTATAACGTGCATGTGATTGAGTCGATCCTTAAACATGTTGCTCCCGAAATGGGATGGCGTGAGTAGTCGCTAAGCAACATGACGAAACGAAAGCCCGTCGGGGGAAACCCTGACGGGCTTTTTTCTTTTTGCGACGCGGGCAGATAAGCCGCTGTCATTAAGGGGTTATTCTATAATCAGTGATGGCATTATTTTGATGAAAAAACCCGCAGGCATTGCACAAAATTCTGAAGGCAAGATCTATCAAATACATAGGGTGATTCAGATGTGACTGGTTTCAATCCGCGTATAGAGTAGCAATGAGACTACAAAAACAGGAGTGTGAGCATGAGCAATTCCATTGATGAAGAAGCAAAAGACGCAAAGCCCATTGTTGAAGCAGAAAGAGAAGCATCCGCCAGTAAATGCCCCTTTCATGAAGGTAATACCAATAAATCGTCCGGCGGTGGCACATCCAACCGTGACTGGTGGCCCAATCAGCTCAGGGTTGATCTGCTAAATCAGCACTCGACTCGTTCCAACCCGCTGGGCGAGACGTTTGATTATCGTAAAGAATTCGCTAAGTTAGATTACTCTGCACTCAAGTCCGATATCAAAGGGCTGCTCACCGAATCACAGGCCTGGTGGCCCGCCGACTGGGGCAGCTACATTGGCCTGTTCATCCGTATGGCGTGGCACAGCGCCGGAACGTATCGCTCCGTCGATGGACGCGGCGGATCAGGACGCGGTCAGCAACGCTTTTCTCCTCTCAACTCCTGGCCGGATAACGTCAGCCTCGATAAGGCGCGCCGTCTGTTGTGGCCGGTGAAGCAAAAATACGGTCAGAAAATTTCCTGGGCAGATCTCTACATTCTGGCGGGTAACGTCGCGCTGGAAAATTCCGGTTTCCGCACCTTTGGTTTTGGTGCCGGTCGCGAAGACGTCTGGGAACCGGATCTGGACGTGAACTGGGGTGACGAAACCACCTGGCTTGAACACCGCCATCCTGAAGAACTGGCAAAATCTCCGCTGGGCGCAACGGAAATGGGGCTGATTTACGTGAACCCGGAAGGTCCGAATCACAGCGGTGATCCGGCTTCTGCCGCTCCTGCCATCCGTGCCACCTTCGGCAATATGGGGATGAACGACGAGGAAATCGTCGCGCTCATCGCCGGTGGTCATACGCTCGGTAAAACGCATGGCGCTGCATCTGCTACCCACGTGGGTGTTGATCCCGAAACCGCACCAATTGAATCTCAGGGCCTCGGCTGGGCAAGCAGCCACGGAACCGGCGCGGGCGCAGATGCCATCACCTCCGGTCTGGAAGTGATCTGGTCGCAAACCCCGACGCAGTGGAGCAATTACTTCTTCGAAAACCTCTTCAAATATGAGTGGGTGCAGACCCGCAGCCCGGCGGGGGCCATTCAGTTTGAAGCCGCCGATGCACCGGACATCATTCCTGATCCGTTCGACACGTCAAAAAAACGCAAACCGACCATGCTGGTCACCGATCTGACGCTGCGCTTTGATCCTGAGTTTGAAAAAATTTCACGTCGTTTCCACGGCGACCCGCAAGCCTTTAACGAAGCTTTTGCCAGGGCGTGGTACAAACTGACTCACCGCGATATGGGGCCAAAAGCGCGCTATATCGGGCCGGAAGTGCCAAAAGAAGATCTCATTTGGCAGGATCCGTTGCCGGTCCCTGTGTATCACCCGACCGTTGCTGAGATTGCGCAACTGAAGGAAAAAATTGCGGCTTCCGGTCTTACCGTCAGTGAACTTACGTCGGTCGCCTGGGCTTCGGCTTCGACTTTCCGTGGCGGCGACAAACGCGGGGGCGCGAACGGTGCCCGCCTGGCGCTTCAGCCACAAAGAGGGTGGGAGGTGAATGCCACGGCGGCGCGCGTACTGCCCACTCTGGAATCCATCCAGCAATCCTCCCGCGCGGCCTCACTGGCGGATGTGATCGTACTGGCGGGTGTGGTCGGTGTTGAGCAGGCAGCGAAAGCGGCTGGCGTTGATATCGAGGTGCCATTCACTGCCGGTCGTGTGGATGCCCGTCAGGAACAGACGGACATTGAGTCCTTCGAATTGCTGAAACCTAAAGCCGATGGTTTCCGTAACTACCGTGGCAGTTCGGCCAATGCCTCGACCGAAAATCTGTTGATTGACAAGGCCCAGCAACTGACGCTGACCGTGCCTGAATTAACGGTGCTCGTCGGCGGATTACGCGCGCTGGGGGCAAACTATGACGGCAGTCAGCTGGGTGTTTTCTCGCAAAAAACCGGCGAACTAAACACGGATTTCTTCGTCAATTTGCTCGACATGCGCACTGAATGGAAAGCCACCGACGGAACGGGTGAGCGTTTCGAAGGCCGCGATCGCGTCAGCGGAGAGGGTAAATTCACTGCCTCCCGTGCCGATCTGGTGTTTGGTTCGAATGCCGTATTACGTGCAAATGCCGAGGTTTATGCCAGCGCTGATGCTAAAGAGAAGTTTGTGAAAGATTTTGTCGCTGCCTGGACAAAAGTGATGAACCTGGACCGGTTCGAACTGTAAACGTAAAGGCAGGATCGTAAAGGGTCGTTATTACCCTCAAAGCCCGCTCAGGGATGACTGAGCGGGCTTTTTAACAGGGAGATTACGCTGTCAGAGAGGGGATCCGCCGTTTCCGCCAGCGCCGACAGAAGCAGTATTGGATTTTTCCAGGAATAGTGTTGCGGTGGTGAAGTGAGCCTGAATGGGGATCGCACCACCCTACAGGCTCTCTTAAAAAATCAGACGGGTAGCGAAATTATTTCGCCAGAAGCTCTTTGCGGACGATTTCAGCGCCTGCACTTAAGGCATCCAGCTTGCCTCTTGCCACGCTGCGAGGCAGGGGGATCATGCCGCAGTTAGTGCAAGGATAGAGCTTGTCGGCGTCTACAAATTGCAACGCTTTGCGAAGGGTAGCGGCGACTTCTTCCGGTGTTTCGATATTATTGGTTGCCACATCAATGGCTCCCACCATTACCTTTTTACCGCGAATAAGTTCCAGCAGCTCAATGGGTACATGAGAGTTCTGACATTCCAGTGAAATAATATCGATATTAGATTTTTGCAGCTTTGGAAAAATCTCTTCATATTGTCGCCATTCGGTGCCCAGCGTTTTTTTCCAGTCTGTGTTGGCTTTAATGCCATAACCGTAGCAAATGTGGACAGCCGTTTCACATTTAAGCCCTTCGATAGCTCTTTCTAAAGTGGCAATGCCCCAGTCATTCACTTCATCAAAGAAGACATTAAACGCGGGCTCATCAAACTGAATAATATCGACGCCCACAGCTTCTAATTCTTTGGCTTCTTCATTGAGAATTTTAGCGAATTCCCAGGCAAGTTTTTCGCGACTTTTATAGTGGTTATCATACAGCGTATCGATCATGGTCATCGGCCCTGGCAGAGCCCATTTAATTGGTCGTGTGGTTTGCTGACGTAAAAACTTAGCATCTTCGACAAAAACCGACCGCTGGCGGCTTACCGGCCCAACAACCGTCGGCACGCTTGCTTCATAGCGATTACGAATTTTAACCGTTTCGCGTTTTTCAAAATCAACGCCGCTGAGGTTCTCAATAAACGTCGTGACAAAATGCTGACGGGTTTGTTCGCCGTCGCTGACAATATCAATACCCGCCTGTTGCTGATCTTCCAGACACAAACGCAGGGCATCCTGTTTGCCGTCAATTAATTCCTGATCCTGCAATTTCCACGGGGACCAAAGCACCTCAGGTTGTGCCAGCCAGGAAGGCTTAGGTAAACTGCCAGCAGTCGATGTCGGTAATAATTTTTTCATAACAGGTGACCTTATATTTTTTTATAATCAAAGAACGGTTTGCGCAGACCATTGTTCAAGAACGGATTGATAGGGTTTAATGAAGTTCTCTTCAGTAAACTTCCCTTGCTCAACAGCCAGCTGGCTACGTTCTTCCCGATCGTAAACAATGCGGGTTAAAGAATAATCCTGATAATTCAGGCTTGGCTGATACTGTATTCCGGCCGCAGAATTAGCATTGTAAATCTCAGGGCGGTAAATCTTTTGGAAAGTCTCCATCGTGCTGATGGTGCTGATCAGCTCAAGATTTGTGTAATCACTGAGTAAGTCGCCGGTAAAATAGAAGGCTAAAGGTGCCACGCTGTTTTCAGGCATGAAATATCGTGCCCGCAATCCCATTTTTGCGAAATATTCATCCGTCAGAGAAAGTTCATCCTGCTGATATTCGATACCCAATACAGGATGTTTCACGCCGGTGCGATAATAGGTGTTTTTGCTGGAGACACTCAGGCATATCACCGGTTTCTTATTGAAGTTATCTTTATAGGTGTCTGAGTTGATGAAGCATTTAAATATATCCCCATGCAGTTCTCCAAATTTCTCAGGAAGACTGAATGCAGATTGGGTTTTATTGTGCGCTGGCAATAAAACGCTAAAATCATAATCTCTCACGTAGGAGGAGAAATTATTCCCTAAAATACCTTCAATACGCTGACTGGTGTGTTTATCCACGATATTTGTTTTCAGTATTTCAATCACCGGGAAGGAGTCTGAGCTGTCTTCGCCGGAAATAGTTAACTGAACAGTAATGATATCCAGTTCAACAGAATAGCGATCGCTCTTCGGGTTATCCCAGTGGGCCAGAGAGTTGAAGCGGTTATCGATCATCACTAAGGTGTTACGCAGGTTATCCTGGCGTTTCTCACCCCTTGCCAGATTAGCAAAGTTGGTGGTAATACGCGTATTTTTCGAGGGGTTATAATCTTCGTCGAAACGAATGCTCTTAATAGCAAAGGTAATATTTTTATTCATTGTTATCTGATATCCCGACATCTGATATGAAACCTGTTTTGATTGTTTGCTTTTCAGGGCTTCTCAATTTATTTTCAGATTTACCTTCAGCAGCCTCAAAATTTTCTATAGTTAATAACCGTGTATAATTTATGCCTGACTCGCTGACTAAGGAAAAGTGATTTAATTTCACTGAACATGAACGATTTTCATGATCAGGGGACAGATGTTCAGCTTCTCATGACGGTTCTTCACGCCTCCCGGACATAAGAAAGCCCGCTCAGATTTCTCCTCGCGGGCTTTTCAGCCGTCATTTCGGCGCAGCCACGTGCACAAAGCAGGGGCGGAAAGCTTACTCCTCGCTGACGGCCTTATTGAGAAGGCGCGCGCGGCATACCTCGAGGATCTCATCAGCCAGTGCTGAATCATCGGGGCAGGCGCGGGAGAGCACCAGAGCGCCAACAAGATGGGCCATGCTGTCGATAAGGTCAGCGCGCGTTGCGCTTTGCGGGCCACGCTCACTGGCTAACAGGGCCAGCTGCGTTTCAATGCCTTGCGCAAATGCAGCTTTGATTGACGCGGGCTGACGGGCGGTATCTGCCCCCAGCGCCGACATGACGCAACCCTTGCCCATGGAATCACGGTGCTCCCGGGAGAGGTAATTCTCCACAAATTGCTCACGGCTGACCCCCTGGGTACTTTCTGCCGATCGCGCAAAACCGCAGCTCATCGCCTCCGACATCAAATCCGCCTTGGAGGCAAAGTGTTTATAGAACCCGCCGTGAGTGAAACCTGCCGCTGACATCAGTTCCGCGACGCCTACACCGTCATAGCCCCGTTCGCGAAACAACACCGAAGCCGTTTCAACAATGTGTTTCCGGTTTTCACGAACCTGCTCTTTTGACACTTTCATTTTTGCCCATCTCCCGAAAATTCATGCCTCAAGTATACATTGATGATAACCGTAATCAAACCGATTGACTTTTTAGATTACGATCACCATCATTAAGTCCGTACTTTGACCGCGCACTGGCGGATTTTGTTTACTCACCAATAAAGAAGATCAACTTATGACCAAATCATCAGTCCTCATTACTGGCGCTTCGACGGGCATAGGCGCTGTTTACGCAGAGCGTTTCGCCCGCCGGGGGCACAACCTTGTTCTGGTCGCCCGCGACAAGGCAAAACTCGACACCCTGGCGGGACGTCTGCGGCAGGAACACGGTGTGGCTGTCGATATTCTGCCCGCGGATCTGACCCAACCGGATGCACTGGCGGCTATCGAAACCCGTCTGCGCGACGACGCGCAAATTGGCATTCTGATCAATAACGCGGGCATTGCGCAGTCCGGCGGTTTTGCGGAGCAGACGTCAGAGTCCATTGAACGGCTGATTGCGCTGAACATCACTGCCCTGACGCGGCTGGCCAATGCCGCGACGCCGCGTTTTGTGCAGGCGGGAGAGGGTGCAATCGTCAATATCAGTTCCGTCGTCGGGCTGGCTCCGGAATTTATGATGTCGGTGTATGGCGCCACTAAAGCCTACGTGCTGTTCTTATCGCAAGGATTGGATCTGGAACTGTCATCCCGTGGCGTGTATGTCCAGGCGGTGCTGCCAGCCGGAACTTATACGGAAATTTGGGAACGCGCAGGCATTGACGTGACAACGTCACCTAAGATGATGCAGGTGGATGATTTAGTGGATGCCGCGCTGGTCGGTTTCGACCGTCGCGAAAAGGTGACCATACCGCCACTGCAAAATGCCGCACACTGGGACACCCTCGACGGTGCGCGTCAGGCGCTGATTTCAGACATCAAACAAGATGAACCCGCAGCGCGATATAAATCCCTTTGATTAGGAAAGGTGTGTTGTGCAGGAGAACAAGTGGTTGGCACAAGGGATGAGTCGCTGTGGGGGCGGAGACGTTTTACCCACCGATATTGGCTGATCTCGGGATGTTCAACCACAGAAATACCAAAGCAAAAAGCCCGCTTAAGTTTCCTTAAGCGGGCTTTTCTAATATGGCTCCTCTGACTGGACTCGAACCAGTGACATACGGATTAACAGTCCGCCGTTCTACCGACTGAACTACAGAGGAATCGTTTGAACGGGGCGGATAATATCCAGAGGGCGCCGGGGTGTCAACGCAAAATTCAATAATAACCGCTGACTGCTCAGCATCTAATCAATACGGCTGAAAATCATCATCAGCGCCATCAAAATAAGTGTTCAGCCGTCAGATTAACAATCACAGCGTTGTCCGCGACGTTGCCGTGCCAGCGGGTCTTGCTGATAAAAACGGGTGAAATGGCCGTAAACCAGCGGAAACCGGTCAGACAGCAATTCTGGCGCACTAAAGAAATATTCAGAAAGTACGGCGAAACACTCGGCGGCGTCGGTCGCCGCGTAGGCGTCCATGCTGGCAGCCTCTTCGCCTACGGTGTCGATTTCATCCTGCAGATTTTGCATGGCGGCCTGCAAATCATGCTCCCAGGCAACCACGTCGCGCAGTGGAATGGGCGGAATGCCGCTGACTTCGCCGCCGTTACGCATATCCAGTTTGTGCGCGGCTTCGTGGATGATCAGATTAAAGCCAGAATTGTCGAAGGAGTCTTCAATGTCCTGCCAGTTAAGGACGATCGGCCCCTGATCCCAGCTTTGTCCGGCGTGGATTTGCGTTCCGGCGTGGATCAGGCCGTTCTCGTCCTGCCATGGGGTATCGACCACAAAAGGAGAGGGATAGAGCAGAATTTCATGAAACCCGTCGAGCCAGGATGCGCCCAGCTCCATGACCGGCAGTGCAAACAGCAGGGCGATGCGCGCCTGCATTTGTTCGGTGAGCACAATGCCCTGCAAGGGCACCAGCCGTTTTTGTTGCAGCAACTGGCTGGCGATGCGTATCAGACGTTGTTGCTCTTCGTCATTGAGAGAGGACAACAGCGGAATGTTCAGGGCGTCGTTCCACGCGTCCGATCTCTCAATTTTCAGCTCATTTGCTTTCCACGGCCACTTAATCATCATTTTGCTCGCAAAGTGATCACTTGATTTATCAGTGCCAGCTAAGCCGAAGTCACTCCAAAACAAGTAACTTCAACAAGTTAGCGTCGGACTGCACAGATTCTGAGAGGATGTTACACATCCGCTCATTTTAAGCAAAATGCGGGATCCTCTTATAAGACATAGCTCACGTTATTCTTTAAGCCATTTTTCGATGAAAGTATTTGGCGCAAGCGGCTTGCTGAAAAAATAGCCTTGCAGGAATTCGAGCTGATACGGCGTCAGGTAATCGACCTGTGCCTGTGTTTCGACACCTTCGGCCACGATAATCAGGCGCAGACGTTTTGCCAGATCGATGACGTTATCGACGATGTGCCCGGCCAGTGCGTCGGTGCCGATTCGGCCAATGAAACTCTGGTCGATTTTTAGGATATCGATGTGGAAATTTTGCAGATACGCCAGGCTGGAGTGACCGGTGCCAAAGTCATCCATGGCAATCAGGACGCCCATCCGGCGCAGCGAGCTGAACAAACTGTGGGTGATGTCCGTTTGTTCGATCAGTTCGCGCTCGGTAAGTTCCAGCACCAGATGCACCGGGTTTTCTTTAAAGGCGTCGATGAACGCTTTGCAGTCTTCCACCAGCGTCAGATCTTTAAAGTGACTGGCGCAGATGTTAAACCCGAAATGGAAGCCTTTCGGCAACTGCGCGGCAATCGGACCAAACTGATCGCGCACCTGCGCCATCATTGAACGGGTCATCGGCACAATTAATCCGCTTTCTTCGGCAAGCGGAATGAACTGGTAGGGCGGGATCAGCCCGGAATGCGGATGCTGCCAGCGCATAAGCACTTCGCAGCCGGTGATTTTATGATCCGTGCCATCCACCACCGGTTGCAGCCAGGGAATAAACTGTTTTTTCTCCAGCGCCGTTTTCAGTGCAGTGACCGGCGTGCCAAAACGGCCAAGCAGCCCGTAGGTCATGAACGCCACAAATAAGCCGACCAGCGGAAAGAGCACCAGACTGGCGGTGGCATAATCAAAGATGTAACGCCAGTGATCGCTGCCGCTGATCACCAGACGCATCTCATAAGGGTAACGCTGAGACGCCAGCGCCATTCTTTCGCCTTTCGGCCAGCCCAGGTCACGATGAATTTTGCCCTGATTATCCATCCACTGGTCGCCAACCTTCAGAACGAGAAATTTTTGCTGGCTGAGTAAACGAAGAATGTTGTGCAGGAAATAGCCGTCAACGCCGACCAGAACGCCCTGGCCGTTCACGTCGTGGCGATAGGCGATCAGCGGATGATTTGGCGTTACGGCATTGCCGCTCATCAGCATCAGTTGTCCGCCAGCGTAGTGGCCTTGGGAAACGAAATCGATCTTCTCACCAAACAGGGAGGTGCAATAAATGGTGTCGCCGGTATAGAGATTGACGGTGCGCACATTGGGCACTTTCGCCACCTGCCAGCGCAGAGCCTGAATCGTCTCCTCGGTACAAGGGGCGCCGATCAGATAGTTGACGGTATCGGCGGCGACGGCGGCATTGTCGAGGGTCATATCCACCATGTAGACCGATTGCGCCAGACTGGCGGCGTGATCTTTGCGCAATCCCTGTGAGGTCTGCCATGAAATCGCCAGCGTGCCCAGCGCGGCGACCAGCAGAAATGCCAGCACCGACAGACAGAGTCGGAATCGCGGCCGGTATAGCCAATGTACGGATAAGGCCAAAGGAGTGTCCACCTTAGGAATTTGTGAAGGCTTACTGTTCTTAATATAACGCATAATCAGCGAAATCTGCTGCAAACCTCGGGTAATAATGAGGGAAATCAATCTCCCATGTGCCCGATGCTCACGCTGAAAAGTCAGTTCGTGCGGTTTCAGTTTTATTGAGAGCCTAAAATTTGTAGCATAAGCGTTTACGCCGCCTGTCAGAAAACGACATCAGGACGAATACATGCCTTCCCGCTTTTCCATACTTCTCTGCGCTGCTGTTATCTCTCTTTCCGTCAGCGGTGCTGCGCTGGCCGCCGATGCTCCAAGCTACGGGCCACAATTACAGGGGTTCGATTACCCGTTTCCGCTCAAACAGTTCTCACTGAATTCGCAGGGCGCGCCGCTGCAGATGGGCTATCTGGATGTGTCGCCGGCAGGCCACAAAAACGGACAGACCGTGGTGCTGATGCATGGAAAAAATTTCTGCGCCGCCACCTGGGGCGGGACGATTTCAGCGCTGGCGGCCAAAGGCTATCGCGTGATTGCGCCTGATCAGGTGGGGTTCTGCTCCTCCACCAAACCCGGACATTATCAGTACAGTTTTCAGCAACTGGCGATCAACACGCATGAGTTACTCAAAAGCCTGAAGATCAGCAAAGCGGTGATCGTCGGGCACTCTACCGGCGGAATGTTAGCCACGCGTTACAGCCTGATGTTCGCGCCGGAAGTGTCGAAACTGGTGCTGGTCAATCCCATCGGGCTTGAGGACTGGAAAGCGAAAGGGGTGCCATACCGCACCGTGGATCAATGGTATGACCGCGAGCTGAAAACGTCGGCAGAGAGCATCAAACAATACGAGCTGAAAACGTATTACGTAAACAAATGGAAACCGGAATATGACCGCTGGGTGGATATGCTTGCCGGTCTGAACAACGGGCCGGGGCATAAGCTGGTGGCATGGAATTCGGCCCTGATTTACGACATGATTTTCACGCAGCCGGTGTTCTACGAATTTAAGAATTTACGTGTTCCTACCACGCTGATGATCGGCACGTCTGATACCACGGCCATTGGCAGCGACATCGCCCCGGCGGCAGTGAAAGCCAAAATTGGCAACTATAAAGTGCTCGGTAAACAGGCCGCGAAGCTCATCCCCCATGCCAGGCTTATCGAATTCAAAGGATTGGGGCATGCGCCTCAGATGGAAGAACCGGAAAAATTTAATGCCGCTCTGCTGAAGACCCTGGCGAACTGAGGCCGCAAGCATCATAAAAAAACCGCAGCCTGCGTCAGGGCTGCGGTTTTTTATGGTTTTGCGTTACGACATTCTGCTTCGTCGATTAACGCAGATTGTCCGGGAAGTTAGCCGGTAACTCGCTGGCTGCGCAGTCGATCACGGTGTCGTTGTTCGCGCCGCAGTCACGGACAAAAGTGATGGTCGCGAATTCATCAATCACTTCGGTCGGATAGGCCGGACCGGCATCGCGGTAAGCATTCATCAGCGGAATATGATCGTTCTGGAAGCAGACGGTTTTTTCCGGATTGTTCATGACCCAGCGCGGGAAGAAGATGGTGCCATGGAACACGTTATCGCCAAGATTCACAATCAGGCTGACGTCTGTACCGGTAGGCTCGGTCCACGAAATTTTGTAAACCTCTGACGCCACACGCACGATGTAAGCTTTCTGGTCTTTCACCCAACGGTTACCCACCAGGCCACTGTGAATACGGTAATCCAGTGTTTGTGCGTTTTTCACATAGATTTCATAGTTCCAGCCGTTATCGTAGGTGTAAACCACATGTTTACCAACGAAGCCGCTCAGGTCATTTTTATCAAAGTTACTCATGGTGAATCTCCTTAGGTTTTCTGGATGAAACGTGTGTTTCGTTTCGATGAAAGAATCATACCCCTGGTAAATCTGATAAAAAAACGCTGATTTTCGATAAAAACAATCGGTTTATTAGATATATTATGCAGTGACGGATTTCACTGCACAGGAGAAAAATATGGCGCTGCCGAGAACCACACTTGAACAATGGGTTGTGTTGCAAACGGTGATTGAGCAGGGAAGTTTTGCGCAGGCGGCCACGGTGCTGAACCGCAGTCAGTCATCGGTCAGTTATGCGTTGAGCGGGTTGCAGGAGCGGCTCGGGCTGCCGCTGCTGGAAATTACCGGGCGCAAAGCCGCGCTGACCGAACAAGGGCGAGCCTTGCTGGCGCAGGCGGCGCCGCTGATCTCCTCTTTCCTGCAACTGGAGCATCGCGCGGCAGGCTTGCGCGGCGGGGTGCGCACGGAGCTGAGTCTGGTGGTGGACAGCGTGTTTCCTAAAAACCTTTTGTTCCGTGCGTTGAAACGCTTTCAGCAACAGTTTCCCGATACCCAGGTGCATCTGACGGAAATCCTGCGGGGTGAAAGTCCCGCCCAATTAAATGAACGATCAGCGGATTTGTACCTCACCACGCTGGCGCCGGAAAATGCGATACACGGCCGGTTCCTTCTCGATGTGGATTTCGTGCCGGTGGCGAAAAGCGATCATCCGCTGTTACAACTGCCGGTGCCGCTTTCCGCTGAAGATCTGGCGCGCTTTCCGTTAATTACGGTGGCTGACCGTCGCTCGCCGCGAAGCGACAGCCGCGCAGCCGGTCAGGCGGCGAACTGGACGTTCACCACGGTGGAAGCGGCGATGGAGGCGATATCAGTGGGCGTGGGTTACGGCTGGCTGCCGCTGGGAAGTGTTGGTCCGGCGCTGGAAAGCGGTGTGCTGAGCAGGCTGACGCTGTCGGCCCGCACGGTGCGGCAAACGGCGTTGTATATGGTGATGGATAAAGAATCACAAAACTTTGACCAGACGGTGCATGCCCTGTCGCAAAGTATTCTGGACGCGTGTGGCCTGCTGCCCTGAGACGCCGGGCAGCAGGTGTTCAGATTAGGTTTTTTTGCAGGCCGCGAGGAGATCAAGCTGCGGATCCCGTGCGCTGGTCTGAACGTTCATGGCACTGAGCACGGTGTGGAACAGATTATCCTGCGACACATCGTCCTTCGCGGCATGAGCTTGCAGGCATGACACATCAATACCCTGCGCTCTGGAATAGCCGTCAGATAACCAGAACAGCATAGGCACATGCGTCTGCTCGGCGGGCGCGACGCTGTACGGCGTGCCGTGCAGGTACAAACCATTTTCCCCCAGGGATTCGCCGTGGTCGGACAGATAAATCACCGCCACATTGTACTTATCCTGATATTGCTTCGCCTTTTCAATGACCTGTGACACCACATAGTCGGTGTAGTGCAGGGTATTGTCGTAGGTATTGACCAACTGCTCCTGCGTGCAGTTTTCAATGTCACTGCGCGGGCAGTCTGGCATAAATTTACGGAATTCCGGCGGATAGCGTCTGGAGTAGGTCGGGCCGTGGCTGCCGATCAGATGCAGGCCGATCAGCGTATTCCTGCCATCCGGTTTGATGTCCTCATCGATATTTTGCAGTAACGCCATGTCGTAACAGGTGTCGCCATCGCAATATTTACCGTCTTTTTGAGTATTGAGGGTGACGTTAGGCACGCGGTCACAAACGCCTTTACAGCCTTCGTCATTGTCTTTCCAGAACACGGAGACGCCCGCTTTATGCAGAATATCCAGCAACCCTTCGCTGTTGCGCGCCCGGTTGGCGTCATAGCGGGTACGTTTCATGTCCGAGAACATGCAGGGCACCGAAATCGCCGTGGCCGTACCGCAGGAGGTCATGTGCGCAAAGAAGATCACATCGGGCATGGCCTGAGTGTATTCGTTGGTCGGTTTCGCATACCCGTTGAAAGACTGATTCTGCGCACGGGCGGTTTCGCCGATCACCAGAAACACCAGGTTGGGTTTCTCGCCGGGTGTCTGCACCAGTCTGGCGTCGTTTCCGAGGGTTTGAAACGGCATTTTTGGCGTGAAGTAACGGTGATTCATGTACTGGAAGGCGCTGTAGAGGTAATTGGTCGGCACGATTTCCAAATTCAGGGTGCGGTTGTTACGGCCAACGGAGGCGTAATCTTTATAGAACACCCCGGCGATGGAGGCAACGATCGCCAGTGACACCAACATCGACACCAGACGCACGCCCAGACGACGTAAACGCGTCTGATCATAGCTGACGGGCGTGAAGAACAGCACAATCGCCGGTAATACGCCGGTAAAGACAAACCACAGCACCACTTGCAGATTTAGATACGAAGACGCTTCGGCAGACTGCGTCTCCAGAATGTTTTCGATCATCCCCCGGTCAAACACCACCTGATAGGTCATCATGGCAAAACTGGCGAGGGCGCTCACCGGCAGTATGATGATGAAGAAAGGTTTAAGTAACGGGCGGAAGCTGAACGGCGTGAACACAAAGTTCAGCGCAAAGAAAAGTGCCACGGGGATGGTCAGTGCGAACGCCAGACTGTAGGCAGGCAGCGCATGAAGAATGCGGTAAAAGTGTAACAAGATTGGCAGGTTAACGATAAACGTAAAATATAAGCTGAGCAGCAAAGTCAGCCAGAAGTAGCTGATCTTCGGAAATAAATGGCGCAATGAAAACTCCCAAAAAACTGAAGGATGCAGGCGTTAACGGACTGAAACCATAACGCACATAAATGAATTGTCGTGAATCATAATATTGCTAGCTTAAGAAAGCCTTAATAGAAGTGTCACAAAGGGTTCACAGCTCACATTTTTCAGAAAGGTTCAGAAAATAAATAAAATATAGTTGGCAGGGTTTAGCCCCCGGAACCCTTATGCTGGGCGGCATAGCAGGGGAGTTGCGCAAAAAGCCATCAGCCTGTTTATACCTTTCTGAGTGCGACTTCCGACTCATTTTGATCTTCCCGCTGATTAATCCTCCCAGGTTTAATTTAACACTGACGATTTTGCGTCCGGCCTCTGCATGCGGAGCGATTGTCAGAAGGATTTATGCGTTGATTTCATCTTCGGCCACAATTGCGGCCAGCAGTATCATCGAACCGGGTGTTGTTATCGGCCCGCACGTTGTTGTCGGCCCTTTCTGTTTTATCTCCACGGGTGTGCGGATAGGCGAAGGGTCAGTCATTGCCTCACATGTCGTCATTAACGGCGATACGTCTATCGGTCGTGAGAACCGAATCGGGATGGGATCGTCCATCGGCGAAGTCAGCCAGGATTTGAAATACAACGGCGAAGCGGCGAGCCTCGATATCGGCGACGGCAACGAGATTGGCCGTCACTCGACGCTGCACCGGGGCACAGAGCAGGGCGGCGGTGTCACGCGTATTGGCGATCAAAATATTTTTCAGGCGGGTGTGCACATCGGGCACGACTGTCAGGTGGGCAATCACACGTCAATGGGCGATCACAGCGGGCTGGCCGGTCACGTCACGCTGGGGGATTATTCGCAACTCGGCGCATTGTGTGCGGTGCATCAGTTTTGCATCGTCGGCACCGGCTCGCTGCTGCTGGACAACACCTGCGTGGTGCAGGACGTTCCGCCGTTTGTTGTGGCGAGTGGTAACCGCGCTGTCCCGCGCGGCATCAACGAACGCGCGCTGGCGTTTACCCGCGCGAATGCCGTTGAGCGGAAGGTGATCCGCCATCTGTACGATCTTTTATATCATCAGCAGGTGGCGGCAGACGTGGTGAAGCTTGAGATTGAACGGCTCAGCGCGGAGCATCCGATACTGTGCCAGTTCAATGATTTCTTTACCCGCTCGACGCGCGGAATTATCCGCTAACCGGCGGGAATTAAGGGCCGGTCAGGCTTCCAGCGCCAGCAGGGCAAAGGTTGCCAGCCAGTGTTCGCCCATGTAATCGCTGTCGAGATTATCCAGTGCGCTGTGCAAATGCTCTTCCGCCGTGTGGCGTAAAAGGGCTGTGCGCGCGTCGCCTGCCGGTAACGCCGACGCCAGAGATCGCTGGCACCAGGCGCGGCTGAGGTTCAGACCGTCCAGATGCCCGATCTTGCCGTCACTGCGGTCAGTGACCGTGGCGGGCGTGAACAGCGTGGCGGGTTGACGTTGCGCCAGTTCCGGCAGAAAACGGTCGAACCAGAGAATAAATTCCTCCCCCGGCAGTACGCGGCGCATCAGCTCCGCTTCCATCAGCGATGGCGACAAAAATTCATCACCCCCCGGTTCCCATGCCTGACAATGCACATCATCCTGATGCCAGCGCCGCGCCGTTTCTTCAATTAACGCGCACAGCGGGCCATGCTTAACGCTTCGGGCATAGTTCAGCGTCAGAGCCAGCGCGAAGGCCGTATTGAAATGGCTGCCGACGCGCAGCGGATAGGTCGCTTTCGGCAGAAACGCCGTAAAACTCTCTTCGAAAAAGCGGGCCATCGGCGCCAGATTTTTTGCCCATTCAGCGGCCTGCGGCAACGCCATTTCCTGCAACTGCTGCGTCAGCGCCAGAAACCATGCCCAGCCATAAGGACGTTCAAAACCGGCATGTTGTGGCTGTTGCAGATAGGCCATTTCGCCCGCGACGTTTTCCGCGGTGAAATGCTGCCCGACCACGGTTATGATTTTTTCCGCTTCCGGCAGCTCAGGGTAAGTGTTCAGCAAGCGCAGCAACAGCCAGTAGCCGTGAACGCAGGAGTGCCAGTCGTAGCTGCCATAAAAAATCGGGTGAAGCTGGCGCGGGGTGCGGGCGTCCTGCGCGCTGCTCATCGCGTGCATCAGTTTATTGGGAAACTCACGCGTTAAATGATTGAGCGCAAGTGAGGCAAAACGGGACGCCATCGCTGGCGTCATCTGCGTTGTGGTCATCGTCTTTCCTTATCAGAAGCGGAACACAAAGAAATACATAAAGGCGGTGTTGACCAGCAACAGCAGCACGCCGGTTTTCCACTGTGCCTTGATCACGCCATTTTTATCCTGTAATTCAAGCAAGGCGGCGGGAACGATGTTGAAGTTTGCCGCCATCGGCGTCATCAGTGTTCCGCAGAAACCACACAGCATACCGATGGCGCCCATGATTGCCGGGTTGCCGCCAAGCTGATTGACGATAAGCGGCAGGCCGATGCCCGCCGTCATCACCGGGAACGCGGCAAAACCGTTGCCCATGATCATGGTAAACAGTGCCATCCCGAAGGTGTAGGCCACCACAATCGCCAGCGGTGAACCCAGAGGGATAATATTTTTCACCAGGTCCGCCACCACGCCGCCGACGCCTGCCATCGCAAACAACGCGCCCAGCGCCGCCAGCATCTGCGGCAAAATAGCCGCCCAGCCCACGGTGTCCATCGTCTGCCCGCCGGCTTTTATGGCTTTGAGTGGCGAATCACGCAACATCACCAGCGCGGCGACAAAAGCCACCAGCGTGCCGATCACCAGAGAAATCAGCGTGACGTTTTTGGCTTCCACCAGCGGGGTGTATTTCAGCGTCAGGGTGCCGATCAGCGTCACAATCGGGATCAGCAGGGCAGGAATAAACAGTTTGCTGCCAAAACGTCGGGCACCGGCTTCGCGCTGTTCCACGCGTTCGGGCTGGTCGTTATCCGTTTTGCCTTTACCCAGTTTGCCGCTGCCGGCAATCACCGCCAGCAGAATTGCCAGACAGCCGGTGACAAAATGCGGCAACTCGCCGCCAAACAGAAATGTGACACCGTAAACGCCCCAGAACAGCGCATTCACATAGCGACGTGAATTACTTTTGTCGCGCAGATTGAAGAGCGCGAAGGCGCAGAACATCAGGCCCGCGAGAATATAAACTGACTGTAGGTTGATCATTTCGCGGTGCTCCCGTGGTGGCCGTCAAAACGTTTAGCCAGCGAGCGGTCAAGCAGCCACAAACGGATAAAGTGAATAATCAGTGCGGCAATCGCGGTCGGGATCGCCCAGACAGACAGGTGCAGGGGCTCGACGTCGATTCCGTACTGATCCAGAAAACCTTTGATCAGCAGAATTGATTGCACGGCGATAAAAATGTCCTCGCCGAAAAAGACCGCCACGTTATCTGCCGCAGCAGAATGGGCACGGATTTTCTGACGCACGTCGTTAGGTAAATCACCGTATTTGGTGGTGGCGGCGGCTTCGGCCATCGGTGCGATCAGCGGACGAACCATCTGCGCGTGCCCGCCCAGCGAGTTCAGCCCCAGCGCTGCCGTCATCTGGCGCAGGAAGAAATAGAGCATCAGGATGCGGCCGGTGGTCGCCACATGAATTTTAGAAATCAGGTGTTTCGCCTGCTCTTTCAGCCCGTTACGCTCAAGCAGGGCAATCACCGGCAAGGTCAGCCAGATAAGGCCCATATAGCGGTTATCGGTAAACGCCTTTCCGAAAGCGCTGATGATTTCCACGGTTTGCATGCCGCCGGCCAGTCCGGTAGAGATCCCGGCGATGGTCACGACCAGTAACGGATTAAACCGCAGTGCAAAACCCAGCACGACGATCGGAATACCTATTAGCACCCACATATAACTTCCCCTGTAATGATAAATACGATGTTGTGTTTTTTGTTTTACGTGCCAGTCTGCCTGCGCAATACACGCGAAATAACCGTGGGTTATTTCTTATAGCGATTACGCATAAATAAAACTGAGAGGCGGAAAGTAACAAGCGATTTAACGGAACGCAAGATGCAAACCGGCGGCCATCATAGGAAATGAGTCTGGCTGTTTGAAACTTTGTTATCGAACAAAATAGTGAACGGGCAGAGGCTTTATACGCAGGGGATCAGAAGGTTATCAGCGGGAATTATCAGCATAATTAACCCGACACAGGGCCGGGATTAATGATAAAGGCGTATCAATACGCGGTGTGGCAGATTATTCGTCGTCCTCATCCCCGTAATATTTCACCCCAAGTTTGATCAGATCACGGCCCTGGGATTTACGGTGCAAATTACTGTCGCGCAGCGAATAGACGCAACCGCAATATTCCTGCTGATAAAAGCGTTCACGTTTGCTGATCTCCACCATGCGCGCTGCACCGCCTTTCTTGCGCCAGTTGTAGTCCCAGTAGACCATTCCGGGATAAGGCGCGGCAGCGCGATCGCCGCAGCCATTAATTTGCTGCATATCTTTCCAGCGCGAAATGCCCAGTGAACTGGAAATAGCACTGAAACCATGTTCCCAGGCATAGAGTGCCGTACGTTCAAAACGCATATCGAAACACATGGTGCAGCGGATCCCACGCTCAGGTTCATTTTCCATTCCTCTGGCGCGTTCAAACCAATTATCGGTGTCGTAATCGGCATCAATTAACGGGATGCCGTGTTGTTCGGCAAAACGTATATTTTCTTCTTTGCGCAGCAAATATTCTTTCTGCGGATGAATATTCGGATTGTAGAAGAATATCGTGTAGTCAATGCCGGACGCCTGAATAGCCTCCATCACTTCTCCCGAACAGGGCGCACAGCAGGAGTGCAATAAAAGACGGTCATGCCCTTCAGGCAGGGAAAGTTTCTCACGAATTAATTCAGACATCCTGTTCACCTATATTTCAGAATAACTTTAACGATTGTTCTGAGGGGGATGATAGAAGACCTCGCTGTCGTGTCAAAATTTTCTTAACTGTTTCTGAACACACATCATGGCGTTACAGGGTTAGATGCTATGATAGAGGCAACATTGAGGGCCAGGCCCGGGACACGTATTTTAAGGATGCAGGCAATGCAAATTATGAGATCGAATCACATTCGCTGGCTCAGTTTGTTGATTGTGATGGGCGGGTTGTTGTTGATTCTTCCTCTTCATTTACTGGCGTGCTTTATCGCCGGTTTTGTAGTGTACGAACTGGTCAATGCGCTGACGCCGCATTTTCAGAAAATCCTCAGCGGCGAACGTGCGCGCTGGGTGGTGGTGGCTTTTATCAGCACCGTGGTGGTGAGTTGCCTGATTCTGTTTGTCGCGGCTATCGCAGACTTCCTGATGGAGGACATGAAAAACCCGGTGGCGTTTAACGCCATGGTGTCGCGATTGCTGACTGACGCGCAAAGCCGTTTGTCGCCGGTGCTGTTGCACTATCTTCCGGCCAATATCGAAGAGTTACAGCGTACTTTCCTGCAATGGCTGCGTGAGCACATTGTCATGATCCAGACGTTCGGTAAAAACGCCGCGCACGTTTTTGTCACCATGCTGATTGGTATGATCCTCGGGGCGATTATCTCTCTCCAGCGCCATACCCATGGCGAGCACCATGCTCCGCTGAAACAGGAATTGCTGGATCGCGTGAGCCTGCTCAGTGCTGCTTTTCGTAATGTGGTGTTTGCGCAGTTCCAGATTTCACTGATCAACACGGTGCTCTCGGGCATTTTCCTGTTTGGTATTTTGCCGCTGTTTGGCATTCACCTGCCGCTGGCAAAAACGCTGGTTGCGCTGACTTTCGTGTGCGGCCTGCTGCCGGTGGTGGGGAATCTGATTTCAAACACCCTGATTTTCATCGTGGGTTTGTCGCTGTCCTTGTGGGTGGGGGCGCTGGTGCTGGGGTATCTGATCATCATTCACAAGGTGGAATACTTCCTGAATGCGCGCATTGTGGGTAACCGCATCAAGGCCAAATCCTGGGAAGTTTTGCTGGCGATGGTGGTGTTTGAAGCCGCATTTGGTATACCGGGCGTGGTCGCCGCACCTATCTATTACGCCTACCTGAAAAGCGAACTCAAAGACGCCGGTCTTATCTAAACCTTTCTGTATTCCTTCTCAAATGTGACGCTGCGTTGTGCGGCGTCACTGTCTGGCTATCGGATTACCCTGATTTAAAACTCCTGAAAAAAACAGATTCAGGCAAGTAATGGCGAGGATCGTTATATTTGTTTGTCTCCTTAACGCGTCATACTTTCCTGGTGCACTGCCTTTTGCCGTGCGCATGTATTCCGTTAGCCCTTCAGGAGAAATAAATGACTCTTAACGTTCGTGGTTTCGCTGCCCTTTCAGCGGATGCGCCTCTTGCGCCTCATAATTTTGTTCGCCGTGACCCGCGTGATACCGACGTTGTGATCGACATTCTGTATTGCGGCGTGTGCCACTCCGATATCCACCAGGCGCGCAATGAATGGCACCAGAGCATCTATCCGATGGTTCCGGGACACGAAATTATTGGCCGTGTGAAACAAGTCGGCGCGAAAGTCAGCGGCTTCAAAGTCGGTGATACTGTCGGTGTGGGTTGTATGGTCGATTCTTGTCAGCACTGTGAGTCCTGCGCGGAGAGCCTGGAACAGTACTGTGAAGAAGGCGCGACCATGACCTATAACAGCTACGATCGTCATGACAACATGATGACCTACGGCGGTTATTCCGAACAAATCGTGGTGGCAGAGAAATTCGTGCTGCGCGTTTCTGAAAAACTGGACATCAAATCCGCTGCGCCGCTGCTGTGCGCCGGTATCACCACCTTCTCTCCGCTGAAACACTGGAAAGTCGGTAAAGGCCATAAAGTCGCGGTTGTTGGCCTGGGCGGTTTGGGCCACATGGGCCTGAAATTTGCCAAAGCATTGGGCGCAGACGTCACGCTGTTCACCCGTTCTAAAGGCAAAGAGCAGGAAGCTTACCGTTTAGGCGCCGATCACGTGGTGCTGTCGACGGATGAAGAGCAAATGGCGGCGGTGAAAAGCCACTTCGACTTCATTCTCGATACTGTGCCAAACCAGCACGATCTGAACCCGTACCTGGATACCCTGAAACGCGATGGTACTCACATCCTGGTCGGCCTGATCGAACCTATCGACCCGGCGCTGCACAGCGGCAAACTGGTGATGGGGCGTAAAACCGTTGCAGGTTCCCTGATCGGCGGGATTGCAGAAACTCAGGAAATGCTGGATTTCTGTGCTGAACACGACATTACCTGTGACGTCGAGATGATCGACATGCAGGACATCAACGGCGCTTACGATCGTATGCTGAAAAGCGACGTGAAATACCGCTTTGTTGTCGATATGGCTTCACTGAAAAACGCGTAACCCGCTGATTTCGGTTAAATAGCGACCTGATGCGTCTGCCGGAGAGTGAAGAAATTCACACCGGCAGGCGCATTGTGACGAAATTTACGCTTTCCTTCTTACGGTGGCTTCTCGGCTTGTGACGGCAGTGGTATCCTGCTGCCTTTCGCCGGGCGAAGGAAAAACAGTGGCTAAGAGTTTTGATGAACTCATCAGAGATATGGACCTGATGATTGAACATGTGGACAGACTGAAAAGCCTGCCTCCACGGGCTGCAGAGCCAAGTTCAGCGGCGGCTGAGAAACCGGCATACGATTCTTTCGGCGAGATCTTTGCGCTTAAAGCCGTGATGCGTGCCTTTATCTCTTCCGTAGATACGATTGTAAAAGTGCAGATTGCGAAGAAAGTTGAACAGGATATTGGCCATCTGGAAAACACGGTGCGCTCTATTGGCGGCGGCAGTGCGAACGCTGAAGACGTCGCGCAAATCACCGCTTACGTCCGTAATGCCGTTTCTGAACTGATGGAATAGCGGTACGCTGCTTCCTGGCAATACACGAAAACTGTCTGCTAATAAACGCCGGTCACCTCAGTGAGCGGCGTTTTTTTTGGTCGCAAGGGTGAGCCAGACGGTAGGCGTACAGGCGATAAGGCGATATTCTTCGCGTATGTTTGATGGCTGGCGCTTGTTATGACTCAGGATTATCGCTTTTTCGCGGCAACGCGACGCAGATGTTTTGCGCTTTTGTTTGAGCACCGCACCCGCAGCGGTCACCGGATGGAAATCTTTTGGATCACCGCGTCCTTACTGAGCGTGGTGGTGCTGTTTTTCGAATCCAGCGCGACCGATCTGTTTCCCAATACGCCGAATGTTCTCTGGCGCTTCGGTTTAATCGAACTCGGATTCACGGCGCTGTTCAGCGTGGAGTACGTGCTGCGCATACTGTGCTCGCCGCGCAAAATGCATTATCCGGTCAGTTTCTTCGGCATTATCGATCTGTGTACCGTGTTGCCGATGTATATCGTCTGGATGATGCCGTCGCTGGCCGGATCTGCCGATCTGGTGGTGGTGGTGCGTTTGCTGCGCGTATTGCGCGTTCTGCGCGTGCTGAAACTCCTGCGCTATATGAATGATGCCGGGATGTTGTGGCGCAGCCTGATGCGCGCGCGCCGCAAGCTGAGCATCTTCTTTGGCTTCGTGGCCATCATACTGTGTCTTTTCGGCGGACTGATGTTTGCGGTGGAAGAGGGCAAGGATGGATTTACGTCGCTTGGCGCATCGGTGTATTGGGCCGTGGTGACGCTGACAACCGTCGGGTACGGCGATATCACCCCGCATACCGCGCTCGGCAGAATGCTGGCATCGGTGCTGATTCTTTTAGGCTATTCAATCATTGCGGTGCCGACCGGAATTCTGACTGCTTATATGTCACAAGAGCTGGAAAAGGGGCGGGCGGCACGTTCTTGTCAGAATTGTCTGCATTCTGGACATGAATCTGATGCAAAATTTTGTGCACATTGCGGTGCGGTTCTGGAAGCGCAGAGATCACAAGCTGTTGATAAATAGACCTATAATTGTTCAATGATTGTACTGACTGGTTCATAAAAAGACTATTTTTGGGGTTTCCCCTGACATTGCGTTAAAAAGAGTTGCTATTAAATGGCAGTCATGAGTAAATACGTCTCGGCCTGTGGTACAGACCTATTTATGCACGACATCCTGAGTAAAGTTGTTCCAATTTAAAGCGTTATCCATGATAACCCTGCTCTGACGAATTTCCTTCTTAGTGCCTCCATAAGTAACGACTGAAATCCGGCTATAACATGCCCATGGTGGCGAAATTTATTTTTAAAAGGTAATTCTTATGTCAATGATGAAAGGTCAGGTTAAGTGGTTTAACGAGTCTAAAGGCTTTGGCTTCATCACTCCTGCTGACGGCAGCAAAGATGTGTTCGTACACTTCTCCGCTATCCAGGATCAAGGTTTCAAGACCCTGGCTGAAGGCCAGAACGTACAGTTCACTATCGAGAACGGTGCTAAAGGTCCGTCTGCGGCTAACGTTACCGCTATCTAATCTTACTTTACCGCTGTTACAGCGATAAACGTACAGATGACAAAAACCCGCATGCGCGGGTTTTTTTACGTCTGTCGTTTGTGAAATACCCCTTTGTCATTTTGCGAGCGCCTGTTGTTTACCGGCGAGCTCTGGCAAAAAGACAAAAAAAAGCCCGCATAGTGGCGGGCAAAAATATTTCTTATGACATTCATTACGTACTCCCTCGGGGGTGAGCACGCAGGCAGTATAAAAGAAATATCTGTCAGGATTCTGGCGCTGAAATGTTAAGAAATTGAAAATTACTCCCCCCGCGTTATCTCAGGGTTTTTGCCCTGCATTCACCTTGTCCCGTGCCTTTCTCTGCCAGTCTGTACTACAATGAATACAATTGAACACTATGGGGTAACCTGATGAAAGTTAATGATCTTGTCACAGTAAAAACCGATGGCGGGCCGCGTCGTGAAGGGAAAGTGCTTGCTGTAGAAGAGTTTTACGAAGGCGTTATGTATCTGGTTGCGCTGGAAGATTATCCGGCGGGGATCTGGTTCTTCAATGAAGGCGATACCAAAGACGGAACCTTCGTCGTGCCACGGGACAGCGAAGAGTAAAATATCGCAGGTAACATGAATCAATAAAAAAACACCGGAGCCATCGCTGCCGGTGTTTTTGTTTTATACGCGGGTGCGGTCAGAATTTAGAACGTTTCCCAGTTCGGTTCTGTGCTGGTGGTTTTGCTTGAACGCGGTG
>NZ_MJIB01000004.1:1040635-1084916 GCF_003697865.1 Rahnella sp. Larv3_ips | reverse complement strand
TGCTTGAACGCGGTGATGAACCCGGCAGGGCGCGTGCGGCGGGCTGAGTACGCCCGGCGGGGCGATGTGTACCGTCAATTTTGAAGACGGCAACCGCCTGGGTGAGGCGCGCGGCCTGTTCTTCCAGAGAGGCGGCAGCGGCTGAGGCTTCCTGCACCAGCGAGGCGTTCTGCTGAGTCACGCCGTCCATCTCAGAGACAGCCTGGCTGACCTGGCTGATGCCGCGGCTCTGTTCATCGGAGGCGGAGGCGATTTCCCCCATTATGTCAGTCACATGGCTGACGGCGGTGACAATTTCAGACATCGTCGTCCCCGCATCGCCCACCAGAATGCTGCCTTCACCCACGTAATCCACCGATTCTTCAATCAGTGATTCGATCTCTTTTGCCGCCTGTGCGCTGCGCTGCGCAAGATTACGCACTTCGCTGGCGACCACTGCAAATCCACGGCCTTGTTCACCCGCGCGGGCGGCTTCTACGGCGGCATTCAGCGCCAGAATATTGGTCTGGAAAGCGATGCTGTTGATCACATTGGTGATTTCAGCAATTTTGGTCGAACTGCGCGAAATATTTTCCATTGTGCTGACGACGTTGGCGACGATTTCTCCGCCTTTCTGCGCTTTATTCGAGGCAGCCGCTGCCAGTTTGCTGGCGTGATGGGCGTTTTCAGAGTTCTGTTTCACCGTCGCGGTGAGCTGTTCCATACTGGCGGCGGTTTGTTCCAGCGCGGCAGCCTGTTGCTCGGTGCGTGAGGAGAGGTCGGTATTGCCGGAAGCAATTTCCGTTGAACCCTGATAAATGGACACGGCGCCTTCGCGCACGGTCAGCACGGTGCTGGCCAGTGAATGCTGCATGTGGTCGACATTGCTGCTCAGCACGCCGATTTCGTTGCGGCCATTATTTTGTGCCGGCTGAGTCAGATCGCCTTCGGCGATTTTCTGAATGCGCACCACCAGACGGTTCAGCGGATTGATGATCACTTTACGCATCACCAGATAAGTGATGAACGTCAGTACCAGCGCCAGCAGGAATGCGCCGCCCATCAGGCCATAACCGAGCGTGGCATTTCGCTGCGCTTTATCGTTGATTTTATTGGCAGTTTCGGTGCGATAGGCGATTGCGGCCAGCAGCGGTGTGTTGTTAGCCTGATCCAGTTCACGCACTGTTTCGGCTTCCTGAGAAATCACTTCCTCAAAATGCGCCTGCTTCGCAGAATCCATCATCGGCAGCATGCCCTGCGTCATGTAGGCGTTGTAGGATTTTTTCAGCGGTTCATCGAGCGCCAGATCGGTGGCATTTTTACCGGGCCGGTTGATGTAGGTATCAAAAGCCGTCTGCGACTGTTTCAGGCGGGTGGCGGCATCGCTGAGATTCTTATTAAAGACGTCCTGATCGCCAACGCGGGCTGCCGCTGCGGCCTGAATCAATAACAGGCGGGCAGTGCGCAGGTGGTTGGAGCTGTTCGACAGCGCCAGACGTATTTGCAATTCCTGCGTGGCATTCGACAGTGCCGCATTACTTTGTTTCAGGAAAAAGCTGGATGTGCCAATCGAAATGGCAAACAGGAACAGGATCCCCACCAGAATCTGGCTGATCAAGGTGATGAGTCGAATATTGCTGATAAAAGAGGTTCGGGTATTGATGTTTAAAGGAGTATCCATTTTATTCCGCTCTGTTAATCCTGTTCACCGGCAATTGAAGGTCGGTGAGTGACAGCGATGTAGGGTCTGCCTGCGGGCAAGTCCTGCCGTGGCGAAAACACGCCATATAAGGACATCGGCAATCCAGAGAGGAGATTGAGTTTATATTTGCGACGCGGATCTCATTTCAGAAGTTTGTGTAGCCTTCTACAGGCTATGCAATGGCATAGCCTGTAGAAATAGCCCGTCAGTAAAGAGAATTAGCTGACATAAATACCGTCAGTAAGCTGATCACATAAACGCACAACATGATAAATAATGTGTTTGTTCGGTGATTTTATTTTCCGCTTAATATTTCCTTTATATGACGACACTGTTTTGGTCTTAATTTTCAGCTTATCCGACATTTCATTTGTGCCGTCGCCTGACATCCACATTCTCAGCATGGCCGATTCAGACCGGCTGAGCATCACGGGGCGGATGTCCAGCAGGCCGCAGCTGGCCGGGTTTTTCGCCTGCGGCAGTCGCGGGTGATTCAGCAGTTGTTTCAGGGTTTCAGCCTTAATGGATTTCGAGGTGATAATCACGTTCTTGCGAACGAAAACGTACTCTTCAAAATGAATACGTGTGCTGGACATAAAAATAAAAAATAACGTGTCGGCATATTCAGTAATCAGCGCTCGCAGGCGGGATTTACTGTCCGCATTGGGTTGCATGCAATCTTCATTAATAAACACCACGGACGGCTTCAGTTTGCGGCAACTCTGGTGTAACTGATCAAAGTGGCTGACATAACTGATGTCCTGTTCCTCGGCGAGAAATTGCTGCAATCCAATGCGGGTAAAACGGCAGGGATCCAAGATTATCGTTTGCATAGTGAGTCCTCACAGGACGTCCTTGTTCGGCATAATGATTGGATTAAAACAGATGAATCTTAAAAGCACGAAGAACGTGCTGACCCTATTTCTCGCATGAAAAAACCGCATATTCAAAGTTTTTTTTAGCGTTTAAAGAGAGTTACGAGATTATATTAATTTGGTTTATGTCAGCGTTTACTTTGTGACTGAACAAAAGGATCGTGAAATTAGGACTATTCTGAGCGGATGTAAGGACATAGCAGTAAAACTTATTGATGATGGCGTAATTATAACGACAGGGAATACTTAGCATACACATCAAGAGCCGCAAAATGCTTCAAAACAATTCACGCATTGTAAACGGCAAGTTAACGGGACGCGATACAGAGTACCGCGTCCATAAAAGTTACCAGTAGGATTGCCAGCACTGAGTCAGGCGTACCAGGGCCTCAACGTAAAAATAGTCGCCCCAGCTGCAACATTCATCCACCCCTTTGCCACTCGCCATGTGGTAAACCGAATGCTTAAGCAAGCCGTCACAGTCTTCCTCTTCACGGACAAGATAATGGTCGGTCAGAGAATCCATTATGCGCAGCGCCATTTCCTCATAACAGGCGCGCTTGTCATCGGTGGCGGGCAGGGTGTTGACCAGGCTCAGCAGACCGCATACGGCAATCGCTGCCGCTGAACTGTCGCGGGGTTCCGTGGTCCCCAGCAGCGCCAGATCCCAGTGGCAGACATCATCCTGTGGCAGACGGTTGAGAAAATAGTGTGCCAGACGCCGGGACAGCTCGACCTGATCCTCGTCTCCGGTGTAGTGGTAACTCAGCAGGAAGCCGTAAATCCCCCATGCCTGGCCGCGCGACCAGCATGAATCGTCGGCATAGCCCTGATGGGTGTTCCCAAAGCGCGGCTCACCGGTCTGCGTGTCCATATAAAATGTGTGATAGGTCGAGGCATCAGGGCGAACAATGTACTTCGCGGCCTGCTCTGCATGGGCGCGCGCTGCCTCTGCAAAGCGCGGCTCGCCGGTTTGCTCACTGGCCCAGTAAAGCAGCGGCAGATTCATATTGCAGTCGATGATCATGCGTCCGGCCTGTTCCGGATCCTGCAAATCGCCCCAGGCCTGAATGATTTTCGCTTTCGAATTAAAACGCTCCATCAGGGCCTCGGCGGCCAGCAGCGCGATGCCGCGGGCCTGACGGTTGCCGGTCAGTTTCCAGGCACTGACGCAGGACAGGCTGTAAAGAAAACCAAGATCGTGCGTGGCGGTATCAATGCGGTTAACGATGCGATTGCCAAATGAGGTGACCTGTTTCTCTGCCGCATGACGGTAGCGATCGTCACCGGTCATTTCCCACGCCAGCCACAGCTGGCCGGTCCAGAAACTGGTGGTCCATTCCACATTTTCCGTCAGCGGGTAATGCCCGTTCTGACAGGTTTCTGCCGGAAATTTATCGCCGAACTTTTCCACGTTGCGGGCAATTTTGCTCAGAACCGTCTGGCGCGCCCGCTGCATTTTTTCTGCAAACGCAATCCTGTCTAACTGATTGAGTTCAACCGGCAATAAATTCTCTTTCGCGATATTCATCGTCATATCTTCTCCCTTTTTCAATTAATTCATTCACTCAGCGTTTCGCCGGGGTCAGTTCTGCCGGGGTTTCCAGCGGTTTATCGGTGGCGGGGGCGCCTGACCGGATGCTCTGACAGGCGGATAACGTAAAGGCTGAAACCAGCGTAAAGAACAGCGCAATACTGCCCATGATCAGATAGGTGTGTTCGAAGCCGATGCGTTCATACAGATAGCCAGCCGGCGGTGCGATAACGATCGAACCGACGTAAATCATGGCCTGATAACCCAGCAGATACATGGTGGCGTTAACGCGTTTGCTGAAATGCTCGGCGATATATTTGAAGACTGAAATCAGCAGCAGTGAGATTTCCAGCCCGTAGAACGGCTTGATGATGGAGATCAGCAGCGGATCGTGAGTCAGCCCGGAGGCTATCAGGCGGATCCCCACCACCACGCCGACCATCAGCAGGCTTTTCTTGGCACCGAAATAATTCACCAGGAACGGGATCACCATCATCATCAGGAATTCGAACCCGGACTGTACGGTGCTTAGGTAGCCATACCAGGCGTTGCCTTGCTCTTTGGTGGTAAAAAAGGTGACGAAATAGCGCGAGAACTGCTGCTCGGCGACAAACATCATCCAGGCGACACCGGCGACATAAAGCGAAAACATCCAGAATTTGCGGTTTTTCAGCAACAGGATCACATCGCTGAACACGATTTTTTGCTGCGCGATCACGTCGTTGTTTTTCAGCTCTTCATTGCCAATTTTCAGTGAAAGCAGCACGCACAACATCACCAGCGACGTGGCACTGCTCAGGCCGAAATTCCAGGCAGGAGACAGATTAAACAGCAGGCCGGAGAACGAGGCAGCCAGCGCCCAGCCGAGCGAGCCCCACATACGGACCTGCCCGAACTCCATGTGATACAGACGGCTGAAGCGATCGGCATAAGATTCTGACGCGGCGACACCGGCATACCAGCCGAGGCTGAGATACAGCGCGCCGACAATAATGCCGATCATCATGTGGCTTTCCAGCAGCGGCTGGTACACGAAGATGAAGAAGGGAGCCATCAGCGCCGACACCAGCACGACAAAATAGAGCAGGGATTTACTCATGCCGATCTTGTCCATGATGTAGCCATAAACCGGCTTCATCACCACCGCAAAAACGCCGTTAATGGCGAAAACGGTACCGATACTCATGCTGTCCAGCCCGGCCTTTTGCCCCAGCCACAGGGCGTAAAGCCCGAAGCTGGAAGACCAGGTGAAGAAATACAGGAATATAAAGCTACTCATTTTATAGTAAGCCGATTTACTGGCTGTTTTTATGGCTTTCATGGTGACTCCTCAAGCGTGAACTGCCGGGATTTACTGTGAAATTCAGGCCAGAGAAATCTGCCCGCTGCGTCCCTGATACTGCCAGTGCAACTGGTTGCCCTCGCGGATGATTTCCGGTGCGGCAAGGTCGCCGGTGTCGCTGCCGGTCCCGGCGCAGACCGCGCTGATGAGCCAGTGCGAACCGGCGGGGTAACTGGCTTTAAGCACGGGGATCACCGCCGTTTCGGCGAACATAATGCTGCTGTTCGGCGGAGTCACGACCATCGTGGCCTCGCGCTCGCTCCCGCCGTTCAGGCTGACTATCCGGCTGATGCCGTTGCATGCCGTCACCGCAATTGCGTGCTGATTGGGGGTGATTTGTGACCGGGTCGCCGGATCCTGAATCACTGCAAATCCGCCCTCGGCGGTGTCCAGCGGACGCTGGTTTTTCAGATGATGAATGCGCAAATGCCAGTCACCACACGGGATAAGCCAGGTGCGCACTTCCACGTCGAGCCAGGGCAGCCAGCGCGAATAAATCACATCCTCGCTGATGCGGGTTTCAGCGCAGTCCCGGCGTCCGCGAAAATATCCGTCGCCTTCGGCCAGCATCAGCATGGAGTCGCAACCGGCGTGATTCAGCCCGTAACGTCCGCGATCCAGCGTGAAGCCGAACTGGCTGGAATAGGCGAATTTGGTGTATTTGGCTTCGGTATTGACGAAGTTATTCAGCTCCAGCTGGCCGGACGTGAGCATCACAACGTGCTGACCTTGCGCGTCGCGCATCAGGATCTGACTGGCGTGAGGAATACAGTGCGTGCGCGGCAGTTCCGGCAGTGGCGCTTCATCCGCCAGCCAGAACGCATCATCCTGCGGCAACGCCAGGATCAGAAAGATTTTGCACGCCCAGTAAGGCGAACCCGGCGCGTTGTAGTCTTCGGCCATCACCAGATTGGGTGTGTGATAGCCGATGCTGAGCAGGCCGTCGCGGTCGAAAATGGGCTGTTTCAGCCAGTGACGCAGATGGCGCAGGATCACGCCTTTGACGATACCCGGCGTAAACACATCCAGCTTGCTGTACGCCGCAGCGCTCCAGAAAGCGGCTTCGGCAAAGCGATAGGTCAGGCTGCGGCCAAACGGCACAGCGGCACCGTCGGCGGAGAAAAGAGTGATGAAATCCTGCGCAAATATCCCGGCGCGCTGGCGCAGTAAGGCCGCGCGCGAAGGATCCACATCCGCCATGTTTTGAGCGTACAGCAGGCCGTAATAGTGGAACGCCATTGAGATGTAGTAATCGCGCGGACGTCCGGGGCCGTCGGAGTACCAGCCATCGCCGAGATAATAGGCTTCCATCAGGTCAAAACGGGCAGCCACCGCGTCCTGGCTCCACGGCAAACCGGCCTGCTTAAAGCCCATCTGCACCATGATCGGAAAGAAATTCCAGTTGTTGTTGGGAATGAGTGCGTCACGTCCCTGATTCAGCCAGTCGGCCAGATGTTGCTGTTCCTGCGCGGTAAAATGCTGCAAAAGACGTTTATCCAGCAGCGCCAGCCCGACGCCAAACGCAGCCATTTCCACACAGCGCTGATCGAAATCGCGCAGGGTGCCCCAATACTGCGGATGTTGCGGGTCGGTGCCGAAACGGATCGCATCCAGATAGAAGGGCAGATCGGCGCATTCGCCACCCCCGGCCATCAGCGGAAAAATCCCCCACAACATGCGGGACAGCGCTTCCATTTTGGCAATCTCTTTTCCGTAATGGGTGGTGGACTCTCCGAGGTCGATACCACTTTTGCCTTTTTCGGTATAAGGCGAGACGGCCGAGAGCAGGTCATTCAACAGATGTTGTACGTCTTCGCGATTACGCAGCGGATTTTGAGTATTCACTTTATTTTGCGTCATAAAAGCTCTCCCGGTGGTGTTAAAGGACCGGTAAATAAGGTTTTTATTATTTGAAATACTATTTCAATTCCTTGTGTCGCGATTGAAATATAGAGAAATGGAAAACGCTGATTGTTACGGGGTTCACAGATTCAGCTGAATTTTGAAATTGTGATAAAGAATTTCGCCTGAAAGCGGCTTAAATTATAAAAAATGGACTGAAAATTGTGATCTGCTGTTATCCGTATTATGCGTAAAGGACATCCCGAATGCCGGTATCAGATTATCTTGAACGTATTGCCCTTAATGAACGTCAGGTTTCTTTTAACCGGATGAGTCGCGGCAGCGCTAATTATTTCCACTGGCATCAGTGTCTGGAATTACTGTTTGTCAGCCGGGGTTACGGCATTGTGATTGTTGATAATCAGCAATACACCTTAAAACCGGGGCGCCTGTTCGTGTTTCCGCCGTTCAAATTGCACAAAGTGTTTGTCGAAGCAGGTGAAAATAACGCCTATGAACGCACCACGGTTCATCTGGATCACCAGCTGCTGGACGGCTGCCTGCAATCTTTCCCGCAGCGTCGCGCCCGGTTTGCCAGGTTGTGGGATCCCGACCGCGCCGCCCACATTTTTGACCTGAGCGACCACGCCGCGCACATTGAGGTGATCCTCGAACAGTTCAACCAGCTGACCGAGCAGCAAACACATCAGTGGGAGGAAATCGCGATGCTGGTGTTGCAGCTGATGGCCTTTATGCCCGCGCAGGGCGATACGCCGAAAACGGTCAGCCGCACGACGGCGTCAAAGGTGATGCAGTGGATTGAAGAAAATTATGTGCAGAAATTTTCGATGGCCAGCCTCTCGGCGGCGGTAGGGCTGTCAGAAAGTTATATCTCACGGGTTTTCGGGCAGGAAACCGGCGGTTCTGTTCAGGATTATCTGGCCACGCGCCGGGTGAAGCGCGCCTGCGAGCTTTTACGTTTAACGGATCAGTCAGTGGAAAGTATCGGTCTGCAATGCGGATTCGCGGACGCGCCATACTTCATTACCCGCTTCAAAAAAATGATTGGAAAAACGCCGCTGCAATATCGCAAGGCGGCGTTTTCATTATTGCAGTGAACTGGCTATATTGCAGTGAAATGACTATGCCTTCCGCCAGCTGGCAGGGGATGTGCCGAGCGCAGAGGCAGGCAAATCCCATTGCCACGCGGTGCCCTCAAGCTGAACGGGCGCACGTAAGCGCCAGCCCGGCCCCCAGACGGTATATTCCGGCTGCGACGAGTAGTCTTCTGCCTGCGCCGCAAAAAACCGCGACGCAGACGCTGTCTCTTGTGCCCCGGAGGTCATCAGTTCACGGGCAGTACGTGCCAGCGACAGCCGTGTTTCACTGCCCTGATGCGTTTCGACGCGCTGTGCTAACCCCTGAATCACCGCTGCCGCCATCAGATAACCGGTGACGTGATCCAGCGCCTGAACCGGCAGCGGCACAGGCTTATTCTCGCCCGATTGCAGCATACCCTGTTGCGCGATCCCGCAACTCATCTGCACCAGGCTGTCGAACCCGCGCCGCTCGCGCCACGGCCCGCTCCAGCCGTAGGCATTCAGACAAACATCCACCAGCCCCGGCGACAGGGCGCGCCGCTGTTCACTGCCATAACCGAGTTTGTGCAACGCACCGGCGCGATAGCCGTGAACGATCACGTCCGCCTCTCGCAGCAAGGTTTCAAAACGATGCCTGTCCTGCGGGTTGTGCAGGTTGAGCCGCGCGCAACGTTTACCTAACGTCACGTCGGCTTCCTGGCCCGGTTCATCCCAGCCAAACGGGTCGATGCGCAGCACATCCGCGCCCAGTCCGGCCAGAAAACGCGTGGCTACCGGCCCGGCAATGATGCGCGTGAGATCGAGGACGCGCACGCCTGCCAGCGGACGCTCGCGGCCCAGGGCCCATGCAGGTGGCGTGGCAGGCGGGCAAAGTGCGCGCTGAAACAACGGCTCACTGACCAGCGATTTTCCCTGCACATGCTGCTGCCACTCACCGGCGCTGAACATTTGCGCGGCACAACCTCCGGCCAGCACAACCGCCTGTTCCAGCTCTGCTTTCTTCCACAAAGCCACCCGTGGCGCCAGCGCCTCCCGGTGGTTTGCCTTGCCCAGCACCGTTTCGACGACGTTGCGATGGGCGGGCGCATTGGTGTGAAGACGGATCCAGCCGTCGGCGGTAGCGTAATCACCGGCCAGACTGTCCCAGACCGGAGGAATTTCCCAGCCGTCAGGTTTGATGCTGCTCTGACACCACAACGACGCCAGCCGGCGGTCAACGGTGACAGCAGGGGTAATGCCGTCTTTCAACGACAACAGATGCGACAGCGCCTGCGCCGCCACCGCCACGGACGCTGTGATGAGCGTTGTCACCGGATAATAAGCCGGTAAATCCCCTTCACCGGTCACATGCAGCGCCGCAGGCAGGCGGTCCCTGCCGGTGAGTTGTGCATACAGCGCGCGGGTTCGTTCCGGGATGTTTTCATCAGACATACTGCGACTCCAGAAGGCGGATAACGGAGTTACAAATTTAGAACATTTTGGCCGCAGCGTGCCAAATGAGGGAGAGAAGTGCCCTGAACCGCACGAAATTCAGGGTTCTGTAACAGAATGCTCCTAAAACGCCTGCGTGAATAACCACCAGACTATGCCCCGCAAAGTGCGGTTAGGGAACCTGCCCGCAGCCCCTGACCGGCGGGGGCTGCGCGCTTTCAGATGTGCTTACTTTTACAAGCAAAATATTAGCTGAATGCATTCAATTTCTTATACTCGGCGGGTGAATTTTACGTTAGCCTTGAGGTCGAATTTTTTCGAACACCGCGGGGGCGGCGCCCTGAGGCGATGCCCCCAGATTTTTGCCCAGTACAGGAAACGAATCTGGCATGGAACGAAGAGCATTTATTCAAGCTTCAATGGCATTCGCCGCCTGGTGCGGTGTGCCGGCTATGTCCACACTGTTCACCGGTTCCGCTGAGGCGGCAGAGGCGAACGTGGCAGACGGCGGCGAACTGCCGTTTGATTTCAACGCCCTGCAAAAGATGGCGAAGGACTTAGCGGATAAACCCTATGGCGGTGCGCCGCAGCCTTTACCTAAAACGCTGGCTGAGCTGACACCGCAGGCCTACAACGCCATACAGTACGATCACGCCCATTCCTTGTGGAACGGATTGCAGGACCGGCAGCTCGACGTCGAACTGTTCCACGTGGGCATGGGCTTCAAACGTCGCGTGCGCATGTATTCGGTGGATCCGGTCAGGCACATGTCGCGCGAAATCCATTTCCGCCCTGAATTGTTTAACTACCATGACGCAGGCGTGGACACCAAACAGCTCGAAGGTTTCTCCAATCTCGGCTTCGCCGGTTTTAAGGTCAACAAAGCGCCTGAACTGACGCGCCGCGACGTCGTCTCTTTCCTCGGCGCCAGCTATTTCCGCGCGGTGGATGACACCTATCAGTACGGCCTTTCTGCCCGTGGCGTGGCGGTGGATACCTTCACCGATCAGCCGGAAGAGTTCCCGGATTTCACCGCGTTCTGGTTCGATACGCCTAAACCGGGCGATACCACCTTCACGGTGTATGCGCTGCTCGATGGCCCAAGTATCACCGGTGCCTATAAATTCGTGATCCACTGCGAACCGACGCGCGTGGTGATGGAAATCGAAAACCATCTTCATGCCCGTGAAGACATCAAACAGCTGGGCATTTCTCCGATGACCAGCATGTTCAGCTGTGGCACCAGCGAGCGTGGCCGTTGCGACACCATCCATCCGCAAATTCATGACTCCGATCGCCTGCAAATGTGGACCGGCAACGGTGAATGGATTTGTCGTCCGCTGAATAATCCGAAACGTCTGCAATTTAATGCGTTTGCCGATAACAGCCCGAAAGGTTTTGGCTTGCTGCAACTCGACCACGAGTTCAACAATTATCAGGATGTGATTGGCTGGTATAACAAACGTCCGAGCCTGTGGGTGGAACCGGTCGGTGACTGGGGGAAGGGCGCGGTTAACCTGATGGAAATTCCGACCACCGGCGAAACGCTGGATAACGTGGTGTGCTTCTGGCAGCCGGAAACGCCGGTGAAATCCGGCGCTGAGTTCAGTTTCAGCTACAAACTGTACTGGAGCGGTACGCCGCCGCACCGTAGCCCGCTGGCCAATGTGCTGGCTACGCGTACCGGTATGGGCGGGTTCCCGGAAGGCTGGGCGCCGGGTGAAAACTATCCGGCAGTGTGGGCGCGTCGTTTCGCCATCGACTTCGTCGGCGGTGAACTGAAAGCTTATGCCGACAAAGGCATCGAGCCGGTGATCAACGTCTCTCACGGCCAGATCAAGAATATCGAAATTCTGTATGTCCAGCCGTTCGACGGATACCGCATCCTGTTTGACTGGACTCCGGACAGCGATTCTGTCGCACCGGTCGAACTGCGCATGTTCCTGCGTTCCGGTCAGACCGCGTTGTCAGAAACCTGGCTGTACCAGTATTTCCCGCCAGCGCCTGAAAACCGCAAGTACATCGACGACCGCCAAATGCGCTAACCCGCAGCGGCGTTAAAAAACAAAAAGCCCCGATTCGCTCGGGGCTTTTGCTTTTTACTGACTTGTTTTGCAGATGCACCGGACACAGGATCTGCGTTGGGTAAAACAAGGGTACTCAGCTGACGAAGGCGAAGACGGCAATCAAAACGCCTTAACCAGCATTCCTGTCTGCGGTTGTTGCTGAGGATTTCTCAGCGCCGCGTCGAAAGATTTTTCAACCTCTTTCAACTGTTGTAAGAATTCTTGTGGCGAGAAGTCGTGTGGTTTGCTGCTCATATAAGCCAGGGCCAGTTCTTTGGCGTTGTAACGCTGAAAGTTATACATGCTGTTCCTTATTCATCTCAGAGATTATTAATGGGATGGCTAACAGCAAGCTGGTGTACTCAAACGGCCTGCCACTGCTTACGACGTGCTGCCAATGGACTGCATTCTACGGAAAAGATTGATAAGTAAAAGCTGGTGCTGTTTATGCATTTGATAGCTGAAACCTAACTCATCTCGGTTTTTTGCTTGCACATCCCAATAGTCTTTTCAGGTGATTAATTCATCAGGCCACTGTCTCTGCGGAGGAAAGCCTTCATCCTGCTCAGAGAGAAAATTTCTTTGCCAGTCATGCTGTTAATGTGAATTAAAAGGGTGGGCGCGGGCAGCCTGCTGGGGTAGGCTGAGGGGAGTCATTCACATCTCAATGGTCTACGAAAAGAGGTTTTTATCATGAGTAAATTTATCTTCTCTTCGCCAAGAAAGTACGTTCAGGGAAGCGGTGTGCTGGATGAGTTAGGGGATTACCTGCCGGCGCTCGGCGGGAAATCTTTCCTGATTGCTGATGACGTGGTCTGGGGCATTATCGGCGAGCGCGTAAAAGCATCGCTGAGCGCCGCACAGGTCGAATTTCATTATGAACGTTTCAACGGCGAAGCTTCTGCCAGTGAAATCAACCGTCTGGCGGCCATTGCCCGCGAAGCGGGCACGCAGGTGGTGGTCGGTCTTGGGGGCGGCAAAACCCTCGATACGGTAAAAGCCATCGCGGATGAACTAAAACAAAACGTGGTGATTGTGCCGACGGTGGCCTCAACCGATGCGCCGTGCAGTGCGCTGTCAGTGATTTACACCGACGAAGGCGTGTTTGAATCCTACCGTTTCTACAACAAAAACCCGGATCTGGTGCTGGTCGATACCCAGGTGTGCGCTCAGGCGCCGGTGCGGTTGTTTGCCTCCGGGATTGCAGACGGTCTGGCGACGTTTGTGGAAGCGCAGGCGGTGTTGCGCTCGCACTCCCACTCGATGGTAGGCGGTGACCCGACTATCGCCGGGATGGCGATTGCTGAAGCCTGTGAAAAAACGCTGCTGACCTACGGTTACAGCGCCTATACCGCCGTTGAGCAAAAACTGGTGACGCCAGCCGTCGAAGCGGTGGTGGAAGCCAATACGCTGTTGTCCGGTCTGGGCTTTGAAAACGCCGGTCTGGCGGGTGCTCATGCGATCCACAACGGATTCACCGCGATTTCCGGCGACATTCATCACCTGACGCACGGTGAGAAAGTCGCCTACGGTACGCTGACGCAGATGGTGCTTGAGCAGCGCCCTGACGAAGAGATCGCCAAATACGTGCGCTTCTACCGTTCAATTAAAATGCCTACCACGCTCAAAGAGATGCATCTGGAAAATGAAACCTTTGCCAGCCTGGTAAAAGTGGGTGCACTGGCGAACGGCGAGGGCGATACGCTGGGCAACCTGAATCCGCATCTGTCGGCAGAAGACGTTGCCAGCGCCATTCTGGCGGTCGATGCGTTCAGCAAGTCTGTGAAGTAAATAGTGCGTCCTCCCCTGCGCGGGGAGGACATTTCAGAACCGCGCCATCGCCCACGGCAGTACCACCGGCAGTTGCGACAGCAGATACAGCACCAGCCCGATAAACGCGCCGACCAGCGTGCCGTTGATGCGGATAAACTGTAAATCCTTACCAATGTTCAGCTCGATTTGCCGCGACATATCACGCGGATCCCAGCCTTTGACCGTATCGCTGATGTGGCGGGTGAGGAAGGTGGCGAAATCCGGTGCGAGTTTACCGGCGATGGTTTCCATTTGCAGATTCAGCGACGCTCGCAGTTTTTCATCCTGTGCCAGCGCATTTCCCAGCCACTGGCCGGATTCGGTGACTTTGACAAACACCCGCGAATCCTCGCTTTCTAAATCTTCCTTCAGCCAGTTACGCATGTCGCCCCACAGTTGCAGCACGTAGGCGTTCAGCTTCTCGTCATCTTTCAGGTACTGCTTAATTTCTTCGGCTTTCTGCGCCGTCGCCGGGTCGTTTTGCAGCTTCCAGATAAAACTCTGTACCGAGCGGTCAAAGCCTTTGCGGAAGGCGTGGGTTTTATCGTTGCCCATATCATCGAGCACCGAATTCACCGCATTGGACACCATATCCGCGCCGTTGCGTCCCAGCCAGCCGGTGGGCAGCAGTTTGGCCGTCAGCGGGTGTTCACGCTTCATCCAGCCGACGATTTGCGCCGAAATAAACTGCCGGGTACTGTCCTTTGCCAGCAACACTTCCAGTTGATCCATTGCCTGATCGAGCAACTCCTGATGGCGGCCATTTCGGGTCAGGCTTTCCAGCAGCGTGGCGATGGACGACGAGAGATCGATTTTGTCGATCACCCGGTACAACGCGCGGCGAATCAGCTGCGCGATGCGCTGATCGTCAGTGACATCCAGAAAACCGCGGATCATTTTAATGGCGTAGCGGGCAAAACGTTGGGCGTTGTCCGGTGCGTTCAGCCAGTCGGTCAGCATCCGCGCCGGATCGTGCTGGCGGATAAGGTTAATCAGCGTGGCGGGTGCGAGGAACTTTTCCTGCACAAACACCGCCAGATTGTCGGCGATTTTGTCTTTATTTCGCGGGATGATCGCCGTATGTGTGGAAACAAACGGCACCGGCACACGGCGGAACAGCGCCACCACGGCGAACCAGTCGGCCATTGCGCCGACCATAGCGGCTTCGGAAATGGCTTTCAGCCCGGAAACCCAGAAATTGGGTGGCAGAAAAAGGGTGATCACAAACAGGGCCGCAGCAATCAGCAGCAGCCCCAGCGCGTTACGTTTACTTCGGCGAAGTTCTTGTTCTTTATCCATGGCCCCAGTTTAGGAAGCGAAAAGCAGGCTGTCAGCTTTTTTCTCCGTGGCGAAGAGAGTTGATAAAATGAGAATTATTCTTGATATGAGACAATGTCTCATTAAACTGCCTGCAATCAGGTTTCTGGCATTCACAATGAGAGCATTTCATGGAGTTGTTACGCGTCGTTTTTAAGCAGTATCGCTGGCCGTTTTTAGGCGTCATGTTGCTGAGCCTGCTCAGCGCCATTCTGGGCATTGGCCTGATCGCGTTTATCAATCTTAAACTGATAGAAACAACCCACGCTTCCCTGATGGTCTTGCCGCAATTTCTCGGCTTATTGCTTCTGCTGATGGTGGTGACCCTCGGTTCACAACTGGCGCTGACGATTCTCGGCCACCATTTTATTTACCGTCTGCGCGGCCAGTTCATCAAACGTATTTTAGATACCGACATCGAGCGCATTGAACAAATCGGCAACGCGCAGCTGCTGGCCAGTCTGGGCAGCGATATCCGTAATATCACCCTGGCGTTTGTCCGTCTGCCGGAGCTGGTGCAGGGGATTATCCTGACCCTCGGTTGCGCGGCGTATCTGGCCTGGCTGTCACCGGAAATGCTGCTGGTGACCGTCATCTGGCTGGTGATCACCATTGTCGGCGGTTTCAAACTGGTGTCGCACGTTTACAGCCATCTGGCGAAAGTGCGTGAAGCGGAAGACAAACTGCAAACCGACTATCAGAAAGTCATCGAAGGGCGCAAAGAGCTGGCGCTTAACCGCGAACGGGCGCGCCATCTGTTTGACGATGTTTACCGCAAAGATGCCGAGGAGTACCGCTACCACATTATCCGTGCCGATACCTTCCACCTGAGCGCCGTGAACTGGTCGAATATCATGATGCTGGGGGCGATCGGGCTGGTCTTCTTTATGGCAAACACGCTGGGCTGGTCAAATACCGATGTCGCCGCGACCTATTCCCTGACGCTGCTGTTCCTGCGCACGCCAATGCTGCAGGCCGTGGGCGCGTTGCCGACGCTGCTCAGCGCACAGGTGGCCTTTGGCAAACTGAAAGCCCTGAAACTGGCGCAATACCAGGAGGACTTCACGCCGCCGGTGGTGACGACTCGCTGGCAGACGCTCGAACTGCGCGATCTGGTGTTCAGCTATGAAGGCAAAGAAGATCATGCCGGTTTTGGCATCGGGCCGCTGAACCTTACCATCACCCGTGGCGAACTGGTGTTCCTGATCGGCGGCAACGGCAGCGGAAAGTCTACCCTGGCGATGCTTCTGACCGGGCTTTATCACCCGCGCGGCGGGCAAATATTGCTCGACGGCGTTGCGGTTACCGCACAGAACGCGGAGCAATACCGGCAGATTTTCTCGGCAGTATTCACCGATTTCCATCTGTTTGGTCAGCTGATGGGGCCGCAGGGGCAGGCACCCGATCCGCAGGTGGTGGAAGACTGGCTGCAACGCCTGAAAATGAAAGAAAAACTTCAGTTCAGCGGCAACGAAGTGACCAATCTGCAACTCTCCGCAGGGCAGCGTAAGCGCGTGGCGCTGCTGCTGGCGGCGGCCGAGGGGCGCGATTTTCTGTTACTGGATGAATGGGCTGCCGATCAGGATCCGCAATTTCGCCGGACGTTTTATCGCGAACTTCTGCCGCAACTGCGTGACATGGGCAAAACCGTACTGGCAATCAGCCACGATGATCACTATTTTGAACACGCCGATCGCCTGCTGGAAATGCGACAGGGTAAACTTAAAGAGCTGCACGGGCAGGAGCGCGCTGACGCCAGCCGCGATGCGGTCGCACAAATCGGTCTTTAAGCGACGTTTTTCGAGATAAAGGAACACTCATGAACTGGAACGAAGTGATGGTGTGGGGCATCAGCGGTGTGGTGCTGGCGTCGGTGCTCAGCCTGTTACATAAAAAGGGCAAACTGGGCCGCGTGCCCGGCATCATCTTGTTTGTCGTGCTGATTGTGGGCGGCGCAATAGTGTGGGGCGGGGTGATTAAGCCGCGCGTCATGGGCGAAAGCGAAGAGCAGAAAATCGACAGCGCGCTCGCCGAACTGCCGCTGTATGGCACCATCAGAACACAGGAACCGGCGCTGTATGCGCAGATCCGCCGCGATATTTTGCAGATGAAGAAGGAAGGGAAACCGCAGCAGGAAGCCATTGATACCGTGAAACCGAGGGTGTCTGAGCTGCTCTCTGCGCGCATTGTTCATGCGCCGGATGCGGCGGTGAATGCAGCGATGCAGGTTAATCTCGAAGAGATGCAGACCCTGCTGGCGCGCAAAGACGGCTCCTGCTTTAAGTTTCTCTATCCGCAGGTGAGCGGCGGGGTGAACACCGCGCAGGTGCTGCCGCCGGAGCTGTTCCGCAAAGATCTGAGTACCATGAACGATTTACTGCTGGCGACCGGGCCGGGTCAGACCAATCTGCCGGTGGCGGTGAGCACCGAAAAAGTCATCCTGATGATGGCGCCGGTGCGCGAAGCGCTGGGAAATATGTACGGCGATCAGTTGCAAATGTTCAGCGACCTGACCAAACCGGATGTCGATCGCGAAAAAGTGTGTGAGATTTCCATCAGCCTCTATTCCGGCATTCTGGCGCTTCAGCCCGCCGATTCGGCGGCGATCCTGCGCCAGATGCTGGGTAAACCCAACTGATCCCCACGGACGGTACGCGCCCGCGTGCTGTCCGTGAAGAGACTGATTCAGACAAACAGACAATCCCTACTACTTTTCCGACTAAGAACAGGTATTCTTAGCCGGAAATTCATAAAACAATAATTTACCGAACTTCCGGAATCCTTTTTCTATGCAAAAATTGTTAAGAATGCCGCTGTTGCTGGCATTGTTGTCATGTCTGCTGATGACCCCCACGCTGAGTCAGGCCGATGAAGCCACCGGCCAGCCGGATGCCCAGCAGCCGGTGAAAGTCAACGCCACCACGGCGTTACCTGCGCTGCAAAAACGTCTGGATCAGCTCAAGCAGCAGGTGTCGGCGGCGAAAACCGATAAGAAATTTACCGGCCTCAACGACGGCGCGCAAAAGCTGGCCGAAGACGCCGACAAACTGGCCGTGGCGCTGGCACCGCAGTTGGAAGAAGTGCAGGCGCAACTCGACGTTCTCGGCCCCGCGCCGGCGGCGGGGACGCTGACTGAAACGCCTCAGGTGGTCAGCCAGCGTAATAAACTCAACAACAGCAAAACGTTGCTGACTACCCAGATTGAACAAACCAAAGGTATTGCGACCGGTGCGCGAAATCTGTCCTCGCAGATTTCCGGGATGCGCCGTGACGCGCTGAAAACTCAAATCGCGCTCAATACCGGCAGTATTCTCGGCAGCAATTTCTGGTCACCGCTGATCACACCAAATGAAGACGATGCCGCGCGCTTTGACGATTTTGGCTCGCAGGTCAGCGATGCCTGGACGCAGGCGTGGAGCCCGGACTGGCGCGTCGGCACGGGCATTTATCTGCTGCTGGCGCTGTTGATTGGCGTGTTTGGCCGGAAAACGCTGGATCGCCCGATGAACTGGATCCTGCCGCGCTGGTTGCCGCAGGGGCGTTTTCGCCGCAGTTTCCTGGCCTGTTTCACCACCCTGAGCACCACCTTTACGCTGGGCATCAGCGTCCAGTTACTCGGTTTTATCTTCACCCGCCTGCCGGACACCTCGCAGTGGGTGAATGAATTTGCCGAACAACTGGTTGAACTGACCTATTTCTCAGCGGTGATCGCCGGTCTGGGTATCGCGTTACTGTCTAACGGCCATCCGTCCTGGCGTTTACCGGGCATCGCTGATCCGCTGGCGAAAACGCTGGCGTCATTCCCGGTGTTGCTGGCGGGCTTTATTTTCCTGTTCGGCATTATCGAACAGCTGAACAATCTGGTCGGCGCGAGCATCGCCGCCACGCTGTTTGGCAATGGTCTGGCGGCGTTGCTGGTGGCGCTCAACTGCCTGATTGCGCCGCTTCGCGTTAACCGTATGCGCCGTAAAATGCGCGCCGACGGTGAGCAGACCGAAGCGCGCTCCACGCTGGCCGGGCTTATCCATCTGGTGATCAGCCTGACGGCCTTCGTCATTCTGATCGCCTTGCTGATTGGCTACATTCCGCTGGCGCGTTTTGTCACTTTCGAACTGTTGTGGATCGGTCTGGTGGTTTGCAGCCTGTATCTGCTGATTCACTTCTGGGTCGATCTGTGTGAAAGCGTGTTTTCGGCGACCACACACAGCGGCAAAATCCTGAAAGGCACGCTGAGCGTCAACGATCGTCACCTGTCGCTGGCAGCGACACTGTGCTCGGCGCTCGGTAAAACAGCGCTGTTGCTGATGGCCGCCGTTGCGTTGCTTAACGGGACGTTCGGCACCACCACGCCGCTGGAATTGCTGAGTAAAATTGTCGACATGTGGGGCGGTAAAGGCCTCGAAAGCCTGAACATTATTCCGGCGCACGCGGTCAATGCGGTGCTGTGTCTGGTGGTGGGCTGGTACGTGCTGCGCTCCGCCAAGCGCTGGCTGGACAACGATTTCCTGCCAAAAACCATGATGGATCGCGGCATGCGCGCCTCGCTGGTGACGCTGTTCACCAACGTGGGTTATGTGCTGATCATCATGCTGACGTTGTCATCGCTGGGCATTGAGTGGAACAAACTGGCGTGGATCGTCAGCGCCTTGTCGGTCGGTATTGGTTTCGGTTTACAGGAGATCGTGAAGAACTTTATCTCCGGTCTGATCCTGCTGACGGAACGTCCGGTCAAAGTGGGTGATTTGATCAGCATCAGCGGTGTGGAAGGGGATATTCGTCGTATCAACGTTCGCGCCACCGAAATTCAGCTCAGTGATAAATCGACGGTGATTGTGCCGAATTCCCAGCTGATTTCGCAGAACGTGCGTAACGCCACCATGGGTAACGCGCAGGGCGTAGCGACCATTGTCCTGACTTTCCCGCTGGACATCGACCCCGAGCAGGTACGCACGTTGTTACTTGACGCCTACAACCTGCACGAAGCGATTCTGGAAAACCCGCCGCCGTCCGTGAGCTTTAAGGAACTGGGGCCGACCGGCATCGTGCTGAGCGTCACCGGTTACGTCAACAGCCCGCGCATGGTAGGCGGAACGCGCAGCGACCTGCTGTACGAAATCCTCAAGATGCTGCGCGCTGCCGAAATCAGCCTCAGCCAGACCCAGACCATGGTGTTGGAACAGCCGCTGGCGCGGATTGCGGCGGCAGAAGAATCCTCATAGTTCAAGGTCGTGGGCGCCGGCCCACACCGGGTTAAGGGGCGTAAACGCGCCCCTTAACAATCCCGCGTTTTTTTAACTGCGTGCTGTCGCTCGCGGGCTATGTTTCAGTTACTCCTGCTATTGCCGCAAACGCCGCCGCTGCGCGGTTCTCTCATTTCAGGTTCGGACCCGCTCGGAAAAACACCCTCGCGGTTTCTCACCGTTCATTCGACGTCGTTTTGAGCGCGGCCAGAGGCTTCTTAAAGCACAACCTCACCGTTTTCGACTTTATAAATCAAAAATAAATCAAAAAATTAAGTCTCAATAATCATCTGAATTACATAGCCATTGGCCGCACTCAAAAATCATCTGAATTACATAGCCATTGGCCGCACTCAAAAATCATTTGAATGACATAGCCATTGGCCGCGCTCAAAAATCACGCCGAAGGGAGTGGTGGAAAACCGCGCATGTTTTTGCGCGGGTTGTAACCCGACCGGAGGGTACCGCGAAGCGGCGGGATTTTGCGGCAATAGGAGGAGTTTCTGAAACATAGCCCGCGAGCGGCAGCGCGCAGTAAAAAGACGGGGGAGATCCAAGAGGGGCCCGTCCTGGCCCCTTTTGGGCGGTTTCGGCGCAGCGCGTTAAGTGATCACCACACGTGAGAAACCGAAACTCTCTCGATTAACCCTAAACGATTACTCGCTATTCAGCGACTTAGCCCTCTTCCTATGAATTAACAAATACACCGCCGGGATCACCAGCATTGAAAGCAGTGGCGCGCTGACCATGCCGCCGATCATCGGGGCGGCGATGCGTTGCATCACTTCCGAGCCGGTGCCGCCGCCCCACATGATCGGCAGTAAACCCGCCATAATGGTGGCGACGGTCATGGCCTTTGGCCGTACGCGCAGCACCGCGCCGTGGTGAATCGCCTCGCACAGCTGTGCTTCAGTCATCTCCCCCCAGGTTTTCTGCTGGCGCTGCACCGCCTGATTCAGATACAGCACCATGATCACCCCAAACTCCGCCGCCACGCCGGCCAGCGCGATAAAACCGACGGCAGCGGCGACCGACAGATTGTAGCTGAGCAGGTATAATAGCCAGATGCCGCCGGTCAGGGCGAAGGGAAGCGTCGCCATGATCAGCAGCGCATCCCGCACGCTGCTAAACGTGACGTACAACAACACGAAGATGATCAGCAGCGTCACCGGCAGCACGATTTTCAGTTTTGCCGTGGCGCGCTCCAGATATTCAAATTGCCCCGACCAGCTCACCGTGACGCCTTCCGGTAATGTCACCTGCTGATTCACCGCCCGCTGCATCTCTTCGACGGCAGATTTCAAATCGCGGCCGCGCAAATCCACATAAATCCAGTCCGACAGACGCGCATTCTCGCTTTTCAGCATCGGCGGGCCGTCGGTGACCGTGACGGATGCCAGCGCCGACAGCGGCACCTGCGCGCCGGAGGCGGTCAGTACCGGCAAATCGCGCAGCGCCTGCACGTTATCGCGTAACTCGCGTGGATAACGGAGGCTGACGGGATACCGCTCGCGGCCTTCCAGGGTTTCACCGATGTTTTCACCGCCCACCAGCGTTGAAATCAGCGACTGCAATTCCGTCACCGTGACACCGTAACGTGCTGCCTCCCGGCGGTTGATAGCAATATCGACATAGCGGCCACCTTCCAGACGCTCAGCCAGCGCCGAGGTGACGCCCGGCACGGTTTTGACAATGTGCTCAATCTGCTGCGCAACCGCTTCGATCTGCGCAATATTATTGCCGTTCACTTTGATGCCTACCGGGCTTTTGATGCCGGTAGCCAGCATATCCAGCCGGTTACGGATCGGCGGCACCCAGACGTTGGCGATGCCGGGCAGTTTCACCGCGTTATCCAGCTCGGTGATGATTTTGTCCGGCGTCATGCCAGGCCGCCACTGGTCACGGGGTTTAAAGCGGATGGTGGTTTCAATCATGGTCAGCGGTGCAGGGTCGGTGGCGCTGTCTGCCCGTCCGGCTTTGCCAAATACGCTGGCGACTTCCGGCACGGTTTTGATCAGGCGATCGGTTTGCTGCAACAGCCGCGCCGCTTCGCGGGCGGAAATCCCCGGAAGCGTGGAGGGCATGTACAGCAAGTCCCCTTCATCCAGCGCGGGCATAAATTCGCTGCCCAGCTTTGCCAGCGGATACAGCGACACCAGCAGAAATAGGCCGCTGAATAACAGCGTGGTTTTCGGGCGTTTCAGCACCGCGGAAAGCACCGGCTGATAGGCGGCGATAAGCCAGCGGTTGACCGGGCTGGCGTTTTCATCCGGGATTTTCCCGCGAATAAAATACCCCATCAGCACCGGCACCAGCGTGATGCCCAGCCCCGCGGAAACCGCCATCGCATAGGTTTTGGTGAATGCCAGCGGGGAGAACATCCGGCCCTCCTGCGCCTCCAGTGAAAACACCGGAATAAACGACAGGGTGATGATCAGCAAACTGCAAAACAGCGCCGGGCCGACTTCGGTTGCCGCACGTTCAGACACCTTCCAGTAATCTGCGGAGGTCGGTTGCTGCCCCGGATGATCGTGCCGCCATTGTTCCAGCACTTTGTGCATATTCTCGATCATCACAATCGCCGCATCGACCATCGCCCCGATGGCAATGGCGATCCCGCCGAGCGACATAATATTGGCGCTGACCCCCTGATAGTGCATGACGATAAACGCGCCGAGAATGCCGAGCGGCAGGGTGATGATCGCCACCAGCGCCGAGCGGAAGTGAAACAGAAACAGCGCGCAGACCACCGCCACTACCGCGAATTCTTCAAGCAGTTTATGTGACAACGTCACGATGGCCCGTTCAATCAGCGGCTGGCGGTCATACACCGGCACGATCTCCACGCCCGCCGGAAGGGTGCGGGCCAGCGCATTCAGACGCACTTTCACCGCTTTCAGCGTTTCCAGCGCATTCTTGCCCGAGCGCATCACAATCACGCCACCGGCCACTTCGCCTTCACCGTTCAGCTCCGCCACGCCGCGCCGCAGTTCGGGGCCGGTGCGCACGGTGGCGACGTCAGAAATTAACACCGGAATGCCGTTGCTGGCCGTCACCACCACGTTGTTGAAATCTTCCAGGCTTTTCAGATAACCGGAGGTGCGCACCATGTATTCGGCTTCGCCCATTTCCAGCAGTGAGCCGCTGCTTTCCTGATTGGCACTTTGTAATGCTGTCACCAGTTGCTGATGCGTCACGCCACGGGCGCGCATCCGCTGCGGATCGGCCACCACCTGATACTGGCGCACCATGCCGCCAATACTGGCGACCTCGGCCACATCCGGCACGGTTTTCAGATCATAACGCAGCGTCCAGTCCTGCAGGGCGCGCAGCTGCTCGAGGCTGTGTTTGCCGGTTTTATCCACCAGCGCGTATTCGTAAATCCAGCCGACGCCGGTGGCATCCGGCCCCAGCGAGGCTTTGGCCCCCGGCGGCAGCGTGGACTGCACCTGACTGAGGTATTCCAGCACCCGTGACCGCGCCCAGTAGGGATCGGTGCCGTCGTCAAACAGCACGTACACGTAAGCGTCACCGAACATCGAAAAGCCGCGCACGGTTTTCGCGCCCGGCACGGAGAGCAGCGTCGTGGTGAGCGGATAGGTCACCTGATCTTCAATAATTTGCGGCGCTTTGCCGGGGTAACTGACGCGCACAATCACCTGCACGTCCGAGAGATCCGGCAGGGCGTCGAGCGGTGCTTTCTGCAATGACCAGATACCCCAGGCGGCCATGATCAGCGCGGCCAGCAACACCAGCAGCCGGTTTTTCAGCGACCAGCGGATCACGGCGGCAATCATAAATCACCTCCGTGCTGATGCGCTTTTGCCGGCGCGGCTGCCGCGGGCAGTGCGCTGCGCAGGCTGGCTTCGGAATCAATGAGGAATTGCCCGGAGGTCACCACAGACTGACCTTCTTCCAGGCCGGAAAGCACCTGCGTCCAGCCATCACGCGTCGCGCCGGTCGTCACTGCCTGCGCAGTGAAATGCCCATTGCCGTCGTCGAGCAGTACCGTATTGCGGCTGCCGGTCTGGATCAGCGCTTCCTGCGGGATCGCCAGAACCGGAGCCTGTGACACGGCGTCCAGCGCCATCGTCAGGTACATACCGGGGCGCAGTTTATGTTGCGAATTCTCCATTACCACGCGGGCTTTCAGCGTGCGGCTGACGGCGTCTACGTCCGGCAGCAGTTCGCTGATGGTGCCGTGGAACAGCTCGCCGGGCTGGCTGTCTGCGCTGGCAGTGACCTTGCTCCCTGTCTGGATCTGACTGGCGGCGGAGGGAGGATAATCGATCACAATCCATACCTGTTGCAGGCTGGTCAGTTCGAACAGCGGCTGCGTGGCGCTGACCTGCGCGCCTTCGCGTACCGCAAGCTGGCTGAGATAGCCGTCCACCGGTGCAATCACGTCGATACGGGTTTGCGGCTGACCGGTTTTCTCGACGCGGCGCAGCACGTCCTCGGGCATAAACTGTAAGGCCAGACGCTGACGGGCGGCGGCGCTGAGGCTGCGGTCACCCAGCTGGCGTACGGCCAGATATTCCTGCTGCGCGGCGGTCCAGTCAGGGATCCACAACGTCGCCAGTTTCTGGCCTTTTTTTACCTGCTGCTGGCTGGCGGCAACGTAGAGTTTTTCCACCAGACCGGCGGCGCGGGCAGAGACGGTACGCAGGCTGCGCTCATCGGCGGCGACCGTGCCGTAAAAGTTAAGCGGGGCCGAGAGGATCCGCCGCTGCACTGTCTCGCTGCGCATCCCCAGATTTTGCTGCTGACGGGCGCTGACCGTCACGCCACCATCGTCTTCCACGTCACCGGCGTAACGCGGCAACAGATCCATATCCATAAAGGGGGATTTTCCGGGTTTGTCAAAACGCTGATCCGGCGTCATCGGATCGTACCAGTACAGTACCTTGCGTGCGGCGGGCGCGTCAGAAACCTGCGTTGGCGCGGGGACGCTGTGGCGTCCGGCAAGGTAACCGGCGGCCAGAGCGGCCAGAATGGCGACGGCCAGCAGGCTGTAATTTTTCGCGGATGTCATTGAAGATCCTCCTGTGGCGCGAGATAGCGCAGGGCGACCCAGAAACGGGCGGCTTCCAGTTCGGCGTTACGCCCGGCCAGCTGGCTGTCGAGCAGGCTGAGGCGCGCGCCGAGTACATCATTCAGGCTGCTTTTCCCGGCGCGATACTGCGCCTGGATCACGCCAATACGCTGCTGTTGCAGCGGAATGACATCCTTCACCTGCCGTTGCCACAGCGTGACGGCGGCCTGATATTGCGTCACCAGCGTGTTCAGCTGCGCCTGATGATCCCGCGTCAGCTGTGCCAGCCGGTCGTTGCTTTCCATTGCCATCGACCGGTCGGCGGCATGATCTTTGTCCTGTCGCGAGGCGGTAAACAGCGGTAAATCGACGGTAAACATGATGCCTGCCATGTCGTCATAATCGTCGGCACGGTGGGCGTAATACACTTCGACACCCACGTCGGGCAGCGCGGCAATCGCCGATTCGGAGGATTTCGACTGCGCGACTTCCGCCTCGCGCCGCGCCTGCAGAATTTCCGGGTGCAGGCTGACGCTGTCCGCCTGCTGCGCGCTGGCGGGCAACGCACTGACCGCAGGCACCTCACCACGGATGTCAGGGTGATCGATGCCCGTCAGCTGACTCAGACGGGTGCGCGCCAGCTCAACGTCACGTTTCGCCTGGGTGAGAGTGTCCTGCATGGCAATCAGGGTCAGACGGGCGTCGAGCACCGAGGCAGGCAGGGCGCTGCCGCTGCTGACGCCGCCGCGCTGTACACCAATCTGCCGCTCACTTTCTGCCACCAGCGACCCGGCCTGGCCGACGTTCTGCTCGCCGATCGCCAGCGCCATCCAGGCCAGCGCGGTGTCACGTTGCAACCGGGCGCGGATACTTAGTGTGCCCGCCGCCACCTGCCGCGATTCGGCGCGCAGGGTGTCGGCCTTACGCTCGCGTTTCGTGCTGCTGACGTAATCCTGCATGATGCCGATGCGCTGCATGGTCATGCCTTCACGGGTAAAGCGGCGAGTGTTATTGCCACCGACCGGCAGGTTCTCAATGCCGAATTTCAGCTTCGGATCCGGCAACTGCATGGCGGCGTCCGCGCGGTTATCCAGCGCGTTGATCTGGTGGCGGCTGGCGGAAAGCTCAGCGGAATATTCCTGCGCGGCAACCAGCGCCTGCGGCAGGGAAACGGGTGTGGCAAAGGCGCAGACCGGCATAAAAGCCAGCAGCCAGTGCCACGTCACCCGAAGGCGACGCGGTAAAGTCAGCATGTGTAATTCCCCTGTCAGCGTGTCAGCGGCGTGAGTGTCTGCAACTGATACGCAGACTCAGTTTTGACGAAGCTGAAGGCAACCGGTGTTCCGGCGGGCAGGGCGTTGGCGGTGATCTGTGGCGGCAGACGGAAGTTCATGGTCATGGCGGGCCATTTCAGTGCAGGAATGGCGTGATGGGAAATCCCCACGCGATCGGCCTGCCACTGAGTGATGATGCCTTCGGATTGATAAACCGTGGCGTCTTGTTGCATCGCCCTATGATCGTGACCGGCGGGCATGACATCCGCGAAGGAATAAACGGAAATAAAGAAAAGACTAACAGAGAATAAATTAAATAAAGCGCGCATGGGAAATACTCCAATACTGTCATAAAGGAAAGTTGCCATTAATCTGGCAGGGTAATTTCATTTAATTTCGGATGCGGAAAAACATCCGCGACAGCAGGGCGCTATTCTCTGTATCGGCAAAACCGGACTTCGGCGGGAGGAGCGATAACCGGCGGGGCAGTCCAGTCAGCCGTGGTGACGGCGGCGCTGGCATCGACGGTGATCAGGGCTAACGTCTGGGCGACCGGCACGGCCAGCAGCGGCACGGTGCCGTTATCAGACGAGGTTCTTTCCGGGACGCAATGCTTCTCGCACAACACCGACTGACTCTGCATATGCGCTTGTGTATCAGGCATTTGCATGAACTGGTTGTGTTGCATTTGGGTATTTTCCACCGGCGGACGCAGGTCACACGGGTGGCTGGCGAGCGCCAGCTGAGCGTTCAGTACCAGCCAGCATAACGCGAACAGCAACGCACTGACCCGCTTGCCTGGCAAGCGTAGTGAATGCATAAACTGTGAAATCGCGAAGCGAACTGACATAGAAATACTATTTCCGGCGGGAAAGATGCGAATGAGTATATAAGTATTCTTCGCAGGCAGGGAAGCGAAAATAGATAAAAGCGGAAGTTAACGCGTGAGAAAGGGATAATAAGGCGAATAACACCGGAAAGTGTTATTCGCATGTAACTGTTATGCATTAATCAGGTAATAGATTATAACCAGCCGGACTTTTTCAACTTCCAGTATAACCATACGCAACCGACAAACGTCACGCCGAGCGTCACCGGATAACCCCACCAGTCGTCCAGTTCCGGCATGTTTTTGAAGTTCATGCCGTACAGACTGAACACCACCGTCGGGATCGCCAGAATTGCCCCCCAGCCCGCCAGACGCTGCACCACCTCATTCTGATGCACTGACACCAGCGCCAGATTCACATGCATGGCGTTGGAGAGCATTTCGCGCATGTCATCGGTGGTTTTTATCACCTGATTGGCGTGATCCTGCACATCGCGGATATACGCGCGCAGGCCCTTCGGCACCAGCTCTTCGTAATGGTGGCTGAGCTGATTACAGATATCTTCCATTGGCACGGCGGCGTTGCGCAGCGACAGCAAATCGCGGCGCAGTTTATACACCTGCTGCACCGCCTGCTGATTGAAGGTGTTCTGGAACATCAGCTTTTCGATGGCATCGAACTGTTCGGTGTACTGATGCAGGATTTCCAGATAGTTATCGACCACGGAATCGAGCACACAGTACAGCGCATACGCCGGGCCTTTACTGAGCATGTCCGGCCGCTCTTCCGCGTGTTTACGGATTTCTTTATAACTCGATGACGCGCCATGACGGACGGTGATCAGGAAGTTCTTGCCCAGAAACAGGTGCGTTTCGCCGTACTCGATGCTCTCTTTAACCTTCTGCGCGGTGTGCACAACAATAAACAGTGACTCGCCGTACTGTTCTATTTTTGGCCGCTGATGGGCGGTCAGTGCATCTTCAATGGCCAGATCATGCAGGCCGAATTCTTCCTGAATGCTGCGCATGTAGCTGTCTTCCGGCTGCCACAGCCCGAGCCAGACAAATGTATCCGGCTCTTTGAGCACTTCGCTGATGTCTTCGACCGTGACGTCCTGCAAACGCTTACCGTCGCGGTAAGCCACGCTGTTGATCACTGAATCGCAGCTGGGTTTTTTATCTTCTGTTGCAATGTCGTTCATGCTGCGGTTATTCCCCGGCGGTCGTTTTTACTTTTACGTCCGGCGTAGCAGCCGGGCCAAATACCGTGTAGGTCGGTAATTCCACATTCTGATACGGTTCCCAGCCGCCGCCCAGCGCTTTATACAATGAAACCAGATCGGTGCTGGTTTTCACTCTGGCTTCGGCAGATTGCTGGTGCGCCTGTGCCAGCTGGCGCTGGGCATCCAGCACGTTGATAAAGGTGGACAGCCCCTGACGATAGCTGTCGCTCGCCAGATCAAACGCGGTCTGCAAGGCTTCGGTCGTCTGATCCAGCCCGCTGACCTGATCCTGATCGGTGCGGTAGTTGACCAGCGCGTTATCCACATCCTGAAGCGCTGTCAGCACCGTCTGGCGATAATTGAGCGCCGCATTGGCCTGTTGCGCGCGGGAAAGGTGCACCCTCGACACCAGCCGACCGCCCTGGAAAATGGGCACGGTGACCGACGGGCCGATGGAGTAAAAGTGGCTGCTCCAGTTGTCGAGATAACTGGCATCGGTGTTGCGCATCCCGAACTGGCCGGTAAGCGAGATGCTCGGGAACAGTTGCGCGACGGACACGCCGATATTGGCGGTGGCGGCATGGAGATCGGCTTCGGCTTTGCGCACGTCAGGACGTCGACGGGCAAGCTGCGACGGCACGCCCACCGGCACGGCGGCGGGCAGGGCGGGCATCGGTTTGACGGCGGCCAGTTCGTTATCCAGCGAGCCCGGCGTCTGACCGAGTAACACCGCCAGGCCGTTCATCGCCTGACGTTCTTGTGCCTGATACTGCGGCAACTGGGCGCGCAGGGAACCTAACTGCGCACGGGCATTTTCCACATCCAGCTGCGGCGACAGCCCGTTTTGCTGCCGGTTCTGCGTCAGGCTCAGCGTCTGCAGGGCGACGTCGATTTGTGTCTGAATCGATGCCGTGATGCTTTGAGCACCGCGCAGTTGCAGATAAGCACGCGCGACTTCGGCTTCCAGCGACACTAACGCATCGTTGCGCTGTTCGACGGAAGACTGGGTCTGGGCGTTGGCGGCTTCCACCTGACGGCGCGTGCCGCCAAACAAATCCAGCTCCCAGCTGGCATCGAAGCTGCCCTGATACAAATCCACCGGGCGCGTGGCGGTGTCGATGGCGCCGGAGGCCTGCGGGCTGAGATCGTTTAACTGATCAGACGCACCGCTCGATTCCAGGATCCCTTTCAGGCCGAGCTGCTGACGGGTCACTTTCGCGTTGCCCTGTACGGACGGCAGCCAGGCGCCCTGAGCCTGTTTCACCTGTTCGCGCGCACCGGCAATGCGCAGCACTGCCTGCTGCAAGGAGATATTGCCGGCGATGGCACGGGTGACCAGGCTGTCGAGCTGGGGATCGTTAAAGGCTTTCCACCATAACGGATTCGGCTCCGAAGGCAGGGCAATCGACGCCCCGTCTTTGTCTTTCGGCGGGGTCATATCGTTGAATGCCCCCGGCGTGGCCGTCTGAGGTTTCTGATAGTCAGGGCCGACGGAGCAGGCGGCTAATACCAGCGTTAAGGTCGAGAGTGTCAGAAAACGGACACCGGAATGCTGATGACCCGGCGTAGAGCTTATCTTTTTCAACTTAATGTGCTCCGGCATTACCTTCGCTCTTCACAGGCGAAAGCAGGAAACAAAATGGAATCAAAATAACGGCGACGATGGCGCAATAGCCGAACACATCGATGTAAGCCAGAATGCGCGATTGCGACACCATCTCCTGATACATCCGCGCGGTGGCAAGCTGCATCGGGTCGCCCAGAACGTGGGCGAAATCACGGATGGCGGCGGCGCTTTTGGTCACGGCCTGATTAAACTGTTCGTTGAGCGGCGACATGTTGTGCACCATATGCGCGCTGTGCGCTTGCGTTCGCTCGGTCACCCCGGCGGTCGCCAGAGAAATCCCGATCGAGCCGGCCACGTTACGGAACATGGTAAACAGCGCAGCGGCATCGGCGTTCATGCGTTGCGGAATGGTAATAAACGCGATAGTGGTGAGCGGCACAAACAGGAACCCGAGGCCGATCGACTGCGCGCTGCGGAACATCACCAGCGTTTCGAAATCAACGTTTGGCGTCAGCCTTGCCGAAAAGAGGAAAGACGCGGCCAGCAGGAAGAAGCCGAAAGCGATAATGTAACGCGTCTGGATAATCGGCATCAGCTTGAGCACCAGCGGAATCGACAGCACGATCAGTATCGCACCGGGCGACATCACCAGCCCGGAGAGCGTGGCGGTGTAACCCAGTTGCTGCTGCGCCAGTTGCGGGATAACCACCGAGCTGCCGTACAGAATCATCGCCATACCGGCCATCAGCAGGCCCGCCACCGCGAAGTTTTTGTCCTTCAGGCAGCGTAAATCCACCACCGGTTTTTTCGCGTACAGCAGCCAGTAAATCGCCCCGACAATGCCGGTTGCCGCCAGCACCGCGAAGGTGACGATAAAGCCGGATTTGAACCAGTCGTCATCTTCACCGCGGTCCATCATCACCTGCAAACAGCCCAGCCCCAGCGCGATAAGCCCGATACCGATGTAATCAATACTCAGTTTGCCTTTGGCTTTACGCTCCCACGGCGGATCTTCCAGCAGCTGATAAATCGCCAGCAGGGCAATGATCCCGACAGGGATGTTGATCAAAAACACCCAGCGCCAGCTGAAATGGTCCGTGATGTAGCCGCCAAGCGTCGGGCCGATGACCGGTGCCACGATGATGGCAATGGACGACAGGCCAAAGGCTTTGCCGCGATCGGCAGGTTTGAAGTAATCGAGCAGCACCGACTGCTGAATCGGCTGTAAACCCCCGCCGAAAAAGCCCTGCAGGATGCGGAACAGAATCATCTGCCACAGTTCGGTGGCGATACCGCACAGGAAAGAACAGACGGTGAACATGCCGATACAGATCAGGAAGTAAGTTTTACGTCCCATCACGCGGCTGAGGAAGGCGGAAATCGGCAGCACTATGCCGTTGGCGACCAGATACGAGGTCAGCACCCAGGTGGATTCGTCGTAGCTGGAAGAGAGCGAGCCGGCGACGTGCGGCAGCGCCACGTTGACGATCGTGGTGTCCAGAATTTCCATGAACACCGCGATGGTGACAACGGCAGCAACCGCCCAGGGATTGGCCTTGGGTTTCCAGTAACTGCGGTCTTCGTTCATTCTACGGTCACCGTCGGCTCAACCGACAGGCCGAGCGGCAGAGGTTGTTTCGGATCCAGACCGCTGTCGATCACGATCTTGACCGGAACGCGTTGCACGATTTTCACGTAGTTACCGGTGGCGTTTTCTGCCGGGAAAGCGGAGAAGCGTGAACCGGTGCCTTGCTGAACGCTGTCCACATGGCCCTGCAATTTGATATCAGGATAAGCATCCACGGTGATCTCAACTTTGTTACCCGGACGCATCCGTTCAAGCTGAGATTCTTTAAAGTTGGCAGCGATCCAGATGTCTTTCGACACCACGGAGAACAGCGAAGAACCGGCCTGCACCAGCGTGCCGATCTGCACGTTACGCTTGGTCACATAGCCGTCAAACGGCGCGCGAACCTGCGCATAAGACAGATTCAGCGTGGCGCTTTCCAGCTGGGCTTTCGCCTGTTCAACCTGCTGCTGACGGGCTTCTACGTTGGTTTGGGCCTGACGAATTTGCAGCTGAACCTGTGCCGCCACCTGAACCTGCGCTTTGGCATTTTCTAAATCGGCCGCGGCGGAGCGAACCTGCGCGCTGGAAGAGTCGATGTTTTGTTGCGTCGTGGCGCGGGGATCCACACCACGCTGACGGCGGAAATCGGCGGTGGCATTCATCAGGCTGGCTTCGGCGCGGGTTTGCTGCGCTTTTGCCTGGGCAAGCTGCGCCGGATACTGCACTTTCGCCAGATCAAACTGCACCTGCGCCTGATGCAACTGAGCCACGGCCAGCCCGAGCTGCGCCTGTGCCTGATCGCGTTGCGCGGTGGCGTCACGCGGATCGATTTCGACCAGCAAATCGCCTTTTTTAACGAACTGGTTATCTTTCACTGACAGGCTGGTGACGTAACCGGCAATTTTCGGCGCAATGGTCACCGCATCGCCTTCGATAAAGGCGTCATCTGTGTTGACCTGATCTTTGGTCATCAGCCACCAGATCAGGGCGACCACCACCATCACAACCACCACAATACCCAGAATAATCAGAGGCTTCTTGCCGGGGCCTTTGCCTTTTTCGTCGGCGTCATCCTTGTCTTCTTTCTTATCTTCAGGATCCGGGCTGTGTCCTTCTCCCGATTTAATCTGGCTGGAATCAAGTTCTGTGTGTGCGTCATCCGACGCGGAAGGCTGTGGCTTGTTGTCGTTTGTCATAATGCTCTTCTGATTATCGGCGTTTGTGGCCGGAACAAAGAAATCTTGTTTTAACCTAGATTGTATTGATGTAAAAGCAAGTAAATATAAGTCAATAAACCTTAGTGAGGGCACGAAGATCCACACCATAGGGAAGCTCCGAAAACGGCAAAAAGATGTATAATGCTGGGCTGGTATTTGTATTTTTCAAATAAAGTTGATTATCTGCTTCAGGATATCCCTGTGATAAACGCCCAAAATGATCTGTCTTCGTGGGGTCAGCCATGAGCCGTCCTGCACCTTCTTATAAAGGCCTGACGCGCATTGCGTCACTGGTGTCGCTTTGCGTGGCGCTGGTGCTGGTCTGTGTGAAAGTCTGGGCATGGGCGGCCACCGGTTCGATTGCGCTGCTGACCTCGGCGGCTGACGGGCTGGTGGACGTGCTGGCTTCAATGGTGACGCTGATTGGTGTGCGCTACGCGCTGCGCCCGGCGGACAAAGGCCACCGCTATGGTCACGGCAAGGCCGAAGCCGTGGCGGCGTTTGTACAGGCACTGTTGCTGGGGGCGGCAGGGCTGGTGCTCGGCGGTGAATCCATCGGGCGCATTATCAATCCGCAACCCCTGGCGCAGCTCGGTCTGGGTATCTGGGTCATTATTGGCAGCTCGCTCGCCGCTACCGGCCTGGTGCTGATGCAGACCTATGTGGTGAAACGTACCGGTTCAACGGCCATTGCCGCAGACCGCGCGCATTACGTCACTGACGTGGCGGTGAATATCGCGGTGCTGGTGGCGTTGATTCTCGAACGTCATCTCGGCTGGACCCGTTCCGACTCTATCGGCGCGCTGTTGATTTCCTTCTATATGATCTGGAACGCACGCGGCATGGCGGCGGATGCTCTCAAGCAACTGCTGGATCGTGAACTGGATATGATCGACCGCAAGCGGGTGAAAGCCGCCGTGCTGAGCGTCGAAGGCGTGCGCGGTGTGCACGATATCCGCACCCGTAATGGCGGGGACCGCGTGTTCGTGGAGTTTCATCTCGAAGTGGACGGCAATCTGACCGTCGATGTCGGTCATGAAATCGGTGATGCGGCGGAAATGGCGGTGAGTCTGCTGTTTAAATCTGCTGACGTGACCGCGCACCTTGAACCTGACGGCATTGATGATGACCGGCTCGACAATCTGCTGCTCTGATCGCTAATGAAAAACCTCCGCCAGCCATGACGGAGGTTTTTTTCTTTCTCACTGGCAGACATGTGCTGTTCTGCCAGCTTTTCCTAGTGTGTGCGCATTCCCGCTGCGGCCATCAGCAGCTTAAACACTGACGCGACGGCAAACAGTGCCAACACGCTGCCCAGCCAGATCATCGCCATCCAGCCGATGCGTTTCCAGAACGGCTGCCTGATGACGGTGTCATCGTCCATTTCTCTGATCAGTTTCTTCATCATTCACCTCGTCAGCCTCAATGGTAGCCCTGTTCCGGCGTCACTTTCCCGCGGAAAACGTAGTAGCTCCAGAAGGTGTAAACCAGAATCACAGGGATGATAAACAGCGCGCCCACCAGCATAAAGCCCTGGCTTTGCGGCGGGGACGACGCCTCCCAGATCGACACAGACGGCGGAATAATATTCGGCCAGATACTGATGCCCAGACCGGTATAGCCGAGGAACACCAGCGCCAGCGTCAGCAGGAACGGCGCATGGTGTGCCCGACGTTGCACCGCCCGCAGCATCCATGCCGACACCAGCACCACCAGCACCGGAACGGGCAGGAACCAGAACAGATTTGGCCGCGTGAACCAGCGGTCGGCGATATCACCGTGGGTGAGCGGCGTCCAGATACTGATCACCGCCAGCACGGCCAGCAGGGTGAACAGCAGCGGCCTGACGCGGCTGTGCATGTTGTCCTGCAAGTGTCCTTCGGTTTTCATAATCAGCCAGGTGCAGCCGAGCAGGGCGTAAGCCACGACCAGACCCACCCCGCAAAACAGGTTGAACGGCGTCAGCCAGTCCAGCGCGCCACCCGCATACGCCCGGTTCACCACCGGAATGCCACTTATCACTGCGCCCAGCACCACGCCCTGACAGAACGTCGCCAGCACCGAACCGCCGATAAAGGATTTATCCCACACATGGCGTTTCTGCGCGCTGGCTTTGAAGCGAAACTCAAAGGCCACGCCGCGAAAAATCAGGCCAAACAGCATTAACGTCAGCGGGATCGCCAGCGCATCGAGGATCACCGAATACGCCAGCGGAAACGCACCGAACAGCCCTGCGCCGCCGAGCACCAGCCAGGTTTCGTTGCCGTCCCAGACCGGGGCGACGGTGTTCATCATCACATCGCGTTCATGCTCTTCTTTCACCAGCGGAAACAGCAGGCCGATCCCCAGATCAAAACCGTCCATTACCACGTACATCATCACGCCAAAGACGATGATCAAAAACCAAATCAGCGGAAGATCGATACCCATGTCAGACTCCTTTACCTTCGTCTTCGAGTGGTTCTTTGATGGCCGACAGCGGACGCGCCGGTGTGCGATGTTGCCCCGGACCGCCGTGTTCGCTGCTTTGTCCTTCGTGCGGCTGCGGCCCTTTGCGGATGAGCTTCATCATGTAGAGATAGCCCACGCCAAACACCGACGAATAAATCACCACAAACAGCAGCAGGCTGATGCTCATCTGCATCGCCCCGTGGCTGGAGACGGCATCTTTAGTGCGCAGCAGGCCATACACCACCCACGGCTGCCGCCCGATTTCCGTGGTAAACCACCCCGCCAGCAGGGCAATCAGCCCGGAAGGGCCCATCCATAAGGCAAAGCGCAGGAACGCTTTGTTCTCATACAGATTGCCGCGCCAGCGCAGCACCAGACTCCACAGACCGAGCACAATCATCAGCATCCCCAGACCGGCCATGATGCGGAAGGTGTAGAAAATGATGGTCGAATTCGGGCGATCCTCTTTCGGAAAAGATTTCAGTGCCGGAATTTGCTCGGACAGACTGTGCGTGAGGATCAGGCTGCCCAGATAGGGGATTTCGAGGGCGTAACGGGTTTCCTCGCGTTGCATGTCAGGGTAACCAAACAGGATAAGCGGCGTCGGCTCGCTGTTTTTGTTCTCCCAGTGGCCTTCAATGGCGGCGATTTTAGCGGGCTGATATTTCAGGGTATTCAGGCCGTGCGCATCACCGAGAAAGGCCTGAATGGGCGAGACGATCAGCGCCATCCACATCGCCATCGACAGCATGGTGCGCATCGCGGGCGTGTTGCGGCCTTTCAGCAGATGCCAGGCGGCAGACGCGCCCACAAAGAACGCCGAAGACAGGAACGCGGCGGTGGTCATATGCAGCAGGCGGTAAGGGAATGACGGATTGAAAATCACTTTAAACCAGTCGACCGGGATCACCTGGTTATTGACGATTTCATACCCTTGCGGCGTGTGCATCCAGCTGTTGGAGGCCAGGATCCAGAACGTGGACATCAGCGTACCGAGCGCCACCATACAGGTCGCGAAAAAGTGCAGGCCGGGGCCGACTCTGTTCCAGCCGAACAGCATGACGCCAAGAAAACCGGCTTCGAGGAAGAAGGCGGTCAGGACTTCATAAGTGAGCAACGGGCCGGTAATGCTCCCGGCGAACGAGGAGAAAAAGCTCCAGTTTGTGCCGAACTGGTAAGCCATCACCAGCCCGGACACCACGCCCATCCCGAAGTTAACGGCAAAAATTTTCGACCAGAAATGGTAAAGGTCGCGGTATTCCTCTTTCTTTGTTTTCAGCCACATGCCCTCAAGCACCGCCAGAAAACTGGCAAGCCCGATGGTGATAGCCGGAAAAATAATGTGGAAGGAAACGGTGAAAGCGAACTGTATACGTGCCAGCTCCAGGGCATCCAGACCAAACATAGAACCTCTTTTTTTGCAGGTGATCCCTTTAACCAAGGATAGGTGGTAGAACCACATTGGTTAAAATTTATTCAAATTGTGGCGTTTCATGGTTTCATGGTTTCATGAGGGAAGGGATTGAAACACGGGGAGGGGGTGTATAACAGATACAGTTTGGTGATGGATGTGTATAACAGTTTTGGGGGATTTGAGTTTAAGGTCAAGTTCAAGGTCAACACCGTGGGCGTCGGCCCACACCGACTTGGGGGGCGGCCTATCGCCGCCGCCCCCCAAGACCCCCCGGGCTCTTGAACTGCGCGCTGTCGCTGGCAGGCTATATTCCAGCGGCTACGGCTATTGCCGCAAAATCCCGCCGCTTCGCGGTGCCCTCCAGTCGGGTTACAACCCGCGCAAAAACACGCGCGGTTTTCCACCGCTCCCTCCGGCGTGATTTTTGAGCGCGGCCAATGGCTATTTCCTTCAAAAGTTTATTTAGACTTAAGTTTATGAATTAAAAAGTCGAAAACGGTGCCTCTCCCTCCGGCGTGATTTTTGAGCGCGGCCAATGGCATTTTAAAGTCAAAGGAAATCAGTTTGGTTTTGCTTTACTTTTCTCATCCCACTTCGCAGGTGGAGGGTAAAAAACTCTGTTTTACATAGCCTCTGGCCGCGCTCAAAACGACGTCGAATGAACGGTGAGAAACCGCGAGGGTGTTTTTCCGAGCGGGTCCGAACCTGAAATGAGAGGACCGCGCAGCGGCGGCGTTTGCGGCAATAGGAGGAGTTTCTGAAACATAGCCCGCGAGCGGTAGCGCGCAGTGAAAGAGCCTGGGATTCTTAAGGGGGGCGGCGATAAGCCCCCCTTAAGGCCCGTTTGGGCGGCGAGCCCAAGGTTTTGACCTTGAAGTATTCGCAGATCTCCCTGAAACACCCTGATTAGCTCCCCCCTGACAAGGATATCAACTCTATTCTCTCAATTGCCCCGCGAACCCCCCCAAACGTGATCTCCCCCGGCATGTTCCCCATATCCGGTGTACTCAGGCTTCTGTCAATAATCACCGCCAGATCTTCCTCTGTGATGCCCTCGGCGAGCTGAGAAAGCTGCGTCGGCACCGCACTGGCACGCGCGAGGGCGATGGCGGTCAGTAATTCTTCGTCGCTGCGGCCTTCGAGCGCCAGCAGGCACAGATTACCGTAACCGACCAGCAGGCCGTGGGCGACGTGGCGGGTTTTGGCGCAGGCGGTGAACCCCTCGTATAAGGCATGTGCTGCGCCGGTATGGGCGCCGTTACTCATCACCGAGGTCAGCCCGGCGTAAAGGAAAATTGCGTCGAGGACCTGCTCGAGGGCGTTGTTGGCTTTACCTTCCTGCACCGCGAAACAGGCATCGGCGGCGAAATGTTCGATCAGGGTATAACAGAGCTCACTGTTGGTTCGCGCAACGCCCGCCAGGCCGGTGAGCTGACTGAGATCGCTGATGGCGCGGTACTCATACCACTTTGCCAGCGTGTCGCCGATGCCTGCCGAAAGCCAGTGCAGCGGCGAGGTGGCGAGAAGATCGGCGTCAATCACCACCGCCGCCGGGCCGCAGGAGAGGGGGAACATATCGCGGAACTGACCGTCTTCGTGGTAGCGAAAGGTCAGTGAGGTGACGGCAGAACAGGTGCCTGCAATGCTCGGCAGTGTCACCACGGGAATGTTGCAGGCGACGCCCGCGGCTTTGGCGGTGTCGATGACTTTGCCGCCGCCGGTGGCAATAATCACCTCGACGCCCTGCGTGCGGAAGATGTCGGCCAGGCGGTTGATTTCCTGCTGGCAACATTCGCCGCTGAACACTTCGCTGCCAAGATAGCTCACCATCTGCTGTTCGAGCTGATCGGCGACTTTTGCCTCGACGCTGGCAATGGCGCGTTTACCGCCCACCAGCATGGCGCGCTGGCCTAAACGTCCGCACATCGCGCCAAGATGTTTAATCGCCCCGCGCCCGCGCAGCACACTGGCAGGAAATACCAAACGATGGGTGAACATAGTTGCCCTCATAAAACGTCGTGTTTTAAGAAGTATAGAAGGCGCGTTCCGGATCGCAGTAAATTCAGCGGCGGCGCTGGCGGACGGCGTCGTGGGTTTTACGCAGCGCATCGCGCGCACCCGGCAGACGCTGGGCGATACCGATATAAAGACAGTCGATGATCAGTAACTGACTGGTGCGGCTGGCCATCGCGGCGGCGCGAAAACCCAGTTCGCGACCGCTGGTCAGCAGCACGACGTCGGCTTTGCGGGCGAGGGGGGAACGCCCGCCAGCGGTGATAGATAACGTCATCGCGCCGCTGCTTTTGGCCTGCATCAGCGCGTCCAGCACGCCGGTGGTTTCTCCGGAGTGGGAAATCGCCAGCGCCACATCGGCGGCGGTTAACTGGCAGGCGCTGACCAGACTTTCATCAGTACTGCCGTAGGTCTGAGCGATGACGCCAATACGGCGCAGTTTCTGGCAAAAATCCTGTGCCACCAGCGCGGAGGCACCGGCTCCGTAAACGTCGATACGCCGCGCCTGCGACAGCACGCTGACGGCCTGTTCGAGGGTGTCGCCGCTGAGCAGTTGCGCGGTAGCGCTCGCGCCTTCCACTTCAAACGCCAGCAGTTTATGCAGGATCTGTTTCGGCGTGTCGCCCTCGCCGATGTCGGCCACCAGCGGTTCTCCCGCCGGGGCATTGCGCGGCAGTTCAGCGGCTAACGCCAGCCGCAGCGCCGGATAGCCTTCGAAGCCTAAACGACGACTGGCGCGCACCACGGTCGCGGTGCTGGTGGCGGCGCGCTTTGCCAGTTCCGCCACGCCGAGCTGCGCCACGCCGGGCGGATCGCTGATGATCAGGGTAATCACCCGCTGTTCTGCCTGCGAAAAACTGCCCTGCAACGCCTCCAGCCGCGACTGCAAATTCATTCCTTTCATCGGCTATTTTTCCAGTTCGCGCAGGTGGTCATCTTTGCGCAAGGTCATCAGCGCAAACAGACTGACGATACAGGTGGCTACCACGTAGTACGCCGGAATATCCAGATTGCCGGTTTCTTTAATAAGACCGGTGATGATAAGCCCCGCACAGCCCGAAAATACCGCATTCGACAGCGAATACGACAGACCAAGGCCGGTGTAGCGCACGCGGGTCGGGAACATTTCCGCCAGCATAGCCGGACCGGGGCCGGCGATCATGCCGATGGTGGCACCGGCGATCAGCACCGCAATGCCTTTCGCCAGCAGGCTGCTCTCAGGGTTTTGCAGCAAATGCAGCAGCGGGAAGCTGAGAATAATCACCGCCAGCACGGCGGCCATCATGACTTTTTTACGGCCAATTTTATCGCTCAGCCAGCCGGAAGGAAGAATGGCAATGGCGAAACCGACGTTCGCCAGCACGGTGGCAACCAGTGCCTGTAAGAACGTGGCGTGCAGCGAGGTTTGCAGATAAGAAGGCATCACCACCAGGAACGTATAACCGCCCGCTGACCAGCCCATCATACGGCCAATACCCAGGGCGATGGCTTTCGCGGTGGCAATGGCGGAAGCTTTTTCCGCCGCCGTCTGCCGGGTTTTGACATCCGGTTTTTTACTGGCGACAAAGCTTGGTGTTTCATCGAGTTTCAGACGCAGCCACAGCGCCACCAGCCCCATCGGCAGGGCCAGCAGGAACGGAATACGCCAGCCCCAGTCTTTCATCTGCGCTTCCGGCAGTGTCTGCACCAGAATCGCTACCAGCCCGACGCCGGTCAGTAAACCCAGTGACACGGTGAACGACTGCCATGCACCGTAAATCCCGCGCTTGCCCTTCGGTGCGAACTCGGTCATCAGCGAAACCGCGCCGCCAAATTCTCCCCCGGCAAACAGCCCCTGGAACATGCGCATCAGCGTCAGCAACAGCGGTGCCGCCACGCCGATCTGCGCGTAAGTGGGCAGCAGGCCAATGATGGCGGTGGCGACGGTCATCAGCAGCACGACGGCGATAAGCGTAGGTTTACGGCCAATGCGGTCGCCGATGCGGCCAAAAATGATCGCGCCTATCGGACGGCAGAAAAATGCCAGGGCGAAAGAGGCGTAGGTGAGCAATAACCCGGTGAGCCCGCTCTGGCCCTCGAGGGTGAAGAAGTTACCGGCGATCAGCGTCGCCAGATACCCGTAAACACCGAATTCGTACCATTCGATAAAGTTGCCGACCGAACCGGCGACGAGTGCACGACGGGACTGGCTGGCGCTGGTTACAGCAGGGGAAGTCTGGCTGGTCATCAAAAACCTCAGATCGTTATCAGAATGGAATGTAAATAATTTTCTAAATTCAGGTGATCATTATGTCAATATTTTTCAGGAACTGAGCAAAATAAAAGCGAAATCTGTGGAGTTGAACAGAATTTAAAGAGGAATGACGAGGCGAAACAAAACAGGCGATGCCCGTGAGCATCGCCTGTTAGCGGAAAAAGGAGAGGGTGAAAAGGTTCAGAGCGTGTGGATGTCGATCCCGTCGCCGATGTTACTTTTCTGGTAATACGCGCGCGGTACTTCAACCTGATACTGTTTGTCGGCGTAAGCGACTTCCAGAATGAAGCGCTCGTTTTCATACGATTCCACCGGGATAAACCCGAAGAATCCTTCCGCCACGCTGATGGTGCGCGAGGACGGCACGGCATAACGGTGAACAATCCTTGCTCTGAGCGGCTGCTGAGTGCCAGTTAACATATTCCATACGCGGTTAACGGGTTGCGACAGCGTGGCAAGCACGTCTGAGGCCAGCGAGTTGAGGGCGGAGGGCCAGCTCTCAGGTTTTTTCATAGTCATGATAAATACCTCGTTGGTCTATATAACCTAATTCTTATAATTATCTGTGGCTAAGATCCAATGATTTTTTAGACTTAACTATGTCAATTTTTGTAAGTGGCTGGCGGGTCACGAAATTACTCCGCCAGCGTTTTGCGTCTTTTGCCAGATTTACGTTCTGCTAGCAATAACGGGCAGGAAGGGCACATCGCATGGTCAGCCAGATCGTACCGCAGACAGCACTGTTTGCGGTATTGCGGGCTGTCCGGGTCGGCCGGATTTTCGGCACGCATCGGCTGAAACAGCGGGTTTTTACCGCCATAGCGCAGCTCGCGGGATTCCATCAGCGCCATGCCGTCGGCGATATCTGCGTTCACCAGCTCGGCCTGTTTTACGCCCCAGCCAACGCGGATGGCGGCGTTACTCCAGTAGATACCTGGCTTGAGGCCGGAGAATTCTGCCAGCGCTTCACACACCGGGCGTAAATGCTGCTCGATCATCACATCGAAACGCGCCATCGGTTCAGAAGAGGTCAGCGCTTCGCCTTCGCCATCGAGATAAATCTGCGCGGGTAACCCTTCTTCCTGCATACACAGGTAGACGTTTTCGGCGGCGATCGGCAACTGCCAGCCGTGACGCAGCGAGACGATCACCCAGCTTGGCAGCAGGGTGGCGAAATACCACTGTGACCACATCGAAATCCGCGCGCGGCGTGTGTCGCACTTCGAGGCGTCAGCAGAATTGGCATCCAGATAGCGTTTAAGCATGCTGGCACAGCCTTCCGGGGTGGTGAGATGCGTCACAGGCACCGCGTTGGTGACCAGCGGCGTCAGCGGTTTAAAGGTGTCCGCCACCCAACTGACGGGCGTATCACGGAAACTGTCGAGAAATCTTTGCATTGTCGGGGGCGAATAGGATTCGGCGCTATAAATCATGCGGACAGAGTAGCGAAAATTAAAGCGGAATAGTAATGATTTCGATTTAGATTGCGATGCGGCAGGCAAATCCGATCAGCAGCGGGGCGACATCGCCGTGCCCCGCATAATAGACCGTCTTACAAGACGTTACTCTGCAACACCCACACGGCGGCTTCGACGCGTGATTTCAGTTTCATCTTTTTCAGCAGATGTTTGACGTGAACTTTCACCGTGCTTTCGGTGATGTTAAGACGGCGGGCGATCATCTTATTCGGCAGACCTTCGGCGATCAGTTTGATGATGTCGCGTTCGCGCGGTGTCAGGGACTGAATATCGCGGTCACCGCTCGGGCGGCTTTCCCGCAGGCTGGCTGCTAATACCGGCGTCAGCGCTTCGCTGAGCACCATTTTTCCAGCGGCGGCGTTATGCAGCGCGGCCAGTAAATCTTCCGGCTCCATGTCTTTAAGCAGATAGCCATCGGCGCCGCGTTTAAGTGCGGTCACCACGTCATCTTCATGATTGGAGACGCTGAAAACCACCACGCGGCCTGACAGCGAGGTCTGGCGCATTTTATCCAGCGTGTCCAGGCCGTTCATGCCGGGCATATTCAGATCCAGCAAAATCAGGTCCGGATCCAGCTGTTTTGCCAGTTCCACGCCTTGTTCGCCGTTGCTGGCTTCGCCGATCACTTTCAGGCTGGCGTCCAGCGCGATCAGCTGTTTGACGCCGTTGCGCAGCATAGGATGATCGTCAATCAGCAAAATAGTGGAGGGGGTGATGTCGTTCATACTTGCTCCTGGGGATTAATTGGCAGGGCTTCCGGGCGGAAACGCACGCGCACTTCAGTGCCGCCGTCCGGACGTCGGTCGAACCGACAGGTGCCATGTAAGGTGCTGGCGCGATCCTGCATGATGATCAGGCCATAATGATTTTGCCGTTCAGCGTTCGGTGAAATGCCCTGGCCGTTATCGCTAATGCGCAGGGTAATTTCCCCGTCATCGCAGTGCAGGGACACCGACACCTGCGTGGCGCGGGCGTGTTTATAAGCATTGTTCAGCGCTTCACGGGCGATGTGCAGCAGATGAATTCCCTGATTCGCCGGAACGGAACGCGGGGGGATCTGATAATCGAAACCGATGGTCAGCCCCATGCGGCGGGAGAATTCATCCACCGTGTGTTGCAGCGCCGCGCGCAGGCCGGGGGTATTGAGGGTCAGGCGGAACGTGGTCAGCAGCTCGCGCAGCTGGCGGTACGCGGTGCTCAGTTCATCGCGCATCTGCTGTAACAGGTTTTTATCCTCTTCCGAAAACGTGCTGGCGTGCATCTGCAAACAGGCGACCTGGATTTTCAGGCAGGAAAGTGACTGCGCCAGCGAATCGTGCAGCTCGCGGGCAATGGCCGAACGCTCTTCCATCAGCATCAGCTGCTGCTGATGTTCCGCCTGACGCGCGAGCATCAGGGTGCTGGTCAGCTGCTCCATCAGCATTTTGATCAGCTGTTGCTGATCGTCATCCAGATGCTCCCCCGGCGGCAACTGCGCCAGCAGAACGCCGTAATTGTCGCGCTCATCGCGCAGGCTCCAGCTCAGTGAATCCCCGTCCTCATCCGTCTGTTCACCGACTTTCGGGCTGACCGGCTGGCGCGGCGAGGCATTATTGAACTCATTGAACACCTCGGCGCTGTTGTTTTCGTACTGACGCAGCTGCACTCCCCGCAGCGGCGTGAGGGACTGCAATTCTTTCAGCACCGGCTGCATCCGCGCATCCAGCGGCTCGCTGG
>NZ_MJIB01000004.1:912339-1040510 GCF_003697865.1 Rahnella sp. Larv3_ips | reverse complement strand
ACGCGGTACAGATAATCCAGCACCTGATTTTTCTGTTGCAGATCGGCGGTTTTTTCCGTCACACGCTGCGCCAGATTATCGACCATTTCCCTCAGGGCCAGAGACATGCTGTTGAGCGAATCGCCGAGGATATCCATCTCATTATGGGCGTCACCGTTCGCCACGCGTTTGCGCTGATAGCGGTGGCTGAAATCCCCGGCGGTGATGGCGCTGGCCTGCGACAGCAAATTCCGCCACGGTGTCAGCAGATGGCGGCGCAGGAACCAGATGGTCACGGCAAGCAGCAGCAGGGTGACGGCCACCAGTGCGCGCTGAATCAGTGAAATCTGCTGTAAATGGTATTCGGTTTTATGTTCGAGCGCGGCCACCAGCACGTCGAGCTGGCCGACAAACACCGCCATATTGGCGGAGACGTCCTGCGGATGTTTCGCCGCCATCACCTGATGGCGCAGCGTGGTTTGCCAGTAATTACGCAGCGCCAGAAATTGCGGTTGCAGGTTTTCGCGTTCCACCGCCTGCAACAAATCGGCGCTGTTCTGGTCAATCTCCATCTGGCGAATATACGCAGCGTTTTTGCCACTGAGCGGCACTTCCGACAGCAGCCGGTAACTCTGCATACGCAGCGAACCGGCCTTATTGATGGCGTGGGCATTGCCTTCAATACTTCCCGCCATCCACGCCGCCATGCCCATGCCGCCTATGCCCAGCAGGCCGAGAAGCAGCATCAGCAGGGTGATCTGGCTGACAAGCGAGAGAGAAGGCAGGGCGCGTTTGAGCATCAACAGAGTTTCCGGTGGCTGTAAAAAGCGTTAAGTAATTCTTTATATACCGATTATGGCTAGGTTAACCGCATGGCAAGAGGGGGCATTTTTTATGATCCGGATGACTTTCCCTATACCCCTTTGTGATTACTCCTTTATTTCCATCGGAGGTATGGATGCGGTAGCAAGAAGCACATTGCGTTATCAACCTGATGAATATTAGCAGTTAATTGGACAGGAAGCTGATACTCACAAAGAGGCCATGGTTATTTTATCGTCATTTTCCACCTGCCTTTGCGTTGATTTGTATCAACATCCCTAAGCGGTGCTCTACCTAGTGTGTGCGACATAACTCCACCATTACAACAATAACGCGCTTCAACTCGAGGTTCATATGTCACACACATCAGCTACACCGACGGAAAAACCGTCCCGCCTGTTGCAGGACTGGCGCCCGGAGGATCCGGCATTTTGGGAAAAGACCGGTCATAAAGTCGCCAGCCGAAATTTATGGATCTCCGTCCCTTGTCTGTTACTGGGCTTCTGCGTCTGGATGCTGTTCAGCCTGGTTTCCGTGAATCTGAACAAAGTCGGCTTTAACTTCACCACCGATCAGCTGTTCATGCTGACCGCCATTCCTTCCGTTTCCGGCGCGCTGCTGCGGGTGCCTTACTCCTTTATGATCCCGCTGTTTGGCGGCCGCCGCTGGACGGCACTGAGCACCATCTTCCTGGTTCTGCCTTGTGCGTGGCTGGGCTTTGCGGTGCAGGACACCACCACGTCCTATAATACCTTCCTGCTTATCGCACTGCTGTGCGGTTTCGGTGGCGCAAACTTCGCGTCAAGCATGTCTAACATCAGCTTCTTCTTCCCGAAAGCGAAGCAGGGCGGCGCGCTGGGCATCAACGGCGGTCTGGGCAATCTGGGCGTCAGCGTGATGCAGCTGGTGGCTCCGCTGGTCATTTCCCTCGGCGTGTTTGCTGCGTTCAGCGATAAACAAACGCTGGCTAACGGTGCGGACATCTGGCTGCAAAATGCGGCCTGGATCTGGGTGCCGTTCCTGGTGATTGGTACCGTCGCTGCCTGGTTTGGTATGAACGATCTGGCGTCGTCAAAAGCCTCTATCCGCCAGCAGTTGCCGGTGCTGAAACGCGGCCATCTGTGGATCATGAGCGTGCTGTATCTGGCGACGTTCGGTTCGTTTATCGGCTTCTCCGCAGGGTTCGCGATGCTGACCAAAACCCAGTTCCCTGACGTCAACATTCTGCAATACGCCTTCTTCGGCCCGTTCTTTGGCGCACTGGCGCGTTCAGCCGGCGGAATGCTTTCCGACCGTCTGGGCGGTATCCGCGTGACGCTGGTGAACTACATTCTGATGGCGATTTTCGCCGGTCTGCTGTTCCTGACCCTGCCGGTGAATGGCGTGGGCGGCAACTTCCCGGCGTTCTTTGCGGTGTTCATGGTGCTGTTCCTGACGGCCGGTCTGGGCAGTGGTTCAACTTACCAGATGATTGCCGTGATCTTCCGTAAACTGACCACCGACCGGGCGAAAGCGCGCGGTGCCAGCGAAGACGAAGCCCTGCGTGAAGCGGTCACCGACACCGCAGCGGCACTCGGTTTCATCTCTTCAATCGGCGCGATCGGCGGTTTCTTTATCCCGAAAGCCTTCGGTATTTCTCTGGCACTGACCAATTCACCGGCTGGCGCGATGAAAGTCTTCCTGGTGTTTTACGTGGTCTGTGCGCTGATCACCTGGCTGGTGTACTGGCGAAAACTGAACAAAGGTTTTGCGACCAAACAGGTCAGAAAATAACGTCTGATTTTTGATTTTCTGTCAGTAATCACCAAAGGGGCTGCGGCCCCTTTTTGCATATACATCAGCGCTCCCGCCCCTGTGGATTTCCTCCCAAAAAAATTATTCGCCGCGTCTTAAGTCATATTTATTTACTACCCTTAACCCAAATTAGACAAAACCTGCGCTGGGGCGGGGAGGTGTGTAGTGAAGAAGCTTAAGATTTCTGCTGCGTGCTCTTGTAAGAAAATGGTGGCCTGTCTGGTCAGCCTGAGCCTTTCTGAGGCGGCACTGGCAGGCTGCGACATCTTTAATCCGGTATCAGGACAGACCGTGACGTGCTCTGTCGCTGCACCCAACCCCTCCGCGATGGGGGCCACCGCGGTGGTGGGAAGTGACAATGTCACGGTCAATATTAACACTGGCACTATTCTGAATTTAAACGATCAAAACGGTGTCCTGGTTTACAGCGACAGCACGGTTTTCCAGCGCGGTACGCTGAACATCACCAATGACAGTTTCGACGGTATTTCCGCCCGTCTGGCCGGTAACTCCCTGCACAATGTTGGCACCATCACCACGCAGGGCTTTCAGTCGGAAGGTATCTATCTTTCAGGGACCACCAGTCAGGCCATCAACGAGTCCGGCGGGCAAATTATCACCAGCGGGGAGAATTCCAGCGGAATAATCAGTTTTGGCAGTTCACCGGCCACCGTCGGAAACAACACCCTGCTTAATGCGGGCAGCATCTCGACCTCCGGTACGCTTTCCTCCGGGATTTATGCACAGGGCAGCGGCAACCAGCTCACTAATACCGGCAGCATCACCACCAGCGGCACCAACGCGTCCGGTTTACAGGCGAATGGCAGCGACAATTCCATCAGCAACAGCGGAACCGTGGTGACACAGGGGCTGGGCGCTAATGCCATCAATAACGACGGTGGCGCAACTCTGGGCAGCGTGATCAACTCCGGCTCGCTTTCCACCAGCGGGGATTTTGCCAACGGCGTGTATTTCGGCGGCAGTGCCGATTTCACCAACACGGCGACCGGCACGATCACCAGCACCAGTGCGCGTGGTGTGCTTGCCACCGGCGGCGGAACGCTGACCAATAACGGCATGATCAGCGCAGGACGCGACGGCATCGACAGCCCTGCTGGCGCGGTAACCATCATAAATACCGGTTCGGTCACCTCCGGTAATGAGCGTGCCGTGCATGTCGAAAGCAACGACAACAGCACGCTGATTAACAGTGGTGATCTCACCGGTAACGGCGTCGCGGTGCAATTTTCCGGTGGTAATGACGTCTTTATCTGGCAAAACAGCGGGACGCTCAGCGGCTCCGCAGACATGGGCGCAGGGGACGACAGCGTGACGCTGCGTCGTCTGACCGACGTCAATCTGGCGGCCATGCCCTTACTTCAGGGCGGCGCGGGGCAGGATCAGCTGACGCTGGAAAATTCGCAACTGAGTGACCCGTCGCGCTTCATCGACTGGGAAAGTGTGCTGCTGCAATCCGCCTCGCAACTGTCGGTGACCCGTCCGCTGGTGCTGGGTGATGCCACCACGCAAACCGGCACCCTCAGCATCGATTCCACCAGCGTATTGCTGGCGGGAGGGCAAAGTGCGGCGGACATTGCGGGCTTTGGCGGCGCGAATGACGTTACCGTCACCAATGCCGGGACGCTCGATCTGACTGACAGCGCAGGCAGCACCCAAGATCGTCTGACTATTCACGGCAATTACGTGGGCGATAACGGCGTGCTGAAGTTGCAGACGGTGCTAAACGGTGATGATTCGGCATCTGACCGGCTGGTGATTTCCGGCGGGCAGGCCAGCGGCAGCACACAGATTCAGGTCACCAATGTTGGCGGAACGGGCGTAGCGACGGCGGGTTCCGGCATTATGCTGGTGGAAGCCACTAACGGCGCGACCACGACCGCCAGCGCCTTTACGCTGGCAGGCGGTTCGGTTTCCGCAGGAGCCTATGATTATTTGCTGTTTCGTGGCAGCAGCGACGATGCGCAGAGCTGGTATCTGCGCAACTCACTGATTGTGGTCACGCCGCCGGTGACGCCACCCGTGACGCCGCCGGTCACCGCGCCAGAGTCTCCGTCCGTGACGCCAGCCGTGACCCCGCCGGACATTCCCCCGGTTGCGCCGCCCGTCGTCCCGACGTCACCCCCGGTCGATACCGCTGTGCCGCTTTACCGGCAGGAAGCGCCGCTGTATCAGGCGGTCGCACCCGTTGCGCAGCAGATCGGCATCCATCAGATCGCCACCTATCATGACCGTCAGGGGCAGGTGAACACCACGGGACAGGCGGCAGGCTGGGCCAGAACCTTCGGCGTCCACAGCGAGCAATCCTGGTCCGGTACCACATCGCCGTCATTCGACGGTCATTACGCCGGGCTTCAGGTCGGTCAGGATTTGCTGGCCGGCGAACAGGATAACGCAGGCATCTTTTACGGTTTCACGCGGGCCAAAGGTGATGTGCGCGGTTTCATCCGTGCTCAGCCGGATGCCTGGGCGGGCAATATGACACTGGAAGGTAACAGCGCGGGCGCGTACTGGACGCACCACGGGAAGGGGCAATCTTATGTCGATCTGGTGGTGATCCACACCTGGCTTAACGGCTCGACCACGTCCGGGCGCGGTAACGATGCAGATGTCGGAGGCAAACTCTGGTCTGCGTCACTGGAAACCGGGTATCCGATCCCCCTGACAGAACGCTGGTCGCTGGAACCGCAGGCGCAAATCATCGGACAGCGTCTGAGCCTCGATGACAGCAACGACGGCATTTCATCGATTAAATACAGTAAGGATACGGTGTACACAGGCCGGGTCGGCGCGCGGGTGCAGGGGAGTTACGGGGAGGCTGAACGGCGTCTGCAGCCGTTCCTGACGGTCAACGTGTGGCATGAATTTGACGATACCACCAGCGTCACGCTGGGTAATGATCGCCTCACGCAGGACGCCGGAAGTACCGCACTGGAAGTTGGCGTGGGGTTAGCGGCCAGTATCAGCCGGCAAATCGAACTGTATTCATCTGCCAGCCACACCAGCGACGACGACAGCAATCACCGCGAAGACGTCAGCGGGAATCTGGGGGTCAGGATCATCTGGTAGCCGGGGTGTTGAGCGTACTACTTCACATAGGAATTCAGCACGCTCAGCACCACATCCAGATCGGCTTCGCGTTTGACCTCATCGGCCTCGTGAACAATATGTTCAGTCAGATGGCCTTTGATCACTTCCCGCATCAGCCCGTTCACCGCGCCGCGGATCGCCGCGATTTGTTGTAAAACAGCGGCGCATTCGTGGGGTTCATCCAGCATTTTATTTAACGCCGCCACCTGGCCCTGGATCTTGCTGGTACGGGCCTTCAGCTTCTGTTTATCGCGAATAGTGTGGGACATGTTAACTCCTTGTATGACGCGAAATGCCGGGCCAGCTTAGCATTGCCAGTATACTGGGGGGTAGTATTTGATACTGGGGGGGAGTAGAATTCCTGCGCTTACCTCAATGAGATACTTCACCATGAATGACTTTTCAGCACTTTTGCAGCAGGGAAATGCGTGGATGTTTATACCCGGCGCCATATTGCTGGGGATTTTGCACGGGCTTGAGCCAGGCCATTCGAAAACCATGATGGCCGCCTTTATCATCGCGATTAAAGGGACCGTCCGGCAGGCCGTTTTACTCGGGCTGGCGGCCACGGTGTCGCACACGGCGATTGTCTGGATCATTGCCTTTGGCGGCATGTATCTGAGCAACCGTTTAACTGCCGACGCGGTGGAACCCTGGATGCAAATGGTGTCTGCGGTGATCATCCTCGGCACGGCGTTGTGGATGTTCTGGCGCACCTGGCGGGGTGAGCGGTTGTGGAAAAGGGAGCACGCGCACGGGCATCATCATGATCATCACCACGCTCCCGCCCATGCTCACAACAATGTACATCGCCACCTGCCACCTCAGGGGCTGGGCCATCTGCGCAGCATGACGCCGATCAGCCTGTCGCCGCAGGAATATCAGGATGCACATGAACGTGCACATGCCAGCGATATTCAGCGCCGCTTTGCGAGTGCGGAAGTGACCAACGGGCAGATCCTGTTTTTCGGTCTGACCGGCGGGTTAATCCCCTGTCCGGCCGCTGTGACGGTGCTACTGATCTGCATTCAGCTCAAACAACTGGCGCTGGGTGCGACGATGGTGGTGTGTTTCAGTATCGGGCTGGCGGTGACGCTGGTGACTGTCGGGGTGGCTGCCGCAGTGAGTGTCCGGCAGGCAGCTAAACGCTGGAGCGGGTTAAATACGCTGGCGCGCAGGGCACCGTATTTTTCCAGTGTGCTGATCGGGCTGGTCGGAATTTATATGGGGATCCAGGGTTATATCGGCTTAACGTCGTAAAATATCCGAACGTAATCAGTCATAAGCCATAACAATTCAGACTTTTTAAAACCGGCTCAAGGCGCTATAAATGACGGGATGAAAAATGGAGAAAAGATCCCGCGATGAAAACTGCCCACCTTGTTGACCCTGAACTGCGTCCGTTGCTCGACCAGATGCCCGCCCGCGTGCTGGAAGCCTCCGTTTTGCCCGCCATGCGTGAGCAGCGTCAGGCGGCGGCGCTGGAAAGTTTGTCGCAGGATGACGGCTTGCCGGTGTGTGTCACGCATCATCACGTTGAAGGCAGCAAAGGCGCGCCGGCGGTGCGTGTGGCGGTGATTTCGCCGCAACATGCCCGGAAAGGGCGGATGGGCATTTTGCATATTCACGGTGGCGGTTATGTGCTGGGCAGCCCGGAGCAGTCGATGCCGCTGACCCGTCCGACGGCGGCGCGGCATGATTGTGTGATTGTCTCGGTGGATTACCGTCTCGCGCCGGAAACACCGTTCCCCGGTCCGCTGGAAGATTGTTATGCCGCACTGGTCTGGATGGCTGAGCAGGCGGAGTCTCTGGGTATCGATTCTGCGCATATGGGTGTGATGGGGGACAGCGCCGGTGCAGGGCTGGCGGCCTCTCTGGCGCTGCTGACCCGCGACCGTGGCGGCCCGACACTGGCGTTCCAGAACCTGATGTATCCGATGCTCGATGACCGTACCGTCACGGAGAGTCACCCTAATCCGGTGACCGGCGAATTCGCCTGGACACGTGAGGACAACCGTTTTGGCTGGCAGGCGTATCTGGGTTGCGACGCAGGGCTGGCGGAGATTTCCTGTTACGCCGCCGCAGCGCGTGCAGAGGATCTCAGCGGGCTTCCGCCGGTCTGGATGGGTGTCGGTTCGATTGATTTATTCCTTGATGAAAATATCGACTACGCCCGCCGGTTAATCCGCGCCGGTGTACCGGTGGAGTTCAGCATCTATCCGGGCGGATTCCACGGTTTTAACGGCGATCCTGCGTATGCGCTGGCACGACGCGCCCGCGAGCAGCGGCAGGATGCGCTGGCCGGTTTCAATCCTCTGCGTAATAAACATCACTATGGCTTATAATAAAAAACAATCTATAAGGCATAACCCAGGTTTAATCAGAAAATATTTTGGACATCAAACAGCTCATCTACCTGTGTAATCTCGAGCGCGAGCGGCATTTTGGCCGTGCGGCGGAGGCGAGTTTTGTCAGCCAGCCGACCCTGTCGATGCGCCTGAAAAATCTTGAGAAAGAACTCGGGCTTAGCCTGATCAACCGCGGCAATAATTTTGAAGGTTTCACCGCCGAGGGCCTGCGCGTACTGAGCTGGGCGCGGGAAATTGTCGCGGTGTACGAAGGGCTGAAGCTGGAGGTTGAGTCGTTAAAGCAGGGCATGAGCGGCACCCTGCGCATCGGCGTCATGCCGCAGTGCAGCGTCTCGCTGGCGCAGCTAATCAAAGCGGTCAGCCTGGTGCATCCGGGGCTGGATTACCGGGTCGCGGAAGTCAGTGCCGACCAGCTGATTGAAGCGCTGAGCAGCCATTCAGTGGATGTCGGCATTGGTTTCTTCGAATTCTCCACCCTCAACGAACTGCGTTTTCAGCTGGTACCGCTCGATGACGGCGGCGTGGACGTGGTTTACCATCCCGACCATTTCCCTGAGCTGCAAAACCTGACCCTGATGACCGCAGAACAGGCGGTCGCGCTGCCGTTGTGTCTGTCCGAGCCCAGCCGCTATTTTCGTCGTTATCTGGACAACTTCTTCCGTCAGTCCGGACTGGAACTTCATCCCCGTCTGGAAAGCACATCGATATTTCAGCTGATGCAGGGCGTTTTTGTCGGTATTGGCTGCGCGCTGGTGCCGCGCGGGCATCTGATTGATGACATGCATCCGGCGCTGAAGCGCTGCCCGCTGGACATCACGCCGATGAGCCGCCACGCCGCGCTGGTGGTCGCCGAAGCGGGGCGCTCCACACCGCTGGCGCAGCATTTCTTCACCGCCTCCGGTCTGTGGCTGGCGCAACAACCTCTGGAAAAACCGCCTGCATGGCTTAAATAAAGCGCCATCAGCGTTTTCTCTCTCTTAATCCTATTGATGAAATGAATCTTTGGGCTCAAGCTTTGCGGCATGACTTAAGTAAAATGGATGGAATAAAACATGAAAGCATTAAAAACGGTGATCCTGGCGATGGCGGCAAGCGGTATTTTACTGGCCGGCGGCGCACAGGCGGAGAACAATTTGCTGGGGCAGTTGCAGCAGGCGGCCAATCAAGGGCTGAACGGCGCGGGTAAAAACACCAACAGCACCGGCACGACGCCCTCCCTGACCTCACTGCTCGGCGGTGGCGACAGCGCGCTGACTTCCACCAGCGCGAACAACGTCGCCGGTGTGTTGCAATATTGCGTGAAGAATAACGTGCTTTCCAAAGCCAGCACCGAGAATGTCAAAGATCAGTTGCTGAGCAAACTGGGTATCCAGAGTGCATCGGGCGCAGAAAGCCAGGATTATCAGCAAGGGCTGGGCGGTTTACTGAAAACCGGTAAAGATCAGAGTGTGGATCTGAACAACCTTGGCAGCGGGCTGACGCAGGTGAAAGAGAAAGTGAAAACCAAAGCATGTGATGTGGTGCTGAAGCAGGCGAAATCCTTTATTTAATTTTTGCTGTTGGCCCCGCAAACCAGCCCAAAGAATGACAGAGAATATTTCGGTTTCTTAATCCCAGTGATCACTTAACACGCTGTGCCGAAACCGACCAAAAGGGGAAAGTGCTTTTCCCCTTTTGGATTTCCCCTCGCTTTTCACTGCGCGTTATCACAGGCACGACGGCCATATTCTGTTGCTATAGAGAGTGGCGCAAAATGTCATCGCTTCGCGATTCCCTCATTTCAGGTTTCGAGCCTCAGGTCTCGAACCCTTCATTCGGTGCCATTTTTGAGCGCGCCAATAAACTTATCTAAAAGATAAAAATAGTCTGCCGTTGATTTTAAGATCGTGCGGGCGATTCAGAAATCTTGCTGAATGAGAAGTTGCAGACCAGAGGCTGCAATCCCGAAATGAAGGCACCGCGAAGCGGCAAGATTTCCAGCCTGTCGCTGAGGTTGCTGAAACATAGCCAGCGCGCGGATCACGTGTTTGAAAAAGCGAGGGGAGTCCAGAGGGGAAAAGCCTTTCCCCTCTGGTCGGTTTCGGCACGAAATGCCGAGTGATAACCGTTATTGAGAAACCGAAATTGTCACGGTCAAAGCCTTCAGTGCAACTGAGAAAATTTATAAAGGGATCCAAAGGGAACCCCTTTCACTCCGCATAAACCTTCTCTTTACTCTCGCACAAATCCTCGATCAAACATGACCCGCAGCGCGGCTTACGCGCAATGCAGGTATAGCGACCGTGCAGGATCAGCCAGTGGTGGCAGTCGAGTTTGAACTCGGCAGGCACCACTTTGAGCAGTTTCTCTTCCACGTCATCAACGGTTTTGCCCGGCGCAAACTTTGTCCGGTTGCAGACGCGGTAAATATGCGTATCGACCGCAATGGTCGGCCAGCCGAAGGCGGTGTTGAGCACGACGTTGGCGGTTTTGCGGCCAACGCCCGGCAAGGCTTCCAGCGCAGCGCGATCTTCCGGTACTTCACCCTGATGCTTTTCCAGCAAAATGCGGCAGGTTTTGATCACGTTTTCCGCTTTGGCATTAAACAGGCCGATGGTTTTGATGTATTCCTTCACGCCGTCCACGCCAAGCGCCAGAACCGATTCCGGCGTATTGGCGACCGGGTAAAGTTTGGCCGTCGCTTTGTTTACGCTGACGTCCGTGGCCTGCGCGGAAAGTAACACCGAAATCAACAGCTCGAACGGGGTGGTATACACCAGTTCGGTGGTCGGATGCGGGTTGTTGTCCCGCAAACGGCTGAGGATCGCGACGCGCTTTTCCTTATTCATGCACACTTCCTTTTGGCAGGGTTTCTTCAGCGGCAACATGTTGCACCGCTTTACGCGCTTTCATGCGTTGGTCAATCAGGTATTTCCCGGCAAGCAGCAGGCCAAGGCCGATAAAGGCGCCCGGCGGCAGCATGGCCAGCAGGAACGGGTTATCAAGGTGGATAACTTCGATACGCAGCACTTTGGCCCAGGGGCCGAGCAGCAGATCCGCGCCGTTAAACAGCACGCCGCTGCCGAGAATTTCACGCATCGAGCCGAGCACGAACATCGCGCAGGTGGCACCCAGCCCGGTCATTGCGCCATCCAGCGCCGCCAGATGTACCGGACTGTTCGCCGCACAGGCTTCCGCACGCCCCACCACAATACAGTTGGTGACGATAAGCGGAATGAAGATCCCCAGCGCCTGATACAGCCCGAACGCGTAGGCGTTGATCAGCATCTCTACGGTGCTCACCACCGAGGCGATAATCAGTACGTAAATCGGAATACGGATTTCATCCGGGATCCACTTACGGAACGCGGAAATCATGCCGTTGGTGCAGGTCAGCACCAGCGTGGTCGCCAGGCCTAAACCGAGCGCATTGGTGGCGGTGGAGGTCACGGCCAGCAGCGGGCAAAGGCCCAGCAGCTGAACCAGCGAGGAGTTATTGGTCCACAGACCCTGAACGATTATCTTTTTGGCTTCACTCATCACGGGCTCCGCAAGGGGTAAGTTGGGAGAGCTGAGACGGTACCGTCCCGATAAATAATGCAGTCCGTTTCACGGAACGCACCACGGCGCGCGGGGTGATGGTCGCGCCGGTGAACTGATCAAACATACCGCCGTCTTTCTTCACCGCCCAGCGCTCATCGCTGGCGCCATTGACGGTCTGATTGGCGAAATGCTTGATCCAGTCAGAAATACGCACTTCAATTTTGTCGCCCAGCCCCGGCGTTTCATGCTGTTCAAGCACGCGGGAGCCGTAAACTTTGCCGTTGAAATCCGCCGCCACCAGTAACTGAATCGCACCGGAATAGCCGTCAGGCGCGGTAGTTTCCACCACGGCAGCCACCGGTTCTCCGCCTTTGCGCGCCAGATACATCCGGTGCGGGGTGGCGGTGCCCAGTGACTCATCGGTGACGTTGTAACATTCATCCTGCAGGTTGTTATCGTACACACTGGCAGGAATAACCTGATCGAACAGGGTTTTCTGCTGTAACAGCGCCTGATGCTCAATGGTCGGTTTGGTCAGCAGGTTAACGATGGCAGTCATACCGGTCATCAGTGCGCCAAAAAATGCCAGAATCAGGCCGTGGCGTCGCATTGTCGCTAACATAATTCTTCCTCAGCGATGCCCGTAGACACGCGGTTGCGTGTAGTGATCAATCAATGGCACGGTGATATTTGCCAGCAGAACGGCAAAGGCCACGCCGTCGGGATAGCCGCCATAGGTGCGGATAAGCCAAATCAGTAAGCCGATGAGGGCACCGAACACCAGACGGCCTTTCGGCGTGGTGGAAGCGGTGACCGGGTCGGTGGCGATGAAGAAGGCACCAAGCATGGTCGCGCCGGAGAACAGCCCCACCAGCGGCGACGAGTAGCTCTCCGGAGCCAGACCCCAGGCAATCGCCGCACAGAATGTCAGCATGCCGAGCATGGCCACCGGAATGTGCCAGCTGATAATTTTACGCCACATCAGATACAGGCCACCGGCCAGAAATCCGAGATTAATCCACTGCCAGCCAAGACCGGCCAGCGAACCGCCAAACAGCGGGGTGGCAAGGATCTGTTCAGCCGAATGCCCTGAGCGCAGCCCGGTTTTAAACGCATCCAGCGGAGTGGCTTGCGTCACGCCATCGACATTCATGTTCAGCTGATAGGCGGTCAGATCCTGACTGTTGTGACCGGTGAAAATGGTCAGCAGTGTGTCGGTAAAACCGACGTGATGATGTTGCAGCACGTCCGGCGGTAACCAGGTGGTCATCTGGACCGGGAACGAAATCAGCAGCACCACGTAGCCGACCATCGCCGGGTTAAACGGATTCTGTCCCAGCCCGCCGTACAACTGTTTGGCAATAATGATGGCGAATATGGTGCCGAGCACCACCATCCACCACGGCCCGAGCGGCGGCAGGCTGATGCCCAGCAACACCGCCGTCAGCAGGGCGCTGTTATCGCCCAGACGTTTTTTCACCGGTTGTTTGCGCAGTTGCAGCACCGCGCCTTCTGCCAGCAGAGCAATCATAATGGCCAGCGTCAGCTGAACCAGTGTGCCATAACCAAAAAACCAGACCTGAGCGATCAGGCCGGGAACACAGGCCAGGATCACCATCATCATGATGGTGCTGGTGCTCTGGCGGTTATGCGTAAAAGGTGAACTTGCGATCCTGAAGGCCATCTATTCCTCGTTCGACATGGTCTGAGCGGCTTTGCGGGCCTTAACTCGGGCGATCGCAGCAGCCACGGCGGCTTTACGTGGATCGCTTTCTTGTTGTGATGGGTCTTTTTCTGATGGAGCGTCGTCTTGTAAATCACTCTGCGCGGCGGCTTTTTTCGCTTTGGCACGGGCAATCGCGGCGGCGACAGCGGCTTTGCGTTTGTCGTCAGCGGTGAGTTCAGCCGGTGCCGTTGCCACGTTTTCCACACCGGTTGTTTCACCGGCAGGCTGTGCGGCAGCGGCTTTTTTGGCTTTGACGCGGGCAATGGCGGCGGCCACAGCGGCTTTGCGATCTGCATCCGCATCGGCGGCAGGCGCAACGTTCAGCTCACTGTCCTTTGCTTCGACTACCACGCCGGTGCCGGCTTTTTTGGCTTTGACGCGGGCGATGGCGGCGGCCACGGCGGCTTTACGGTCGTCTCCGGCAGCCGGTGGCGTTTCAGGCACCGGTTCTGAGGCCACGGGGATGTCTTGCTGCGCGGCGGCTTTTTTCGCTTTGGCACGGGCAATCGCCGCCGCCAGTGCGGCCTGACGCGGATCGACGTCCGGCGTTTCAGCTACCGGTTTCTCTTCGGCTGGCGCGTCTTGCACCGGCGTTTCACTGAGCTTCACGGCGGCTTTCTGATGTTTCTCTTCACGCGCTAACTTCTCGCGTTCCATGCGCGCCTGTTTGGCTTCGAAACGCGCTTTGGCTTCGGTAGCACGGGCGGTTTCGGCATCAATGGCGCGGATTTCGGCCTTTTCCTGACGGTAATACTGCACCAGCGGAATGTTGCTCGGGCAGACATAGGCGCACGCGCCGCACTCGATGCAATCAAACAAATTGTGATTGCGGGCTTTCTCGTGCTCTTCACCTTTGCTGAACCAGTAAAGCTGTTGCGGCAGCAAACCGGCAGGGCAGGCCTCCGCGCACAGGCTGCAACGGATACAGGCTTCTTCCGGCTCCTGCTGACCCAGTTCGGATTCAGACGGTGCCAGCAGGCAGTTGGAAATTTTCACCACAGGCACGTCAAGCGACGGCAGGGTAAAGCCCATCAGCGGGCCGCCCATGATCACCATCTTTTTGTCGCCCTGAGGCTGCAATCCGCCTTCCTGCATCAGGTGCGCCACCGGTGTTCCCAGACGCGCCCAGACGTTGCCCGGTTTCGCCATCGCTTCACCGGTCAGCGTCACCACGCGTTCGATCAGCGGTTCGCCGTCGATGATGGCGCGTTTGATGGCATACACCGTGCCGACGTTTTGCATCAGCACGCCGATGGACGACGAGTGATGGCCTTTCGGCACTTCGAGGCCGGTCAGAATTTTGGTCAGCTGTTTGGCGCCGCCGGAAGGGTATTTGGTCGGCACCACGCGCAGTTCGAAACGCACGCCGTCGGTAATATCCGCACCGATCGCCGCTTTGAACGCCGCAATGGCTTCAGGTTTGTTGTCTTCGATGCCAATCAGCACGCGCTCCGGATGCAGCATGTGGCACAGAATGCGCGTGCCCTGCAGGATCTCCGTCGCGTGTTCCTGCATCAGCCGGTCATCGGCGGTGATGTAGGGTTCACATTCGGCCGCGTTGAGGATCAGCGTGCGGGTGGAGGTCAGGCCGCCTGCCAGCTTACTGGCGGTCGGGAAGCCTGCGCCGCCCAGCCCGGCGATACCGGCCTGGCTGATGCGCTGATTCAGCTCATCGGCAGAAAGCTGGCGGTAATCGGCAATCAGTTCGCGCTCGCACCAGGTGTCCTGACCGTCGGCTTCAATCAGCACGCACAGTTCTTTCAGGCCGGAAGGGTGCGCGGTGATGTGCGGTTCGATGGCCGTGATCACGCCTGACGTCGGCGAATGCACGGGCACGGTACGGCCACGGCCTGTCGTCAGCGGCTGACCTTTTAATACGCGGTCGCCCGCACTGACGCACAGCTCGCCTTCAGGGCCAAGATGTTGCTGAAGAGGGATGATAAAGCGCTCAGGCAGCGGCACGTTGCGCAGCGGAACGTGGCTCGACTGCGTCTTCATTTCCGGCGGATGAATACCGCCGTCGAAGTCCCAGACTTTGTCTTTTTTGAGCGCGGCAAACAGATTAAACATGTTACTCCGCATGGATGACCTGAACCGGAATGGATTGCATATCCCACTTCCAGTTTGCGGTGGTGGTTTTGATCGGCAGCATTTCGATGCAGTCCGTCGGACAAGGCGCGACGCACAGGTCACAGCCGGTACATAAATCAGTGATCACGGTATGCACGGCGCGGGTGGCACCCACGATGGCATCCACCGGGCAGGCCTGAATGCACTTGGTGCAGCCGATGCAGTTGCTTTCATCGATGTAGGCCACTCGGCGCACCGGTACCGCCGCGGCGGCGTCTTCGCCCATCGGCTGCGGTTCAACGTTAAGCAGCGTGGCCAGCTTGAGCATCACGGCTTCGCCACCCGGCACACATTTATTGATGTTGTCGCCGTTGGCAACGGCTTCGGCGTAAGGCTTACAGCCGGGATATCCGCATTGCGCGCACTGGCTTTGCGGCAGAATATCGTCAATCTGATCGACAACCGGGTTGCCTTCCACGGCAAAACGACGCGAGGCGTAACCCAGCAGCAGGCCAAAAACCAGCGCCAGAGCGGTCAGCGCGCCAATCGCTACCCATAATTCAAACATTAGAATTTCACCAGACCCGTGAAGCCCATAAAGGCCAGCGACATCAGACCGGCGGTGACCAGCGCAATGGAAGAACCTTTGAATGGCGCAGGGACGTCAGCCACCACCAGGCGTTCACGGATAGCGGCGAACAGCACCATGACCAGCGAGAAGCCGAGCGATGCGGCGAAGCCGTACAGCGCAGACTGCATGAAGTTCAGCTGCTGGTTAATGTTCAGCAGCGCCACGCCGAGCACGGCGCAGTTAGTGGTAATCAGCGGCAGGAAGATGCCGAGCAGGCGATACAGCGACGGGCTGGTTTTACGCACCACCATTTCGGTGAACTGCACGACCACGGCGATGACCAGAATGAACGCCATCGTGCGCAGATAAACCAGCTCCAGCGGCATCAGGATGAAGGTGTTGACCATCCATGAGCAGATATTGGACAGGGTGATAACGAACGTGGTCGCCAGCCCCATGCCGATAGCCGATTCCAGTTTCTTAGAGACGCCCATAAACGGGCACAGCCCAAGAAACTTCACCAGAACGAAGTTATTTACCAGCATGGTGCCGACAAACAGTAATAAATAAGAGGTCATGACAATTGCCCGGACATAATAAACATTAAAACTTCAGGGTTATTCCGTGAAGGTTTCTTTAACCCGCAGAGAGCGTTTGAAATAAGGCACAAACACCGCGGCAGCCAATAAAGGTAACAATAAGTTACGCACGGCCAGATCATCGGTAACCGGCGAGAATGCAAAGGCTTTTACGGCCAGCAACACGGTGCACAGTAACCAGATAATATACATTTTCGGCAAGGCTTTGGCACGCTTGCAGAATTGCCACAACACGGCGACGGTAAATACCCCCATCGCTAATGTGGTCACTACGGAAAAATACCATTGCAGGGTAAATGCCTGCGAATTGGTGAGTAAGTAATCCCGCGATTCCGGCATAAATAATGCCATGGAAAACAATGCCAGCATTAATGCCACGCTTAACAACGTCACAATCAGATACGCCATCGGGGCCAGTAACCACCCACCAATACGTTTATAGCCCGGATTATTCGACATAAAAAACCTTTATTACGCGGGTTTTTTCACCCAGTCAGCACGGAGAGTCTTCCCCGACCTTCAAGGCGCAGTAGCTTAACCTGAGTTAGCGGTAGCCGATATCGTATTTATGTGATCAATACCTTAATCCTTCACGCCATCTCCGCGTTGGCCCCTTGGTACGCCCCGTTCACATACTTTTGTATGCTCACGGGGCTGACCCGGTTGCCGCCTTGATTCAGCATGAAGGCTTCAGGTAATCAAATGGGGAAGGTTTAACGCACCGGCACCAGAATTTCAGTGGCGACGATCACCACAATCAGGCCGACCAGTACGGGCACGGAGGTGCGTTTGACCACTTCGAACGGGGAGATTTTTGCCATACCGGCGACGGCGACGATCACGCCTGACACCGGCGAAATGGTGCGTCCGAGGTTTGAGGCCTGCAGCATCGGGATCACCAGATATTCCGGGTTTATGCCCATTTTCGCCGCCAGTTTCGGAATAAGTTCCACAAATGCATAGAAAGAGGCGTTACCGGAACCGGTGGTCATGGCCGCCAGCACGGTGATCACCACCAGAACCAGCATCATGAGCAGGCTGCCGGAACCGAAGTTTTGCGCCAGACCGATCAGGCTGCTGATGAAACCGACGGTGCTCAGCCCCTGCGCGAAGACACCTGCCGCGACCAGCAGCATCACCACGTTGGCGAAGGCATCGGCCATGCCGCGATAGGCAACGTCCAGACCGGCGAACACGATTTTCCCGCTGCGGTTACGTACGGTTTCAATCAACGCCGTCAGCAACATGCAGATCACCAGAATGGTAATAATGTGCAGCCCCGGTCCCCATTTGCCGTCAAAAATCAGCACCCCGATAATGGGCGTGAAGGGCAGAATGGCGTAGAACGCGGGCGCATTGGTTTCCACCACATCTTCTTTATTGGAATCCAGGGCATCCACCGTTTCGGGGGTTTCACGTTTATCGAGGTAACGCTGCCAGAAGAAATGGGCAACGGCCATCGCCACGATGGCGGCCACGGAAATCGGCAGAGTGGCTTTAAACGCAAAATCCACCAGCGGCATGTTCGCCGCCTGCGCGGCCAGCACCACGTCCCCGGAGGTCGGTGAAAGAATGATGGCCGCAGGGGAGGCACAAATCGCCGCTGCTGCACCACGGCTGATGCCGACGTTGACCATGATCGGGAACAGGGTGGCCATCAGCAGCACGCCCAGCCCGGTTGCCGAGGAGACGGCCAGCGACATCAGGCACGCCAGAATGTAGGCCGCCACCATCAGAATATAAGGGGAGTTGATCATTTTCAGCGGACGCGACGCCAGCCGCACGACCACGTCGTTCGCGCCGATGTGCGTCATGTAGGCGGCGAAACCGCACAGCATCATGATCATCATCCCGAGATCGCCACCGCGGCTCATCAGCAGAATTTTGACGTATTCCACGATATCCGTGGTGTTCCAGCCGGTGCTTTTCGCCCCTTCAGGCAGCACGCTGTGGCCCATTAACACGCTTATCACCAGCAGCAGAAGGCCGCCGACCATCAGCACGCCGGTGGGCGAATAGCCTTTAATGATGTACCGCCCGACAAACACGGCAACCACCAGCCCGATCAGTAATTCCCACATAATGTTGTATCCCCGAGAGTCAATATGGATCCAAATGAAAGGCGGGCACTGTGCCGAAATAGCGCACCGGGCGTCATGACGTTTATCAATTATGGGTGATGAAAAAGAGGGGAATATCAAAATATGTGATGTTTAGCGGGGAATAAGAGGGATGTTTAAAACTGATTTTAACTTCAACTTCAACTTCAACTTCAACTTCAACTTCAACGTCAACGTCAAAACCGTGGGTTGCCACCCACACGGGCCTTAAGAGGCGCCTATCGCCGCGCCTCTTAAGAATCTCCGGCTCTTTTACTGCGCGCTCCGCTCGCGGGCTATGTTTCAGATGCCGCAGCGATAGCCGCAAAATCCCGCCGCTTCGCGGTGCCCTTCGTTCGGGCTACAACCCGCGCAAAAAGACGCGCGGTTTTGCGCCTCTCCTCCGGCGGAATTTTGGAACCGGCCTCAGGCTTTTACTTCACAACCTCACTGATTTTGATTTGAAAAGCCAACGGGTATGGGTTTTGAATTTAAGATCGTGCGGGTGATTCAGAAATCTTGCCTCCGGCGGAATTTTGGATCCGGCCTCAGGCTATTACTTCACAACCTCACTGATTTTGATTTGAAAAGCCAATGGGAATGGGTTTTGAATTTAAGATCGTGCGGGCGATTCAGAAATCTTGCTGAGTGAGAGGTTGCAGACCAGAGGCTGCAATCCCGAAACGAAGGTACCGCGCAGCGGCAAGATTTCCAGCCTTACGCCGTGGTAACTGAAACATAGCCAGCAAGCGGTAGCGCGCAGTAAAAGAGCCGGAGATTCTTAAGAGGCGCGGCGATAGGCGCCTCTTAAGGCCCGTGTGGGTGGCAACCCACGGTTTTGACCTTAAGGCCCGTGTGGGTGGCAACCCACGGTTTTGACCTTAAGGCCCGTTTGGGCGGCCAACCCAAAATCAAAGCTTCGGGATTTCCCGATAAAACCCCACGCCAATCAGGCGCCCAAACAAGAACGGGATAAATTTGCGCCCGCGCAGCCATGCCTCCATCCGGGAGGGAGGTTTGGTGCGTTTTTTTTGCCCCGCACGGCTGATCATAATTTGTAGCGACTGCGTCGCCCATGTCGGAAACGCGCGGCGGCGCTGGATGCGCTTTAAATGCCTGAGCGTCAGGCGTCCGGCTTTCAAAGGTTCAGTGATGATATTCGCGGTCGCCACCGCATCCTGAATCGCCAGATTCACGCCGACGCCGCCGATAGGCGACATGGCATGAGCCGCATCGCCGATGCACAGCAGCCCCGGTTTCGCCCACGCCTTCAGACGGTCGATGCGGATCACCAGCAGACGCACGTCGTCCCAGCTGAGAATATCCTCGGCTAAGCGTGCGCGTTCGAACGGCGATACCCCGGCCAGAAGATCGAGGAACGGCGGGATCCCTTGCGCTTTGAGCGCGTCGAGGCTGTCTTTGGGGATGGAATAGCCACACTGCCAGTAATCACCCCGGTCGATCATGATGAAGTTTTTCTTCGGACCGCGGTGGCCCATTGACCACTGCGGATCGTCCGGGCGCTTGTTGATTTTAAGCCACAGCACGTCGCGCGGCGCGCCATAACGGCGAATTTCCATACCGGCCTTTTCACGCACAATTGAATTGCGCCCGTCGCAGCCCACCACCAGATCGGCGTTGAAGGTCTGTGTTTCGCCCGCCACGTCGGCAATCACGCCGGTTACCTGGCCTTTCTCTTCCTGCAACGACAACACCTGTGCGTGATGGATCAACCGGAAATTCGGCAGCAGGGCGGCTTTACCGGCGATAAAATTAAGAAAATCCCACTGCGGCATAAACGCGATGAATTTGCATTGTGTCGGCAGATGGCTGAAATCCGCCAGCGTGGTTTCCTTGCCGTCAATCTCGCCGTAAAGTTTTTCAGCCCGCTGATGCGGAAGTTTCAGAAACTCGTCGAGAAAACCGAGCTGCCAGATAATGTCGAGGGTGGAAGGATGGATGGTGTCGCCGCGAAAATCGCGAAGAAAATCACGGTGTTTTTCCAGCACCGTCACATCGATGCCCTTGCGCGCCAGCAAATACCCCAGCATTAAGCCCGCGGGGCCGCCGCCGACAATGCAACATGTGGCGGCGGAATCCGTGTTCGGTGTCATAAAAACCTGCCTGGCAAAGTGAATTTACATGATAACAATTATCATTTGCGCAAGTGCGCGTCAATTCTCAGATAACCGCATCAGTTTCACCCCAACCCCCAGGCCGGCAACCAGCATCAAACTGATGAACCCGGTGATCCCGTACCAGCCGTAGGCGTGCCAGAAGAATCCCCCAAGCGTACCGGCGACGCTTGACCCGGCGTAATAACAGAACAGGTACAGTGAGGAAGCCTGGCCTTTGGCACGGCGCGCGCGGCGTCCGATCCAGCCGCTGGCGACCGAGTGCGCGGCGAAGAACCCGCCGGTGACCAGGATCATGCCGATGAAAATCAGCCAGACCGGTGAAAACGCGGTGATCACAATGCCCAGCAGCATGATGCCGGTGGCACCGATAAGTACCGGACCTCGGCCATAAACACCGGTCAGCACGCCCGCTTTGGGGGAGCTGTAGGTGCCCATCAGGTACACCACCGATAAAATCCCGACAATGGCCTGACTCATGTTGTACGGCGTGCCGAGCAGGCGATAACCGATATAGTTAAACATGGTCACGAAGCTGCCCATCAGCAGAAAACCTTCGATAAACAGCAGCGGCAAACCGCTGTCGCGCCAGTGCAATTTAAAGTTGATCAGCAGCTTGCGCGGTTTCAGCGAGCTGGCTCGAAAGTGCTTAGACGGCGGGAGAATTCGCCAGAACATGATTGCCGCCGCCAGCGCGAAGACACCGACCACCGCAATGGCGATGCGCCAGGAGAAGAAATCCGTCAGTACGCCGCTGACCAGACGCCCGCTCATGCCACCAATGGAGTTCCCGCTGATGTATAACCCCATCGAGAACGCCACCACGCTCGGGTGAATTTCTTCGCTCAGATAGGTCATCGCCACCGCAGCCACGCCGCTGAGCGACAGGCCGATCAGGGCGCGCATCATCAGAATGCCGTCCCAGCTTTGCATCACCGAACAGACCAGCGTGCAGCCTGCCGCGAGCAGCAGCGCCACCACCATCACTGATTTGCGCCCGACGGCGTCAGAAACCGGCCCGGTGAACAGCAGACCGATGGCCATCAGACCGGTAGACAACGACAGCGACAGGCTGCTGGTGGCCGGCGACACGCCGAAATCATGGGACAGCACCGGCAATATGGGCTGAACGCAGTAGAGCAGCGCAAAGGTCGCCAGGCCCGCCGAAAACAGGGCGAGGGTGACGCGGATGAATTGCGGTGTACCACGTTTAATGAAAGGTGTTTTAAGGCCGGAGCGGACGACGGGCATGTCCGGATTGAGTTCGTCGTCATTCACTGAGTCGCGGGAGGGTGCAGCGGCATTCCGCCGGGTGGTTTTCACTGAGAGTCCTTAACCAGGGTGATAATAAAAATTATTTGAAAATGTATGAAAATTTTAACAGTCGGCTTTATATTGTCTAATATATTAATTTCGCTGAAACGATATGTTTAAGATATCAATCGGAGTCAGACCCGCGCCATGAGCCACATCGAACTGCGCCACCTGCGTTACTTTATCGCCGTCGCTGATGAGTTGCATTTCGGCCGCGCGGCGGAGCGTTTACACATTTCGCAGCCGCCGCTGAGCCAGCAAATTCAGGCACTGGAGGCCCACGTGGGCGCGGCGCTGTTTTATCGCAGCAACCGCACGGTGCGGCTGACACAGGCGGGTGCCGCTTTCCTGCCGGAAGCGCGGCAGATTTTACAGCGTGTGGAGGAAGCCTCGGAACAGGCGGCGCGTATTCACCGTGGCGAGGCGGGCAATCTGACCCTCGGGCTGACCTCATCAGCGCCTTTTCTCCAGCGTGTTTCCCGTACCTTGCACCGTTTTCGCCTGACTTATCCCGCGGTGAATATCCGCATTGAGCAGCTCAACAGCAAACAGCAGATCGAACCGCTTCTGGAAGGAAAACTCGATCTGGGGATCATGCGCAACGGCGAATTGCCGCCGCAGCTGGCGCATCAGCAGGTGTGGTCGGAGCCGCTGATTGCCGTGGTGCACAAAGACCATCCGCTTAACGATCTTCCCGCAGGCGAACTGACGTTTCAGCATCTTGCCGATCAGCCCTTCGTGTTTTTCTCTAAAGACGTGGGGACGTCACTGTATGACGACATTCTGGTGCAGCTGAAAACGCAGGGGATCACGCCTTATATCACGCAGGAAGTCGGCGAACCGCTGACCATTATCGGGCTGGTGGCGGCGGGGCTTGGCGTCTCGATTTTACCGGCCTCGTATTTGCGTATTCAGGTCGAGGGCGTGCGCTATTTACGCTTTGGAAAAATGGAAGGCACCACGCAACTCTGGCTGGTGAATCACGCCGAACGGCCCATGACGGCGTCGGCGACGGCGTTTATGGCAATGATGATGGCGGAGGACGGGCTCTGACCTATGACAAAAACTGCTGTATTTCCAGTCAATTCCGAACGTGTTTTCACGCAATATGTGCACCGAATCACATAACGAATCAAATAGTTGACGACATATAGCAAAAACCCCACCATAGCCTCTAATCTTTATTTTGAAGCGCGAAAATAACAGGAGTTCCTTGAGTGATCCCCGATGGGCAGCCCGGCCATATTGATCAAATCAAACAAACCAACGTCGGTGCTGTGTATCGCCTGATCGATCAGTTTGGTCCTATTTCGCGCATTGAGCTTTCCAAAAAAGCCCAACTGGCTCCCGCCAGTATCACCAAAATTGTCCGTGAACTGATTCAGGCGCATCTGGTGCTGGAAACGGAATTTCAGGATCCCGGCAGCCGCGGGCGTCCCGCCATCGGTTTAGCCCTGGATACTCAGGCCTGGCATTATCTTTCCGCACGCATCAGCCTGGGGTCGATCACCCTGGGGCTGCGCGATCTGAGCAGTAAACTGGTGGTGGAAGAGGTGCTGCCGCTGCCCGAGCAGGCCCCGCAGCCGCTGATGCAGCGCATCATCGCCGAAATCGACCAGTTCTTCATCCGTCACCAGCGCAAACTTGAACGCCTTACCGCTATCGCCATCACCTTACCGGGCATGATTGATGCACGGCGCGGCATTGTGCACCGTATGCCGTTTTACCATGACGTGTTCGATATGCCGCTGGGCGATACGCTCAGCACACACACCGGTTTGCCGGTTTTCGTGCAACATGACATCAGCGCCTGGACGCTGGCGGAAGCGTTATACGGCGCATCGCGCGGCTGCAAAAACGTGGTGCAGATTGTTATCGATCACAACGTCGGCGCGGGGGTGATCACCAGCGGGCGCGTACTGCATGCGGGCAGCAGCAGCGTGGTGGAAATCGGTCACACGCAGGTCGATCCTTACGGTAAACGTTGTTACTGCGGCAATCACGGGTGTCTGGAAACCGTGGCCAGCACCGACAGCATTCTCGAACTGGTGCGCCAGCGTCTGACGGCATCCGCGCCTGCCAGCCTGTTGCACGGCGTGTCGCTGACCATTGAAGCCGTCTGCGACGCCGCCAACCGGGGCGATCAGCTGGCGCGCGATGTCATTATCGGCGTCGGCCAGAGCGTCGGCCGGATGCTGGCGATCATGGTCAATTTGTTCAATCCGGAAAAAGTGCTCATCGGTTCACCGCTTAATTTATCTCAGGATATTCTGCATCCGGCGATAATGTCCTGTATTCAGCAGCAATCACTTCCTGCATATAGCGAAAATATCAAACTTGAATCCACGCAATTTTATAATCAGGGAACAATGCCCGGCGCGGCATTAGTTAAAGACGCGCTGTACAGCGGATCATTACTGATTAAGCTTCTGCAAGGCTGAGTTTTTTTTATAACGTTACTGTCTGATTTAAAATAAATCAGAATAAGCTTTCGTTCGCTGGTCAACAAAACATTGCGCTAACGCAAACCGCTCGCATCTCGCATCGCCTAGACTTTCCGTCGTTACTTTGTCTCTGGCGGTGTTTTTTACCGGAGATTATCTTTCAATAAGACGGAGAGATCCCGGAGCCTGAATTCCATGTTAACGCACTTTTTCGTCACGGGTACGGATGCCCGTGTAGGTAAAACCATTGTCACACGTGCCTTGCTTCAGGCCTTAGCCGCGCAGGATCGCTGCGTTCTGGGCTATAAACCTATTGCAACAGGCAGCCAGGAGTTGGCCGACGGGGTTCGAAATAAAGATGCGGTAACTCTCCAGCAGTCATCTTCTATTGCTTATCCTTTCAAAAAAATAACGCCTCTGGCATTAACTGATGAAGATATTTATGCCAGTGAAATACCTGAGAATGTGTTTGAAATAATGACCAGTGGCCTCAATTTTATGCGGGAAGAGGCTGATTCGGTGATTGTGGAAGGATGTGATGGCTGGAGAACGTTGATTACTCCGCATCTTTTATATTCCGACTGGGTGCGCCAGCAAAATATGCCGGTGGTGTTAGTGGTCGGTATTCAGGAAGGTTGTGTCAGCCACGCGCTATTAACCGCGCAGGCTATTATTGCCGACGGTTTACCGTTGTTAGGGTGGGTGGCGAATCGAATTAACCCATGCCTTGCACATTATCAGCAGACTATCGATGCGCTGACCGCCAATATTTCGGCACCGCTGCTGGGTGAAATTCCCTATTTACCCCGCGCAGAAAGCCGCGATATGGCGAAGTTTATCGACCTCTCAAGCTTTGATCTGAAAACCCTGACCCGCGCCTGACGTCAGCGTTGTAAAATCTGCTCATCAATTAAACGGCTCCGTCTCTCTGACCCGGAGCCGTTTTTTTGTCTATAATTCGGGATTAGCATTAACGCATCAATCTGAAGAAAAAAGAGAACATGGCCGTCACTCACACCTCAGAAACACAATCTGCGCACGATCCTGTCGTTAAAAATGCCCACCGACCGTTGATCCTCATCGCCTGTATGTTGTCGATGTTTATGGCGGCGGTGGAAGTGACGATTGTCGCGACCGCGATGCCGACCATCATTGGCGATCTGGGCGGTTTCTCCCTGCTTGGCTGGGTGTTCGCCGTCTATCTGCTGACCCAGGCGATCACCGTGCCGGTGTACGGCAGGCTGGCCGATTTGTACGGCTGCCGGAAAATGTTTTTTATCGGCACCACGCTGTTTTTAATCGGCTCCGTTCTCTGTGGCTTCGCTCCATCCCTTGGCTGGATGATCGGTTTTCGTGCCTTGCAGGGGCTGGGCGCCGGGGCGATCACGCCGATTGCGACCACGCTTATCGCCAACGTCTATGGCCCGCAGGAAAGGGCGAAAGCGCAGGGGTATCTTTCCAGCGTGTGGGGTGTTTCGGCCATCGTCGGGCCGCTGATGGGCGCGTTTATTGTGTCGCATTTCCACTGGGCGGTAGTGTTTTGGGTCAACGTACCTATCGGTCTGGTGGCGATGGGGATTTTAATCAAATACCTGCCGCCGGACGGTCAGCGTAAACAGCACCAGCTGGATCTGGCCGGTACTGGTTATCTCACCCTCTCGGTGGCGGCGTTGCTGCTGGCGCTGCTGCAGGCCGAAGTGCTGGGTTACTGGGCGCTGGGGCTGATTGCGCTGGCCGTGTGCAGCGCGCTGTTGCTGATTCGTCAGGAGCGCAAAACGCCGGAGCCGCTGTTTCCGCTGGCATTGTGGCAGAGCAAAGTGATCATCGCCGGTAACGTCGGCGGCCTGATTATCGGCGCGACCATGATGGGGATCAGCGCGTTTCTGCCGACTTACGTGCAGGGCGTGCTTGGCGGCACGCCGTTACAGGCGGGCACCACGCTGGCGCTGATGTCGATTGGCTGGCCGCTGGCGAGTATGTTAAGCAGCCGGCTGATGCAGACGACGTCATACCGCGCCACGGCGGTCATCGGCGGGATTTTGCTGGTGGGCGGCAGTCTGGCGCTGTTGTTACTTTCACCGACGTCCGGCCTGTGGGTTGCGCGTCTGGCGGCGTTCTCCATCGGTGCGGGCATGGGATTATGTAACACCACGTTTATCGTTTCGGTGCAAAACAGCGTCGGGCCAGAGATACGGGGAATTGCCACGGCATCCACATTGTTTACCCGCATGCTCGGGTCGGCCATCGGCACGGCGTTACTGGGCGCGACGCTCAATCTTAATCTGCAATTCCGTTTGCCAGGGGTGAACGATCCGGTACAGCAACTGATGGAGAAAGCCACGCGTGGCGCGATGGAAGCCGGTCAGCTCAGTGCTATAACCGAAAGCGTTGCGGCCTCTTTGCACTGGGTGTTTGTGGTCTCGGCGGTGATTTCGGTACTGGCGGTCGCCGCCGGTTTACTGATCCCTTCCGGCGACCGCCCGCACCCGCAGCCTCAGCGGGAAAGTTAAGCTGCCTGCCGTTGCTGTAGCCTGAACGCCGCTAACATCAGCGTCAGGCTCAGTAACACCGCCACGGAAGCCATCGCCATTCCGTCGCCCACCGAACCTTGCTCAAACTGCCGCCAGACAAACACCGACACCGTTTGTACGCCCGCCGGGGAGAGCAGCAGGGAGGTCACCAGTTCACGTGAAGCGACGGCAAACACCATCATCATCGCCGCCAGCAGGCTTGGAAACACCAGCGGCAGCAGGATCAGCCGTAAGGTCTGTGACGCCGTGGCACCATGCACCCGCGCGGCTGCATCGAGATTTCCGCCAATCTGTTTCAGCGCTGCGCTGACGTAACGCACCGGATACGGCAGCAGCAAACAGCAATAGGCCAGCAGCAAAATTCCCCAGGTGTTGTAAGGCGTCACCGGCCAGAAACTGCGGTTCCACGCCAGAATCAACCCGACGCCGACCACAATGCCCGGCAGCGCAGCGGGCAGCAAAGAGAGCCCGTCGATCCACGCCGCCCCACGAATTTTCCGTACCACCACCAGCCAGGATGCCAGAAAGCCGGTCAGCCCGGCGATCAGCGCCGTGCCCGCCGCCAGACTGAGGCTGGTGGAGAGCGCCCCGATCGCGTCACCGTGCGCAGCAAACAGCACGCTGAAATGCCGCAGGGTCAGATTCGAAAGTGAAAGGCCGCCTGACAGCGTGCCGGAAAATGCGGTCGCCAGCATCGAAAGCAGCGGCAGCGCGACGGCAATCAGCGCCACCAGTGAAAACAAAATCATCACCGGGATCGTCCGGCCCGCCAGGGATTTTTGCGTCAGGTCTGCCGGTTTGCCGGTCATACTTTCCACATTTTTACCCGCCAGCACCGCGCGCTGGACGCTGTAAGCACACAGCGCCATCGCCACCAGCACCAGCGAAAGCACTGCCGCACCGGGCAAATCGATCGGCCAGTCAGCCAGGCGTTGCTCGATGCCGGTGGTCAGCATCAGAATGCCGCTGCGTGAACCGAGTGCGCCGGGCACGCCGTACTCTTCAATCGACAGCGTGAATGCCAGCAACAGGCTGGATGCCATCGCCGGTAAGGCCATCGGTAACGTGATCCGCCAGAATGCCCGCCACGGGCCCGCGCCGTGGATCCGCGCCACATCGGCCAGGCGACTGCCGCTGGCGGCCATGCTGCGTGAGACGGCGAAATAGACCACCGGAAAGATATTCAGCGTCATCACCACGATCATCCCCGGCAGGGAAAACAGGAAATCATTAAGATGCAGCCACGGCAGCAGTTGCTGCACATAACCGTTGGTCTGCAACGCCAGCATCCACGACAGCGCGGCGATGTAAGGCGGCAGTAAAAAAGGTACCAGAAACAGCACGTCCCACAGCCCGGCGCACGGCAGCCGGAATAACCCGCGCAGGGCGCCGAGCGGAATACCGATCAGCCCGCTGCATAACGCCACGCCGAGCCCGACCTGTAAGGTCGTACCGATAAGCCCTGAGAGCTGAGGTTCGGCGAAAACGCGGCGAAATGCGCTGAAAGGTGCATGATAGCTGCTGGTGTCCAGATGCGGAAAAACCGCCTGTAACACCACAAAACTCACCGGTATGGCGACCAGCAACAGCAGCGCAAGGCCGGTCACGCCCGGTAAAAAAGCGTTCTTATTCATGATTTGTTTCTCAGAAACGGGCTGCGCAACCTGCGGCAACGCAGCCCGGCGGGCGTTATGGCTGGGCGAACAGTTTTGCGAAACGATCGAGAACGTCTTTACGTGAGGCAGAAGCCTGCGGGTCTTCCGGCAACAGCTTCAGGGATTTGAACAACGGACGTTTGGCGTCGATGTCCGTGCGCGCCGGCATCAGCCAGGCATCCGCCACCAGCTTCTGGCCTTCCGGCGAGAGGGCATAATCGATGAAAGCTTTGGCGTCTTTTTGTTGCTGGCTGGATTTGAGGATCATCATCGGGCGCGGAGCAATCACGGTGCCGCTGGCCGGGAAAATCACTTTGACCGATTCGCCGTCCTGCATGCTGGCGTAGGAAACGTAATCCACCGCGCCGAACACTGCCGCTTTCGCGCCCTGTAACACCGGCGTCAGCGCCTGCGCGTTCGGCCCGGCGATAATCATGCCGTTGGCTTTCAGGTCATCAAATAATTGCCATGCCTGCTGAGCGTGGGCATTTTGTAACCCGATCAGCAAATCCAGCGAGGCGCCGGAAAGAGAGGGATCCGGCGTGGTGACTTTGTCTTTGAACTCCGGTTTGGTCAGGTCGCCCCAGTCTTTCGGTTCCGGGGTACCGCTTTTGGTGTTCCACACAATGCCCAGCGCGGAAATGCCCTGCGCGACGTAATACGGCGTTTTAAACTGCGCCGGCACCTGTTCTGCGTTCGGGCTCTGGTATTCCAGCAGCCAGCCGCGCTGTTCGAGATCGGTCGCGGTGTCCCACGAGGCGGAAATCAGGACGTCAGCGCGCGGATTGGCCTGTTCGGCTTCCAGTCGTGCCATCACTTTACCGGTGGTTGCCTGAAAAACATCGACTTTCACGCCGGTCTGTTTTTCATAGCCTGCCGCCAGTTTTTTAGCCAGCGAACCCGGCCCGGCGGTATAGAGGGTCAGCGCCTGCGCGCTGCCTGCTGCCATTGCGAGAGAAAGAGTCATTGCGGTGATTACGCCTGTTTTGGTTCCGGAAAATCGTGTGCGATTCATGTGTGTAATTCCATCAGAGGTTAAGCAACGAAAGGGGAAACGACGGAGGTGTCATTCAGGTCAATGCTGGCGATAGCGCCCTGATCCATGCGTGCGATCCGGTGAGCCAGGGCGCGGGCTTCGTGATGATCGTGGGTGACATACACCGCCGTGGTGCCGAGCTGGCGCAGCAGCGTTGCCATCTCTTCGCACAGGCTTTCGCGCAGGTCGCGATCAAGATTGGACAGCGGTTCGTCGAACAGCAAAATGCGCGGCTCGGCGACAATCGCACGCGCCAGTGCCACACGCTGTTGCTGACCGCCGGAAAGCTCGGCAGGACGACGGGAGGCGAAATCGGCCAGGCCGACCCGATCCAGCGCGGCCATCACTTTCTCGTGGCGGGCTGCGCCGCGAATACCGCGCATTTGCAGCGGAAACGCGACGTTTTGCCCGACGCTCATGTGCGGCCACAGCGCGTAATCCTGAAAAGCCATGCCGAGATTGCGTTGTTCCGGCGGCAGACTGAACGTTCCGCTGGCAACGACGTTGCCGTCAAAACAGATCTGGCCTGAGGCGGGATGCAATAAACCGGCGAGCATTTTCAGCAGCGTGCTTTTGCCGCAACCCGAAGGGCCGAGGAGGGCGAGGATCGTGCCTGAAGGCACCGAAAGATTGACGTGATTGAGTACCCGGTTGCTCCCGAAAAAATGGGACACCTGATGGATGGCGATAGCGGGGGGAGAAGCAATGCGCGGTGGCGCATTCCCGCCGGTAAAAGCTGGAATGTTCATGACGGTACTATCCTCTTTGGGACTTATTGGTGAGATGAGCCTAAAGAGATTATGTGACGGGGAAATGACAGCAGGCGCTGCGCGGGAAAACGGAGGGTGCAGGCCGGAAACCTGCACCGCAAAGGGTTAACGGTAGTGCGCCTCTCCCCATGCCAGCATGCCCGCCAGCAGCGGTTTCAGCACGCCCTGAAGTTCGGTTGCTTTGTCTTCCGACCAGGCAAAGGGCTCGATTTCTTCCATGTAATTCATCTGTGCCAGCTCCAGCTGAACCGCGTGCTGGTCGGCCTGTGGCTGCCCGTACTCGCGGGTAATATATCCGCCTTTAAAACGCCCGTTGAGCACGTGGCTAAACCGCGTTTGTTGCCGGCAACAGCCTTCCACCGCGTCGCTCAACCCCGGCAGGCAGCTCGCGCCGTCGTTGGTGCCCAGATTGAGATCCGGCAGTTTACCCTCGAAAAGTCGCGGAATGCGCGAGGCGATGGAGTGCGCATCAAACAACAACGCATAGCCAAATTCCTGTTTCATCCGCGCCAGTTCCGCCTGCAGGGTCTGATGATACGGCTGCCAGATTTGCGCCAGATACTGCTGACGCTGTGCGGCGGTCGGTTCCATGCCGGGTTTAAAGGTCGGGCGTCCGTCGAACAAGGTATCGGGGAACAGCCCGGTGGTGGCCGTGGCATAAAGCGGTGTGTCGTCCGCCGGGCGGTTGAGGTCAATCACAAAGCGGGAATATTCACCCACCAGAATGCTGGCACCGAGTGCGCGCGCAAAATCGTACAGGCGGGGAATATGCCAGTCGGTATCAGACAACGGCAGCGCCGCGTCCGTCAGACCACTGGCGACTTCCGGCGTCAGGTGCGTGCCTGCGTGAGGAATGCTGATCAGCAACGGAGCAGTTCCCCGGATAAAATGGTAAGGATTGGCGATAACGTGATTAGCTGAAAGGCTCATAAACGAACGTCTCCACGGGAGTGACCACGATAAACAACGGTGCAGGGCAGCTGACCACCCAGCCAGTAAACCAGCTCAGCCGGACGCGAAAGCGGCCAGTGAATAAAATCGGCGACTTTTCCCGCCTCCAGCGTGCCGTGTGTGGCCTGCAAACCCAGCGCGCGTGCGCCGTGACAGGTTACGCCTGCCAGCGCTTCCTCCGGCGTGAGGCGAAACAGCGTACAGCCCATATTCAGCATTAAGCGCAGGGAAAGGGCGGGCGACGTGCCCGGATTGGCATCACTGGCCAGCGCCATCGGCACGCCGTGCTGGCGAAAGAGGGCGACGGGCGGGCACTGCGTTTCGCGCAGCAGGTAATACGCGCCCGGCAGCAATACTGCCACGGTACCGCTGGCCGCCATGGCGATGGCGTCGGCGTCGGTGGCGTATTCGAGATGATCGGCAGACAGCGCGTGATGACGTGCGGCCAGCGCGCTGCCGTGCAGGGAAGAGAGTTGTTCAGCATGAATTTTCACCGGCAGGCCGAGAGCCTGAGCGGCAGTGAAAACCCGTTCGACCTGTTCCGGCGAGAACGCCAGGTGTTCGCAAAAAGCATCCACGGCATCCGCCAGGTGTTCTCTGGCAACCACCGGCAGCAGGGTGTCGCAAATCAGCTGGATGTAATCATCAGCCCGGCCTTTGAACTCCGGCGGCAGGGCGTGCGCGGCAAGACAGGTGGATTTCACCTCCACCGGCAACATGTGGCCCAGCCTGCGGATCACCCGCAGCATTTTGATTTCGCTTTCCACGCTCAGGCCGTAGCCCGATTTAATCTCCACGCAGGTCACGCCCTCGGCCAGCAGCGGTTGCAGGCGGAACAATGCCTGCGCCAGCAGTTCCTCTTCGCTGGCCGCGCGGGTGGCGTTCACCGTCGATAAAATCCCGCCGCCTGCCGCCGCAATGTCCGCGTAGCTCACGCCGTTCAGACGTTGCTCGAACTCTGCGCTGCGGTCACCGCCGAAAACCAGATGGGTATGGCAGTCAACCAGCCCCGGCGTGATGATCCCGCCTGAAAACGCATGTTCCACGGCGTCGGGAAAATCCGGGCAGTCGGCCTCGCTGCCGACCCAGAGAATGTGGCCGTCGCGCACGGCGATTACGCCGTTTTCGATCAGGTTATAGTGCCCGTCCTGCATGGTGACCAGCGTGGCACCACGCCATACGCTGTCACAATCGCGGGAGGGGGCAGAAGAGTGCGGGGACGTTGTTACCGGCATGGCAGGCTCCAGGTGGCGATCAATTGTCGGGATAATCATCTTGTATAGACAACTAAAGTCAACCTAGCGCATTCGCCGATAACCGGCAAGTGAAAAGCCGCTTAACCGTGACTGGTGAAACGTCCGAACAGCTGATAACGGGAACCGGGATAAATCAGACGCGCCGAGGTGACCACGCGGTTGCCGCTCCAGGTGCGGCGATGGATCAGCAGACAAGGCTCATGTTCGCCCAGTTGCAACAGCTCCCGCTGTTCGTCGCTGGCACTGATGGCTTCGACGCGGTGCTCACCGGCGGTCAGCGGCGCAATGGTCATCAGATACGTGTACGGCGACTGTTTGTTCAGCACTTCCTGCAGATAGTCCGGCGCAGTCTCGGGGTTGACGAAACGCTCTTCAATCTGTACCGGCACCCGCTCTTCGTAATGGACAATTTGCGAATAGAACAGGATCGCGCCGGGGGCGATTTCCATTTGTTGCGCCTGAGCGGCATCGGACAGCCGCGCTTCGCACACCAAAATTTTGCTGTCATGACGATGGCCGCGCCGGGCGATTTCATCGGCAATGTTGTGCACTTCCAGCATCGGGGTGTAAGCCTTGGCTTCGGCAACAAACGTGCCGACACCCTGCATGCGGATCAGAAAACCTTCGCTGGTCAGTTCGCGCAGCGCCCGGTTGATGGTCATGCGGCTGACGCCCAGTTCGTTCACCAGTTCGCTTTCCGACGGCACACGCTGATGCGGTTTCCACACGCCTGCGCGGATCTGGCTGATGATCGCCTGTTTGACGCGCTGATAGATCGGGGCGGGGGTGTCGCTCATCGCGGCGGCCAGTTCGGACAATGTCTGCTGGGACACTCCCTGTTGCGCTGCACCGTACTGCAAAAGTGGCGTCGGCTCCGACATGTCTTTTACCTCGTTCATTGAGTTTTCAACGCTCTTCATTTCACACGCATTGTCAGATGTGCAATGGCTGAATGGGATCCCTGATACAGCCCCGTAGTGTCCACCACGGGCAGGCAAACGAAAAGAGGACGACGGAAACAAAAATCAAAAAAATTCCTGTTGCAAGTTTACAGCGCAATCAGGCATATGTATATGTATAGACAAGTTGCTCAAAACTTTCTCACATCGGGTTTTGTTTCCCCATGTTTAATCAGGAACGATGTCATGGCTGCTTATTTTGCTTCACGCGCTTTACTCGCCGAAGGCTGGGCGCACGATGTACGTCTGGACGTGGATGCTGCAGGAATGCTGACGGCGGTCACCGCAGGCAGCGATTCGCAAGACTGCATCAGGCTGTCAGGACCGGTCGTGCCGGGAATGCCTAACCTGCATTCGCATGCTTTCCAGCGGGTGATGGCCGGTCTGGCGGAAGTCGCCGGGGATCCGCAGGACAGTTTCTGGACATGGCGCGACCTGATGTATCGCATGGTGCAGCGCCTGACGCCGGAGCAAACCGGTATCATCGCCCGCCAGTTGTACATAGAAATGCTTAAGGGCGGTTATACCCAGGTCGCCGAATTCCACTATCTGCACAATGATGTCAGCGGGCAACCGTATGCCGATCGCGGTGAAATGACCGCGCAGTTAAGCGCCGCGGCGGAGCAGGCAGGCATCGGCCTGACGCTGCTGCCGGTGCTGTATCGCTACGCGGGATTTGGCGGGCAGCCTGCGCAGCCCGGCCAGAAACGCTTTATTCAGGATGTGGACAGCTATCTGCAACAGCAGGCGGTGGTTCGCCAGCAGCTCAGCGGCAAACCTCTGCAAAAAAGCGGGCTGTGCTTTCACTCCCTGCGCGCGGTGACCCTCGGGCAAATGCGTGAGGTGCTGGCGGCGGGCGATGCGCACTCACCGGTGCATATTCATATTGCCGAACAGCTGAAAGAAGTGAACGACTGCCTCGGCTGGAGCGGACAGCGTCCGATCACCTGGCTTTACGATAATCTCGATATTGACCGCCGCTGGTGTCTTATTCACGCCACCCATGCCGACCGTTTTGAGCTTGCCAGCATGGCGAAAAGCGGCGCTGTCGCCGGATTATGCCCGACGACGGAAGCCAATTTAGGCGACGGTATTTTCCCCGGTGTGGAGTACCTCGGGCACCAGGGCCGCTGGGGCATTGGCTCCGACAGCCACGTTTCGCTCAACGTCGTGGAAGAACTGCGCTGGTTTGAATATGGGCAGCGTCTGCGCGATCAGCGCCGTAACCGTCTGACGCTGGCGCATCAACACTCGGTGGGTGATGTGCTGTATTCACAGGCTTTACAGGGCGGGGCGCAGGCGTGCGGCGTTAGTATTGGCAAACTCGCCAGCGGTTTTCGCGCCGACTGGCTGGTGCTGGACGGCAACGATCCTTATCTGGCGGCGGCGAAAAACAGTGAGCTGCTCAACCGCTGGCTGTTTGCCGGTCACGCCGGGCAAATCCGCGACGTTTATGTCGGGGGGATAGCCCGGATTATTGACGGACAACACGCGCAGCAACAGGCCGCCGCCGCAGATTTCCTGCGGGTGCTTAAGCAGCTGGCGGAGGGCGTCGCATGACCGGCTGGCAGCATTTCACTTTCGCCGGGCTGCCGGTCACCCCCTGGCGTAACGGCGGTGGGGAAACCCGCGAAATCCTCAGCGCTGCGCAAGGAAACACCGATTTTGACTGGCGCGCCAGCATCGCCACTATCGCGCAGGACGGCCCGTTTTCAGCTTTTCCCGGCATTGACCGCTCCATCACTTTGCTTTCCGGCGCAGGCGCACAGTTGCTCGCGCCACCGGACATCAGTCACTCCCTGACCCGCACCGGTGAACCCTTTGCTTTCTCCGGCGAACTGGCGATCACCGCCCGTCTGACCGCAGGCGTCACCACCGATTTCAACATCATGACGCGCCGCGCGGTGTGCCAGGCACGGGTGATCGCCGCACGGGAAACGCTGTCCGTTTCCACCGATCAGAGCGGTGTGATCTATGTCGTGAGCGGTGAATGGCAGATGCCGGACGGACGGCGCATCAGGCAGGGCGAAGGGTTTTACCGGGCCACACCGGCTGGCCGCGCGGACACCGCCCGGATACACACAGAATACCCGGACAGCCTGCTGCTCTGGGCTGCGATCGTCTTTCACTAATCAGTAGCGTACAGCCACCCGACAGGCTCCGGTCTGGTTCGGGTGAACTCTTAGCTTCACTTGTCTATACAGGAATAGATTATGGCTTCTTCATCCACAAAATTGACCCTTTGCCACCTGCAACCGGGTCTGGTTGATTTACCGATGCTGCGCAACATTTATCAGGGCAACGTGCGTCTCGAACTGGCTGAGGAAGCACGGGCCGACGTGCAGGCTTCACAGGAAACGGTTACCCGCATTGTGGAATCCGGCAAGGTGGTGTACGGCATCAATACCGGTTTTGGCAAACTGGCGCAGACCCGTATTCCGGCGGACCGGCTGGCGGAACTGCAACGTAACCTGGTGCTGTCACACAGCGTCGGCATAGGCAAAGATCTGGCCGATAACGTGGTGCGGCTGGTGATGGCAACCAAAGTGCTGAGCCTGTCGCGCGGGCATTCCGGGATCCGGATGGCGGTGATCGACGCGCTGATCGCGTTGTTTAACGCCGGGGTCTATCCCTGCATTCCGGAAAAAGGCTCGGTGGGGGCATCCGGCGATTTAGCGCCGCTGGCCCATCTTTCCCTGATGCTGATAGGCGAAGGGCAGGTGACGGTAAAAGGGCAGAAAGTGTCAGCCCGTGAAGGGTTGGCGGTAGTCGGGCTTGAGCCGTTTGAACTCGGGCCGAAAGAGGGGCTGGCGCTGCTTAACGGCACGCAGGTGTCCACCTCGCTGGCGCTCTCCGGGCTGTTTGAGGCCGAGCGGGTCTTCTCCGCCGGTCTGGTGGCCGGTGCGCTGTCGCTTGAGGCCATCAAAGGGTCCGTCAAACCGCTGGACCCGCGTATTCATCAGGCGCGCGGGCAGATCGGGCAAATCGCCGTGGCCGCGGCGGTGTCTGAGTTGCTGGCGGGCAGTGACATTGTCACTTCTCATGCCGGGTGCAGCCGCGTGCAGGATCCTTATTCTATCCGCTGTGTGCCGCAGGTGATGGGCGCCTGCCTCGATAATTTGCATCACGCCGCACGTATTTTACGTATTGAGGCCAACGCGGCATCTGATAATCCGCTGGTGTTTGCTGAGAACGGAGAGGTGATTTCCGGCGGGAATTTCCACGCCGAGCCGGTGGCCTTTGCGGCGGACATTCTGGCGCTGGCGATTGCTGAGATCGGCGCGATTTCAGAACGCCGCATGGCGCTGCTGCTTGATACCGGGCTTTCCGGCCTGCCGCCGTTCCTGGTTAACGACGGCGGCGTCAATTCCGGCTTTATGATTGCGCAGGTCACCGCCGCGGCGCTGGCATCCGAGAACAAATCTCTGGCACACCCTGGCAGCGTGGACAGCCTGCCAACGTCGGCCAATCAGGAAGATCATGTGTCAATGGCGACCTACGCCGCGCGGCGTCTGGGCGACATGTGCTTTAACACCAGCGTGGTGGTCGGCATCGAAGCGATGGCCGCGGCGCAGGGCATCGATTTCCACCGTCCGTTGCAAAGTTCGGCCCTGCTGGAAAACGAACTGAAAGCCATTCGCGCCGACGTGCCTTTCCTTGAACAAGACCGCCTGATGGCGCCGGATGTCGAGATGATGCGTCTGTGGGCCACCCGTGAACACTGGCCGGCGGTCATTGAAGCGCTGTTGCCAAGTTTTGCCTGATTCTCCTGACCCGATAAAGGATACGAAAATGAACGCTCCACAAAAAACTGCCGTTGCCCGCGTAGTTCGTGCCCCGCACGGCACAGAACTCAGTTGCCAGAACTGGCTGATCGAAGCGGCTTACCGCATGTTGCAGAATAACCTCGACCCCGACGTGGCCGAGCGCCCGGACGATCTGGTGGTGTACGGCGGCATTGGCAAAGCGGCGCGTAACTGGCCGGCTTTCGAAGCCATTCTCGACAGTCTGCGCAAGCTGCGTGAAGACGAAACGCTGCTGGTGCAATCTGGTAAACCGGTGGGCGTGTTCCGTACGCACACCGATGCGCCCCGCGTGCTGATCGCCAACTCCAATCTGGTGCCGCACTGGGCAAACTGGGAGCACTTCCACCAGCTGGATAAAGCCGGACTGATGATGTACGGCCAGATGACCGCCGGTTCGTGGATCTACATCGGTGCGCAGGGCATCGTCCAGGGCACTTACGAAACCTTCGCCGAAGCAGGGCGTCAGCATTACAACAGCGACCTGCGCGGCAAGTGGATTTTAACGGCCGGTCTGGGCGGTATGGGCGGCGCACAACCGCTGGCCGGTGTGCTGGCCGGTGCCTGCGTGCTGGCGATTGAATGTCAGGAATCGCGCATTGATTTCCGCCTGCGCACCCGCTATCTCGATTACAAAGCGCACAGCATTGATGAGGCGCTGGCGATGATCGAAAAAGCCTGTGCAGAGAAGAAAGCGATTTCCGTGGGATTACTGGGTAACGCGGCTCAGCTGATGCCGCAACTGGTGGCGCGCGCCAAAGAAGGCGGCCTGCGTCCGGATATGGTTACCGACCAGACTTCCGCACACGACCCGCTGAACGGTTATCTGCCGGAAGGCTGGAGCCTGGAACAATGGCAGGCGGCGCGTCAGTCCGACCCGCAGTCTGTGATTAAGGCCGCGAAAGCCTCGATGGCGAAACACGTTCTGGCGATGCTGGATTTCCACGCGATGGGCATTCCGACCGTGGATTACGGCAACAACATCCGTCAGGTGGCAAAAGACGAAGGTGTGACTAATGCGTTTGATTTCCCGGGGTTTGTTCCGGCCTATATCCGCCCGCTGTTCTGCGAGGGCAAAGGGCCGTTCCGCTGGGTGGCGCTTTCCGGTGATCCGGAAGATATCTACAAAACGGACGCCAAACTGAAAGAGCTGTTCCCGGATAATGCCAATCTGATCAACTGGCTGGACATGGCGCGTGAACGCATTGCCTTCCAGGGACTCCCGGCGCGCATCTGCTGGCTGGGGCTGGGCGAGCGTCATATTGCCGGTCTGGCCTTCAACGAAATGGTGCGCAACGGCGAGCTGAAAGCGCCGGTGGTGATTGGCCGTGACCATCTGGACACCGGTTCGGTGGCGTCACCAAACCGTGAAACCGAGGCGATGAAAGATGGCTCGGACGCGGTGTCTGACTGGCCGTTGCTGAACGCCTTACTCAATACCGCAGGCGGCGCGACCTGGGTCAGCCTGCACCACGGCGGCGGCGTCGGCATGGGCTTCTCGCAACATGCGGGCATGGTGATTGTGGCGGACGGCACACCCGAGGCAGATGTCCGGCTGGCGCGCGTACTGTGGAATGATCCGGCGACCGGCGTCATGCGTCATGCCGATGCAGGCTATGAACAGGCAGCCGAATGCGCAGCGCGACATGACCTGAATTTACCGATGATCTGAGCCGTGACGTGAGGTGAAAAACCGCCGCCCGCTTAACGTACTCCGATAAGCGGGCGGCGGTCGTTTTATCATCGCTGTGATGTAATCGGCTGAATTAACCGAAAAAAGCCCCTTTTATTGCCCGATCAAAAAGGGCGGGTGTCGTGTCTAATGGCTAGCATCAGACAGGTGTAAAGCCCAGCAGGCGGGATTCTGAGGGCTGAGGCCGTCCAAAAAAATACCCCTGGAACAGCGAACACCCTTCTTCTTTCAGACGCCGGAACTGCTCGTCGGTTTCCACGCCCTCGGCGGTGGTCTGAATATCCAGACTGCGGCTCATGCCGGTGATGGCGCGGATAATCGCCAGCGCTTCCGGACTGTCCTGCATATCATTAATGAATGACCGGTCGATTTTGATTTTGTCGAACGGGAATGAACGCAGATAGCTCAGTGACGAATACCCGGTGCCAAAATCGTCCAGCGCGATGCGGATGCCCAGCGCTTTCAGCTGGCGCAGTGTACCGACATTTCCCAGCGTGTTGTCCAGCAGCACGGACTCGGTGATTTCCACTTCCAGCCGTTCCGGCGCAAGGCCCGAGGCGGCCAGAGCCGATTCGACGACGGACACCAGCCCACTGTTTTTGAACTGGATCGGCGAGAGGTTCACCGCCACGGTTTGATTTCCCGCCCAGGTGGCGGCCTCGCGACAGGCTTCATGCAGCGCAAAAGATCCCAGGCTGTGTATCAGGCCGGTTTCTTCGGCAATCGGGATGAAATCGACCGGCATGATCAGCCCGTTTTGCGGATGGTGCCAGCGCATCAGCGCTTCGTAGCCCATCACGGCATCGTGCCGCGCATCGGTGATCGGCTGGTAATAAAGACGCAGCTGATTGCAGGTTATAGCGTCGCGCAGATCCATTTCGACCACACGGCGTTTACGTGCGGCGGCATCCATCTCAATGCGGAAATCTTCATAGCGGTTGCGGCCATTGCGTTTGGCTTCGTACAGCGCCATATCCGCGCAGCGCAGCAGCTGATCCGGGGAGTTATCCGTCGAATCTGCCAGCGCAATGCCGATGCTCAGACCGACCGACAACGAGTGACCGTCGATGATCACCGGCGGGCGCACCGATTCAATCAGACGTTTTGAGATCTGATGCGCATCGGAGATATCTTTCAGCCCCGGCAGCACCACGGCAAACTCATCGCCGCCAATTCGCGCCAGCGTATCGTCGTCACGCAGGGTCATGCGCAGCCGTTTGGCAATGGCGCGCAGCAGTTCATCGCCGACCTGATGGCCGAGTGCGTCGTTGACGTTTTTGAAGTTATCGAGATCCAGACACAGCGTGGCCGTATGGGTGTGGCTGTAACTGTCGTGTTGCAGGGCTTCGTTGAGGCGCTGACTGAACAGGATGCGGTTGGGCAGGCTGGTCAGATTATCGTGATGCGCCATGTGGTGGATACGCGCATGGGCGGCGTGCTGGTCGGTCACGTCGTCAGCGATCATCATGACGTAGCTGGTCTGCGGATCGTGCCCGCGGATCACCGAACTGGTGGTTTGCAGCGTGCGGTCACCGACGGCGGTCAGCAGTTGCTGTTCGCTTTTATGCACGCCTTCCGCCCGCAGACATTCGTCTGACTGCTTATTGATAAAGGTGCTCAGGCCGACACCCATGCAGTCCTGCGGACGCTTACCCAGCATCTCTTCGCGCGAAATGCCCAGCAGACGTTCAGCCTGACGATTCACCAGCAAAATTTCCCGCGAGACAGCGTTTTCGACAATCACAGACGAAGGAATATTGGCGATCACCGTGTTGAGAAACTGGGTGAGGGCGGAGAGCTGCTCGCTGTTGGATTCTGCCAGATCTTTGGCATACATCAGCGCCTGTTCATTTTCACGGCGTTCGGTGACGTCGCGGGTGATTTTGGCAAAACCGATGATGTTACCGGATTCACGCAGGGCTTCGATGATGACATGCGCCCAGAAGCGTGAACCGTCTTTGCGCTGTCGCCAGCCTTCGGATTCATAGCGGCCGGTTTCCCGTGCCGTCTCCAGCCCGTGCTGCGGCCAGCCACTTTTTTTATCTTCCTCGGTGTAAAAACACGAAAAATGCTTCCCGACCACTTCCTCAGGCGAATAGCCCTTAGCGCGCTGCGCACCGGCATTCCAGTTCGCCACGGTGCCATCGGGTTTCAGCATGTAAATAGCGTAATCTTCTACGCGTTGAACCAGCAACCGATACAGTACGTCAGAATCTTCGTTCATTATATTTTGCCTGCTAGCTGGCCGCCTCTGTGCGGGATCCTCCCAAATCAGAGTCCGGCTAAATAGTGCGCCTGTTCCCGACGCATTTCTGCTGTGATGTGCGGTGAAACGTTAGCATAAGATAATTCTCAGTTCGTCAAATTTTGCCTCTAACGTGCTTAAAATTAAGCCTTTTTAGCAAAAAGATCGGCCTTAAGTGAAATTTCACTTTTGGTCTGAAAGAGGCGTAAAAGTTATCGGCAGTAACCTGCCAGGCTTTAATGAAAGGGCACAAAAAGCTTAAGGGTTTGTAAGGCCATTCAGGGGGAGCCGGTCAGGCAGAAATAAGAAAGCCGCAACAGGTTGCGGCTTGACATACAAAGGGCATTTCGGGCAGGGCAAACGCCGCCTTATTTTAGCGCAGGATCGCGGTCGGAGAGCGCCGTGGAATAATATGGCCCGTTAATGACCGACTCGCGCAAAATAACGTCGGAGGTAAACTGATTCTGTTGCGATAAATACCCGCCATCGAGCATCGAAATAATCTGGTTAATCACTTCGCTGACCATATCGCTGACCGGATCTTTCACACTGGAGAGCGCGGGAATTAAAAACGGCGCAGTAGGAATATTATCAAAGCCTATTACCGAGACTTGCGCAGGTACCGCGACGGCGGCGTGGCTGAGCTGTTTCATTGCGCCGATCGCCATGTCATCGTTGCTGGCAATCAGCGCGCTGAACGTGACGCCACGGGCGAGAAGGGTATCGACCGCCGCTGCGCCGCTGGCCGGTGACCATTTCCCGGCCACGATCAGGTCTTCCTTCACCCCGATCCCGGCGAAGATTAAGGCGTCTTTATAACCCGACAGACGTTCAGTGGCGGTCGGGGAATCCATTGAACCGGTAATAAACGCAATATCGCGATGACCGCGTTCAATCAATGTCCGGGTGGCCTGAAAACTCGACCCTTTATGATCACAATAAATACAGTGGCTCTGATGTTTTCTCAGCTTACGGTTCACCACCATCACCGGTTTTTTATATTTATCGATGATCACGTCCATTTCATCGACCGTTAAAAAGCGCGGATAAATAATGATGCCGTCGCAGCGTAAATCATGCAGAAAATCGATCGCCTCGCGCTCTTCGGCAGCGCTGTTTTTGCCGTCCACCAGGATCAGCTGCCGCCCGTTGGCGTCCAGTTTTTTGGCCGCCTGCGAGATCAGTTCACTGAAATAATTGCCGTTATACAAGGTGTTGGTAACCACCAGGCCGATGCACATCGATTTGCTGGTCGCCAGATTACGGGCCAGTAAATTCGGGCGATAGCCGGTTTCTTCGATGGCTTTAAAAACCTGATCTTTTGTTTCCTGGGTCACATAGCCTTTCCCGGAAAGCACCCGCGAAACCGTGGCTTTTGAGACGCCTGCTCTTGACGCTACTTCCTGCATTGTCGACATCAGGCACACCTGAAAAATAAAAATGATTCGCTATTCTACACATTTCGGCAGTTTTTCGAGGATTTCGACGCGCAAAGCCACCGCATGGAGATCGTCATCACAAAAATGAAACAGCGTTGTTACTTTTTATTGAAGTCAGCATCAGAACTGAACATTCTCGTATGTAACCGGTTACCTATTGTTTCATCCACCGACTTAAAAAGCGCGAATAACAGCATTTAACGCTCACAGCATCATTCATAACCCTATGAATTCGAGAGAGTTGTCACTCATGTCAAAGAATTTTGCAGCAATGTCACAGTCGATCGTCAGTGCCCTTGGCGGCGCGGACAACGTCGCGGCGGTTACGCACTGCATGACCCGTTTACGTTTTGTGCTTAATGACGCCTCGCGGGTTGATGGCGCAACCCTGAAAAACATCACCGGGGTGATGGGGGTCGTGCGTAATGAAAATCAGTGTCAGGTGATCATTGGCAACAACGTGTCGCAGGCCTATGCCGAAGTACAGAAACTGCTGCCGGAAGGCGTATCGGGTGCAAATCTTGCGCCGGTAAAACGGAAAATTACCTTAAAAAGCATTGGGTCGGGGATTCTTGACGCGCTGATTGGTACAATGTCGCCGCTGATCCCGGCGATCATCGGCGGCTCTATGGTAAAACTGCTGGCGATGATGCTCGAGATGACTGGCGTACTCGAGAAGGGCGCGTCTACCCTGGTGATTCTCAACACTATTGGTGACGGCGCGTTCTTCTTCCTACCTGTGATGGTCGCGGCTTCGGCAGCGGTAAAATTCAAAACCAATATGTCGCTGGCGATCGCCATTGCCGGTGTGCTGCTCCATCCGGCGTTTATCGATCTGATGGCAAAAGCGGCTGCCGGGCAAAAAGTCGAATTTATCGGCATCTCCATCACGGCGGTGAAATACACCTACACCGTCATTCCCGCGTTGTGCATGACCTGGATGCTGTCCTATATCGAAAGATGGGTTGACCGCATTACGCCGGTCGTGACCAAAAACTTCCTTAAACCGATGCTGATCATGCTGATTGCGGCACCGATCGCCATCGTCATTATTGGCCCGCTGGGGATCTGGATCGGCACCGGCATTTCTGCGGGCGTGTATACCGTTCACCACTATCTTGGCTGGCTTTCCGTCGCCATCATGGGGGCGGCCTGGCCGCTGCTGGTGATGACCGGGATGCACCGGGTGTTTACGCCGGGCATCATTCAGACCATCGCCCAGACCGGCAAAGAAGGCATGGTGATGCCGTCCGAAATTGGCGCCAACCTGTCCCTTGGCGGGTCTTCGCTGGCCGTCGCGTGGCGCACCAAAAATCCGGAATTACGTCAGACCGCGCTGGCCGCTGCCGCTTCGGCAATCATCGCCGGCATTTCTGAACCGGCACTCTACGGTGTCGCATTGCGGCTGAAACGCCCGCTTATCGCCTGTCTTATCAGCGGATTTATCTGCGGCGGCGTGGCCGGGCTCGGCGGGCTCGCCAGCCACTCGATGGCCTCACCGGGGCTGTTCACCAGCGTCCAGTTCTTCGATCCGTCGAACCCGATGAGCATCGTCTGGGTATTTGGCGTGATGATTCTGGCGATTGTGATTTCCTTCGTCACCACGCTGTTGCTCGGCTTTGAAGATATTCCGGTGGAGACGGCGCAGCCTGACGTTCAGCAGCCGACGGACACCCCGCAATCCAGCCACTTTGCCGCCGGGCAAAGTGCGCTAAAAACACATTAAAGACCCTACAGAAGAGGACTTTCTCATGGCAGCATCACCATTTCCTGACGGCTTCTTATGGGGCGGCGCGATAGCCGCCAATCAGGCCGAAGGTGCCAGTTTTGAAGGCGGAAAAGGCCTGACCACGGTGGATATGATCCCACACGGCCAGCACCGGCTGGCGGTGAAAACCGGTCAGGAAAAACGTTTTTCGCTCAGAGACGATGAGTTTTATCCTGCCCATCAGGCGATTGATTTTTACCATCGTTACAAAGAAGACATCGCGCTGATGGCGGAGATGGGCTTTACGGTATTCAGAACCTCGATTGCCTGGAGCCGTCTTTATCCGAACGGTGACGAACTGACGCCAAACGCCGAAGGCATCGCGTTCTACCGTGACGTGTTTGCCGAGTGCAAAAAGTACGGCATCGAACCGCTGGTGACGCTGTGCCACTTCGACGTGCCGATGCACCTGGTGATCGAATACGGCTCGTGGCGTAACCGTAAAATGGTGGAGTTTTTCGCCCGCTACGCGCGCACCTGCTTTGAAGCCTTTGACGGGCTGGTGAAATACTGGCTGACCTTTAACGAGATCAATATTCTGCTGCACAGCCCGTTCTCCGGCGCCGGTCTGGTGTTCGAAGAAGGGGAAGATCAGGAACAGGTGAAATATCAGGCCGCGCATCATGAGCTGGTTGCCAGCGCCCTGGCGACCAAAATTGCCCATGAAGTGAACCCGCAAAATCAGGTCGGCTGCATGCTGGCGGGCGGTAATTTCTACCCGCGCACCTGCAAACCGGAAGATGTGTGGGCGGCGTTGCAAAAAGATCGCGAGAACCTGTTCTTTATCGATGTCCAGGCGCGTGGCGAATATCCTTCTTATACCCGCCGCGTCTTCGCGCAGAAGGGGATAACCATTGCGAAAGAGCCGGGGGATGACGACATCCTGAAAAACACCGTCGATTTTGTGTCGTTCAGTTATTACGCCTCCCGCTGCGCCTCGGCGGACATGAACGACAATAACAGCAGCGCAGCAAACATCGTTAAATCACTGAAAAACCCGCACATCGAGGTCAGCGAATGGGGGTGGGGCATCGACCCGCTTGGCCTGCGCATCACCATGAACATGATGTACGACCGCTATCAGAAACCGTTATTTCTGGTGGAAAACGGCCTGGGTGCGAAAGATGAAATTAACGAGCGTGGCGAAATCGATGATGATTACCGCATCAGTTATTTGCGTGAGCATATTCAGGCGATGGGCGAAGCCATTACCGACGGCATTCCGGTCATCGGTTACACCTCGTGGGGCTGTATCGATCTGGTGTCGGCATCCACCGGTGAAATGAGCAAACGCTACGGTTTCGTGTATGTCGATCGCGATGACAGCGGCAACGGCACGCTGGAGAGAAAACGCAAGAAATCGTTCTGGTGGTATAAAAAGGTGATCGCCAGTCACGGTACGGATTTGCAGTAATCTGACCGGGTAATAAATATTCAGGCCAGCGCCATGCTGGCCTTTATTTTGGCGCATCCTTTATGACACTCCGTGGTGTTTTAAATAGTGGTCATCCTCTTATACAATCACTTAATGAATGATGGCTAACAGCTTTGCCCACTCCTCAACCTGTGAACGGTATATAAACTCAATAATATCGGTATCATAAAGTCTCATGCCTTTAATTTCTAATACAATGCAGGGGTAGTTTACAGGCATATGTCTGACCAGTTCATTTTCAATTTCAACGGCTTCAAGCATTGGCGGAAAACCGTCATCAATATATAAATAATCTTTCGTCATCCATTCTCTGTATTCAGATTCATTATTTAATAGTTTCATCGTGATTACTCATGTTTTCTGTAATGACAGACAGAGTTATGCTTTTCATTCTACACAGGCATAACCCTCAACGATATCTTGTGTGTTAGAGGAAATATGACCATCTGACAGGTAGGCATAGGCGTAGGCACTGACATCGAAACTGGAAATATCAGAAGACCAGAAGACAACGCCTGAATGCGGCATATCTTCCACACTTTCTCCCCATTCTTCCCACAAAGAGGTGCCGGGTGCGTGACGGACATGAAGTCCGGCGGAGAGTTCATACAGCTTAGGCAGACGCAGCCCCTGATTTTCACACGCTTTTTTGGCGTCCGGCCAATTTTTGCCGGAGGTACTTGCGGTGTAAAAACGCTCAGGGGAGAAAATCATGGACGCTCTTTTCTCATTATGTCTGGCCATAATACGCACCGCGCCTTTTGTTTTAAATGTCACCAGTCCGCTGTTCGAGACTGTCGCGATGGCACTGTTACTGGTGGTCCAGTCTAACTGGTCAGCCAGGTTATCTGTTTCCATTTGTACTTCGGCACCCGCAAAGGCGGTGTGTAAACTGTTATCGCCACTCACGGTTAATCGCGCGGAGGGATTATTCGGTGCGACGATATATCCCACTATATTGATAGCGTGCGGGTTTACCGGTCCGTCAGGAATATTATCCGAATTGTCATAACTGCTGATATCGCCGATCTGAAGGGGAGTATTTGCCTGAGGAAAACCGGTAACCGTTTTCGGAGTAATGTTCACACCGATGACACAGCCCTTATCGGCGGGCCTGATAACATAATTTGTCGTGCCTTGTGACAGCGTTCGCTTATTATTCGCCGCATCCAGACATATCCATTCGACAGAAGGGAGGGTCACATCATCATCACCTTCATCATCATTAAAACGCCAGGATAAAGAAATACTGTCATTAATTTCGAGTTCGTCATTATCGCCAATAATATCGTTATCCCGCGTGATATTTATCGTTTCGGGAAGGTCTTTATTATTGTAAATCACAGGCGCTGTACCGGCGACGATGCCCGCTGACCCCGTCATAACTTCTGCGGTTGCCATGAATGAGACGCCGAGAGAGGTTGCCACTAAAAAAGCGATCCCGGTGACGTTGGGTTTATTCGTTTTCATTTTTTACACCATAACAGCGGGAGTCTGGTTATTCAGTAAAGGGAAATAAACCGGGCGTTCGTCGCCCGGCTTATTCAACGCCGGGAAAGATTATTTTTGACGCTTACCGGACTTTAATGTGGCTTTCACTTTTGCGGTGTAATCCACTTTCAGCTGATAACCCTGAATACCGTCCGGGCCGGCGCTGGCGAAGACGTTCTTCGCATCAGCGTTGGTTAATGGCAGTTTCAGATCCTTGTTATCGGTTGAACTGACGGCCGCACCTCCTGCTGTACCCGCCGTTGCCGAGGTACCGTCGAAGGTCCACACGTAGCTGTAGTTAGAGGAAGCATCCACTTCACCGGCATCCATGACGTTGTTGTTGTTGGTGTCATACCAAATTTTGAACTGATAGCTGTGACCAAGGATCAACTGACTGTTCGCTTTGCCAATCAGGTTAGTGCCAGGATCGGCTGCATCGACAATCATGGTTGACACAGTTCCGCCAACGACCGGACCGTCAGGGATATTATCTGTGGTGTCATTTTTACTGACATCCTGAATGGTGAGGGTTTCTCCGACCGCTGGGATACCCGTCGAGGTGGTTTCAATGATCGTCACGCCAAGATAACGTCCGGCATCGGCCTGCGCGAGTGTATAGTCGGCGTTGCCGTCAGCAGCGGTGATATCCTTTTTGTCGCTCTGACCGTCTGACGTGGTGAACCATTTAATGGTTTTTTCACTGGCGTCCGTATCCCCTTCGGCGTCTTTTAAAACATAACTCAGGGTGACTTTATCTCCGACGGCCATTCCCGTGACAGAGCCACTTTCATGTCCGTTGGAAAAGGAAACGCTGTGATCGACGGCACCCGCACCGGTACCGGTGAGAACAGGTTTGGTACCCATTATCTGACCCGCGCTGGCGGTGGTATCCGCAACGGCAAACTGTGAACAGCTCGCAAATAACAGGGTGGCGAGTAATGTTTTATTGAAATTTTTCATAGGTAATAAAGACTCTTGTTAATGAGATAATCGTAAACTCTGAATGAAGCTGCCAGTTATTATCGGGTTCGTAATGACTCAACGGATTTCAACCCTGCCTGCGTCAGCTGGTAATCCACTTTTAATTCATAACCCTGAATACCTTCTGCTCCGGCACCGGCGAAAACGCTCTTCGCCATAGCATTGGTGGCTGGCAGAATAAGGCTATGGTTGTCTGTCGCGGAAACGGCAAAGCCGCCCGGCGTTCCCGCCGGCGTGACCCCGGTAAATTGCCAGCGGTAATTCACAAGCGACGATAATGGTGTTGACGAGGTATCAGAAATAGTTTCCCGGTCACTGGCATCCCACTGACCATTGTTATTACTGTCGTAGGCGACCCTGAATAAATATTCATGGCCTAACTGAAGGGTATTTCCCCGGGTAGCCGTCAGATTAATATCCGGAGCTGCTTTATCCACAATGGCGGTATAAAACATGGTGTCAGCTGGGGAGAAATTAATCAGCACCGCATTGGTCCGTTGTGTTTCTTTATTTTCTGGTGAAGCGACAATGCTATAAACGCCGCTCATGGTACTGCTGACCGCGGCTTTTCCATTATCCGGAGAACGGGTGTAGAAAAGACAAGATGTTGCTGCGTCGCATTTTTCTTTTGATGCGTGAATCACCACTTCGCTGCTATGACTTTTATCTTCCATTTTGTAAGCACGGAACGTCATATTCAGATCTTCTGCATGAATCGGTGTCGTTTCACCTGCCAGCCCGGCAATTTTGCTCCCGCTGGCTTCTAAATCGACCACACTTTTACCGTCAGACAGAACTTTGGTGGCTTTCTTCTCCTCACCGGCATCATTAATCACCAGCTGATAGGAAGAAGGGGCTTCTGAAACGATAATATCCACTGCGTTTGACTGCTTGCTGCGCCCTTTATCGTCGAGCAGCATCACCGAGAGCGTATATTTATTAGCATCAGGATCCGCAGAATCCACCCAGGCCGGGAACGTCAATGTCCAGTGGTTGTTGGTGCCTGCGCTGATATTTTGCTCAGGGGATAACGCGGGTAAACCTAACTGTGTTTCCGGATTAAACGCGCCAGAGGGGATCCAGCGGGCTTCTTTAATCGCCAGATGTGAGGAAATGGAAGCATTTACGGTCCAGTGACATCCTTCATAGGCCTGTGCTTGCTCCGGCGTATCAGCAATGATGCATTGCGCGGCGGTGCCCGTCGGTTTGAGGTACAAACCGATATCCAGATCGTTTTTTTCGCGGTATTCGAGAACGATGTGATTATTACGATCGACGAAATCCATCCGGCTGCCGGCCAGCGTTCTCATTTGCGACACTGCGGAAGGATCCAGTTGTTTTGAAATGGGCACGCCGATGCGGTAATCCAGCGCGAGTTCGGCAGTCACTTCATCGCTATCAGAATTCCCTTTTTTATAACCCACGCCAAGGGTGACCATGGGAACCGGCGTATAATCTGCGCCCAGCGTGACCGCGGAAGGGTCTTTTTGCAGATCATCAGTGCCAAATAGCGCCACTTCGTCACCGTAATACTTTTCATAAACCAGTGACGAACCAAGCTGAGGGTAGGCAGGTAAATAAGCCTGCACACGCATATCCCAGCCCCTTGCCGGGCGTTCTTCATAATTTTCCAGATCGCGGGAATCTTTCCATGAAGATAAAGGCAGATAATAGTTACCGCTGAGCTTTAAAAAGTTTGTCCAGGCCTCACCACCAAAACCTATACGCCGGTGATGCCGGGTAATATCGTAATCATAGAAAGTATTGGCACCAATCATCCAGTCCTGGCTGAGATTATGACGAATACCGGCACCCAGGTTAGCTATTGTCCTGCCATCGGTATTATGAGCAGAAATTTGATTAAAAAAGAGATTATCCTTTCCCTCAATGATCGGGATGAGATAATCCAGTGACGAGCCGTCAAGGCTTCCGTCATCATCGAGAACGAATTGTGTACTGATATGCCCGTAGGGAGAAAGTAAAGATTCGGCTTGCGCCTGTGCCGCGCCGCTGGCCATTCCTTTTCCGTACTGGAATAACTGTGATTTCAATCCTTCAGGTGTCAGATTTTGAAAATTTTGTTGCGCTTCACTCGTCGCCATTTGCGCCGTCTTCGAGGCCCAAATATCATTCTCAGCCGGGTTATTTTTTGTCTCGCTTTGATCTGCGTCGTCAGATGATTCAGCACGGCTGCCGAGATCAGGCAACGGAATATTATCAGAGGCCTGTACTGTCTCTGCAGGAATTTGACAAAATAAAGATATTGCCAATGAATAAAAAATAAATTCTTTCATCATATTATTAACCGATAATACGGGGCAAGTTCTTAAAAAAAGAATGATTGAGTATTCGCAATCAGATATTACTCTGGCTTTGCGCGGGTAAATTGTATTCCATGTGGGTGGATGAAGCAGATCTTAACAACAATGGGTTTTTACAACAACGTCCGTTTTTGGACAGTTGGCCGGACTAACCGAATGAGAGATAAGAATTTTTTTATCGAAGTGATCTCTCGCTCCCACAGCGCAGGACAGCGTGAATTTTTCAGTGATGAAGTTATTTTTATTTAAAATCAGTGAGTTAAGTAATATTTTAAAACGAGGAATATCAGAGTGCTTTTGCGCAAAGATTTTTGGTGATTAACAACTATTCAGAACAAACAGAACCCCCATTCAGAATGATTTTGGCAGTTTTCTCAATATGCTTATCAGCTTGCCACTTTCTATTTTTATATATTCACCTTGCCGCAGGTGAGATAATATTTTCATTATTCCGCTGCGCGCCAGATGACTACGTTCTAAAATAAACGTAGGGACATTGATTTTGGTTTTTATCTCAGCGGGAACCTTATCCAGTTCGAGTAACAGGGCGCGTACGATTTCATAAGATGTCTTATTAATGAGCATGTTTGTTCGGTACGCGTGGTAATCATTGAAATAGGACTGGCAGATGAGCAGTTCTTCAAGAAGTGAGTTTGCATTTATAATCCGGATAACAGAGGACAAAGGCAGTGTTTCTAATACACAGTCAGGGCGGGAAATGAATTTATAGATACTGTCGCGATAGGGTGAACCTTGCATCCCGAAAATAGCGGGGGCGCGGGCAGTGGCAAATAGCATATTATCCGCGTTACGGTAAATATCCACGGTACCTTCAATCACAAGCACGACCTGAGAATCACCCTGTTCATTGTGCAGTTTAACCTCTCCTGCGGCGATGTCGGGCAGTAATGGAGCAGATAATTGTTTGAATAACCCGATTAATTTAATGATTGTTTTAACGGGCTTTTGCATAGGATGATGACCTGAAGTCGACATTTTTTCAGACAGGTGTTGAGTGTTCATTCCGCCTCTGATTTATTTAAAATTGACTTTCCCTGTTCAGGCGGAAGTCTACCACGGCGGAGGAGAATTGCTATGGACTTAACACGTCAGGCGTTGTTGATTAATCTTTATAACCTCCGTTGTTGCTACGGATGTTATAAAAAAGCAGAAAGCTAATTTCTGAAAAATAATGTCATCATGGGTTAATGTGCATTAAAAACGGAAACATTATCCTGCGGTGCTCGCACGCACCTTCAGTTTTCCTGCCATGCGTACACGCGTTGCCGCGTCTTCTCCTGAACAAATATATTCCACCGCCTGACGGCCCAGTTCGACATAAGGCAACTGTACGCTGGTCAGTTTCGGGGTCATCTGATCGGCAATGCGCTGATCGTCGTATCCGGCAACCAGAATATCCTGCGGAATACGCAGATGCAGTTCGGTCAGCGCCTGATAACAGCCGAGCGTCATCCAGTCGCTGGAGCAAAAAATGGCATCGGGCGGTTCCGGCAGTTTCATCAGTGCCAGCGTGGCCTGATAGGTTTCATTCAGTGACCAGTTGGTGGCCATCACCCGCCGTTCATCATAAGGGATCCCCGCGTGTGACAACGCTTCGCGGTAACCTTCACGGCGCATTTCGCAGGCCTCCATCCAGTTATCCCCCATGATATGCGCAATGCGTGTCGCGCCCTGTTCGATGAGGTGTCGGGTAATCTGCAACGCGTTAGCACGGTCGTCGGGCAGGAAGGTGGGCAGCAGCGGGAAGGCGCGATCGTAGACATTGAGCAGCACAACGGGAAGCGAGGTCTGGTTGGCGAATACCGAAAAATCAATCGCCTGCGTAACCGGTGAGGCAATGATGATGCCCGCACAGCGGCGCTGATTCAGCTGCGCAATGATACGCACCGCCAGCCCGATATCATCGCCATAATCATAGACGGTCAGCAGCGTATCGTGCCGCCACGCGGCTTCACGGGCTTCGCTCAGCGCATCAACAAAGGGATCGTAACTTGGCATGGCGTTGAGCAGCAGGGCGATCTCTTCCTGTCCGTTATCCCGGTGCGGCGCAGGCATTTTTTTATAGCCGAGCGACAGGGCGGTATCGAACACCCGCTGACGGGTTTCTTCGCTGAGTTTTATGGCGCGTGAGTTGTTTAAAATAAGCGAAACCGTTGCCTGTGAAACTCCCGCTTCACGTGCGATATCACTCATTGTCACTTTGTTCTTTTTCTCCATCCGCCTTTCCCCGTCACCCTGTTTTATGCCCGGCGCACTATATCACAGCACGCATTTTTGCCAGACCAACCGCGAGCTTGCCTGAAAAGAGTGTGATCCCACTTGCAGAACCCGCCCCCCATATTTGCAGCCTGGCGGGTTTGATAATAACTATTAGCTAATATTATTAGCAATGACATGTTACCGGCAAGCGAACCAGGAGAACAGAATGAAAACGCAGTGGAGCGAACAACAGGCAGCAGAATGGGGAAAGCAGCAGGGATGGATTTGCGGATTCAACTACCTGCCGCGCACGGCGGTAAACTGGACAGAACTCTGGCAGCGCGAGACGTTTGACGCGCCAACCATTGATCAGGAGCTGGGCTGGGCGCACCAGGCAGGCTATAACCAGCTGCGCATCAATCTGCCGTTCATCGTCTGGCAGGACGATCGCGACGGTTTGCTGGCGCGGATTGATCAGTTCCTGAGTATCGCCGCGCACCATCAGATCAAGGTGATGCTGACGCTGATGGACGATTGCGGATTCTCCGGTGACGAGCCGTTCCTTGGCCCGCAAAAAGCGCCGGAGCCGGGTAAACATAACAGTCAGGCGGCGGCCAGTCCGGGGCGGGATGTGGTGTGCGATCGCGACAGGTGGCCGGAAATAGAGCGCTATGTGCGCGATATTATTCGTCATTTCCGCACCGACGCGCGCATCGCCATCTGGGATTTATACAACGAGCCGGGCAACCGTGGCACTTTTGCCACCGGGCTTGAAGAAGTGCTGTATGACGAAAAACTTGAGGTTTTTGCGCTCGAACTGATGCAGCGGGCGTTTGTCTGGGCGCGGGAGGAGGATCCGGTTGCGCCGCTGACCGTCTGCGCATGGCATTTCCCGCAAGACCCGGATCAGCCGGAAAGCGAGTTTTTCACCCATCCGGTCGATGTTGCCGCCGCGCAGCTCTCTGACGTCATCAGTTTCCATGCCTACGTCGCCACGCCAAAGCTTTTGCAGGCGCTGCGGTTCTGGCAAAAATTCAACCGCCCGGTGCTGTGTACCGAATGGCTGGCGCGCCACGTGGGCAGCGTGTTTGAAGAACAACTGCCGCTGTTCAGCGCCTTTAACGCGGGCTGTTATCACTGGGGGCTGGTGCGGGGTAAAACGCAGACCACACTGCAGTGGCCTTCGGTGCGCAAGGGGAATCAGGATTACGCCCACTTATGGTTCCACGATGTGCTCGATGAATACGGCATTCCGTTCCGCCGTGCCGAAATGGATCTGGTTCGCCGTTTAACACGCATGAAATAATCTTTTCAACAGCCGCACAGGGACGTGCGGCCGATTCACGAATCTTCAGTGCTTACTACTTCCTTTCATCAGCAGCCATAAAAACCACGGTGCGCCGATCAGCGCGCACAGCAGCCCGGCGGAAACCGGCCACGGCCAGGCGATGTTGCGGCCCAGCCAGTCGGCGATCACCATCAGCAAAGAGCCAAACAGTGCCGCGACCAGACATTGCGCGCGGAAACGGATTGCGCCGCTGTAGCGGGCCAGCTGCGGGGCGATCAGCCCGACAAAACTCAGCGGGCCGATCAGCAACGTGCCGCTTGCGGTCAGCGCCGCCGCCAGCAGCAGGATCAGCATATTGCTGCGCCGAAGCCCGATGCCGAGCGCCCGCGCGGTGGGATGCCCGAGGCTCAGCAACTGCACCCAGCGCTGCAACAGCAAGGCCAGCGGGATCAACACCAGCGCCTGACCCGCGCCCCAGACCGCACGTTCTGCGGTAATGCCTGCGGTGGATCCGGTGCTCCAGTTGAGCAACATCATCGCGCGCGGATCGCCGCTCATCAGCAACAGCATACTCAGCGCCATGCTCAGGTGCGTCAGACACAGCCCGACCATGACCATCGACTGTGGCTGAAAGCGCGAGCGTAACCCGAACATAAACAGCAACAGTGTCGCCAGCAAACTGCCCGCCAGCGCGGCCGGAAACAGCGAAGACAGCGGCTGATTAAACAGGACAACCATCATTACCACCGTCAGCGATGCGCCGCTGCTGATGCCGAGCAGTTCCGGGCTGGCGAGGGGGTTGCCGCTCTGCCGCTGGATCAGCACCCCGGCGACCGCCAGCATCGCCCCTGCGCTCAGTGCGCCGAGCATGCGCGGCCAGCGCCATTCCAGCAGCGCCCGGAACGCAGCGCCTTCCGGCGACCGGTTAACCAGCAACGAGACGACGATCCCGCCCAGCAACATCAGCAGCAAGATCCGCAGCCGGGCGCGGGTCAGCCTGCGTGCGGGCGGTGCGCTGAACGGCGACGGCGTGAGAAGCGGATTGCGCTGGCGAAACAGCAACACCAGCATCAGCGGTGCGCTGAGTAATCCCGAGAGCGCACCGGTCGGCAGATCGCCCCCGGCAGGTGACAGAAACTGTGCCAGCTGATCGACCAGCGTCAGCAACAGTGCGCCACACAGCGGCACCCACAGCATCTGATGCCGGAACGCACGCACGCCGGTCAGCCGCACCAGAGCCGGAGCGGCCAGTCCGACAAAACCGATAATGCCAAGCTGACTGGTGACCAGCGCACTGAGCGCCACGGCGACGGCAAGGGTGGCGATACGCACTTTCACCACCGAAACGCCGAGCGCACCGGCGCTTTGGTCGGAAAGCCCGATCAGCGCCAGCGGCCTTGCCAGCAGGGCGCTCAGTGCCATCAGTATCAGCAGCGGCAGCAGTAAAAACTGCGTCGCCTGCCAGCCGCTCTGGCTGAGTGAACCGGCCTGCCAGCTGAACAAATCGCTGAGATAATCATGGTTGAACAGCACCATCAGCGTATTGAGGGCATTGCCGTACAGGCTGATGACCATGCCGGTGAGGATCACTTTCAGCGGATCCAGCCCCTGACGGGCGATCAGCAGATAGAGCACCAGCGCTGTCAGCGCCGCACCCGCCAGCGCCAGATTGGTCAGGCCGACAACCAGCAGGCCGGGGAACACAATCATGCTGGCGGACATGGCGAGATTAGCACCGGCGGCAATGCCGAGCGTTGCGGGTTCGGCCAGCGGATTGCGCAATACCTGCTGAAAAAGCAGGCCTGCCATCGCCAGCGCCATTCCTGCCAGCACGCCGATCGCCAGACGCGGTAAAAAACTGTAATGCAGCAACAGGCTGGCGGTTGCCGGAGAAGGCGTATTGCCAGAACGTGAAAGATTACTGAACAGTAAAAATGCGCACAGCAGCGTCAGTAGCAGCGCGAACAGCCACGGGAGCAAAGCACGGTGTTGTTTATGCATCGCCCATTGCCTCTTCCAGTGCCGCCGTGATGTGCTGCGCCAGACTCACCGCCGTCGCCAGACCGCCAAACGGGAAGAAGTGCGACAGTTCTCTGGCCCGGCCTGCGGCCACCAGCGGTAACTGCTGCCACATACCCTGCGGCTGACGCAGCCGCGAAACGCGCGTCAGCGTGGTCGGCAGTTCTGTATAAAACAGCCAGTCCGCCGGTAACGACACCAGTTTCTCAATGCCCATATTGGCGGTGCCCATCGCGCCGACCGGCTGCGTCCAGGCATTGCGTAACCCGAGCTGAGTGAGCAGCGCATCGGGCAGGCTGTTGCTGCCATACACCGTGGCGTATTTCCCGTCCTGACTGCGTACGGCGACCAGGATCCGTTGCCCGGCGGCGTGCGCGATGCGCTGTTTGCAGCGTTCGATCGCCACCGCTGACGTCTCAGTCAGGCGGGCGGCGCGGGGGGAGATCGCCAGTTGTTGCCCGAGTTCCGCCGTGAAGTTCAGCAAGCCTGACCAGAGCGGCCCGGCAGAAGGATAGACCGACACCACCTGCAACGGCGCGATGCGTTGCAGGCTGTCGAGGAGGGCAGGCGCAAGCCTGTCGCTGAGAATAAGTCCGGGTTTCAGGGCGGCGATAAGTTCCAGATTCGGCTCCCAGTAGGGGCCGATATCCTGAACCTCTGTCGGTAACACCGGCGTGGCAATCCGGCGGCGAAAATAACCGCCGTCAGATACCGCGAGCGGCGTCATACCGAGCGAAAGCAGGGTTTCCGCCGCCAGCCAGTTGATGGCAACGATACGGTGATCCGCAGGCGCCGCCAGCGCTGACGCTGCATCAAGCAGCGGCAGCGCCAGTAACGCCTTCAGACAGTCGCGCCGGCTGAGTAACAGGCCTGACATCAGAAGCTGTATTTCAGCGAGCCGATGAACGTGCGTTCCTGTCCCGGATAACAGCTGGTGTCGTCGTCGCAGGTGCCGACATAGTCATGATCCAGCAGGTTCTGAATATTGAAACCGACAGAAACATGCTGATTAACCTGATATTTCGCCCCGGCGTCGATCAATGCAAAGTTCTTCACCGGCACGGTATTGGCGTTATCGCCGTACATGCTGCCGACATAGCGCACGCCGGTGCTCAGCAGCAAACCGTCAAGCACACCCTGATGGAAGCCGTAATTCAGCCAGGTGGAAGCCATATGTTTGGGCACGTTGGCCTGCTCGTTGCCGCGGTCGCCGTTGTTGCTGGCGGTGATTTCGGTTTCGGTGTAGGTGTACGACGCCAGGACATCGAGATTCTGCGTCAGCTTCACCGTGCTTTCAGCTTCCACGCCTCGCGAGCGAACTTCGCCGGAAGCCACCTGATAACCGGTGATCACGTTATTGACGATCTCGTTGGTCAGCACGTTACTTTTGGTGATATCAAACGCTGCCAGCGTCATCAGCAGATCCGGGTCCGGCTGATATTTCACGCCGACTTCGTACTGGTGCGCCTTGCTCGGATCGAAGGTGCGGTTCTGGCTGTCGGTTCCGCTGTTTGGCACGAAAGATTCGGCATAGCTGATGTACGGCGCAAGCCCGTTATCGGCCAGGTACGTCAGCCCGGCACGGCCTGTCCAGGCGCCTTTATCCAGCCAGCTGGTGCTGTCGTTGAGATTATTTTGCGTGCGCATGCTGATGTCATCGTGGCGGCCACCTAAGGTCAGCAACCATTTTGGCGTCAGTGAAATCTGATCCTGCATATACAGGCCGAGCTGCGCGGTGGTCTGATCGTTATTGTTCAGGGCATAGGTCGGGTCGGCGATATTCTGGCCATACACCGGATTGTAGATATTCAGCGCCGGGGCGGCGGCCCCGAAGCGTTTGGCATTGCCATCAAGGCGGCTGTAATCCAGCCCGGTTAACAGACGGTGCGTGACGGAGGCGGTGGAGAAATCCGCCTGCAACTGGTTGTCGATATTGAACGCATTCATGTGCTCGTCAAAACGAATCGCATTGCGCGACACCGTACCGGCGTTGAAATTCACCGCGCCCGGCAGCAGGTTATTCAAAATCGTGTCAGTCTGGCCGTAACGCACGTTCTGGCGTACCTGAAAAATATCGTTGAACTGATGGCTCAGCTCATACCCGACGGTGAACTGTTCCTGACGAAAACGGTTATAGCTGTAATCGCCGAGCAGGGTATCGGTGACCTTGCCGCCCGGTTTGGTCAGCACGGCGATGGTGCCGCCGGAGGTGTCACGCAGATAATCGGCGCGCACGGTCAGGCTGGTATCGGCGTCCGGCAGCCAGGTCAGAGAAGGGGCGAGATAGACGCGGTTATCTTCCACATCCGGGCCGTCGCGGTACTGGAACTGTGTGTCGCTGTCACGGGCCAGGCCGATCACGCGGTACAGATAATGGCTGTCATCATCGATTTTATCGCTCATATCAAACTGCGCCTGACGGCGGTTAAAATTGCCCAGTTCGACTTCCACGTCATGCACACCCTGCGCCGACGGCAGCTTGCTGATGCGGTTCACAATGCCGCCCGCGTCGCCCAGACCGAACAGCGTGGATGAAGGCCCGCGCACAATATCAATCCGTTCCAGCGCGTAAGGTTCGGTGCGGAAATAGCTGTAACTGTTGTTGAGCTGGCGCAGGCCGTCGCGGTAATCATTGGTGGTCAGGGCGTTAAACCCGCGAATGTAGATCCAGTCATAGCCTTTAGGATCCACGCCGTAGGTTTCGGTTTTGACGCCTGGCACATAACGCAGCGCTTCGGTGACGCTTTGCACGTTCTGTCTGTCCATCCGTTCACGGGTAATGACTGACACGGACTGAGGCACTTCCAGCAGCGGCGTGTCGGTTTTGGTGGCTGAGTTGCTTTGCTGCGGAATGGCAGAATAAGGGCCGGTCTGCCCGGTGACCGTCAGCGTATCGGCGGCGGCGGGCTGCGGCGCGACCACCACGGTGTCTTTGTCGAGGCTGTAACCCAGGCCGCTGCCGCCCAGCAGACGGCCAAGTGCCGCTTCCAGCGTCATGTTTCCCTGTACCGCGGGGGCATTTTTTTGTGCGACGGAGTCCGGTGCGGCAATCAGCTGTACGCCTGCCTGCTGTGCCAGCGCATTAAGCGAGGTGAGAAGCGGCTGGGCAGGCAGTGAAACCGGCAGCGTGGCTGCCGCCATGACCCCCGGTGAACAGACGGCGAGCGCGATCGCGGTCAGGCCAGTTTTGAAACGCGTACCCTGATAAAACGAAGAAATGGTCATGCGGATATCCCCAGAAATAAATCAAATAAGAATCATTATCCTTTCTGAAGACGAGACTGACGCCAAAACCCTGACGTCGTCTCAGGAATATTTTTACTTTATTTTTAATCGGGTCCTTCAGCGCCTGCGGATCTGCGTCTCGCCTGCCTGCAGATTGATTTTCACCGGCAACACTTTGGGCAGGGCGCGGGCAAAACTGTCCGGGCGATAGACGTTAAAACTGCCGCTGATGCGCAGGGCGGCAACCTCCGCCGATCCCGCCACGTAAGGCATATCGCCGTAGCGGGCGAATTCCGCCAGCGCCAGACGCAGCGGCGTGTTATTGAAATTAATGCGCGACTGGCGCCAGTCTGCGATAGCGTCCGGCGCAACCGGTGGCTGACGGGTGAGATTTCCGCGGATATCGCTGGTGGCGCGCTGCGTGGCGCCCAGCACCATCAGATGACGGTCCTGCCCGGTCAGATGCAGTGCGGCCATCGCCCGCCAGCGCATATTTTGCAGCCATGCGCGAGGGCCGACGCGCACGGCGCCGCTGCTGACCGCGACATCCACACCGTCGCCGCTCATCGACTGCGGGATATAGCGCACGCTGAAACGGGTGCCAAGCACCGTGACGCGGGAAGGGCCGCTCAGCACCACAAAGGGTTTGTCCTCAAGATGCTTCACGTCGAAAAAGGCCTGCCCCTGACGGAGCGTGACTTCACGCCGCTGCGGGTAATACGCCACGTCGAGCCGGGTTTGGGCATCGAGCGTCAGCACGGTGCCGTCCGGCAGGGTGATCTGTTGCGTTTCACCGCGTCCGGTATGCAGCTGGGTGGTCATCACCGGCGGCGTCAGCCACTGCCAGGCAGGCCACATCAGCACCAGCAGCAGCGCACACGCCAGACCGGCCAGGTGCCAGGCCGGGCGGCGCAAAGCCTGAGGCCGTGCGGCGGGCAGTGAAGCACGCAGACGCGCCACGTTTTTCTGCGGTAATTCACCGACCTGCTGCCACACCTGCTGCATGGCGCGGTATCGCGCGGCGTTGTCGGCCTGCGTCAGCCAGCGTTCAAATTCAGCGCGTTCCCCGGCGGACAGCCCGGTCTGCTGTTGACTCAGCCAGTGCACGGCCTGCTCATCGGTCTGCATATGTGGATCCCTGGCGCTATTCATCAAGGCCATCCTTATTCTTGTCTCGGGCTTGCTGGCCGGAATGCTCCTGCTGCCAGATGTCGTTACTGTTCCGGCAGGCCAACATGGCGCGGATAATGTGTTTTTCGACCATATTGATGGAGATCCCCATCTGGCGCGCGACCTCTTTCTGCGACAGGCCGTCAAAGCGGTGCAGAATAAAGGCTTCACGGCAGCGCGGCGGCAGGCCTTCAATGGTGCGGGTCATCAGTTCAGTATACTGATTTTCTTCGATTAATTCGTAAGGTTGCAGATAAGAAGGCGCTGCAAATTGCTCCGCGTCCGTCTCATCAGCAGCGTCGCCGGACGCTATGTCAGGGCGGCGATAGTGATCGACCAGCAAATTGCGGGCGATACGGTACAGCAGGCTGCGGTGCGACCGTATGGGCTGGGTGACCGTCAGCGCCCGGATAAACGTTTCCTGCGCCATGTCTTCTGCATGTTCACGGTCACGGAGTTTCCGGTTTATAAACCGATATAATTCAGTGTAATACTTCTCGAAAGCAGGCACTTGATTCTCTGGTGATGAAGGACAGGGGGGCTTCTGCGATGCCTATATTACGCATAAATCCCCGCGCCTGGCATACTTAAATGATAATCATTCTCGAAAATAATCTGCCCAACTGGTCTGAATCTCTGCGCAGGCCGCCCTCCGGCACGCTTCTTGCTTCACCGCTGTTATCCTCCGGCGATCAGGTTCAACCATGACACTTTCTGCTCTCGATTTTGTACTGGCTTCCAAGAGAAGTGAAATCACCGGCCTGCAACAGTTGCTGCAAATGGGCAAACTGGTGGGAGCGGTCAGCCAGCTTATTCACGTCTTACAACGCGAGCGCGGCACGGCAAATATCTACCTGGGTTCGCAGGGCAAAACCTGGGGTGACCGGCTGAGCGAGCGGGCGCTTCAGGTACAGCTTGCTGAGCAGGCGGTCAGCCAGCAACTTGCGGCGCTCGATCTCCACGGACAACCGATGGCTAACGCCTCGCGGCTGTTCAGCCGGATTGCCGGCGTGTTGCATAGCCTGAGCACGCTGCCGTCGCTGCGCGCGCAGGTTCAGGCGCTGAGTATCCAACAGCCGGACGCCATGAGCCGTTACAGCGAGGTGATCCGCATTCATCTGGCACTGGTGTTTGAAGCTGCGGATACCTCCGGTGATCCTTCTGTCTCACGGGCGTTGCTGGCGATGTTCAGCTTTATGCAGGGTAAGGAACTGGCCGCTCAGGAGCGCGCGCTGGGTGCGGCGGGTTTTACGGCGCGCCACTTTGACGAGCAGACGCACCAGCAGTTACTGGCGCTGATCGAAAGTCAGGAGCGCTGTTTCCAGACATTCACCGAGTTTGCCGATCCCCGCTGTCTGGCGCTGTGGCAGCAACAGCTGAGCGCCGACAGCAGCGAGTTCGAGCGTTTTCGCCGTATTGCCTGCACCCGCGCAACACCTTCCGGCGAAGCCAGCGACGTGGCGTTGCGCTGGTTTGACGTCACCACCGCCCGCATCGACGGCATGAAAATTGTCGAGGATTTACTGGAAGATGTGCTGACCGAATGCTGCCGTCAGCGGATCCGCGATGCAGAACGTGCCGGAGAATTGCAGCAGCAGGAAATCGGCCAGATACCGCGCCATGACCCGCACTACGCCGCGCTGATCCCGCCGCAGCTCAGCCGTTCCGTCCTCGAACTGGTGGAGCAGCAATCCCGCCAGCTACAGGCGCAGGATGCTGAACTGGCCGGACTGCGCACCACGCTTGCCGAACGCAAAGTAGTGGAACGCGCCAAAGGCTTACTGATGCAACACCACGGCATGAGCGAGCCGCAGGCGCACAAGACGCTGCGCGACATGGCGATGAACCAGAAAAAAAAGCTGTCAGACATCGCCGACGCGATGCTCTCGGTGGCGGCGGTATTGGGCAAATCCGCGTCCTAATCCTAAAGGAGTATCTGCACAATCTATGTGCCATACGGGTGTGCACCGCGGGCAGTGGCGGTGCACCGGAAAGCGCTGAACGCGAAGGGCACCCGCTAACCGGCTGATTTACCAGTGATGTCACAAGTTGGCACACAAGCTGCATTGTTTATCATCACAGCACTAAACCAATGGCGGTTTAGTCAGCATTTCGGATAAAGGCGTCCGTTAGCGTTCAGGAAACTGAGCGCTAACCGGACGCTTTTTTTTTGCTCATTTTTCACCTTACAGGAAGCCGTAATGACGCAAGACGACAACAACACAGTGGGCACATTCTCCCGCCGCCGTTTTCTGGCCGGCAGTGCAGTGCTGGGCGGCAGCATGATGATGCCGGGCTTTATGAACAGCGTCTGGGCGGCGGGCTCTGATGCGCCCGAGAAAAAAGAGATCCGCGTTGGTTTCATTCCGCTCACTGACTGCGCGTCAGTGGTGATGGCGGCGGTGAAAAAGTTCGATGAGAAATACGGCATCAAAATCATCCCCAGCAAAGAATCGAGCTGGGCGTCGGTGCGCGACAAACTGGTGTCCGGCGAGCTCGATGCCGCCCACGTGCTTTATGGCCTGGTGTACGGATTACAGCTCGGGGCCTCCGGTCCGCAGCACGACATGGCGATGCTGATGACCCTCAACAATAACGGGCAGGCGATCACCCTCTCAAACCAGCTGAAACAGGCGGGCGTCACCGATGCGGCCTCGCTGAAAAAAGTGGTGGATGCCAGCGCAAAAGGCACCTACACCTTTGCGCAGACGTTCCCCACCGGCACCCATGCCATGTGGCTCTATTACTGGCTGGCGAATGCCGGGATCCACCCGTTTAACGATGTGCGTAACGTCGTCGTACCGCCGCCGCAAATGGTGGTGAACATGAAAATTGGCAACATGAGCGGTTACTGCGTCGGAGAACCCTGGAACCAGCGCGCCATTTTAGATGACGTCGGTTTTACCGCCGCCACCACCCAGGAAATCTGGGCCGATCATCCGGAAAAAATCCTCGGTACCACTTCCGCCTGGGTAGCCGCGAACCCTAACGCCGCCCGCGCACTGACCGCCGCGGTGCTCGACGCCTCACGCTGGATAGACACCTCCGATGCCAACCGCATTGAAACCGCGCAGGTGGTGGCGGCGCGCGCCTACATCAATACCCCGGCGCAAACCATTCAGGGACGCATGCTCGGCGAGTACGACAACGGGCTGGGCAAAAAGTGGAAAGATGCCCACAGCATGCGCTTCTTCAACGACGGCGCGGTCAACTATCCGTACCTCTCCGACGGCATGTGGTTCCTGACGCAGCACAAACGCTGGGGGCTGATTGACAGCGATCCGGATTACCTGGCCGTCGCCAAAAAGATCAACCGCACCGACATCTACAAACAGGCCGCCACGGCGGTGGGCGGCATCAACATGCCTGCGGGTGATATGCGCAGCAGCACCTTGTTTGACGGAAAAGTGTGGGATGGCAGCAACCCCGCGCAATACGCCAACAGTTTTGCCATGAAACGTTAAGTGAGGCCGAAATGTCCATGAACCCGAAAACCAATATTGTCGCCCTGACCGCAGAGCCGGAAAGCGCGGAAATTCTGCCGCTGAACGCCGCGAAAGCCGCGCCGCCGCCGGTGGCGAAAGCCGCGACCGGCAGCAAAGGGCGTGAAATCCTGCGTCGCATGATGCAAAAACTCGTGCCGGGGCTGCTCGGCGCGATAGTGCTGATTGCTATCTGGCAGATTGCCGCACTCAGCAGCAAAGGGTTTCCGACGCCGCTGAAAACCTGGGACGCGGCGAAAATCATCTTTGCTGACCCGTTTTACATCGACGGCCCGAACGACATGGGCATCGGCTGGAACGTGCTGGCGTCGCTCAAACGCGTGGCGATGGGCTTCGGGCTGGCGGCGCTGGTGGGGATACCGGCCGGGTTCCTGATTGGCCGCTTCCGTTTTATCGCCAATATGCTCAACCCGATCATCTCTTTACTGCGACCGGTCAGCCCGCTGGCCTGGCTGCCAATCGGTCTGCTGCTGTTTCAGCGCGCCGAACCGGCATCCGCCTGGACCATCTTTATCTGCTCAATCTGGCCGATGATCCTCAACACCGCCGAGGGCGTGATGCGCATTCCGCAGGATTATCTCAACGTGGCGCGGGTGCTCAAACTCAGTGAATTCACGGTGATGCGCAAAATCCTGTTTCCTGCCGTGCTGCCGTACATCCTGACCGGCGTGCGTTTGTCCATCGGCATCGCCTGGCTGGTGATTGTTGCGGCAGAAATGCTCACCGGCGGCGTGGGGATCGGCTTCTGGATCTGGAACGAATGGAACAACCTCAACGTGGAAAACATCATCATCGCCATCCTGCTGATTGGCGTGGTGGGCATGCTGCTGGAGCAGGGGCTGATGGCCATTGCGCGGCGCTTCAGCTACGAAAACCGTTAGGAGCCTGACATGAAAAACGACAAAGCCATTATCCGCGTAGAAAACGTCACGCAAAGTTTCCCGACCGCCAAAGGGCCATTTCTGGCGCTCGACAACGTCAGTTTTGACATCGCACAGGGTGAAACCGTCAGCCTGATCGGTCACTCCGGCTGCGGAAAATCCACGCTGCTGAACCTGATTGCCGGGCTGAGCCGCCCGACCGAAGGCGTCCTGCTGTGTGACAACCAGGAGATTAACGGCCCCGGCCCGGAGCGCGGCGTGGTGTTTCAGAACCATTCGCTGCTGCCCTGGCTGACCGCTTTTGAGAACGTCGCGCTGGCGGTACATCAGGTATTCAAAGGCCAGATGAGCAAAAGCGACATGCAGGCATGGATCGAACACAACCTTGAGCTGGTGCATATGTCACATGCCATGCACAAACGCCCCGGTGAAATCTCCGGCGGCATGAAACAGCGGGTCGGTATTGCGCGCGCGCTGGCGATGAAACCCAAAGTGCTGCTGATGGACGAACCTTTTGGCGCGCTGGATGCCCTGACCAGAGCGCATTTGCAGGACGCGGTGATGGAGATCCAGTCACGCCTGAACACCACCATTTTGCTGATCACTCATGACGTGGACGAAGCGGTGCTGCTGTCTGACCGCGTGATGATGATGACCAACGGACCGGCGGCGAAAGTCGGCGAAGTGATGCAGGTGGCGCTCGAACGGCCGCGTTCACGGCTGGCGCTGGCGAACGATCCGAGGTTCCACCAGTACCGCCAGCAGGTATTGCAGTTCCTGTACGAAAAACACCAGGCCGTGGCCTGAGTCAGTGGTGGAGTGAGCGCAATGGATAAACCTGTTCTGGTGGTGATCGGCAACGGCATGGCGGGCGTCCGGCTGGTGGAAACGCTGTGCGAACGCGCACCGTCGCGCTTCCGCATTCTGATCATCGGTGACGAAGCGCAGCCCGCTTACAACCGCATCATGCTCACGCCGGTACTGTCGGGCGAGAAATCCTTTGCCGATATCGTGACGCACGAACAGAGCTGGTATGAACGTCACAACGTCACGTTTTTGCGCGGTGCGCCGGTCACGGCCATTGACCGTGCCGCCAGACGGGTCAGCGTTGAGGGGCAAACGTTCTCTTACCATCATCTGGTGATCGCCACCGGTTCGCGGCCTTTTATGCCGCCGCTGCCGGGGGCGCAACTGGCGGGGATCCACGGATTCCGTACGCAGCGCGACGTCGAAAACATTCTGCACGGACAGGTGGCCGGACGACCGGCGGTGGTGATCGGCGGCGGCGTGTTAGGCGTGGAAGCCGCCGCGGCGCTGGCGATGCGCGGAATGGCGGTCACGCTGTTGCATCGCGGCCCGCATCTGATGGATCAGCAACTGGATGAACATGCTGCCGGGCTGCTGCGCATGAGCCTGCTGTCACGCGGTATCGAAACGGTATTGCAGGCGCAAACGGCGGCCTATGGCGCAGACGACAGCGGCAACGTCCGGCAGGTGACCTTGTGCGATGGCCGCGTTTTGGCGGCGCATCGTGTGGTGGTGGCCGCCGGTGTCCGCCCGGATATTGCGCTGGCGCAGGCTGCCGGTCTGGCCTGTGCGCGTGGCATTCTGGTGGATAGCGGGTTGCAGACTTCTGATCCGCATATTTCCGCCATCGGCGAATGTTGTCAGCTGGGCGAACTGACTTTCGGGCTGGTCGCTCCCTGCTGGCAGCAGGCAGAAAACCTGGCGGCCAGACTGGCGGGCGATGATGCAACGCCCTTTACCGTACAAAACGTCCCGCTGCGCCTGAAGGTGACTGGCATTGACCTGTTTTGCGCCGGTGAACTTGCCGCCGGTGATGACGCCCAGATCCACAGCACCTTTGACCCGATCGACGGCCACTACCGCCGCCTGTTACTGCGCCACAACCAGCTGCAAGGTGTGCTGCTGTGGGGCGACATCAGCGACGGGCCGGACTACTTCTCACGTCTTCGCCATCCATCCATTCAGCCATCGCAACTGAGCGTTTTCAATCCAGAAGAAACGCCTGCGGTGCCTGATCTCCCCCTGAACGAACCGTTATCCCATGAGATAGCGAGGAGCAATGTAATGTCAAAACCCGTTTTAGTGATGGCCGGACACGGCATGGTCGGACACCATTTCCTGCAACAACTGGTCGAGCGCGAACTGCATCTGCACTATCAGGTGATCGTGTTTGCCGAGGAAACGTCCCCGGCATATGACCGCGTCCATTTGTCAGAGTTTTTCTCCGGACGCAGCGCCGAATCGCTGTCGATGGTAGAGGACGGCTTCTTCGAATCCACCGGTATTGAGCTGCGTCTCGCGCACGGCGTGGAGCACATTGATACCAAACACCGTTTTGTGGTTGACCGGCAGGGGCGGCAGACGGCGTACGATTTGCTGGTGCTGGCGACCGGCTCTTACCCGTTTGTGCCGCCGATACCGGGGAATGACGCGCCGGGCTGCCTGGTGTACCGCACGCTCGACGATCTGGCGGCGATCCAGGCCTGCGCCGGTAAGGGCACCACCGGCGTGGTGGTGGGCGGCGGATTGCTCGGGCTGGAGGCGGCCAATGCGCTGAAACATCTCGGGTTGCAAACGCACGTGGTGGAGTTTGCGCCACGGCTGATGGGCGTTCAGCTCGATGAGGGCGGTGCGGCCATGCTGCGCCGCAAAATTGAAGCGCTGGATGTGCAGGTGCACACCGGCAAAGAAACCCGCGAAATCGTCGCAGGTGAAACCTGCAGTTACCGCATGGTGTTTGCCGACGGCAGCCATCTGGAAACCGATCTGGTGCTGTTCTCCGCCGGGATCCGCCCGCGTGACCAGCTGGCAAAAGAGTGCGGGCTGACGGTCGGCCCGCGTGGCGGCATTGTGATTGATGACCAGTGCCGCACCTCCGATCCGGCAATTTTTGCCATCGGTGAATGTGCGTTGTGGAACGGTCAGATCTTCGGGCTGGTCGCGCCCGGTTATCAGATGGCGCGCACACTGGCGGATACGCTGTCCGGTAGCGAAGTGGCGTTCAAGGGCGCGGGCATGAGCACCAAACTGAAACTGCTCGGCGTCGAAGTGGCGTCGGTCGGGGACGCGCACGGCCGTACCCCCGGCAGCCAGAGCTACAGCTGGGTGGACGGCCCGGCGGAAGTGTATAAAAAAATCGTGGTCTCGCAGGATGGCAAACGCCTGCTCGGCGCGGTGCTGGTCGGCGACAGCACCGAATACAGCACGTTGTTACAGATGATGCTCAACGACATGCCGCTGCCCGCGAATCCGGAAGGGCTGATCCTTCCCGCCAGCACCGGTGCTGCGCCGAAAAGCCTCGGCGTGGCGGCGCTGCCGGACGGCGCGCAGATCTGTTCCTGCCATAACGTCAGCAAGTCGGATATCTGTGACGCGGTGAAAGGCGGCTGCGGCGACATGGCGGCAGTCAAAGCCTGTACCAAAGCAGCCACCGGCTGCGGCGGCTGTGCGGTGCTGACCAAACAGGTGATGGAGTTCGCGCTGACGGAAATGGGCGTCGATGTTAAAAAAGACATCTGCGAGCATTTTGCCTATTCGCGGCAGGAGATTTATCACCTGGTCCGCATGGGCAATATCCGCAGTTTCGGTGAACTGATTCAGAAACACGGCCACGGCCACGGGTGTGAAATCTGTAAACCGCTGGTGGGATCGGTGCTGGCATCATGCTGGAACGATTACCTGCTCAAACCGCAACATCTGCCATTGCAGGACACCAACGACCGCTTCTTCGCCAACATCCAGAAAGACGGCACTTATTCCGTGGTACCGCGCGTCCCTGCGGGGGAAATCACCCCGGACGGCTTGATCGCCATCGGACTGGTCGCCAAGCGTTACAACCTTTACACCAAAATCACCGGCGGCCAGCGTGTCGATCTGTTCGGCGCACGGCTGGAGCAGTTGCCGGAAATCTGGCAGCAACTGGTGGATGCCGGGTTCGAAACCGGTCACGCCTATGGCAAATCCCTGCGTACGGTGAAATCCTGCGTCGGATCCAACTGGTGCCGCTACGGCGTGCAGGATTCCACCGGGCTGGCGCTGCAACTGGAGAGCCGCTACAAAGGGCTGCGCTCGCCGCACAAAATCAAAATGGCCGTGTCCGGCTGCACCCGGGAATGTGCCGAAGCACAAAGCAAAGACGTCGGTGTGATTGCTACGGAAAAAGGCTGGAACCTTTACGTCTGTGGCAACGGCGGCATGAAGCCGCGCCATGCCGATTTACTGGCGCAGGACATGAGCACCGAAGCGCTGATCCGCACCGTGGACCGCTTTCTGATGTTCTACATCCGCACCGCCGACCGCCTGCAACGCACCAGCACCTGGATGGACAATCTGGAAGGCGGGATGGCGTATCTGCGTCAGGTGGTGCTGGAAGACAGCCTGCATATCGGCGCGGAGCTGGAAAACGAGATGAACGCCGTGGTCGGCACCTATCAGTGCGAATGGCAGACCACGCTGGCTGACCCGGATCGTCTGGCGCTGTTCAGGCCGTTTGTGAACAGCGAACTGCCGGACGAAGCGGTAGTCATGGTGCAGGAGCGGCAGCAGATCCGCCCGGCAACTCCCACGGAGCGCGCCTCACTGCCACCGGTGGTGGTGAATCAGCCGGTGATGGCCGTTCATGGTTGGGTGGATTTGTGCGAACTGAACGCCATCCCGGCCAACGCAGGAATGGCGGCGCGGCTGGCAAACCGCCAGATTGCGCTGTTCCACCTGCCGGATCATCCGCAGAAGGTTTTTGCCCTCAGCAACCATGAGCCGGACAGCGACGCTAACGTGCTGGCGCGCGGCCTGCTGGGCGATGTGAAAGGGGAACCGGTGGTGATTTCGCCGTTGTACAAGCAGCGCTTTCGTTTGCTGGACGGGTGCAGCGTGGATGACGGGCACACCGCACTCAGCGTCTGGCCGGTCAAAGTGGACGGCGGGCGCGTCTGGGTGCAGGAAAACCCGGTGAGCCACGGGGTGCGTGCCGCAGAGCGGATTGAGACGGTCAGCCTATGAAAAAAGACGCGACGTTCACCACCTGCGCATACTGCGGCGTCGGCTGCGGCGTCAGGATGCAACCGCAGGTGCAGGGCTTCAGCGCCAGCGGCGACGATGCGCATCCGGCCAGTCTCGGGCGGCTGTGCGTTAAGGGCAGCGCGCTGGGAGAAACGCTGGATTTGCAGGGACGTTTACTTCAGCCGGAAATCCACGGCCAGCCGGTCAGCTGGGAGAAGGCGCTGGACGCCGTCGCCAGCGGATTGCAACAGGTGATCCGCGAACATGGCCCGCAGGCCGTGGCCTTCTACGGCTCAGGCCAGTTGCTGACGGAAGACTATTACGTTGCCAACAAACTGATGAAGGGTTTTATCGGCGCGGGAAATATGGATACCAACTCGCGCCTGTGCATGGCGTCGGCGGTGGTCGGCTACAAACGTGCGTTCGGCGCGGATGCCGTGCCGTGCAGCTATCAGGATCTGGAACGGGCAGACTGCGTGATCCTCACCGGTTCCAATACCGCCTGGGCGCATCCGGTAGTTTATCAGCGGCTGGCGCAGGCGAAAAAAGAGCGGCCCGCAATGCGCATTATTGTGATTGACCCGCGCCAGACCGCCACCTGTGATATCGCCGATTTGCATCTGGCGTTGCGCCCCGGCAGCGATGCGGCGCTGTTTTGTGGTGCGCTGAACGCCATGGCGGACAGCGGGAAACTCGACGCCGCTTTCCTGCAACAGCATACCCGGGGTGCGGAACAGACCTTGCAGGCGGCACAAACCTGGACGCCAGCCCGCACTGCCGATGCGTGCGCGCTGCCTCCGGCAAAGCTTATGGCCTTTTATCAGATGATTGCTGACAGTGACCGGCTGGTGACCCTGTATTCGATGGGCATCAATCAGTCCAGCTCCGGCGTTGATAAATGCAACGCCATCATCAACTTACATCTGGCGACCGGCAAGATTGGCCGCGAAGGCTGCGGGCCGTTTTCCATCACCGGCCAGCCCAATGCCATGGGCGGGCGCGAAGTGGGCGGTCTGGCAAACCAGCTGGCGTCGCACATGGGGTTCAGCGCGCAGGAGGTGGATCGCGTGGGGCGGTTCTGGGCGAGTGACAACGTCACGAAAACCGCCGGACTGAACGCCGTTGACTTGTTTCGTGCCGTGGAAACAGGCCAGATCAAAGCGGTATGGATCATGGGCACCAATCCGCTGGTGTCGCTGCCGGATGCCGACCGCGTGCGTGCCGGGCTGGCGCGCTGCCCGCTGGTGATTGTCTCCGACATCATGCGCGATACCGATACCACCCGTGCCGCCCACATTTGCCTGCCCGCACAGGGCTGGGGCGAGAAAAACGGCACGGTCACCAATTCCGAACGTTGCATTTCCCGTCAGCGGGCGTTTCTGCCAGCGCCGGGCGAGGCGAAACCGGACTGGTGGATCCTCTGTCAGGTGGCGCAGCGTCTGGGTTATGACGATGCCTTCGCCTATCAGCATCCGGCAGAGATTTTCCGCGAACATGCGGCGCTTTCCGGTTTTGAAAATCAGGGCTCGCGGGCGTTTGATATCAGCGGGATGGCGCAGCTTTCCAATGAACAGTGGGACGGGCTGCGTCCGGTGCAGTGGCCGGTCAACGCCGCAAATCCGCAGGGCACTGCGCGGCTGTTCACCGATAACCGGTTTTTCCATCCTGACGGCCATGCGCGGCTGATCCCCGTTACGCCAAGGCCGCCGGTGAACCCGCCGACGGCTGCCTGTCCGCTGATCATGAACACCGGCAGGGTGCGTGACCAATGGCACACGATGACACGCACCGGGAAATCTGCGCGCCTGATGCAGCACATCAGCGAACCTTTCTGTCAGTTTCATCCCGACGATGCCCCGCAGATCCAGCCCGGCGATCTGGTGCGCGTTGCCTCCTCGCACGGCTGGCTGTTGCTGCGCGCCCAGCCGGACAGGCTGCAACCGCGCGGCAGCGTCTTTGTGCCGATGCACTGGAACAGCCAGTTCAGCCAGCAGGCCAGGGTGGATGCGCTGATTGAGGCACATACCGATCCGCTGTCCGGGCAGCCGGAAAGCAAACATATGCCGGTCAGTCTGCGCCGCTGGAATGCCGCCTGGCAGGCCGAACTGTTTATGCGCGGCGACAGCGACCGGCATCCGGCACCGCCTGACACTGCTTACTGGAGCCGCATCGCGCAGCAGGGCGTGACGCATTACACGCTGGCCGATTCGTCTTTACCGCAGGACTGGACGGCCTGGCTCAGCGAACATTTCGGCACCGGCCAGTGGGTTTGCCAGGCGGCACATCTGGGCGATGACGGTTTTCATCTTCTGGCCTGGTCCGGCGGTGAGCTGCAACTGGCGTTTTACGCGCACCGCCGTCGCCCTGCGCCGGAACGTCAGGCGGTGGTGGCCGCATTTTCTCAGCCGCCGGTGACCGCGTCGCAGCGTCTGGCGCTGCTGGCAGGCACCGTCGGAAACGGTAAAGCCCCCACCGGCGCGATGATTTGCAGCTGCTTTGCCATCGGCGAAATCGCCATCGCAGACGCCGTGCGGCAGGGATGTCACAGCGTGCAGCAGCTCGGCGCGCAGCTGAAATGCGGCACTAACTGCGGTTCATGCATTCCCGAACTCAAAAAGATCATAGCCGGCCAGCTTACGTCGCTGACGGCAGGAGACGACCAATGAACATCCTCGAAAAGTCATTACAGATGCAGCAAATCTCTCAGCTTATGGCGTCGGGGAACCTGCGCCAGCCCGTGTGCCGGGGTGAAGTCTGGCTGGTGGGCGCCGGGCCGGGCGACGTTGAGCTGCTGACGGTGAAAGCGCTGCGGGTGATTGTGCAGGCCGACGTGGTGGTGTTTGACCGGCTGGTTTCAGACCCGGTGATGGCGCTGATCCCGGACGAGGTGCTGCGCATTGATGTCGGTAAATCGACACGCAATCACACGCTCGGACAGGGTGAGATCAACCAACTGCTGGTGACGCTGGCACAGGCCGGACACCGCGTGGTGCGCCTCAAGGGCGGCGATCCTTTCGTTTTTGGACGTGGCGGCGAAGAGATGGCGCACTGCCAGCAGCATGAGGTGATCTGCCACATCGTGCCGGGGATCACTGCGGCAATGGGCTGCGCGGCAGCCAGCGGTATCCCGCTGACACACCGGGATCTGGCTCAGTCGGTCCGGTTTGTCACCGGCCACGGCGCGCAGGGCGAGCCGGACATCGACTGGTCAGCACTGGCCACCACGCGCCAGACGCTGGTGTTTTATATGGGCATTGCCAACAGTGAAAACATCAGCCAGCAGCTGATAGCGCATGGTCTGGCGGCCTCCACACCGGTGGCCGTGATCGAACGCGGTACCCGCCCCGATCAGCGGGTACTGACCGGCACACTGACCGCGCTGGCAGAGCTTATCCGCACGGAGCAGGTGCAAACGCCCGCGCTGCTGATCGTCGGGGAGGTGGTGGAGATGCATCGGGGCTGGCAACGCAGTTGCGGGTATGGAGAAGGTCAAGATCGTGGGTTGCCACCCACACCGGGTTTGAGAGGTGCTTATCGGTGTGCCTCTTAATATTTCAGGCTTATTTACTGCGTGATGCTGTTTCAGGGGGTTCTGTGAATACGTTTTAACGTCAAGATCGTGGGTTGCCACCCACACCGGCCTTAAGGTCAACACCGTGGGTTGCCACCCACACCGGCCTTAGGGGTGGCTTATCGCCGCCACCCCTAAGAACCCCGGGCTCTTTTAACTGCGCGCTGCCGCTTGCTGGCTATGTTTCAGCGGCTCCTCCTGTTGCCGCAAACGCCGCCGCTGCGCGGTCCTCTCATTTCAGGTTCGGACCCGCTCGGGAAAACACCCTCGCGGTTTCTCACCGTTCATTCGACGTCGTTTCGAGCGCGGCCAGAGGCTTCTTAAAGCACAACCTCACCGTTTTCGACTTTATAAATCAGAAATTAAAGTCTCAATCTTTTGAATGACATAGCCATTGGCCGCGCTTAAAAATCTCGCCGGAGGGAGCGGTGGAAAACCGCGCGTCTGTTTGCGCGGGTTGTAGCCCGAGCGGAGGGCACCGCGCAGCGGCGGGATTTTGCGGCAATAACGCAAGTCCCTGAAACATAGCCCGCGAGCGATAGCGCGCAGTAAAAAAGACGTGGGAGATCCAAGAGGGGCCCGTCCTGGCCCCTTTTGGGCGGTTTCGGCGACAGCGGCTGAGCAATCACCGCAGGTGAGAAACCGAAACTTTCACCTCACCTAAAATAGTCGGGTTAAAACCGGTGGAATACCCGTAGCAACAAAAACATAGCCCGCGAGCGGCAGCACGCCATAACGCGCAGTAAAAAGACGTGGGAGATCCAAGAGGGGCCCGTCCTGGCCCCTTTTGGGCGGTTTCGGCGACAGCCGCTGAGCGATCACCGCCCGTGAGAAACCGAAACATCCCCCTAGGCCCCCGCCTGCATCCCCCTACGGCATCCCCGGCAGCGAGTTGATCAGCTGCTGCGTCCACGGGTGGGCGGGCCGGTGGAAAACGTCATCGACCTGCCCGTGTTCTACCACGCTGCCGTCTTTCATCACCACCACGCGGTCGGCCAGATGGTGGATGACGCCTAAATCGTGCGAGATGAATAACAGTGCGGTGCGGTGTTCTGCCTGCATATCGGCCAGCAGATCCAGCACCTGCGCCTGAACCGAGACGTCGAGCGCGCTCACCGGTTCATCGGCCACCAGCAGCGCCGGATTGGGCGCGAACGCACGGGCGATCGCTACGCGCTGGCGTTGACCGCCGGATAAATCGCGCGGATAACGGCGCAGAAAACTCTCGCCCAGCTGCACTTCATCCAGCAACTGCCGGATGCGTTTCTTGCGTTCATCGCCAAAAATCCCGACGCTGTCCAGACTCTCACCGATGATTTTCTCAACGTTATATCGCGGATCAAACGAACTCAGCGGATCCTGTGCAATCAGCTGGATGCCTTTGCGTTGCAACCTGCGGTCGGATTCCGGGACCTGACTCCAGCGCCGACCCTGAATGGTGATGGTGCCGGAGCCGGGTTCGGTCAGCCCGAGCACCATGCGCGCCACCGTGGTTTTGCCGGAACCGGATTCGCCGACAATCCCCAGCGTTTCACCCGCGGCAAGGCGCAGACTGACGTGATTCACCACCGTTTTCCCGGCGAACTGTTTGCATAAACCCCTGGCTTCCAGCACCGGGATGTCCGTGGAAATATGCCGGGCAGGCAACGCGACGCCTCGCGTGCCGGAAAGCCTCAGTCCACGCGTCGCGGTACCGGGTACCGCGGCCAGCAATTGCTGCGTGTAAGGGTGCTGCGGCGCGGTCAGCAGTGCCTCGCTGATGCCTTCTTCCACCACCTTTCCCTGATGCATCACCAGGATCCGATCGGCGAGTTTCCCCACCACGGAGAGATCGTGGCTTATCAGCAGCAGGCTTTCGCCTTTATCGCGCCGCTGTTGCAGCAGATCCAGAATCTGTTTTTGTACGGTCATGTCCAGCGCCGTGGTCGGTTCATCGGCGATCAGCAAACCGGGGTTGCCCGCCAGCGCGGTGGCGATCAACACGCGCTGACGCAAACCGCCGGAAAGCTGATGCGGATAAGTGGTCAGCCGGCGTTGCGCATCGGGAATACCGACAGATTTCAGCAGGGCAAGGGTCTGCGCGTGCAGTTCACGGGGCGCGCCGGGCTGCGTGGCGATGAGGGCGTCGCGCAGTTGCTGACCCACCTGACGCAGCGGGTCAAGCGACACCAGCGCGTCCTGCAACACATAACCAATTTTGCTGCCGCGAATTTTACGCCAGCGGCGCTGGCTGGCGCCCAGCATGTCCTGACCGTCAATCACAAACCGGTCAGCAGTGATGCGCGCACTGGCGTCCTGCAACCCCAGCAGGCTGCGCGCGGTGACGGTTTTTCCCGAGCCGGATTCCCCGACAAAAGCCACCGATTCGCCGCGTCTGAGTTGCAAATTCAGGCCGCTGACCGCCGCTTTTTCACCCTGTGCCGAAGGAAAAGAGATCGACAGATTGCGGATATCGATAAACAGGTCGCCGCTCATGGTTGTTTCCCTTCAAAAGTGGCCTGCCAGTAACGGCCCAGCGTGTTCACAGAAATAACGGTCAGCGTAATGGCGACCCCCGGCCAGACGCCGATCCACCAGGCATTGCGCAGATAGTTACGGCCTTCGGCCAGCATCAGCCCCCATTCGGCGGTAGGCGGTTGCGGCCCCATGCCGAGAAAACTCAGCCCGGCGGTGCCAATAATGGCGCTGCCTAAACCGAGCGTTGCCAGCGCCGGCACGTGGGCAATGGCGTGAGGAAGAACGTGCCGCCACACCAGAACGTGGCGTTTCAGGCCAAAGGTGCGCGCCTGTTCTACGTAGCCCGAAGACATCACCACAAAGGTTTGCGCCCGCACCACGCGGGTAAAGCGCGGTATGGAAGCCACGCCGAGCGCAAAGATCAGATTGGTGGTACCGGGGCCGGTAAAGGCGATCAGCATCAGCGCCAGCAGCAGATCAGGAAAGGCGGACACCACGTCCACCGCGCGGCTGATCAGTTCATCCAGCGGCCCTTTGAGCAAACCGGCCAGTAACCCCAGCAGGCTGCCGATGCTGACCGCGACGGCCATTGCCGCAAGGCTTATCAGCAGGGAATAACGGCTGCCGTAAATAATGCGCGCCAGCACATCGCGCCCGAGCTGATCGGTACCCAGCCAGTGTTCAGCCGAGGGCGGCAACTGGGCGTTCACCGGATCGGCATTCAGCGGGTCGTAATGGGTGAGCCACGCGGGGAAAATCACCGCCAGCAGCACCAGCAACAGGTACAGCGCGGCCAGCAGAAATCCCGCAGAAAAATGACGTTTAAGACCGGCGGTGGCGATCATCTGGCTCATGACGTGTGCTCCCCGTCCGCATCCCGCAGGCGCGGATCGATGAATAAATAGAGAATGTCCACCAGCGTACTGAGCACCACGTACACCAGCGCGGAGAAAATCGCCACTGCCAGCACCACCGGAAGGTCTTTACCCAGTACCGCATCCACGGTGATTTTGCCGAGCCCCGGACGGCCAAAAACCTGTTCGGTGATCACCGCGCCGCTGAGTAAACCGCCAATCAGCCAGCCGGTCAGGGTGACGGCGGGCAGGGCGGCGTGGCGCAGGGCGTGACGCAAACGCAGGGTGGTATCGGGTAAACCCCAGGCGCGCAGCGTCAGCATAAAGGGCTGATCGAGCGCGTCTTCCAGCCCGCGCCGCAGCACCTGTGACACCACCGCACCCAGCGATAAGCCCAGAGATAACGCGGGCAGCACCAGTGAGGAAAAGCTGCGATCGCCCGCCACCGGAAACCAGCGCAGTGTAAAACTGAAAATAAACAGCAGCACGATGCCCAGCCAGAAAGAGGGCGTGGAGGCCAGAACCAGCTCGACCGACCCGGCGATGCGCTGCCCCAGGCGGCGGTGCGCGGTGGTCACCGCCATCAGCACGGCAAATATCAGGCTGAACACCAGCGCCAGACCGGTGAGTTTGAGCGTCGGCCACAGCTGCGACAGCACCAGCGAACTGACGTCAGTATTGAGCATATAAGAGCGGCCAAAATCGCCGTGCAGCACGCGCCATAAATAGTGCAGATATTGTCTGTACAGAGGCTGATCCAGCCCCCATTCCGCCCGGATCGCCGCTTCGATGGCCGGAGTCTGTACCTGTTCGCCCATCAGTAAACTGACAATGTCCCCCGGCGCGAGATGCACGCTGATAAAGGACAGCGTCACCGCCGCCCATAACACCAGCGCGCCGCTCAGCAGCCGCCGGAGGATCCGCCATCGCCATGACGGCGGGGTGTCGGGCAGCCGGGGTGAAGCCAGTGAACTTTCAACCGTCATGGTGTGACTCCTTGCTTATTGATGCTGAGCGCCCGATCAGTGCTTGCTCAGCCAGACGTCGTAGGTGTTTTCCGGCATCTGTTTGAACGGCCTGAAACCCACGTCATGAACGTAAGACGCGGCGGCAATCTGGTCTTCCGGCTCGTACAGTGGGATCGCCAGCGCCTGCTGCAACACAGCAAAATTCTGCAACTGACCGTAGAAGTTTTTACGTTCGCTGTTATCCAGCGTTTGCGACGCGCCTTTGAGCAACCCAATGATCTCCGGGGCATCGGTGCGGCTGTAGTTGATTGCGCCTCCGGCGTTCACCGGCAGGTAATGGTTTTCGATATCTATGCCGTCGGTATCGGTATTGGAGTTGGCGATCGAACCGAATTCACCGGTTTTCCGCACTTCGGTATAGGTGCCGGAATCGACATAACGGATTTTCAGATCAATACCCAGACGTTGCCGCGCCTGCGCCTGCAAGGCCTGCAACAACACATCGCGCTGATCGCGCACCGTGGCCTGCGCCTGAATGATTTCTATGGTCAGCGGTTTGCCGTCTTTGGTGCGGATACCGTCTGCGCCTTTGGTTTTCCAGCCAGCTTCATCCAGCAACTGATTCGCCAGCGCCGGGTTGTTACCGTATTTATTCACCAGACTGTTGTCGTATAACGGGTCAACCGGTGAGGTGATCCCCCAGACGCGGGTGCGCTCGCCGCGATAAATCGATTGCAGGATGGGCGAAATATCCAGCCCCTGTAAAATCGCTTTACGGACGTTCAGCTCCTGCGTCGGCCCGTATTTCACGTTAAGAAACAGTGAATAAGGGGTGCCGGTATTCAGTGCGTGCTGATAAGAGAAATCCGCGTTGTCTTTGAATTCGCCCGCATCATTGCCGGAGACGCCTTCGATAACGTCGACCTGGCCGGAAAGCAGTGCGCCGGTGCGCACCGACGATTCAGGCAGGAAGCGGTAAGTCACGCCTTCCAGATAGGCCGGGCCCTGATGGCGGGCATTGGCAGACGCCCAGTGGTAATCCGGGTTGCGCACATACTCAATCTGCTGGCCTTTCTCATAGCGTTTGAGGATAAACGGGCCGGTCCCGGCGATATCCGTGCCGCCTGATTTGAGCTGAGGTGAGGTCCAGGATGACGGCGAAATCAGTTTCAGGCCGGAGGCGAAAGAGAGGAACGGGCTGTAAGCCTGTTTCAGCGTAATGCTGACGGTGTGCTCGTCGGGGGTAGCCACGCTGTCGATCCGCCCGGCCAGCGCACAGATGCTGGAGCCTGCGCAATAGGCCGGATCCTGCGCGTGGCGGAAGTTTTCTGCCACGGCACTGGCGTTGAACTTCTCACCGTTGGAGAATTTCACGTCATCGCGCAGGGTAAAGGTGTAGGTTTTGCCGTCTTCGGACACCGAATATCCGGTAGCCAGCCACGGAATATAACTGCCGTCAGGTTTACGCGCGAGCAGCGACTCGTAGGCGACGCGCAGGATCAGTTCCGCTTTGGACTGGCCGTTCAGCTGAGGGTTAAGCGTATTCGGTTCGGTTTCCACGCCCCAGGTGAGGGTTCCGCCTGATACCGGTTTTTCAGCCGCGTAAAGCGCCTGGCCGGAGGAAAGAATTAACAGCGTTAAAGCAGACAGTGAGGCGGCAGAGGCTTTCATATTTTTCCCATTAAAGTCATACCCGGACGGTATTTGAAATACATCAACAAAGATGAATGCGCTGGATCTGTTATAGGGAATCGCAATTCCCGTAATGATTATTAAAGGCGCGTTGCCGGGTTGTAAAATCACAATATTTGCTTACCAGCGTAAATAAATGACTTTGGCGCGCATCCTGCCGGGCGGGGTTATTTCTGCGGATGTGTCAGTGCGGGTTTATTCATTTTTGTCGTATTCAAATGCTTTTTTCTTCGTGGCGTAAATAACCCTGATCTCTATTTTTAACGCAGACTCATTATTCAAATTAAGGAGATCATTTGACTATCCAATCTCGCCGTCGTCTGAAAACTCTGGTCGGGGCAGGGAGCGTGGTGTACGCCTCCAACGATCAGGGACGCGTGACCGGTATTACCCGTGCCATTGCGCAGGCGAAAATAGCGGAAAAAGAGAAGATCACCGGGCTGTTTACCGCCGATCTGTTGCAGGCTGACCCGGACGGATTGTCCGGTTCGACCGGCAGTCAGGATCCTGTCGTCACCCTTGCCGCACTGAGCCAGGTCACCTCGCACATCGGGCTTATTGCCACGATTTCCACCACTTATCAGCACCCTTACAACCTCGCCCGGCTGGTCGGCACGCTCGATCACGTCAGCGGAGGCCGTGCGGGCTGGAACGCGGTGACGTCGTCGGTGGGGGAAGAGAACTTTGGTGACATCACCCTGCCTGCGCCACAGATTCGCTATGCCCGTGCCACCGAATTTATCGAGGTGATCAACGCGCTGTTCGATGCCAACCAGCCGGACGCCGTGCGCCGCAATAAAAGCGGTTCAGTCACCATCGACCCGCGCAAGCTGCATCCGGTGCATCATCACGGCGATTTTTTCCGCGTGCAGGGGCCGCTGAATGTGCCACCTCCGCCGCAGCACCGGCCGGTACAGTTTCAGGCCGGGCAGTCCGAAGAAGGGCTGAAGCTGGGCGCACGCTACGCCGAAGTGATTTACACCTCACAGCCCACCTTTGAGGATGCGAAGCATTTTGTCGAACAGGTACACCATCATGCGGATGCGTTTGGCCGCCGAGAAAATCGTCCGTTAATCATGAACTCGTTCCATTCGATCATCGGCGAAAGCCCGTCAGACGTGACGCGCCGGTTATTTGAAAAGCATGAGCGCATCGATTACGAGCAGGGACGCCTTAAAGTGGCTGACATGCTCGGTGGCGAGATTGACCTGCGGGATCTGGCGCTGGATCAGCCCGTCCCGTTGCGCCTGCTGCCCGACATCGGGCAGGTCAACCGGCGTCGCGGGCGCGCAGAAATCTTCAAACGTTTTGCCTTACAGGGGCTGACGCTGCGCGAATTGATCATTCAGGCACAGGAAACCGGCCACTGGTTTGTCGCCGGTACCCCGGAAACGCTGGCCGACGCCATCGAACAACGTTACCAGGCGGGCGTGCTGGATGTGATTTCCCTGCACGGGCTGGGCCAGCCGGATCAGGAGGACCTGCTGCTCAACGGCTTACTGCCGGAATTACGCCGCCGCGGGTTGATTGATACGGAGTACAGCGGGGGGGATTTCAGGGAGAATTTGGGGATAAGAGGGAGGAGGAGGTAAAACAGGCGTGTTTTATCCTTTGTTTCAAGTTCAACTTCAAAACCTTGGGCTCGCCGCCCAAACGGGCCCAAAGGGTTTTAAACGAAACCCTTTGGAATCCTGCGTTTTTTTAACTGCGCGCTATCGCTCGCTGGCTATGTTTCAGGTATCCCTGCTATTGCCGCAAAATCCCGCCGCTTTGCGGTGCCCTCCGGTCGGGTTACAACCCGCGCAAACTGACTCGCGGTTTTCCACCTCTCCCTTCGGCGTGATTTTTGAGCGCGGCCAATGGCATTTTTAAAGTTGAAACGATGTGTTTGGTTCTGCTTTCCTCCTTCCACATCGGAGGGGGAGGAGAAAAACCTTCGTTTTACATAGCCTCTGGCCGCGCTCAAAACGACGTCGAATGAACGGTGAGAAACCGCGAGGGTGTTTTTCCGAGCGGGTCCGAGCCTGAAATGAGAGGACCGCGCAGCGGCGGCGTTTGCGGCAATAGGAGGAGCCGCTGAAACATAGCCAGCGAGCGGCAGCGCGCAGTTAAAAGAGCCCGGGATTCTTAAGGGGGGCGGCGATAAGCCCCCCTTAAGGCCGGTGTGGGTGGCAACCCACGGTCTTGAATTTGAATTTGACCTTAAGACCACACCACCATGGCTACCTGTTGCCCCTCAACAATATACGATATATCCTCTATGCTCACTTTCCACCCAGGAAACTCCGTTATGACCCCATCCACACCGCTTCTCGATATCCGCAGTCTTGCGATTCATACCGATTCAGGGATCCCGCTGGTAAATCCTGTTTCCTTTCAGGTGAACAGACGCGAAATAGTGGCGCTGGTGGGGGAATCAGGTTCGGGGAAAACCCTCAGTTCGCTGGCGCTGATGGGGTTGTTGCCGCCCGGCGTGTTGATGAGCGGGGGCGAAATCTGGCTGGAGGATAAACGTATTGCCAGCCCGGATGTGCCTTACGATGCGCCGGTGCGCGGCAAAGAACTGGCGATGATATTTCAGGAGCCGATGACCAGCATGAATCCGGTGCTGAAAGTCGGGGAGCAGATCGCGGAAGTGCTGGTTCGTCATCAGCAGATTGGCTGGAAACAGGCGCATCGCGACGCGGTTGCTTTACTGGATCGCGTGGGCATCGTTAACCCCGAGCAGCGGGCGAAGCAGTATATTCATCAGCTTTCCGGCGGGATGCGCCAGCGGGTGATGATCGCCAGCGCCATCAGCTCTAAACCTCGTCTGCTGATTGCCGATGAGCCCACCACCGCGCTGGACGTCACCATTCAGGCGCAAATCCTCGCGTTGTTGCAGGAACTGCAACAGGAAATGGAAATGGGGATCCTGCTGATTACTCACGATTTAAGCATCGTTGCCCGCTACGCCGACCGCGCGTATGTCATGCATCAGGGAAACCTGGTCGAGCAGGGGCCGGTCGGGCAGTTGCTGACCGCGCCGCAGGAACCCTATACCCGCAAACTGATTGCCGCCTCACAACCGCAGGCGCGTCCGGCAGGCGCACAGATAAGCGACGAGGCACCGCTTATCCGGCTGCAGGCGCTGACCAAAAGTTATGCGCAAACCCGCTCTCTGCCTTTTGTTGCCGCTAAACGCCAGACGGTGCTGTTCCCCACCACGCTGGATATCCGCCGTGGCGAAATTCTCGGGCTTATCGGGGAATCCGGTTCCGGTAAAACGACGCTGGGGCGGGCGATTATGGGGCTGATTGACACCGACAGCGGCGATATCGAATTTGACGGCGTATCTCTGACCCTCGCCAGCCAGGCCATCCGGCAGAAAATGCGTCGCCGTGCGCAAATTATATTTCAGGATCCCTATGCCAGCCTGAACCCGAAAATGACCATTGGTGAGCAAATCGCCGAGCCGCTGCGGGTCTATAAGTTACGTCCGGCGGGGCAGATTCAGGCAAGGGTGGAGGAGTTACTCAAACTGGTCGGGCTGGAAGCGCATCACGCCAGCCGGTTACCCGGTGCGTTTTCCGGCGGCCAGCGTCAGCGCGTGGCGATTGCCCGTGCTCTGGCGCTGGAACCGGAGTTACTGGTCGCGGATGAAGCCGTCTCGGCACTGGATTTATCGGTTCGCGGGCAAATACTGGCGCTGCTGGACAGACTGCGTGAACAACTGGGGCTGACCGTGTTGTTTATCAGTCATGATCTGGCTGCCGTGAAGCAGGTCTGCGATCGCGTGGTGGTGCTGTATCACGGAAAAGTGGTGGAAAGCGGCACCACAAGCGAGGTGCTTGTCGCGCCGCAACACCCCTATACCCGCCAGTTGCTGGCCGCGGCGCCCGATATTGTGCAGGCGCTGCAACTGCGTAAAGCCAGCTAGAAACCGGTCAGCATCGGCAATTCATCATGTTCAGCCCATTCATGCCAGGAGCCGACATAAATCGCCAGATGCTGATAACCCGCCAGCTGAAGCGCGACATACACCGTGGCTGCCCGTGCGCCACGGTGGCAATAAATAATGGCGCGGCGATCGGGTGAAATCCCGGCTTTTTCAGCACGCTGACGAAGCTCACCGGCTGCCAGAAACTGACCGTCCTGTATCACATCCTCCCAAAACAGCAGTGTGGCGCCGGGAATACGCCCGGCGCGGTGACAGCATTCATGGGCAAACTCGCCGGAATACTCGCTTTGCCTGCGGGCATCGACAATCTGCGTGGGGTGCTGCGCGGCTGCCAGCACGTCAGCCCGCGTGGCGGCGAGGCGTTTGTGCATCGCGGGAGCGGGTGAGAACTCAGGGTTTTGTGCGCTGATTTCAGCCTGCAAACCCTGTCCGGGCAGCAGCGCGCCACCGGCCTGCACCCAGGCATCCACACCGCCGTCGAGCAGTAACGCCCCCGAAATGCCGGCAAACTGCGTGAACCAGACGCCCCGTGGCGAGCGCATGCCCACCTGTTGCTCGAAAAAAACCGGAGTGACGTTGTCACCGATGAGCAGCGCCTGCCACGCGCGATAAAAGGCGTGAGCCATGCTGACGATCCCTTCGTCGCTGCTGTCAGGAATAAAATAGTCGTACACGTTGAGATGGCAGGCATCAGGCAGGGTGGCCTGCTGCCATTGCGCCCGTTCACGGACGTCAATCAGCGCAAATAACTCGCCCTGCGCCAGACGGGCGCGCAGTTCCGCCGCACCGATCAGCAGGGAATTATTCAGGGGCATGGGCGGACTCCGGGAAAAACGGTAACAGGGTGCCGGTATCGCGTTCAGCGGCGAGCCGCAGGACCCGCGAGGCCAGGGCGATATCGAACACGTTGAGGCCAAAAGAGGAAAAATAGACGCTGTCTCCGGCGGCAGGCCGCCAGCCGTCGAGCAGCAGGTTGCCTAAATCTGCATCCACCCGCTCCCTGCTGAATTCACCGGCGCGGTACATCTGGAACAGACTTTTGGCACTGGTTTCGCAGAAATCACCCCATAAATCCACCACCACGCGGCTGGCGCAGCGGATGGCGGCAAAACTGACTTCGTGATAGCCGACCTGGATCACCAGCCGTCCGGGGCGCATCGCCTCAGCTTCCAGCAGAGGTTCTGCGGCGCTGGTGCAGGTGATCACTGCGTCAATATCCCGGCTGAGCGCCTCCTGCAAATTTTCGACGTTAACCAGCGGCCACGGCAAAGACGCGCTATCGACCGGCAAACTGCGCTGGCGACGATCCCACCAGCTGACTTCCCGCAAATTGCCGAACAACTCACGCAGCATATCCAGATGCGCCATCGCCTGAACGCCAGCCCCCAACAGCAGCACGCGCTGCACGGTGCGCGGCGCGGCGTGACTCAGGGCAAGTGCGCTCACGGCCGCCGTGCGGGTGGCGGTCAGCGCACCACTTTCCACCAGCCCGAGCGGCAGTCCGTTATCCGCCCGGCTGATAAGCGTGAGCGCCATTGCCTGCGGCAGATTGTCCTCTGCGTCTGGCCGGTGGGCGGTCCATTTAACGCCTGCGGCATTAAAACGCCCGCCAACCCGCGCCGGTAATGCATAGGCTTTGCCACGCTGGCCGGTGAGGCTGACATGGGTTTCCGCAGGCATTTCGGCGTCGTGGTGGCGCATCAGCGTGACAACGTCACAGACGTCATCCAGCGCCGCCTGCGCCAGCGTACCGCCGAGCGCGATGACGTCCTGCCGGCTCAGATAGCGAAAACCCTCTGTCATCTCAGTGCTCCAGCAGCGTTTGGGCAAAGGGATAGAGCGCCGGTGAACCGCCGCAGTGGACGAAAATCACCGTGGCACCGGCTTTAATTTTGCCTTGTTCCACCAGACCGATCAGGCCGTGCATGGCCTTGCCGGTATAGACCGGATCCAGCAGCAGGCCTTCTTCCTGCGCGACACGGTAAATGGCGTCAATCCCCCCGGCGGACGGCACGCCATAGGCTGTACCGACGTACTCATCCTCAATCCAGATATCGTCGGGAGTCCAGCGTTGCGGCCATTCGAGCAGATCGGCGCAATCCTGCGCCATGGCGGATATCCGTGTGCGGAACCATTCGGCCTTAGCACTGACGCTGATGCCGACGATGCGGGTGTCAGGCCAGTATTTACGGGCACCGACGTACAATCCGGCCAGAGTGCCGCCGGAGCCGGTGGGGGCGACGATCACCTGCGGCGGTGGCTGATTGCGCTCTTTGAGCTGCGCATCCATCTCTTCGACCGCGCGCACGTAGCCCAGTGCGCCGAGCGGCGTAGCACCGCCGAGCGGAATGATCAGGGCTTTCTCGCCACGGGCTTCGGCCGCCGCCGCGTGGGCGTTCATGGCGCCTTCAATCTGGGTGAAATAGCCCTCGGGGTCGAGGAACTCCAGCTCCGCGCCAAACAGCTTATCGAGCAACAGGTTGCCCTGATAACTCTGCGGCGCGTCGCCACGCAGCACCAGCACCGGTTTCATGCCGAACTTGCGTGCCGCCGCCGCCACCATGCGGGCATGGTTGGACTGATGGCCGCCGGTGGTGATGACCACCTTGACCTGCTTGCGGCAGGCGTCAGCCATCAGATACTCCAGCTTACGGACTTTGTTGCCCCCGCCGCCAAAGCCGGTGTAATCATCACGTTTGATGTCGAGCGTGATGCCAAGCGAGGTACTGAGCGAGGCCAGACGCTCGAGAGGTGTGGGGAAAAAACCCAGTGGAACACGTTCAAAATCATCTGCTTGTTTCATGATATTTTCCTGCTGATTATTTTTTAAAACTTTCCCGGGAGTTGACGCAAAACAGCGGCGGAGATCACTCCGTCACCGTTGAAAAAGAGGTGTCGTTGCTGAAGAACTGTATCCAGTCGGTGACGGATTGCTGAAACCGTGCCAGCCCGCGCAGGGTGACGAATTCATTGACGCCGTGGGCATTACCACCGTGGCCGAGGCCGCCAATCAAAAAGGCTTCAGACACGTGCGCAAAGGTGTAGGCGGGTGCGCAGCCGGGCGCCCAGGGCCAGATTTGCGGCGTGGCACCCTGCGCCTGATAGCTGGCGAGCAGCGCGTCCACACCGGCACTTTCGCGCAGGAAGCGGTGGCCGGGATAGCTGTCGTCCAGCGTCAGCGTCACGCCGCTGAATTCCGGGCGTGCCAGGGTTTCCCTGATGTCGTTAAGCAGACTTTCCCCGTCGATGCCGGGCGGCACCCGCAGCGCAAATTCGGCGCTGGCACGGTGCGGGATCACGCCGCGCGCATCGGACGGATCGCTGCGGATTTCGGAAATGTTCAGCACCGCGCCGTTAATCAGCTGTTGCAGGCAGGCAAGCGTGTCGCCGTGTACGGACAGTTTTTCACTGCGACGAAAGCGCAGTTCGTCTTCGATACTGAACCGGTCGGCGAGGGTGGTCAGCAGGCGGGTCGCCTGTTCGTCAGTCTGCCGTCGCGCCATCACGCCGTTGTCTTTGGCGGGCGCAATGGCATGCAGGGCGTTCACCAGGTGCCAGACGGGGTTGGCGATCCAGTTGGCATTGCTGGCATGGATGGCCGCATGAGGGCCGCCCCATTTGCCCGCGTTGACTTCAATTCTGCCGCCGCTCAGCCCGCTGAAACCGAGGTAAACCCGCGGTTCGCCGCCGCCGTATTCGCACAGCGAGGGGAAAAATACCGCGTCAGCGGGCGCCACCGGGCAGGGTGTTTGTGCCAGATAGCGGCGTAAATGCCCGCTGCCCGTCTCTTCCTCACCTTCAAGAATGATCTCCAGATTGACCCGCAGGGCACCGCTATCGCGCAGGGATTTGATGGCTGTCAGCATCCCCGCCAGCGGGCCTTTGTTGTTTTCGGCTCCGCGCGCGACAAACACGGCGCCAATGCCCGGCCAGTCACTGAATCCGCCGCTGAACGGCGGGTGCTCCCAGCCTTCTGGTCCGGCGGGCATGACGTCATACATGTTGTAGAGCACCAGCGTTTTCGCGGCCTGCATGTCGATGCGCAGATGCACCAGCGGCGGCGCGTCGCCTGCCGATTGCTGGCTGACGGTGATAACCGGCGTGCCGCCCAGCTCGCGGATGATCCAGGCTTCCAGCCAGCGGGCGAGTTCGCGTTGCTCATCAATTCGCCCGGCTACGCTGGCAAACGGCGTAATGGCTGACAAAACGGCGAGGGTGGGTTGCAGTTCAGCAGGGATCTCTACAGTCACAGGCGAATCCTCGGATTAAGCACGACATAAAGCAGATCGATAATCAGATTGATGCCGACAAACACCAGCGCGGCCAGCAGCACGATGGCCTGCACCAGCGGGAAATCACGGTTCTGGATCGCCTGCACCGCAAGGCGGCCAATCCCCGGCCAGGCAAAAATGATTTCCGTGACCAGCGCGCCGCCGAGCAGCGAGGCAAAATACATGCCCTGAACGGTGATCACCGGGATCAGCGCATTGCGTAACCCGTGGCGCACCACAACGCGCCACTGACTCAGCCCTTTGGCGCGGGCTGTGCGGATATAATCCTGCTGTAAAACGTCTATCAGGCTGGCGCGGATCAGGCGGGCAATGGCGCTCATGTAATACGCGCCAAGGCTCAGTGCGGGCATCACCAGCTGGCTGGCGCTGCCGTAGCCGCCGGAGGGCAGCCAGCGTAAATTCAGGCTGAACACGATGATCAGCAACAGGCCGAGCCAGAACACCGGCACGGCCTGCCCGCTGAACGCCAGCAGACGGGCGAACAGATCCCACCGCGTGTTTTGACGAAGCGCACTGAGGATCCCGAGCAGTAAACCGGCCAGCGTGCTCCAGGCCAGCGCGGTGACGGCGAGCAGTAATGTCGCCGGTACGCGCTGGGAAATCAGTTCGGTGACCGGCTGGCTGTAGCGCAGCGATTCACCCATATCGCCCTGCAGCACGCCGGTCAGGTAATGCCAGTATTGCCAGGTCAGTGACCGGTCAAAGCCCATGCTGTGACGAAAATTCTCCATCTCCTGCTGACTGGAGCCGGGTGGCATCATGACGGCAGCCGGATCGCCGGTCAGATGCAGGCTGTAAAAAATCAGCAGTGACACGCCGAACATCACCAGAACGGATTGGGCGAGGCGGTGCAGGATATAGCGCAACATATCAGTCGAGCCTCGTGTGGGTTTTGCGCAGCAGGCTGTCGCCGAGCAAATTGCAGCCGATCACCAGCGCGGCAATCACCAGGCCGGGATACAGCACCAGCCACTGCGCCAGCAGCATGTAAGAACGGCCTTCGCCGATCAGATTGCCAAGGGTCGGCGTCGGAGGCTGAATGCCCATGCCGAGAAAGCCAATTGACGCCTCCAGAACAATCAGCCGGGGAATATCCAGCGTCAGCAGCACGATAAGCGGCGTCATCAGATTGGGTAACACGTGGCGCAGCAAAATGCGCGGCGTGGAGAATCCCATCGCTTTCACGGATTCGATGTACTCCAGTTCGCGGATTTCCAGCGTTTTCGCCCGTGCCACGCGGGCGTAAATCGCCCAACTGGTGACGCCCATGATCACAATAATGTTGCTGAGCGTTGCGCCGAACAGCGCCATCACCAGCAGGATCAGCAGGATGAACGGCACGGCGAGCTGGATATCCATCAGGCGCATGATCACCGCGTCCAGCCAGCCCCCGACGTAACCGGCGATCATGCCGAGTGCGGAACCGATCAGCGCAGCGATCACCGCCGCCAGCATCACCACCATCAGCGAGAGGCGGGTGCCGGAGAGAATGCGGGAAAGAAGGTCGCGACCCAGCTGATCGGTGCCCAGCCAGTGCGCGCCCGCTGAGCCCGAACTGCCGGGAGGCGAGAACGCCGCCGCCAGATCGTTAATCAGCGGATCGGGCAGAGGAAGCCACGGCGCGAGCAGCGCCGGGACGATCACCAGCAGGAGCAATAGTCCGCCGAGGACGCCGTCACCGTAAAAACGGCGGCGGGGTTTTCTCAGCAAAGCCTGTCGCGGTGAAATCATTTGAGCCTCAGATCAAACAGCGGGATACGGGCATCGGCGCGGCCGCTGAAGGTGAGGTTGTCGGCACTCGCGTACAACGCATCTTCTTTGTACAGCGGGATCAGCGGTTGCTGCTGTGCCACCACGTCCTGAATCTGTTGCAGGATTTTCTCACGGCGGGCCGGATCGACGGTCAGGCGGCTGCTGTTGAGTAAGGCATCCAGCTCCGGTGAACTGACGGTCGAATAGGGTTCGCCGGAATGCAGAATGGGGTAAAGCGCGGCGTCGGCATCGAGCGTTTGCGTTGAACCCCACGCCAGCATGTACATCGGTGCCTGTTTTTGTGCGGCAACCTGCTGGGTGTAAACCGACCACTCCGGCACTTCCAGCTCGGCTTTCACCCCGATGGCGGCCAGATCCTGCACGATGGCCTGTGCCACGTCGGCGCTGGCAATGTAACGGCGCGGTGCCTGGAAGCGCAGGGTGAACCCTTGCGGGTAACCGGCTTCGCTCAGCAAGGATTTGGCCTTCGCGATATCCTGCGCCGGGGCGGGTATTGCCTGATAACCGAAATCTTTCGGCCCGGCCATGGTGCCGGTCGGCGTGCCAAATCCGTGCAGCAGATCGCGGGTATACGCGGTGCGGTTCAATGCCAGTGACAGCGCCTGACGCACGCGCACGTCGTTAAGCGGTTTCTGATCGTTTTTCAGCCCGAGATAGATAGTCAGGCCGCCGTTTTTAACCTGTTCGAGATGAACGCCCGGCTTGTTTTTCAGCGCTGGCACCAGATCAGCCGGTACGCCATCCACCAGCTGAACTTCGCCGGTCAGCAGGGCGGTAATGCGCGCGGTGGCTTCCGGGATCGGGCGCCAGGTGACGGTATCGATTGCGGGCTTGCCGCGCCAGTAATCCGCATTGGCCTGCATCACGACTTTTTCATCCGGGACAAATTCTTTCAGAATATACGCGCCGGAGCCCACGGGTTTGCGGGCAAATTCAGCCGCCCCTACTTTTGTGACATAAGCTGGCGGTACAATGTAGGTCGGGTAGCGGCTCATGCGGGTTGGCAGCAGCGGATCCGGGCCGGTGGTATGAATTTTCACTTCAAGATCGCCGCTGACTTCAACGGATTTTATCGTGCGGATATACGAAATGGTCGGTGAGTGATTGGCCGGATCGAGAATGCGATCGATAGAGAATTTCACCGCCTGCGCATTCACCGGTTCGCCGTCAGAAAATGTTACACCGGGACGCAGGGTAAACGACCAGGTGGTGTCATCGAGGGCTTTCCATGCGGTGGCCAGACCCGGCTGCAACTGCATGTTGGCATCGCGCAGCACCAGCGTGTCAAACAGGTTGTCTACCAGCGTGGCAGGCTCTTTAAGGAAACCGGGATCCATCGCGGTTGCGGAAGTTGTCTGGGCAATCACCAGTTCGGAAGCGAAGGCTACCGGCGTCATGAGGCTCATCAACACAGCCAGCGAAGCCAGCTTAAAGGCAGGTATTTTCATCTACGGTCATTCCCAAAGTGAAGCCGCCAGCAAAGTTGACGGAATTAACGTGACGTCCGGCGTCACAGAAAACGTACAAGCAATGTTCAACTCCTCAATACATGATATATCCTATATAATGTATTTTTGGCAAGCTACGGATTAAACCGCAAAAGAAAAGCCATATTTTTGCTAAAGGAAAATGTCACATGTTTGAGATGGAAAAAGCGCAGCGTGTCAGTTTAACCATGCAGGTCGAAGCCAAACTGAAAGGGGCGCTGATCGTCGGCATCCTCAAGCCCGGCGCGCGTCTGGTCACGAAAGAGATTGCGGCGCAACTGGGCACCAGCGTCACGCCGGTGCGCGAGGCACTGCTGCGGCTGGTGTCTGCGGGCGCGCTGGATGCCACGCCTGCGCAGGCATTTCTGGTGCCTAAAATCGCGCTGACGCGTTATCAGGAAATCACGCTGATCCGTAAAAATCTCGAAGGTCTGGCGGTGTCTCAGGCCTGCGAGCGGGCAACGCCTGCCTGCCTGACGCAGCTGAAAACGCTGAATGCCCAATTTATGGCGGCGAAAGTGGTGAATAACGTGGAAGAGGCGTTACAGGCTAACCGCGAGTTTCGTTTTGCGTTGTATGACATCGCCGGTATGCCGACGCTGACGGCGCTGATTGAACAACTTTGGGTGCAAATCGGTCCGTGTTTTAACTATCTTTATCCGCAATCGGCGCACATGGCACAGGGCCAGCACAATTACGATCAGCTGCTGCTGGCGTTAGAGGCGGGTGACAGCAAACGCTGCGTAAAACTGATTCATAAATCCATTGATGACGGTTCTGCCATTCTGGAAAAGCACTATTTCTGAGAGGCTGGGCATAAACGGGTTGCGGGAATGAACAAAAGCCAGACGGGACGGTGATCACCTGTCTGGCTGAACCTTAGGCGGTGGCAATTTCCTCTTGTGCGGCCTGCGCCGCAAACTGGTTTTCCGGCTCCGCTAACCCCAGATTTTCCCTCAGCGTCTTCCCTTCATACTCCGTGCGGTACACCCCGCGGGCCTGTAACAGCGGGATCACCTGGTCGGCAAAGACGTCAAATGCCGTCGGCGTGCCGCCGCGCACGATAAAGCCGTCAGTGGCGCCGGAGGTAAACCAGTGTTCAAGCCCGTCGGCGACATCCGCAGGCGTGCCAAGGAACGTCGGGCGTGGCGTGGCGGCTTCCAGTGCCGCCTGACGCAGCGTCAGCCCGCGTGCGTGCGCATTGCGTTTGATTTCGTCGGTGGTGCTGCGAAAGCTGTTCTGGCCCAGATCGCCAATGTCCGGGAAGGGCGCGTCGGGGTCGTGCTGGCTGAAATCGTAATGCTCAAAGTAACGCCCGAGGTAATCCAGCGCGCTTTCCAGCGTCACTAACTGCGCGGTTTCCTGATACTGACGCTCAGCCTCGCTGACCGTGTCCCCGATAATCACGCTGATGCCCTGGAACACGCGGATATCGTCGGCGTTGCGGCCATTTTCCACCAGCTGACGGCGGACATCCTCGCGGAATGCGCGGGCCAGTTCAGGCGTTTCCTGACGGGTATAAATCGCGTCAGCCGCTTCGGCGGCAAAGGCTTTGCCCTGTTCAGACGCGCCGGCCTGAAATACCACCGGACGGCCTTGCGGTGAGCGCCCGACGTTGAGCGGGCCCTGCACCGAGAAGTATTTTCCCTGATGATTCAGCGTGTGTAATTTTTCGGAAGCGAAGAATTCGCCGCTGGCTTTGTTACGCACGAACGCATCCTTTTCCCACGAATCCCACAGCCCTTTCACCACGCTGACATACTCACTGGCGATGCGGTAACGTTCGTCGTGCTCCGGGTGTTTGTCACGGGAGAAGTTTTTGGCCGAGCCTTCCAGCGGGGAGGTGACGACGTTCCAGCCCGCCCGGCCACCGCTCAGATGATCGAGGCTGGCAAACTGGCGCGCAACGGTGAACGGCTCGCTGTAGGACGTTGAAAGGGTCGCCACCAGACCAATTTTATCGGTGACCAGCGACAGCGCCGAAAGCAGGGTTATCGGCTCAAAACGGTTAAGAAAATGCGGGATTGATTTCTCAGTAATAAAAAGCCCGTCGGCAACAAATAAGAAATCAAATTTAGCCTGTTCGGCTTTTTGCGCTAATTGCTGGCAGAACTGAATATTAATACTGGCGTCGGCGACGGCGTCAGGGTGTCGCCACGCCGACATATTTCCCGATGCGCCCTGAATAATGGCACCCAGACGAAGGTATTTATTGTGGCTCATTGTGAATTCCTTATTGATTTAACCGGGCGGCGCTAAACCGGCGCGCGTAATTCAGTGAGTGAACGAACCTGTGGCTTATTTTCCTGTACGTCGAATGCCTGCTGATCGAGAATTTTACGCAGATACACCAGCTCGACGCCCAGCGGATTGGTCGCGGTATGAAACGGCTCGTAGCCACGGCGCAAATAGAGATCTGTCAGCCACGGGTGTCTGATCGCCGTAGCCAGATACACGGCGGGGGATTTCAGCGTATCGCGTAAAAACGTTTCTTCGACGTGACGGATAATTTCGCGGCCAAAACCCTGGCCCTTCGCCTGTTCGGCCACCGCGAACCAGTGCACAAAAGGCCAGGGGGCAAGATGATTTTTTGCCGGTGTCCACGGAAAGCGGGTGGTCAGGGTGGCGGTCAGCCCGGCATCGGTTTCCAAAACATAAGTGGTTTCACTGCGGATAACCTGCCGCACGTCTTCCACGCTGGCGCGGGTAATGGTGAAGTGAATGTTGTGCTCGAGAAGCGGCGCGTAGGCCTTTTGCAGCAGGCTGTGCAGGGCTGCTGCGTCGGACTCACGGGCAAGACGAATACCTTGGCTCATGTTCAGATCCTCAGGCCAGCGCCACGCTGGACGTGGCGAGTAATTCGAGAGAACGCAGGCGCGCCTGCGGCTGTGCCAGCGGGGTGTCTATCACAAATTCCTCAATGCCGTATTTCGCCTGCAACGCCTCCAGTTGCTGATGAACCTCCTCGCCGGTGCCGTGCAGCACGGCGGATTTGCGCTCTTCAATTTCATGAGACGCGGCGTCAGACTGGCGCGCGTACAGCTCGGCCTGTTCCAAGCTGCCGACGTTGACGCTCTGACCGTCGCTGCCGGTCACGCGGTATCGCTGGCTGTTATCCACCAGACTGGCCGCTTTCGCCGCCGTGTCGGCCACGATCACCGGCACGGCCAGCAGGGCGCGCCTGCCGTTGCTGTCATGCGAATAGGCGGAAAGGGCGCGTGAAATATCGCGCTCGTCGGCATTCAGATGGGCGGCGAAAACGAAGTTCCAGCCGAGGCTCGCCGCCAGCCGCGCGCTTTGCTCACTGGCACCCAGCAAAAAGCGTGAGGCAGGCTGCGGCGGTTGCGGCGTCACAGACAGGCGGTCATCGCCATGCCCTCTGACCGGCACCGACAGCCAGTCATCCAGCTGGCGAAGCTGTTCGGCAAAATCGCCTTTACGGGCAGGATCGACGGCGTACTGCAACGCGTGGGTGGAAAGTGGCAATCCGCCCGGCGCTTTGCCGATACCGAGATCAACCCGTCCCGGCGCCAGCGAGGCCAGCTGATTGAAATTCTCCGCCACCTTGAACGGGCTGTAGTGTTGCAGCATCACGCCACCGGAACCGACCCGCAGTTGCCGGGTATGCGCCAGGATCCAGGCGATGACAATTTCAGGCGAGGAGATCGCCAGTTTGTCCGTATTGTGATGCTCCGCCAGCCAGAACCGGTGGTAGCCCCAGCGTTCAGCTTTTTGCGCCAGTTCCAGCGTGCGTCTGAGCGCACCGGCTGCATCTTCGTGGTCATCCAGCGGACTTTTTTCCAGCAAACTTAAACGGTATCCCATCGCTTTCCCTTGTTTTCGAAACACGTTGTTAACAAGGATTATTGGATTCAGGGGGAAGGGATGTAAAACAACAATAGTTGCTATTTAAGTGCGGGAAATGAGATTAGAAAGCAGACTGGCGGGGAATATTTCATAAGACGCAAAAAATAACATGCCCATCATGAAATGGGCATGTTAAGAAAACCGGTTTTAACGTTTAAAAATCACTTTTTCTTATAAACGTCCGCAGTACCATGGATCTTATTATTGGTATTGCCGGAGGTTAAGACGAAGACGTCACCGCCTTTTTTATCGGCTTTTTTCGACAGGTCTTCGATAGCGCCGGACTGAGAAGTTTTATTGGACGTCGTCACTGAACCCACTTTGGTGTATTCAGACGCCACTTTTTCAAAATCCACTTTCTTCATCAGTTCTGCGGAAAAAGCACTGGAAGAGATAAACGCCGTCAAAGCCACAGCCAGCAACACATTGTATTTTTTCATGTCAGCCTCAGATTGAGAATTGCCCAGTAATTGACGAAACCTGGCTAGCCCTACGCCTGTTTATAATAACCCTGTTAAGTAATAAACCCGTCTGTAAACAACAAGTTCATACCTCACTAAGGTGTAGATGACGTTGTGAGTAATTTCAATGCAAAACTAAAATTTTAAACGCTTCCCGCTCTGTTTCAGGCAAAAGCCGTCATGGCGCGCTATCTCACATTCCGTTTCCGATCCCACAAAAATCCAGATCTCCGTAGGATTTTCATCGTTTTTTCCTGCTTCTTTCCCCGTAGTTTGATGTTACGCAAACGTTAACTGACGAGGCAAAACATGAACATTTCAACGGAACAGTATCTCACCGCGCTGGGCGCAAATCAGACGTTGTCACCGGCGCAACTCGATGAGCTGGAGACGAAAGGTTATGTGGTTATTCATGATGTTATCGACAAAGACTGGCTGGAAGATATGCGCAGTGCCTTTGATTCTCTGGTGGAAAAAGAGGGCGATAATCTGGCGGTGGAACACCATCAGGAAGCCACCGCGACGCGTATCGCTAACATGATTAACAAAGGCACCGTGTGGGAAAAAGTCTGGGCGCATCCGCTGATCCTTTCTGTCTGCCGCCATATCTTTCAGGGAGCCTTCAAGGTGTCGAGCCTGAACGGACGGGAAGCGTTGCACCACGGCGGGCATCAGCCGCTTCATGCAGACTGGAAAAAACCGCGCCCGGATTTCCCAAAAGTGCACCTGGTGAATGCCATCGTGGCGATTGACGATCTGAGTGCTGCCAACGGCGCGCCGCGTATCATTCCCGGCACGCACCATCGCCCGGAGCTGCCGGAAGAGGTGCTGGCCGACCCCGCGCTGCCGCATCCTGATGAAGTGATGTTTGAAGCGCCCGCAGGCAGTGTCATGATTTACAACGCGCACGCCTGGCATGGCGGCACCAATAACACCCTCGGCACACGCCGCCGGGTGCTGCACAGTCTGTATATCGACCGTGACGATATGCAGCAGCAGGATCAGCGCAAGTGGCTGAAGCCTGAAACGGCCAGCCGTCTGACACCTGCGCAGAAATGGTTACTCGACGTGCTGTGACGTCTGACGGAGTGAAACGCCCGGCCGGCAGGTCGGGCTTTTTTTTGGCAATTTGCGCAGGGTCACAGAGTCCGCCACCGGCATAACATCGAAGTTGTTACGGGTATGTTATGGTAAAAGGAAATTCCCGGAGGCTCACATGCTGACTGACGTCATTGAAACCCTTTTCCGATCGGTGTCCGGCAGCGGTGCCCCGGTGGTGCGGTTCCCGGATAACTCCCAGCCGCCTCCGGAGCTGGCCTGTGTGGTGAGCTTTCCGCGTATCGAATTTGTGGTCGAAGGTGAGGTGCATGATCGCAGTATCACCCGCGACAAGGGTTTGCTCAGGCAGGGGGACGCCGTTTATATCCCCGGCGGGAAGTGGAATCTGACGGTATGGGACCGCCCGGCTGTGTTGCTGAGTATTCTGTTCAGCAAAGAAAAACTGGGTTTCAGCCTGCAATTCTGGGATGGCAAGGCCTTCACCGGCACCGACAAACAGAGCGTGCCGCGCCTCGGCCCGCGCGTGGGATCCTTCCTGTTGCAGGCCATGAATGAAAGCGTTTCTCTTCCCGACGATCAGCAAACGGCCCGCTGCGTGGTGGCCGGATTGCTGAGCCATTGCCTTGAGCAGTTATCCAACCGGGCCCAGGTGCTGACCCGCAGCGGCGCACTGTTTGAGATGGTGAAAAAATACATCGATGAAAACGCTTCGCTGCCGCTGACGCGGGAAAACGTGGCGAAACGCTTCCATATCACCCCCAATTACCTGTCACATCTGTTCAGAAAATCCGGCGATATCGGCTTTAGCGAATACCTCAATCACGTGCGTCTGGAGCGGGCGAAACTGCTGCTGAAGGGCTACGAGCTGAAAATTAAAGAAGTCGCGAGTCATTGCGGATTTGTGGACAGCAATTATTTCTGCCGTGTGTTTCGCAAAAGCACTGCGCGATCCCCTTCGCAATACCGCAGCCAATGGCTGAGCCAGTTGCCCTGATTTTTTTGCATATTGTCACGCTGCGATATTATTGCGGGTCTATGCTACTTTTTTTAACCCGTAATGATAAGGAATGAGTGATGCACCAGCTCGTGTTGTTTTTATCTTTGTTCTGCATGGCCAGTTCGGCTTTCGCCAGCCCCGATGCGGCGACTTCTCTGGCTTCAGCGATGAATCAGCGCATGGCGGTGATGAAAGATGTGGCGGGGTATAAAGCGGCCCATCATTTACCGGTTGAGGATTTGGTCAGGGAACAGAAAGTGCTGGCCGAAGCTCAGGAAGAGGCGGGGAAAGCGGGTGTGGACGCTCAGTCGGTCGCGCCGTTTATTCAGGCGCAAATGGATGCAGCGAAAGCCATTCAGTACCGCTATCTGGCGGACTGGCTGTCGCAGCCGGAACCTGAGTGGAAACCGGCCGATCTGGCGGACGTCAGAAAACGGATTTCACAGTACGACAAACTGATCCTCGACACGCTCAGCCAGCAACTGAATGCCGGAGGATTCAGCAAGGAAGAGCGTGCGCGGATGGTCAGCCTGCTCAACGCGCCGCACCTGAGTAATGCCGATAAACAGCGCCTGGCAGATTCACTGGGAATGATTAAACCTAAGTAAAACCCCTCAACCCGGCGGGAATGGCGCACTTTTCGCTGCCATTCCCCCGTCTCTTGTTCTACGCCTGCGCCAGCCTGCGTCTCTTCACCGGCACCGTGATCCACAGCAGGCAGGCGACGATCAGGCCAATCCCCCCCCAACCGAGAGCGGGCAGCCTTTCGCCGACTATCACCACGGCAAGCACCGCCGCAACGGCGGGTTCGAGCAGCGTAATGGTGGTCGCCATACTGGCGGGAATGCGCGCCAGCCCGTAGCCGTAATAGAGATAGCCGATAAACATCGGGACCAGCGCCATGTAAATGCCGACGGCGGCGTTATTCCATGAGGCCAGCAGCGGCGCGCCGGTGGCAAAAAGTACCGGCATCAGCATTATTCCGCCGAAGCCAAAGGTCGCCCCCATGGCGGTGCGCGAAGGAATGCCGCGCTGCATCAGATGACGCGCCGCCCAGGAGTAAAGGGCGTAGGTCAGACCGGCCAGCAGCCCGAGCGCAATGCCGGTAATCACCTCTGACTGCTGCGCCGTGGAGGAGGAGTGAGCACTTTCGGCCAGACAGAGCAGCACCATGCCTGCGACACCCGCCGCCGCGCCGGTCATCCAGCGGCGCGTCAGGCGTTGTCCGTCAAGACCATATTCAATCAGTGCAGACAGCAGCGGGGCGGAACCGATAGAAATCACCGTCCCGACCGTCACCCCCGCCAGATGCATGGAGGCATAAAACGCCAGAGGATACACCGCCACCGCCAGCGCACCGGTCAGCAACATCCGCCAGTGATGGCGCAGCGTGGCGCGGTGACGGGCAATGCCCCGCAGGGCGATCAGCGCCTGTAATATGCCGCCAACGCCCATCGCCACCGCACCGATGGCAACGGCGCTGACGCCCGGCGCAAAGGTCGCCGCCGTTCCGGTGGTTCCCCACAACAGTGCGGCGATCAGTACGCCGCCCATGCCTGACATACGTTCAGCGGGATTCATGCCTGCGTCGCCTCCATCATCTCTTCTGCCATCGCCATGGCCTGCCGGACACAGTCGCCGTTGCCTTCAAGCCCCGCGCGGGACATGGCCCCTTCGAGCAGGAAGGAGAAGTGACGCGCCATCCGCTGTGCTTTGGGTTCATCGCCGTCAAGCAGGGTGAGAAGGTGGGCAGTCAGAATCGATTCCACCTGTTCTTTGTGCCCGCGCACCGCCGTTCTGCCGGGGGCACCGGCGGGTAACTCCGCGGCGGCATTGAGTAATCCGCAACCGCGAAAGCCGCGCTCATAGGCGAATTCCGCGTGATCCTCATACGCCAGAAACACCGCCAGCACACCTTCTCTGGCGTCAGAAGTCTGCTGCAGACGGCGGCTGTAGAGCATCAGCCATTCGTCGTGGCGGATCTCAATGTACGTGGCCACCAGTTCAGCTTTTGATTCGAAATTGTTGTAGAGGCTTTTTTTGGCCACACCGGCTTTTTTGACGATGGCATCAATGCCCGTCGCGGCGATGCCATCGTTGTAAAACAACACTCTGGCCGCGCCCAGCAGGCGGTCGCGGGCGCTTTCTGCGGGAGAATCGGAGACTGGCATGGCGCAATTCCTTCGGGGTGAGTAAGCAGTATGTATACCAGTCTACCTACTGGTGGCGAAAAACGAAAGGGTCAAAGTGGGCGGGTTAACCGTGCCTTTACTGGGGGAAAGAGACATAATCCGGTAAAAGCCGTTTGCAGACAGCAGGTTGGTTCTGTCCGGCAGAGCAATATGTCGTTAACTTTCAGAAGGAATAAAACATGTTTCATGAGTGGCTGAATGCCGTACACGTTATTGCAGGGGTGTTGTGGATTGGCGGAATGATGGGGATGGCGATGGTTTTCGCGGTCACCGGCAACGCGGCGGCGCAGGAGGCCAGCCAGACGGCGCTGCTCGGCTATGTGCGCAAATGGAACCGCTGCGTCACCAGCCCGGCAATGCTTCTGCTGTGGATCGCCGGTGTCTGGATGATTGTCAGTTACGGCAAATTCCCGCACGCCTGGTTGCTGATCAAACTGCTGGTGGTGGTGGGGCTTTCCGCCCTTCACGGCATGCTTTCCGGTGAACTTCGCCGCCGTGCAACCGGCCAGCCGACCAAAAACTTCGCCATTTTAGGTAAGGCGTCGGCAATTATCGTGGTGGCCGTGGTAGTGATCGGGGTGTTAGCGGTAATCAGACCCTTTTAACGGCGCGGCAGTGACCGGCTAAAACGGCCTTAACCGGCAATAAAAAATCCACGCTCAGACGTGGATTTTTTATTGGCATCAATTTCGTAACAAACACTAAACATTTTCAGCTTAACCCGCTGGCGGCGCTGTGAGAAACTGGCAATGATTGCGCAAACATTCTAATTTTTGACACCCGAAAACAGTGGGCAATGCTTTGAATAACACCCAAAAAACCTATAAGAATCGAACCCGTTCTGCCACGCTCGAAGATGTGGCGAAAGAAGCCGGTCTGTCACCGATGACGGTGAGCCGGGCGCTGAATAACCCAAAAGTGGTGCGACCGGCGACTATCTCCCGCGTGATGGACGCGGTGAATATTACCGGCTACATCCCCAACATGCTGGCCGGCGGGCTGGCGACCAGCCGCACCAAGCTCATCGCCGTGGTGGTGCCGCAGATTAACAACAATATGTTTGTCGATACCGTGCAGGCGATAAGCGATGAACTGGCGCTGCGCGGTTACCACATGCTGCTGTGCATTGTCGGCTACGAGCCGGAGGCGGAAACGGACATTGTGGCGACACTGCTTTCCCGCCGCCCGGACGGTATCGTGCTCACCGGTATTCATCACACCTCAGAACTGAAACGCATTATTCTCAACGCCAATATTCCGGTGGTTGAAATCTGGGATTTAACGCCCACCCCCATCGACATGCTGATTGGCTTCTCCCATGAAAAAGTCGGCAACGCGATTGGCGCGTATTTTCTGGATAAAGGCTTCACCCGCTTCGGCTTTATCTGTGCCTCTGACCGCCGCGCGATAGTGCGGAAAAAGGGTGCGCAGGCGGTGTTGCGCACCCGGCCTGAGCATGAGATTGAAGAGCTGATTGTGTCCCGTCCGGCCAATATGGAAGTCGGGCGCAATGCGCTGCGTCAGATGATGGCGGACGGTAAACGTTTCGATGCCATCATTTGCAGTTCTGACACGCTGGCGCAGGGCGCGATTATGGAGGCGGAAGCGCAGGGGCTGCGGGTACCGGGCGATCTGTCGGTTATCGGCTTCGCAGATCTGAATTTTGCTGCCCATAACCGCCCGGCGATCACCACCGTCAGCGTGGATAAGTGGGAACTCGGGGTGAAGGCGGCCCGGATGCTGGCGGATAAAATCGAAGGCATTCCGGTGGCGGAAAGCGTGGTGGATCTCGGCTATTCGCTGGTGATCCGCGAATCCGCATAAGGCCATCAGGGAATATCTCGCGGGGATTTAAGCCTGCATCACAGCGGCTTATCACCTTTAGAAAACGTAATTTTAACTTGTTCGCCACCTTATCCTGGTGTCAAATCAGACACATTGCATCCTGACGGGCAAGACCGTTAACAAAAGGAAAATACTATGTCTCAAACTCTGCGGGTTGGCCTCATCGGTTATGGCTTCGCCAGCAAAACCTTCCACTCACCGCTGATCGACGGCACACCGGGTCTGGAACTGGCCGTGGTGTCGAGCAGTGATGCCGGAAAAGTGCATGCAGAATGGCCGCAGGTCAGGGTAGTGGATTCCCCTGAGAAGGTGTTTGCCGATCCGGATATCGATCTGGTGGTGATCCCCACGCCAAACACCACGCACTTCCCGCTGGCGAAACTGGCGCTGGAAGCGGGTAAGCACGTTATCGTCGATAAACCCTTTACCGTCACGCTGGAAGAGGCCCGCGAGCTGGATGCGCTGGCGCGTGAAAAAGGCAAAGTGCTGTCGGTGTTCCATAACCGCCGCTGGGACTCCGATTTCCTGACCGTGAAAACGCTGATCAACGAAGGATCTCTCGGCGATATCGTTTATTTCGAATCGCATTACGATCGTTACAAACCGCAGGTGCTGGAACGCTGGCGTGAGAGCGCGGCGCAGGGCAGCGGCATCTGGTATGACTTAGGATCGCATCTGCTGGATCAGGCATTGCAGTTGTTCGGTACGCCGGACACCTTACAGGCCGATCTGGCCGTGCTGCGCCCCGGCGGTAAAGCGGTGGATTATTTCAACGCCGTGCTGACCTATCCGCGCCGTCGCGTGGTGCTGCACAGCACCGTCTACGCCGTGGCAGAAACGGCGCGCTTTATCGTGCAGGGCGAAAAAGGCAGCTATGTGAAATTCGGGCTGGATCCTCAGGAAGATCGTCTGAAAGCGGGTGAGCGTTTGCCGCAGGCTGACTGGGGTTACGACATGCGCGATGGCGTGGTGACGCTGAGCCATGACGGCGTGCTGGCGGAAAAATCGCTGCTGACCCTGCCGGGCAACTATCCGGCCTATTACGCCGGTGTGCGTGATGCGATTAACGGCCAGGGTGAAAATCCGGTGCCCGCGGGCGACGCTATCCGCGTGATGGAACTGATCGAACTGGGTATGCAATCTTCTGAGCAACGCGCGACGCTGAACGTCAAAAAATAAGTCGCCGTTGTTATTTTCACGAGGTGTTAACCGCACCTGTTTATCTGGCAAGGAAGGTCCATGTCCTGGTTAAAAATCGATAAGTTTTTGCTGATTCTGATCTGTGTGGTGGTGGTCGCGTCGTTCTTTCCTTGTGAAGGGATTTACAAAACGATCTTCGAACACCTGACCACCGCGGCCATCGCGCTGCTGTTCTTTATGCACGGCGCGAAGTTGTCCCGCGAAGCGATCATGTCGGGGATCGGCCACTGGCGTTTGCACGTTGTCGTTTTCCTCAGCACCTTCGCACTGTTCCCACTGCTGGGGCTGGGGATGAAATGGCTGGTGCCGGTGGGGATTTTAACCCCGACGCTGTATTACGGTTTTCTGTATCTCTGCGCGCTGCCTGCCACCGTGCAGTCGGCCATCGCCTACACCTCGGTGGCGGGCGGGAATATTCCGGCGGCCATTTGCAGCGCGTCCGCCTCCAGCATTCTCGGTGTTTTCCTTTCGCCGGTGCTGGTGGGCCTGCTGATGCATACGCAGGGCGGCACCAGCGATACGCTGCATGCCATCGGGTCGATCGTGTTGCAACTGATGGTACCTTTCATCATCGGGCATCTGTGCCGTCCGCTGATCGGGGGCTGGGTGCAGCGACATAAGAAAATCGTTAACGTGACCGACCGCTCTTCCATTCTGCTGGTGGTGTACGTGGCCTTCAGCGCGGCGGTAGTGGAAGGGATTTGGCATCAGATTGACGGCTGGTCACTGCTGGCGGTGCTGGGTTGCTCGATTGTGCTGCTGACCATTGTGTTGATCATCAATACGTTTGTGGCGCGCTTGTTTGGCTTTAACACCAAAGATGAAATCACCATTGTCTTCTGCGGGTCGAAGAAGAGCCTGGCGAACGGGATCCCGATGGCGAACGTGTTGTTCCCGGCGGCAGCCGTCGGGGCGATGGTCTTACCGCTGATGATTTTCCACCAGATCCAGCTGATGGTGTGCGCGGTGCTGGCCTCGCGTTATGCCAGACGCGTGGCGCGTGAAGACGCCGCTGCACAGGTGAAAAAAGAAGACGTGACATCAGCGTAACCGGCTGACAGAAAGACAAAAGGGCGAGAATCATTCTCGCCCTTTTTTATGGAGTCAGAAACGGTTACGCCGAGACTTTATCGCGGATTGCCTGTTTTTCCGCATCGGTCAGGAAGGCCATGGTCAGGCCGTTTTCCTGCGCTTTACGGATTTCATTTTGCGTCAGGCCCGCGGCTGGCGCGGCAACGTTGTACTCGTTGGCGATCTCAATGCCCTGAACCGCCGGGTCATCGGTATTGATCGATGCCAGAACGCCGTGACGCAGGAACGTCGCCAGCGGGTGCTGCTCAAGCGACGCCACGGTGCTGGTTTGAATATTGGAGGTCAGGCAGGATTCGATACCAATCTGGTGCTTCGCCAGGAAATCCATCAGCGCCGGATCTTGCGCTGCTTTCACGCCGTGGCCGATACGCTCAGCGCCCAGTTCACGGATGGCCTGCCAGATGCTTTCAGGGCCTGCCGCTTCACCGGCGTGAACGGTAATACGCCAGCCTGCATCACGCGCGCGGTTAAAATGGCTGAGGAAAAGACTGCCCGGAAAACCGAGTTCATCACCGGCCAGATCCAGCGCGGTAATACCGTCGCGGTGCGCCAGCAGGCCTTCCAGCTCCTGCACGCAGGCATCTTCACCAAAAGTACGGCTCAGAATACCGATCAGACGCACATCGATATCATGATTTTTTTGCCCTTCACGGATCCCTTCGATCACCGCTTCCACCACGCCGGCAACCGGCAAATTGTGATTCATCGCCATGTAGTACGGCGAGAAACGCAGCTCGGTGTAATGCAAACCGGCCTTCGCGGCATCTTCCACGTTTTCTTTAGCAACGCGACGGCAGGCGTCGATGTCGCCCAGCACTTTCACGCCCCAGTCCAGTTTTTGCAGGAAGCTGACCAGATCCGGTTCCGCGTGCATCACCTGCACGTGCGGGCGCAGGGCGTCGAGTTCGTCAGCAGGCAGGGTCATATTAAACTGACGACCTAAATCGAGAATGGTTTGAGCGCGAATGTTGCCATCAAGGTGGCGGTGGATATCAGTGAGGGGAAGGCGTGTGTCGATCATGGTGTGCACTCATTATTATTGAAATGTGCGGGGCATTATAACTGGATTTAGTTGCGCAACAAGGAAGGTTTTGGTTTTGCTGCCTCCCCGGCAATGAACTGAACCCAGAATGTTGGACTTTTTAACCTTCATTCGGAGTTCATATGAAATACACTCTTCAAACCAAACTCATGGCCGTCAGGCATTACCTGGACGGCCATGGCGGCTACAAAATTTTATTTGAAAAAAATTAGCCGTAACTATCATCGATATCCGGATGTTTTTAAAAAATAATGGATTATAACAATGGGTTATGCAATATTTTTGTTTTTACACAACACATTAAATTAAAGTGGTTCGTTTTTTAAACTAGTTTCTTTCGCACAGTTTTTCGTTTAAAGCATATCTGCTCGTGCCAATGACTGTGCGGGTCACAGTATCACAATTGATATAACCATTTTTTTCTAAAAATTTTGGATATTTAACTGTAAATATTAGAGTGAATATTAATGCAGAGAGCATATAAAAAATAAAAAAAATGAATAGTTGCTTACCATATTTTTTCGCCATGCTCTGTGTTTTTTCGCTGACTGATGCTAACAGTATTGCGAGTATCGTCAGGCCGCCACATATTGCGAATGAAAAAAAGCCAAAGTCGAATAAGACAACTTGTTTTGGATATATATATTCAATGGCTACTGAAATGCCAAAATATAAAGATGAAAAACTTAAGGTTAGCAATAATAGACAACCAAAAAACAACTGAGTTTTACTAACTTTACTTGTCCTATTCAACTTTTTATTCACGTAATAACCTCAAAAAATTCCAATGATAGTTAAAAAATTCTAGGTGTAATATCATTAATACTATTCTTCAAATATTTTATAACTTCACCTTCAATGACTTTTGCTCCTTTTTTTAATTTTCCTTCGACATACATTCCCCCTAGATCCCATACTTCACTTTCAAATTCCCTGGCCTTGCTCACAAATTCTTGTTGCGCTGATTCTATATAATCAATAATTTTTTCAGTTATACCATATTTATCATCTAAACTGTTCAAAATAACTGTTACAAGTACACTTGTTGCAACAACGATAACAAGCGGCCCTACGATGAAAGGCAGAAAACTAAGAGCCGAACTGGCTGCCCAACTTACTCCTGATACTATCCCCACCTTAACAACGTCTGTGGCGAGGCTTCCGATGAAAGTAGCTAGAGATGTTTCATCATTTAAAATAAAATCTATTGTTCTGTATGCGGCAGCTACATAGATGGTTAGTAATCCTCCCTCTTTTATTACATTGCTTATTCCATATTTTCCGATTCCCAACGATATTACCTTTGGGTTTTTTAGCGCGAATACAGGGGCATTAAGAATTTTTCTTACTCCCGGATAGCCATAAATTTTTATTAGTTCAGTACCTTTTTCGTTTACGAATACTGTAGCTTTGATACCGAACCCCCCTAGTTTATTTATTAGTAAACCTGTGGTAATAAAATCTTTCGCGTTGAGGCCATAATTCACAGTAACTTTGCCTACCTCTGACTGTGTAATGCTAACCCATCCGCTTTTGATCGCCCCCCAGCTTGACAGTACATCTACGCTTTCAGTTAGCGTTATCAACATGCATGTTGACGCTTTTGCTATAAGCATTTGGCGTAAGTGTTGATCTGGTATAGGGTGAGTGTTTATCAGTGTTGCGGGATAATCTGAAATATATACTGAATCTGATTGCTCACCGGTAGTATAATTTGATAAATGATTTGGAGATTTAACAGATTGCGCATGTTGCAGTGGGGGCTTTTCAATAAACTCATATACAGAGGAGAATTCACTTGCGAATATTTTCGCTCTACAGGGGCAAGTGCTGATGCTGTTCAGTGTACCGGCGCAGGGTGTCCCATAAGCTGTATAATTTTGTATACCGCCGCTAATTCTAAAAATACCCGGATTTTTTCCACAACTCACAGGATCGTACATCCTCGCAACGTTTAGCCCGTGGTGAGTGATGTTACTACTTGCCCCCAAAACTCGACCGCCACATGATGTTTTATCGCCGAACCTTATGAAATATCCAATTGCCATTTTCTTTAAACTCACTTGTCAGTGTTAGATAGAAATAATCCACTCATTCTTATTTATAGAGAATCGAGATACACGATCAAAGACACTTCGTCCATTTTCTGTTGTTATCACCATTTTGGATATGGCTATCGAGGCAAAAGAATGCATATCCGAATTGCTTATTTAGTTTTGAGTGTTTAAATCTTTACAATAGTCTCGATAATGTAGGACCCAATACTCATTTATTTCTTTAAATAATTCCTTGCTAAATTTTAAAGTAATTGGACTCAAGGCAGAGCTTCCTTTTTCATGCGGGAATGACATAACAAATCCTTTTGTTATTAACGCCTCGTTAGGGCATAACACTTTTCCTTCGTTATCTACAGCAAATCCAAAATTAATGTGTATTGAATATTTATCTTGAATCGTAGCAACATCAATCATCATTTCAGTGACGCTTATATCAGAAAAGCTGTATGCAGCCCATCCCCCTTTATCATATTCATTCAAGGTAATCGCATAGATATAAGCATCAAGTTTAGAAGTAAAAAGAGATAAACCATTATCTTCACCGCTTGGCCCGGCTTTCCAAATAGGTTCGAGCCAGTGAATACCGTTTTCCCGCACAGAATGTTTTGCAACTACAAAAAGCGTCAATGGTGCAATATAAAAATTATCGCCCGGAGAATAGAAGTACAAACGTTTTTCCATTTTGAGTTTCCTAAGTTGTTTTTTAGAAATCAAAATATACGCTTATGTTTACTGTGGGTATAATGTCATTTTTCTATCTAACGATTACTTAAGATTTGTTTGAAAAATTACTGAAATGAATAAGTCTTCTGCATTTAAAGCGGTTTAAGGAGAGTGTAATGCATTGTTTAGATAAATTTCATGCAGAACAAAAAACAGGATATAACTTTATACCGGTTTATTTATATTCCTATAAAACAGAGGATTAGTATTACTTGCCTCCCCCTTCGCAGGGGGAAGCGCTTACCGTAATGCTTTGATACCGCTAATTAATTTTTCAACTCCCGCTTCAACTTTCGACCGCGGGCAGCCGACATTGAGACGCAGGAAACCGTTGCCTTCTTCACCGTAGGTATATCCCGGCATGATGGCGACTTTTTGATGTTCGATCAGCTCTTTTTGCAGCAGTTTGTCGTCAATGCCCAGCGGGCGCAGGTCGATCCACGCCAGATAAGTGGATTGCGGCGGCTGCCAGTTGAGGGCCGGGAACGCGGCATTCAGCTTGTCGGCCACATAGCGCAGATTGCCCTGCAAATAGTTGCGCAACGCATCCAGCCAGGGTTCACCGGCCTGATAAGCAGCCACGTGAGCGTGGATCGCCAGCACTGCCGGAGAGGATAAGCCGTCGCAGGCTTTGAGCTGATGCAGGTAGGCATCGCGCTGCGCTTTGTGGCTGATCAGCCCGTAAGCGCCGGTCAGCGCCGGAATGTTGAAGCTTTTCGAGCCGGAAGTCAGCAGCGCCCATACGCCACGGCCGGTTTCATTCCATGGCGTATGCGTATTGTCGCCCCAGACCATGTCCATGTGGATTTCATCGCTGATCACCCGCACGTTGTGGCGCTCACACAGTTCAGCAATCAGCGTCAGCTCTGCTCGCGTCCAGACTTTTCCGGTCGGGTTGTGCGGGCTGCATAACAGCAGCACTGAGCAGGTCGGCTGTGCCAGCAGCGTTTCCAGCTGGCGGGCATCCAGCGCCCAGTCGTTGCCCTTTTTGGTCAGCGGGCTGGAAAGCATGGTGCGCTGATTGCCTTCCACCACTTTGAAAAATGCGTCGTAAGCGGGGGTGAAGGTCACCACGCCGTCGCCCGGCTGGCTCCACTGGCGGATCAGTTGCGCCACCATGTAAATCACCGACGGGCCGTATACCACCATGTCGCGATCGATCTGGCTGTTGAATCGCTGCTGATACCAGTGCGCAACCGCGCCGAGGAAATCGTCGTGCTGCCAGCGGCTGTAGCCGAGGACGCCGTGTTGCAGACGTTTTTGCAGGGCTTCGAGAATGCACGGCGCGGCGGCGAAATCCATGTCGGAGATGGTGAAGGGCAGTAAATCAGCGCTGCCAAAACGGTCAGCGACGTAATCCCACTGCGTACACCAGCTGCCGTGGCGATCCACCACGGTGGAGAAATCGAAAGAAGTTGAAGTCATTTTTCACTCCCTGAAGAAAGCTGAAAAGGGCGACACAAGGTCGCCCTGCGGATTCAGTGCTTACGCCGTCACCCCTTGCGGAGCGGAATGGCTGGCCGCTTCGCGGATCAGATAATCCAGTTCATCTTTCACCGACTGTACCTGCGGCCCGATCACGACCTGCAAATTGTGGTCGTTGAGATGAACCACGCCAATGGCACGGTTAGCTTTCAGTGTTGCGTCATCCACCCGTGACATATCCGAGACGGAAAGGCGCAGGCGGGTGATACAGTTGTCCAGAGAGACGATATTTTCAGCACCGCCCAGCGCGCTGAGAATAGCCGGAACGTTGTAGCCGGATTTGCTGGAAGAAGGCACTGGCGCTGCGTCAGGCATGCTTTCCGATTCGCGACCCGGCGTTTTGATATTAAAGCGCATGATGGAGAAGCGGAAGATGGCATAGTAAGCCGCAAACCAGATGGCCGCCACAACGGGTACCAGATACCATTTGGTCGCCGTGCCGTGCAGGATGCCGAAGACCACGAAATCGATGATGTTACCGTCGGTATTGCCGATGGTGACGCCCAGAACCGACATAATGGTGAAGCCCAGACCGGTCAGAATGGCGTGGATCACATACAGCACTGGCGCCACGAACAGGAACAGGAATTCGATCGGTTCTGTGGTGCCGCCCACCACGCATGCCACCACGCCGGAAATCAGCAGGCCTTTAATTTTATGACGGTTTTCAGGTTTCGCGCAGTGGTACATCGCCAGCGCCGCGCCCGGCAGGCCGCCGAGGAAGGCAGGCATTTTGCCCTGAGACAGGAACTGTGTGGCACTCTCAGAGAAACCGTGCGTGGTCGGGCAGGAAAGCTGCGCCTGGAAGATGGTCAGCGCGCCGCTCACTTCACGGCCACAGACATCCAGCGTACCGCCGGCTTCGGTGAAGCGGATCAGTGCCACCAGAATATGGTGCAGACCGAAAGGCAGCAGCAGACGTTCGCCGGAACCAAAAATCATCGGCCCGAACACGCCCGCGCCCTGAATCAGACGGCCCAGACCGTTGATGCCAGCGGCGAAGAACGGCCAGATAAGTGGGATCAGCAGACCGACTAAACCGAGCACCACGGTGGTGACGATAGGCACGAAACGGGTGCCGCCGAAGAAGGCCAGTGCATCCGGCAGGCGGATTGTGTTGTAGCGTTCATGCAGCATGTACACGATGATACCGACGATCACCGCGCCCAGAATACCGGTGTCGATAGACTGAATACCGAGGATCATCTGGATGTTGTTGGCTTTCAGTACCGCAGGATCCACGGTCGGCAGCGTGCCGTTGGCGGTCAGGTAGAAGTTAATCGCCAGATTCAGCACCGCGAAGCCGACGAAGCCGGAAAACGCCGCGACGCCTTTGTTCTCACGCGCCATGCCCAGCGGGATAGCGATAGCGAACATCACCGGCAGGAAGCTGAACGCGAAGGAACCGACTTTGCTCATCCAGACGAAAATCAGCTGGAGGATGGGATTGCCCAGTGCGGGAAGCAGGGTCACCACATCGTGGCTGCTTAACGAGCTGCCGATGCCCAGCATGATGCCGCAAAACGACAGCAGAGCCACCGGCAGCATGAAGGTTTTACCCAGACTCTGGAAGAATTCCCAAAGCGTAATTTTTTGTTTTTTACTGGCAGGCATAGCTGCTCCCTGTAAGTGTTGGTGTTAGCTGTGTGTTGACGGCGCTAAAGATAAAACGTTTTACCTAAATAATACGTGGCGTGAATCACAATATTCGATCATTCCCTCTGTGCGGGGTCTGGTGGCAGGTTTAACGTTTTACTCAATCCGGTGAATTAGGTATAACTGTCTGACCACGCTTATTTTTTAATGTTGTAAATAATGCGGGCGGGAAAGGATCCCGTTTTATGGAGTTTGAAATGAACGATGACGTCCAATGAATCATAAAAAAATCACGATTATTGACGTCGCGCAGCACGCGGGAGTTTCCGTCACCACGGTGTCACTGGTGCTGAGCGGCAAAGGACGAATTTCACAGACCACCTCCGAGCGTGTAAACCGTGCGGTCGATGAACTGGGGTTTGTGCGCAACCGTCAGGCCAGTACGCTGCGCGGCGGCGAATCCGGCGTGGTCGGGCTGATTGTTCGCGATATCTGCGAGCCTTTTTATGCCGAAATGACCGCCGGGTTGAGTGAGATGTTTGAGGCGCAGGGCAAAGTGCTGTTTCTGCTGCAAAGCGGCTCAACCGGCAAGGGCCTTGAGCGCTGTTTTGATACCTTACTGACGCACGGCGTTGACGGCATCGTTATCGCCGGTGGGGTGAATTCGATTGCCGGGCTGAAAGAAAAAGCGGAAGAACATGGGGTTCCGCTGATCTGCGCGGCACGCTCCGGCGGGATCGAAGGGGTGGATGTGGTGCGCCCGGACAACATGCTGGCCGCGAAAATGGCCACCGAATATCTGATCAAACGCGGGCATAAACAGATCGCGTATCTTGGCGGCCTGAGCAATTCGCTTACCCGCGCCGAGCGGCTGGGTGGGTTCTGCGCCACGCTGTTGCAATACGGCCTGCCGTTTCGCAGTGAGTGGATCATCGAGTGTGATTATCAGCAGAAATGCGCCGCCGATGCAGCAGAAGCCTTGTTATCCCGTTACCCGAAAATCAGCGCCATCGTCTGCCATAAAGCCTCCGTTGCGCTCGGTGCCTATTTTGGTGTGATGCGTACCGGCACCCAGGTCGGCGGTGGCGCTGTCGATAACTTCTTCCAGCAAAAAGTCGCGCTGATCGGCATGGAGGATGCGCCGGAATCCGCGCTGACCGAGCCTCCGCTGACGTCAATCGTCAACTCGGCCAGGGAAATTGGTTATTCGGCGGCGCGCCGGTTAATGCTGAGGATTGGGGGACAAAATCTGGAGGCGCAAAATATTATCGTCGCACCGGGGCTGGTGGAGAGGGAATCGGCGTAAGGCGGATTTCACAGCGGCACAACAGACTCTGCGCGCCGCTGTGAAATCTCATGATGACTCAGCGTGATTCACATGGCCGCCGTGGCGACGGCCTGCGTGATTAACGGCTGCACAGCTTGTAATACACCTCATTCCAGCGGATCTGGTTTTTGAAGTCTGCCAGGGTCGTGTCGTTATCTATCACCAGCAACTCAATCCCGGAAAGCTCGGCATAAAGACGCAGCGCGTCGATATCCAGTGCCTGCGAGAATACCGTGTGGTGGGCGCCGCCGCCGAGGATCCAGGCTTCTGCTGCGGTAGCCAGTGATGGCTGGGCTTTCCAGATAGCGCGGGCGACCGGCAGTTTTGGCAGCGGATGAGGCTGTTCGACGGTATCCACCAGATTGACCAGCAGACGGAAGCGGTCGCCCATGTCGATGACGCTGGCGTTCACCGCCGGACCTGCCGGGGTGGAGAAGATCAGACGCGCCGGATCGGCTTTGCCGCCTATGCCGAGAAACTGCGCATCCAGCAACGGTTTTTCTTCTTTGGCAATCGACGGGCACACTTCCAGCATGTGCGAGCCCACCACCAGATCGTTCCCCGGTTTGAAGTGGTAGGTGTAATCTTCCATAAACGACGTGCCGCCTTTCAGGCCGCTGGCCATCACTTTCATGATGCGCAGCAGGGCAGACGTTTTCCAGTCGCCTTCGCCGCCAAAGCCGTAGCCTTTTTGCATCAGACGCTGTACTGCCAGCCCCGGCAGTTGTTTCATGCCGTGCAGATCTTCGAAGTTAGTGGTGAAGGCACCAAATTTGCCTTGTTCGAGGAAACGGGTCATGCCCAGTTCGATCTTCGCGGCGTCCAGCAGGTTTTCACGGCGTTCGCCGTTGACTTTGACCGTATCGGTGAGACGGTACGTGGCTTCGTACTCTTCCACCAGCGTATCCACGTCACCTTTGCTGACTTCGTTGATCACACTCACCAGATCGCCGATACCGTACGCGCTGACGGTGTAGCCAAACTGGATCTGTGCGGCCACTTTATCGCCTTCGGTCACTGCCACTTCACGCATGTTGTCGCCAAAACGTGCCACTTTCAGGTGCTGACTTTCATTTTTCGCCGCCGATACGCGCATCCATTGGGCGATGCGGCGATGAGATTCGCCGTCCTGCCAGTGCCCGGCCACCACGGAATGCTGCTGACGCATACGGGCACCGATGAAGCCAAATTCACGGCCACCGTGCGCAGTCTGGTTCAGGTTCATAAAGTCCATGTCCATGGTGTCCCACGGCACTTCGGCGTTGAACTGCGTATGGAACTGTAACAGCGGCTTGTGCAGGATGCTCAGGCCGGCGATCCACATTTTGGCCGGCGAGAAGGTGTGCAGCCAGGTGATGATCCCCACGCACGGGTTGTGGTAGTTGGCTTCGCGGCACAGGGCGGTGATTTCGTCCGGCGTGGTTACCAGGGGTTTGAGCACCAGCTTAATCGGCAAACCGGCTTCCGTGTTCAGGCCGTTCACCACTTTTTCGGCATTCTCTTTGACCTGACGTAACGTTTCCGGCCCGTACAGATGCTGACTGCCGATAGCGAACCACACTTCGAGATGTTTAAACGCGTCCATTTGTTACTCCTGAATATCGGATATGAGAAAGAGGAATTAATGCGTCGTCTTCGCTGCGAACAGCGGTTCAGTCGTGACACACCATTGCTGATAACGTTCGTACAGGCGCTGATATTGCTCGACGCGCTGCGGATCCGGCAGCAGCGTGCGTTCGATGCTGCAGGCCATTTTTTCCTGCGCGGCAGGCACGTCGCTGAATTCACCGGCGGCGACGGCGGCAAAGATCGCCGCACCCAGCGCACAGCACTGATCTGAAGCGACAATTTGCAGCGGGCGGTTCATGGCGTCGGCGCACACCTGCATGATGACCGGCGATTTACGCGCAATGCCGCCGAGGGTCAGGACGTTTTCCACCGGAATATCCTGCTGTTCGAAACACTCCATGATGGCGCGTGCGCCAAAGGCGGTGGCGGCGATAAAGCCCCCGAACAGTTCCGGCGCTTCGGTACCTAAATTGATATCGGTAATCACGCCTTTCAGGCGCTGGTTGGCAAACGGCGTACGGCGGCCGTTGAACCAGTCGAGCACCAGCGGCAGGTGATCCAGTTTCGGATTGGCGGCCCAGGCGGCGGTGAGATCTGACAGGAGATTTTTTTGTAATCCGGCTAACTGCGTTTGCAGTTCAGGATGGGTTTTTGCCGCCTGAATCAGCGGCCAGCTCAGCAGACGGCTGAACCAGGCGTACATGTCGCCAAAGGCAGACTGCCCGGCTTCCATCCCGATCATGTCCGGCACCACGCTGCCTTCGACCTGACCACAAATCCCGGCAATGGCACGATCGTTAACGCGGGCTTTATCGGCGATCAGAATGTCGCAGGTGGACGTGCCGATGACTTTCACCAGCGTATACGGCTGTGCGCCCGCACCGACGGCGCCCATATGGCAGTCGAATGCGCCGCCCGAAAGCACCACGCTTGCCGGTAAACCGAGACGTTCTGCCCATTCAGGGGTAAGTGTACCGACGGCCTGTTCGGCGGTGACGGTATCGGTAAACAGCGGATACGGCAGGTTTTCGACCAGCAACGGATCAAGGGCGGCGAAGAAATCTTTCGGTGGCAGGCCGCCCCACGACGGATGCCAGAGCATTTTGTGCCCGGCGCTGCAACGCCCGCGTACCACTTTGTCCGGCGCGGTGGTGCCGGAAAGCAGGGCGGGCACCCAGTCGCACAGTTCAACCCACGACGCGGCGGCTTCTTTCACCGCGGCGTCAGCGCGGGAAACGTGCAGGATTTTCGCCCAGAACCATTCGGAGGAGTAGACGCCGCCGATGTAGCGGGAGTAATCAGGGAAATCGCCGCTGCGGCACAGACGGTTGATCTCTTCGGCTTCTTCTATTGCCGTGTGATCTTTCCACAGCACGAACATGGCGTTCGGGTTTTCGGCAAATTCCGGGTTCAGCGCCAGAATGTTGCCCTGATGATCGACAGGCGCGGGGGTTGAGCCGGTGGAATCGACCCCGATACCGACCACGCGGGCGGCGCGCTCATGGCCCAGGCGGGTCACCACGTTTTTTATCGCCTGCTCCATCGCTTCTATATAGTCGAGCGGGTGATGGCGGAACTGATTTTTAGCCGCATCACAGTAACGGCCTTCATTCCAGCGCGGGTAATACACGACATCCGTTTCTATCTCAGCACCCGTCTGACAATCTACGGCCAGTGCACGGACAGAATCGCTGCCAAAATCCAGACCAAGAGCAATCGCACCTTGCGTCATTCTTTCTCACTCCTTCAGGTTTGCCGTAGTCATTACGGCGGCGAATCGAATTGCTCTAACAGTAGGAGGATGTCAAAAAGGGAGTGAGGAGGCGTTAGCTGGAAGTATGCACAAATCTGCTCCCAATGATGTTTCTGTGAGGTTGGTCAAATGTTAGCGTTTGGCTAAAATCGCTATATCTATGCACATTCCTGCTGTTTTCCCGGCGTGTGATAGCGCTCTACATTCCGCTGCAAAATTACCGCTAAAACTTAACCCGTCTTACAAGAGAGTGTGACGTAAATCCGCTATACACAGGACTTCGGCGCATCCTCACTTTGTTTCCTTACGCTACTGATAACGTTTTCACGATGGCGGCAAACCACCAGATTTCAGAGCGCAATTGTGAAAAACAACAATAAAAGTCGGAGAACATCATGCATAAATTCACTAAGGCATTAGCGGCGGTAGGGTTAGCAGCCGTTATGTCACATTCAGCTATGGCAGCAGAAAATCCGAAGCTGGGTTTCCTGGTTAAACAGCCTGAAGAACCCTGGTTCCAGACTGAATGGCGCTTCGCCGATAAAGCCGGTAAAGACCTGAACTTCGAGGTCATTAAAATCGCCGTGCCGGATGGTGAAAAAACGTTGAATGCGATTGACAGTCTGGCGGCGAACGGCGCGAAAGGTTTTGTCATCTGTACGCCGGATCCCCGTCTCGGGCCTGCCATCATGGCGAAAGCGCGCAGCTATGACATGAAAGTGATCCAGGTGGATGACCAGTTCGTGAATGCCAAAGGCAAGCCAATGGAAGAAGTGCCGTTAGTGATGATGGCCGCGACCAAAATCGGCGAGCGTCAGGGGCAGGAACTGTATAAAGAGATGCAAAAACGTGGCTGGAAACCGGCTGAGACAGGCGTCATGGCCATCACCGCCGATGAGCTGGACACCGCACGTCGTCGTACTTCCGGTTCAATGGACGCGCTGAAAGCGGCCGGTTTCCCGGAAAAACAAATCTACAAAGTACCAACCAAATCTAACGATATCCCTGGCGCACTGGATGCCGGTAACTCACTGCTGGTGCAGCATCCTGAAGTGAAAAACTGGCTGATCATCGGCATGAACGACAACACCGTGCTCGGTGGCGTGCGTGCAACGGAAGGTCAGGGCTTTAAAGCGGCTAACGTGATCGGCATCGGTATCAACGGTGTGGATGCGGTGAATGAGCTGTCGAAAAGCGCGCAAACCGGCTTCTACGGTTCCCTGTTACCCAGCCCGGATATCCACGGTTACAAAAGTATCCAAATGCTGAACGAATGGGTGACCAAAGGCGTTGAACCACCGAAATTCACCGAAGTGACTGACGTTGTGTTAATCACCCGCGACAACTTCAAAGAAGAATTGAAGAAAAAAGGGCTCATGTAATTTCCGAAATCATTTGAAAAGAGCATCAGATAACGCTGCTGCATAACGGACGACAGTTTTTTTTATAAGTTATTTATAAAAGGTTACGTACTGTTTTCTGCTGTGCAGTGGCGTGCATTCAACTTCACTTAATTTCCAGGTAGCCACTATGACTCAGCAATCTTCAACCAAGACGCCTTTGCTGAAACCGTCGCTGACGGAGTTTGATGCGGCCAAGCCGTATCTGGAATTCCATGACATTGGCAAAACTTTTCCGGGCGTGAAAGCGCTGGACGGAATTTCTTTCAATTGTTATGCCGGGCAAATTCACGCACTGATGGGCGAAAATGGCGCAGGTAAATCGACGCTGTTAAAAATCCTCAGCGGTAATTATCAGCCGTCGCAGGGCGTTATTCACATTAAAGGCCAGCCGGTCAGTTTTAATAAAACCACTGACGCACTTGATGCGGGCGTGGCGATTATTTATCAGGAATTACATCTGGTGCCGGAAATGACGGTGGCAGAAAACATTTACCTCGGACAATTGCCGAGCAAACACGGTTTTGTGAACCGTAAACTGCTGCGCTATGAAGCCAAAATTCAGCTCGAACACCTCGGGCTGGACATCAACCCGGATACGCCGCTCAAGTATCTCTCCATCGGTCAGTGGCAGATGGTGGAGATCGCCAAAGCCCTGGCGCGTAACGCCAAAATCATTGCCTTTGACGAGCCAACCAGTTCGCTCTCTGCCCGTGAAATCGAACAATTGTTCAGGGTTATCCGTGAGTTGCGTGCCGAAGGGCGCGTGATTTTGTATGTCTCCCACCGTATGGAAGAAATCTTCGCGTTAAGTGACGCTGTCACGGTGTTCAAGGATGGCCGCTATGTGCGTACCTTCGACGACATGACGCAGGTCGATAACAGCAAACTGGTGCAGGCGATGGTGGGCCGTAATCTGGATGATATATACGGTTACGCACCGCGTCCGCATGGCGAAATCCGCCTCGAACTGGATGAAGTCAAAGCGCCGGGCGTGAGAACGCCGGTCAGCCTGACGGTGCGTCAGGGGGAAATTGTCGGTCTGTTCGGGCTGGTCGGGGCTGGGCGCAGCGAGCTGATGAAAGGATTATTCGGCGGCACGCGCATAACCGGCGGCACACTGAGGCTGGATGGCGCGGTGATGAACATCCGTAAACCGGCGGATGCCATTCGTCAGGGCATCATGCTTTGCCCGGAAGACCGCAAGGCTGACGGCATCATTCCGGTTCACTCGGTGCGCGACAACATCAACATCAGTGCCCGCCGTAAAACGGTGAAAGCAGGGTGCCTGATCAACAACGCCTGGGAAGCGAAAAATGCGCGCAAGCATATCGAAGCGCTGAATATTAAAACCCCGAGCGATCAGCAGCTGATCATGAATTTGTCCGGCGGTAATCAGCAAAAAGCCATTCTTGGCCGCTGGTTGTCGGAAGACATGAAAGTGATTTTGCTGGATGAACCGACGCGCGGCATTGACGTCGGCGCGAAACATGAAATCTATAACGTGATTTATTCTCTGGCAAAACAAGGCATTGCGGTGCTGTTTGCGTCCAGTGATTTACCGGAAGTGCTGGGTCTGGCCGACAGAATTGTGGTGATGCGCGAAGGCGCCATCTCCGGCGAACTGTCCCATGACGAAGCCACCGAAGAAAAAGCGCTGGGGCTCGCGATGTTGCGAACGCCAGACCTGACTTCTGCCCCTGACGCAGCCTGACCGAGGAGCAAAATATTATGTCGAGTATGACAACCAATTCCGCCAAACCGGATCAACCCTCAGCGGCTTCACGCGGCGGCCAGGGCCTGATGCGTATCTGGGACAGTTACGGCATGTTAGTGGTGTTCGCCGTGCTGTTCATCGCCTGTACCATTTTCGTGCCAAACTTCAGTTCTTTCATCAACATGAAAGGTCTGGGGCTGGCGATTTCAATGTCCGGGATGGTCGCCTGCGGCATGTTGTTCTGTCTGGCCTCCGGTGATTTCGATTTGTCCGTAGCATCGGTCATTGCCTGCGCGGGTGTTACCACGGCGGTGGTGATTAACCTCACCGAAAGCCTGTGGATTGGCGTCGGTGCGGGGCTGGTGCTGGGGATGCTGACCGGTTTACTTAACGGTTTCGTGATCGCCCGGCTGAAAATCAATGCGCTGATCACCACGCTGGCAACCATGCAGATTGTGCGCGGTCTGGCGTATATCATTTCCGACGGTAAAGCGGTCGGTATCGAAGATGAGCGTTTCTTCGCCCTCGGTTATGCCAACTGGTTCGGGCTGCCTGCACCGATCTGGCTGACCGTCGGCTGCCTGATTATCTTCGGGCTGCTGCTCAACAAAACCACTTTCGGGCGTAACACGCTGGCGATTGGCGGTAATGAGGACGCGGCGCGTCTGGCCGGTGTGCCGGTGGTGCGTACCAAAATCATCATTTTCATGTTGTCCGGGCTGGTGTCGGCAGCAGCGGGGATCATTCTGGCGTCGCGTATGACCAGTGGCCAGCCAATGACATCGCTGGGCTTTGAGCTGATCGTCATCTCTGCCTGTGTGCTGGGTGGCGTTTCCCTGAAGGGCGGTATTGGCAAGATTTCCTACGTGGTATCCGGGATCCTGATCCTCGGTACGGTTGAAAATGCCATGAACCTGCTGAACATTTCCCCGTTCTCTCAGTACGTGGTGCGTGGCTTGATCCTGCTGGCGGCGGTGATCTTCGACCGCTACAAGCAGAAAGCTAAAAAGACCCTGTAAACCGGTTTTGTGATAACGCTTTCACCGCGCTTTTTTCACGGAATTTGACGCTTTCAGGGGTTAAGTGCCGTAAAAACGCGTGGTTGTTCACAAATTGATAACCTTTACTGGCAGCGTTTTCACCGCCGATTAGAATAGATGAAAAATCCATAGCCACGTGATGTTCAGGAGGTTCGATGTATCACCGCATGATTCAGGATCAGCAGCAAAATCCGCTGTTACCGGGTTACAGTTTTAATGCTTATCTGGTCGCCGGAATGACACCGATCCTTGCTGATGGCCCGCTGGATTTCGCCATTGACCGCCCCGGCGGCATGAAAGGCTTTATTCTCAACCTGACGGTAAAAGGCCAGGGGAAAGTCTTTGACGGCGAGGACACCTTTTATTGCAACCCCGGCGATCTGTTGCTGTTCCCGCCGAAAGCGCGCCATCTTTACAGCCGCTCGGCTAACGCAGACTCCTGGTATCACCGCTGGGTCTATTTCCGCCCGCGCGCCTACTGGGCCGACTGGCTGGAATGGCACACCAAAACCCGCGACGTCGGGCGTCTCTCTTTGCCGAATAACACCCTGTTGCTGGAATTCGACCGGCTGTTCGCTAACATCGAACAGACGCAAAAATCAGGCCGCCGTTTTTGCGAAGAACTGGGCATGAACCTGCTGGAACGTCTGTTGCTGCGTGCAATGGAAGAAGACCCGCAGAGCCCGCAAAAAATCATGGATCCACGCGTTATCGAAGCCTGTCAGTTTATTACCGGTAATCTCGCCGGTGAGCTGCGCATTGATGAAGTCGCCCGCCATGTCTGCCTGTCGCCATCGCGGCTGGCGCATCTGTTCCGCGAGCAGGTGGGGATTAACATTCTGCGCTGGCGGGAAGATCAGCGGGTGATCCGCGCCAAACTGCTGTTGCAGACGACGCAGGAGTCGATTGCGACCATCGGGCGCGTGGTGGGATATGACGATCAGCTGTACTTCTCAAGGGTATTTCGCAAGCGGGTGGGGGTCAGCCCGAGTGATTTCCGCCGCCGCAGCGTAGAGATCAATTACCCCGCAAAGCCTTACCGGGCGCAGGCGGATAATGCGGTGGCCTATCACTTCTGAGCCTCTCACAGCCTGAACAGTGATGAGCAAAATTCAGACGAACGTTGAGAGAGCAGACAAAAAAAAGCCGGTATAAAAACCGGCTTTTCTCTTTTTTACGTACTGACGAAAGTTACGCCGCAGGTCGGGCGATCACATTTCGGTTTTCCATGCGCACTTCCGCAATCGTCACATCAATGATGTCACTCTGGCGGTAGGCCACTTCGCCTTTAATCAGCACGGTGCCGGTGTCAGCGCTGCACACCAGCTCGTCGCGCACGCTGTGCAGGAACGGAGCAGGAATGAACGCCACGGCGCCGATATCTTGCAGACGGATACGCAGGCCGCCGCGGGTCACATCGATAATTTCAGCGCTGAACTTCACCTCAGTACCGACTTTATCTTCCAGATAACGGGCGTACAGCCAGTCACCGACATCACGCTCAGCCATGCGGTTCGCACGACGGCGCTCTGCCAGTTGTACGGTCATCTCATCCTGAGGTTTCTCAGCAGACTGTTGCAGGATCATCGCTTTCAGCAAGCGGTGGTTCACCATATCGCCGTATTTACGGATAGGTGACGTCCAGGTGGCGTAAGCTTCCAGACCCAGACCAAAGTGCGGCCCCGGCGTGGTACTGATTTCTGCAAAGGTCTGGAAACGACGAATGCGGCTGTCGAGGAACTGCGTTGGCAAGGCATCAAGCTTACGGCGCAAGGCGCAGAAGCCCGGCAGTGTCAGCATCTCTTCGGCGTTGGCTTGCACGTCATTGGCCTGCAACACGGTGACCGCGTTCTCAACCAGCAGCGGATCAAAACCGGTGTGCACGTTGTAAACGCCAAAACCGAGGCTGTCGCGCAGGGCGATGGCGGCGCAGACGTTGGCGGCAATCATCGATTCTTCCACGATGCGGTTAGCGATACGGCGATGCTCGGCGACGATTTCCAGCACGTTGCCTTTCTCACCCAGCACGAAGCGGTAATCAGGACGATCTTTAAACACCAGCGCGTGCTCAGTACGCCATGCGCTGCGCACGTCACAGACGCGTTTCAGCAGGCGGATCTGCGAGGCGATCACCTCACTGGCCGGCTGCCATTCGCTTTTCTCATCGGTTTCCAGCCAGTCAGACACGTTATCGTAAGCCAGCTTGGCTTTGGACTCGATGGTCGCGGCGAAGAAACGAATGTCACTGCCCAGGGTGCCATCGGCGCTGAGCGTCACAGAGCACGCCAGAACCGGACGGCTGACATCCGGCCACAGTGAGCAGATGTCGTCGGACAATTCACGCGGCAGCATCGGGATGTTAAAGCCCGGCAGATAGTTGGTGAATGCGCGTTTTTTAGCAATATTGTCGAGATCGCTGCCTTCTGCTACATAAGCTGTCGGGTCAGCAATCGCGATGGTCATTTGCAGGGTGCCGTCGCCGTTGTCTTTGACATACAGCGCGTCATCCATGTCCTGCGTGCTGCCGCTGTCGATGGTGACAAACGGCAGGGCAGTCAGATCTTCGCGGGTCAGGCCTTCGTCGCGCAATTCGGCGATGTCAGATTTTGGTGCCTCGCGTTCAAGATTATGACGTGCCAGTGTCACCCACCACGGCGCGAGATCGTCAGTGCCGGTGGTGATCCACTCGGTGATTTCAGCCTGGAAGCTGTGATCACCTTCTTTCAGCGGGTGGCGGCGCATTTCAGCCACACACCAGTCGCCGTCGCTCACTTCATGATTGATGTTACGGGCAACGCGGCACTGAATGGAATCACGTAATAAAGGGTGATCGGGAAGAATAGTAAGACGGTCGTCTTTTTTGGTCACACGACCCACAAAACGGCTGAGGAAAGGTTCAACCAGGGTTTCCGGCTGGACGACTTCACGCTCTTTTTCGGTTTGCAGTGAGGCGATCACGCGGTCACCGTGCATGACTTTTTTCATGTACGGAGGCGGAATGAAATAGCTTTTTTGGCCGTCTACTTCAAGAAAGCCAAAGCCTTTCTCAGTGCCTTTCACAATGCCTTCGACACGTGGAGTCTGAGAGTGAAGTTGCTGTTTTAGCTGCGCGAGCAGCGGGTTATCTTGAAACATATCGTCCAGAGAATTGGGGGTTAATGTGGCTCGATTAGCGGCAGACAGTTTTACGCGATCTGGCACCGTCGGGCAAGCTCTTATCCCCCCTTTCGCCTCATAACGCCGACGCGAAAGGGAGGATTTACGGCACACCCCGCAAAAGGGATCAGGCGATACGTTGCAGATCGACGGTTTGTTCACAGCGACGGATTGTCACCGGCACCGCTTTTGAGGTCGGGGTGTGGGTCTGATCGCCAAAACTCGACATCGGCACCAGCGGGTTGGTTTCCGGATAATAGGCCGCCAGATTGCCGCGCGGAATGTCGTAGCTCACCAGTTTGAAACCGCTGACTTTGCGCTCAACGCCATCGTTCCACAGCGTTTCGATTTCCACCAGTTCACCGTCTTTCAGCCCTAAATCGGCCAGATCCTGCGGGTGAATAAACAGCACTTCACGCTGGCCGTAAACGCCACGGTAACGGTCATCAAGGCCGTAAATCGTGGTGTTGTACTGGTCATGGGAACGCAGGGTCTGCAGCGTGAACGGCGCATTGCGATCGCCCATTGGGATCAGCACATCAGGCAACGGCGCGGCGCTGAAATTCGCCTTGCCGCTCAGGGTGTTGAAATTCAGTTCTGCCGCCGCATTGCCCAGATAGAACCCGCCTTTAATGTCGCAGCGCGCATTAAAGTCTTTAAAGCCAGGAATGGTCGCTTCGATGTGATCGCGGATCAGATTGTAATCATCCGCCAGCGCCATCCAGTCGAGGTATTTGTCGCCGAGAACCGCATCGGCGATACCGCAGACAATGGCCGTTTCGGAACGCTGTTCTTTGGATAACGGAATACCCACACCTTCGGACGCATGCACCATGCTGAAAGAGTCTTCGACGGTGATGAACTGCGAACCGGTGGCCTGCATGTCCAGCTCGGTACGACCCAGCGTTGGCAGGATCAACGCTTCGTGACCCGGCGTCAGGTGGCTGCGATTCAGTTTGGTACTGATCTGCACCGACAGTTCAAGATTGCTCAGCGCCTGAAGGGTACGCGGCGTATCCGGTGCCGCCGCCGCGAGATTACCGCCAAGGCAGATCAGCACTTTCGCTTCTTTACGCAGCATCGCTTCCAGCGCTTCTACGGTGTTGTGGCCCGGAGTTCGCGGTGGGGTGAAATGGTAATGTTTTTCCATCGCATCCAGCAGGGCTTTCGGCGCTTTTTCGTCGATACCCATGGTGCGGTTACCCTGCACATTACTGTGGCCACGCACCGGACAAAGCCCCGCGCCCGGTTTACCCAACTGACCAAACAGCAGTTGCAGGTTGGTGATTTCACGTACGGTCGGCACGGAATGTTTGTGCTGAGTAATGCCCATCGCCCAGGTACAGATCACGCGTTCGGCGTGCATATAAATAGCCGCGGCTTCGCGCAGATCCTGCTCGCTCAGGCCAGACTGTTCAGTGATTTTTTCCCAGCTGGTGGCATCTACTATTGCCAGATACTCGTCCACGCCAGCGCTGTTTTGCGCAATAAACGCGTCATCGAACAGGGACGGCTGGCCGGAGGCAATGCGCTCGCGGTGAGTTTGTAACAGCGCTTTGACGATGCCGCGTACTGCCGCCATATCGCCACCCAGATTTGGCTGGTAATAGGCGGAGCTGATGCGACCGGCTTTCGGTGTGACCACTTCCAGCGGTTTTTGTGGATCGGCAAAACGCTCCAGACCACGTTCGCGCAGGGTGTTAAAGCTGACCACTTTCGCGCCGCGATCGGCTGCGTGACGCAGGCTGTGCAGCATACGCGGATGGTTGGTCCCCGGATTCTGCCCGAAGACGAAAATGGCATCGGCTTTTTCAAAGTCGTCCAGACGGACCGTGCCCTTACCGACGCCGATGCTCTGTTTCAGGCCAACGCCGCTGGCTTCATGGCACATGTTGGAACAGTCAGGGAAGTTGTTGGTGCCGAACATGCGGCCAAACACCTGATACAGATATGAAGCTTCGTTACTGGCGCGTCCGGAGGTGTAAAAATCGGCCTGATCCGGGCTTTCCAGACCTTTAAGATGGCTGGCGATCAGCGAAAAGGCAGCATCCCAGCTGATCGGTTCGTAATGGTCGGTGGTGCGGTTGTAGCGCATCGGGTGGGTCAGACGTCCCTGATATTCCAGGAAATAATCGCTCTGCTCACGCAGTTTGCTCACGCTGTGCTGGGCGAAAAACTCCGGTTCGACGGCTTTACGGGTGGCTTCCCAGCTGACGGCTTTCGCCCCGTTTTCGCAGAAGCTGAACGTACTGTGATTATCATCGCCCCAGGCGCAGCCCGGACAGTCAAAACCGCGACCTTTGTTAACACGCATCAGGTTACGTAAGTTTGAGAGGACTTTTTTACTGTCGAAGACGAAACGGGTGGTGGATTCTAATGCACCCCAGCCACCGGCCGCGCCGTGGTAGGGTTTGATCTCAGTTTTGAATTTCATAATTATGCTTCGCAGGTGGTTTTTATTCTGGTCTGGAAACAATCGGATCGGCAAAATGTTAATCGGATTGTTAATTTTATGTCACAAGTTTAGGAGGGCGAGGGGAATACGTCTAATCGAATGCCGTGATGGTGTGATAGATAACCTCTATGGCGCAAAAAGTTCGGCGCGAAATCCACATTTCCCAGTTCTGACGGGGGCTTAAAGTCAGTTTCATCAGGTTAAAAAACAGCAGGTTGTGATAATCAAAACTGATTGCGCGGGCAACTGACTGTTTTGCTGAAAAAGCATCCAACTTGTAACTGAACCGTTTCATTATGAAATGCTTAGCAAAAGACTAAGGGTTTTTCTGTACGCCGATTTAAGGCACCCTATGCCGCAGATCTCAATCTATGATTTTTTTGTATATTGCCTGTGCATTTTTATGCGCCGGTCAATACGGCACGTTTAAGGAAGACTCAGTGAAACGTAGTGTAATAAGTGTTTTGTCTTGTGTGTTGATGTTCTCTGCGGGCAGCGCCCACGCTGTCGCGCCACTCGATTTCCCGGTTGTGCCACCGAGCATTGATGCCGCCTCGTTTGTTCTGATGGATTACGCCAGCGGTGATGTGCTGGCGGCAGGGAATCCGGACGATCGCCGTAACCCGGCCAGCCTGACCAAACTGATGACCGGTTACGTGATTGACCGTGCTTTGGATCAGAAAAAAATCACCATGAATGACGTGGTGACCGTGCCTCAGGAAGCCTGGGTGGCGGGTAATAAAAGTCTCGATGGTTCTTCCCTGATGTTCCTCAAACCGGGCGACCGTGTTTCCGTACGCGATTTGATCCGCGGCATCATCATTACCTCCGGTAACGATGCCTGCGTGGCGATGGCTGACTATGTGGCAGGCAGCCAGGACAGTTTTGTCGGCATGATGAACAAATATGTCGTCAGCCTGGGCCTGACCAACACCCATTTCGAAACCGTGCACGGTCTGGACGCGCCGGGGCAGTTCACAACGTCATACGATCTCGCCAAGCTTTCCCGAGCCATCATTGGCGGCGAGCCTGAGGAATATCAGATGTATGCCGAGAAATCGCTGACATATGACAACATCACTCAGCAAAACCGTAACGGCCTGTTGTGGGATAAAAACCTGCAGGTAGACGGCCTGAAAACCGGTCATACCGAAAGCGCCGGTTTCAACATCATTGCTTCGGCAACGCAGGGTGACCGTCGTCTGATTGCCGTCGTCATGGGCGGGAAAAGTTCAAAAGGGCGTGAAGAGCAGGCACGTAAACTGCTGACCTGGGGCTTCCGCGAATACACCAGCAAGCAGATTTTCAAAGCGGGTCAGACTGTCTCTGATGAACATGTCTGGTACGGTGCGAATTCGCAGGTGAAAGTCGGGTCGCTGAGCGATGTATTCATCAGCGTACCGCAGGCGGATGCCGATAAACTGAAAGCACAGTATGTTCTGACTAACCCGCAGGTTGAAGCACCGCTGAAAAAAGGGCAGGAGCTGGGCAATATCAATATCGTGGATAACGGCAAAGTAATTAAAACCGTGCCGCTGGTGGCATTAGAAGATGTCGCCGAGGGCGGAATCATCAGCCGGGCGATCGATTATGTGAAACTGAAAATTTAAAATAACTTCCTTAATAATAAGTATTAATAATCCCTGGTGAAATGACCGGGGATTTTTTTTTGCCATAAATTTGAAGTATTGATAATTTATAAAATATGACGGAGTTATTGTTTTTAAATGTGATTGGCGTAATTCATATTATCTCCGATAAATTCAGCTCGTTTTTATTTTTAATTAATGCATTAATGAGGGTGGTGAATTATCAATGTTTATTTTTAAATCTTTCGATTGATTCATCAAACAAATTAGCATGATTACTAATGGTTTTTTTAAATATATATAAATGGAGTTATATAATGAGTGAAGAAAAAACAAAATCAGACCTGGTCATTGCTGAAGGTAGTCAATTCAGCGCGGAAACATCAACAGATTATTCCCCTGGGAAAGAAAGTATCGGGCTCGCTGTGACGGCGACCGGGATAACCTATAACGGTACATCGGGTAATGATTCGTTTACGGGTGGCACAGAAGATGATCATCTCAGCGGCGGTGCCGGAGATGACTCGCTCGGCGGCGGGGCGGGTGCTGATGTTATCGACGGAGGTGCCGGAAATGATTATCTCAGTGGCGGCACCGGGCTGGATACTTTCATATTCAAAGTTGGCCACGGTCAGGATCTGATAAACGATAACTTATCCAGTGAAGCCGGTAATGATACGTTGCGTTTTACGGGGGCGAAGGCGGACGTGGGTGGGTTCAGCCGTGAGGGAAACAATCTGGTCATTCATGCGTACGGCACCGCAGACAGCGTAACGATAGAAAATTACTTCTTTGACGGCGAATCAGACACCAGCGGTTTTCGTCACTACAGTTTTGAGTTTGACGACATCACGCTGACGGAGTCCGATCTGGCGACGGCTGGGATCACTTTCTACGCTACAGCGGGGGATGACCGGATCGACGGATGGTACGGACGAGATGTGCTGAACGGCGGTGCGGGTGATGATTATCTATACGGCGGATCCGGTGACGATTTTCTCAGCGGCGGTGCCGGTGATGACTCGCTGATCGGCTGGGCGGGTGCTGATGTTATCGACGGAGGTGCCGGAAATGATTATCTCAGTGGCGGCAACGGGCTGGATACTTTCATGTTCAAAGTTGGCCACGGTCAGGATCTGATAAACGATAACTCATCCAGTGAAGCCGGTAATGATACGTTGCGTTTTACGGGGGCGAAGGCGGACGTGGGCGGATTCAGCCGTGAGGGAAACAATCTGGTCATTCATGCGTACGGCACCGCAGACAGCGTAACGGTAGAAAATTACTTCTTTGACGGT
>NZ_MJIB01000004.1:909410-912329 GCF_003697865.1 Rahnella sp. Larv3_ips | reverse complement strand
GGACGTGGGCGGATTCAGCCGTGAGGGAAACAATCTGGTCATTCATGCGTACGGCACCGCAGACAGCGTAACGGTAGAAAATTACTTCTTTGACGGCGAAATAAAAAACGGCGTTACTCGTCACTACAGTTTTGAGTTTGATGACATCACGCTGACGGAGTCCGATCTGGCGACGGCCGGGATCCCTTTCTACGCTACAGAGGGGGATGACCGGATCGACGGATGGTACGGACGAGATGTGCTGAACGGCGGTGTGGGTGAAGATTCTTTTTACGGCGGATCCGGTGACGACTTTCTCAGCGGCGGTGCCGGTGATGACTCGCTCGTCGGCGGGGCGGGTGCTGATGTTATCGACGGAGGTGCCGGAAATGATTATCTCAGTGGCGGCAACGGGCTGGATACTTTCATGTTCAAAGTTGGCCACGGCCAGGATCTGATAACCGATAATTTTTCCAGCGAAGCCGGTAATGATACGTTGCGTTTTACGGGGGCGAAGGCGGACGTGGGCGGGTTTAGCCGTGAGGGAAACAATCTGGTCATTCAAGCGTACGGCACCGCAGACCGCGTAACGGTAGAAAATTACTTCATTGACGGCGACTTAAAAAACAGCGCTACTCGTCACTACAGTTTTGAGTTTGACGACATCACGCTGACAGAGTCAGATCTGGCGACGGCGCGGATCACCTTCTCAGGGACAGACGGAAATGATAACGCACACGGCTGGTACGGCGTCGACCTGATGAACGGTGGCGGCGGTGACGATTCGCTGAGTGGTGGCTCCGGAGATGACGTTCTGAACGGCGGCGTGGGTAATGACTCACTCTATGGCGGAGCGGGGCAGGATACCTATCTGTTTGCTAACGGACACGGTAATGACTCGGTCACTGATTTCGCAGGTATGCTTGAAGGCAAAGATATTATTGAATTCAGCGATCTCAATCTCACCGACCTGTGGTTCTCGAAAAGTAACAGTAATCTGCTTATTACCGAATCAGGATCTCAGGATTCCGTAGAAGTGATGAACTGGTATTCCAGTGCTGACAGCCAAAATAAAGTCATTCATACGCATGATGGCTATGAAATTGATGCAGCCCAGGTGCAGCAGTTGGTTGAAGCGATGAGTACGTTTGCCGCAACGCATAGCGAACTATCAGCAGCAGATCAGCAAACAGGCTTTATGCACTCTGTCAGTGTTTCATCCTATCTCGAAGCCGCGAAATAATGTAGCGCGGTAAATATCAAAAGCTCCTCTGTTTTCACGGAGGAGCTTTTTTATTTCTGACATCTCAGGATATTTATTCAGAACACTTTGGAAGAAAAGTCCGTTTTACTTCGCTTTCAAATTAGAAAATGTCGCCGAGGGCGGAATCATCAGCCGGACGATCGATTATGTGAAACTGAAAATTTAAAATAACTTTCTTAATAAAAAGCATTAATAACCCTTGGTGAAATGACCGGTTTTCTTCGGAAGCTTGAGGTGTTGGTAATTTATAAAACATGACGGAGTTATTGTTTTTGAACGTAATTGACTTAATTCATATTATCTCCGATAAATTCAGCTCGTTTTTATTTTTAATTAATGCATTATTGAGGGTGGTGAATTATCAATGTTTATTTTTTAAATCTTTCGATAGATTCATCAAACAAATTAGCATGAGTATTAATGGTTTTTTTAAATATATATAAATGGAGTTATATAATGAGTGAAGAAAAAACAAAATCAGACCTGGTCATTGCTGAAGGTAGTCAATTCAGCGCGGAAACATCAACAGATTATTCCCCTGGGAAAGAAAATATCGGGCTCGCTGTGACGGCGACCGGGATAACCTATAACGGTACCACGGGTAATGATTCGTTTACGGGCGGCACAGAAGATGATCATCTTCGCGGCGGTGACGGTAACGACTGGCTCAGCGGAGGTTTGGGAGATGACGTTCTTAAAGGCGATACGGGTAACGACACCCTCAACGGCGGCGCTGGTGCCGACGTGCTGGAAGGCGGGGCTGGCAATGATTCTCTTTACGGCGGAGAAGGACTGGACAGCTTTATCTTCGCCGCCGGCCACGGTCAGGATGTTATCACTGATAGCCGTTCGTCAGACATCGGTAATGACGTTTTACGGTTCAATGGCGCCAGTTCGGGCTCGGCGCGGTTTAGCCGCGAGGGTAACAGTTTGATCATACAGGCTTACGGTGCGGACGACCGGGTGAGCGTCACTAACTTCTTTGTAAATGGCGAAAGTTCGGGAGATTTTTTCCGTCAGTACAGCTTTGTCTTTGACGATAGGACTCTGACGGAGACAGACCTCCTGTCAGGGGTAACGTCATGGGGAACCGCAAATAATGATAATGAGTCGGGCTGGTACGGTGTAGACCTCATGTATGGCGGATTGGGTAACGATTCGCTACGTGGAGGCTCAGGAAATGACGTTCTGCACGGCGGAGTCGGTGATGATACGCTCGGTGGCGGAGCTGGAGTCGATATTCTTGAGGGGGGCTCAGGTAATGACCTTCTTAGCGGTAACGAGGGGCTGGATACTTTTATCTTTGCCGTCGGACACGGTCAGGATGTGGTCAGTGATGGTCCTTCGACCGACATCGGAAATGATGCTTTGCGGTTTACGGGAGCGAATAGCCAAAATGCCCTTTTCAGCCGCAAGGGAAACGACCTGGTCGTTCATGCCTATGGAACAGATGACAACGTAACGGTCACCAACTTTTTCAATAATTCTGAAATACCCGGAACGGCGTTCCGTCAATACAGCTTTGTGTTTGATGATAAAACGCTGACGGAAGCGGATCTGCTGTCAAGAATCACCTCCTGGGGTACTGCGGGTAATGATACTGAGTGGGGCTGGTATGGGAATGACATTATTTATGGCGGTGCGGGCAACGATTCACTGTCTGGGGTTTCCGGAGA
>NZ_MJIB01000004.1:908919-909213 GCF_003697865.1 Rahnella sp. Larv3_ips | reverse complement strand
ACCTTGTAAATGACGTCGGCAAACCCGGCGAAAGCAATAATACCCTGCGTTTCAACGGTGCAGAGTCTGGTACAACACGGTTTAGTCGTGATGGGAATCATCTGACCATACAGGCCTACGGAACGGAAGACAGCCTGACGGTAACTAACTACTTTTCAAACAGCGAAACAACAGGAGGGATTTACCGCCAGTTCAGCTTTGTCTTCGACGATGCGACGCTGACGGAGGCTGATCTTGCAAAATCGGGAATCACCTTCTCAGGGACAGACGGAAATGATAGCGCACAAGGCTGGT
>NZ_MJIB01000004.1:908626-908909 GCF_003697865.1 Rahnella sp. Larv3_ips | reverse complement strand
CTCTTTGGCGGGGATGGGGCGGATACTTACCACTTTGTGGCGGGTCATGGAAAAGACCTTGTGAATGACGTCGGTAAACCCGGCGAAAGCAATAATACCCTGCGTTTCAACGGTGCAGAGTCTGGTACAACACGGTTTAGTCGTGATGGGAGTCATCTGACCATACAGGCCTACGGAAGCGATGACAGCGTGACGGTCAGCAACTACTTTGGCGGTACTGATCAACCCGGAGGGATTTATCGCCAGTTCAGCTTTGTCTTCGACGATGCGACGCTGACGGAGG
>NZ_MJIB01000004.1:907750-908616 GCF_003697865.1 Rahnella sp. Larv3_ips | reverse complement strand
GCGGTGCGGGCAATGACTCACTTAATGGCAACAGCGGTGAGGACACCTACCAGTTTACTGCCGGGCACGGTAAAGACCATGTGTATGACTCAGCGGGTAGCGGTGAAAATGGTGATATTTTACGCTTCACTGGTGCGTCATCGGGCGCAGCCCGTTTCAGTCGCGAGGGTGCCAACCTTGTCATACAGGCCTACGGAAGCGATGACAGCGTGACGGTCAGCAACTACTTTGCCGGTACTGATCAACCCGGAGGGATTTACCGCCAGTTCAGCTTTGTGTTCGACGATGCGACGCTGACGGAGTCGGATCTGGCGAGGTCGGGGATGACGTACAACGGAACGGACGCTGGTAACAATGCCTCGGGCTGGTATGCCGCTGATCTTATGTACGGCGCAGGCGGTAACGACACGCTGCAGGGAGGGGGCGGAAATGACGTGCTGAACGGCGGTGCGGGCAATGACTCACTTAATGGCAACAGCGGTGAGGACACCTACCAGTTTACTGCCGGGCACGGTAAAGACCATGTGTATGACTCAGCGGTTAGCGGTGAAAATGGTGATATTTTACGCTTCACTGGTGCGTCATCGGGCGCAGCCCGTTTCAGTCGCGAGGGTAACAACCTTATCATACAGGCCTACGGAAGCGATGACAGCGTGACGGTCAACAACTACTTTGCCGGTACTGATCAACCCGGAGGGATTTATCGCCAGTTCAGCTTTGTCTTCGACGATGCGACGCTGACGGAGTCAGATCTGGCGAGGTCGGGGATAACGTACAACGGAACGGACGTTGGTAATAATATTACTGGCTGGTACGGCGTCGACCTGATGAACGGTGGCGGCGGTAACGATACGCTGAGTGGCGGT
>NZ_MJIB01000004.1:902017-907740 GCF_003697865.1 Rahnella sp. Larv3_ips | reverse complement strand
GGAGATGACGTTCTGAACGGCGGCGTGGGTAATGACTCACTCTATGGCGGAGCGGGGCAGGATACCTATCTGTTTGCTAACGGACACGGTAATGACAGGGTCACTGATTCCGCAGGTAAGCTTGAGGGCAGAGATATTATTGAATTCAGCGATCTCAATCTCACCGACCTGTGGTTCTCGAAAAGTAACAGTAATCTGCTTATTACCGAATCAGGATCTCAGGATTCCCTTGAAGTGATGAACTGGTATTCCAATGCTGACAGCCAAAATAAAATCATTCATACGCATGATGGCTATGAAATTGATGCAGCCCAGGTGCAGCAACTGGTTGAAGCGATGAGTACGTTTGCCGCAACGCATAGCGAACTATCAGCAGCAGATCAGCAAACAGGCTTTATGCACTCTGTCAGTGTTTCATCCTATCTCGACGCCGCGAAATAATGTAATGCGGTAAATATCAAAAGCTCCTCTGTTTTCACGGAGGAGCTTTTTTATTTCTGACATCTCAGGATATTTATTCAGAACACTTTGGAAGAAAAATCCGTTTTTACTTCGCTTTCAATATAGGTATTTAAACCCCATCCGGCGCGCGCTAATTCTTTCATCTTTTCAAGATGCTCGGGGCCGGGGTGACGGATATCGTAAAGATACACGTGATTATTTTTGAAACGGACTTTGATCGAGTTGGCATCTATCTGGAAGCTGACAACCTGTGAATCACCGCTTTTGTTGGCGTAATTTTCCATGCTGCATCCTGTTAGCTAAGCCTGATATCGGGCGACCTCATCTATTAACCACGTTCGGCCATTTGACACAGGGCGGAAGTTCACAGTTTGCGCAACGCACGGAAAACAAAGCTGAATACGACAGCAGGAACACCGCTCATGACGTTCCCAGGCCATGAGCGGGGAAGATTACAGGTTTTCCATCACGATTTTGGCGGCCGCCGCCAGCACATCTTTACGTGCTTTGGCATCCTGCTGCGGTTGAGTGAAATAGGTGACCAGAATGAGCGGCGCATGGTTATCGGGCCAGATCACCGCAATGTCATTGGTGGTGCCGTAATCGCCGCTGCCGGTCTTGTCGCCGACCTGCCACGTTGCCGGAAGGCCTGCGCGGATGCTGGCTGCGCCGGTGGTGTTACCTTTTAACCATTCCACAAGCTGCGCGCGCTGCGGTTCAGCCAGTGCATTGCCCAGCGTCAGTTTACGCAGACTTTCGGCCATCGCCAGCGGGGAGGTGGTGTCACGATTGTCGCCGGGGATCGCCGTGTTGAGGCTTGGCTCCGTGCGGTCGAGGCGGAAAGTCTCATCGCCGAGGGAACGTGCAAACTGCGTCACTTTTGCCGGGCCGCCGAGCTGCGCGATAAGTTTATTCATCGCCACGTTGTCGCTGTACTGAATCGCCGCCGCACCCAGTTCACCCAGCGTCATGCCGCTATCAAGGTGTTTTTCAGTGATCGGGTTGTAGTTCACCAGATCGGACTTTTTGATATCCACGTGCTTATTCAGCAGGTTTTTATCCGTTTCACTGGCTTTCAGAATGCCTGATGCTGCCATCACTTTGCTGGTGCTGCACATGGCGAAACGCTCATCCGCGCGGTAAAGCGTCTGCGTGTTACTGGCCGTGTCGATCATCGCCACGCCTAACCGCCCGCCGGTGCTTTTTTCCAGTTCAGCGAGTTTTTGTTGCACGGCTTTTGCCTGTGCGGGCGTCTGAGCCCACAGCGGTGCACTGGAAAATAACAAAGGTATCAGTGCCACGGTGAGGCACGCCTTCTGACGAAATGTATTCATGAACATAGAAATCCTTATCGGTGTTGGTGTGGAAGCCGGCAATATCCTTGTTTGGTGCAGGATTGACAAGCGAGAATAATTTCGCGCAGGATAAAGAAAAACTTATGGATAAGTCATTATGCGGACCTCGCTGCCTCTCAATGCGTTGCGTGCTTTTGAAGCCTCGGCCAGACATCTCAACTTTACCCGTGCCGCACTTGAACTGAGCGTCACGCAGGCGGCGGTCAGCCAGCAGGTTCGTTTGCTGGAAGATCAGCTGGGCACTGCCTTGTTCAAACGGTTGCCGCGCGGGCTGGAACTGACCGATGAAGCGCTGGTGTTATTGCCGGTGTTATCCGAAGCGTTCAGCCAGATTCAAACCGTGCTCAAGCGCTTTGAGGGCGGGTATTTTCATGAAGTGCTGACCATCGCGGTGGTGGGTACTTTTGCCGTAGGCTGGTTATTGCCACGGCTGAAAGCCTTCCGGGAGCAGCATCCTTTTATCGAACTCAAAATTCTGACCAACAATAACGTGGTTAATCTGGCGTCCGAAGGGCTGGATTACGCGATCCGTTTTGGAACCGGCAACTGGGCGGCGACGGAAAACCGGCTGTTGTTTGACGCGCCGCACACGGTGTTATGTTCTGCGGACATTGCCCGCAGACTTTCGACACCGGATGCGCTGACCAAAGAAATACTATTGCGTTCGTACAGGCCTGATGAATGGGATCAATGGATGATCGCCGCCGGTCTGGATCCCTGGCGCGCTGCCGGAGCGGTGTTTGATTCTTCGCGGCTGATGGCCGAAGCGGCGATGCAGGGGGAAGGCGTGGCGCTGGTTCCCGTGTCGATGTTTGCCCGCGAAATGGAGGCCGGATGTCTGGTTCGTCCGTTTGCCACTGAAATCACGCTCGGCAGTTACTGGCTGACCCGGCTTAAATCGAAACGCATGTCTGCCGCGATGCAGGTGTTCGAAGAGTGGCTGTTCAGCCATCTGGCTGAAAGGTCTGAAGAATAAGCGCGCAGTGCAGTGGGCACCGGCAAACTCCCGGTGCCCGCAGCGCTAAAGGGATGGTTTCAGCAGGAAACTGTGATCAAAGGTGCCACTGACATTGAGCGCTACCGGCAGCAATCCCTGAGCATGATAAAAATCAGCGGTTTGCTGTTGTTGCGTCTCCGTCGCCGCATCGATCTGCTGCCAGTAGGATTTGCGGCGTTCAAAAGAGAGTTTCGCCGCATCCAGCGGGAAGCCGATAATCTTCGCCAGTTTTTCACTGTACGCATCCAGATTTTTATACGCCCAGATCTGCGCATCGCTCAGCCGTTGCAGATAATCAGCAATCGCCTGGCGTTTACCCTGATCTTTCAGCGCCGTGTCCGTGGCGGCGAGGAAACTGTTCCCTGACCACAACCCCCGGCCATTAATCAGCACGCGCAGATGATCCTGCGTTTCGGCGAAAGCCGTGTAAGGTTCCCACGTCGCCCAGACATCCACCGAACCTTGCGTCAGCGCGAGTTTGGCATCGCTGGGTGGCAGGAAGCGGAAGGTGGCATCTTTGGCACTCAGCCCGGCAGAGGCCAGTGCTTTCAGCGCCACAAAATGCCCGATAGATCCCCGGTTGGTGGCGATGCTTTTACCCTTCAGATCGGCAGCCGTTTTGATCGGGCTGTCGGGCCTGACCAGCAGCGCCGTGCCGTAAGCATCAGATTTATCCACCGCAATGGCTTTCACCTGCGCACCCGCCGCTTCGGCAAACAGCAGCGGCGCATCGCCGATAATCCCGACATCTACGGCCTGCGCATTGAGCGCTTCTGCCAGCGGAGCCGCAGCCGGGAACTCCGACCATTCAATTTTGTAGGGCAGATTATCCAGTTTGCCCGCCGCTTCTAACTGGGCACGCATATTCCCTTTCTGATCGGCCACGCGCAGGGTGACGGAGTCGGCCAATGCCGCAGACGTGCTGGCGATAAGAGACACCATTAACAGCAGATTTTTTACATTTACTCGCATTGCAATTCCTCAGACCAGGCTGGCACGGGCAGGGTGGAGAGCAGCCTGACGTGCAGCGATTTTCTGCTTCGTCAGCGGGATCAGGGATTTACCGTATTCGACGGCATCATTGAGCGGGTCAAAACCGCGGATCAGGAAAGTGGTGATGCCCAGGTCATAATATTTCAGCAGCGCGTCAGACACCTGTTCAGGCGTACCGACCAGCGCTGTGGAGTTCGATCCCCCGCCGATGAGCCCGGCAATACCGGTCCACAGGCAGCTGTCGAGACGATCGCCTTGCGCCACGGCATTCAGTAACCGCTGAGCCCCGACGCTCTGTGGTTTTGCTGCCAGAGTCTGGCCGCTGGTAGCCCGTTGTGCAGTGGCTTTCGCCAGGATCTCGTCGGCCTTTGCCCAGGCTTCTTCTTCCGTTTTACCGAGGATCGGGCGGAATGAGATGCTGAAGTCGATGTCACGCTGATGCTGTGCGGCCGAGGCTTTCACCGCGGCCACGGTTTCTGCCGCGCTTGCCAGCGGTTCGCCCCACAGCGCGAAGACATCGGCATGTTTACCGGCAACACGGATGGCATCTTCAGACGATCCACCGAAGAACACAGGCAGCCGTTGCTGAGATGGTTTGATGGCTGAGAAGGCTTTCTCCGCCTGATAAAACTCGCCCTGATGGTCGAAATCTTTTTCCGAGTACCAGCTTTTTTTCAGAACATCAATGTATTCATCCGTGCGCTGATAGCGGCCTGACTTTGGCACGAAATCCCCGTCGCGACGCTGTTCTGCATCGCTGCCGCCGCTGATGATATGCACTGCCACGCGGCCGTCCAGCAAGTGATCGAGCGTGGCGAGTTTACGTGCCGCCAGCGTCGGGGCAACAAAGCCGGGGCGATGGGCCAGCAGGAAATGAATACGGGAAGTGTTTGCGCCAGCATGCGCGGTGACCAGAAAGGCATCCGGCTGGTCGGAGGCATAGGCCACCAGAATGCGGTCGAAACCGGCGTTTTCGTGGGCTTTGGCGAAATCGGCGATGTATTTTTTATCAAAAATCGGGCCAGTTGGCGGAATGATTTCAGACGCCAGCCGATGGCCGATCATACCAATAAATTGCACGCTCATGAGCTGTCACTCCTCAGGTCAGAGGCCAGCGAACCAAGACTGCGCTGGCAGGAGTTATCACCATAAACGGGTTTTTACTATGTTAGAAATTCATTATGTGGATAAGTTAATATGAAAAATGTGCATTAAGGTTGGGGCGGTGGGTTGCCACCCACACTGGTCCTGCGAATGCGTTTTAACGTCAAGACCTTGGGCTCGCCGCCCAAACGGGCCTTAAGGGGGGCTTATCGCCGCCCCCCTTAAGAATCCCGGGCTCTTTTTACAACGCGCTGCCGCTGGCAGGCTATATTCCAGCGGCTCCGGCTATTGCCGCAAACGCCGCCGCTGCGCGGTCCTCTCATTTCAGGTTCGGACCCGCTCGGAAAACACCCTCGCGGTTTCTCACCGTTCATTCGACGTCGTTTTGAGCGCGGCCAGAGGCTTTTTAAAGCGCAACCTCACCCTTTTTGACTTTATAAATCAGAAATTAAAGTCTCTATCTTCTGAATGACATAGCCATTGGCCGCACTCAAAAATCACGCTGGAGGGAGAGGCACCGTTTTCGACTTTTTAATTCAAAATTTAAGTCTCAATAATCTTTTGAATGACATAGTCATTGGCCGCACTCAAAAATCACGCCGGAGGGAGAGGCACCGTTTTCGACTTTTTAATTCAAAACTTAAGTCTCAATGATCTTTTGAATGACATAGCCATTGGCCGCACTCAAAAATCACGCTGGAGGGAGTGGTGGAAAACCGCGCATGTTTTTGCGCGGGTTGTAACCCGACCGGAGGGCACCGCAAAGCGGCGGGATTTTGCGGCAATAGGAGGAGTTTCTGAAACATAGCCCA
>NZ_MJIB01000004.1:897439-902007 GCF_003697865.1 Rahnella sp. Larv3_ips | reverse complement strand
GGGGTGATGTTCCACCAGTGCGCGCGGCATCAGGCCGAGGCCGCGGCCTTCGGCGATGAGGGAGAGTTGCAGCGTAACGCCAAAGGCTTCGAGATTGATCAACAGTGGCAAACCCTGTTCGATTAATGCCCGTTGCAGTGCCGCGCGGAAACCACAGCCTTCCGGATTGAGGATCCACCCGTGCTGATAACACTCCTCCAGCCGCTGCGGCAACGCTGCCGTGGCTTTCGGCCCGACCACCACCAGATCTACGGCGCCGAGAGGCTGATTCTCAATGCCTGCCGGAAATTGTTTACTGGCGGGAAACAGCACCACCGCCGCCTCAAGCTCCTGACGCTGTACGCGCAGCAATAATTCTTCGCCCCAGCCGCTGGATAAACGTGGCTGAATTTCCGGGAACTGGCTGGAAAGCATCTTAAGCGCGGGCAGCAGGCTGCTTTCGCTCAGGCTTTGCGGAACCGCCAGACGCAGCAGGCCGGACGGCGGGCTGTCGGCAGCCACCAGATCGCTGAGCGCATCCACTTCGCGCAAAATATGGCGGCATTGCTGATAAACACGTTTACCCATCAGCGTCGGTTTCAGCGGTTTGGTTTGCCGGTTCAGCAACGGGATGCCCAGTGATTCTTCGAAATTCTGTACGCGGCGGGTAATGGCCGGTTGCGTGAGCCCCAGCTCATCGGCGGCCAGACGCGTCGATTGCAGGCGAATGACCGCAACAAACGCGGTTAAATCTTCAATTTTCATGGCATCCGGTATCCGTCAGAGAATCAACATCAGTTCGCGCAGCATAAAACAATTTGAAGTAGGACGCTGGATCGCACCGCACATTTTTATGTGTTAAATGCATATTAGCTTATCCATAAAATGAATTTTGGTTGAGTTTGACCAGTGCTAGCCTGTCCTGAATGTTGATCAAAAGGGGAAGGCGATGACCGCTTTACATACCGCGCCACTGCGCCAGTTTCTGGCCGACTTCACGCGGCTGATTCAGGAACCGCATGGTCAGACCGAGGTACTGGCGCAGGGCAGCACACTGCTGGCGACACTGATCGGTCAGCATAACTGGCTGCCGGAAGCCTTTGCTGAGCCACATGCCGAACACTATCAGCAATATTTGCTGTATGCCGATCCGCTGTCGCGATTTTCCGTGGTCAGTTTTGTCTGGGGACCGGGGCACACCACGCCGGTGCATGACCACCGGGTCTGGGGGCTGATCGGGATGCTGCGCGGGGGAGAAACCAGCCAGAATTATGTGCGCCACCGCGACGGCACCCTGCAACCCGAAGGGCCCGCCGTGACACTGCATCCGGGCGATGTAGAGAAAATCGCGCCGGATGTGCTGGATATTCATCAGGTCAGCAATCTTTACGCCGATCGCGTTTCGGTCAGTATTCACGTTTATGGCGGCAATATCGGCGCAGTGTCACGGGCGGTTTACTTGCCCGACGGCAGCGAGAAAACCTTTATTTCCGGCTATTCCAACTCACTCCTGCCCAATGTCTGGGATCTGTCAAAAGAGAATCCATATGTCTGATGCTCAAACCTTACCGCTGCGTCATTTTTCGTGGCTGCGACAGGCGTTGATCGCCGGGCAGGAAGTCGCGCTGGTTGATGTTCGTGAAGAAGCCGCGTTTGCCACCGGCCATCCGTTGTTTGCGGTCAATCTGGCACTGTCAAAACTGGAGCTGGAAGTGCTGGATCGCATTCCGCAGCGTAAAACGGCGGTGACGCTGTATGACAACGGCGAGTTCTATGACGCCGCGCGCGGCGAGCGCAAAACCACGCGGGCGGCGGCGTTGCTGCGCGCGCTGGGGTATCAGGATGTCGCCGTGCTGGCGGGCGATCTGGCAGGCTGGAAAGAGGCCGGCGGGGAAATCTTCATTGATGTGAATGCGCCGGGCAAAGCGTTTGGTGAATGGGTGGAACATCATTACCAGACGCCTTCACTGAGTGCAGAACAGGTGCTGGCACTGCAACAGCAGGGCGCGAATATCGCGGTGCTGGATGTGCGCCGTTTTGATGAATTTCAGACCATGAGCATTCCCGGCGGCGTCAGCGTACCGGGAGGGGAGCTTGTGCTGCGCTTGCGTGATGTCGTACCTGATGCCAGTACGCAGATTATTGTTAACTGCGCAGGCCGAACCCGCAGCATTATCGGTACACAATCGCTGATCAATGCCGGTTTGAATCAGCCGGTAGCGGCTTTACGCAACGGCACCATTGGCTGGACGCTGGCGGGCCAGACACTGGCGCATCAGCAACAGGCGCAGTTTCCGCCGCTCAGTGAAAAGTCACGCCAGGCGGCGCTGGAAGGAGCGCAGGCTCTGGGAATTCGTGCGGGCGTTCGCACTGTGACGTTGTCACAAATTCGCGACTGGCAGCAGGACAATTCCCGCACGTTATACCTTTTTGATGTCCGCACGGCAGAGGAGTTTCGCGCCGGTCATTTACCGGGGGCGCGACATGTTGCGGGCGGCCAGCTGATTCAGGAAACCGATCATTACGCCAGCGTGCGCGGTGCGCGGGTAGTGCTGGCCGATGACGACGGCGTGCGCGCCACCCTGGCCGCATCCTGGCTGGCGCAGATGAACTGGGAAGTGTACGTTGCGGACGTTAGCGCGGAAGACTTCACCGGGCAAGGCGACTGGAAAGCCAGCGTTGCCCCCGCGCCGGCGGTGGAATCGGTCACTCCGCAGACAGTGCAACACTGGCTGGCAGAGGGCGACACCGGGGTGATTGATCTCACCACCAGCGCGAACTTCCGCAACCGCCGCATTCCGGGCGCAGTGTGGACCACACGCGGCAACATCCCCCAGATTATCGCTTCACAGCCTGAGAAACAGCGCTGGGTGGTGACGTGCACCAGCGGTCTGCTCGCACGTTACGCTGTCACAGAAATAGCTGCACTGACGGGTAAAAATACTTTTTTGCTGGAGAAAGGAACGGTGGGCTGGATTGATGGCGGTCTGCCGCTTGAGCACGGTGACTCGGTCTGGCTGGAAAATCCACAGGATCGCTATCGCCGTCCGTACGAAGGGACGGATGTCAGCCCGCAGGCCATGCAGGATTATCTCGACTGGGAATATGGTCTGGTGGCGCAACTGGAAAAAGACGGTACGCACGGTTTTGTATTATTGACGTCGTGAAATGACATAAAGCAGAACGGGGCTGACGCCTCTGCGTGAAGAACGCAGAGGATCAGTTAATACTTAACGACGGCCACGCGGATGGGTGCGGGCAGTCCAGTCATAGGTTGCAGAGGTACTTGGCACGGCTTTATTACGGCGTTTTTCCGCACGCGCTTTAGCCGCGACCTTTTCCTTCTCTTCCATCAACTTATCGATGTAATCATCTTTAATGCGGTTATTTTCAGAATTGGTCAACTCACGGCCCTGTGCTTTACGAGCCCGGTCCAGCAAGGTTTTTAGCTCGCGCTGTTCGCTTTCCGTCATATCTTGTTGTGTCAGTCTTTTCATTTTTAACGCGTCCTGTGAGGAAAGTGGCAACCAGTGTAGTCGTTAACGGGGGGAAATGCCCGCAGAATGCGTTTTAACGTCAAAACCGTGGGTTGCCACCCACACCGGCCCTGCGAATACGTTTTAACGTCAAAACCGTGGGTTGCCACCCACACCGGCCCTGCGAATACGTTTTAACGTCAAAACCGTGGGTTGCCACCCACACCGGCCTTAAGGGGGGCTTATCGCCGCCCCCCTTAAGAATCCCAGGCTCTTTCACTGCGCGCTGCCGCTTGTAGACTATATTCCAGCGGCCACCGCTATTGCCGCAAACGCCGCCGCTGCGCGGTCCTCTCATTTCAGGTTCGGACCCGCTCGGAAAAACACCCTCGCGGTTTCTCACCGTTCATTCGACGTCGTTTTGAGCGCGGCCAGAGGCTTCTTAAAGCACAACCTCACTGTTTTCGACTTTATAAATCAAAAATAAATCAAAAATAAATCAAAAAATTAAGTCTCAATAATCATCTGAATTACAAAGCCATTGGCCGCACTTAATAATCATTTGAATTACATAGCCATTGGCCGCGCTCAAAAATCACGCCGGAGGGAGAGGTGGAAAACCGCGCGTCTGTTTGCGCGGGTTGTAACCCGACCGGAGGGCACCGCAAAGCGGCGGGATTTTGCGGCAATAACGCAAGCCGCTGAAACATAGCCCGCGAGCGGCAGCGCGCAGTTAAAAAAACGCAGGATTCCAAAGGGTTTCGTTTAAAACCCTTTGGGCCCGTTTGGGCGGCGAGCCCAAGGTCTTGACGTTAAAGTATCCGCAGAACTGCCTGAAATACAGCCCGTTTGGGCGGCGAGCCCAAGGTCTTGACCTTAAGGCCGGTGTGGGTGGCAACCCACGGTCTTAACGTTAAAACGCATCCGCGGAATCCCTCGCCCACGAGAATCTAATACTCTATCCCCGTTTGAACCGGTAAATCCAGGCCGTGCGCGATGGCGGCGGCGAAGGCATCAATGGCGGGGATCTGGCTGGCAGGGACATTGGGATAGACCAGCCATAACTGGCTTCGCGGGGCGAAATCTTTCAGGGCGTACAGCGCCAACTCAGGG
>NZ_MJIB01000004.1:829594-897429 GCF_003697865.1 Rahnella sp. Larv3_ips | reverse complement strand
CCTTTGGGCCCGTTTGGGCGGCGAGCCCAAGGTCTTGACGTTAAAACGCATTCGCAGCCCTTAAGTCCGGTGTGGGCGGCAACCCACATTTAGCTCTTATTTGCGGAACCTAACGATAATCATTATCATCCTCGCATTCCGTTTCTCCCCGAGGTGTTATGCGTAAGTTCTCTCCTTTATTACTGATTTCGTGCCTGCTGGTGGCCGCTGGCGCGCAGGCTAAAACCGTTACGGACATTTCCAACCGTACGGTCACGGTGCCTGATAACCCGCAGCGGATTGTGGTGGGGGAAAGCCGTATGCTGTATACGCTGGCGTTGGTGCAGGACGGCAACCCGGCGCAGCATGTGGTGGGGTGGCCGGGTGATATGGCGACGCTGGATGCGCAAAGCTGGGCAGTCTATCTGAAAGCCTTTCCTGAAATCGGCAATATCCCGCTGCTGGGGCAGAACAACTACACCCAGATGAGTGTAGAAAAGGTGATAGCGCTCAAACCGGATCTGGTGATTCTGCCGATCTACGCCAAAAAGCAAGATAACCAGGATCTGATGCAGGAAGCGCTGACCCGCGCGGGGATCCCGGTGATCTACGTCGATCTGCGTGTCGATCAACTGCATAACACGCTGCCGAGTGTGAAACTGCTGGGCGATGTGCTGAATCACCCGGAAAAAGCGGCGCGGTTTATCGCTTTTTATCAGCAACATATGAACCGCGTGCAGGAAAGAATAGCCGCGTATCACGGAAAAAGACCCACGGTGATGTTGCAGCTGCATCTTGGCCGTCGCGAGACGTGCTGCACCACGGTGTCACACGGCAATCTGGCAGATCTGCTGGCGTTCGCCGGGGGCGATAATATCGCGAAAGGGGCGTTCAAAAGCGTCTACGGCGATCTGAACCCGGAAGCGGTGATCGTCGCCAATCCGGATGTGTATATCACCACCGGCATGGCGGGGCCGGAAGGCAAAAGAGTGTCAAACCTGATGCTCGGGCCGCAGGTGACGCAGGAGGAAGCCGCGCAAAGTTTCCGTCAGGTGATGGACAAACAACCGGTGCTCTCCACGCTGAAAGCGGTGCGGGAAGGGCGTGCGTACAGCGTCTGGCATAATTTCTACCTCAGCCCGTACCACCTGGTGGATGTCGAGGTCTTTGCTAAAGCGATGTATCCGCAGTTGTTCAAAGACGTTGACCCGCAACAGACGATGCAGGATCTCTACGCTCAGTTCCTGCCGGTGCCCTTCAGCGGCACTTACTGGAGTTCCTTGCCAGCCAGATGACGCCATCTGAAAACCTTCCCTGACGCGCAGAATTTTTAAGTCCACAAGGATGTGCAGACAGGCTACCCTGAGTTCAGAGAACCTTGCCCCAAAGCCCTGCACGGACTGATTACACAGGAATCTGAATGCGTCGAAAAAATGTGAATGATTATCAGGCTTTTATCGCCGTCGCGCGTGAGCAAAGCTTTACCAAAGCGGCAGCGCAGCTCGGCGTTTCGCAGTCGGCGCTGAGCTACACCATCAGAACGCTGGAAGCCCATCTCGGGCTGCGGTTGCTGACCCGTACAACGCGCAGCGTCTCTGTCACCGAGGCGGGTGAACGTTTGCTCAGCCGCATCGGGCCTCATTTTGACGAAATCGAAAATGAGATCGCCGCCATCAGCGGGATGCGTGAAAAACCCGCTGGTACGGTCCGCATCACCGCAATTGAACATGCCGCTGAGTCCATTCTCTGGCCGAAACTGACGCCGATGCTGCTCGAATATCCGGATATTCACATTGAGATCATCAGTGAATACGGGCTGAAAGATATCGTCGCTGAACGCTATGACGCCGGTGTCCGGCTCGGCGAACAGGTGGATAAAGACATGATTTCCGTGCCCGTTGCCCCGAATTTCAGTTTTGCGGTGGTCGGATCGCCGTCTTATTTCGAAGGCAAAACGCGACCTGTCACGCCACGGGATCTGAATGAACACAGCTGCATTAAACTCCGGCTGCCCACCCACGGCGGCTTTTATGCCTGGGAGTTCAGCAAGCAGGGCGCCGAACTTAAGGTGCGTATTGACGGGCGATGTACTTTCAGCAGCATCGGGCTGATGCGACAGGCCGCGCTGGACGGGCTGGGGCTGGCCTATCTGCCCAAAGATGTGGTGGAACCGGCGCTGCAATCCGGTCAGCTGATTCAGGTATTGGCCGACTGGTCGCCGCCGCGCACGGCGTATCACCTTTATTACCCCAGCCGTCGCCAGCATTCTCCTGCTTTTGCGCTGGTGCTCGAGGCACTGCGCTACCGTCCGTAATATTCCTCACGCAAACCCATTGGGCTGATGGTTTCAGCTCAATGGCTCCTGATTAAGAAAATACCCTTCTAAGCTCATGCAGATTTATCCCTCTAATCACTTAATAGCAAAGAGATTATGATCAGCCCCCTGAACCCGTCACGGCCCCGTGTGCCGCGGCGCCGTGCATATCCACATTTCTTAACGATTAAGGTAAACCTCTCATGACACCACACGCTCTGCTTGAAGCATTTCCCTTTGCACCGGGGCTTACCCTGCGTAACCGTATTGTGATGGCGCCGATGACTACCTGGGCAGGTAACGATGATGGCACCGTCTCTGCTGAAGAAGAGGCTTATTACCGCCTGCGGGTAAAAGACGTGGGGCTGGTGATCACCGGTTGCACGCATGTTCAGCAAAACGGGATCGGCTTCACCGGCGAGTTTGCTGCGTATGATGACACTTTCATTCCCGGTTTAACGCGGCTGGCTGCGGCGGCGAAAAGCGGGGGCGCACCGGCAATCCTGCAGATTTTCCATGCCGGTGTGAAAACCCATCCGGACCTGGTGTCCGATATTGTGGCCGCAAGCGCCGTTGCCGGTGAGGCGGGGCCATTTGCGCCTGCGGTGGTACCGCGTGCACTGGCGGATCACGAAGTGGAAGATATGGTTGAGGCATTCGGTGAGGCGACCCGTCGCGCCATTGCCGCCGGTTTTGACGGCGTGGAGCTTCATGGTGCCCACGGTTTTCTGTTGCAGAATTTCTTTTCTCCCCATTTTAATCAGCGCAGCGATCGCTGGGGCGGTTCGCTGGCGCACCGGATGCGCTTCCCGCTGGCCGTTGTTTCCAAAGTGCGTGAAACCATTGCCCGCTATGCCACGCAACCTTTCCAGCTGGGTTACCGGATCACGCTTGATGAACATGAAGAGGACGGGCTGCGCATCGGGGAGTCACTGAAACTGGTGGATAGTTTGATCGACAGCGGGATCAGTTATCTGCACGTCTCGCTGGGCAATGCATTAGAGGCGCGCCCGGTTGATGCGCCGCAAGGGCCGGCAATTATTGCTATCGTGCGCGATCATCTCGCCGGTCGGATCCCGCTTATCGCTGCGGGTCAGATGAGAACGCCTGAGCAGGCTGAACAGGCGCTGGCTGCCGGCGTTTCCCTCGCGGCAATCGGGCAGGGGCTGGTGATGAATCCGGACTGGGTGAAATATGCCAAAGGCGAGGCGCAAAGCCAGATTGCGCTGGACGTTGCCGCCCCGGACGTCGCGCCACTCGCCATCCCTGAAAAGCTGTGGCGCGTCATCGAAAATACCCCCGGTTGGTTTAACGTGCGACCGGCCACCGGGTCTGTCTCGTAAGCGGAAAGTGAGAAAACACGCAGGCGCCTGGTGTGGCTGACGCCTGCGTGAAAAGATCAGAAATCCACTGCCGCCGAAAGCACCACATTGCGCGGTTCGCCTTCGATAACGCGTAAATTACCGGCGCTGGAAGCGTAATACTCTTTATCGAACAGGTTATTCACGTTTAATTTGATCTGCGTATGTTTGCCCAGCAGCTGATTATCCCAGGCGACAAACGCATCCGCCACGGTGTAATCCGGCAGGGTGAAGCTGTTTTCCGGATCGCCCGCACGGGAGCCCATATAACGCGCACCCCCACCGATGCGGAAATCACCCGGCACCTGCGACCAGCGCAGAGTGTGGCTCAGATACAGGCTGCCCATGTTGGTTGGCGCATTCACCAGGCGGTTACCAACGTTGGCGGAATTCACGTCATCTTCGGTGATTTCGGTTTTGTCATAACTGTAGCTGGCTGTCAGATCCCAGTCCTTAGCGACTTCCCCGTTAATCTCCAGCTCCGCACCGGTCGAACGCGCTTTAGGAATGTTACGCGTCACGCCGTTGATGAACACCGACATGTCCTCTTCATCGATGCGGTACACCGCCAGCGTCGCGTCCAGACGCGGTGAAATCTGCCATTTGGTGCCGACTTCATAGGTTGTGCCGCTTTCCGGCGAAGCCACATTACCGTTGTCATCCACATCGGTGGATGGCGTAAACGACTGGCTGTAGTTGGCGTAGAACGACAGATCGTCAGTCAGTTTGTACACCACGCCCACCTGCGGCAGGAATTTATCATCGGTATCGTCCAGACTTTGGGTTGGATTAACGAAACCGGAGGTCTGTTTCTGGTTGTAATGCTGATAACGCCCGCCGACCACGCCAATCCATTTATCCGTCAGATGAATGCTGTCTTTCAGATAAATTGATTTGTTGTAGAGGGTGTTCCGAAGATTGCTGTTGCTGTCGGAATAGGTGCTGCTGTTGGTGATGGGCTCAACGCCGTACACCGGCGCATACATATTGAAGGTGCTGAAGGTTTTGCCACGGTAAGAATACTGTTTGTAGGTTTCGTTTTTCTCGTAATCGACGCCAATCAGCAGGTCGTTCATTATCCCGAAGATCTCCTGATTGCCGATCCAGTCCCAGGAAGTATAGCTGGTCTGATGGTTGAATCCCCGGTTGGCATCCGCACGACGCGTCACCGCGCCGGTATCGGTGTTGACGGCGGTGGCGCGGACTTCATTGCTGTCATAGCGGCGTTGCTGCCAGGCGTAGGTCAGACGGGTTTTCCAGTCCTCGTTCAGCTGATATTCCCAGGTGGTGTTCAGGCGCTTCGTTTTGCCCCACGCGTGGTTGGCCAGTTCGTCAAGACGACGGTTGTAAGGGATATCCAGTGGTTTACCGTTGCTGAATACCGTTCCGCGATCGTAGGGAATGTCGTATTTGTATTCCTGATAACTGACGTTAAAACTGGCTTTTTCACCGAACCAGCTCAGCGAAGGGGCGAGCAGGGTGTGCGAATCGCTGCCAAAGTTACGCCAGTAATCTTCGTACTGACGTTCAGCGATCATGCGAAACGCGAAACCGTTCCCCAGCGGGCCGGTGACATCGAGCGTGCCTGCACCGCCGCCAAATCCGCCGGTCCGGCCACTGACGCGGGTATTCCATTCATACTGCGGTTTTTTGCTGATCATGTTGATCACGCCGCCGGGGTTTTGAATACCGTAAAGCAGGGAAGCGGAACCCTTGAGCACTTCAATGTGATCGATGGTGGAATCAAAGCCCAGCCCCTGATTACTGCGCACGCCGTCGATCAGGATTGAGCCGTCACTGTTGGCGCCAAATCCGCGTTTGACGAAGCCGTCTTCCGTGCCGCCCAGCGTATTCCCCTGAGCCACGCCGCTGACGAACTTCATCGCGTCATTCAGCGAGGTGACGTCGTAATCCTGGATCATCGACTGCGTGACCACGCTGACCGACTGCGGAGTTTCACTGAGCGGAGTCTCACTTTTGCTGGCGGTGGAACTCTGCGTGGCGCTGTAATCGGTGGTGTCCGGGGTATCCGCCTGTGCATTGACGGTAATGGAATCTTCAGAAGCAGGCTGCGCCGCCAGCAGCGGCGAACAATGGAGCATAGCTAACGCAATGACGGATTTTTTGAATCCGCCGTGAGCCCCGCGCGGGGCGTGCTGGTAAGACATGTGAGTAATTCCCTGAAAGAAAGTCGAACAAAGTAAATACAAATGATAACGGTTTGCATTCTAGTTTCTGGCACGGGTAAAGGGAATCAAATTGATGATGACAATAATTACAATTGAACGCGCAGGGAGAGGGAAAGGGCACCAATGCAGGTCAATGATCAGCCTGATACCGCGACTTTTCTGGCGACCGTAATGACAGGTAATTTCCTTTAATTCTCTTAATTAATCTCAATGTTAGAAATGTTAGCTACCAATTCCAACAAAATATAACAGAACATTGCCTGCTGAAATTATATTCCCGCCGATCACGTCCTGAGATTACATAAGATATTTCAGGGTTTTATTGCTAATTATCTTAGGTTTTTGATAAATGAGTAATTAAATCAACCTGTTGTTTGTTAAGTGTTTTTAAGTCATTTTTATTGATGTGAAAAAGGTTTCCTCATAATCGGTAAGGAAATTGTCGTTTATTTTTGATGTTGCGGTGATATTATAAATTTGTACCTAAATAATAATAAATACCAACCCAAACTTAACATCAGGCATGTGAGAGTCGTAATTCTATGCTCCTTCAAAAGAAAACTACCCGTCGCAAGTTTTTACTTGGGTCGCTGATGGCATTGCCTGTCGGCACCATCATGATGAAAGGGCTGTCAGCAGCAGAAGCGGCTGACATGGCTGCCCCGGATTTACTCGATTATAAACCCGTGTTTTTCAGCGCAGAGGAATGGCAATTCATTATGGCCGCCGCTGACCGTCTGATCCCCGCAGGTGGCAAAGGCAAAGCGCCGGGCGCGCTGGAAACCAATGTGCCGATCTTTATCGATCAGCAAATGCATGGCGATTTCGGTGAGGAAATCTACATGCAGGGGCCGTTTAACGTCCATGCACCGGCCACGATGGGGTATCAGATCCCGTTCCGTCCGCAGCAAATCTACAAAACCGGTATTCGCCTGGCGAACAGCTGGTGCCAGCAACATCACCAGAAAGCCTTCCATGAACTTTCCGATCAGGACAAAGAGCAGGTGCTGACGAAGTTGCAGAAGAACGACATCCGCTTTGCCGATTTGGGCGAAGAGAGTCTCGTGGCCTCGCAATTTTTCAGCGAACTGCTGTCAGACACCAAACACGGTTATCTGGCGGATCCAATCTACGGCGGTAATAAAGGGATGAAGGCGTGGATCGCCATCGGGTTCCCCGGCGCGCGCGCGAGTTTCACGGAATGGGTGAAACAGCACAACGTCCCTTACCCGCTGGGGCCTGTGAGCCTGCAAGGCGCGCGCGCCTGAGGGCCGCGTCTTATTACCGTTTCTGAAGAATGACAGGATAAAAGATGGCACAAGTAACTAAACCAGAAGTCGACGTTGTGGTTGTCGGCCTCGGCTGGGCGGGCTCGCTGATGAGCATCGAGCTGGCGATGGCGGGCCTGACGGTGCGTGCGCTGGAACGCGGCGGCGACCGCGGCTATGAAGAATTTGCCTACCCGAAGCCGGCGGATGAATACGCCTACGCGGTACGAAACAAAGTGATGGCGACCCCGGCGCAGGCCGCGGTGACCGTGCGTTACAACATGAGTGAAACCGCACTGCCGACCCGTAAATGGGGCGCATTTGCGCCAGGCACCGGCGTTGGCGGCTCGGGTCTGCACTGGACTGCGGTGCTGATCCGCCCGACACCAACCGATTTAAAACTCAAAACCTACGCAGACGAAGCCTACAAGCCAGGCATTTTGCAGGAAGACATGCGGATCATGGATTTCCCGTTCAGCTGGGATGAAATCGAGCCGTATTACACCAAGTTTGAGCACATCTGCGGGCAATCCGGTAAGACCGGCAACCTGCGCGGCCAGATTATGGAAGGCGGCGATCCGTTCGAAGGTCCGCGTTCTGAGCCATACCCGCTGCCTGCGCTGGAAGACACGCTCAACAGCAGCATGTTTGCCGAAGTCACTAAGAAGATGGGCTATCACCCGTTCCCGAACCCGTCGGCCTGCGTTTCCCGCGCCTGGACCAACCCGTACGGCAATCAGATCGCACCCTGTAACTACTGCGGTTATTGCAGTAAATACCCGTGCCTGAACTACTCGAAAGCCTCGCCGCAAACCGCCGTGATGGACGCGCTCAAACGTATGGAGAACTTCTCATATGAAGTTCACGCCAACGTGATGAAAGTCGAGCTGCACGATGACAAGAAAACCGCCAAAGGCGTGATCTATATTGATGCCGACGGCAACGAGTGTTTCCAGCCCGCCAAAATCGTGGTGCTGAGCAGCTTCCAGTTCTGCAACGTGCGCCTGATGTTGCTTTCCGGCATCGGCAAACCTTACAACCCGATCACCGAAGAAGGCGTGGTTGGGCGTAACTATGCGTTCCTGAGTAACGGCGGTTCAACGCTGTTCTTCAAAGACAAAAACTTCAACCCGTTCGCTACCGCGGGCGCCACCGGCCAGATGTTCAACGACATTTCTCCGGGCAATTTCGATGGCGCATCCCTGGGCTTTATCGGCGGTGCGAAGATCCACAGTTCTCAGGCCACCGGCACGCCAATCAGCACTTCGCTGCCAAAAGGCACGCCTGCGTGGGGCACCGGCTGGAAAGAAGGGATGGAAGAGTGGTACGGCCATTCGATGAAAATCAGCATCACCACCACCTGCCAGTCTTATCGCGACATTTATCTGGATCTCGATCCGAACTACAAAGATGAATACGGTTATCCGCTGCTGCGCATGACGTTCGACTGGAAACAGAACGAACTCAAATTGCAGCAATACCTGAAAGGCATCGTCGGCAATATCACCAAAGAGCTCAACCCGGACAGCTACAGCGAAAGCTTCCTGCCGATGGACGCGCACTTTGACCTGACCAAATACGTGTCCACGCACAACGTGGGCGGCGCGGTGATGGGTGATAACCCGAAAACCTCGGCGCTGAACAAGTTCCTGCAAAGCTGGGACGTGCATAACGTCTTTGTGCCGGGCGGAAACGCGTTCCCGCAAAACTTCCAGGCCAACCCGACGGACACCATCGGCGCGATCACCCTGATGGCGGCGCAGGCGATCAAAGATCAGTATCTTAAAAATCCTGGCCCACTGGTTCAGGCATAAGCGGAGATGAACAGAATGAAACTCAAACGTTTATTTATCGCTAACGCCTTGCTGCTGGGTGTCGGTTTTATGGCGAATGCGCAGGCGGATAACAGTTCACCGCCTGACAACGCGGCGCTGATAAAGCAGGGCGAATATGTGGCGCGTCTCGGCGACTGCGGCGCGTGCCATACGGCGGCGGGCAAACCGGCGTTTTCCGGCGGCCTGGCGATCAATTCGAATCTCGGGACGATTTATTCCACCAATATCACCCCGGACAAAGACCACGGTATTGGCGGCTACACCGAAGCGCAGTTCTCGGATGCGGTGCGCAAAGGCGTTCTGCCGGACGGCACCCGTTTGTACCCGGCGATGCCGTATCCTGATTACGCCAAAATCAATGATGAAGACATGCACGCGCTCTACGCTTACTTTATGCAGGGCGTAAAACCGAGCGCAGAACAGCCGCCGGAAACGGATCTGAGCTTCCCGTTCAGTCAGCGCTGGGGCATGCGTTTCTGGAACTGGGCGTTTGCGTCTGATAAGCCATTCCAGCCAATCGGTGGGGCATCAGAGCAGGTAAACCGTGGCGCGTATCTGGTGGAAAGTCTGGGGCATTGCGGCAGTTGCCACACGCCGCGTGGATTCGGCATGAACGAAAAAGCGCTCGACAGCAGCGACACTGATTTCCTCGCGGGCGGCAGCCTGAATAACTGGGATGTGCCTTCCCTGCGCGGCGTCGCGCACTGGAACGAACAGGAAATCATCGATTATCTCGGGACAGGGCGTAACGATAAAGCGGCAGTGGGTGGCGAAATGACGTCAGTGGTCGAGAACAGTACCGCGCACATGACCGATGACGATCTCAAAGCCATTGCCGCGTACCTCAAATTCCTGGGCGGCAATCCGCCGGTTCCGGCAGAAGACACGCAGAAAGCCAGCGCAACCGAAGCGAAACTGACGGCGGCGAAAAACCTCAGCGAAGGCGAGCGTCTGTATCTGGATAACTGCGGTGCCTGCCACTTTGTGACCGGAAAGGGCGCGCCGGGCGTGTTCCCGCAGCTGGATCAGGCCACGATTGTGAACTCACAGGATCCGACCGGGCTTATCCATACCATCCTCGCCGGTGCACAACAGCCGTCCACGGCCCGAGCGCCTTCAACGCTGGTGATGCCTGGTTTTGCAGCGCGTCTGACCGACGAAGAAGCCGCGCAGCTTGCGACCTTTATCCGTCAGGGCTGGAGCAACTCGGCACCAGCGGTATCGGCAAAAGACGTGAGCGACGTGCGTAAAACACTGGCGCACTGACGTTTTGAGTGGCAAGTCAGACAGCAAAACGGCCTTCCGAAAGGGAGGCCGTTTTTTTATCAGTTTTAAATATCAGTTTAAATATCAGGTTAAACAGTGCAAGGGATTAACCCGTTGTCGGATCAGAACATCAGCACCATCCACGGATAGCCGATGAGCATCAGGCCGCCGAGGAAGATAGCGCCGAAGATGGTGCCCAGACGCCAGTAATCTTTCGTCGGCAGGTAGCCGCTGCCGTAGTAAATCGGGCTCGGGCCGGTACCGTAAGGGGTGATGATGCCCATCACACCCAGCGAGGTCACCATCATCAGGCAGTAAACCGGCATGTTGATGCCGGGGATCGCCGCCGCAATGGTCAGCATCGCTGGTAACAGGGCGGTGGTGTGTGCGGTGGTACTGGCAAACAGATAGTGCAACAGGAAGAAGGCAATCAGCAGCATGACGGCGGCGACCTGCGGGTCGAAACCGTCGAGCAGTTGCCCGCCTTCTTTACCCAGCCAGGCGATAAAGCCAACGCGGGCCAGACCATCCGCCAGCGCGACCAGCGTGGCAAACCAGGCGAAAGTATTCCAGGCCGGTTTGTTGCTGATAATGTCGTTCCAGTTCAGCACGCCGGTCCACAACATCAGCACCACCACCAGCAGCGCGGCCAGCGCCGGTTCGATCCAGGCGGCGGCGAAAATCCACATCAGCAGCGCAGAACAGACGAAGACCAGCAGCAGGATTTCGTTACGCGACAGCTTGCCGAGTTTTTCCAGTTCACTTTTGGCCCAGCGCGGCACTTCATCATTGATCTTCACTTCCGGCGGATAGAACCAGTAAGCCAGTAACGGCATGGTGAGGATCAGCAAAACGCCGAGCGGCAGGAAGGCGAGGAACCACATGCCCCAGGAGATTTCGAATCCGGTAATGCTTTTCACCAGCGCCAGCGCCAGCAGGTTTGGCGCCAGCGCCGACAGGAACATCGAGCTGGTAATACAGGCGGCGGTAATCGCGACCCACATCAGGTAGGAACCGATTTTACGGGCGCTCGGGTCATTGGGTTTGGAGCCGTATAGCGGCGGCAGGTTGGCGATGATCGGGTAGATGGTCCCGCCGCTGCGCGCCGTGTTGGACGGCGTGAACGGTGCCAGCAGCAGATCGGCGAAGGTGATGGCATAACCCAGCGTCAGGCTGCGACGGCCAAGGTATTTCACCAGAATCAGCGCCAGACGGCGGCCAAACTGGGTCTTGTCATAGCCTGCGGCGAACATAAATGCGCCGAAGATCAGCCAGACCGTGGAGTTACCAAAACCGCTCACCGCCCATTTAAACGACTCGCTCGCCATCTTAAATTTAGGATCGGCGATTTCCGCCGGGCTGAACAACAGCCACTGGCTGAACAGGGCGATCACCACCACACCGGTCAGGCCGATCACCGCGCCAGGCAGGGGTTCAAAAATCAGCCCCACAATGACCCCGACAAAGATGGCAAAGAAATGCCAGGCATACGGCTGAAGGCCGGAAGGTACTGGTGTGAGCAGCAGGATAATTGCCACCAGCACCGGAAGGAACAGCATGATCAAACGTTTTTTCACTCCGGCAGAGGCAGGAGCGGCCTTTGCGGGGTCATTCAAAGTGGATGTGGGTTTCATAGTTTTTTCTGCCAGTTATTGAAAGTGAGCATCGCGCCCCCGGATATCTATGATGTTTTTTACGCTTGCGTTTGGGTAATAAATGACTGCTGTGGATATTTCACGATGACAGTTGAAATACATTAATGTTTCTTCGTGAACAGGGAGACGTAATACTCTCATTCAGGCGTTATGGCACCCGGCGGATATTATCCTCAGCCAGAATGACGCCCGGATGAATTCCTATTTAACTTAGTAGCATTACATTGTGTAAGGTTATTATTTTGATCAGAAAACCTGCTCTATGAAATGTAGAGTAAATTTTGGCAAAAGCCAAACTGAGGGCATAACCTGCTGATTTTGTTCGTGGGTTTTTCCATGTTAATCAAAAGTTGATTTTTGTCAACTCATGGTTAACAATTGGAGGGGATATTCGCATTAACGCTGGGTAATTAAACAACTCCCGTCCATCAGACCTTTTACATCACATTATTTCTGCTATATGAGCAGAAAGCAGCAAAGCATTTCTATATTTATCACCTGCACCGGATAACTTATTTTAGCGGTAAGTCATTCGCCCACGAAAAGAAATCCAGGCGTTTACATTTTGGAGTTGATTACAATGAATAAGCTCACCCCGGTTCTTAAACCGCTCACGTTGCCCAACGGCGCTGTGCTGAAAAACCGTTTACTGATGGCACCGATGACCACCTGTACCGGCTTCTACGACGGCACGGTGACCAGTGAGCTGGTCGAGTATTACCGCGATCGCGCTGGCAGCATCGGCACTATCATCGTTGAGTGTTGCTTCATTGATCGTCTGGGACCGGCGTTTCCCGGCGCGATTGCCATCGACAGCGACAACAAAATCGCCGGTCTGAAAAAAATCGCCGACGCCATCAAATCAAAAGGCTCTAAAGCCATTTTGCAAATTTATCACGGCGGCAGAATGGTGGAGCCGGAGCTTATCGGCGGCAGAACGCCCGTCGCACCCAGCGCCATCGCCGCGCCGCGTGAAGGCGCGACCACGCCTAAAGAGCTGTCCGGTGAAGAAGTTGATGTGATGATCACCAAATTTGGTGATGCGGTGAACCGCGCCATCAAAGCCGGTTTCGACGGCGTGGAGATCCACGGCGCCAACACTTACCTGATCCAGCAGTTTTACTCGCCAAACTCCAACCAGCGCACCGACAAATGGGGCGGCGACCGCGATAAGCGCGCCACATTCCCGCTGGAAGTGCTCGAGATCACCCACAAAATGGCGAAGCGCTTCGCCGACGACAACTTCATTATCGGTTACCGTTTCTCGCCGGAAGAGCTGGAAGTGCCCGGCATCCGGTTTGACGACACTATGTATTTGCTGGAAAAACTGGCTGCGCGCGGGCTGGACTACGTGCATTTCTCCGTCGGCCAGTTGCTGCGTCCTTCTATCGTAGACACCACCGACCCGACACCGCTCATCACCAAATACCGCGCCATGCGTTCTGAAACGCTGGCAAAAGTGCCGGTGATTGGTGTTGGCGGCGTGGTTAACAAAGCGGATGCGGAGAAAGGGCTGGAGTACGGTTTTGATCTGGTCGCGGTAGGCAAAGCGTGCATCGCCTATCCGGACTGGGCCGACCGCATTATCAACAACGATCATCTGGAACTGTTCATCGACAGCAACAAACGCGAGGCGCTGAACATTCCTGAGCCGTTGTGGCGCTTCTCACTGGTTGACGCCATGATCCGCGACACCAGCGTGACAGGCCGTAAATATAAAGCCGGCGTATATCAGGAAAAAGTGGAAGCCGAAGCGCTGAAGCTGAAAATCAGCGTTACGCTCGATACCGACCGTATTACCGATATTACTCTGGTGAAAGATGACACCCTCGACGTCGATTTCACCACCACCTTTGAACAGTTGCGCACACGTATTCTGGTTGCCAACAGCCCGCACGTTGATGCCATCACCGGCGCGACCACCCAGAGTGAGGCGCTGAAAAAAGCCGTTTCCCGCGCCTTAACCACCTCCAGCAAAGAGCACGTGATTGAAGAAGGCGGTAACCCTCAGGCACCGCAGAACTTCGATGTGGTGATTGTCGGCAGCGGCGGCGCAGGTCTGGCGGCCGCCATTCAGGCGCATGATGAAGGCGCGCATGTCGTCATTATCGAAAAAATGCCTACCATCGGGGGCAACACCATTAAAGCCTCTGTGGGCATGAACGCGGCAGAAACCCGGTTCCAGAAACTCAAAGGCATCGAGGACAGCAAAGAGCTGTTCTATGACGAAACCCTGAAAGGCGGCAAGTTCAAGAACAACCCGGAACTGCTCAGGGAGTTCGTTGAGCTGGCACCGGAAGCCATCGAGTGGCTGGCGGCGAAAGAGATCGAGCTGAACGATATCACCATCACCGGCGGCATGAGCATTGACCGTACCCACCGTCCGCAGGATCGCTCCGCCGTCGGCGGCTTCCTGATCAGCGGTCTGGTGAAAAACGTCAATAAGCGCGATATCGAAGTGCTGCTCGAAACCTCTGTGGCGGAAATCCTGTATGAAAACGGCGCAGTGACCGGCGTGAAAGTGGTGGATGAATACAACGACAGCCGTATTCTGAACGCCAAAAGCGTGATTGTGGCGACCGGCGGTTTCAGTGCTAACCGCGAAATGGTGGTGAAATATCGCCCTGAGCTGGACGGCTTTGTGACCACTAACCACAAAGGCGCCACCGGCAGCGGCATCGCCATGCTGCAAAAAATCGGGGCGGATACCGTCGATATGGGCGAGATCCAGATCCACCCGACCGTTGAACAAACCACGTCATACCTGATTTCTGAATCCATTCGCGGCGGCGGGGCGATCCTGGTGAGCCAGGCGGGCAAGCGTTTCTACAATGAAATGGAAACCCGCGACAAAGTGTCGGCGGAAATCATCGCGCTGCCGGAGAAAAGCGCGTGGGTGATCTTTGATGAACAGGTACGGGCAAACAACAAAGCGGCTGACGAGTATATCGCCAAAGGCTTTGTACTCAGCGCGCCGACGCCGGAAGAACTGGCGGTGAAGCTGAACATGAACCCGCATGATCTGGCCGAAACGCTGGAACGTTACAATCTGTTCGTGGTGGCCAAAAAAGACGAAGATTTTGGGCGTACCACTGCGCTGCGTCATCCGCTTAATCAGGGGCCATTCTTTGCCATCCGCATCGCGCCGGGCGTGCATCATACGATGGGCGGCGTGGTCATCAACACTGACACGGCGGTGCTTGATAGCCAGAAACAGCCGATTACCGGCGCCTGGGCGGCCGGTGAAGTGGCGGGCGGTATCCACGGTGCAAACCGCATCGGCGGTAACGCGGTGGCCGATATTATCATCTTCGGTATTCTGGCGGGACGTAACGCGGCCGCGCTGGCGCGGGGATAAATTCATAAGGTGAACAATGAAAAACCACGCTTCGGCGTGGTTTTTTTATGACGGGGCAAAATGCCTGTGCCTGCCGCAGAAACAAAAACGTCCACCCGGAAGGGCGGACGTTTTCAGACGTTCCGGGCGTTTATCTTAACCGATTAACGGTAGACCAGACCCACGATGGACGCCGACAGCAGGCTGACCAGCGTCGCGCCGACCAGCAGGCGGAAAGCAGCACGGGCCACCATGTTGCCCTGAACTTCTTCGATACTTTTCACCGCACCGGCAATAATACCGACGGTAGAAATGTTAGCGAAAGACACCAGGAAGACGGACAGGATCGCCACGGTACGGGGCTCGAGATGCGCAATCAGATCTTTCATCTGCAACATCGCCACGAATTCGTTGGCGACGATTTTCGTCCCCATGATGCTGCCTGCGGTGAGGGAGTCCTGGCTGACAATGCCGGTTAACCAGGCGATCGGGTAGAACAGATAACCGATGATGTCCTGGAAGCTCTTACCAAAACCGCCCATGAAGATGGCATTGATCATCGCCAGCAGGGCGTTGAAACCCACCAGCATGGCCGCCACGATCATCGCCATTTTGAAGCCCGCCATGATGTACTCGCCCAGCATTTCTACGAAGCTGTGTTTCGGTACATTGAGTTTAGGCATTTCGTTATCGGCTTCATCGGAATACGGGTTCACCACCTGTAAAACGGCAAAAGTGGACAGCATATTCAGGATCAGCGAAAGCATCACATAACGCGGCTCAAGCAGGGTCATGTAAGAACCGACAATGGACATGGACACGGTGGAAATGGCGGTCGCCGATAATGTATACATGCGGCGTTCATTCAGGTGCGGAACAATATCTTTAATAGCGATAAAGTTTTCAGACTGACCGACCAATAAAGAACTCACGGCATTAAAAGATTCCAGGCGTGGCATTCCGTTAATCTTAGATAACAGATAACCGATCCCTTTAATCATTAGCGGTAATATACGCAGGTGCTGGAGAATACCAATCAGCGCGGAAATAAAGATGATTGGACATAATACGAATAAGAAGAAGCTGAACTGATTATCATTAACCAGACCGCCGAAGACGAAATCAGTCCCTACACGCGCGTAGCTCATCAGGTTAGTGAACACGCCGGAGAGGCCTGAAATCAGGTAAACGCCCGCCTGGCTGTACAGCAGAACCCAGGCCAGCACGATTTCGATCACCAAAATTTGCACGACGTAGCGCAGCTTAACACCGCGTTTGTTGTAGCTAATCAACCAGCCAATACCGAATATCATTATAAGGCTAAGTAAAAAATGCAATATATTTGACGTCATCGAGATTCCAATGGATGTGAGTGGTGTTTTAAAGCGCGAACTATAACAGCAACCTCACAAAACTCATTCTATTTTTTCATTCCGTTGCGCACAGGTAATCGATTGCGTTCAAAAAAGAAACAATCGGCGTCGGCTATTTAAAATAACGCACCGAAGTGGTGAGATTTTTATTACCACGCACTCATTTGGTGACAGGAATTATATTATGCGGTGCAATTTTCCCTGAAATACTGCCGGCACATCGCGGGGCTGGCCTTCTTATTTTACCGGCATATCAGCGTGCCGGGCGCTTTCGGGGATCAGCCAAACGCAGCGTTTAATGCTTTGATAAAACTGCGTATTTTTACCGTCTGCCGTAAGCCGGGTGATGTCAGAACGTGCATCGGGCGTGAAGGGCATGCGTAATCTGGCAGCACCTGAATCAGCCGTCCGGCACTGATTTCACCTCTTAATACGTCTTCCGGCCCCTGCGTCACGCCATAGCCTTTGATTGCGGCGTGCAAAAGCGCCCGCCAGTCGTTGGACCTGAAGCGGCCTTCAGGGTGAACTTCCCAGGTTTTTCCGTCTTTTAAAAACAGCCAGCGGCAGGGCGATTGCGGCGACCAGACGCCGTACACCAGGCAGGCGTGAAGTGCCAGGGCATCCGGCGTCGCCGGGGTGCCGTGCTGTGCGAGATATTCCGGCGAGGCGCAGGCAATCAGGCGGTAAGGGCGCAGGGGATGGGCAATCAGCGGGCTGTCTTGCAGTTCACCGATGCGCACAATCACCTCATAACCCTCCTCGATCGGATCCACCCGGCGATCGGTCAGCGTCAGCTCGACTTGTGTGCCGGGATACTGATCCAGATATTGCGTAATAAAAGGCGCCAGCATGGAGGCGCCAAACGTCACCGGAGCATTGACGCGGATAATACCGGAGGGGGTGGCCTTCATTTCCATCGCGATGGCATCTGCTGCCTCGGCCTCCGCGAGCACGATTTTACAGCGTTCATAATAACTGCGGCCAATGTCCGTCAGGCTCTGGCGACGGGTAGTGCGATTGAGCAGCGTGGTCCCCAGTCGCAACTCCAGCCGGGAAATATGCTTCGCCACCATCTGCGGGGAGAGGCGCAATGCCTCCGCCGCCGAAGCGAACGAACCCAGCTCAGCGGCTTTGACGAAAACATTCATGCTGGTCAGTCGGTCCAAGATTCACTCCTGTTTGTTGTTTGTCTGTGCCGATAATGAGTATTTATCAACTCCGGGTGTCGAATTATTCTTAACCTTCTGACCAACAATTGAAAGGTGAAATCATGAAAATCGGCATTATCGGCGCAGGGTTCGTGGGACGTGCGGTGGCAAAACTGGCGATCAAGGCCGGCCATCAGGTCATGCTCAGTAATTCACGGGGGCCACAGACGTTGTTCAGTCTCAGGCCGATGCTCGGATGCGAAATTGGCACAACCACGCAAGCCGCGCTCTTTGGTGACATTGTGGTGATTGCCGTGCCGCTGACCGCCATCGGGCAACTTCCGGCGGAGGAGCTTGCGGGGAAATCACTCATTGATGCCGTGAATTATTATCCTGAACGCGACGGGCAGGTGCCTGAACTTGATTCGCAGTCCACGACGACCAGTGAATATCTGCACAGTTTTCTGCCACTTTCACACATCACCAAGGCCTTCAACGCCATTCAGATGACGGATCTTGAAAGCGACGGTCTGCCTGCCGGTGACCCGGCACGTCGCGCATTGCCGCTGGCCGGTGACGATGAGGCAACGAAACGTCTGGTCGCCGGGCTTTACGATGAATTTGGTTTTGACGCCTTCGATGCAGGTGCACTTTCCGAAGGCTGGCGCTTTCAGCGCGGCATGCCATGTTATTGCGTGCGGATGACTACAACGGAACTGAAAAAAGCCATAGAGAATGCGCAGCGGCCAGAGGCGGTTTAACGGGGAATGAGGGAGAGTGTGCCGGGCAGGCAGTGGTGTGCGTTGTTATTACCGGGGTTCTTAATTCATTAGCTTAATAAAAATCCACGCCCAGACGTGGATTTTTATTTTCAACCTGTGCTCTGGTTTACTTAATTTCAGTCACGAAGTTTTCACGGCTGCGACGGACTTTTTTCAGGTTTACCAGCCAGTCACCTTCGTTGGCACGGTATCCCAGCGGCAGCATGACGACGCTGCGTAAGTTCTTCGATTTCAGATCGAGGATTTCATCAACGACGGTAGGATCAAACCCTTCCATCGGCGTGGCGTCGACTTCTTCAAACGCGGCGGCGATAAGCGCAGCACCCAGCCCGATGTATGCCTGACGGGCAGCAGCCTGATAGTTGGCTTCGGTTCCACGATCGGCGACGATGCCCAACAGCATCTGACGATAGTTTTCCCACCCTTCATTTTTGAAACCACGGATGTCATTGGTCAGATCGAACATCATATTCACCCGCTCTGCGGTGATATCGTCCCACGCCGCAAACACCAGCAGGTGAGAACAGTCGGTGACCTGCGCCTGATCCCAGGCCACGTTTCTGATTTTTGCGCGGATATCCGGGTTGGTCACCACGAAGAGTTCAAAGGGTTGCAGCCCGCTTGAGGTTGGCGCCAGGCGCACGGCTTCTACGATACGGTCGATTTTTTCGTCAGAGACACTTTTCGTCGCATCAAATTTTTTGGTCGCGTAGCGCCATTCCAGTCTTTCGTTTAAGGTCGTCATCTTGTTTTCCTGAAGGATAAATGCAGAAGCAGTGCGTTGATACGATGGGGGTTTCAGTCTCCCAGCGCGTGGAAGATAATCGCATGATCCGATGGCGAAATTTTATGAATTTGAGCCCTGCGGCGGTAACACCGGGTAAACCGTATTCTCTTCCTAAGCTGCTGAATAATGTCGCGCTAATTCACTGTGCCCCTTTACATTGACCCCAGGTGGGTCTGTTTAATTTTCAATGTCTGTTGTTACAATGAGATGAATTATCCCGTTAATAACGCATGGGTAATTTATCTGAAAGAACGGCGGATTTTCTTTTGTGATAATGGATATTGTCACCCGCTGAAGTGAGCTATTTATTTCAAAAAGTTGATGAGTTTACCACGGCGTTTTGCTTTCAATTTTATGTAGCTTGCTTCCTTTTAGATGCGGCCTGAACGCGGCTCTTGTGTTGAATAATATCGAATGATCGTCTAAACGTTTAAGTGCAGGTTAAGCGCTATTTGAGTCTTAATACAAAACAAAGGTGAGTTATGGTTAATAATACGCAACAGGATATCTCTGACGATCTTTCTGCGTTCGTTGGAACCCATTTCGTATATACCTATGATAATGGGTGGAAATATGAATGGTACGCACGTAACGATAATACCTGCGATTACCGTATTCATCAGGGGCTGGTGGGTGGCCGTTGGGTAACCAATCAAAAGATGAATGCCGTGCAGTTCGCGCCGGGGATTTACAAGGTTGACTGGCACGAGCCGACAGGAACTTGCGTCAGCTTGCTGTTTGATCTGCAAAGAGAAATTGTTCATGGCACCATCTTCTTCCCGCAATGGATCGCAGGTGAAGGTCAGCATCCGGAAAAAACCATCTGCTATCAGAATGAATTTATTGAAGATATGCACAGATTCCGTGATGAAGGCCCGGCATATCCTTACGTCGTTATCCCGGAATTTGCCACGGTGACCTACATGAAAAATGAAGGGCCTGATAACGATGCCGTTATCAACATGCCACCGGGGCAAATGCCTGCCGATTTCTTTGATGGCAAATAATTTCCCCAACCAAACGTTTGGATATGTCATCTTCTGAACGTCAGAGTGACTCAGCAGCCTTTCGCACTGTCTGAGCGGGCATTACCGTCCTGTACGGAAATGCCCGGCTAATTGAATTTACGTCCTCAAAATCCAGTACACATACTATTTCCCTTCCGCAGACGGGTATGACCTAAATAATAATGTGTGCGGGTTCCTTGTCCCTTATTTGGCATTTCCCGGAAGAGGGCTTCTTCGTATTCAGGCCGCAGAATGGCAACAGAAAAATCTTATTCTACACAATGTAATGAATATGTTTTTTGCCATGATAAGGGGAGATCTCAATTCTGGTTTCCACCCGAAAAACATCCCGCAGAAGTGACTCTGTCAGTATTTCATCCGGTGTTCCTCTGGCAACAATTTCGCCTTGTTGCATAACAATCAGTGCATCGCAAAACATCGACGCATGGTTGAGATCGTGGATAGCAACAAGGCTGGTCACCGGTAATTCGCTGATCAATTTCATCAGCTGAATCTGGTGGTGAATATCCAGATGATTTGTCGGTTCATCCAGCAGAATTTCGGTGGGTGACTGCGCCAGTGCTCTGGCGATGTGCACGCGCTGACGCTCGCCCCCGGACAGACTCTGCCAGCCCTGATCACTGTGATCCAGCATACCCACTCTATCCAGTGCGCCATTGACGGTTTCATCATCATGGGCGCTCCAGTTAGAAAAGGGTGTGTGGTGGGGGATACGGCCCAGTTTTACGACATCACGAACGCGCATATTCGCTTCCGTCATCCCGTGCTGCTCTACGAAGGCAATGCGGCGGGCCAGCTGCTTTTTAGCAATCTGACTGATGTCTTTGCCATCCAGCGCGACACATCCGGAGTGAGGGCGGCGTAATCCTGCCAGGAGGCGCAACAGTGATGATTTCCCCGAACCATTCGGGCCAAGCAAACCCACGGTTTCGCCACGGTTAACCCTGAGAGAAACGTCGTTGACGATGATTTTTTTCCCTGCCTTCCAGGTCACGTTTTCCGCGCTGATACTCATCACTTACTCCTTGAGCGGTAGATAATAATGGCAAAGAACGGCACGCCAACCAACGCAGTGACCACGCCGACAGGCAAGCTTTGCGGAGCAATCAGCAGCCGCGAGGCGATGTCCGCCAGCACCATCAGAATGGCGCCTGCTAACGCACTGGCAATCAGCAATACTCTATGCAGCGGGCCAAAGAAGAATCGCATAACGTGGGGAACAACCAGGCCGACAAAGCCGATGGAGCCCGCCATACTGACAATGGTTGCAGTGATAAGCGCAGTGGTGGTGAACAGGATAAACCGAACCCGCGGGACAGAGATCCCCAGCGAGGCCGCCGCGTCGTCACCAAAGGTAAACGCGTCCAGCGCGCGGGAATAGAAGAGGCAGAGCGCTAAACCCAGCATGACAACGATCAGCACTAACTGAAACTCCGGCCATCGCACGCCGCTAAAGCTGCCCAGCAACCAAAACAAGACGTCGCGTGCCTGTTGAGCACTGGCAGAAGTGCTGATGGTGTAAGCGGTAATCGCGTTAAAAAGCTGCGAAGCGGCTACGCCCGCCAGAATGGTGCGATCGTTGCCACCGCGTGCGCCATTGCTCAGAAAGGTCACAAAGGCAAAGGCCGCGAAGGCCCCGGCAAAGGCGCCCATGGAAAGGGAGATGGACCCGGTGCCGATGCCGAGCACGACCACAGACACCGCGCCGGTTGAGGCTCCGGCTGACACACCCAGTACATAAGGTTCTGCCAGGGCATTTTTCAGCAGGCTTTGCAGTACCGCCCCGCAGATGGCCAGCCCGGCCCCACAGCAGGCAGCCACCAGGGCTCTGCTCAGACGAAAATCCCAGATGACGCTTTCATAAATGCGACTCAGCGGGACATCGGTCATCCCGGTTTTATTCCCGATAGCCTGGAACACGCTTGTCATCGGGATCGACAGCTCGCCGACGCTGACCCCAAAGGCAATCACCAACACCAAAAGCAGCACGGAGAGAACACACGAGGTCGTCAGGATGAGCCCTTGTCGTGTGGGATGAACTGCTGAAGCCATTAATTCAGCCCCATTTTTTTAAGCTGTTCGCCAACCTGCTCAGCGCCGTAAAGCGTGCGGATAGTCGGATTCATTGCCTGCCCGTCCATGACGACAATATGATTTTTCCGCACGGCATCCAGCTGGCTGACGGCAGGATCGCTTTTAAGGAATTTGATTTTTTCCTGTGCGTTATCAAGCGCCCAGCGGTTACGGTCGAGGCTTGAAACAACAATCACATCCGGGTTTGCCGCAATAATGCTTTCCCAGCCGACGGTTGGCCATTCCGTTTCCGATGTAATGGCGTTATGGCCGCCTAACACATTGGCGATAAATCCTGATGCACTGTTTTTACCGCCAACATACGCATCAGAGGAAGGTGAGGCGCTGGAAAACCAGAAGACAAAAGAGAGATCTTTAGGGTTTTTACTGAATGCCTGACGCAGGGTGGCTTCCCGGTTTTTAAAGTCGGCGATGAGCACCTGACCGCGATCTTCAACGTTGAAAATAGTGGCCATATCCTCGATTTCTTTATACAGATAGGTCATGTCCCATAGCTTCTGGCGGCTGCCATACATATCGCCAATGTCTTTTTTGGTCGCACACATCCCCGGAGACATATAGCTATTTACGCCGACGGCATCAAAATCTGCTCTTTTGGCGACTTTACTTTCCGGCCCCAGCAACAGGGGTAACTGCGCGGGGACAAAATCAGGATCCTGAGCCAGGATGGATTCCAGTGTAGGAATTTCTACCGTCAGGGTTTTCACTTTAGCGTTTTTTTCAGCCAGAGACGGCAGGACTTTCGATGGCCAGAATGCGCTTGCGATGACCTTATCCTGTAACCCTAACAGCAGCAGAATTTCGACGGTGTTTTGACCTAACGCGACAACGCGCTCAGGGGCTTTGGTGAAAGTGAGCTTATAACCACAGTTGTCGAGGGTTAACGGGTAGGTGGTCGCGAAAGCGGGGCTTAACGAGGCGCACAGCATACCCGCAACGCAGAGGATTCTTTTCATGCAACATATTCCTTCACTGAAATCATTTATTTGAATGGTGTGATAGTTACCGCTCGCAATGATAATGAAAATTATTATTGAAGCGATACTTATTTGAGTTCAGTGAAGTGACAACACGCCGGGAGGAGACTCTTCGCGTAAATAATAGCCTTGGCGGAGGCTGTTTCCCTTTACCAGACGGCCGGATAATTTGCCGAAGTGTCTGTCTGTGAAGTGTTATCCGTTGAGAACCAGAGACATGTCCGGGTACCGGGCGCACATAAAATCGACGAATGCGCGAACCTTTGGGGCCGCAAGCCGCCTTGAGGTATGCAATACCCAGAGTGCACGATCCGGACCCGACACGATGCCCCACTGAACCAATTCGCCGCGGGCAAGCTGACTCCATGCTATGGACTGCGGGATGAGGGCCGCACCGCCGCCGGCGATAGCCGCATCCCGGACCATCAGTAATGATGAGAATCGCAGTCTGGGAACCGGCTCAAGCATCAGTTCGCCTTCATTCAGCGCCCAGTGAGTGGGCTGAAAACCCGACGTGACAATGGCGGGCACTGACCTTATTGCACCGGGGAGTGGCCTGGCGAGTTGAGGCGCCGCCACGACAACTAACCTGTCTCTGGCGAAACACCGTCCGACTAAATTGCTGTCGGGGCTCGGGTTGATTCGGATCGCGACGTCAAATTGTTCCTCGACGAGATCTACCATGCGATCTTCCGCCACGATTTCAATTTCAATTTCAGGGTAGGCCGCACAAAATTCGGCTCCAATACGCCCCATCGCAAGGTGGGAAAATAGGGCGGGAGCGGCGACGCGCAAACGTCCGCGAGGGGTCGAAACACCGTCACCGACCGCCGTCATGGCTTCGGTCATCTCACTCAGCAGGCCTTCAGTCCGTGACATCAGCGTCGCGCCGGCTTCGGTAAGCTTCAGACCGCGAGCGCTGCGCTCGATCAGCCTCACTCCCAGTTGCTCCTCAAGATCGGCAATGCGTCGCGATAATGTGGCTTTGGAAATGCCGCTCGCACGGCTTGCCTTCCCCAGCCCCTCATTGGTGGCGACGAGTATAAAATCGGACAGCGCGTTCAGATTCATAGTGTTCCATTTATGAGACAAGGTATCTCTGTTTTAAGGTCTTTGTTTATTTATTGCAACGGAATACTGTCTCGTTATCAAAACCTGAAACGAGGAACTGCAATGAACAATACACAACGCGCTGTACTGATCAGACGCCACGGCGGGGCTGATGCGGCGGAAGTGGCCGGGATCGAGATACCCGCACCGGGAGAAGGTCAGGTTCTGGTTCGGGTTCTGGCCGCGGGCGTGAACGGCATTGACTGGAAAGTCCGCGAAGGCCAGGTCCGGAATGCCTTTCCGCTCCCGCTACCCATTATTCTGGGCGCTGAAATGGCGGGCGTTGTCGTCGCTGCCGGAAGCGGTGCCTCTCGCTTTCATGCCGGCGATCGGGTCATGGGCGCAATGGGAGGGCTGGGCGCCTACGCGGAATTCGTGGCAATCAATGAAGCAAGCCTTTCCCCGACACCGGAAGGTCTGGGTGATGTTCATGCTGCCGGCATCCCTGTCGCCGCAGTCGCGGCCTGGAACAGCTTACATCACGCAGGATCACTCTATGAGGGCCAACGGATCCTCATTCACGGCGCAGCCGGCGGACTGGGGGCTTATGCTGTGCAGTTTGCCAAACGCGCCGGTGCCGAGGTCTTTGCCACGGCGGGCCCGGCAGATCTGGATTTCGTGCGCGGCCTTGGGGCCGATCATGTCATTGATTATCAGTCACAGCGTTTTGAGGACGTTGCCCGGAACATAAATCTGGTGCTGGATTATGTCGGGGGAGACGTGCTGGACCGCTCCTGGCAGGTTTTGGCCGCGGATGGCGTCATCACCGGCACCACCTCACCGGACATTCTTGCCCGAAAACCGGCAAATCGCCGGGGACTCTGGTTTATGAACAAGCCCGACCCCGTATTGCTGGAGACGCTGGCGAAAGAAGTCGCCAGCGGCACGCTTCAGTCCAGAATTGGCGGCATCGTGGGATTCGCTGATCTTCCGGACGCCATCGAACGTCATCGCACGGCCTCCCGGACCGGGAAAGTCGTTGCAGATTTTTCACGTTAATCTTTCTTTGTATTTACAGGAGTCAACTATGAGCATTCTCGTTACAGGTGCCACGGGTACGGTGGGTTCACTGATCATTCAGAGGCTGGCTGACGCCGGTGTCGCCGCTAAAGCCCTTGTCCGTCAGGCAGGTAAACGTGAATTCCCCGCAGGGGTCACGGAGGTCGTTGCAGATCTGAGCGATGTCGCTTCAATGCGCGCGGCATTGTCATCCGTACGCACGCTATTTTTGATCAATGCGGTCACGCCCGACGAGGTGACGCAGGCCCTGATCGCGCTCAATCTGGCTCGCGAAGCGGGCATCGAGCGTATCGTCTACCTGTCTGTCATTCATTCTGACAAGTTCACTAACGTGCCGCATTTCACCGGCAAGCATACGGTTGAACGCATGATAGAAAGCCTTGATATGCCTGCCACCATTTTGCGTCCGGCTTACTTTATGCAAAACGACCTTATGGTTCAGCAGACCATTCAGAGCTATTCGGTCTATCCAATGCCGATCGGATCGGCTGGCGTCTCAATGATTGATGCACGGGATATCGCGGATGTCGCTGTGGCTGAGCTGCTGCGACGCGACACAGCCACGTCTGCGCTGGAACGCGTCACGCTGGAACTGACCGGGCCGCAGCCGCTCACCGGCGCATCCGTTGCGCAAATCTGGAGTTCCGTTCTGGGCAGAGAGATCACCTATGGCGGTGATGATGTCGCCGCTTTTGAAGAACAGCTCACCTCATATTCTCCGGGCTGGCTGGCCTACGACATGCGCCTGATGATGGCAGGTATCCAGATGCACGGCATGCACTCAGCAGAGGGAACGACTGAAAAGTTACAATCCATCACAGGGCATCCGCTGCGCACCTATGAAGACTTCGTACGCGAATCTGTCGCAGGGAACTAAAACAGCAGGCACCGGGGCGGTTTACTGCCAGGCAGATAGCCGCCCCGATCTGATTATGCCTGTCTGCGTTTCAGGCCAATAACGACGGCCAAAAGTAAGGCGGCAATCGCTAAGGCACAGGCCAGCCAAAGGGTGTCAGTTAACGCGAATGTATCGACAATGTGGCCTCCGGCCCATGATCCCAGCGCAATCCCTGCATTGAATACACCGACATACAGCGCAGCCGCGATCTCCACGGCGCGGGGTGCCGCTTTTATCATCCAGGTCATCAGTCCGACAGAAAGCCCGCCGTAAGCCAGCCCCCAGAAGACGAGAACGGCACCTCCGCCCGTGACTGATTGCCCGGCGGTAATGAACAGCACCGGGGTTAACACCAGCCCTGTCGCAATCATCATCAGCGTGATTGTGGTATGGCGCGCGGCAGTGATACCCGCCAGAAAGTTGCCGCCGATACCGGCAATACCATAGGCAAACAGGATGGCTCCTGTCCATTGCGCATCAAATCCTGACACGTCGGTCAGCAGCGGGCGCACAAAGGTAAAGGCCATGAAATGGCTTGTCACCAGCAACAACGTCAGGAGCAAGCCCGCTTGTATTTTGCGGTTGCCAAGTTGATCCATGAACTGGCTGATGTTAGCCGAACCCGCCACGTGCAGCGCCGGAATGACGGCAAGGTGGAGTGCCAGCACCAGTGCGCTGAAAATTGCCATGATGGCAAATGCCCAGCGCCAGCCGATGACGTCGCCAATAAACGCCCCGAGGGGCACGCCCAGTACCGAAGCCGCAGCAACACCGCCAAAGATAATGGATGTCGCCAGGCCAGCCGCGCGCTCCGGAACCAGACGCGATGCCAGACCGCCCGCGATGGCCCATACTCCGCCCATGCAGAAGCCAACCAATATCCGGGCGGCCAGCATGATCATCAGATTCGGTGCCAGCGCGGAGGCAAGGTTTGCTATCACCAGCAACGTCAGCAGACCACAGAGTATCCGGCGACGATCTATTCCGCCCGAGGCAATGACCACAAAGGGCGCGAATAAAGCGGCCAGCAATGCTGGCAGGGAAATCATCAAACCCGCATGGCCTGTGGAGATATTGAGCGTTCCGGCGATAGACGTCAGTAAACCCACCGGCAGCATTTCGGTTGTGACCACAGAGAATGTCGCCAGACCCACAGCGAGGACGGGCGTCCACGATGCGCGAGCAGAGGTCATGGTGGAAAATGTATTCATCATTCAGATCCTGTAATGTGCAACGCGCTCAGGCGCGACTGTCCTGCTTTGGCAGGGTTAAATGACTTAAAAATGCCATAAGCACCACCCCGGCTCCGGCACATAAGGCGACGTAGGATCCAGCCCGCGCTCCGGCGTTATCCACAACCTGACCGGCGATGACGGCACCCAGCGCAACGCCCACGTTTAGCCCGGCCAGCAGCCAGGTCATGCCTTCTGTTAACTGATTTTCTGAAACCTGGCGTTCAACCAGCGACATGGCCACGATCATGGTCGGGGCGAAAAACAGGCCTGCCATCAGGAGGGCCATCGCTAACGCCGTAAGATTCGTGACCAGTATCAGCGGGAGAGTGGTGGCCGCGGTGGCCAGCCCGCCCAGCCACAACAGCCGGTGAAGTGGGGTTTTCAGCCTGAGTGAGCCATACAGCAACCCGGACGCACACGACCCCGCGGCATAGGCTGATAACACCAGGCTGGCCGCAGCCGGGCGGCCGAGCTGTTCCGCGAAAGCGACGCTGACGATATCAACCGTACCGACAATGACTCCCATCGCCACCATCAGCAGCGTCAACAGTTGCACGCTTGTCATACGGATAACCGAACCCGAGCGAGATATGGCGGAACCGGCCGCGACAAGGGGAGGTTCTGTCCTGCGCTGCATCACCAGAGCAAACACGCCCACAAACAGCAAAAGCGCAGCGAGCAGCAGACCCGCCTGGGGAAACAGCGTAACGGAAAGGCCGATTGAGAGGGGCGGTCCCACAATGAACGTCAGTTCATCAAGCACCGTTTCCGTGCCGAGATGGAAGAGACACGAGCCACATTGTTAGCGACGGCCCGTAAAGTCTTTTGCGAATATGGCTATGCTGAAACCTCGATGGATGATCTGACTGCGCAGGCAGGGCTGACCCGTGGGGCGCTTTATCATCACTTTGGTGACAAAAAAGGGTTGCTGGCGGCGGTCGTGGAGCAGATTGATGACGAGATGGATCAACGCCTGCAGGCGATTTCCAATAATGCCGGGGAGCCGTGGGAGGGGTTTTGCCACCGCTGCCGGGCTTACCTTGAGATGGCGCTCGAACCTGAATTTCAGCGCATTGTTTTGCGCGATGCAAAAGCGGTGCTGGGCGGTTCCTCACCTGAATCGCAACGCCATTGTGTTGAATCCATGCAAAGCCTGATTCGCAATCTGATTCAGCAAGGTGTCGTTGAGGACGTTGACCCTGAGGGACTGGCTTCGCTGATTTACGGCAGCCTGGAAGAAGCGGCGTTTTGGATTGCCGACGGTGATGATAGCAAGACGAGGTTGGAACAGGGCATTACCGCGCTCAACCTGCTGCTTCGCGGATTGCGACGTGTCGGCTGAAACGCATTTTCTTTAGGTGCTGCGCGTTTACGCGACAATCTCAATCAGCTATTTGGTTTACGAAGTTGTGCTTACGGTGCCCTCCCGGCAGAAGCTGGCAAGAAACATCAATTGGCATCATTTCTGAATGGGCAGCAATTTCGACTAAAGGAAGAATTAATGTCACATTCATCATCAAGAAGAAAAGTTTTAGACATAGAAGGCCTTCTTGCGCACAGAGCGTCACACGCACGGAGTTGCGCTAACCACGTAGCGAATAGATTGGGAATCACCCGAAGCGAGCTATTGATGAAGGTCGAGAAAGATACCGGCGCAAGTCTGATATCGCCGCTTACAGAAGATGAGTTAATGAAAGCGTTTCATTACATGGAAAACCTTTAGGTGCGACTACTATGAGCGAGGAGCGGAAGTTCGCAATTGTTCTTATATTGTCGTGTTTTAATTAACGGGGAGCAGGTCATAGTTTCACCAGATCGCGGGGCTTTATCTGCTATGAATTCACGCGGTGTTAATCCTTACGGTTATGGCGCCTCAAGCATGCCCTTCCCACCTGATAATAAATCAATCTAAGTTTAACCAGACAAGGCACAACATGGGATTATTAAAAGCAGGGCTTCGCACCGCGAATGCCATCGTCACACTCGGTGGATCGTTGGAATTAGAGCATGCGAAAGCAAGTTTCGAATCCACTCATGCTACCTACAAAATAACGCATGACGAAGTAACGCAAATAAAAACCAAGATTGATAATCACATTAGTGAGTTGGGTGACATGCTAAAAACCGTAAAAGCCAGACTGGATCATATCGAGCAAGTGCTAGAAACCACGCCCCTCTCTCTAGATAAACAGTCACGGCCAATTGTATGTGCATCGCAAAGTATTGATCGATTTAATCAACAGTATTCCGGCGTACTCAGTATGGGATTTGGTGGGGTTGTGGGGGGGTCAATGGCATTGGGCGCGTGGGCGCTTGTTTCAGCCATTGGCACCGCGTCTACCGGTACGGCCATCGGCGCGTTGTCTGGTGTTGCAGCAACCAATGCGACACTTGCCTGGTTCGGAGGTGGTGCGCTCGCTGCGGGCGGAGCGGGAATGAGCGGCGGTATGTTGGTACTGGGGGGTATCGTCGCGGCACCCATTATCTATTTCGCAGCCAAAGGTGCCTGGACCAAAGCTCGCGCTTTTCATGACAAAGAAGTACTCGTTGAGCAAGAGCATGAAAAACTGCGCGCACTAAAACCTGAACTTGAGAAGCAATATAACGACGTATTAGCGTACACCGTTCAATTAAATCGCCATTGCCACACATGGTTTGAACAAATGGATAATGGGTTAGCGATTCTTTATCCTTGGGGGAAATTCAGTATTTTTTACCGGGACTTGCTGCATATTATCGGTATTAAGTGGAAAAAGCCTGATCATCTGGCGGCCATTGAAACCATGAATCAACAAACCGTTCATTTTTTGCATTTTTTCCAAAACGAAAACCCGTGAACCTCTCCCCAATAATTAATTCAGTGCGGACTTTGCAAATTCAGCTTCTGGCACTCAGCAGACAAAAACGTGACGCTGAAGGTCTGCTAAGAGCGAAAAGCGGACGTTTTTTCAATGGTGTAGTATTGCGAAATACTTCACTGATTGGCAATTTAACGCCCTATTTATTCAGATCAGACTATGAATGCAATATCGATTTTTAACTATTAAGGAAGACCGTTGTGACGAGGCGATACACACCAGAACAAGCTGACAGGATGCGTAAAAGACGATACTGGTTTTACATTGATGGTGAGCGATTCAGCAGTGCAGGTGCAGCGAATAAACACGTAGGTGAACGCATCTTTCATGCTGCCTGGAGAGCGAACTTAATTGCAAGTTCAGGCGGTGAGTCAATGCAAATTGGCGATCGGACTCCGCCCGTCCAGAGAGGAAAATATACCGTCGTGCTTGAGCGACGTAAGGATCTCTCTGATAAATCCGTGCGTGATTACGCAGCTGCACGGAAGAAACTTCAAAGCGCTGGCTGGCCGGACGATGAACTTGATGAAATGGATGATGGTGAGATTTGGCTTGAGTACAAGAGTGAACTTGAGCGGGAAAAGCTCGACGTACCTCATTATTCCGGTCAAAAAAAATATACCCGGGCTGAAGTCAGGCAAGTTCAGGGACGATTCAGGTGCGCAGTCCTGACCAACTGGGAAAATAAATGCGCAATTTCAGGTACACGACTCGCGCTTGAAGCGGCACATATTATCAGCTACGCGAGTGGAGGGTCTTCAAGTGTAGAAAACGGCGTCTGCCTTGCGGCCGATTTGCACAAGCTTCTTGATAAAGGCCATATGCAAATTGAGACGGGCTGCGTCAGATTCTCCGATGAGGCAAAAGCCGATCCCCGCTATGCAGATCTCGAAGGAAAGCCGCTTCGTAAGCCACTTATTAACGTTACGTTTTAATGGCTGGGTCTAATCCGTCTTTCTTGCCCTGTCAGAAGTTGCATTAAACAGTAAGCGTAGCCACTTTCAGCATTTGTTCTTTCCCATGTTTTTTGGACTGCCGAATATTATGTAAAAAGTGCCATCCGAAATCACTTTCGGATATCCAACTTCAATACGAGATGAGTTGAGACTCTATGAAATAAAAAATCCACGCAATTGCGTGGATTTTTGTCGGAGCATCAGAGCAATGTTGCCCTGAAGCAGAGGTTAGACGTTGAACTGTGATTTAAATTTTATATCATTGATTTATATATTTTATTTTATTCTTTGTTTTATTTGTACTCATAGCTGTACTCATTTTGGAGTTGGTTCGCATTCATGATGCGCAGGTCGTAGGTTGGACTCCTATTATCGGCACCATTTCAAACTCTTCCCAAGTCTACCGAAATTAACTCAAAGCCCGTATGCTGCGGTTTCTGGCCCGTATATTATCTCCTGTTGCCTTTAAGCGTGAGCTGATCATTCATCTGAAAGCGGCGGAATGGCCTATGAACCGTCAATTGCTGCGCTGGTTGAGTCAATAGCGAAGGCTAGTGGCATGTTTGCCAAGCGAGAAGAACAATTATGATTAATTTTCTCCCGATTACCCATTCGGAACTCATAAGAAGGAGCAATGCGCCCCGAGTAAACTACGGCAAGAATCCGGGTTACTGTAACAACTTGTATACGACCCGCAGACGTCGCGCTGATGAATACGGCCTGGCGCATGCTGTAGTAACTGGCGCAGATCCTGATAGTCTGCTTTGGTTGTCGAACAATCACCCCTTGGAATGTTATTAGTAAACCTCAAACCCGCTGCGGCGGGTTTTTTATCCCTGGATTAACACCACCTCTTATTGAGGTGGTCAGCAGCAGGTGTTGGTTTTGAAATGGACCTAAGTATCTTTTTGCTGTGCGAAAATTGAGCGCTTATGTCCCTTTTAAAATATTCTCAAAATCAGCGCTGCTTAGATCCCGTGCAGAGCACAACATATCCCTCGCCAATGCCCGGCGACGCTGAAGGAGTTCATCTAGCGTTTCTTCAAACGTCGTGATTTCAGAGTCCATTACCGTCGGATAATACACATACACATCTTTTGTCTGGCCGATACGGTAAGCGCGGTCGGTTGCCTGATCTTCTTTTGCCGGATTCCAACAGCGGGTGAAATGAATAACGTGGTTTGCTTTCTGCACGTTAACTCCAAATCCAACTGCGACGGTGGAGAGAATAATCACGCCAAAGCCGGGTTGGGACTGGAAATCGTCAATCAATCGCTGGCGGCTATTCTGGCTCTGACTTTTAGTGCTGGTGTCGCCGTTGATGATCACCGGACGAAAACCGAATCGCTGTTGAATAGCATGCTGTATCTCGCGCTGGAGATCGCGCAGCTCAGTAAAGATGATTACTTTATCTTTGCTGGTGTGCTTAATTTCATCCAACGTTTTCAACATCCAGTTCAGCTTTGGCGACCCTTCCCGATAGCGAGGCTCCGGGTTAACGACTGCTGGGTGCGCACAAATGAGTTTAAGACGATGTAATAACCCCAACATACCCGCGCCTGCTTGCTGCATTCCTTCACTAAGTGCCTGCTGTTGTTGCCAGTTCGCTATCGAAGAAAGATACAGTTGCTTTTGAGGGCCAGAAAGCGGCAGTTGTTTACAGCTGACGACTTCGATTTTTTGCGGCAAATCACGCGCAACCTCTTCTTTAGTCCGGCGTAATGTTTGTGGTTCAATCAACGCTCGTAAACTTTCAAGCTGCCCTGTATCCCGACCCGCTTCGTTCTCTATAGGGCGAACATAGTGTTTGCCAAATTCATTGAGTGCGCCTAACAGACCCGGCTGTGCGAAATCAAAGAGGCTCCACAGGTCTACAAGCGTGTTTTCGACAGGCGTGCCGGTACATGCCACTTTGAATCTTGCTTGTATCGCATTGGCTGCATGAGTGATTAATGCCGCCGGGTTCTTTATTTTTTGTGCCTCGTCGCAGACCATGATGGACCATGGTTGGCGCGCCAGTGAGAACTCCTGATCGCGAAGCGTTTCGTAGGTTGTCAGAATGATTTTCGCCTCACCCTGCCAGCCTGGTTTAAGCAGATTTTTGATCCCCTGAGATTGAAGATGTGCAGGAATAGCCTTTTTTGGGTATTTCACCGCTTTAATAGTGTCGCCATACAATTTCATCACCGAAATCCCGGAGGTGTAGAAGAAATTGTCGAGTTCACGCTCCCAGTTATCCAAAAGAGAGACGGGGGCAACGATGAGGCTTGGTGGCTCGTCAGGGAATTTTTCAATGAACCAGACCAGGAAGCTCAGGATCTGCAGCGTTTTCCCCAGCCCCATATCATCCGCGAGCAGGCAACCTGCAGTTTCCTTAGGTGAACGAAGGAAAAGCTGTTGAAGCCAGGCCACGCCTTCACGCTGATGATCTTTGAGCTGGATGTGCTCTTTCAGGCTCAGTGGAATTTCAGGTTCAGCATGGCGTGCATTCAGGAGTGAATTTCGGCGCTGTTTAATATAAACCGCTTCTTCAATATTCTGTTCAATTTTGAGCACTGCCCGGACTGCTTTTTCAACAACATTGCCCCCTGATTCATGTGCTGCATTTTGCTGTTTTTCCCAGTTCTTACTGAAGGTTTTCGCCGCATCCAGTGGCAGTTCAGTCTCATTCCAGGGGGAGATGATATGCGTTTCGCCAGTTGCTTCTGCCTGGGTTATTCTCTCCTGCAGTTCATCGAAATGCTGCAGGTTATCAGGTTGCCAGCCCGTTAGCGTCTCAACCGAAAATGCGGAGAAGTCGGCGTCATCAGGGAGCCAGTCTTCACTTTTTGCCTTGGTTAGCCAGGGCGAGGATATTTTTTCGAACTCACCAATACCGATGACGCGATCGCCATATTTGCTCAGATCCAGGACATCGTTAAACTCTCTACCCTCGACTTCCTGTTGCCAACGCAACAACAGCGACTGGCAATCACGCCATTGCTGTTCAGTGAATTGGCTCAGTTCCAGCTCGTATCCCTGCCAGGAACCTGCAGGCATTTGCGCGGCAACGCTGATACCTACGGCCTGAACAAATTTTTCCAGTTCCCATGGCGCAGAGAAGAGGAATGACACCTCCGGTTGTGGCATCGGTGAGACAGGCTCCAGAACCAGCGTAATACTCTCTATCTTATTCTCATCATTGATTTGGGGTTGAAGCCTGAAATGATGAAAGAAAATATGGGCATCAAACAGTGCCTGTTCGTGTTTCTCAGGTGCAATAACACTGGCTGCATCTTCACCCAGGAAAGTATAGGGATTGCGAACAAAGGAAAGTGCTTCACTTCCCGCCACCCGACGGCCTGGGATTGAGTGAATTGAATTCAGAACTTCTTTCACTTCGGGAGGTATGATGACATGGCTGAGTTCACCGTTCTCTCCGGGTATGCGATAACTATCGTGGACCTGTGAGTTCTTGTCGAAACTGCCGAGCCAGTTAGCGGGCTGGTCCTCAAAGTGTGGCTCAATCTCGATAACGGCAGTATCAGCAACCGTTGCCTTACGTAAGCGTAATGACAACGACGTCGGTTTGATAACGTGCGTCTTTTCTAAGTAGTCATCAAATTTTGCGGAAGCTTGTTTTGCACATTTGCGAATAACGGCCCATCCCAGCTGGTTAGTGGTTTCGCTAGGCGTCTGAAGTTGCTGGGTACTAAGCTGCTCTATTGCTTGTAAGAGTAACCAGTTTTCCCGCGATAACAGGTGCTGTTGATTTTCATAAGTAAAAATAGCGCCGGTACGACTGAAACGAATCGACTGGCGGGAAGGTATCGAAGACCAATCAGAAATCCAGACACGAAAATCGCCATCGTTTAATGCCCCTCGGGAGCTCAGGCTTGCACGTAATGGTAATATCTCTGGGACGCCAATAAGAGGCAGACTGCTGGAGTGTTCCTCATCTTCCAGTAGCCGATACATGGCATCCCAGCTCAACAACCAGCGGTCTGTTAGTGATATCAGATAGTCTTCTTCAGCCAGTTGCTCAAGCCAGGATGCCAGCGCCCAAAGTTCGGGATCATCCACCAAAGATTGAGGGAAGCTGAGCCCGTTTTCCTCAACCTGGTACTGATTCTTCAGATGGCGTTCTATCTGCTGACGGTTTCCCGTCAGTCTACTTAACAGACGTTTCAGCATTATTTGATCCAGTAGCGATGCGGTTCTTTAGTCACGGGGGCGAAACCGAGTCGTAGCAACTCTCTTTCCGTTGTGTCGTCCGGGGATGTGAGCTGAACGGACAGCACACCCCCTTTTTGTCGGTTATCACTGACGATGCATGCGGTGTTTTCAACCAGCCGCTGTATTGCCGTATCCCGCAATGGATTGATGATTTTGATATCAGAAAGTGTGGCGGAGGAGGGCACTTTCTTGTCGATAAATTTGACGGGTTCTTCTGCCATCCAGCGAATACCCAGCTTGCGCAGTTCATCGTCGTATTTCAGCATCCAGCCGGTGATTCTGACTTTGTTGTAACCTTCAGCTCGAGGTGCATGGGGGAGTCGCAGAATACAGCGCCCCTGGCTTTTTAAGTGAACGTTGATTTCCAGAGCGCCAGACTCAGGATTAAACGGTGCCTCGCCAATACGATAAGCGTACATGGCGTTCCCCGTGCCAGAAAACTCAACGAAGATATAATCGTTAATCTGCATAATCATGGCGTTATCAAAGCTACGCCCACCGCGCAGATGACTCAATCGTCCTTTGTTCTCTTCGCGGAATTTCACAAAATCGCTGCCGCGATCGTGCCAGGCATCTGGCCCCATCACAATACGGGTGAACCCCATCTGGTTGGCAAAACGCAGCCAATAGTGCAGTCGTGCCTGGTCAACGTCGCCGTTTCCTCGCAAGAGTTCGAAGAAATGCATCAGATCCTGTTTTGCCAGCCAGCCCCGCACCATGGCGGCAACCGGTTCAGAAACATACTGGTGCCACTTATTCTGCTGGCTTTTTAGCTGCGGGTTATCCCAGTACTCCAGAGCGGCCTGTTTCAGGGCGGAATGTGCCTGATCGCGATAAGTAGAATGATAGTAACGGGTCAGCGTCGCCGTCAGGATGTCATCGCGAAAACGTACCCACTGTGTCGCTAGGCCTAATAGCCAACTGATTTTGTCCAGATATTGAGGATCGTCCAGAGTATCGAGCTGCGCCAGCAACACCGTGAAAATACGCTTCCATAACCAGCTGCTATCGGGGATTTGCGCTATTTTTTCTAATGATGATAACGAGTTACTCTCTCCGGAAAGGAGCTGCTGGGATATCACACCGCCAGCCTGAGGCGTAAAAATATCGTGATAAAACTCAATGGTTTTCATCCACGACTTTTCTCTGCGGATAGCGGCTTTTACTACGGGGTATCCCCTGGCGATATGACCACGCAGCACACACCAGTGCGGGTTAATTTCTGGCGATTCGTGTTTGTAGGCAAAATAACTTGAACAGAGTGCTGCCCAATCCTTGCGTTTCAGTGTTTTGGATTCAATCTGTTTTTTGATAGCACTGTCGACATGGGGAAAGAATGTATCATCCTCCAGTAATACTGGCCTGTCAGGGTAGAGCGGATCGGTATCGGCGAGGCCATAAAACACCATCCGCCATTCACGTTCACTCAGTTCTTCTGCAAGACGAAAACGACGCAGGGCTGCCAGCCGCATTTCGTGTGGAGGCGTGGGGATTTTCTCTGCTTTATCGAATCGCTTTTCCATCTCACGGCCAGCAGAAGCCAGCGCGTGGAAATCATTACGCAGATAATTATCATCCTGCTGGCTGGAAGATAGCTTCGCTGCAATACGCTGCGATAGAGAACTGAGCGCGTGCGTCATTGCGGCATTACCAACTGGCAAACTTCTTTATTAACGACCGGAGGGAAATCCACCTCTTCAGCACCATCACGTTTATCCTTAAGCCCAAAGAACTGCATGCGCAACTCAACGCGGCGGCTGGCTTCTTTGCTTTCTTTCGCGTTATTAAACGAGACGCCCCCCGCCAGGAAAAGTTTGCGGATTTGGATCTGCTGCTCGGCAGAAATGCTCTTTTGCAGAGGACTGCGGCTATCAAGCAAACTGCACATCACCCATTCGGAACGTTGCAGTGAGAGGTGTAAATTGTAGAGGTAAGAGCCATCGGTATCGGTAAATCCTTCAATAACGATTTGTTTAAACCACTTTTTGCCTTCGTCACTGTCGGATGCCTCCAGCACAAGTGGAACGACATCCTGCAACGCTTTTTGCCCTTCGGCGTTCAGGAAAAAACGGTTGTGGTCAAAACGCCCAGCTTCGCCAAAGCTGATACGGTTATCGTGGCAATCCACCTCGATGGTTTTGTTCATCCTACGAGCATGCAACTCCAGGCGCTCACATAATCTGGCAATATCCTGCCCCCTGACTTTTTCCCCTTGCTCCGCGCGTTGAATGCGTTGTGTAACGGAGCTCAGCGACGCGACCATCACCACCAGAAATAACACCATCATGGCGGTCATTAGATCGGCGTAAGAAATCCAGAAGGGCTTCTCAGCTTCATCACTGCGGCGCTTTTTAACGCCAAATGCATTCCCAAACATCAGCTGTCACCCCCTCAGGCACGCACGCGAGACAGAACATCATCAAGCTCGCTGACGCTCTCACCGATCTGTTCGACAGAGCCTGCAAGCAGATTAGAGGCTTTCGCCATTTCGACGTCCAGTTTGCCCAGCGTTTTATCCAGGCTGCGTGAAACACCTTCTGAGAAATCTTCAAAACCTTTTCCGAGCACGCCACTGACATTTTCCATAAAGGTCTGCGCTTCACGGTTATAGCTCTGCAAGCGCTCACCGTGCTGCTTAAGATCGGTGATGAACTGGCTGCGGGTGGTTTGTTCAGACTGCGTATTTGCGGCGAGCAGCTCCAGCATGGCAATGGATTTGCTAACAGCTTCCCGATTGTTACGATAATCAGCCACAACGGAAGTGAGTTCGCTGGTGGCAAGGGATAGTGATGAACCTGCTGATTGCGCTTTATTCAGCACTTCAGCGGTAAGGTGGTTGGCCTCCGATACCCGCTCTCCTGCGTGTTCAAAGCGCTCCGCCGCCGCACGCATTTTTTCTGCGCCATTTTGCATATCCTGAATCTGGCGGTTGGTCTGTTCTGCAAGTTTGTTAAGGGTATCAGTCGTACCCTGATGCTGGCTGGCAACGGTTTCGATCAGCTGTTTGATCTGATCGTCTACTTCACTCATCACTTGTTGTGTCTGTTCGTGCAGGGACTGCTGGTTAGCCTGCTGGTTCGCTGATATCTGTTGCTGGCCCTTATCAATCTGACCAAACAGACTGCCCAACTGATCCCCGAGTGCTTCGACAGAAGCCGCCATTTTTTCCATTGTGGCACTTTGGCCCTGCTGTACTGAATTCTGAATGGCTTCAATAAAGGCGGACATATGTTCTGCCTGGGCTTTTTCTCGCGCTTCGCTGTCGGCAAACATTTTCTCAAGCTGTCGAGCCATGCGCTCGCCAGCGCCTTCACCTTCAGCACCAATTTTGGCGACGGAGGCCTGTAAGCTAGTAAGCATGTCATTCATGCCCGCCTGCATGGCCTGCTGGCCCGACTTCATTTCAGAGAGCAGCTGTTCAATCAGCTGTGCGCTGCCCTGCCGGGAGTCATCGCTGACCTGCCGCATATCCTGTAGCAAGGCAGAGAACCCACTTTGCATCGTCTGAATCGCACCGACGGTTTGCCCCATCATTTCGTTGAGATTCGTAAACTGCTGACCAAAGGTAGTATCGAGCTTCGCCATAAATGCAGTCAGTACATCCTGCAGCATGTTTTGTACCATGCCGCTTTGATCGCCGCTGGCGGTCTGAACTGCACCCGCAATTTTATCCAGTGGCGATTTAAGGCTATTTTCGATTGCGCCGCTCACCTGGTCAGCAAATTGTGCGCCTGATTCACGATAGGTGTTGCTCAATGTATTCGCGAGGCGTTCATTTTCAACTTTCTGGCTTTCGGCAAGATGCAACAGCATATCGCGAAGATCGGTGACCAGGCTCTCTTTCAGGTGGCGCGCCTGAGTGGCGCTTTCGTTGCTGGATTTAACCAGTGAGGCGAGATATTCCTCACCCACGCCGCTGATATAGAGCTTGTCGATTGAAGCGGTAAATTTTTCCAGATATTTATAACATTTCGCTAGAGAGAATTTCTCCAGCCACGTGACGACAATGGAAGCAAAAATAGCAACTGCAGAGCCAAGGAAGGCGTAAAGCACATCGTGCAGCAGATTATTGACGCTGCTGGCCACCTGCTCCGGCGTGCTGGGGTCAAAATGGTTTAGGCCAATCATCAGCCCATAGAACGTGCCGATAATCCCCACACCAGTCAGAATGCCGGGTAAATGCTTAAAGAATTCAGTATTGAGCGGAATATCCACTAACTGTTGTTCTGAGAAAAAATTAGCGCTCGGTGCAGTGGCGCGAATTTTGACGATTTTCTCTTCACTGCCGACCAGTTCGTGCTGGGGATGCAGGGATTCCGCAAATTCACTCCAGGCATGCTTTATCTCAGGCTGAACAAACAAATTTTTCAAATGCTGGATTTGATTCTCAGGCTCATCATTTTCAATGTGATTAATTGACTGTGTATATTTTTTCAGTTGGTTAACAATTTTAACCGACCTGTAGAGATAGAAGAAAATAAAACAGAAAAATGCAACACTGACGAGGCCAATAACGGTTGCTGGCACCATATAAGGTTGTACAGAAGTAAGCGCCAATAAAATGGAATTAAGCCAGGACATAGTTTTACCTGTTTCACATAAAAAAAAGCCAAAGAATAACCATCGACAACTTTCTGATTACCTTTAATCAAAAGTTATGCGCAATTACTCACTTTTAATACTTTGCTAATTTATCGTTTCGGTGCTGCAGGACGGCTCTCACAGTTCAAAGGATGAACTGCGTATCTGGTGAAAGCGCTGAAGTTGCAAACGGAACGGCAGTTTAGTTTCCTACTATTCACCTCTCAAATGCAAATTTCTTTACGCAGTGGCGTTTGTAATCATTACCGTTCCGGGTATCATTTTGCGAACTGCATTCCAAAAAATAATTTGCGATAGGGCATTTTTGCTCTTTCTTTGCGATTTACCCCGAGGATTTTCATGAACAACGCCGAACAACAGTTCCTGAACGAGCTGGATAATAAATTCTGGAAGGCCGCTGACAAGCTGCGATCCAATATGGATGCCGCCAATTACAAACATGTGGTGCTGGGGCTCATCTTCCTGAAGTATGTTTCCGATGCCTTTGAGGCACGCCAGCAGGAGCTGACGACCCTGTTCCGCGATGTTGGCAACCCAGACAATATCTACGCTATGTCGCGCGACGATTACGACTCTGATGAAGAGTATGCACAGGCGATCCGGGACGAGCTGGAAGTGGAAGATTACTATACCGAGAAGAACATCTTCTGGGTGCCGAAAGCCGCACGCTGGGAGACGCTGAAAAATAAAGCCATGCTGCCAACCGGCACCGTGCTGTGGGTGGATGAAGCCACCGGGCAGGACATCAAACTGCGCTCCGTTTCCTGGCTGGTGGATAACGCGCTGGATGAAATCGAAAAAACCAACCCGAAGCTGAAAGGCATTTTGAACCGCATCAGCCAGTACCAGTTGGGCAACGAGGTATTAACCGGGCTGATTAATACCTTCTCTGATGCCAACTTCAGCAATCCGGAATATAACGGCGAGAAACTCAGCTTAAAGAGCAAAGATATTCTCGGCCACGTTTACGAATATTTCCTTGGCCAGTTTGCGCTGGCGGAAGGTAAGCAGGGCGGCCAGTACTACACACCAAAAAGTATCGTGACCCTGATTGTAGAAATGCTGCAACCGTACAATGGACGCGTGTATGACCCGGCGATGGGCTCCGGCGGGTTCTTTGTCTCCAGCGACCGCTTTATTGAAGAGCATGCGGGGGAGAAGAATTATAACGCTGCCGAGCAGAAACGTAATATCTCCGTCTACGGCCAGGAGTCCAACCCGACCACCTGGAAGCTGGCGGCGATGAACATGGCGATCCGTGGCATCGACTTTAACTTCGGTAATAAAAACGCCGATACCCTGCTGGACGATCAGCACCCGGATCTGCGCGCCGACTTCGTGATGGCTAACCCTCCGTTCAACATGAAAGAGTGGTGGAACGCGAAGCTGGAGGGGGACGCGCGCTGGAAATACGGCACGCCACCGCAGGGCAACGCCAACTTCGCGTGGATGCAGCACATGATCCACCACCTGGCGCCGAAAGGCTCGATGGCGCTGCTGCTGGCCAACGGCTCGATGAGTTCCAACACCAACAACGAAGGCGAGATCCGCCGCAATCTGATCGAAGCCGATCTGGTGGAGTGTATGGTGGCGCTGCCGGGACAGCTGTTTACCAACACCCAAATCCCGGCCTGCATCTGGTTCCTGACCAAAGACAAATCCGGCGGCAACGGTAAAGTCCACCGCAAAGGCCAGGTGCTGTTTATCGACGCCCGCCAGATTGGCTATATGAAAGACCGCGTATTGCGCGATTTTACCCGTGAGGATATCGCCAAAATTGCCGACACCTTCCAGAACTGGCAGGCGGATAAAAACTACGAAGACGAAGCCGGGTTCTGCTTCTCCGCAACGCTGGAAGATATCCAGAAAAACGACTTTGTGCTAACCCCAGGCCGTTATGTCGGTGCTGTCGAGCAGGAAGAAGACGATGAACCCTTTGCCGAGAAGATGGCGCGACTGACCGAGCAGTTGAAAGAGCAACTGGAAGAGAGCGCTGAGCTGGAGAAGCAGATTAAGGCGAATCTGGGGGGATTGGGTTATGAGTTTTGAGTTATATGAATACAAAATTGAGGATCTAGGTAAAGTTATCACTGGTAAAACACCGCCTTCCAAAATTAGTGATGCTTTTAGCGCACAAGGTATTCCTTTTGTAACGCCAAAAGATATGGACGGTCGTAGACTTATAGATAAAACCGAAAGGTATTTGTCTTCCCAGGGTGTCGAAGCGGTGCGGAATTGCTTACTGCCTCAAAATAGTATTGCGGTATCTTGTATTGGTTCAGATATGGGGAAAACGGTTTTATTACCCGGTGAAAGCATTACTAATCAGCAGATAAATGCCATCGTTGTAGATTCAGAACATTTTGATTACAAGTATGTCTATTATTATCTTTCAACTCTGCAGGATGATTTCAAAGCAATTGCTGGAGGAAGTGCAACCCCAATTTTGAATAAGGGGCACTTTAGCCAATTTAAGGTTTCATTACCCGTTAAACCCGTGCAAAATAAAATCGCTTTAATACTTGACTCCTTGGATACAAAAATAGAAGTAAATACCGAAATCAACCATACTCTCGAACAAATGGCGCAAGCCCTGTTCAAAAGCTGGTTTGTCGATTTTGAACCGGTAAAAGCCAAAATCACAGCACTGGAAGCGGGCGGTTCGCAGGAAGACGCGATGCTTGCCGCTATGACAGCGATTTCCGGGAAAGATGCTGATGCGCTGGCGGTTTTTGAGCGTGAACACCCTGAACAATATGCCGAGTTAAAAGCCACGGCAGAGCTGTTTCCGTCTGCGATGCAGGATAGTGAGTTAGGGGAAATTCCTGAAGAGTGGAGTGTTGCGTCAATTAGTGATATGGGAAAAATTACTTGTGGCAAAACTCCGTCCAAAAAAGAACCAGAGTATTTTGGCGATGATATTCCATTCATAAAGATACCAGACATGCACGGACAACTCTTTGTGCTTAAAACCAATGAATATTTAAGTGCGGCAGGTTCAAACTCGCAACTAAAAAAACTTGTGCCCGCAAACTCTATCTGTGTTAGTTGTATAGCTACCATTGGTGTCGTTTCTATCACTAATGAACCATCTCATACCAATCAGCAAATAAATTCTGTCACACCTCACAAGAGTTCATTTCTCTATTACATTTATTTTTGCATGTTAGGATTGAAAGATTATCTTCATGTTCTAGGTAGCGCAGGCAGTGCAACGTTAAACGTCAATACGTCTACTTTCTCGGGCATTAAAATTGCTCAGCCTGATGATAAAGTATTGGATTTATTTCATGCTAAATGTACACATTTATTTAATGAGATTAAGTCGCTCAGTGTACAAACTGAGTCACTAGCCCAACTCCGCGACACCCTTCTCCCCAAACTTCTCTCCGGCGAAATCACCCTGCCGGAAGCCGAGCGGGCGCTAAGCGAGGCGGAAAATGTATAAAGTCGATACGCCGACCAACAGCCTGCACTCTCTGCAAGAAGTATCGTTCAGCAGCCTCGGTTTTACAGAGCGCTATCACCTGCAGGAGTGGTTGGCGAAAAACCCCCAGGCATTAACCCGCGACAACGACGACGAACTGCTGATTATCCAGAAAGAATTCGCCGGTTTTGACGACACCAAAGAACGTCTCGACCTGCTGGCGATCGATAAGCAGCGTAATCTGGTGATCATCGAAAACAAGCTCGATGACTCCGGGCGCGACGTGGTGTGGCAGGCGCTGAAATATGCCGGTTACTGCGCCAACCTGCGCAAAGATCAGATCCTCGATATCTTCCAGCTCTATCTTGATAAATACGAGCCGGGAGAAACCCGTCCGGCGGCGGAAGTGATGGCGGAGTTTCTGGAGTGCGAAAGTCTGGATGAAGTGCAAATCAACCTGAGCCGCACGCAGCGAGTGATGATGGTGGCAGCCAGCTTTCGCAAAGAAGTGACCAATACCGCCCTGTGGCTAATGCAGTTTGGCCTGCGGGTGCAGTGCTTTAAGGTTAAGCCATACAAATTCAACGACGATGTGTTTGTTGATATTCGCCAGGTGATCCCGACGCCGGAAGCCGAATCTTTCATGATTGGTATGGCGCAAAAGGAAGCGGAAGAGCAGTCCACCAGCGGGGAATTGAAAACCCGGCATCAGTTACGCAAAGCCTTCTGGACCAAAGCGCTGGAACGCCTGAAAGCCAGCCATTGCACGCTGTACAACAATATCAGCCCGTCGACCGACCACTGGCTCAGTGCCGGATCTGGTATCAGCGGCGTGTCCTATAACCTGATTTTCAGCAAAAAAGAGAGCCGCGTTGAGCTGTGGATTGCCAAATCCTCGGCGGAGAGCAATACCTTTGCATTTAACTGGCTCTATGAGCATAAAGAGGCGATTGAAAATACCTTTGGCCATGCGCTGAAGTGGGAGCCTTTGCCAGGCAAAAAATCGTGCCGAATCTCTTTCGCCACGCCTGCCACCAGCCTCGATGAGAGCAACTGGCCAGCGATGATTGACTGGCTACTCATCAATCTGACGGCGTTTGAAAAAGCGCTCGACCCCTTTATTGCCCCATTAAATATGGCGCTCAAAGACATTTCCAACGCGCCGGAAGAAACGGAAGAACCTGAGACAGAGGAAGCCTGATGCTGAGTGAAGACGATTTAGAACAGCAGTGCCTGAAATGGTTTGCTGAACAGGGCTGGGAAGTGCTACACGGGCCCGATATTGCGCCGGATGGCGACAACCCGCTGCGTGCCTCATTCCATGATGTATTTCTGTGCCCGGTAATGCTGGAGCAGTTGCAAACCATCAATCCCCATCTCCCTGTTTCTGTGCTGGAAGAGGTGGTACTGCATATTACCCGCCCCGAAAGCCCGGATCCGGTCGTCAGCAATAAAGCATTTCATCATCTGCTGCTTGACGGCGTACCCGTTGAGTACAAACGTGATGAAAAGGTTATCCACGACAAAGCATTGTTGATGGATTTTAACCGCACAGCCAGCAACCGCTTTATGGTGGTGAATCAGGTTGCCATTCAGGGGATAAAGCAGGTGCGTCGCCCGGATGTGATTGGTTATATCAACGGCCTGCCGGTGGCGGTGATTGAGCTGAAAAGCCCGATTGATGCCAATGCCGATATCTGGGCCGCCTTTAACCAGCTACAAACCTATAAAAACGAACTCAGCGACCTGTTTATCTGCAACGAAGCGCTGGTGGTGAGTGACGGGCAAAATGCCCGTATTGGCTCGTTGACTGCTGACGAAGAGCGTTTTCTGCCGTGGAAAACTGTATCTAACGAAGATGATAAACCGCAGTTTGACTGGCAGCTCAAAACCGTGGTGCAGGGCTTCTTTAACCGCGAACTTCTGCTTGATTACATCCGTTACTTTGTCCTTTTTGAGTATGACGGCAAACGACTGATCAAAAAGATTGCCGCCTATCATCAGTTCCACGCCGTGCGTGAAGCCGTCACGGCAACGATTGTGGCGTCTACCGGCAAACACCTGCCGTTGCGCAGCAACATTACTCCCGGCAGTAAAAAAGCGGGCGTGGTATGGCATACCCAGGGCTCCGGCAAAAGTATCTCCATGTGCTGCTACGCCGGGAAGCTGCTGCAACAGGCAGAGATGAACAACCCGACCATAGTGGTAGTGACCGATCGTAACGATCTCGACGGGCAGCTCTACGCCACTTTCTGCCAGGCGCAGGATTTGCTGAAGCAAACACCTTTGCAGGCTAATGACCGGGACGAATTGCGTGAGCTGCTCAATGCCCGTGAATCCGGCGGCATTATTTTTACCACTGTGCAAAAGTTTGCGCCGCTGGACAATGAACAGAGCCACCCGGCACTTAACTCACGCAGCAACATCGTGGTGATTTCCGATGAAGCCCACCGCAGCCAGTACGGTCTGAGCGCCACGCTGGACCGTGAAACCGGCGTCTATAAATATGGCTACGCCAAACACATGCGCGATGCGCTGCCGAATGCGTCGTTTATGGGCTTTACCGGGACGCCGATTGCGTCTGAAGATAAAGATACCCGTGCCGTGTTCGGCGATTATGTCTCTATCTACGATATTCAGGACGCGGTGGATGACGGTGCAACCGTGCCGATTTACTACGAATCGCGACTGGCAAAACTCGACCTGAATCATGAGGAGCTGGAAACACTCTCCGACCAGGTGGATGAGCTGGTGGAAGATGAAGAGACCGGCCAGCAGGAGAAAACCAAAGGTGACTGGAGCCGTCTGGAAAAGCTGGTGGGGTCAGAGCCTCGTATCCGGCAGGTTGCCGCCGATCTGGTTCAACATTTTGAAACGCGCAATGCGGCCATGAACGGCAAAGCGATGATTGTCGCCATGAGCCGTGATATCTGTGTAAAGCTCTATAACGCCATCACTGAGATCCGCCCGGACTGGCACAGCACGGATGTTGAACAAGGCGCTATCAAAGTCATTATGACCGGCTCGGCATCAGATAAAGACCAACTCCAGGCGCATATCTATAACAAACAGACCAAAAAGCGTCTTGAAGCGCGTTTTAAGGATTTGAACGACCCACTGAAGCTGGTGATCGTCCGTGATATGTGGTTAACCGGTTTTGATGCACCGTGTTGCCACACTATGTACATAGATAAACCGATGCGTGGTCATAACCTGATGCAGGCAATTGCGCGTGTTAACCGCGTGTTCCGCGATAAGCCCGGCGGGCTGGTGGTGGATTACATCGGTATCGCCAACGAGCTGAAGCAGGCGCTAAAAACCTACACGGATTCGAAAGGGAAAGGGCAGACCACGGTGGATGCGCGGGAAGCCTTTGCCATTCTGTTAGAAAAAATCGACGTCATTCACGGGATGTTCGCGCCGTCAGCAGGAAAACCCGGCTTTAGCTACGAAGGCTTTTCTCGCGATCCATTAGCGTTTTTACGTGATGCCGTGAACTACATTTTGGGTCTGGATGACGGTAAAAAACGCTACCTCGACGTTTCACTGGCGATGAGTAAAGCCTGGTCACTCTGTAACACCCTGGACGAAGCAAATCCCCTGCAAGAAGAGTTCGCGTTTCTTTCGGCGGTCAGAGTGGGACTTATCAAGCTTGATCCCAAGGCAAAATTTAGCCAGTCCGAGAAAAACTCTCTCTTGAGTAAGATTCTCGATAACGCGGTTGTCGCTACAGGGGTTGAGGATGTTTTTGCTCTGGCCGGGTTGGATAAACCCAATATCGGGCTACTGTCGGATGAATTCCTGGAAGAAGTGCGGGAGATGCCGCAGCGCAACCTGGCGGTGGAACTGCTGGAAAAACTGTTGAATGACGGTATCCATGCTCGCTCTGGAAACAACGTCGTGCAGCAGAAGAAATATTCTGACCGCCTGAAAGCGGTTCTGCTCAAATACAATAACCGCGCTATTGAAACCGCGCAGGTGATTGAAGAGCTGATCCAGATGGCAAAAGCGTTCCAAGATGCGATGGCGCGCGATGATGCGCTGGGCTTGAACCCGGATGAAATCGCTTTCTATGACGCGCTGGCCGAAAATGAAAGCGCGGTGCGTGAACTTGGCGACGAGACGCTCAGAAAGCTGGCCATCGAGGTCACACGGCAACTGCGTAAATCCACCACTGTCGACTGGCAGGTACGTGAAAGCGTGCGTGCGCGGTTGCGTATTCTGGTACGCCAGACCTTGCGTAAGTATAAGTATCCTCCAGATAAAACGCCGGGTGCCGTGGAGCTGATTTTGAAGCAGGCAGAAGTGGTGTCGAATAGTTGGACGTCATAGCGACGACCAACTTTTGATAGAGAGGGCAGAGTATCGCCCTCCGTTGTACCTGAAGAGTGAAAATAGTTCTGATTTAGCAGGCGAGGACCTCATTGCCAGGACTCAACGGCGGTACTGCATGCTCCTTTTGATTCAGTTATTTTAAAACTTCTCCATTTACGATTTTTTTCCATCAAAAATGAACAAATTGTCCCCCACAGTTGCAAAGTGAACGCAACTGTTTAACCCAGCGTGTCATGGAAGAAAGTCCGATATCCATCGCTTTAGCCGCTTCAGCAACGGTGTAATTCTGATCGACAACAAGTTGGGCTGATTCGCGTTTGAACTCTGCACTGAAATTTCTTTTTTAATTGGGGCACCTGTATTGTTCTGAGGCAAGCATATCACCTCTTTTCAGGTGGCCAAATTCAGTAAACCACTACAACCCGACGTCTGTTGAATCGTGAGTTAGGCAAGCTCGAGGCTGAACGAGTACTGAAACGTTGGAAACGCCTTCTGAAACCTTTACGAGGTGATTTGGGGTTGCTGCTTGATCACTATGAGGGCACAGCTAAAACCAATCGTTACGGTAAATGCGTTACCAACGCGGTAGGGCAATCTTTCAACATTACCTGGAAAGATGTGGCAGCGCGTAAACGCTGGAAGTCAGATGTGATGCGCCGGAAGCTGCTGTCGCACATGTTACAGGGGCTGGAAAGTCAGGCTGTATACGATTATGTTGCCAGCCATAAGGGTGTTTGCGCACTGGAGCATGATGGGTTTGTTTCATATGAGGAGGTAACGGACTGGTCACATCCATACCTGTTGATTGAGAAAAAACATTAGGGAAGGTTATGTCATTTACTGTCCGGGGAGTTGGGCTGCTTTGAGCGATTAGCAGATGTTGCCTGTCATGGAAACCGTAAGCCCCTTCCCCATAGAGGAACATGGTCTGGTAAAAGTGTAACGATATTACACACGGTTATTTAGGGGGTCGCTTGGAAAACGGAAATTATCCCACGTTAAGACTGCTTTTTGTACAATTTGGCATCGACTGTGCGTAATGGCTGATATTTCCCGGATCCCAGCTTAAGATTATTACGCCAGACGTAATCTCCACTTAGATTGATATGTTCCCAACCCAGGGGAGAAAGATGAGATACCAGTTGCTCATTAATCGGGATGCCTTTTCGTTTCAATGACTCAATGGCTCTTTCTATAGATGCATGGCTGAAGATTCCAACGTAGAATCAACTCAAACTTGATAAAATCAACAGATTGATTACCCGTAACGGACCTGAACACCTTCACTCGGAGCCTGCCATTCGAGTGCTTTCGTTATTTTATAGGCCTTTCATCCACAGCTAGAGAGACACACCATTATGTCATCACCTACCATGGTTCAGGAATATCCGGAACTCAATACTCTCAACCCCCTACTGAACAGTATTGTTGATAAAACCGTTGATAATGTTGCACGAAAACTGATTGGCGGTTTTCGTAATAAACGAAATTCTCAACCGAATGCCAAGGCCCCCAACTTCAGTACAACGGTGGATGATACGCTTAACGCCACGTCGTCTGCGAGTGTGCTTGCCGTAGCGAATCGGGGTGTTCAGTGGAAGGAAATGATAAGCAAAAGTTTCACTCATGGCATTTCATCTATTTCCACCATGAAGTTTGATGGCCAGTTCACGATCAAGAATGGTGTGCCGGAAGGCCTGAAAGATGTTCCTAATTCCCCGGGTGTCTATGTGGTTTATGACAGCGCCGGTGAGGTACGGTATATCGGCGATGCTAAGGATTTACAGAAACGGTGGCATGCCGGGCATCTTAATGAAAATAAAAACGCCAAAAAGAATGGCACCGAATACAAAATGGAGGCGGAGTTTGAAGAGGGCTGCACCGTCAAATTTATGGTGATGGATTCAGCAGAGACGGCTGCAGCGGTCGAGGCTAACATTTTAAAAAATGAGAAACCCCCGGTAAATAAGAAAGAAGAGCTGTGCAAAGAACAGGGTACGCGTTCTAATATCGAAGCAAAAAAAATGAAAGATGCGGCAAACGAGGCGGGAGGTCTGGCCTTTGGCGCAGGGAAAGAGGCATTAAAAAATGTCGGGTGGGATGTGTTTGAAACGCTCAGTACCACGATGATTAAAGCATTGAAGGATGAAGTTGTTGACCTGTTTATCACCCAGAAAGCGCAGGTGAAAATCCGTCTGAAACGCTTTTTTGATAAAATATGGCAGGTTATCGTTAACCTGATAAAAGCCCCGTTAAATCTGCTTAGAGGTTTATTCGAGTTCGTGTTGAATGCACTGTCTCAGGCCATCGGCAAAATTTATCAGTTAGCAAAAAATATCTATGATCTGGGCATGGCGGCACTCTCGCTGATGAAGGGTAGCAAAACCATGACCAAGGAAGAAACCATCTATAAAGTCTCTGAGGTCATTATCACCAGCGGGACTCTGGTGTTCTGGGACGCGGTTGAACCGGTGATTGAATCCGGTATGGTGGCTCTTTTTGCTCCACTGGCTCCCTTTGCCCCTTATATTTCTGCCTCCCTGTGCGCGATGGGATTTGGGCTGAGCAGTTACCTTTTGGCCGATATCGTCCCTAAAGCCGTCAGCCTGATACTCTCAACGGAACCTGCCTATACCGCAAAAGGACGGGAGGCTTTCCAGCAGTTGATTACTAACCATGAAAGCAGTGTGGGTATGGTGGCTGAACTGCAAAAATATGCAGGTAGCACGGTGAATCTGATGAGTGAAACCCGGGAGCATACTGCAGAACTGAACAATGATGTCATCAGACTGACTCGTTTCTCTCTTGCCGAAGAGATTCAAAAGCTGGGAGCGCACTAATATGACGGTTGTCACGATTGTTGAGAAGAACAAAGATCCCAGCATCGCCAGTTTCAAAAAAAATCTCCACGAAATAGGCAAAAAGCTGAAAGAGGAACAAGAGAGAAGTAAAGGGATACAAAAAGCGGCAGATGACTTCAATAATCGTGGTTTTTTGGGGCGTTGGGCTGGCAGTCTCACCTCGAGTAATGACACTGACTTAGCGACGATGATTGCAAACCTGGGCGGCAGTCTGAATATCACCCAGGAAGTGATCGAGTGTTTATTACAAATCCAGTCAGAAAAAAATGTCGTGCTGAAAGAGTTTCATCTGGCGTTAATGAATACGATTCGAGACTTGAAACACAACGACACGATGCTGGATCTCAGCAGCCGCGAAAACTCACTGGCTATTCTTGAACATCTGAAATCCCAGGTGGAAGACAAACTGGAACAGGCACAGCGTGTCGAGGAACATGAAGAGGAGATTAACCGGTTACAGTCCTTAAGCTGGCAGCAGGAGGAGATACTTCAACGTTTGCAGGCAAGTCAGGATGAGCACGCAACACAGCTTGCCCTCCTGAAGCAGGTTGTCCCAAAATTCGAGCGACAGCAGCAGGAGCAATGGCAACAGTCAGGGAAGCTGGCTCTGGCCCTTGAAGAGCAGGCGGATCAGTACCAGCAACAGTTGGCCTTACTGATGGACAAGCTGACCTTGCAGGAAAACGTCGCAACAGGCATGGCAGCGCGGGTCAGCGAATTAGAGAAGACGTCTCGATTAAAACGTGCAGGACTGCGCGATTACTTGCTGTTTGCGACTAGCGCTCTTGCCGCCGGACTGGTCGTTATCGAAGTGATGCGTTTTAACGGCGTTATTTAACGGCGAGGTTTACACATCTATCTCCGCTGGGATGGGAACACATCAACCTGAGTGGAGATTGCGTCTGGCGAACAAACCTCAAGTTGGGACAGGGAAAATACCGTTCGTTATGCTCAGTAGATAGCAGTCTGTACAAAAAATAGGCTTAACGTATGATGTTTTCCGTTTTCCAAGTGGACCCCATTTAGAACCATTTAAGCAGCGGTAAACAGCGGTCATTCGGTCTGAGTGTCTCAAAGTTTTTTGCAACATATGGACATTGCTAATGAGCCAGTTATTAGACATTCCTATCGAGCCTTAATAATCTATGTAACAGCAAAGTTGTAATGTCCGTTCTGGGCTAGGTTTAAGACGTCCGTCACGAGATTTACCATCAAGGGATTCTGATAACGGCTCATGCAGCGGAGTTTTTTACTTTAGATGACGTCAACCGACTTAAAATCATTCAGGGTGTTGTAGACCGGCACCTGACAACGCAGATGGCCGCGTAGCGCCAGGGTGCCTCCTATCAGCTAAATCAAGCCAGGGCATGTGAAAATTTCGGTTGCTTGATAATGAGGTTAATCAACATCCGTTATTCATGCTTTATACATAATATAGGTTGAATTGTAGGTTGTTTTAAATAATCACAAATTTAATATATTAATCAACGGTGAAACACAAACGCATCAGCGTTTACGAAACATCAGTGCTGTTTACCCATTCATCAAGTTTATTAGCCCACTCCTGCATCATCACCTTACGTTCATCAAGATAGGTCGCATGGTTATATGTGCGGCGGACATTGTTAGTATCAGCATGTGCAAGTTGAGCTTCAATAGCATCTGGTCGATAGCCCATCTCGTTTAAACGTGTACTGCCTGTAGTTCTGGTAGCATGTGGGCTATAAGTACCACTCCAGCCGAGGCTTTTAAGTAGCTGACGCAGTGAGTGCGATGTCATTGGCCCTAGCGGATTATCTCTGCCTGGAAATAGATACTGACGATGCCCGGTTAATCCCTGCAGCGTTTTGAGCATTTTGACTGCTTGGGAGGGAAGGGGAATAACATGTTCCTTACGAGCTTTCATACGCGTTGCCGGAATGATCCATAATGCGTTATCAAGATCGAATTCGGCCCATGCTGCTTCGGTGGCTTCGGCTGGACGCGCTAGCGTCCACCACATTAACCACATGCAATAATTAACTTGGTATGAGCCGCGACTGTTGTCAAAACAGCTCAATAACTTCCCGATTTGCTGCGGAGACAATGCCTGTTTGTGCTGCGTTTTATTTGCCGGAATCGCCTTACGCACTGGCCAGACAGGATCGCTATCTGCTCTGAGCGTCGCTACTGCTAGCTCAAAAACGGATGAAATGGTGCGGCGGGCTTCAGCGGCAACGGTCGGAGCGCCGCGCTTAGACGTTTCCTGAAGAATTTTCAGAATGTGATGTGGAGTGATTTCTCTGACTGGGAGCTTACCGATTGCAGGGAAAACCACACGTTTAAGCATATCTAGTCGCCGCGTTTTGGTGATTTCGGCCCAGTCTTTCATCTGCAACCACTCTTTAGCGACTAGCTCAAAGGTGTTGGATGCGTCATTGAACTTGCGGATCTTATCTAGCTGTCGAACCTGAGTAGGGCTAACTCCATTTGCGACTTGTTTACGCGCTTGCTCGCATTTCTCGCGAGCTTCGGCAAGTTTAACCGCCGGGTACTCACCCAGCGCAAACATGCTGGATTTACCGTTAAGTTTAAACCGATAGCGCCACGCCTTTTTGCCATTAGGTTTAACTTCAAGGTATAAGCCATTGAAATCGTTGAGACGATAGAGCTTTTCTTTCGCTTTTGCTGTGCGGCATTGAGTATCAGTGAGCATAACGATTCCTTGTATATTTATTATACCGTTGTTGTACTCACTAAAAATAAAGATGAAAGTTTGATGTACTCACCTACGTACTCATTTTTGACTGCGCTTCTACGAAATCATTTGAGACGCTATGAAATGAAAAATCCACACAACTGCGTGGATTTAATCAGTTTTGGCGAAACTCATGAGATTCAATGAAACCTCATGAGACAACACGTTTTATTTAGACGTTGAACAGGAAGTTCATTACGTCGCCATCTTTAACGATGTAGTCTTTGCCTTCTGAACGCATTTTGCCGGCTTCTTTCGCGCCTTGTTCACCTTTGTAGGTGATGAAGTCTTCGAACGCGATGGTTTGTGCGCGGATGAAGCCTTTCTCGAAGTCGGTGTGGATTTTACCTGCGGCTTGCGGGGCGGTTGCGCCGACAGGGATGGTCCATGCGCGAACTTCTTTTACGCCCGCGGTGAAGTAAGTTTGCAGGTTCAGCAGTTCGTAACCGGCGCGGATCACGCGGTTCAGACCCGGCTCTTCGATGCCCAGTTCAGCCATGAATTCTTCACGGTCAGCGTCGTCGAGTTCTGCAATGTCAGACTCCACGGCGGCACATACTGCTACCACCACTGAACCTTCGGCGTCTGCGATTTTACGCACGATGTCGAGGTAAGGGTTGTTCTCGAAACCGTCTTCGTTGACGTTCGCGATGTACATGGTAGGTTTCAGCGTCAGGAAGCTCAGGTAGCGGATGGCCGCTTTGTCTTCTTCGGACAGATCCAGCGCACGCAGCATGCCCGCGTTTTCCAGCTGTGGCAGACATTTTTCCAGTGCGGCCAGTTCTGCTTTCGCATCTTTGTCGCCGCCTTTGGCGCGTTTCTGCACACGGTGAATTGCACGTTCGCAGGTATCGAGGTCAGACAACGCCAGTTCGGTGTTGATAACGTCGATGTCATCAGCCGGATCCACTTTGTTGTTAACGTGAATGATGTTGTCATTTTCAAAGCAACGTACCACGTGGCCGATAGCTTCGGTTTCGCGGATGTTGGTCAGGAACTGGTTGCCCAGGCCTTCACCTTTAGACGCGCCTTTCACCAGGCCCGCGATGTCCACGAATTCCATGGTCGTTGGCAGGATGCGCTGCGGTTTTACAATCTCGGCCAGCTGGTCGAGACGCGGATCGGGCATTGGTACCACACCGGTATTCGGTTCGATGGTGCAGAACGGGAAGTTTGCTGCTTCGATACCCGCTTTGGTCAGCGCATTGAACAGAGTTGATTTACCGACGTTCGGCAGGCCGACGATACCGCATTTGAATCCCATGTTTTTCTCACCTTAATATCTTAATAATCAAACGATTAAGTATAATCGCACGATGTAATGACCACAATTCCCCGCATTATACACGAGAACCACATTTATCTCGATCCGCTTGTGACCGGCCCGCCGCGGTGCAGCGGATTAAACCTTGCCTCGGTTCCGTCATTTTTAGATACTTGTCACAATTTTTTAACTGAACTGGAAATGTACCGGATGTTTTATGTTTAGCCCGCGTGGTCTGAAGTTATCGCAAGTGAAGAATGAAACGCTGGCCGGATTTGTGGTGGCCGTGTCGATGATCCCGGAAGCGGTGGGTTTTTCGCTGGTGGCCGGATTGTCTCCCATTGTCGGTTTGCACACGGCGTTTATTATCGGGCTGGTGACTGCGCTGTTCGGCGGCAAGCCGGGCATGGTGTCGGGCGCGGCGGGTTCCATCGTGGTCGTGCTGATGAGTCTGGCGGCGCAGCACGGCATGGGATATGTGCTGTGGGCGACGATTTTTGCCGGTGTGATACAAATTCTGATTGGCGTGTTTCGCCTCGGGAAGTTTATCCGCCTGGTGCCGCTGCCTGCGGTACACGGCTTTGTAAACGGTCTGGCGATTGTCATTATGCTGGCGCAGTTGCACATGATTGCCGGGCAGGGGCCGCTGATGTACGGGCTGGTGCTGCTGGCAATTGCCGTCGTCGTGCTGTTCCCGAAACTGACCAAAATTATCCCGTCTTCGCTGGCGGCGCTGATTGTTGTCTCCGCCGTAGCGATTGGTTTTAACCTGCATACGCTGCGCGTCGGGGATCTGGCGGATATCTCCGGTGCCTTGCCGCACTTCAGCCTGCCGGTGGTGCCGTTCAGCGTGGAGATGCTGAAAGTTGTTCTGCCTTACGCTGTCGTTATCGCCCTGGTCGGGCTGATTGAATCGCTGCTGACCATGACGGTGCTCGATGAAATGGGCAATCAGAAAGGCAACGGCAACCGTGAAAGCATCGCGCAGGGCGCGGGCAATACGATCTGCGGGCTGTTCGGTTGTTTCGCCGGTTGCGCGATGATCGGGCAATCGATCATCAATTTCACCTCCGGCGGTCGCGGGCGGATTTCCGGTACGGTCGGCGCTATTTTGCTGATCCTGTTTGTGGTCAGCCTTTCCGGTTACATCGGTCTGCTGCCGGTGGCGGCGCTGGCGGGCATTATGCTGGTGGTCTGCTACAACACCTTTGAGTGGAGTTCGCTGCGTCGTCTGCGTCGTATGCCAAAAGCCGATGTACTGGTGATGCTGATTGTTACCGTCATCACCATTTTTACCGATCTGGCCGTGGCGGTGATCAGCGGCGTGATTATTTCGGCGCTGGTCTTTGCCTGGCAACAGGCGCGTATCCGTATCCGTGAGCACAAAACCAAAGGCGATCTGGCAGTGTATAAGCTGGACGGGCCGCTGTTCTTCGGCTCTGCCGCGACCTTTGCCGAACTGTTCAACCCTGAAAATGATCCGCAAAACGTGGTGCTGGATTTTGCCGGTACGCGGGTGATGGATTCGAGCGGCGTGGAGGCGATCGATAAGCTGACCGCGCGTTATCTCGACGCCGGTAAAACCATTCGTCTGCGCCATCTGAGCAATGACTGTGTCAGTCTGCTGAAGAAAGCGGGGCCGTTCTGTTCTCATGAACTCGACGATCCGCAGTATTACGTCGCAGAAGACAGTCTCTGAAATCCCGAAGGTGCCGCTTAATCACGGCACCTTTTTTCATCATGCGTCCCGCCGCTGCGCCTTTAAGATAAACGCTTACAATTCGTGCCAAAAAAGCCACCAAATTCATATCGCTGAAAATTCTGTAATGTTATACCGTTACGCCCGGTTCATTCCGCACACAGGGCTCACCGCCCGCGCTGCGGATGATTATTTCCTCTGCCGGAGCGGACATGAGCATAAACACAACATCTCCTGCTGATGATGCCAGCAAACCGCTGCGCTTTCAGGCCGCCGCCTCCCATACGCGCTGGCTGAACGGGCTGATCACCGGCGTGATGGTGATCAGCAGCGTGATGTACCTGATATTGCTGATGCTGTATATGGTTGCGCCGGCGTCGGTGTGGCCGTGGGTGACCGGCAATATGATGGCGGCGATGTGGGTATGCGCCGCCTCCCTGCAATGCGCGCGGCGCATCTCCCGCTGGCGTGCGCAACAGTTTGCGCCGGGGGTGGAAGACATCACGCCGCCAACGCCCGCCGGATTTTCTCACCGTCTGATTTCCCGCCCGTGGATGCGCCCGGTTATGCGTTATATCGACGCGCACGTCTTCTTTCAGGCATTCCCCGCGGCAGCCGCCTTGCTGCTTATCGCGCTGCTATGGCAACTGCCGCTGCCGGTCAGTGACACCGGTGACGCGGGCTATTTCGCCGGTTCGGTGTTGCTACTCTGCGCTTTTGCGGTGCTGGTGCTGGAACGCCACTGGACGTTAAAAAATCCGCTGGAATGGCCGGAGGCGGCAAAACTGGCGCTGATGATGCGCATGATGATTGCCGTCTTTTTACTGAGTGCGCTGGCCCTGATGTTCGCCCGTGGTCCGTCGGTATGGCCGGCACAGCTGCTGCGGCTTACCGGGCTGTTACCGGCGCTGGTGGCGCTCGAGCTTTTGCTGCGTGCGCTGATGGCGATGTTTTCGCCGCCGCGTGAGGACAAAGAACCGGCGTTTATTGCGGGCAGCCTGCTGGCCGCGCAAATATGCTGGCCACCGCGTACGTTACAGTTTGTGCAAAACGAACTGCATCAGCATTTTGGTATCGATTTGCGCCAGATCTGGGCATTCCATTTTATCCGCCGCGCGCTGTTGCCGCTGGCCGCGTTCCTGATCCTGACCGGCTGGCTGCTGACCGGCATCAGCGAAGTGCCGCTGACCCAGCGCGGCATTTATGAATCTTTCGGTAAACCGGTGGCGGTCAGACAACCCGGTTTACACCTCGGACTGCCGTGGCCGTTTGGCCGCACGCAGTTTGTCGATAACGGCGAAGTACATGAACTGACCACCGGTTCTGAAGAGCCGTTAACCGCGGTGCCTGCGCAAGTGGCTGACACCGCCGAAGGCCCGGCGCCGGAAAGCGCTAACCGGTTATGGGATTCCGGCCACAGCAGCGACAAATCGCAAATCATCGCCAGCGCCGCCAGCGACCGGCAAAGTTTTCAAATCATGGATATGGATGTGCGCTTCGTTTACCGCGTGGCGATGAACGACGACGCGGCGATGGCGAGCCTGTACCACACCGAAAACATGCCGGTGCTGATCCGCAGTATCGCCAATCAGGTGCTGGTGCATGATTTCTCCTCGCGCACGCTCGACAGTTTGCTGGGCAGCGAGCAGACCCGACTTGCCGCTGATATCGGCCAGAAAGTGCAACGCCAGCTGGACCAGTTTCACAGCGGCGTGGAACTGCTGGCAACGGTGATTGAATCGATCCATCCGCCTGCGGGCGCGGCGGACGCGTATCACAGCGTGCAGGCAGCACAAATCCTGGCGCAAAGCGCGATTGCCGGTGAGAAAGGACAGGCCGCGCAGCAGCTTAATGCCGCGCAGCAATTTGCCCGTCTGGCGCTCGATGCCGCCAGCGCACAAAGCCACGAAAATATTGTCCGGGCGCAGGTCATGGCGCTGCGCACGAACGCCGATAATCAGGCGTATCAGGCTGGCGGACAATCCTTCCTCACCGAGCGTTATTTCAGCCAGCTGACGCTGGCGATGAAGCCACATCCGAAGGTGTTGATTATCGATCACCGTATCGGTGACGGGACGCCGCCGGTGCTGGATCTGAGAAATTTTACCCTGCCATTTACGCCCGGAGCGGATAAAGCGGCACATCCTGTTAAAGCGGAGACTACCCGGTGAGTGATTCCCAACACCCTGACGGCCACGATCACGACGCACATGGCGGGCATCACCACGCTGCCGGACATCATCACCATCACCATCATCATCATGGCGGACCGGCCGCGCCCAAACTCTGGCGGCGGGCGGCGGTGGCCGTCGTGCTGGTGGCGCTGATTGTCGCCACGGCCTGTCTGGTGCAGGTGCGTTCCGGTGAAGCGATGGTCATCACGAGATTTGGTGACCCGGTGCGTGTGCTGTTGCAGCCGGGGCTGGCGTGGCATCTTCCGGTGCCGCTGGAAACCGCCATCCCGGTGGATTTACGGATCCGCACCACGTCGAGCGGTTTGCAGGATGTCGGCACGCGCGACGGCCTGCGCATCATCGTGCAGGCGTATACCGTCTGGCAGGTGAAAAACGATCCTCAGCATGTGCAGCGGTTTATCCGTGCGGTTCAAAATCAGCCGGATATGGCGGCTGCGCAGATACGAACCTTCATCGGGTCGGCGCTGGAAACCACCACCAGCGGGTTTGCGCTGGCCGATCTGGTGAACACCGACGCCAGCAAAATCCTCCTCTCCGGTTTTGAACAGCATCTGCATGACCAGATTGCCCGCCAGTTGCTCGACAGCTACGGCATCGAACTGGTGCAGGTGGGCATTGAACGCCTGACGCTGCCGTCAGTGACGTTAGATGCCACCGTGGATCGCATGCGGGCAGAGCGTGAAACCATCGCCACCGAACGTTCAGCCGAAGGTAAACGTCAGGCGGCAGAAATTCGTTCTTCCGCCGAGCGCGAAGCCCGCGTGATGAAGGCCGATGCGTCCGTGAAAGCCGCCAATATCGACGCGCAGGCGCAGGTGCAAAGTGCGGCGATCTACGCCAGCGCCCGTGCCGGTAACCCCGAACTTTACGATCTGCTGCGCTCGCTCGACACGCTCAGCAGCGTGATCACGCCGGGCACCCAGATGGTGCTGCGCACCGATGCCGCGCCGTTCAAGCAACTGGTGGAAGGTCCGCCGGTTTTACCCGCCGCCACTCACGGGCCGCAGCCATGAATCCGTTAGCCCGTTTTCAGGGGAATGCCTGGTTTCAGGCGGGGCGCTTGGCGTATCTGGCGCTGTTTGCCATGACCCTGATTGCCGCCGCTGACTGGCTGTTCTCCAATGTCCGGCAGATTGAGCCGGATAAACGCGCGGTGGTGATGCGTTTTGGTGCGGTTTCGCGCACGGCGGGCGCCGGGCTTTTACTGGCATGGCCGGAGCCGCTGGAGCAGGTGGATATTCTGCCCGCCGCTGACCGGGTGATTGAACATCACGTCACCGCCTTGCTGCGCTCAGACATTATCCCCGCCTGGAACAATACCGGCAGCGAGAAAAGTGACGCGGTCGCCGGTGCGGGGTATTTACTGACCGGCGATGCCGGTGTGGTTCAGCTGGATGTGCAGGTGTATTACGTCATCACCGATCCGGTGGCGTATGTGTTGCAGGGCGCGCACGTGCTGCCTGCGCTGGACAGATTAACCGAACACGCGGCGGTGGCGATTTGCGCCTCACGGGATCTGGATACCATTCTGGTCGCCAGGCCGGAAATGGCCGGAAACGGCAGCCAGATTGCGCAAAGCCGTGAGCGGTTGCGCGGGGATTTACGTCAGGGGATCAATCAGCAGCTCGCCGCCCTGAGAGCGGCAGGCAGCGATCCGGGTATCGAAGTTCGCCGCGTTGACGTGCAGTCATCGCTGCCCCCTTCAGCGGTGGATGCGTTTAATGCAGTGCTGACGGCCAGCCAGCAGGCGGAACAGAACATCGCCAGCGCCAGCAATGAGGCTGCCCGCGTGCATCAGGACGCCGTGCAGTCTGCGGACCGTGCCTTACAGGTTTCCCATGCCAGAGCCAGCGAACAGATTGCCCGGGCTTCCACCGACACCGCGACCATTGTGCAACTGGCGAACGATCATTCGCCCGAACTGCTGTGGCGTTTATGGCGTGAACGGATGCCGCCAATCCTCGCGCAGGCTGGCAGCGTGACTGCCGTTAATCCTCACGACGACGCGCATCTGATCCTGCCGGGGCCAGACCGTTCATCCTCTCAACCCTGAGGTATTTACCCTGTGACTTCGATCTCTTCTGAAGAACCGTCAGCGAAAAGCGTGCTGCTCACGCGCCATGAGCAGCGGAACATGGCGGTGCAGCTGCTTCTGGCGATGACCGCATTCGGCCTGTTGCTATGCGGCTGGATCTGGCAGTGGGTGTTTCCACAGCAGCGCGACGTCGGGCAGATTCTGTTTGGCGTGGCGTCCCTGCTGGTGGCGGTGCCGGTATTACGCTCGGCAATGTACAGTCTGCGCAGCCCGAGTCTGCATGGCGTGACCGATCAGCTGATCGCGCTGGCGATGCTGGGTGCCTGGGCGACCGGCGACCTGATGACCGCCGCCTTGCTGCCGGGCATCATGATTTTTGGTCACATTCTGGAAGAGCGCAGTGTGATCGGTTCGCAGGAATCCATTGATGCACTGAGCCGTCTGACCCGCAGCCGTGCGCGACGCATTCTGCCGGGTGGCGGGATTGAAGAAATCGATAATCATCAGCTGCAAACCGGCGATTGCGTGGAAGTGCGTGCAGGCGACCGTTTGCCCGCAGATGGCCGCGTGTTGTCCGGCAGCGCCAGTCTGGATACCGCGCCAATCACCGGTGAATCTGTGCCGCAGGAAGCCCGCGCAGGGGACGACGTGTTTGGCGGTGCTATTAATCTGGACGGATTGTTGTCTGTCGAAGTCACGCGAACCGGCGCGGATGCCACGCTGGGCAAAGTGATTGCGCTGATGCAAAAAGCCGAACATGCCAAACCGCCGATCACCCGTCTGCTCGAACGTTATGCCGGGCAATATCTGGTGCTGATTTTGCTGATCGCGGCGGCGACCTGGTTTATTACGCGTGATGCCCACGCCATGCTGGCTGTGCTGGTGGCGGCCTGTCCGTGTGCGCTGGTGCTTTCCGCACCCGCGACGGCCATCGCCGGTATTGCTGTCGCCGCGCGCCACGGGATTTTGATCCGAAGCTCTGCATTCCTTGAAGAGCTGGCCGATCTCAACGCCATTGTGGTCGATAAAACCGGCACGCTGACCCACGGTGAACTGCATCTGCAACGCACGGTGCTGGAGGAAAACGAATCCCCGGCAGCGGTGCTTGGCCTGGCGGCCAGTCTCGGCGCGGCGAGCAGCCATCCGGTCAGCCGCGCGCTGGCGAAGTTACTGCCGCGTGAGCAATATTTGCCGCTGGAAGAGGTGTCAGAACAACAGGGCATGGGCGTGCGGGCGCACACCGCGCAGGGCGAGGCTTTGCTGGGACGTCCGGCATTTTTCAGCCACAACAATATCGCGGTCAGTGATGTGCCTGAACATGACGGGCCGCTGGTCGGGCTTTCGCTGAACGGGCATTTTCTCGGCTGGCTGTTGCTGGCGGATTCGTTACGCCCTGAAGCGCAGACCGCGCTGGCCGAACTGCGTCAGCTCGGGCTGCAACGCCAGCTTTTACTGACCGGCGACCGCGCCAGCGTGGCACATCGCATTGCCGGTGAACTGGGCATCAGCGACGTGGTCGCTCAGGCTTTACCGGAAGATAAACTGCATCAGGTGTCTGCGGAAATTGCGCAGGGCTATCGCCCGATGGTGGTCGGTGACGGCATTAACGATTCGCTGGCGCTGAAGGCGGGTGTGGTCGGGGTTGCAATGGGCGCGGGCGGCAGTGATATCGCGCTGGCTTCCGCCGATGTGGTACTGATCGGCAGCGATTTGCGCCGTCTCGGCACCTGTGTGCGCCTCAGCCGGGCGTGCCGCAGAACGTTGAAAATCAATGTGTTCATCGGGCTGGGCTGGACGCTGGTGGTGATGGCGGCGGCTGCGATGGGGTTGCTCGGCGTGGCGGGCGTGTTAATTGCCGCACTGCTGCACAATCTCAGTACCTTGCTGGTACTGGGCAACGCCGGGCGGTTACTGCGTTTCGACGAGCCGCTCTGAACATTATTGCGTCAGAATAAAGAAAATTGCGTCAGAATAAAGAAAATTGCGTCAGAATAAAGAAAGGTGCCGCTGAAAAACGGCACCTTTTTTTACGTTTTTGGATTTATCACACCAGCACAAACATGCCGTACGGATGGATTTGCAGGAAGAAATTGTCACCTGCGGTCGGTTGCAGTTGTGTGGCGTTGACCTGCAACAGCAACGACTGGCCATGCCATTCCACCGTCACTTCATACTGCGGCCCCATATAGGCCACGTGGGTGATCACGCAGCGCTGGCTGTCGTCGCCCTGTAAACCCAACGTGATCGCCTCAGGGCGGACGCCCACCGTACATTGCTGCATGCCCGGTGCGAACGCGGCGGGTTTCGGGATGTGATAGCCGAAAATCTCCACGGTATCGCGGTGCAAATCCGCCGGGAAGACGTTGGCGTCGCCCATAAAACTGGCCATAAAGCGTGACGCGGGCTGGCGGTAAAGCTCCTGCGGCGCGCCAATCTGCATGATTTTGCCTTTGTTCATCACCAGCACGGTGTCGGAAACCGCAAAGGCTTCGCTCTGATCGTGCGTCACGTACAGCGAGGTAATGTTGAACTGCTGTTGCAGCTCGCGGATTTTCTCGCGCATGCTGCGGCGCAGGTTGGCGTCGAGGTTACTCAGCGGTTCATCGAACAGCAGCACTTTCGGTTTGAGGATCAGCGCACGGGCCAACGCCACGCGCTGCTGCTGACCGCCGGAAATCTGATCGACGTAGCGATCTTCAAAGCCCTCGAGATCAACCAGCGACAGCGCCTCGCGCACCCGGTCGCGGATTTCAGCTTTCGGACGGCCAAGCATTTTCAGCCCGTAACCGATGTTTTCCCCCAGCGACATGTGCGGAAACAGGGCGTAAGACTGAAACACCATGCAGATGTCACGCTGCTGAATGGAACGATCGGTAACGTCTTCGCCGTCGATAAAAATGCGGCCTTCAGAGGGTTTTTCCAGCCCGGCGACCATGCGCAGTACCGTGGTTTTACCGCAGCCGGACGGGCCGAGCAGGGTGACCATTTTCCCTTTCGGGATCGCCAGGTTCAGGCCTTCCAGCACCGTATTGTTGCCAAACCGTTTGGCGACATTTTTCAGCTCAACAAAGCTTTTGGTGGTTTCTGCCGGTGCGGTGTTAACCGGGTATTCAGTGGTCATTGTCATGTCAAAGCGCTCCAGAATTATTGGCCGGTTTTGGCTTTTGAGCGGGAAATTCGCGCTTCGCCAACCAGGTAGTCAAAGATGAAAATGATTGCCAGCATCACGACGATAAGGATTGAGCCGTAGGCAATCGCCACGCCGTATTCGCCGTCTTCCACCCGGTTGAGGATGTAGGCGGTGGCGACGCGGGTGTCCGGCGTGACCAGGAAAACAATGGCGCTGACGGTGGTGATGGCGCGCACGAAGCTGTAAATCAGCGCCGACAAAATGGCTGGGCGCAATAACGGCAGCAGGATGTACATCACCGTACGCATCGATCCGGCGCGCAGGCTGAGCGAGGCTTCATCCAGCGATTTATCCAGCTGACCCAGCCCGGCGATCCCGGCGCGGATACCCACCGGCACGTTACGCATCACCATGGAAATGATCACGATGGCCGCCGTACCGGTCAGATACACCGGCGCGCTGTTAAACGCCAGAATGTAGGAGATCCCCGCGACCGTGCCCGGCACCGCAAAGCACAGCATGGTGCTGAACTCGATGGTTTTTTTGCCACGGAACTGCTGGCGTACCACGATGTAGGCGATGAGCAAACCAAACAGCGCGGTGATCGGCGCGGCAATTCCGGCGTAGAGCAGGGTGTCGAGCAGCGAAGGCCATGCGCCGTCGGAGAAGCCCTGTCCGAACAGTTTGGTGAAGTTGTCGAAGGTCAGGGTGTAATCCACGCCCCAGTTGACGGTAAAACTGCCGTAGAAAATGCTGCCGTAAAGCAGGGCGTTGAAGGCTATCCACACCGCCAGCAGCGCGGTCACGCCCCAGACCAATGTGACCGGCAATGGCTGAACGTCGCCGCGTGAGGTTTTGCCGGAAATGGTGACGTACGATCGTTTGCCGATCCACATATATTGCACGCAGAACACCAGCAGCGAGAACACCAGTAAGATCACGCCCAGCGTACTGGCGGCCTGATAATCCAGCTGTGCGCCGGTGATGTAGAAGTAGATTTGCGTGGCGAGCACGTCGAAATTGCCGCCGAGCACCAGCGGGTTACTGAAGTCCGCCAGCGACTGGACGATGACAATCAGAAAGGCGTTCGCCAGCGCCGGTTTCAGCAGCGGCAGAAACACGCGGTGAAAGGTCTGCCAGCGGCTGGCGCGCAGCGTATACGACGCTTCTTCCAGCGACGGATGAATGGTTTTGATGGCCCCGTCGAGGATCATAAACGCCATCGGCGTGAACGCCAGCACCTGTGCCAGCCAGATGCCGGTGAAACCGTAAAGCCAGTTGGTGTTGGTCAGCCCGAACCAGTCAACCATCAGTTCGGTGACATAGCCTGAGCGGCCCATCATCAGGGTGACGCCCAGCCCGACGATAAACGGCGGGGTGACAATCGGCAAAATCGAGAAAATACGCCCGATAATCGCCGAGCGTTTGGCAATGCGCGTGGTGTAAATCGCCAGCACCAGCCCGAAGAAGGTACAACCGATCCCGACGGCGACAGAGAGCAGGAACGAGTTCCAGATCACCTGCAAAATATGCGACTGACCGAGTACCGCCATAAAGGCCAGCGGCGCGAAATCTCCGGCGTCGTTGGTGAACATCGGGATGAAAATCGCAATGCTCGGATAAATGATGAACACGCCAATCAGCGCGATGATGCAAATCAGCGAGCCGAGGACGAAGCGGTCACCGCCCAGCCACTCAAGGCGTGACAGCGCCAGCGAGCAAATCGCGCCGAGGGCAATAAACATCACTATGCTGCCGTAGCCCAGCCCGCGTCCGATAAGCGTGGCACTGACGATCATAAACAGTGCACAAAACACCGACCAGGCGGCATCAAACTGATGACGGCGGCGGGCTTCCAGCCGTTGTGCATGGCGCGGACGGAACAGTAACGCCATCGGCAGGATCAGCCACAGCAGGCTGAGATTCAGCCCCGACCAGCCGTACGCCGCGAGAATTTCATCCTGCGTGGATTCCAGCAGACCGTAGTCCAGACTCCAGGACGGCAGCAGCACAAAGGCGAGCAGAATAAGCCCCAGCCAGCCGAAAACCGGGTCACGGCGTCGGGTGTCAGGCAGGGTTAATGAATGAGACATAGCGTCTCCTTATTAAGAGAAAAAAGGTGTTGGCGAAAATAATGCTGAGTGCGTTAACTCCCCCTTTGCAGGGGGAGGCGCAAAGCGCGTTCACTCAATAAGTACGCGGGCTTTTATTGAGACTCTTTGCCCATCTTCACTTCGTTGACCCACTTGGTGATGAGCTCTTTACGCATATCGGATGCGCCGTACTTGTCCATGTCGTAATTGATGAGCTTCAGGTCGCTCATTTTCAGCGAGTTCGGGGAGGTTTCTGCGGTGGTGTTGGTCAGGATTTGATAAGACTGGCCTTTTTTCCATGCCAGTTCCTGCGCTTCTTTGGACAATGCCCAGTCAACGAACAGTTTGGCGTTATCCAGGTTACGTGCGCCTTTCAGGATGCTGACGCCGCCGATTTCATAGCCGGAACCTTCGCACGGGGAAATCAGTTTCAGCGGTGCGCCGCTCTCTTTTTCCTGAGCGTAATCGTGCAGGAAGCCAATGCCGATGGCAGTTTCACCGCGTGCGGCGTTACGCGCCGGGGCGATACCGGATTTGGTGTACTGGGAGATATTGCTGTTGAGTTTTTTCAGGTAATCGAACGCCTGATCTTCGCCCCACAGCTGCGCGAAGGTCGCCAGCGCGGTGTAGGCGGTGCCGGAACTTTGCGGATCGGCAATCTGGATTTCGCCTTTGTAAATCGGGTTGGTCAGGTCTTTCCAGCATTTAGGTTCGGGCAGATTTTTCTCTTTCAGGCGGTTGGTATTCACGCCGACGCCCAGAATGCCGATGTACACGGCGGAAGAGTAGTTACCTTTGCGCTTAGCCGGATCCTGGAAGGCAGGCATGATTTGCGCGAGGTTAGGGGATTTGTACGCCTGCAACAGATCCATTTCACCGGCCTGTGACTGCGGATCTAAGGTGCCGCCGTACCAGACGTCAGCCTGCGGGTTCTTTTTCTCGGCTTCCACTTTTGCCAGCGTGCTGCCGGAACCGTTGCGGATGAAGGAGGTTTTGACGTCGTACTTTTCCCCGAAGGCTTTGGTTTCTTCTTCACACATGGCGTTGGTGGCGCTGCAATACACCACCAGACGGCCTTTGGCCTGAGCGGCTCCGGTGAACGCCGTCATGGCGACCGCCGCGGCGAGGAGAGAGTAAGTCAGAGTCGTTTTCATGGTGTTTACCTTTTTCTAGTTATGTTGCAGGACAGAGAACCTTGTCAGTTGTCCGGCGGAGCGGACTGTAATTCGCGTTTGCTGATCCCGGCCATCATCATGGGCATCAGCAGCAGCCCGACGAACGCCGAAGCCATCGTCAGCACGGCAAAAAATCCGGACCAGCCGTAATGTTGCATCACCACCGCCAGCGGCCATCCCGCCAGCGCCGCGCCGAGGTAGGCAAACAGCCCGAGAAATCCGGTCACCGTGCCCGCCGCGTCTTTGTGTGAGTATTCGGTTGCCGCCAGACCAATCAGCATTTGCGGCCCGAACACAAAAAATCCGATGCTGAAGAAACTCAGCGCCAGCAACCCGAAATGATGCACCGGTGCCAGCCACAGGGCGGTGACGGTCAGAAACAGCCCCAGTGAAAACAGTAAAATCATCGGTGCGCGCTGCCCGCGAAACAGCAGGTCAGACCCCCATCCGGCAAACAACGCGCCGAGCAGGCCGCCGAGTTCGAAAAGTGACAGTGTCGCGTTTGCGCTCAGTAAATTGACCCCGTGATTCTCCGCCAGCCAGATATTCCCCCAGTCGTTGAGCGCAATGCGGATGAGGTACACCAGCACATACGAA
>NZ_MJIB01000004.1:810379-829508 GCF_003697865.1 Rahnella sp. Larv3_ips | reverse complement strand
GTCATACTCATCGGCGGGCTTTGCTGCTCCTGCCGCAGTTCCAGCGGGTCACGCCGCCAGACGCCCACCGTGGGTAATCCTTCCTGCTGCGGTGTGCCGCATAGCTGGCGGCAAAGCCATAACCCGAGAACGATCCCGACCGCGCCAGGCACCAGCAGCGCCGCCTGCCAGCCCCAGGTGGCGGCCAGTAAACCCGAGAGCAGCGGAACCGCCGCGCCACCGATGTTGATCGACGTGTTCCAGCAGCCCCACCAGAAACCGCGTTCGTTGCGCGAATACCAGTGGGTCAGCAATCTGGCGCACGGCGGCCATCCCCAGCCCTGAAAGAATCCGTTCAGCGTCCAGACAATCAGCAACGCCGTCAGCGAATGGCAGAAGGCGAACAGAATATTCAGCACGCCGGTCATCAGTAATCCGACGCCCATAAACCAGCGGGCACCGGTACGGTCGCTGTAAATACCCGAGATAAATTTCGAGCCGCCGTAGGCCAGATAAAACAGCGTGCCGAGCAGGCCGATATCGCCTTTGGTCAGCCCCAGTTCCAGCTGCATCACCGGCATCGCGAAATTCACGCTGCGGCGGGTGAGATAGAACGCGGCGTAGCCAATGACCATCGACAGCAATAAATGCACGCGCCAGTAACGGTAATTTTTATCCACGTCGGTGGCGGATAACGGCGTTGCTGTCATGGTGTTCTCCAACTTGATGAGGCGAGTGTAGGCGGGTGTTTTGTCGGGCGGATGAGACAAGGTTTTAGATGACTAGGAATTAGTCCTAGTCAGGGCGATGTTCTTTGCAAATCTGTGGGCAACTTAACAATTATGCGGGTGCCATCCTGCTGATGAACCAGCCATTCGCCGCCCAGCGCGCGCACGCGCTCCTCGATGCCGCGCAGCCCGAAGCCTTCTTTCACCGGCAGGGCAAAGCCGACGCCGTTGTCACTGACCGTCAGCACCAGCATGTTGTGTTGAACGGTCAGGCTGACGCGCACCTGCGTCGCACCGGCATGTTTATTGATGTTGTTGAGCAGTTCCTGCACCAGCCGGTACAGCGTGAAAATCAGGGTGTCATCGGAGGGCGCGTCGGTCAGGCGGTAATCGAGCTGAAAATCGACGCCCTGTTGCGCGAAGGCAAATTCATCCGCCAGATGGTGCAGGGCCACGTCGAGCGACATTTCATCCAGCACCGGCGGGCGCAGCTGGCGCAATAACTGGCGGGTGGTGTGGTGAATGCGCTGCGACAGTTCGCCAATTTGTCTGGCGGCGGCGTGGGTGGCCGCACCGGGCGGGCTGCGATCGACCAGCATCGCCTGGATCTGAATGGCGGTAATGTTCTGCCCGATTTCATCGTGCAGCTCGCGGGCGATTTCCTTGCGTACCGCTTCTTCGGTATGCACCAGCCGCTCCGTCAGCTGGCGGCGGGTGTGCAACTCCTGCTCAAGCTGCAAACGGTAACGGTTGAGATGCGACGCCAGCTGCTGCTGACGGCTGATGGCAATCCCCAGCCCGATACCGAGCAGCGCCTGCGTGGAGAGAAACAGTTCCAGCTCGAGCAAATCGTGAAACGCGCCGCTCATCTGCCGCGTGACCGTGATCATCAGGCTGCCCAGCACCGCCGCCAGTACGCCACCCTGCCAGCCGAAGGCGTAAGCCATCACCACGTTGGGCAGAAAAACCAGAATGATCAGCAGCCGTTCTACTTCCGGCGCCAGCGTCATTTGCAGACAGACGGCGAGGGCGAAGAACAACGAACACCAGATCAGGAGCGACGTGCGCAGCGGCGGATCGGGGATCTCCTGCGCCAGCAGGTTTTGCAGATGCTGCTGTTTGAGATATTCATAAATCAGATAGATAAATGGCGTCAGCAGAATGCCGCCGGTGAAGGAGGCCAGCAGCGTCTGGCTCAGCGGTGAATTCAGCCACAGGCCGGGTACCGCCATCTGCAACAGGCTGTTACCGGCCACCGCGCCAAGCAACAGTAAAAGCCGTTGCCAGTAAAGGGTAAACCGTCGCCAGAAATGCTGCACAAGTGCGGCGGGGATCAGGCTGAGCAGGGGCGAAAGCAGGATGATCCAGTGCGTCTGCAACTGTTCACTGTGCAGCCAGACGGCAATGCCTAATTCTGACGCCAGCATCACCGGCCAGTAACGGCGCGAAAGCAGCGTCATCAGCGCCAGACGCAGACCCTGCGGCAGGAGCAGCATCGCCTGCTGACCATTTTGCGTAAGATAAAAACTGATCGACCACAGCGCCAGCCAGCACAGGCTGTAGAAAATGGCGAGAAACAGCGTCAGACCAGCCCGGCGCATCAGGCGAGAAGGTGATGTTGTATGGCGAAATGGACCAGCTCGATGGTGGTATCGCACTGGAGTTTGCCAAGGATATTGGCGCGGTGAACGTGCACGGTTTTGTGGCTGAGTTCGAGCTGTTCGGCAATCGCTTTCACGCTCAGCCCGTTGACCAGCAGATCGAAAATCTCGCGTTCACGCGGTGTCAGCGCCTGCAAGGCTTTCGGCGTTTGCTGACTCTGGCGCAGCGCCAGAAGCGCATCGGAACAGAGATAGCGGCCACCGGCGTGCACGGTGCGGACCGCCTGCACCAGCTCTTCAGGGCCGCAGCGTTTGGTGAGATAGCCGCCGGCACCGGCATCCAGCGCACTTTGTACGAACGCAGTGGTGTCGTAAATGCTCAGAATGATGGCGCGGAAATCGGGGCGCTGCTGCCGTAAACGCGACAGTAAACTTAATCCGCTTTCATCGGGCATGGCGATATCCATCACCGCCACGTCAATATTCATTTTCAGCAGCGACGACCACGCATTCGCCGCCGACGCATACTGGCCGACAATCTGGATATCCGGCTCAAGGCCGAGCAACTGGGCAAAACCGGAACGCACCACCACGTGGTCGTCAATCAAAGCAACGTTAATCATTAGGCGTAACTGAATGTAAATGAGATTCGCATAATGCTCATGAATAGTTGCAGTTGGCAACAGGGAACGGAGGAATTGCAGGGCAGGTAACGGAATTTGAGTTAGTCAGGAGGGAAGAAAGAAATGGGCGCGGTTTTCCGCGCCACGTCACTCTTATTTACAGCTCAGCTTTGAAGGTATGCAGGCGGCGCATGGTTTTTTCCAGGCCTTCCTTCATCAGCAGTTCAGTACAGCGCAGGGATTCATCAATCGCATCGTCGATCAGCTTTTGTTCGCTGGCAGGCGGCTTGCCGAGCACGAACCCGACCACTTTGCTTTTATCGCCCGGATGGCCGATACCAATGCGCAGGCGGTAGAAATTCGGGTTGTTGCCGAATTTGCTCTGAATGTCTTTCAGACCGTTATGGCCGCCGTTACCGCCGCCCAGTTTGATTTTCGCCATGCCCGGCGGGATATCCAGCTCGTCGTGCGCGACCAGAATTTCATCCGGCTCGATGCGGTAGAACTGCGCCATCGCCAGCACCGCTTTGCCGCTCAGGTTCATAAACGTGGTCGGCACCAGCAGACGAACGTCCTGACCGGCCAGTGACAGACGGGCGGTATAACCAAAAAACTTACTTTCTTCTTTCAGTTGCTGGTTGTGCTGGCGGGCGAGGAGATCCACGTACCAGGCACCGGCATTGTGGCGGGTCTGGGCATATTCGGCACCAGGATTGGCCAGGCCGACAATTAATTTAATGCTGCTCACGGTTTTTCGCTTCTTTATCGGGTGAGGTTTAGGCGCACAGTTTACCTGCCTGTCAGTGCCATGCCAAATAAAGGGCAGGGGAAAAGCCGTAGATACCGTTGGAAATGAATAATGCAGCCGGATAACTATTCACCCTTCGAATGTATCTGACTGGAAAACGTAAAGATTTGTCATCCAATGTTCTCTGTCTGTGATCGTTGCCTCAAAGTGAACCAGATGGGACGTCTATAGTTAAAGCAGAAAAAGACAAGACAGCAATGATGCTAAGACTATCGACGACTGGAGGTGACAAATGAAACGTAAAACCGCAACAGTATTGGGCAATGCCCTGATGGGACTCGGTTTGCTCACAATGGTCGGTGGCGTTGGTTATTCGATTTTAAATCAGCTGCCAGAACTGGGTCTGCCACAATTTCTGGCCCACGGCGCAATCGGCAGTATCTTCATCGGTGCCATCTTATGGCTGACCGGTGCGAGAGTAGGCGGACGCGAACGCGTTGCCGACCGCTACTGGTGGGTACGTCATTATGATTCCCGCTGCAACAAGTCCCATCGCCATTCCTGATTTATCCGGATGTCAGGCATAAAAAAACCGTTGTCGCTCACGCCACAACGGTTTTTTTTCATTTCTGCACAAGCTAAAACATCTGCCGGGCGAAAACAAAACGCCCCTGTAAACAGGGGCGTGATGATTAATGCTCGAACATCGCAGAAATGGATTCTTCATTGCTGATGCGGCGGATAGCCTCAGCCAGCATGCCTGACAGGGTCAGGGTACGCACTTTCTTCAACGCACGAATTTCAGCGGACAGCGGAATAGTGTCACACACAATCACTTCGTCGATGACGGAGTTTCTGATGTTCTCTACTGCATTGCCGGAGAAAATCGGGTGGGTAGCGTAAGCAAATACGCGCTTAGCACCGCGTTCTTTCAGTGCTTCAGCCGCTTTGCACAGCGTGCCACCGGTATCGATCATGTCATCAACCAGAACACAGTCACGGCCAGCGACGTCACCGATAATGTGCATCACCTGAGAAACGTTCGCGCGCGGGCGACGTTTATCGATGATAGCCATGTCGGTATCGTTGAGCAGTTTGGCAACGGCACGGGCGCGAACGACACCACCGATGTCCGGAGAAACCACGATTGGGTTTTCCAGATTCTGTTGCAGCATGTCTTCGAGCAGGATAGGGCTGCCGAATACGTTGTCTACAGGCACATCGAAGAAGCCCTGAATTTGTTCTGCGTGCAGATCCACGGTAAGAACGCGGTCAACGCCAACGCTGGAGAGGAAATCAGCCACCACTTTCGCGGTGATAGGGACACGGGCTGAACGAACCCGGCGATCCTGACGTGCGTAACCGAAGTAAGGAATAACGGCTGTGATACGACCGGCCGAGGCGCGGCGTAAGGCATCAACCATTACGACCAGTTCCATCAGGTTATCGTTAGTAGGCGCGCAGGTGGACTGGATAATGAAAATATCTCCGCCACGTACATTTTCGTTGATTTGCACACTTACTTCACCGTCGCTGAAACGACTGACGGCGGCGTCACCAAGGCTGGTGTATAAACGGTTGGCAATACGTTGTGCTAGTTCCGGGGTGGCGTTACCAGCAAAAAGCTTCATATCAGGCACGAGAAGAACCTCAGGCTTGCGTCCAGGGAAGACATTGGCTTTTGGTACCACCGGGCGGTGAGCGGTACCAAAGCATTATGCTCACGATACTTCTAAATCTTACTACTTAAATCTGTTGAATAATTGGCTGGCAAAGAACAGACACAAAACCACTGTGACGCTCTACGCTTTGCCCGCAGTTCTCAACCAGACTTCGCGAAAATGATGCAACGGCGAGATATTAACACCTTGCGCGACAAAACCCCGACTCCATGTTGGCATTTTGTCTAAAACCTGACGGGCAGCAGACTCGGTGTCGAATTCGGCAAACACACAAGCACCTGTCCCGGTCAGTCGCGACGGCGCGTATTCTAACAGCCAAGAAAGTAGCTGTTCAACCTCGTAAAAACGTTTTCTCGCAATCGGTTCGCAATCATTTGCGTAAGGCGTGTCCAACAGCACATTAACAGTACGTTTTGGTGTATTTCTGGTCAGTTCAGGATCGCCAAAAATCAGCGGTGTCGGAATAGTCACGCCGGGATGGGCAATCAAATACCATTTTTCTTCCGGTTCAACCGGTTGCAAAATCTCGCCGATGCCTTCTGCAAAAGCGGCATGCCCCATCACAAAGACCGGCACATCGGCACCCAGCGTCACGCCCAGTTGTGCCAGTTCGGTATCGCAAAGGCTGCACTGCCATAACGCATTGAGGGCGATAAGAACGGTCGCCGCGTTTGATGAACCGCCACCCAGACCGCCACCCATCGGGATACGTTTTTGCAGCGATATCTCCGCGCCCTGCGAAACACCTGCATGGGCTTGCAACAAACGGGCGGCGCGCACCACCAGATTATCTTCATCGGCGACGCCGTCCGTTGGCGTGGTCAGCACGATGGCGCTGTCGTCGCGTACGTTAAAACTCAGGCTGTCACCGTAATCGACAAACTGAAACAGCGTCTGCAGGTCGTGATAGCCATTCGGACGCTGTCCGATGATGTAAAGGAACAAATTGAGTTTAGCCGGAGACGGCCACCATTGCTGCGTCATCTCAGTTCAGCGTCCAGTTATCCATTTTCAGTTTGATGCGTTGCTCGCCCTGGGTCATTTCCAGACGCTGCGGCAGGGACGGTTTCGCGTCGTCGTCATAACTCTGATAGACCACGGTGCCCGGTTTGCCGTCCTGAGTGAATTTCACCTGAGAAAGACGGTACTGGCTGTCGAGGGTGAAATCGGTGCCGTCACCCGGCAGGCCGAGCATCCACAAACGCAGATTATCCAGCGGGATCGACATACCGGTCAGTTTTTGGATCATGTCATCAGGATTGTCGCTGGTGTAATGCTTGCCTTCATTATTGGTCAGCTGTGCGATACCGCTTTGCACTTTCAGCTCCATTTCGGTGCTGCCCAGCGGATTGGTCAGCAGTAAACGGTAGCTGTCACGGGAATATTGTTGCCAGAAGAAGCGGGCGTACACTTTCTGTTTATCGGAAAGATAGGCAAAAGACCCGCGGGTCTGATAGTGGTCCAGTTGCTTGACCTGCGCTTCGTGTTCACGCCATTGCGGGGACGTCGGGCTGGTCGCCGGGCCTTTCGGCGTATTAAAAGAACACGCCGCAAGGACTAAACTTGCGAGAGGAAGAAGGCGAACAAAATGGGCTTTACGCATTGGCATAACAGATTAAATCCTTTGTGCGATGGCTGAATGAGGTGCCAGGGCAATAATGGCGTGCGTCAGTTTAGCACAGCCAGCGAGGCGGGTGATCTCAACCCTGCGCAGATGATCGGCGATCAATCCGTTTTGGGACAATGCTGATTTGTAATTGGATTTAACCGATGGTGCTGTATGCCTTTTATTGATCTCGCGCATCTTGTAGAATGCGCAGCAGACGTAAACCCATACTAATATAAAGTATAAGCCGATAACCGCCTCCCATATGACCCTGCTTGCATTAGGTATCAACCATAAAACGGCCCCGGTGTCTCTGCGTGAACGGGTAACATTTTCACCCGAGACACTTGATCAGGCGCTCTCCAGTCTGCTCCAGCAACCGCTGGTGCAGGGCGGTGTGGTGTTGTCTACCTGTAACCGGACTGAGTTGTACCTCAGCGTTGAACAGCAGGGGAATTTGCAGGACCAGCTGGTGAAATGGTTATGCGACTATCATCATCTCAGTGAAGATGAAGTGCGTAAAAGCTTGTACTGGCATCACGGCAATGAAGCCGTCAGCCACCTGATGCGCGTCGCCAGCGGCCTGGATTCTCTGGTGCTCGGTGAACCGCAAATACTCGGGCAGGTAAAAAAAGCCTTCGCGGAATCGCAAAACGGTCAGGCCGTTTCCGGCGAACTGGAGCGTCTGTTCCAGAAATCCTTCTCCGTGGCAAAACGTGTTCGCACTGAAACTGATATCGGCGCCAGCGCGGTGTCTGTGGCGTTTGCCGCCTGTACGCTGGCGCGTCAGATTTTTGAATCCCTTTCGGAAGTCAGTGTGTTGCTGGTCGGTGCCGGTGAAACCATCGAACTGGTGGCGCGTCATCTGCATCAGCATAACGTCCGCCACATGATGATTGCCAACCGTACCCGTGAACGGGCGCAGACGCTGGCGACAGAAGTGAATGCAGAAGTCATCAGCCTGCAGGATATCGACTCCCGCCTGGCCGAAGCCGACATTATCATCAGTTCCACCGCCAGCCCGCTGCCGATCATCGGTAAAGGCATGGTGGAGCGCGCGTTAAAAGCCCGCCGCAACCAGCCTATGCTGATGGTGGATATTGCCGTTCCGCGCGATATCGAGCCGGAAGTCGGCAAACTGGCGAACGCCTATCTGTACAGCGTTGATGATCTGCACAGCATCATTCAAAACAATCTTGCCCAACGCAAAGCGGCCGCCATCCAGGCGGAAACCATCGTTGAGCAGGAGAGTTCAAACTTCATGGCCTGGCTGCGTTCGCAGGGAGCCGTTGAAATTATTCGTGATTATCGCTCGCGTGCTGATATTATTCGCGCCGACGCAGAAGCCAAAGCCATCGCAGCGATTGCGCAGGGCGCTGACGTCGAAGCGGTGATCCATGAATTAGCCCACAAATTGACAAACCGCCTTATTCACGCGCCAACCCGTTCTCTGCAACAGGCAGCCAGCGACGGTGATGTGGAGCGTTTGCAAATTTTACGCGACAGCCTGGGGCTGGGTCAGCAATAGTTCCTCCTTTTTTCACAGGGTTAAACACCACGCATGAAGCCTTCTATTGTTGCCAAACTGGAAGCGTTACAAGAGCGCCACGAAGAAGTGCAGGCGATGCTTGGCGATGCCAGCGTTATCGCCGATCAGGATAAATTCCGCAGTCTTTCCCGCGAATATTCTCAGTTAACGTCCGTCTCCGAATGTTTTCTGGCCTGGCGTCAGGCGCAGGACGATTTAGAAACCGCTGAAATGATGCTCGATGATCCCGAGATGCGCGAAATGGCGCAGGACGAAATCAAAGAGTGCAAAGCCACCATCGAAGAGCTCGAACAACAATTACAGCTTCTGTTATTGCCTAAAGATCCTGACGATGAACGCGGGTGCTTCCTTGAAATTCGCGCCGGAACCGGCGGTGATGAAGCGGCAATTTTTGCCGGTGATCTGTTCCGCATGTACAGCCGTTACGCGGAATCGCGTCGCTGGCGTGTGGAAATCGTGAGCGCCAGCGAAGGCGAGCACGGCGGCTATAAAGAAGTGATCGCGAAAGTCAGCGGCGACGGCGTTTATGGTCAGTTCAAATTTGAATCGGGCGGCCACCGCGTTCAGCGCGTTCCGGAAACGGAGTCGCAGGGACGTATTCATACCTCGGCCTGTACCGTTGCCGTGATGCCGGAAATTCCGGAAGCCGAATTGCCGGAAATTAACGCCGGTGATTTGCGTATCGATACCTTCCGTTCCTCCGGCGCGGGCGGTCAGCACGTTAACACCACTGACTCCGCCATCCGTATCACCCACATTCCTACCGGTATCGTGGTGGAATGCCAGGATGAACGTTCACAGCACAAAAACAAAGCCAAAGCGATGTCTGTGCTGGGCGCGCGTATTCGCGCTGCCGAAGTGGCAAAACGCCATGCCGAAGAAGCGTCAACACGCCGTAACCTGCTGGGCACCGGCGACCGTTCAGACCGTAACCGGACCTACAACTTCCCGCAGGGCCGGGTCACCGATCACCGCATCAACCTGACGATTTACCGTCTGGATGAAGTGATGGAAGGCAAGCTGGATACGCTGATTCAGCCGATCGTGCAGGAATATCAGGCCGATCAGCTCGCCGCGCTTTCTGAGCAGGATTAATGGATTTTCAGTGCTGGCTGCGTGATGCCACCCGCCGTCTCGCGGCGGGTGAAAGCCCGAAACGCGACGCGGAAATCTTGCTCGGTTTTGTGACTGGCCGGGCAAGAACTTTCATTATGGCGTTTGGCGAAACCCTGCTGACCGCTGAACAACTTCAGCAACTGGAGACTCTGCTTGCGCGACGCGAGCAGGGTGAGCCGGTTGCCTATCTGACCGGTGAACGTGAATTCTGGTCGCTGCCACTCTCGGTTTCTCCCGCTACCTTAATTCCCCGTCCTGATACTGAATGCCTGGTCGAGCAGGCGCTGGCGCATTTACCGCCTGAGCCGGTACGCGTGCTGGATTTAGGCACCGGCACCGGCGCGATTGCCCTGGCTGTTGCCAGCGAACGCCCCGACTGCCAGTTAACCGGCGTTGATGTGCAACCCGATGCCGTCAGCCTGGCGCAACACAATGCCCGAAAACTGGCTATCCCGAATGCGCGATTTTTACAGGGCAGTTGGTTTGCGCCGGTCACCGGTGAAACTTTTGCGCTGATCGCCAGTAATCCTCCTTATATTGATGCTGCCGACCCTCATCTGGTGCAAGGTGACGTGCGTTTTGAGCCCGCGAGCGCGCTGGTGGCAGATAATGCCGGTCTGGCTGATCTGGCTCAAATTATTCGCAGCGCACCCGCGTATCTTCAGGATCGCGGCTGGTTACTGCTCGAACACGGCTGGCAGCAGGCGAATGATGTTCAGGCGTTGTTGCGCCAGGCCGGTTATCAGCAGATTTCCACCGTGAAAGATTACGGTGATAACGATCGTGTCACGCTTGGACAGTGGATGCTGCCAGCGTTGTGATCGCCTGACCGCATAATAATTAACCCTATCTGAGGAAGCGGGTAATGGCATACGTCTGGATGAAAAATCTGCATCTGCTCACTATTACGCTGAGTATTACGCTGTTTGTTTTACGTTTTTTCTGGAAATGGGCGGGTTCTGCTATGATGCAGAAACGCTGGGTGAAGATCGTGCCGCACATGGTGGATACGCTGTTGTTAATAAGCGGTATTTCACTTATCTTCATCACCCACTTTTATCCGTTCAGCCCACAGGGAACCTGGCTGACCGAAAAGCTTTTCGGCGTTATTATCTATATTGCGTTGGGTTTTGTAGCCCTGAGCAAGCGACCTCTTAGCCAGAAAACACGCTGGCTGGCCTTTATTCTGGCGCTCGCTTGTCTCTATCTGGTTCTCAAACTGGCCCTGACGAAAATACCGCTGCTATTGGGATAACTATGAGTACGCTTGCTGATTTTGAATTTAACACGGCCCCTCTCAGTACCGGAGTGATCAAAGTGACGGAATCCGTGCGCTTTGATTTCAACGCGGAGGATGTCCGCCGCCAGTTACAAGTGCTGGTGGATGAAGCGCGCAGCGTCGTGCCTGAAAATCTCGATCAGGATCAGCAACTGGAAGTCCTGATTGAACTGTTTTATCGCACCTGGGGATTTGGTGGCGCGGGCGGTGTCTATCGCCTGTCGGATGCTATCTGGATCGACAAAGTGCTGGCTTCACGGCAGGGCACGCCGGTGTCGCTGGGTGTGATTTTCCTGCATATCGCCCATGAACTGAATCTGCCACTGATGCCGGTGATTTTCCCGACACAGCTGATTTTACGCGCTGACTGGCTGGATGAAGAGATGTGGTTGCTTAACCCCATCAACGGCGACACGCTCAACGAGCACATGCTCAGCGTCTGGCTGAAAGGCAATCTGGGCGTAACGGCAGAAATCGAAGACGACGATCTGGAAGAAGCGGAAAACACGGTGATCGTGCGCAAAATGCTCGATACGCTGAAAGCCGCGCTGATGGAAGAAAAGCAGTTTGAAATGGCGCTGCGGGCAAGTGAAACCGTGTTGCAGTTCGACCCGGAAGATCCTTATGAAATCCGCGATCGCGGTCTGATTTACGTTCAGCTCGACTGTAATCAGGTGGCTATTTCCGATCTCAGCTACTTTGTCGAACAATGCCCGGAAGACCCGATTTCAGAAGTCATCAAAGTGCAGATCCATGCGATTGAACACAAGCAGGTTACGCTGCATTAATTTATTATTACCTTACATTATCATCTGACGCGTGTTGAAAAACTGCCTGTTGAGGCTGCCTCAGATGAAGGATTTATCACTAAAAAGGCCAAAGCATGAAACATAAAGTGGTTAGCATTCAGGACATCAAAGTCGCCAACGATCTGCCGTTTGTGTTGTTCGGTGGGATGAACGTACTCGAGTCGCGTGAAATGGCGATGCGCGTGTGCGAACACTACGTCACTGTGACGCAGAAACTGGGTATTCCTTACGTGTTTAAGGCGTCTTTCGATAAAGCCAACCGCTCGTCGATTCATTCTTACCGTGGTCCGGGTCTGGACGAAGGCATGAAGATTTTCCAGGAGCTGAAGCAGGCGTTCGGCGTGAAAATCATCACTGACGTGCATGAATCCTGGCAGGCACAGCCGGTTTCAGAAGTGGTTGACGTGATCCAGTTACCTGCATTCCTGGCGCGCCAGACTGACCTGGTCGAAGCGATGGCGAAAACCGGCGCCGTCATTAACGTGAAAAAACCGCAATTTGTCAGCCCTGGGCAAATGGGTAACATCGTTGATAAATTCAAAGAAGGCGGCAACGACCAGGTGATTCTGTGCGATCGCGGCAGCAACTTTGGTTACGACAATCTGGTCGTCGACATGCTGGGTATGAACGTGATGATTAACGCCACGGGCGGTCATCCGGTGATCTTCGACGTGACTCACGCACTGCAAACCCGCGATCCGTTTGGCGCAGCATCCGGCGGCCGTCGTGCACAGGTAGCAGAACTGGCGCGCGCAGGCATGGCCGTAGGTATCGCAGGTCTGTTCATCGAAGCGCACGAAGATCCGGCTCACGCGAAATGTGACGGCCCGTCTGCGTTGCCATTAGATAAACTGGAACCTTTCCTGGTGCAGATGAAAGCCATCGACGATCTGGTGAAAAGCTTCCCGGCGCTCGATACCAGCAAATAAGCGCAGCAATCAGATAAAACAAAGGCGACCCGAGGGTCGCCTTTTGCATTTCTGCGTGAGTATTACAGCGCGAGTATTACAGCGCGTCCTGCAACGAACTGTGGAAGCTCAGTTTTCCTGCCACCGGTTGCATTCTGGCGCGGGCCAGGGTTTTCAGCGGCTGGTAAGGGATCTCAGCGATACGCAATTCGGTGCCTTCGGGCAGATTCGCGATGAAGGTCCGTAAGGCATTGACACCACCGGCATCGAGCACCGCAACGCGATCCCACAACAGAACGATCACTTTTTTACCGGCACTGCGCACCTGCAATTCGCTGAAGATGCGCTCTGCGGCGGCGAAGAACAGCGGGCCGTTAATGCGCATGACCAGAGTATCTTCCGCAACCTCCGCAGGCACCTCGGTCAGACGGGTGAGTTTGGCGATGCGTCGCATAAACAGCAGTGAAGCCATCACGATACCGGCAGTAATGGCGATCACCATATCAAACAGCACGGTCAGGCTCATGCAGGTCAGCATCACCAGAATGTCGTCTTTGGGTGCACGGCGCAGCAAATCCACCACTTTATGCGCTTCACTCATGTTCCAGGCGACCATCAACAACAATGCCGCCATGGCGGCGAGCGGGAGCCAGGACAACCACGGCGCGAGTACCAGCAGGGCGAGGATCACCAGCAATGAGTGAATAATCGCAGACACCGGTGAGGTTGCACCGGCACGCACATTGGCTGCCGAGCGGGCAATGGCCGCCGTTGCTGTGATGCCGCCAAAGAACGGACTGACGATATTACCGATACCCTGACCGATCAGTTCATTGTCGGAATGATGTTTTTTGCCTGTCATCCCGTCCAGCACCACTGCGCAGAGCAGCGACTCAATGGCGCCAAGCATCGCCATCGAAAAGGCTGCCGGTAACAATGCCTGAACCAGTGACCAGCTCAGACCACTGCCGCCGGACGCACTCCACGGCAACGTGAACTGTGGCAGGATCGCCGGAATGCCGTTGCCCTGCGAACCGTCTGGCAACAGATAATGAAAGCGTGAGCCGATAGTGGCCACCGGGTGCCCGGCCTGCATGAAAATCGCCATCACCGCGCAGCCTGCCAGCAGCGCAGGAAGATGCCCCGGAACGCGTAAACCGAGTTTCGGCCAGCCGATCAGAACGGCAAGCGTCACGATGCCAATGGCCGCATCACCGTAATCCAGCGTCGGCAGCGCCATCACCAGCGCCGCCACTTTGCTCAGATAATGTTCCGGGACTGAAGCCATCGACAGCCCGAAGAAATCCTTGAGCTGCATGGTCCCGATGGTAATGGCAATCCCCGAGGTGAAACCCAGGGTCACCGGCAGGGGAATGTATTCGATAAGCCGGCCAAAACGCGCCAGCCCCATCAGCAGCAACATGAAACCGGACATCAGCGTCGCCAGCAGCAAGCCGGAAAGGCCGTACTGTTGCGACACCGGGAACAGGATCACGACAAAAGCCGCGGTCGGTCCGGACACGCTAAAACGCGAACCGCCGCAAATGGCGATCACAATCCCTGCGATGGCTGACGTATAAAGCCCGTACTGCGGCGGCACGCCGCTGGCAATCGCCAGCGCCATGGCAAGCGGGATCGCGATGATCCCGACGGTGACACCGGCAATGGCGTCTTTAAGTAAACGCGGGAGAGAGTATTTTTCAAGGATACAGGCTTCAATCAGCGCACTGAACAGCCTGACACGGCGACTTCCTGAGGTATTCATACGACGTAAACCACCTGACGAAAAAGGATTGAAAAGAACACAGGTCTTCCTTTACCCGAAAGCACTCAGCCTACGCCGATTCGCCTGAGGGTATCTAGATATAAATCAAGGAGTGAACGGCCTTTGGTGTGTAGTCTGTGCGCCAGTTTAATTCCCGACAATGTGACACGTCCCGCTATATTTCACGGTGAGGAACTTTCGGGGCATTGATCATCTATATTTAAGTTAAAACCCGTAATCTGGAGGGAAAACCGTAAGGGGACGCATTTATCTATGCCGGATATCTTATCGCTCAGAAGCTTGTATGGGGATATTTGTGTTACCTATGCCACGCTGTCGATCATCTTTTTTCTCCTGAGCCGCAGCGAACCTTTTACCTTCAAAGGCTCACACTGGAAGCGGATCGTTTTCGGCGTGGTGGCCGGGATGACTGCCTTATATTTACGCAGTAATCGTCTGGTACTGGTCGACGATTTATCTTTCAGTCTTGAAATGTTGCCGATGATTTTAGTGACCTTTTTCGGCGGCTGGCTGAGCGGGCTGTGCAGTTTTATTGTGTCTTTTGTGTTCAACGGCATGTTTACGCTGAACAATCTGTTTATCGCCATCATTCTTGGCACGCTGTTTTTATTCCGCGTCTGGCGCAGGCGCAAACACCGTGAACTGTATATCACCATTATCCTGATCGGTGCTTTCCGGCTGACGTTAATTTCCAGCATTCATGGCATTCAGGTTCCCTGGTCAGAACTGCTGGTTTATCAGATCATTTCTGCCGGTTGCATGATCCTGTGTTATCACGCCCTCAATTATAAAGAAATTTATATGGGCAAAGTCTTCACTATCCGCGTGAAGGCGGCGACCGATGAACTGACGCAGATAAACAACCGCGCCAGTCTCGATTACTGGCTGGATCAGAGGCAGTTACAGCGCGAAGCCTGCGGACTGATTTTGCTGGATATCGATAACTTCAAACAGGTTAACGACACTTTTGGTCATCTGGCCGGAGACAGAGTGCTGACCGAAGTGGGGCGGTTATTACGCCACCTGACGCGCAGCGATGATTTCGCCGGGCGTTACGGCGGTGAGGAGTTTCTGGTGATGACCTCGACCTGCGACCCCGGCACGCTCATGGCCATTGCCGAACGCATCCGTAAGGAAGTGGAGGATTGCGCCATTATTCTCGAGGATGGACGGGTGCTTAACGTGACGGTGTCACTTGGTGTATCCCTTTACCTGCCGGGTATGATCATCCGCAAGTCGCTGAAACTGGCTGATTTATCGTTATATGAGGCAAAACGGCAGGGCAAAAACCGTGTGGTGGCCAGTTCGATCCTGACGCTTTCGTCGCTGGGCGCTAAACGAGATTATCCCGGAATGTAAAAGGGAGCCTGACAACGGCTCCCTGAATTGATTTTACCCTGACAGATTATTTCTGCATGCCGTCTTCGATTTTTGGCGGAGAGGGCAAATCAGCGGCTTCACGCATCTTCGCCACCTCTTTTGCCGTGACCGTCGCGCCCGCCGGATTACCAAACTGCGTGCTGACATAATTGCTTAGCGTGGCAATCTGCTGGTCATTAAGCTGATCGGCAAACGACGGCATCATGATTTCGCCTTTATCCATGTGGCGCTGCACGCCGTTGAGGATAACGGACACCTGATTACGGCTGTCGTATGAACCGGTGCTGGTATGACTGAACAGCGACGGATACGCATGGAACCCTTCACCGCTGCCTTCGCCGCCTTTGCCGTGACAGGCTGCGCAGCTGGCATTAAAGAGTGCCGCCGCCGACTGGTCAATGGTCAGCCCCTCTGCACGCAGGGGATACACATCCTGATTCTGACGGCCCCACGCATCACGCGGTTTTGTCTGTTTGTCATCACCGATGGCCGGAACGGAACGGATATAGGTGGCGATGGCATTCAGGTCGCTGTCTGAAAGATGCTGCAAACTGTGCTCTATGGCTTCTGCCATCGCCCCGGACGCCGACGCCTTACCGGCCACAAAGCCCGTTTTCAGGTAAGTCACCAGATCCTGCTGCGACCAGGTGCCTATCCCGGCATTTTTATCCGGCGTGATGTTGAAAGCTACCCACGCGCCCAAATCACCGCCCGAAAACGCCTTGTCGGTGTCCATGCCCATGGTCAGCGTGCGAGGTGTATGGCAGGTGCCGCAGTGTTCCAGTGCCTCCACCAGATACGCGCCGCGATTCCAGTCAGCAGATTTTGACGGATCGTTTTTCAGTTCGCCTTCGTCAAAGTTAAACATCTTCCACACACGCATGCCCCAGCGCTGGTTGAACGGAAATGACAGATCCGTTTGCGGCCCCGCGGAATTCACCGCTGGCAGCGACATCAGGTACGCTTTGATCGCCAGCACATCTTCACGTTTCATTTTGGTGAAGGAGTCATAAGGCATGGCCGGATAAAGTTGCTGGCCGTCTTTGCCCACACCGTCACGCACCGCGCGCACGAATTCGTCGTCCGTCCAGTTGCCGATACCAAACTGTTTGTCAGAAGAAATATTGGTGCCGTAAATCACGCCAAATGGCGATGCCAGCGGATAACCGCCGCCGAATTTCGCGGTTTTATCCGCGCCCGGCGCGGTATGGCAGGCGGTACAGTCACCGGCTGTCGCCAGATATTCGCCGCGCTTGATTAAATCGGTATGACCCGCGGCGTCATCAGCGCGTGCGCCGGCCACTACCAGTAACGGCAGCAACGCCAGCATGAATTTCATTTTCATTACTCAGTCCTCAGAAAATCAATCAGGCCAGGCTTTTCAGCACCGTATCAGCCATACGCAATGCCAGAGCGGTTCCCGACAACGTGGAGTTCACCGTTGAAGCGGAAGGCATAATGCCGGTACCGGCGATAAATAGATTCGGGTGATCGTGCGTACGGCAGTCGCCGTCCACCACCGAATCCTGCGGATCGCTGCCCATGATCATGGTGCCGGTGATGTGCTGGTTGTTGTCGTACACGCCGCGCTTGCTGTACACCACCTCAGTGCCGCCCATTTCTTTGACGATTTTCTGGAAATCAAGCATCGACTGGTCATAACCGCGGTGCACGTATTCCGGGAATTTGTAGTGCACTTCGAGGCGCGGAATACCCCATTCGTCTTTTTCGGTTTTGCTGAGAACCACACGGTTTTCCGGCTCCGGCAGCATTTCCAGCAGACATTTCAGCTGAATAAAACGCTCCGACTGATAGGTCAGTTTGTCGTTCAGCGCTTTGCCGTAATAGCCCTGACGCACCAGACGCTCGGTCAGATAACGCACCGGCGACGTGTTGGCGACGTCGATACGTAACGCCGAGCGGTCGCTGCGGAAGTCGCCGTCGCGCAGGTTATTGATACTGCCCGGACGAATCGGGCCGCGGCCAAAATACACCGGTTCATCGGCATAAAACTCCACCGAGGTGCCCGGATGATCCATCAGGTTACGGCCGACCATTCCGGAGCTGTTGGCGATACCGTTCGGGTATTTATCGCTGGTGGACATCAGCAGCAGTTTCGGGCTTTCGATGCCGTTTGCGGTCAGCACGAAGCGTTTGCCGGTGACTTTATGCGCCACTTTATCTGCATCGAGATAATGCACGGCGACGATGTCGCCGCTGTCATTGGCTTCGATGTTGTACACCACGGCGTTGGCAATCACCCGCACACCGGCGTCGATGGCTTTGCGCGCGGAAATGCCACCGTGATACTGCGCATCAATCGGGCACACCGGCATGCAGTTATTGTTACCGCAGCAGGCCGGGCGGCCGTCGTAAGGAATGCTGTTACGCGCCTGCGGGCCAATCCCCAGTACGTAACCGAGTTTGGCGATGCGTTTGCTGATGCGATCGAACCCGTACGGCAGCGGAATGCCCGGTAACGGATAGGGCTGCGAGCGCGGAGAATCCAGCGCATCGTCACCGGAAACGCCCATCTGAATTTCGGCTTCGGTGTAATAGGGTTCCAGATCCTCATAACCGATCGGCCAGTCGCGGCCCACGCCGTAAAGCGTTTTGATCTTCATGTCGTTAGGCAGCAAGCGGAACGCCTGTCCGGCCCAGTGCCAGGTGGTGCCACCGACGCCGCGCAGATACTGGGCGGCATAAATATCCGGGCCTTTCTGGATCAGATAGTTGTTATCTTTTGGCTGGAATTTAGGTTGCGGCGCCCACGGCTTAGGCGGATAGGGTTCGGTGAAGTCGCCTTTGAGCGGTGACTGGCGGAACAACTCAACCGCTTCGTCGCGTTTGATGACCGGTCCGGAATCCAGCATCAGCACGGAAACCCCGGCTTTCGCCATTTTCAGTGCAGCAAGAGAACCGGCAATACCGGCGCCAATAACAACGACATCTGCATTCAGTGCATCAGCCATGAGCCATCACCTCCGTGGAAAGTTGTTGCGAAGCAGCAGGTTTATTGACCCAGAAATTCGGTTCGCCCGGTGCGTAGCTCGGAGGCAGCAGGTTATTTTTCAGCAACTGATAGCTGACGATATTTTCGAATCCGATACATTTTTGGCTGCCGGGCTGACCGACCACGCCGAGATACCAGCCGCTGACCAGTTGCTGATACAACTGCGCCAGTTCGGCCGGTTGCTGCGCCAGCAACTGATGCAAATCATCACCGTCCACGCCGCTGTGCGCGGTGATCAGTGCGGAAAGGGCGTCGAGCTGAGTATCAAGTTGGGTACTTTGCTGTGACTGATGCAGCCAGCTGTAAAGCGCCTGAGCCAGAT
>NZ_MJIB01000004.1:764463-809984 GCF_003697865.1 Rahnella sp. Larv3_ips | reverse complement strand
CCCCGCCGGAGAACCGTCAAGGCGCTGGAAGGCCAGTAATGAACCAGATGCATCAACAACCGCCACGCAACCCGTGCTGTGTTGTTCCGCAAGAGTGGATTTCACACTGTCGATCACGTTGGCGGCCTGCGCGTTATCCAGCTGCGGGTGTTCAGCGGCGAAGGCGGAAGTGGCCGAAAATAACAGCGTGCTGGCACACAGCAACGCTTGTACGGTGATATTTTTAACAGACATAGACTCATCCCTTGTAGCAGTAGAAAAACATGGCTTGACGTATTTTTCGAATAAGATTTCAAAAATAAACGTGTTAAATCAGAAAGATTAAATCGCAATAGCGTTAACGGGCGGAACACTCAGCGGCGTTTCTTATTGCCACACTAACTGGGGCGTTATTGCTCTTTGTTTCGCGGATGTTAATTCAATTAACAAAACGGCAAAAGTGACGATTGCGGCAGGAAATTAATTTTCAGGCGGTTTTGAGAGGAGATTATGCACAAATCAGGCTGGCAGGCCTTATGACATAAGGGGTGAACATTTTGTGCTTTTATGAACCAGATGATCCGTTTGTATTAATGCAATGTGATCGGGTTAACAAAAAAAACCTCCCTGAGCGGGAGGTTTTGGACTGGGCCGGTATCGTTAACTCAGGGGCTGCCAGCTGCTGCGGCATTCATCACGGCGGAAATTCAGAACGCGGCTGCGGTTAGAAATCAGTTTCACGTTATACCCCTGGAAGTACAGACAGAAGTTCTTTTTCCACGGGCCGTCCGGCAATTCGACCAGCAACCGTCCCGCGCCCAAAGACGTCAGCTGACCGCTGGCGCGCAATGTCCCCACACCCATCAGGAACTTATCGCCCTCAATATCAAACGCCGCTTTTGACGCCGGATGATACCAGCGGCCCTGAACCATTTTCAGGCAATCGTTAGGCTCAACCGGCGTGAAGTAACGCGGTGCATGGCCGATTTCTCCTTTGATGGCTTTACCGTCCCAGCGCAGGCGCATCGGCATATGCGCGGAAAGGGTGATCGCTTCATCTGCGTCTGCGCCCTGATACAGATTATCTGCCGAACCCAGATAACTGGCCGTGCCGTTGCTGACTTTCAGCCAGTAAGGTTCCGCCGTACTGGCATACAGACCGTCAGGCAGGGCGTGGCTGCGCGGCGGAAGCGGGGTGTCTAACAGCGCTGACATGACGTCCAGCGCATGGCTGTACGCGGCGGTGTCTTCACGGTTGGACACCAGCGCGACCCCTGCATCCCGCTCAGGATGCAGCAGGAAATAGGCTTTGTAACCGGCGTGAGAACCGCCGTGCCCGTAAACCGTATACGGCCCTATTTGCGTCGAGGTGGTGCCCAGCCCGTAAGCGGAAGGGATATCGCCGTGCAGGTAACGTTGCGCTGTCAGCGTTTTTAAAACGCCCGCGCCGGGGCCGGTTTGCGAAAGCAGGCTCTGCAACCAGACGGAAAGCGAACGGACGCTGCCGGTCAGGCTGCCGGACGCGGAAAGATGCAGACCGGCGAGGGCGGTTTTCCAGCCGGTGGTGTCCAGCCAGTAACCCGGCGCCAGGCCGGGCACAATATCGAACCAGGTTTCCGGTGCGTGAAGCGCGATGTCCAGCGGTTGCGCGATATGCTTTTGCAGCAGATCTTCAAACAAGATGCCCTTCTGTTTAAGGATTTCTTCCACCAGCCGGTAGCCGGTGTTGCTGTAGGAAATCTCGCTACCTGCCGGGAAATTCAGCGCGCCATCTTGTGCCAGAAACGTCATGATCGCTTCTGCGTCGCTGACGTTGTAAACCGACACGCCAAGCAGCGAAAGGGTTTCACGGACATCCGGCAGACCGCCGGTCATGTCCAGTGCCTGACCTATCGTCACCTGAGCCATCGGGGCTTTCAGCTGCGGTAAATGCTTGCCCAGAGGATCATTCACCGAAAGACCAGCATCGCTTTTCAGCAACGCCAGCGTGGCGAAAATATGTTTGGTGACCGAGGCGTAGCGGACAACGGAGTCAATGCTGAAAGGGGTTGCGGTGGTGAGGTTTTCCAGGCCACCGGTGGCAAAACCGCGCAGGGTTTTACTGTCGAAGAGGGTGATGGCGCCGCCCGGTTCGCCGGGTTTATTCCAGTTACCGGTAATACGTTTAGCCGTCGCTTCTGCGGCGTGCCACTGTAAATCAGAGGTCATTTGCGTCTCCACAAACTGTCTATCAGTGAGAAAGTGGGCAGCCGGAGCTGCCCGTGAAACCTGAACCTGTGCCGCGAGAAAACGGTTATTCGGGTTCCTCTAAACTGAGACTCAACGATCGTAATTCTGCGGTATGCGGATGGCTGACGTTGCCCGTCCGTAAATCGTCTGCGCTCAGAAGCTCGACCATTTCACCACCAATCATCACGCCAATGCTGGTGCAAAGGTGCGTTACCACCGCCAGATTGTGGCTGACCAGAATATAAGTGAGGTTGCGGCGTTCACGCAGGTCGCAAAGCAGGTTGAGGATTTCCGCCTGCACCGAGACGTCCAGCGCCGAGGTCGGCTCATCGAGCAGTAAAATTTCCGGTTCTGAAATCATTGCCCTGGCGATGGCCACGCGCTGGCGTTGCCCGCCGGAGAGCTGATGCGGGAAACGAAAACGCACGGACTGCGGCAGACCGACTTCACTCAGTGCGTCGGCAATGCGCTTCTCAATATTCAGAAAGCCATGAACGATCAGCGGTTCGCTGAGAATACGGTCGATAGTCTGACGCGGATGCAGAGAGCCATAGGGATCCTGAAAAACCATCTGCACGCGGCGGAAAAAACGCTTCTGCCGGACGGGCGTCTGGTCTTCACCGCCGATGACCATTTCGCCGGACCATGACTGATTCAGCCCGGCCAGCGCGCGCAGAATGGTCGATTTCCCCGAGCCGCTTTCACCAACAATGCCAAAACATCCGCCGGGGGCGACGCTGAAACTGACGCCTTTCACCACTTCGGTATCGCCGAACGCAATGCGCAGATTGTTGAGGATAATCTTACTGTTATCGAAAAAATCAATGTGTGTTGAGGCGTGTTCTGTCATGAGGTTTTCCATGCTTCATCACGTACCAGCACCGGCAGCCTGTCCCGCGGATGTTTCAGAGACGGCAGGCATTCCAGCAGCCCGCGCGTGTACGGATGCTGCGCGTTGAGTAAGTCACCGGCCTGTAAGGTTTCCACAATGCGTCCGGCATACATCACCGCCACCCGGTCGCAGAATTTTGACACCAGCGGCAGGTCGTGGCTGATCAGAATCAGCCCCATTCCCCGGCTGGACACCAGATCGTCGAGCAGGCGTAAAATTTCGGCCTGCACCGTGGCATCCAGCGCGCTGGTGGGTTCATCGGCAATCATCAGCTCGGGGTCGGGCGCCAGCATCATCGCGATCATCACGCGCTGGCCCATGCCGCCGGAGACTTCATGCGCATAACGTTCAGCCACTTTATGCGGATCACGGATGCGCACCTGATCGAGCAGTTCGATGGCGGCGTTCATCGCCTGTTTTTTCGTGCCGCCTTTGTGAGTCAGCCAGGCTTCCGCCACCTGTTTCCCCACCGGCATCACCGGATTCAGCGAGTATTTCGGGTCCTGTAAAATAAAGCCCACGCGTTTACCGCGAATTTGCCGCATCTGCTTTTCACTGGCATGACGCAGGTCTATGCCATCGAAAGAGAGCGTTTCGGCCCGGCAATGGGCGCTGGAAGGCAGCAGGTTCATCAGGCAGCGGGCGGTCAGGGATTTCCCTGAACCGCTTTCGCCCACGATGCCAAATTTTTCTTTACCCAGTGACAAAGAGACGCCGCGCACGGCATCAAAACTGCCGCTGTTGGTTTTAAACGTAATGTGCAGATCTTTGATATCAACCAGCATCATTGCTCCTTAGGATCGAGAACGTCACGCAGCCCGTCGCCGAGGAAGTTAAACGCCAGAGATGTCACAAAAATGGCAATCGCCGGAATTAACGGCACCCACCATTCGCTGAACAGGAACCGGCGGGCGGTGGCAATCATCGCGCCCCATTCCGGTGACGGAGGCTGTGCGCCCATGCCCAAAAAGCCCAGGCTGGCGGCGGTGATAATGATGGAACTCATGTCGAGCGTGATACGTACCACCAGGCTCGGAACGCACAGCGGCATGATATGACGCAGTACAATACGAGCTGACGTTGCGCCGGTCAGCCGGCAGGCGGCGATGTAATCAGTGCCGCGCACCTGCATGGTTTCCGCGCGCGCCAGACGGGCATACGGCGGCCAGGCGGTGAGGGCGATGGCCAGAATGGCGCTTTCAATCCCCGGCCGCAGTGCGGCGACAAATGCCAGCGCCAGAATCAGACGCGGGAAGGCGAGGAAAATGTCGGTGACGCGCATCAGCAGGCGATCTACCCATCCGCCCGCATAACCGGCCACGCAGCCAATCAGCAGGCCGAGCGGAGCGACGATCGCCACAACGATGATCACCATGCCCAGCGTGATGCGACCGCCGTAGAGAATCCGGCTCAGGGTATCGCGGCCCAGCTCGTCGGTGCCCAGCCAGTGCAGGGAGGAAGGTTTGGCTAAGCGGTGCGCCAGATCCTGCGCACCCGGATCATACGGCGTCAGCCAGGGCGCAAAAATGGACAGCAGCAGAACAATCAGCACCGTGAAAAGACCGGTGACTGCGAGTGGATTTTTGCGCAGGCCGAGCCAGATGCGGTAACGGCGTCCCCACACGGCCTGCGTGCGGGTCAGCGGCGTATCCGCCAGCAGCCAGGCGCGGCTACCGGCGCGGGGTGGCGATATAACAGGGAGTGAGGTCATTTTACGCGGGGATCCAATAGTCGGTAGAGAAGGTCGGCCAGCAGGTTGAGCAGCACATATATCGCGCCAATCAGCAGCGTGGAGCCGATCACCGGGTTCATATCCGCATTCATCAGTGAGACGGTGAGATATTGTCCAAGACCCGGCCACGAGAAGACGTTTTCAGTGACCACCGCACCTTCCAGCAAACCGGCATAGGTGAGTGCCAGAACGGTGATGAGCTGAACGCCGACGGTCGGAAACGCATGTTTCCAGATCACACGCTGCGCCGACAACCCTTTGGCACGGGCGGTGATCACATACTCGCCGCTCAGCGCGTTCAGCATAAAGGTGCGGGTCATGCGGGTGATGTAGGCCATGCTGAAATACGCCAGGATCAGCACCGGTTGCGCCATGTGCGCCAGTGCATCGCGGAACGCCCCCATGTCCCCGGCAATCAGCGAATCCACGGTTAACAAGCCGGTGACCTGGGGGATCATGTCCTGATAAATGATGTCCTGACGTCCCGGCCCCGGCGCGATACCGAGCACCGAGTAGAAAATCAGCAGGCTGAGCAGGGCCAGCACAAACACCGGCAGCGAGTGACCGGCCAGACATACCACACGGATGGTCTGATCGATCCAGCTGCCCTGACGGGTTGCAGCCCAGACGCCCAGAGGAATGCCGATCACGGCGGCGATAATGATCGCTGCCGTGGCCAGTTCCAGCGTTGCGGGGAAGAACCGGGCGATATCGGTGGTGACCAGATTGGAGGTCAGGGCGGAACGGCCTAAGTCACCGTGAAACACCTGACTGATGTAATGGAAGAACTGCAACCAGAGGGGCTGGTCCAGCCCCATTTCATGACGAACCCGTTCGACGACTGCCTGCGGGGCGTTATCGCCAACCGCAGCCAGAACCGGATCTGTCGGCATCACGCGACCGATAAAAAACGTCACCACCGACAGACCAAACAAAGTAAGACAAACGCTGATGCAGGTACTCAGATAGCCATTGAGTCTCTTGCTCACGCTTTCACAACCTTCTCGTAAGGGCTGGTGTTCATGACAGTTAATGCCACGCCGGAAATCACATTACGGCAGGCGGCGGTATTGGTCGGTTGCAGCATGATGATAAACGGGCTGTTTTCCATATGTCTGGTCTGCAATTCTTCATAGAGTTTGATACGGGTGGCCGGATCCGACTCTTTCAGCGCTTTGGTGCTGAGATCGGAAATGCTTTTGTCCTGCCAGCTGCAACGCCACGCCAGCGTGCGGCTCTTGGCAGCATCGGTGTTATCCGGGTTGCTGCAGAACGCTTCGGCATTTGAGTTCGGATCAAAGTAATCCGCGCCCCATTGGGTCAGCGCCAGTTGCTGCTGACGCGCACGCATCTTGGTCAGCACCTGACGGCTCTCGGCGGCCAGTAAGGTCACTTTGATGCCCACTTCGGCGAGGTTCGATTGCAAAGCCTGCACGATGTCGGAGGAAGGTGAAGCGGAATAGTGATCCAGCGTGATTTCAAAACCGTTCGGGAAACCGGCTTCGGCCAGCAGGGCTTTCGCTTTAGCAACATCACGTTTGTACATAATGGTGTTCACCGCCGCCGGGAAACCTTCAGGCAGGAAACTTTGATGGATTTTGTGCGTCAGCGGCACGATGTGCTGCTGAATATTTTCGTAATCCACGGCCCACTTAAGCGCCTGCCAGACCTGCGGTTTAGCCAGGTTCGGGTGCGCCGTGTTAGCAGAAAGCATGTAAGTGCCGGCGATACCTTTTCGCACCAGGGTGAAGTTTTTGTCGTTCATCAGCGGACGCAGCTGTTCTGTGGTCAGGTTGCGTGCGATATCCACATCACCTTTTTGCAACATCAGCAGTTGCGCAGAAGGATCGACGATGTGACGCATGATGATGCGCTGGATGTTACCCGCGTGCGGGTTGTTTTTATTGCTTTCAAGAATGACGGATTCGCTGACTTTCCAGTCGCGCAGCTTGAAAGCACCGGAACCGGCACTGTTTTTCTTCAGCCAGGCGTTGCCCAAATCGTCACCTGCCTGATTCGCCAGACAGGCCGATTTCTGCACGATGCTGCCGACGTTGGCGGTCAGGCAGTAGAGCAGGAAAGATTCAGACGCAGGTTCTGCGGTTTTGATCACCAGCGTTTCGGCATCAGGCGCGGTGACCATGCTGTCTACGTTGTCTTTGGTGTAGCCAAACTGATTGATGATATAGGCCGGGCTCTTGTCGAGTTTCACCACACGTTGCATGGAGAACGCGGCATCTTCTGCGGTAACCGGTTTGCCATCGGCCCATTTGGCTTTTGGATCCAGTTTGAAGGTGAAGGTTTTTTTGTCGTCAGACGCGGTCCAGGACAGGGCCAGATCGCCTTCGATTTCGTCCGGGGAGGCCAGCTTTGGTTTCACCAGTTGCTGATACATATTGCCGGTAATTTCACTGCCAACAGATTCGAAGCTTTCATGCGGATCCAGACTGGTAATGATGTCGAGCTGGATAGCCATCACCAGTATCGAGGCTGGCGTGGCAGCAAACACCGAATCAAACTTCAGGTAAGACAAAGCGGGTATTGCGGAAAAACCGGTAACGAATTGACGCCTGGTAACCATAACTACTCCCATCGTGTTGATATATAAAAGTAAAATTAAATATTACAGTGGCTAACCCTTGACTTCACCGCAGGCAACTGGCTTAAATGAAAAACCGTTGCTTTGCACCCTTCGACGTTTCATATCGAAAAATCTAATGTGAATGACGACAGACTTGTTCCTCTTTAGTGCAACATCGCAGTGGTGATGCACTCCCTGCGGGCAACTCGTCGTTGTCTCAGTCACGCTCAATCAAAGGTAGACCTTTTTTATGAATAACGTAGCGCACGGATCTGAAGAGCTAATGCCAGTTTTTGATGGACATAACGACGTTTTGCTACAACTTTGGACAGAACATCGTCAAAATCCTGAGCATGCATTCCTCCAGGGCCCGGCCAGCGGACAAATGGATCTGCCTCGCTGCCGTGAAGCAGGCTTTGCTGGCGGGCTTTTCGCCGCCTGGGTACCGACTCCTGATGTCGATCTTGCAAAGACCGTGCCCGATCGCTCGGTGGATACGCAATTTCTGCTGGAAGGTACTCAAAAACATCCTGATTTTTCTCCGACACCTTCTTTCGATTTTGCACGCGACGTCACGTTTGGCATGATGGCGTTTCTGTTGCGCATCGAAGAGCAGTCACAGGGAAAGGTGAAAATTTGTCGCACGGCGCGGGATATTCGACATTCAATCGATAACCACGCATTAGCTGTGGTTATGCATATTGAAGGCGCGGAAGCGATTGATGCCGATCTCTACAATCTCGACGTGTTGTACAGCATGGGATTGCGGTCACTGGGGCCGGTGTGGAGCCGCCCGAACATCTTCGGGCACGGTGTGCCGTTCAAATATCAGACCTCGCCGGATATCGGGCCGGGCCTGACGGATGCAGGCATCCGCCTGATTAAAGCCTGTAATCAGAAACGCATCATGATTGACCTCTCGCATCTGAACGAAAAAGGGTTCTGGCAGGTCGCGAAACTCAGCGATGCGCCGCTGGTGGCCAGCCATTCCAATGCGTTCAGCATTTGTCCGCAATCGCGAAATCTGACCGATAAACAACTCGGCGCAATCAGGGAGAGCCAGGGTTTTGTGGGGCTGAACTTTGCTGTGCCGTTCCTGCGGGAAGATGGCAAACGCAGTGATGACACCGGCACCGAGATCATGGTGCGCCACGTGGATTATCTGGTGGAACATCTGGGTGAGGACGGTGTGGGCTTTGGTTCAGATTTCGATGGTGCGTCAATGGCGCCGTTTATGTCTGACGTTGGTGGTCTGCCGGTGCTGGTGGAGGCATTAAGAAAAGCAGGGTACGGGCAGGCATTGCTCGAGAAGATTTGCTACAAAAACTGGATCAACGTGCTGGAAAGAACCTGGGGCGAGTAATGGCCCGGCATTGGCATCACGTCCGTATCGCATAATGAGGTATAAAAAAAGGCAGCTATCAATAGCTGCCTTTTTGCTGTGTGCTGGCGTCAGACTTATTTGAAGAAGTCAGCGCTCACGGTCAGGTTACCACCGCTCTTGTTCTGCCACTGGCGGGTAATGTGGTAGAACTTGGCGCCTTTCGCCGCAGCACGGTTCGCAACTTCCTGCGAAACATCCGTCGTGCTGTTGAAGTGCCCGGTGAAGGTGGCGGAATCAAACGGAACCATCTGTGCTGCGGTAACGTCGTTCACTTCCTGAATTTTGGCACCGTTAGTCGCGGTGACAGTGTAACGTTTACCGGTAGACGTCTGGGTTTCAAAGAAACGACCCACTTCGCGGCTTGGGCTGCCTGAAGAGGCAACGCCAGGGATTTCTACTTTCTTCGCGGCTGCACCACCGGCGGCCAGTGCGGCTTTACCTGCTTCAGAATCTGCAGGGATAGCATCCGGATCCTGAACAACACGTTTCGCGGCATCTTTTTTGTAGATGAACGCGGTGATGTACTGGTTGCCGCCGCTGTTGGCATCAATCTGGCGAACGATGAAGAAGGAGTAAGCCCCTTTGTCTTTCGCTGCTTTGGTGATGGCATCATTTACGTCTGGCTGGCTGCGATAAAAACCGCTGACCGTCACGGTGTCGAAAGGCTCAAGCTGATAGGCCACATCTTTAGGCAGCTCGACCACGCCGTTGATCACACGGTAATTTGTGTTCTTGCTCACTTCTGGCGCATCTTTTTTATAGATATCTGCAACGACGCGCCAGTTGCCGCTATTGTTAGAAGAGTTGGTGTCCTGAATATAGAAATAATCCGCACCCAGTGTATCGGCGCGGCGTGATACGGCATCAGCCGCATCGCCAAGCGTGTTAAAACGCCCGGAAATAACAATGCGATCAAAGGGTTTGATGGCTGCTGCTTTCTGCGGGCTTATTTCCTGCGCGGCGTGAGCAGCAGACAGCGCAGAAACAGAAAACAGGGCCGATACGATGATCGTTTTTGTCAGCTTCATAAAAAATCCTTTCACCTTGCGCAGTAATGTTGAAACGTGCTGAATTCTTGATGTGTAACAGGTTAGCGGCCGATTATTGCATGTAACAATGCTGAGTGTCTCAGTAATTTATGGCAATTATGCGAGCGTCAACGCGGTGACACGGTTCTTTTTTTGCTGACCATAACTTATATAAGTTTAAGGAATAATCCAAGTAGTGAAATTAATGTTAATTATTCACTATTTTCTAACTTTTATGCCCATCCGGAGCGGTCTGCAAGCGGGAAGGGCAGAGTGATAGATCTGGTTTCACTGGCGGATTAAAGAGAATTAAACACGTGTTTCTCAGGGTTCGCAGCAGGTTTGCGGCCCATATCAATTTTTTTATTATTAATTACCTGACTATCGCTGCGATACGTAGATTATTGATTAGATATTCAGTAGGTTATAACCAGCCTGAAAAAATACTCTCCGGCGTTCTTCATAAGCCAGCAGGCTGGTAAATAAAATGTTATGACGATGACACAAATCATCAATGAAAAGGGTGAAGGGAATACTATGCGTATTGGTGTACCAAGAGAGCGGTTGACCAATGAAGCCAGAGTCGCAGCCACACCGAAAACGGTGGAGCAGTTGCTGAAACTCGGCTTTACGGTCGCTATCGAACAAGGTGCCGGGAAGTTAGCCAGCTTTGAGGACGCCGCTTATGAACAAGCGGGTGCGTCTGTGGTCAGCGGCGAAGAAGTGTGGCATTCAGATATCGTTTTAAAGGTGAATGCACCTGAAAACGACGAAATCGATAAATTACAGGCAGGTACCACGCTGGTCAGCTTTATCTGGCCTGCACAGAACCCTGAGCTTATTCAGAAACTGGCTGACCGTCAGGTCACCGCCATGGCAATGGATTCCGTGCCGCGCATTTCCCGCGCACAATCTCTGGATGCCCTGAGTTCAATGGCTAACATCGCCGGTTACCGCGCGATAGTCGAAGCCGCTCACGAATTCGGTCGTTTCTTCACCGGGCAGATCACTGCCGCAGGTAAAGTGCCACCGGCCAAAGTGATGATTATCGGTGCCGGCGTGGCTGGCCTGGCTGCCATCGGCGCAGCAGGCAGTCTCGGTGCCATCGTTCGTGCTTTTGATACCCGCCCTGAAGTGAAAGAGCAGGTACAGAGCATGGGCGCAGAGTTCCTCGAACTCGATTTTGAAGAAGAAGCAGGCAGCGGCGACGGTTATGCCAAAGTCATGTCAGAAGCCTTCATCAAAGCAGAAATGGCGCTGTTTGCCGCTCAGGCTGAAGAAGTGGATATCATCGTGACCACCGCGCTGATCCCTGGCCGTTCTGCACCGAAGCTCATCACCAAAGACATGGTGGCTTCCATGAAGCCGGGCAGTGTGATCGTCGATCTGGCAGCCCAGACGGGCGGTAACTGTGAACTGACCGTGGCGGATAAAATCACCACGACAGAAAACGGTGTGAAGATCATCGGTTATACCGACTTACCCAGCCGTCTGCCGACGCAATCCTCCCAGCTTTACGGAACCAACCTGGTCAACCTGCTGAAACTGCTGTGCAAAGAGAAAAACGGTGAAATCGAGATCGATTTCGAAGATACCGTTGTTCGCGGCGTGACCGTTGTGAAAGCCGGTGAAGTGACCTGGCCTGCGCCAGCCATTCAGGTGTCTGCGCAACCTCAGGCGGCGAAAGCCGCAGAACCTGTCGCCAAAGTGGAAGCCAAACCGGCCTCCCCGTGGACCAAGTTCATCATTATGGCTGTGGCCATTGTGCTGTTTGGCTGGCTGGCGAACGTTGCGCCGAAAGAGTTCCTGTCTCACTTCACCGTGTTTGCGCTGTCCTGCGTGGTGGGTTACTACGTGGTCTGGAACGTCAGCCATGCCCTGCATACACCGCTGATGTCGGTCACGAACGCCATTTCCGGGATCATCGTGGTGGGCGCAGTGCTGCAAATTGGTCACGGCGGCTGGGTCAGCTTCCTGTCCTTTATTGCCGTACTGATCGCCAGTATCAATATTTTTGGCGGATTCACCGTCACTCAGCGCATGCTGAAGATGTTTCGTAAGAATTAAGGGGTAGCATATGTCTGGGGGTTTAGTTACAGCAGCATATATTGTTGCCGCTATTCTGTTTATTTGCAGCCTTGCGGGGCTCTCTAAACATGAAACGTCAAAACAGGGGAACATCTTCGGTGTTACCGGGATGGCGATCGCGTTAATCGCGACCATTCTCGGCCCTGATTCCGGTAACGTTGGCTGGATCATCGTTGCGATGGTGATCGGTGGCGCAATCGGTGTTTACCTGGCGCGCAAAGTCGAAATGACTGAAATGCCGGAACTGGTGGCGATTCTGCACAGTTTCGTCGGTCTGGCTGCGGTTCTGGTTGGCTTCAACAGCTATCTGGATCACGGTTCAGTGCCGATGGAAGGTGTGATGGAAAACATCCATCTGACGGAGGTCTTTCTCGGTATCTTCATCGGTGCGGTGACGTTCACCGGTTCCATTGTGGCTTTTGGCAAACTGCGCGGGATTATCTCTTCCAAACCGCTGGCGTTGCCACATCGTCATAAATTGAATCTGGCTGCGCTGGTGGTGTCTTTCCTGCTGATGGTGACGTTCGTGCGTACCGAAAGCGTGGGTCTGCAAGTGCTGGCTCTGCTGATCATGACTCTCATTGCACTCGGCTTCGGCTGGCATCTGGTGTCGTCGATTGGCGGTGCGGACATGCCGGTTGTGGTGTCCATGCTGAACTCGTATTCCGGTTGGGCAGCGGCGGCGGCGGGCTTTATGCTCAGCAACGACCTGCTGATCGTGACCGGTGCGCTGGTCGGTTCCTCGGGTGCAATCCTGTCTTACATCATGTGTAAAGCGATGAACCGTTCGTTCATCAGCGTGATTGCAGGCGGCTTCGGCACGGACGGTTCATCAACCGGCAATGCTGAAGAGATGGGCGAATATCATGAAGCGAGCGCGGAAGACGTGGCAGACATGCTGAAAAACGCCAGCTCAGTGATCATCACCCCTGGCTACGGCATGGCGGTGGCTCAGGCTCAGTATCCGGTTCACGACATCACAGCGAAACTGCGTGCGAAGGGCATCAAAGTGCGTTTCGGTATTCACCCTGTTGCAGGGCGTTTGCCGGGCCACATGAACGTTCTGCTGGCAGAAGCGAAAGTGCCGTATGACATCGTGCTGGAAATGGATGAAATCAATGATGATTTCAGCGATACCGACGTGGTGCTGGTTATCGGTGCCAATGACACCGTGAACCCGGCGGCGCAGGAAGATCCACGCAGCCCGATCGCCGGTATGCCGGTGCTGGAAGTGTGGAAAGCGCAGAACGTGATTGTGTTCAAACGTTCCATGAACACCGGTTATGCCGGCGTACAGAACCCGCTGTTCTTCAAAGAAAATACGCAGATGCTGTTTGGCGATGCAAAAGAAAGCGTTGAGAAGATCCTTCGCGCGCTCTGATTGTTATCAGTTCTATCGTTAACAGTAATGAAAAAGGCCAGTCAGATGACTGGCCTTTATTTTTTGTGGAACCCCGGCGGCTCTGACGTTACTCGTCGTCGTCCTCTTCATCATCGTCCTGCGTGATCGGGCATTCGAAATCATCAGGTTTAATCGCCAGCAAATCGCACTTAAGATGGTCGATCACCTGTTCAGTGGTATTACCGAGAAATGCGGCTGACAGACCGGTACGGCCAATCGCGCCCAACACCACCACACCGGCTTGCAAATGTTCAGCCAAATCGGGGATCACTTCTTCCGGCAGGCCTTTTTCTACGTGAGTGAATTTTTCATCGATCTGGAATTTCTGCCGTAACGCTTTCATGGCAATCAGATGCTGACCACGGATGGCGTCGTTGTAAACGCTGGGATCAAAGTCCGGCAGTTCAATGGCGATATTGATCGGTGTGACAGGGTACGCGCCGACCAGATGGACTTCCGTCTGATTAACGTGAGAGGCCAGTTCGATACTTTCTTTCACCAGTTTGATATTAAGCGGATCGTGGTAGGGCTCTTCGCTGGAAAGGTTCACCGCGACGACGGCTTTACCGCCTTCTGGCCACGGCTGGTCTTTCACCATCCACACCGGACACGGGCACTTACGCAGCAAATTCCAGTCAGTAGGGGTGAAGATAACGGATTCGAGGCGGTCGTGCTGATGGGCCATTTTTAACAGCAGGTCATGCTGGGCAGAAATGACTTCCTGAATAATCGCTTCAAAGGGTTTGTTGTGCCAGACCACTTTGACTTCAATCTGGATACCGGCCTCAATATAGTAGCGGCACTGCTCTTTAATCCATTCCGCCCGCTCGTTGATCACACTTTGTCGCATGCTCGTCCGTTCATCAGGCGACAGCATGGTGGTCATCTCATAGGAGAAATCATAAATAGACAGGAAAGCTTTGATCCGTCCACCGTTACGCTGCACCAGATAAACGGCGCGTCGCAGTGCGGGTTGATCATCCTGATTGGGGTCTATAGCAACGAGTAAATTCTGATACTTAGCCATGGGGACTCCTTAACACCTGTGAGAGAACAGCATTTCACTGTATTAAGTACAGAGTAAACCAAGATTAAGCAATCGGACAGCGGAGAAATTGAGTCGGATCAACAAATTATTCACTGATGATCCGACACAAAAATTTAAGCAGAGACGGGAGCAGACTGACCGGCTAACTGAGAAAGCATTTCATGATTCTCAATGGTGATGTATTTCCCTTTCACACTCAGCATTTCTGATTTCTGGAAACGGCCTAACAAGCGGCTGATGGTTTCCACGGTCAGGCCGAGGTAGTTACCGATGTCGCCACGGGTCATGGTCAGGCGGAATTCACGCTGAGAGAAACCACGCTGTGCGAAACGGCGGGAGAGGTTGTAGATGAAAGCAGCCAGACGTTCTTCGGCATTTTTCTTCGACAACAGCAGGATCATATCCTGGTCGCCTTTGATCTCACCGCTCATCAGACGCATCATTTGCTGGCGCAGATTCGGCATTTTCCCGGAGAGATCATCAAGTGTCTCAAACGGGATTTCACACACCATGGAAGTTTCCAGAGCCTGTGCGAAACTTGGGTGCTGCAAACCGCCGATCGCATCAAAGCCAACTAAATCACCTGCCAGATGGAAACCGGTGATTTGCTCGTCACCTTGTTCGGTGATGGTGTAGCTCTTGATGGTGCCGGAACGGATGGCGTAAAGGGATTTCAATTCATCGCCAGCTTTGAACAGTGCCTGGCCTTTTTGAATCGGTTTTTTCCTTTCGATGATGTTGTCGAGCTGGTCGAGTTCATGCTCGTTCAGCGTGAAAGGAATGCAAAGCTGACTAATGCTACAGTCCTGACAATGGATCGCACAGCCACCAGATTGGATACGTCGAATAATACGCTTTTCCGGGATCATAAGAGTCACTCAGGCAATATTGATATGGGTCAATTTTAACATCTTTTGCGGCGAGTGATAAGTAGCAGAATGGGGCTAAAAGGGCGAAATGTTAAAAAACCACGATTTTTAACGGGTTTTTTTTCTAATTGTTTTGATCTGAACGAGGTATTTCGACGAATTGAGAATCAATGAGATTTAGATGTGGGTCAATTTATTCATAAAAATTATATAATTTTTTTAAGAATAATTTGTTTGAATCTAAACAAACCCATCTCAGAGTTATCTGCAGGCCGTTTTTTGATTATCTGCGTCTTAACTTAATCTTTAAGAATACTGACAAATGCGCACGGATTATGCCATAAATCCCGCTACCCGGCGATTATTGCGCATCCTCCGATTGTTTGTTTTGTTCGCGAATAAAGCCGGTGATTTGAAAGCAAAAAACGCTGCCGAGGCAGCGTTGAAATTTTGGGTTTTTATTGAAGCGGGGCGGTTACACATCACCTTCGTTATCTTTTTCCACCGCTTCATGAAGGCGATCCAGCATATCGGGAAACGCCGACTGCACGCGACTCCAGCTTGGGATAAAGGGTTTTTCACTCGGCGTATCCACAAACGCCTGACCGGCTTCAATAATGGCGCCGGAGAACAACTCCACGGCGGATTCCTCGCTGTGCCGGTCGAAAGACAAACCGTTCATGCGCGCGTCATTCTCAAACCAGTCAATCATATCCAGCGCATTGCGATAGTAGGTGGCTTTCAGAATGCGGAAAGACTCGCTGGTGATATTCACGCCCAGAATCGCCATCTTACGATACAGCGCTTTAGTGATGTCGATGCTCATACGCTGCAAACCGTTAGTGGCATCATCTTCTGACATCGGCTGATGTTTATGGTCGTAATTATCGGCGATATCCACCTGGCAGATGCGTCGGGTCGCCGTATTGCGGTGCAGTTCGGAAAGCACGCCAATCTCCAGCCCCCAGTCACTCGGGATACGCAGATCATTGAGAACGTGGGTACGCATGGCGAATTCGCCGGAAAGCGGATAACGGAAAGTGCGCAGATACTCAAGGAAATCGGAGTGGCCGTAGACAATTTGCAGGGATTTCAGCAGCGGAAATACCAGCAGGCGGCCAACGCGGCCATTGAATTTCCCGTCTGCCACACGGGCGTAATAGCCTTTACAGAAATCATAATGGAAATTAGGGTTCGCCACCGGGTACATCAGGCGCGCCAGCATATCGCGGCTGTAGGTGACAATGTCACAATCATGCAGCCCGACGACCGAGGTGCGCCGCGATGCCAGCGTATACCCGACGCAAAACCAGACGTTGCGGCCTTTACCCGGTTCCATTGGCGAAAGATTTTCTTTTTTAAGCTCTTCATCCAGCGCTTTCAGACGCGGGCCATCGTTCCATAAAATACGGTGGCGCTGTGGCAGGCGGGAGAAAAATTCGCGGGCAAATAAAAACTGATCGCGGTCTGCGCGATCCAGACCAATAACAATTTCTTCCAGATAGGGGACTTTTGTCAGCTCATCGACAATTTTGGTCAGCGCCGGACCTTCAAGTTCTGAAAATAATGAAGGCAATATTAACCCCATTGAGCGGCGTCCCGAAAAAACCTGCAAATCGTATTCCAGTTCTTCCACTTTTCGGTTGGTCAAATTATGGAAATTAGTAATCACACCATCCTGATAAAAATCACTCATTCGATATTCTCCAATTTTAGAATTGATAAAATTATTGGAAACAAACAATTATCTGAAACGCACTCCCGCGACACTCTTTCCCTTATTTTTCATTTAGCATTTCCCGTTGGCGGGACGAAATAAAATGATCTAATCCCTGAACCCAGCCGTGCGGGCCAAATTCCGTGGTGCGATAAACCTGCGCGGGGTGATGACGGCTCAGCGGCATCTCGTGGTGGTGATGGCCTTTAATGACCACGGCGTGATCGACCACTTTCAGCATCGAGAGATCGTTAGGCCCGTCCCCCAGTCCGATACTGATCGCCGGTTTACCGCGCTGGCGCTGATACTCAGCGGAAAGCCATTGCACCGCCGGGCCTTTCCCCGCATCAACGCCCATCACATGCCAGAAACGTCCGCCACGCGTCAGCGCCAGCCCTTCACGGGTGAGACATTTTTTGAAATGTGCGAAATCCAGATCGTTACCAAACCAGATCAGGGGTTCGGAAGCTTCACGCAGCATCGCCAGCGCAGCATCCGCTTCGGAAAGTCCGGTCCAGAGGGCGACCTGCTTTGGCGTAACATCCCCGAAACCGCGAAATTCAAAATCGTAGCGGTGGCGTAATTCCTCCAGGGTGCGGCGGATATCCGCATAGCGCGCACCCATCATCGGACCCTGACCTCGCCAGTCTGGCGGAAGGTGGATCATGGCACCGTTTTCAGCAATAAAAGGGAGATGCGTCAGCTGGAGATCTGACTGCAATGCCGCCACTTCGGCGGACGTTTTACTGGTGGTCAGGATCAGCGGTATCTGCGCCGCGGCAAGCCTGTCCAGCCAGGGCTTCGCCGGTTGCCAGCTGTAATCATGGTGGTCGAGCAGCGAACCATCGAGGTCAGTAAAAATAATTAAGGGATCATCAAGGTACGGCATTCTTTCTCCTCAATTTTGTGGCAGAACAGACGTGCATTTTTGTTAACCCACTTCTGCTCCAGCAGCTAAGTATAGATTCAAAAATGATTTTTATGACCGGGCTAACCATTTCAGGATTATTTACCGGCAAGGGTAACGGGCAACATCAAAGCCGCAGACGGCTTTACCCACAGGCGGTTTATGCGGATAATTTACGTCAGTTCCACTGCGGTTTAGATGTCATCCTTTACCATTGCGTTTTCTTTTTTTGCCCAGTTTCGGGCAGTCAGACGAGTCTTTCCTCATGTCTTTAACACCGGTTTTAACGCGCACCGCCTTTGTGCTTTGCGCCGTCAGTATGTTATCTGCCTGCGATGGCAGCTCCACCGCGCAGGAGAGTGCGCTGGTCATTGAAGGTAAAACCATGGGCACGTTTTATCGTGTCAGTCTGGCGGGCGTGGATAAAAACCGGGAAGCGGCGCTGCGGGAGCAAATTGAGGCGCAGCTTAAAGAGGACGACCATCAGTTATCGACTTACAAAGAGGATTCGGTGCTGTCGCGTTTCAATCAGTATCAGGGCAACGTGCCCCAGCCGATCAGTGCCGGGATGGCTGACGCGATCGTCACCTCAATGCGTATCGGCACCTTAACCGGTGGCGCGATGGACATCACCGTCGGCCCGCTGGTGAACTTGTGGGGATTTGGCCCGGACAAACAGCCGGTGAAAACGCCGACGCCGGAACAGATCGCCGCAGCGCGTCAGCGTATCGGGTTACAGCATCTGAAAGTGATCCAGCAAAATGACGGGCAGTATCTGCAAAAAGATTTGCCGGGCATGTACGTTGATCTCTCTACGGTCGGCGAAGGTTATGCGACCGATCACCTGGCGCGGCTGGTTGAGGGGAACGGCATCAGCAATTATCTGGTGTCGGTAGGTGGCGCGGTGGTTTCACGCGGGCACAATGCGCAGGGGAATCCGTGGCAGGTGGCAATTCAGAAACCAACGGACAAAGAAACCGCGGTGCAGGCGATTGTTGATTTGCAGGGCATGGGCATCAGTACCTCCGGCAGTTACCGCAATTATTACGAGCTGAACGGCAAACGTCTTTCGCACATCATCGATCCGGCCACCGGTTCGCCAATCACCCATAAGCTGGTATCGGCGACGGTGATCGCCCCGACCGCGCTGGAAGCCGACGGCTGGGACACCGGTCTGATGGTGCTTGGCACGAAGAAAGCGCTGGCGCTGGCAGAACAGCAACATCTGGCGGTGTATCTGATCACCAAAGAGGGCGACACCTTCAAAAGCTATATGTCGCCGCAGTTCAAAGCCTATCTGAAAGATCCGCAGTAAACGTTATCGTCTTAAAGCGTGCCGTGCATTTTTTCACTGAGATAAGCGAGAAATGCACGCAGCGCGGAAGACGCTGCTTCAGATCCTCAATGCCTGAAGCAGCGCCGTGGTTCAGTGTTTCGCGGTACTGATCAGTTCAAACAGCACCACCGTGCGCGAAGTACAGATGTACTCGCGTCCGAAATCGAAATTATGCTCGTTCACATCATCGGGCTGGAAGGTATCGAAAATATGCCGCCAGCTCTCGCCGTGCGCCACCGAAGGCAACACAAACATCACGTCTTTGTGAGACGCGTTAAACAGCAGCAGCACGGTACTCAGGGAACCGTGACGCAGCAGGCCGGTGGGCTGGGCGCGGCCATCGAGCAGCATGGCGATGCATTTTGCGTGCGGATCTTTCCAGGCGGCATCGGTCATTTCCGGCCCCTGCGGCTGGAACCAGCTCACGTCTTTGACATCGAGCTTTTCATGGATCGCGCCGGTCAGAAAGCGCCCGCGATGTAAAATCGGGAATCGCTTGCGCAGGGCGATCAGCCGGTAGGTGAACAGCAGCAGGGACTGGCCTTTATCGCCGATGTTCCAGTTGACCCAGGCAATCTCAGTGTCCTGACAATAGGCATTGTTATTGCCGTTTTGCGAACGGGCAAACTCATCACCGGCCAGCAGCATCGGGGTACCTTGTGAGAACAGCAGCGTCGCCAGCATATTGCGCATCTGGCGCAGGCGAAGTTCGCTGATTTCCGGATCGTCGGTCGGGCCTTCCACGCCATAGTTGGCTGAAATGTTGTTATCGCTGCCGTCTTTGCCGTTCTCCCCGTTGGCTTCGTTGTGTTTCTTCTCGTACGACACCCAGTCGTTGAGCGTGAAGCCGTCGTGCGCGGTAATAAAGTTGACTGACGCGTAAGGCTTACGGCCGCGATGATTGAACAGATCGGCAGAACCGGAAAGCCGCGTGGCGAACTGCGCCAGCTGGCCTTCGTCACCGCGCCAGAATTTGCGCACGGTATCGCGGAAACGGTCATTCCACTCCATCCAGCCTGGCGGGAAACCGCCGACCTGATAACCGCCGGGACCGCAATCCCAGGGTTCAGCAATCAGTTTACACTGGCTGAGGATCGGGTCCTGACGGCAGGTATCGAGAAAACCGCAGCCTTCATCAAAACCATAGCTTTCACGCCCGAGAATGGTCGCCAGGTCGAAGCGGAACCCATCCACCTGCATTTCTGTCGCCCAGTAGCGCAGTGAATCCGTGACCATCTGCAACACGCGCGGGTGGCTGAGATTGAGCGTATTGCCGGTGCCGGTATCATTAATGTAATAGCGTTTGTTGTCCGGCATCAGCCGGTAATAACTGGCGTTGTCGATGCCTTTGAAGGACAGCGTCGGGCCGAGCTCATTGCCTTCCGCCGTATGGTTGTAGACCACGTCCAGAATCACTTCGATACCCGCCGCGTGGAAAGTGGCGATCATCTGCTTGAATTCATTGACGGTGTGCGTCGCCATATATTGCGGATGCGGGGCAAAGAAGCTCAGCGTGTTATAGCCCCAGAAGTTATGCAGACCTTTATCCTGCAGGTGCCGGTCATCGGTGAAGGCGTGGATCGGCATCAGTTCAACGGACGTTACCCCCAGCGAGCGGATGTACTCGACGATGTGCGGGGTGCTCATCCCGGAAAATGTGCCGCGCAGATGCTCCGGCACCGCCGGATGGCGCATGGTGTAACCGCGCAAATGCGTTTCATAAATCAGCGTTTTTTCCCACGGAATATGCTTTTTGCGCGACCGCGCCCAGGAGAATGCCGGGTCAATCACCCGGCATTTTGGCAGGAAAGGGGCGCTGTCCGTATTGTCGAGGTGCAAATCCTTCTTGTCGCTTTGCATGTCATAGGCGAACAGGGCGTCATCCCATTTCAGGTCGCCGACAATTTGTTTGGCATACGGGTCGAGCAGAAGTTTGGCCGGGTTAAACCGGTGGCCGTCGTGTGGCGCATAGGGCCCATGCACGCGATAGGCGTAAAGCAGGCCGGGGCGGGCATCCGGCAGATAGCCATGCCAGACTTCATCGGTATATTCCGGCAGTTCAATGACGTCGTATTGTTCTCCTTCATCATTAAACAGGCACAGCTCAACTTTGGTGGCATTGGCGGAGAACAAGGCGAAGTTCACCCCCAGACCGTCCCAGGTTGCGCCAAGCGGAACCGGTAATCCTTCGCGCACGCGGGTGGTATGGCCGGAGTCAAAGCTTCGGACGATTTCACCGTCGCTGTAAGGATGCATGATGCGCACGCCCAGCTCATCAACAGCGATGTTGACCTGAGCATTGGAGGGTACGCTGCGGACTTCTTCCGTGGTGGCCGTCGGTTGGGTGACTTTGCCGGATCGAGGTTTTGCCATTCGTTTCACACTCCTGAGCAGGTCAGTCAGAATAAATCCTGAAAAATTGAGCGAAAAATATCCGCAGCTCAAGGGGCTGCTTGTCTGTTGCTACCAAACCAGTGTAGTTGCACTTGCGCCATTTCCCCCACCGGTAGCCGATTAACCGCAAAATCAGTGACCGCGGCGTGACAAAAAAGAGGGGTATCACGTCCTGCGCACAAGCATCAGCGTGCGGCAAACATTCCTGATTGAGGTTTTTTTGCCTCTCACCGGCAATCACTCACAGAGGCTTTACTGACTGATATTAAAGCCTTCATTCCTCACGAAAATTTTTGATGAAGTGTGATTTTCTCTTTTGAAATCAGGCTCCGATACTGGCCTCAGAGAAAGCAGCGGTGAGCGATGAGACAACGAATTTTACCCCGCGCCCGCCGTTTGCTTTCCGTCACTTACCCCCATCTTCATTACTAATCGGAGTTATGATTTATGAGCACCACCAAACAAAAATATATGGTTTCTGCTGCATGGGAAAATGCAGATGATGTCTGGTCATCGGCGTGTTTCATTGACGTATTTAATATGACGGACACCGATCTGGCGTCCGGAAAAGTAGAATTCACCATCGACAATACCCAGAGCGCTTCGGCAAACCAAAATTTCGAATTTGAAACCTGGAGCAGCCCGATCAAAGGCAAGCTGATTGACGATTGCAGCGTGATCCCGGCGGGCGGCAAAGGCCGTTTTGCTATCATGATTGGCTGTAATACCGGTGTCAGCATCGGTAACCTGCCGCGCAGTTTTAAAGTGAACGGCGAAGCTGCCGATCTGGTGGCGGATACTCAGGCGCCGACGGTGCCGGCTGACGTAAAAGCCGTTGCCGCCGGGGCCGTGACCCTCAGCCTGGTCTGGACGCCTTCTACAGATAACGTGATGGTCAGCGGTTACGAAGTCACTTATACCGATACCAAAACCAAAGTCGCCAAAACGCAAAAAACCACCAGCAGTTCCATCACCCTGGGCGGCCTGACCGCGCAAACGGCTTACAGTGTTCAGGTTCGTGCTTACGATCTGGCCGGTAACTTCTCGGCGAAATCCTCTGTACTGAATGTCACCACGGATAAAACGTTGCCGGATGCGGGAGATTACTCCTTCAACCATGCTCCGTTTATGGACTTCACCGGCTGGCCAACGCCGCGTCCGAGCGTTTTCGGCAAAGATTCCGGTCTGAAAGCTTACACGCTGGGCTTTATCACGGCTGCCGACATGAATGCCGGTGAGGGGACACCAAATTACCGTCCTTGCTGGGGCGGTCTGGTCACCATCACCGATGGTAATGTCTCTGATTACGGTCAGGAATTTACCGGTGATGCCACTGTGTCTGATTACGGCAAAGCAGATATCGCTGCATTCCGCGCCGCAGGTGGCGATGTGGCGATTTCCTTCGGCGGGGCGAACTCCAACTTCCTCGAAGAGCACATCACGGATGTCGGCGCACTGGCTGAACTCTATCAGGGCGTGCTGGATAACTATGCCGTGACGCATATCGATTTCGATATCGAAGGCGGCGCGTTGCAGCAGACTGAAATGCTCAAACGCCTGCTGGCAACCATGGCGGTGGTGCAGAAAAACAATCCGCAGTTGCAGATTGCGTTCACGCTGCCGGTAGACGGGCAAACGTCTGATGATTCACAGGGCCTGACGTCGTTCGGTATTGATTTCGTCCGGATGGTGCATGAAAACGGGATTTCTCCGTCCCTGTTCAACGCCATGTCGATGGACTTCGGCGACGTGGCACCGCCACCGGATATGTATACCGGCGTGGAAATGTCGATGCTGGCGATGCACCGTCAGATCAAAACCGTGTTCACCGAATGGTCGGATGCCAAACTGTGGCGTCGCATTGGTGTCACCCCGATGTTTGGCATTAACGACACCGGCCCGAGCTTCACTGTCGAACACATGAAAAAGCTGATCACGCTGGCGAAGAAATACAACTTCGGCACCATCTCCGGCTGGGATGCGACCCGTGATTACAACCAGGGGCTGGAAATGTGCCATACCAGCGATCACAACAACCTGTACCAATGTACTTATGAAGGCACCGAGTCTTACGCCTACAGCAAGATCATTGCCACGTATCAACATAAGGCGGTCTAATCCGCCAGTCAGGTCAGAGGTCAGTCATTTTTTCTGTGCAGTGTAACTTCGCCGGTGTGAACTCTTCACACCGGCTTTTTTTTGTCTGCATCATTCTGCAAAGCTTAACTGCTGTACATGGCCGCAGCATTGGCTGATATTCATGCTGACCCGCCGCCAACAGGGCGGGCGCTGACACTTTTTGTCGTCTTTGCCGCAGAGAAAGGAGCCTTAATGACTATCGCGTTGCTCAGCCACGTCCCGCTGGATGCTGGCTATCCTGAACGGTTTGAAGCTGCCGGTTTTACCCTGCATTTCGCCACCACGCCCGCACAGCGCGAGACGCTGGATCCGCATATCGCGCAGCAGATCCGCGCCGTACTCACCATCGGCAGTATCGGCCTGAGTGATGCGCAGATGGCAGCGTTGCCACAACTCAGTATCATCTGTGCGCAGGGAGTGGGGTATGAGCATATCGATGTGGCGGCGGCGAACGCGCGCGGTATTCACGTCACCCACGGGCCGGGCACCAATAATGCGTCGGTGGCTGACCACACGCTGGCGCTGATGCTGGCGATCACCCGGCGCATTCCGCAGTTTGATGCGGCGGTTCGCGGCGGAGAATGGAACAAGTCACGCTGGAACGTGCCGGGCATGGCGGGCAAAAAGCTCGGCGTGGTGGGGCTTGGCAATATAGGTGCGCTGATTGCGCGGCGTGCCGCCGCCGGATTTGATATGGCCGTCGGTTATCACAACCGCACGCCGGTGGAAGATTCGCCGTATAGCTATTTCAGCAGCGTACGCGAACTGGCGGGCTGGGCGGATTATCTGGTGGTGGCCACGCCGGGGGGAAAGAATACCGTCAGGCTGGTGAATGCGGATGTCCTGCACGCGTTAGGGGCTGAAGGTTTTCTGATTAACATTGCACGGGGCAGCGTGGTGGATACTGCGGCGCTTATCGCCAGCCTGAAACACCATCACATCGCCGGTGCGGCGCTCGACGTGGTGGAGGGTGAACCGCAGGTGCCGCCTGAATTACTGCGGCTTGATAATCTGGTGATCACGCCGCACGTGGCGGGACGTTCGCCGGAATCGGTCGAAAACATGCTGTCGCTGGTGCTCGCTAACCTGAACGCGCATTTCGCCGGAAAACCGGTGCTGACCGCCGTGCCTGAGTAAATCCGCCCCTGCGCCGCCGCGCTCTATAGTCGTAAAAAGCATAAGTAACCGCTTTTTCTTATTTGGCTGGCATAGCCCGAGGCCGTAACAATAGGGTTTTAGAACAGACAGAGGCGACGGCGGTGAATTTTCAACAACTCAAAATTATCAGGGAATCAGCGCGATGCAATTACAACCTGACCGAAGTGTCGAACATGCTGTTCACGTCGCAGTCAGGGGTCAGCCGTCATATTCGTGAGCTGGAAGACGAGCTGGGCGTCGAGATATTCATCCGTCGCGGCAAGCGTTTGCTGGGGCTGACCGAGCCGGGTAAAGAGTTGCTGGCCGTGGCCGAGCGTATTCTCAATGAAGCGCAGAATATCCGGCGGCTGGCGGATGTGTTCTCCAAAGAGGACGCAGGCGTACTGACCATCGCCACCACACATACGCAGGCGCGGTACAGCTTGCCGAAAGTCATCAAGGCCTTTCGCGCTATTTATCCGGGCGTGCGGCTGGAACTCCATCAGGGTTCTCCTCAGGAAGTGCTGGCGATGTTGCTCGGCGGGCAGGCGGATGTGGCGATTGCCAGCGAAAAGCTGATGAACGATCCGTCAGTTGCCGCGTTTCCGTATTACCGCTGGCATCACGCCATCGTGGTACCGCAGGGGCATCCGCTCACCTTACAGCACCCGATCACCTTGCAGCATCTGAGCGAACAACCGCTGATCACTTATCGTCAGGGCATTACCGGCCGTTCGCGTCTTGATGAGGCTTTCAGCCGCGCGGCGCTCAGCCCGGATATTGTGCTCAGTGCGCAGGATTCTGACGTCATCAAAACGTACGTTGAACTGGGGCTTGGCGTGGGGATTTTGGCCGATAAAGCCTACGAAGCCGCGCGTGACACCGGGCTGCAACTGATCAACGCCGAGCATTTGTTTGAAGCCAATACGGTCTGGCTCGGGCTGAAAAGGGCGCAGCTTCAGCGTAATTATGTCTGGCGGTTTATCGAACTGTGTAATCCGGGGCTGTCGGTGAATGACATTAAGGAGAAGGTCTTTGCATCGGGGCAGGAGAGCGAGACGGTGATCGATTATCAGATTTAACGCACCGGCGCTATAAGCAGTATCAGGCGGGGCGCCATCAGACGCCCCGCAGAATTTTACTCAGTCAACCGTCGAATACTTCACATAGTGATTTGAGCAGTTGAAGTGCGCCACATAGCTCAGCGTTCCGTTCGGACCTTTCGCGCTGAACGGAATGTGATAGGTTCCCTTATCCTCTTTCGCGTCATCACTGATAAAGCTCAGCACCGGCACGGAAGTGCCCATATTGTCTTTATCGTTGCCCCAGTTCGGGATGCGGTTTTCCATGTAGTCACGGGTGACGGTATCAATGGCGTTGCTCTTGCTGATCTGAGCGCAGGCGCCTTCCGTTGAACGCTGCATCCACCACGGATAGACATAAACTGAGCCGAGCATCACGACCATCATCAGGAAGATAACTGAAATAATTCCGATCAAAACAACTTTACTCATAGTGCTTCCTACTCCTGAAAATTCTCAGCCAAATCATAGACTGCGCAGAACATTCGATGTTATTTATCGAAGGAAAGCGCGTATGTTACGCCAGTTGGTCAGCAGAGGTTAAGTATTATCAGCCCTTCTGTTGCATTCCGTTACAGAAGCCGGTCCCGCCACACCCTTCGCGGTGTTAGCCTTTGAGCATACCGTCATTGCACACATTGATAGCACAAGGAGTTACACATGAGTCAGCAACCTGTTGTTCAGCCATCCACCGTTGTTGCGGTACTTGGACTGGGCGCGATGGGCCATGCGTTTGCCGCAAACCTCATCAAAAAAGGGTTTACCACCCGCGTCTGGAACCGTACGCCATCCCGCGGGGATGACCTGGTGGCCGCCGGAGCAACGCGCGGTGCAACGCCCCGTGACACGGTGGAAGGGGCAGACGTCGTTATCACGATGCTGTCCGACGGCAAGACGTCGCTGGACATATATCAGGGGGACAACGGTGTGCTTGCCGGGCTCAAGCAGGGCGGGATTATCGCGCAGATGGGCACGCTCGGCGTGGACGCCACCGAAAGCCTGATCGCCCTGATCACACAGCTTCGCCCTGACGTGGTGTTCTTTGACGCGCCGGTGTCCGGCACTAAAGGCCCGGCAGAGCAGGCGCAAATCGTGGTCCTGGCCAGCGGTGACCGGGAAGCCGGCGCGGCGATCGAACCGGTATTTGCGGCGATCTCTAAAGCCACCAAATGGCTGGGGGAAGCCGGTCGCGCCTCTAAAATGAAGCTGGTGGTGAATGCCTGGCTGATTGCCATGATGGAAGGTATCGCCGAAACCACGCAACTGGCCGAAGAACTGGGCTTTTCTACCGACGATCTGTGGAACGTCCTGGAAGGCGGCCCGCTGGCTGCGCCGTACATTAAAGGCAAAATGGACATGTTCAAAAGCGACGATTACACCCCGCAGATGCAACTGACCTGGGCGCTGAAAGACATCAATCTGGCGCTGGACGCCGGCAGTCAGCTGAATTTGCCGGTGATGAAACGCATCAGCGAAACCTGGCAGGGCGCGGTGGGTGCCGGTTACGGCGATCAGGATCTGGCGGTGGTGTACCGTTACCTCGGCAATCACTCTTTTGAATCATAACTTCGCAGTATAAATCAGAGCATCTGGCTATTGGTCACCCGCAACAGCGCTGTGTTAGCGTCACAAACAGATATCTTCTTTTCACTGATGCGGAGTGAGCAATGAGCCAGCCTTCAAGCACTATCCCTCTGATCGACTTCAGCCAGTTCTCCGGCTCACCGGAACAGCGCGAAACCTTTTTGTCAGAGTTGCGTTATGCCTCCCGCGAGATCGGCTTCTTCTATCTTAAAAACCACGGCGTTGATGCCACGTTATTGAGTGATGTACAAAACGCCTCACGCCAGTTCTTTGCGTTGCCGGAAGAAGAAAAGCTCTCCGTGGCGATGATCAACTCTTCACATTTTCGCGGCTATAACCGCGCGGCGTCTGAAATTACCCGCGGCCAGCCGGACTGGCGGGAACAGTTTGATCTCGGCGCAGAGCGGCCAGTATTGCCGGTCAGTGAACGCACGCCGGCATGGGCCAGATTGCAGGGGCCGAATCAGTGGCCACAGGCGTTACCTGAGCTCAGGCCGTTGCTGCTGCGCTGGCAGCGTGAAATGACGGCCATGTCATTGCGTTTACTGCGTGCTTTTGCCCTGGCGCTGAAACTGCCGGAAAACGCATTTGATCCGCTGTATGGCGAAAAACCCAATGAACATATCAAGCTTATCCGCTATCCGGGGAGGCCGGAGGGCGAAGGCAATCAGGGCGTCGGTGCACACAAAGATTCAGGATTTCTCAGTTTCTTATTGCAGGACGATCAGCGCGGATTGCAGGTCGAAGTGGAAGAAAATCAGTGGGTAGACGCCTTACCGGTGCCGGGTACGCTGGTGGTGAATATAGGCGAACTGCTCGAACTCGCCACTAACGGCTATCTGCGCGCCACGGTGCACCGCGTGGTGTCTCCGCCTGCTGCCGGTGAGCGTTTATCGCTGGCCTTTTTCCTCGGCGCACAGCTTGATGCCGTGGTACCGCTGTTTCCGTTACCGGCGGAACTGGCGAAAGAAGCGCGCGGTGAGGCCAGCGATCCCCTCAATCCGCTGTTCCGCGATGTGGGCTTCAACTATCTGAAAGGGCGGCTGCGCTCACATCCCGACGTGGCGCAGCGCTATTATGCCGACGTCACGGGCTGATCAGATTTTCGGGGCACGTGCCGTATCGATACTGACCACCGCTGACATCCCCGGCCGCAGGCGATCGCTCTGCGGCTGACCAGGCTCCAGCTCAATCCGCACCGCGATGCGCTGGGCGATTTTGGTGAAGTTACCGGTCGCGTTGTCGGCTTTCAGCACGCTGAATTCCGACCCCGCCGCCGGAGCAATGCGCACCACATGGCCTTTAAACGCATGATCGTCAAGCGCATCCACGGTAAACGAGGCTGGCGTGCCGACCGTCATCGCGGCCAGCTGACGCTCTTTAAAGTTAGCTGTCACCCAGATCATTTTCGGTGTGATCGACGTCATTTGCGTCCCGGCTGTCACATACTGGCCTAAACGCGCGCTGATCTCGCCGAGCTGACCATCAGAGGGCGCAACAATCCGGGTGTGCAGCAGATTGATTTTCGCCACTTCCACTTTAGCCTGCGCGGCCTTCAGGGCGGCGGCCAGCGACGCTTTATTCGCATCCACCAGAGACAGATCCTGACGGGCGATATTGACCGATGCCCGCGCTTTGGCGACGCTGGCTTTGCTGGTCAGCAGGGCCGCATGTAACTCATCACCGAGGGTTTTGGACACCAGACCTTTTGCCAGCAGGGAACTGTTACGGCCGGTATCCAGTGCGGCTTTGCTTTCGCCCGCCATTGCGCTTTGCAGTTCAGCCTCGGCCAGTTGCAGGCTTGCGGCGCTGGAGGCACGATTTTGCTCAAAATTCTGCAAGGTCACCTGTTGCTGTGCGGCGGCAGCCTCAGCCTGCAATAACTCCTGACGGTAGGTGCTGTCATCGATCATAAACAGCAGATCGCCTTTTTTCACCGACATGAAATCCTGAACCTTGACCTCGGTAATGTACCCCGAAACCTGCGGGCTGAGCAGGGTGACATTGCCCCGCACGTAGGCGTTATCGGTGGATTCCACCTGCGAGCTGAACGGAAACAACTGCCAGCTGTACAACACCAGCATCACCCCCGCCATACCAAGACAAAGCACCACCCAAATCGACGGATAACGAAATACATTTTTCATCACTTTTCCCGCATTACTCTTATAGTTCGATAATAGAAACGAATGAATTACGCCACCGCGTCAGCGGCTTCGCGTTTTTTGTCCTGGATCCGGCCGGCAATAATGTGCGCGCAGAGAATCGCAAAGCAGCCGAGCGACATATAAAACACCACCATAAACACATCGTTGTAGGCCAGCAGCCCGGCCTGCTGGCTCACTTTAAGGCTCAGTTGCATCACCGCTTCGGCGCTCAGTTGTGTGCCATCATTGAGCGACGGTTTCAGCAAATGGCTGTATTGCGAAAGACGCTCGACCACCAGCGGGTTTTGCAGCGATATTCCTTCGGTCAGGACGCTGGAGTGAAACTTCTCCCGCAGAATTTGAATCGTTCCCAGAAACGCGCCGCCCACCTGCGCACCGACGTTTTGCGTCGAGAGAAACACCAGCACGAAGCTGATGATCTGGCTCTGACCGTATTGCAGTGCGCGGATAAAACCGAGCCACAAAGAGGTCGGCAGGAAGATCGCGCCGCCAAACGCAATCATGCCCTGAGTCAGATAAAACTGTTCGGGGCGGGTGTCCGTGGTCGAATGGGCGTCCAGCCAGGCCGCAACGGCAATCAGCGCGATTGAAAACAGATGGATGTAAACAATCCGGTTCGCCTTGTGGATGATGCTGACGAACACCAGACCGGCAAAGGTCGCGGCCAGAATGATGCAGAACAGCGTCACCAGCTGATCGTTAAGCAATCCGAACAGATTCAGAAAGCCCACCATGCCGGTGGTTTGTTCAGAAAGCAGCATGCGCACGAACAGCATTGAGCCGGTAAACAGCAACATTTCCGGCGTCATCAGCCAGCGTAAATCGATAATCGGATTCTTACGGCGCAGCTCGACCATAAACGACAGCGTCAGCGCAATGATCCCGACCACCAGCACTTCGCCAATCCACGCTTTTTCCTGCCACCAGTAATAGCGGCCCATGGTCAGCACCACCGACATACAGGCCACGGCGGTGGCAATCAGCGGATAACTGATCCAGTCGGTGCGCTCGAACACTTTCACCCGTGGCGGATGCGTCAGCGGCAGGATCCAGATGATCGCCAGACAGATCAGCGACAGCCCGGATTCCAGCATCGTCAGCTGGTGCCAGTGCCCGAGATCGAGCAGGTGCGGCGAAATGATGCGGGAAATGGGTAACGAAATCTGGCTGCCCGCCAGCCCGAAACATAATCCCGCCGTAAGCTTTTTGGCGGGCGGGAAAATTTCAAACATGTAAAACAACGCCAGCGGCCCGAGCGACGCCATCGCAAAACCCATGACTGCGCGCACGGCCACGGCTGTCTGAAAGTCATGGGTAAACATCTGCGCCATCGACGCAAAAGCAAAGAACAACAGGCCGTATTCCCCAAAACGACGGAACCCGAACTGGGTGCGGATTTTGTACAGCAGAATAGTACCGGTGACGCTGGTGGCGGTGTACGCGGCGATCAGCCAGTAACTCTCCACGTTAGAAATGCCCAGCGAGCCCTGTATCCCCGGCAGATTTGAGCCGACAAGGTTGATGCCAAGCCCCTGCGTCATACCGATTATCAGCGACGCCATCACATAAACCGCAATCCGCAGACGCGGAAAACGCATCAGCCAGTGGCTGACCTGTACCGCAAAAGGATGGTGCGTGGAGGGCGGAACCGAGGCGGTTTCCGGTGGCGCAGGTGTCTCTTGTGCGGCGGAGGCATCCTGTTGAGTCAATTCACCGGCGTCCTGCCGGATATCAGAATCAGAACGCGTCGTCATCGTTGTGCCATGTAAGTCGTTACCCAACTAGTTTGTAGCTTGCTACATAATGTAGTGAGGCATTTCAAATGTGTCTAGCTCAATTATTCATATCAGTGATATTTACAAATGCGAATAGCGAATAACCAATCAATGACAGACGTGATTATTGCGGAGAAAACGACGGGGCAGGAAAGGGGAAAACGCCACTCAAAGCGCGGCGATATTGGCAGTAATAGCAGCGAGAACGTCACGGGCGACGGCGATGTTGTTTTCAGGAATGCCTTCCATTACGCGAATTAAAATGTCATCCGTCATACTGCGCACCTGATTCGCCAGTTCGGTCCCGGTTTCGGTCAGTTTGATGTCTTTTGAACGGCGATCGTTTTCGCCAGGGCAACGTTCCAGCAAACCCAGTTGTGCAAGGCTGTCAAACAGGCGGATTGCAGTAGGGTGCTCAACTTCCAGCAACGCCGTCAGCTCGCCCTGTGGCAAACGTCCTTTGGCGGCTTCGAGATGCAATAAAACCTGCCCGCGCGCGAGAGTCAGCCCGATGGTTTTAAAACGGGCATCGCAGTAAGTGCGCAACTGACGGCCAATATGAATGGTTTCCGGGAGGAAGCGCAGGGTAGGCGAAGCGGCTTCCGGTCGGGGGTGTAATGTGGTCACAGGATCCTCACAGTCGGTACTTTTGATGGCGTCAGGTTAGCAGGATATGTGACTTTTGCCACAAAAGAGAGGAATGAGGTGAAAATTTGAGACAACAGGAAGGCATAAAACCGCGACGATAATCTGTGTTTATCAGTTTCAGAAAGGTATTATTTTTAAAGCAATAAAAAACACATATGACCTACTCGGGAGAATAAATCATGCAACCTGTCATCAATATGATCACGCTTGGCGTTAAAGATTTGGCCGTCGCCACGGAGTTTTATCAACACGGATTAGGCTTTCCAAAAGTCGTTATCGATTCCGACGGAGTGAGTTTCTTTGAGCTGGCAGGGGCGTGGTTATCGCTGTTTCCGTGGGAGGAGCTGGCGAAAGATGCACAGGTGAGTGCCAGCGGTGAAGGTTTTCGCGGTATGGCGCTGGCGCAAACCGTTGCCAGCGAAGCGAAGGTGGATGCAATCCTCAGGCAGGCAGTCAAAGCCGGAGGCACGCTAATCAAGCCAGGCCAGAAAGTGTTCTGGGGCGGATATTCCGGCTATTTCGCCGATCCGGACGGACATCTGTGGGAAATAGCCTATAACCCGTTTATGAACATCGGGCCGAAGGAAGAGTAAACGGGCAGGGCCTCCATCAGCGCATTTGAAGAAAACGCATCCAATTAGTTACAACATACAAGTGTTGGCGTTTAAAAATATCATCGTCGTCTGTGATATCAGGCAACACGCTTATTCCAAGGTGTTGCCTGATAAAGTTTAGCAGAAACAGAGGGTTATAAACCGCGTTTTTCCATCAATACCGCCAGATCGACCAGGCGGTTTGAGAATCCCCATTCGTTATCATACCAGGCTAAAATTTTCACCAGTTTGCCGCCGATAACCAGGGTGGAAAGCCCATCGATGATGGAAGAGCGCGGATCTCCACGATAATCGCTCGAGACAAGCGGTTCATCACTGTACCCGAGGATGCCTTTCAGCGGGCCGGATTCAGCCGCCTGACGGAACGCCGCATTGATTTCTTCAACCGTCGCTTCACGTTTCAGGTTCACCGTCAGATCGACAATCGATACCACAGGAACCGGTACGCGCAGGGAATAACCGGTCATACGGCCGGCGAGTTCCGGGATCACTTTACCGATGGCCTTCGCCGCGCCGCTGGAATACGGCACAATCGAAACAGCCGCGGCACGCGCACCGCGTAAATCTTTTTCCGGCTGGTCGTGAAGCGCCTGACTGTTCGTGTAAGCGTGGGTGGTATTCATCAAACCATGCTCAATCCCGAAGGTCTGATGAAGAACCTGCGCCGCCGGAGCCAGACCGTTAGTGGTGCAACTGCCATTGCTGACGACTTTGTGTTTAGCCGGGTCATACTGGTCATCATTAACGCCCAGTACGAGAGTGATGTCCTCATCCTTACCCGGTGCGGAAATGATCACCCGCTTCGCGCCGCCGTGCGTAATGTGTACTTCGGCTTTGGCTTTATCCGTGAAGAAACCGGTGGCTTCAATCACGATATCTACCCCTGCGCTGCTCCACGGAATCGCGGCCGGATCTCTTTCTGAGAATACGCGAACCGTTTTACCGTCCACCCGTAACTCGCCTTCGCCTGCTTCGACGGTGGCGTTTAACGTGCCTGCGAGAGAATCATATTTAAGAAGATGGGCAAGGGTTTTACTGTCGGTGAGATCGTTAATCGCCACCACCTGAAAGTCATCGCGTCCCAGAGCGGCGCGCAAGACATTTCGACCAATTCTGCCGAATCCATTGATACCAACGTTGACCATGATGCACTCCTTAGTTTACGGAACTGCATTCACTGTATGCCGGTAGCATGATGGCGTAAATGACAATAAAAGATCTATTTACGCCAATTTGCGCGAACAGAAACGGTCGCGATATTCGGAAGGGGTAAGTTGCAAATTTCGTTCGAAAACACGGCGCAGATTCAGCCCGCCACCGAAACCGGTCATCAGGGCAATCTGCTCAATGCCCAGCGTGGTTTGTTCCAGTTTCTGTCTGGCGGCATTCAGGCGGATCTCCTCGACATATCTGGCCGGCGTGATGCCGGTTTCACGGGTAAAGACGCGGGTGAAATTACGCGGGCTCATGGCGACACGTTCAGCCATTTTCTCCACGGACAAATCCGCCGTGAGATTCTCCGGTAGCCAACATTGAAGATCGCGGACAGGGCCTTCAGCGGCCTCGTTTAACAAGTACCGGCTGAACTGAGCCTGATTGCCGGGCCTGCGCAGAAACATCACCAGATCCTGTGCCACGTCGCGAGCCAGGCTGAAACCGTGATCATCCTCGATAAGGGCGAGGGTGAGATCAAATCCTGAACTGACGCCGCCGGACGTCCAAACGTTGCCGTCCTGAACATAGATCGGCCCGCGTTCGACAATGATGGAAGGGTAAGTCGATTGTAAAGTATCGAGTAGCCGCCAGTGCGTGGTTGCATGGCGACCATCAAGAAGCCCGGTTTGAGCCAGCAACATCGCGCCGCCGCAAATAGAAATCACGCGTCCGGCATGAGGCGCCGCACGCTTCAGCCACTGAACCACATCCGAACCTTCTTCTTCGGTCAGGCCTTTGCCAGTGATAAGGACAGTATCGCGCGGAACCTGCGGGTCGAGATCGCACAAACGATGATCGGCCAGCAGATTTAGCCCTGAAACTCCATGAACGACGCGGTGCGGTTGCGTTGTTGCCACCGTGACATGATAAGCCGGTTTTGGATCGTCTTCAGACCTCAGGCGATTTGCCTGCATCAGAATATCGGCGATACCGGCCGCTTCAAATAACATGCCCCCGTCGGGGACGATAATCAGAAAGGTATGCATGGCATTAAAAATACTTCCTGTACTAAATAAGTCAAGGAACGCTGCCTGAAAATCAAAAAGAGCAGGGCGCAGCGAGGTGCATTTCTCGGGCAATCATCCGTCAGTCAGGCGCAATTTCTATAAAAACGCCAATTAATACATGACCCTCCGCGGCGATAGAGGTATCTTGTCTGCGCCATTAATCCCTCCAGCTAAACACGGGTATTTCATGACGTCATTACTCAAAAATCCGACCCGCGCAGGCATACTGATTATGCTGATGATCCTGGCTGGCTGCTCGGGAAAACCACACTATAAAAAATATGACTCGCACGCTTTTGACGATGAAATTGAAGATGCCGCTGACAAATACAAAGTTGACCGAAAACTGGTGAAAGCCATTATTCAGGTCGAATCCAGCTACAATCCGAAAGCGGTAAGTCCTTCAAATGCCATCGGTTTGATGCAACTGAAAGCCTCTACCAGCGGCTGCGACGCTTACCGTTATAAAGGAAAACGGGGTTGCCCGGACGATGATGATTTGCTGGATCCTGAAACCAATATTGATTTGGGCACGGCATATATCAGCGCATTACAGCATCAACAACTAAACTGGATTAATGATCCGGTCACACGCCGTTACGCCACAGAAGTGGCTTATGCCAATGGTGCGGGCGCATTGCTGCGGACATTTTCCAGCAACCGCCAGACCGCCATCAGCCTGATCAACCAGCTTTCACCGGAAGCATTTCACTGGCATGTCCGTCAGTACCATCCGGCAGCGCAGGCGCCGAGATACATGGCGAAAGTTGAAAAAGTTTACGCAGGTTTATAGCGAATAACACATCACATCAGAGAGTGCGCTACGTAAAATCTGCAGCATTATGGTACTGCTCATTTCTCAGATTTCACGTAGCGCGATCATTTCACATGGCGAATTTTTTGCCGATAAAGAGGAAATCTCATGACAGGTAATATGTTTGCTGATTTTCCCCATGATGTCGCCAGCCGAAATGCCGAATCCTTCGAAGCCTTGTTAACGCATCAAGACGTACGCATCGAGCGGATCATTTCAAGCGGTCAGTCGAGCCCGTCGGATTTCTGGTATTGCCAGCCACAAAGCGAGTGGGTGATGCTGATGCAAGGTTCAGCAGGTTTGCGATTTGAGCACGAACCGGATGAACGTGTTTTACGAGCCGGGGACTTTATGAATATTCCCGCATACTGCAAACACCGCGTCGAATGGACAGACGCTAAAGAAACCACGATCTGGCTGGCCGTTCATTATGGTGATGAAAAGCCAGAGAATAAGGCAGGTGAGGTGTCACGGTAACGGGGTAAAGGATGGAAAGCGATAATGCAGTTCCTATTTAACATAATCATGATTATGCGCACCAAAGCTTTGGTAGCCAAATTGAGATGTCCGCTTACGGCTAATTTCAAATGTCCGCTTTATTGTCGTTGTTCCGGGTATTTTATCCTCTGAGGACACGACTGATGACGACATACACTTCGGCGTTTTTCACGATTAATGAAGTTAACCGCCTCTGATTTTGCAGGATGTCATTGATAACAGACTGGCCACACGTCTGGCCGCGCTGCGGCTCAACATTACTGACCGTCGGTTGGTGAAGGAGCTGCGTTTGAGGAATATCAGCACACCGGGAGAAGCTAATGCCTTTGCCGAAGAGTATATGGCTGACTATAATCGGCGTTTTGCCAAGCCGCCGCGCCATGACTTTGACGTTCACCGCCCGCTGGAACTAGAGGATGTTCTGGATGCTATTTTCACATGGCGCGAACCGCGCCGCATCTCAAAAAGTCTGACATTACAATATGATAAGATATTGTATTTACTTGAGGATAACGAACTAAGCCGACGTTTTCAGGGCAAATACGCAGAGGTCTGGCAATACCCGAATGGCACGATTGAGCTGCGTGCAAACGGTACTTCCCTGCCCTTCACCACTTATGATCGGCTGGGAGATATTGATCAGGGAGCAATCGTGGACAACAAGCGACTGGGCCGGATGCTGCAGATAAAAAACTGGTGCAGGAACAGCGGGAGAACACGCGCTCACAGGCACTGCCACGTCAGGATGTAGAAGCATCGAGAAAAAATAACCGGATAAAAAGTCTCAGCGCTCGCTGAATCAGGACGACATTCTGGAGGCTTTGACGCAGTTACAAACGCAGTCAGCATCAATCTTTGATAAACCAGGCTAAACCAGAGGGTGTTTTATCAGACGGACATTTTAACTTAGCTAAAAGGCGAACATTTAAAACCAGCCTAAACAAATATTGTGAGTCCCATTTGATAATGTCACTTTTTAGCTAGTTTATAATGCCCCCTGGGCCTGCAACCCACCCGATCTTTCAGGGATACTTTCAGTGATGTTGGTGACTATCTTAGGAAAAGAACTTTGCAGACTTACGGTTATCTAGGCCATTATCGAAATTCATGTGTTCAATGCTGATAATATGATTGCCTGCAATTTAATGAACATAAAGTATATGAATTTATGTATAAACGCCCACATCTTGTCATATAAATAATTACCAAAATACGAATTTAAATATATCAATAAATCAGAGGAGATTTTTAATGGGCATTAAACCTGGGCCAAAACCGGTAGCCAAATCGACTGGTAAAGAAGATAAAAGGCAGCGCGTAACTCCAGAAAGTAAACTAAGAGCCCCATCTAGCAAAGGACACCAAATTTCTTTTGATTCCGCAGACCAGCTGGCTGAACAAGTAGCCGCGTTGACAGAGAAAAGAAAATAATGGCAGATCCGACAACTGTTGTGGTTACCGTTTCATGGACATTACGAGACATACTTTACACTGTAGGTGTTGGTGTTTCGTTGCTTGCGGCTGGAGTCTCAGTATTCAGCGCTCATCGAACCGTAAAGAGAGACCTCAACTCATTAGGTGATTCAGAGCTAAAAACTCTTGAAATGATAACAAAATCGGAAACTGAGTTTGCTAAGTACAATGCCGATATAATGAAAGCTAAAGAAGAAAAAGGTGATGGCTACTACATGAGCGAGTCTGTGAAAGCACTTCGGAATTTTCATCTTCATAATGTGCTTAATTCCTATGAAGTATCGTGTCAGCGTTTTCGCGATGGAAAAATGGATAAGGGTCGTTTCGAAAAGACCTATGGACACCGTATCGGCAAAGTCTGCTCTAGTCCTGTCTATGGGCCGGTAATTAATGCATCACCTCTGAACTTTAGTGCTTTGTTGAAAACAAATATTCAGTTTAATGATCCAGAAGTCTGACCCTGTCAATTTTCAATTGATAGTGTGATGTGAATCTAGGTTTGGAGCAGGAAATTATTCTGTTATTTCCTGTTCGCTCCTATCCCATTTATATTCATTCCCTCTATTATGACCCTCCCCGTACTCATAAGTTAGCCAAATGCCGAAAATAAAAATAAGGGCGACAATAATATTTCCAACTACCCTGCCGTGTTTCATCATAAAGGTTTTTTTGGGGCGGCAACGTGCAATCAAGTCATTTAGATCTTCTCTGCTGAAAAAGCCTCTATCTGTGAGTTCAAATTGATATATTTGCCTAGGCTCATCCGAAAAACTGAAATATGCAGTATTTTCTTTTACCATAAAAAAACACCTCATCTTACAGTTTAGTAAATGGTAAGACTCGACTTGTTCCTTTTTACGGCATGAAACCGCAAAACAATGATTCTTTAACTGCATGATTAATAATTTATTTTTCATATTCTTGTGCTTGAAGGCTAACCATTTTAAAGCATTATAGTTGCTTTCTCATTTCTTGGTGAGAATCGGTCAGAGTTAAATCCGCCTATTCTTCAGAAAGGTGTCAGTTCTATCTTGCACAAAGAGGTGACACTTTAAAACTGCATTGACAAATATGTGCAGTAGCTAAATTGAGATGTCCGCTTATGGCTCATTTCAAATGTCCGCTTTATTGTCATTGTTCCGTGTATTTTATCCTCTGAGGACACGACTGATGACGGCATACGGTTCGGAGTTTTTCACGATGAATGAAGTTAATCGCCTGCAGATTTGAAACCGACGTAACGCCCGGTAATTCATCCAGCCCTGTCTGCCTGTCAGATTTTTGCCTGGTTGATCCTTGTAGAAAGCTCCTGATGGTTTTCTTTCCTTTCGCTGTAGCGGTCCGCCAGATAACCTGCATGTCCTTTCAGGATTAACGTAATTTTGAACAACTCTTCGACAACGTCCACAATTCTGTCATACCAGGCTGAGGGTTTCATGCGTCCTTCATCATCAAATTCCTGCCATGCCTTTGGCACAGACGACTGATTGGGAATGGTGAACATACGCATCCAGCGGGCAAGTATCCGCATCTGATTTACCGTGTTAAATGACTGTGAGCCGCCACAAACCTGCATCACGGCCAGTGTTTTACCCTGGGACGGACGAACAGCACCTTCACTTAAGGGTATCCAGTCAATCTGGGCCTTCATCACCGAACTCATGGCTCCATGCCTTTCCGGAGAACTCCAGACCATTCCATCACACCACCTGACCAGTTCGCGGAGTTCAAGCACTTTAGGGTGACTGTCCGGCGCATCATCAGGTAACGGCAGGCCAGATGGATTAAATATTTTCACCTCAGCGCCCATCCTTGCCAGCAACCGCCCCGCCTCTTCTGCTGCAAAACGGCTGTAGGAGCGTTCTCGTACCGATCCGTAAAGGATAAGAATACGTGGCATGGTTTCAGCGCCGTCCAGTAAATTACTGGCAATGGCCTCATCAAAGCACCCCGGTTCTATTGCTGGTAAGTGCGTCATAAAAAACTCTCTCTCTTGTAAGCTATGCTTTAAAACTTATCACATATGAAATATCATATGTATTGTTAATTTTATCGAGGTTAAGCATGCTACAGCCTGTTCAGCTTTTTAAACTGCTCGCCGATGAAACCCGTTCGACAATCTTACTGCTTCTCAGGGAATCCGGAGAAATGTGCGTCTGTGACATTTGTGGAGCCACAAACGAGTCTCAGCCGAAAATTTCCCGCCACATGGCTCTTTTGCGTGAGTCAGAGCTGGTCATCGACCGCCGTGAAGGAAAATGGGTGCATTACCGACTGTCACCCCATATGCCTGCATGGGCTGCCGGAATCATTGATATAGCCTGGAACTGTGAACGCGAACACATACGCAACAAGCTCCTTAGCGCAGCATCGGCCTCATGCTGAAGTCGATGTATATATACGAATAAACAAATATGAATGGGGTTTCTGATGTTACTGGCGGGTGCTATCTTTTTGTTTACGCTCGTCCTGGTTATCTGGCAACCCCGTGGACTGGGGATTGGCTGGAGTGCCATGCTGGGCGCAGGTCTGGCATTGCTGACTGGCGTCGTTCACCTGGGGGATATTCCGGTGGTTTGGCAGATAGTTTGGAATGCGACTGCCACCTTTATTGCCGTGATCATCATTAGTCTTTTACTCGATGAATCCGGTTTCTTTGAATGGGCCGCATTGCACGTTGCGCGTTGGGGAAATGGCCGGGGCCGGTTGCTCTTTACCTGGATTGTTCTGCTTGGCGCGATGGTCGCCGCACTGTTCGCCAACGACGGTGCCGCACTGATCCTGACGCCTATCGTCATCGCGATGCTGCTTGCGTTGGGATTCAGCCAGGGATCAACCTTAGCCTTTGTCATGGCCGCAGGGTTTATCGCTGACACGGCCAGCCTGCCGCTGATTGTCTCAAATCTGGTGAACATCGTCTCAGCAGATTTCTTTAAGCTTGGTTTCTCTGAATATGCAGCCGTGATGGTGCCGGTGAACCTGGCGGCCATTGCGACTACGCTTGTGATGTTGCATCTGTATTTCCGCAAAGACATTCCTGCCGTTTACGACGTTTCCCTGCTGAAAGAACCGAAAGATGCGATCCGTGATTTCGGGACTTTTAAAACCGGATGGCTGGTTCTGGTTTTGCTTCTGGTGGGGTTCTTCGGACTGGAGCCGCTGGGCGTTCCTGTCAGTCTGGTCGCGACTGCTGGTGCCCTGCTCCTGTTTGCTGTGGCGAAGAAAGGTCATGCCATTAACACAGGCAAGGTGTTACGAGGTGCGCCATGGCAAATCGTTATCTTCTCGCTGGGTATGTACCTGGTGGTCTACGGATTACGAAACGCCGGACTGACCCATTATCTTTCATCTGTGTTAAATCAGCTGGCAGAGCAAGGATTATGGGCGGCAACGCTGGGTACTGGCTTCCTTACAGCCTTCCTGTCCTCTGTAATGAACAATATGCCGACCGTGCTGGTCGGGGCACTGTCGATTGATGGCAGTACAGCAACCGGTGTTATCAAAGAAGCGATGATTTACGCCAACGTCATCGGCAGCGATCTGGGGCCTAAAATCACCCCTATCGGCAGCCTGGCAACATTGCTGTGGCTGCATGTTCTTTCGCAGAAAAACATCAAAATTACCTGGGGATATTACTTCCGGGTGGGGATTGTCATGACAATCCCCGTACTGTTTATCACGCTGGTAGCACTGGCACTGCGGTTGTCTGTATCACACTCACTCTTAAACCCATAACCCCGGAATGAGTCGCTTCCGGGGTTCAACCAGAGATCATGACTATGAGCAATGTGACTATTTATCATAATCCTGCCTGCGGGACATCACGCAATACCCTTGAGATGATCCGCAACAGTGGGATTGAACCCTCGGTTATTCTGTATCTGGAAACACCACCCACCCGCGAGGATCTTATAAAACTGATTACAGATATGGGGATCACGGTTCGGGCATTGTTGCGTAAAAATACAGAGCCTTATGAACAGTTAGAACTTGATAAAAATACACTCACTGATGATGAACTGATCGACGCCATACTCGCTCACCCAATTCTGATGAATCGTCCCGTTGTGGTCACGCCACTTGGGACATTGTTATGTCGACCATCAGAGAAGGTACTCGACATACTTCCGGAATTTCAAAAAGCAGCGTTCACAAAAGAAGACGGCGAAAAAGTTGTTGATAAAGAGGGTCATCGGCTGATCTGAAAGTCACTTTTGTCGTACAAGCCATGGGTGTTCACCGGAACATTTGTTTTTCAGACCCATTTATGAGCCGTTTACAATCCTTATTCGGCTCGTATAATGAGCCAATTAACGTCACTCATCGGCTCACAGGAACGTCAATGGATAACCGGGAATGGATTTGGCAATCACCTGACTGGCCTCAGTTCAACTGGGATGACGATGTCATTCAGCCACAATTGCGTCAGACACGCCTGAAAATGGGCAAACTGGTCGGTAAAGCGGAATCACGCCCCGGGCAGGATGCTGCTGAATATTCTCTCGATGCGATGCTGAGCAACATTCTTGCATCCTCCGCCATCGAGAATGAGCGGCTTGATGCCCATTCTGTCCGTTCTTCGCTGGCCAAACGCTTGGGGTTGACCTGGCATCTTCCGGGAACCACCACGGAACGATCAGAGGGTTTAGCCAAAATGATGATGGATGTATTCGATCCCGGCGCTGGCGAGCTGACTGAAACCCTTCTTTTTCAATGGCATTGCTGGTTATTTCCGGAGCCGGCCCCGGCTTTTTTAAGACGTGGAGATTGGCGCGGTGACGCAACAATGCGTGTTGTCTCAGGCCGGATCGGAAAGGAAAAGGTGCATTATCAGGCTCCGCCACGCGAACAACTTTCCGCTGAGCTGACAGCGTTTTTGCAATGGTATAATCAGTCACGATATCGCGCCGCTCTGGATCCCCTGCTTCACGCTGCGCTGGCTCATTTCTGGTTTATCACGCTGCATCCTTTTGAAGATGGGAACGGCCGGATCACCAGGGCACTGACCGACATGGCGTTATTTCAGGCTGACCATGAAAGTGTGCGTTTGTATGCCGTTTCGGAAGCCATTCTGAATCACCGTAAAGAGTATTATGACGTGCTCGAAGCTACACAGCGCGGAACGATGGATTTGACGGTCTGGCTTAGCTGGTTTCTGAAAATGCTCGAAACCAGCGTAGATACGGCGATCATGCGCATTGATCAGACGCTGGTTAAAACACTTTTCTGGCAGCTTCATCACAGTAACGGACTGCCCGTTGAACAGGTTAAAGTACTGAATCGTCTGCTGGACGGAGGCGAAAACGGGTTTGCCGAAGGGATCAACGCGGGTCAGTATCAGAAAGTGGCGAAAGTCAGTAAAGCGACGGCTACCCGCCATCTGGCTGATCTCGTTGCGCGGGGCTGTCTGACAAGAACCGCAGCGGGCGGACGCAGCAGCCGGTATAAAATCAACAACACCTTTTCACACCCTAATGGAAACTTTATGAAAAACATCACTTTTTATGGTCGCTTTGAGGCGGATATTCTTGCAGGCCGTAAAACGATTACACTGCGCGAAGCCAGCGATGCAAACTTTTCAGCCGGTGATAAGGTGCGGGTCAGCCGTTATGAAGATAATGTTTTTTTCTGCAATATCGAGATTATCAATGTGACGCCGGTGCAATTTGACGCGCTAAATGATACCCATGCGTTGCAGGAAAATATGACGTTGCCGGAACTGAAACAGGTCATCAGCGAGATTTATCCGGGGCTGAAAGAACTGTTTATGCTCGAGTTTCGCCATATTTAACGCTAAAAACGCGCCGTGCTAAAACCGGCGCGCCCTGCTCTTCTTCAGCCCTGCCAGCGCGACTGACGGATAATGGAACAGAAATTCCCCCTGATAAATTCAGGTTCTTTATCTGCAATAACGTCTGCTTTTACATTGCCGAAGGTCGTTTGCGGCTTATTTTTTATGCCGTCATAAAATGCCTGAATAATATCTTCTTTAAATGTCGCCGTGCGTGGATGTGTATTCACCACCGCATGGCGAACGTCCTCTTCATACGCCTGATAATTGATGCCGAGCACGTCCATTTCCACTCCTGCCGTGACCAGCGCGATCACCGGATCCATAAACTCGGGTATACCGGGCGTGGTATGCAGCGCGATGGCGGCCCAGACTTTGTCGATGTCCTGCCCGCTGATGCCATATTGCTGCATGAATTCACGCGCGGTATTGGCGCCGTCCACTTCAAAGCGCTTATCACAGCTGCAGTGTTCGTGGGTCAGCCCCATGTCATGGAACATGCAGCCAATATAAAGTAACTCGTGATCAACGTTTAACTGGCGAGCCTGCCCGGCGAGCGCGGCCCAGTAATATACCCGGCTGGAATGATGAAACAGCAATTCCGATTCGCTATCGCGAACCCGTTCTGTGGCTTCGCGGCACATTTTGCTGTCAGGTATACGGATGCCATTAATTGTGAGACTCATGATATTTCTCCTGTGGGATTGCATAAACCCAGCGTAAGCCGCAGGATGAATGTCATCAATCGACGTAGTAATACGATTTAAGACATTACGCCGTTCTGCGACAGGAAAACGATCAATGCCCAAACACATCATTATTCTGGCCGTCCCCGGCGTACAGATGCTGGACGTTTCCGGCCCGATGGATGTTTTCGCCGAGGCCAATCAGCAGCGTGGCCGCGAAGTGTATAAACTCAGCGTGATGGCGATAAACGACCCGATCGTTACCTCGTCTTCAGGCACCCGGATCCTGGCCGACATGATTCTGGACGCCCCGCTTCCCGATAATCTCGACACCTTTTTGGTCGCCGGTGCGCCCTTACTGAACACGTTTTCGAGCGACGATGCCTTAAAGAACAATCTCTGTCGCTGGAGCCAACATGCACAGCGTTTTGGCTCAGTGTGCAGCGGAGCTTTGTTGCTCGCCGCCGCAGGACTGCTGGATAACCGCCGCGTGACCACTCACTGGGCGGTTGCCGAAAAACTGAGTCAGGAATATCCACGGGTGTGTGTCGAAGCAGACGCTATTTTTATCGCTGACGGCGAACTGCGCACCGCTGCCGGTGTGACGTCAGGGCTGGATCTGGCGTTAAGTATGGTTGAGGAAGATCTCGGGCGGGAAACGGCGCGTAATGTGGCCGCTCAGCTGGTGATGTTTTTCAAACGCCCCGGCGGGCAGCTACAGTTCAGCCGTCACGGTCAGGCATCGCTGAGTGGCCGGGCTGCGTTGCAGGATGTTCAGCGCTGGGTGCTGAGTTCCCTGGACCAGCCGCACAATGTCAGCACGCTGGCACAACATATGGGGCTGAGTGCCCGCCACGTCACGCGGTTATTTAATCAGGAAATGAAACAATCACCGGCAGAATGGCTGGAACAGCAACGGGTATTTCATGCCCGCCAGATGCTCGAAACCGGCGGTCTTGCCATGAAACAGATTGCCTCGCAATGCGGATTTTCCAGCGTGGATATCTTACGGCGGGCCTTTATGCGCCAACTTAACGTGACACCGTCACAATATCAAAAACAGTTTGTGTGACTCACTATAGCCTGATAAATCAGGCCTCTGCGGCAACCTGCGCCCGCCTGAAACACTCAGGACGGTGAGTATTGATAAGGCCGGTGGCTTCCATCCAGGCATAAACAATTGTCGGACCGACAAACTTAAAACCGCGCTTTTTCAGGTCTTTCGAAATACGTTCTGACAGCGCATCTTTGGTGGGCACCGGCCCCACATGCTGAATGGCTTTACCGCCGATCTGCGTCCAAAT
>NZ_MJIB01000004.1:536110-764296 GCF_003697865.1 Rahnella sp. Larv3_ips | reverse complement strand
CGCCGCCGTAATTTTGCTGCGTGAGCGGATGATATCGGCGTTGTTCATCAGCTTTTCGATATCATCTTCGGTGAATTCAGCGACTTTTTCCGGCTCAAACTGGCAGAACGCGAGACGCAATGCCTCACGTTTTTTCAGCACAATCCGCCAGGACAGCCCCGCCTGAAAACCATCCAGCATCAGCTTTTCCCACAACGCACGGCTGTCGCGCACGGGTTTACCCCATTCGGTGTCGTGGTAGTGAATCATGAGATCGTCCTGGAGATTCCAGGGACAACGGACGGGATCAATGGTCATGGCGGAACTCGGGCTGATGGGTTTTGCGTAGTCTACCCGAGAACGGTCTTCGTTATTCAGGGAAAAAAAATCTCGCACGCCCCTGTGGTTTTATGAATTTCATTCATAGCGGCTATTTACCGGGCGTAATCTGAAGTTTCATGAACCACCGGCAGGGTTCAGCAAATATTCATGAGCCCTGCTGATTAACCTCGGTTTTACACTCCCTTGATTTCCCTTCCAGGCGCCTTAAAAACAACCGCTGCACATTTCCCCGAAGGTTAAGTATGCACATTTAATTATAATACCCTATAATGTATGTTGTAACTAACCGGAGGGGATATGGCAGATTATGATTTGATCGCTCGTATGAATGGCTGTTTTAACGAGCTGGAAATGGCGTTGCACGACCTGGGGAATTTCCTGAGCAGGCTGGAATTACTGCAGGCGCGGGTGTTTGCCTTGCCGGACATCGCCAAAGGCGAAGAACATAATCCTGCGGATAAGATTTCTGTTACCCCTTATCTCGGTGAAGCCGCGCAGGAGATGGCGTTGCAGCATTTCCAGCGGCTGTTCATTCATCATAATAACGAGAATATCAGCAGCAAATCCGCGGTCCGTTTGCCCGGCGTGCTGTGCTATGCCGTTGACCCCGCAGAGCACCAGTCTGCCCTGTTGCTGATCGAAGAAGTGAACAAACTCAAGGCGGAACTTGAGCACATCGTCACCGTTGAATCCGGGCTGGCCCGCGAGCAGCGTTTCGAGTTTGTGCACACCCATTTGCGCGGCCTGATTACCCTTAACGCCTACCGCTCCGTGACCTTTTTAAATGACCCGGATTCGGTGCGCTTTGGCTGGGCCAACAAGCACATTATTAAGAATGTCAGCCGGGACGAAGTGCTGGCGATGCTGGAAAAAAGCCTCAATGCCGGACGCGCCGTGTCGCCGTATACCCGTGAACAGTGGATGGAAAATATCAACCGCGAAATGATTGATGTGAAACGGCTACCGGAACATGCCGCGCTGAAATTTAAACGTCCGGTGAAAGTTCAGCCCATTGCCCGCGTGTGGTATCGCAACAGCCAGAAACAGGTGCAACACCCCTGCCCGCTGCCGCTGATCGCATTGTGCCTGCGTACGCCGATGATGCAGGTACCGAAGCTAGGCGAATTGCCGGATTACGACGTCACCGCCATTAAACACAAGTACAAACCGCAGTCTCAGCCGCTGAGCCTGCTGATCAAACGCCTGCATTTATACACCGACCATCCGCTGTAAATGAAAAAGGTCCGGCAAGCCGGACCTTTCTGGTGCACAGGTATCAGGGAAACTTATGCCTTCATGCTGCCGACCATGGCTTCCGGTCTGACCCATTCGTCGAACTGTTCTTCGGTCAGATAACCGAGTTTCAGCGCAGAACCTTTCAGGGTCAGCCCTTCTTTATGGGCTTTCTTGGCGATTTCCGCCGCTTTGTCATAACCGATATGGGTATTGAGCGCCGTCACCAGCATCAGCGATTCATTCAGCAACTGCGTAATGCGGTCACGATTTGGCTCAATGCCGACGGCACAGTGCTCATTAAAACCACGCATTCCGTCGGCCAGCAAACGGATTGATTGCAGATAGTTGTGGATCACCAGCGGGCGGAACACATTCAGCTCGAAGTTACCGGAAGCACCACCAATATTGACGGCGACATCATTTCCCAGCACCTGCGCGCAAAGCATGGTCATGGCTTCACACTGCGTCGGGTTCACTTTGCCTGGCATGATCGAGCTTCCCGGTTCATTTTCCGGAATGGAAATCTCGCCAATACCGCAACGCGGGCCGGAAGATAACCAGCGAACGTCGTTGGCGATTTTCATCAGCGAAGCCGCCAGGCCTTTCAGTGCGCCATGCCCATGCACCAGCGCGTCGCAGGTTGCCAGCGCTTCGAACTTATTCGGCGACGTGACGAACGGCTGTTTGGTCAGGTCAGCCAGCGCTTTCGCGACGCGAACCGCATATTCAGGGTGCGTATTCAGGCCAGTACCTACCGCCGTGCCGCCCAGCGCCAGCTCCGCGATGTGCGGAATACTGTTTTCAATGTGCGTGACATTATGCGCCAGCATCGCCACCCAGCCGGAAATCTCCTGGCCCAGGGTCAGCGGCGTGGCATCCTGTAAATGTGTCCGGCCAATTTTAACGATATCGCGATAGGCTTCGGCTTTCGCTTCCAGCGTTTTGTGCAGCACTTTCAGCTCAGGCAGCAGCGTTTCACGCAGTTCAATCACCGCGGCGACGTGCATCGCAGTCGGAAAAACGTCGTTGGAACTTTGACTTTTGTTGACGTCATCGTTCGGATGCACTTTACGCGCTTCGCCGCGCTCACCGCCGAGGATCTCACTCGCCCGGTTCGCCAGCACTTCATTCATATTCATGTTGGTCTGGGTGCCGGAACCGGTCTGCCAGATGGAAAGCGGAAACTCTTCAGGATGTTTATTCGCCAGCACTTCATCGGCAGCGGCAACAATGGCGTCGCCCCGCTCGGCGGGCAGCAAACCGAGATCCATATTGACGCTGGCGGCCGCACGTTTAGTCAGGGCCAGCGCGTGGATCAGCGCCGTGGGCATTTTTTCAGAGGAAATACGAAAGTGTTCAAGCGAACGTTGCGTCTGTGCGCCCCAAAGCTTATCTGCCGGAACATCGATAGGCCCCATTGAGTCTTTTTCAATGCGAGTCGCTGTCATTGTTGTCTCCTTAGATAGTTATTTTCGAATGAGTGTCTGTGTTTTGTGCAGGATTTTCAGCCGCCAGGTGCGCTCCCACGCGTTCATCAGCGGCCTGACGAGTATAGTGACATATAAGGCAAGCGTATTACCCGTTCGTTTTACATTGAAGAGATTGCGCCATCACCGCACTTTTTGACCCTTCACAGTTGTAAAGGCCGCCCCGTCATTGTTTACTAGCGGGTAGAATTTTCCATTCAGGATGAAGCAATGCAAAAGATGCATAACGGTGTACAAAATTACGCCTGGGGCAGTAAAGACGCGCTGACAGAACTTTATGGCATTACCGATCCGCAAGATCGTCCGATGGCGGAATTGTGGATGGGTGCTCACCCGAAAAGCAGCTCTCAGGTTGAGAATGCCGCCGGTGAGACGATTTCACTGCGCGATCAAATCAGTGCCAATCTTGAGGGGCAGTTAGGTAAAAAAGTCGCCAAACGTTTTGGTGAACTGCCTTTCCTGTTCAAAGTATTGTGTGCCGATCAGCCGCTGTCAATTCAGGTTCATCCAAGCAAAGGCGCAGCCGAGCTGGGTTACGCCAAAGAAAACGCCAACGGGATCCCGCTCGATGCGGCTGAACGTAACTATAAAGATCCGAATCACAAGCCGGAACTGGTCTATGCCCTGACCGAGTTCCAGGCCATGAACGGTTTTCGCGAGCTGCGTGAAACCGTTTCTTTGCTGCAACCGGTCGCCGGTGCCCATCCGCTGATTGCCAGCTTCCTGTCTTATCCCGATGTTGACCACCTGCGTACCCTGTTCGCCGGGCTGCTGAGTCTGGAAGGCGACGATAAATCGCGGGCGCTGGATGTGCTGAAATCCGTCCTCAACGATCAGCGCGGCGAGCCGTGGGACACCATCCGCAGCATCGCTGAATTTTATCCGCACGACACCGGCCTTTTCTCTCCGCTGCTGCTGAACGTGATTACCCTGCAACCGGGCGAAGGCATGTTCCTGTATGCCGAAACGCCGCACGCCTATCTGAAAGGAGTGTCGCTGGAAGTGATGGCGAATTCCGATAACGTCCTGCGCGCAGGCCTGACGCCGAAATACATCGATATCCCAGAGTTGCTGGCGAACCTGAAATTCAATGCCAAACCGGCCAGTGAATTGCTGACGACGCCGGTGGAAAAAGGCGCAGAGCTTAACTTCCCGATCCCGGTGGAAGATTTTGCGTTCTCCATCCACAGCCTGTCTGCAGAGCCGCAAACGCTTGAACAAGACAGCGCGGCGATTGTCTTTTGTATCGAAGGCCAGAGCGTGCTGGTGAAAGACGGCCAGACGCTGGTGCTCAATCCGGGTGAGTCCGGCTATATTGCGGCCAGTGAATCGCCGGTCAGCATAAGTGGCAACGGGCGCATTGCCCGCGTGTTCAATACCCTGAGTTAAGTATCCGGTCATTAAACAAATTGGGGCTAATGGCCTCAATTTGATGATTTTTTTACTGATTGAGCTACACTCAGGAGACTAATAACGCCGCAAGGCGTTTTTTGTTTTCGGGACATTTCATAAGGATAAACAGAGATATGAAGAAGTCGTTAGTCGCTGTAAGCGTCATTGTCGTCCTTGGCGCAGCCTGGACAGGCGTCTCGTGGTACACGGGTAAACTCATCGAACAACATATGGATGAAGAAGTCGCGGCGGCCAACAGCCAGCTGCAGACTGCTTTCCCGAAAGCCGGTCTGAAAGTCAGTTATCAGGATTACCAGCGTGGCGTGTTCAGCAGTAAATTGCGCATCGTTTTGCAACCTGATGCCGCTGCGGCCACCGCAGGTACCAGCGCGCTGAAAACCGGTGATGAAATCGCGTTTATCGAAACCGTCGATCATGGCCCGTTCCCTGCCGCTCAGCTGAAGAAATTCAACCTGATCCCGAGCATGGCCTCGGTGCATTCCGAACTGCAAAACACCCCAACGCTCAAACCGTTGTTTGACGTGACCAAAGGTCGCTCGCTGATCACCGCGGATACCCGCGTCTCTTACAGCGGTGCGAGCGCTTCGGCCATCGACATTATCCCGGTGACCTACCAGAAAGAAGAGAGCCAGCTGCAATTCTCCGGCGGCACCATCAATGTGGATGTGGATAAAGAGCTGACGGCGATGAAGCTGAAAGCGGACATCGACAGCCTGGCGATCACCTCTAAAAACCAGTTTGGTCAGCTTGAAAAAGTGACGCTGGCCGGTTTGAACATGGACAGCGATACCCAACAGGGTAAATTCCAGGTTGGCGTAGGCGATCAGAACCTGAGCATCAAACAGATTCTGGTGAACGTTGACGGTAAAGACGCGGGCTCCCTGGATAACTTTAAACTGGTGAGCAAATTTGCTGAAAACGGCAATAACATCGGCGGCCAGCAGGATTACACCATTGATGCGCTGAAAATTCAGGGTGCTGATTTCGGTTCTGCCAAACTGACGCTGAAGCTGGACAAACTGGATGGCCCGGCGCTGAAACAGTTTGCTGATAATTACAATCAGCAATCCCGCGCCCTGCTGATGCAACAAGGTGAACTGGATCCTGCGGTTTACCAGCAACAAGCCGCCGATATGCTGCTGGCGAATCTGCCACTGCTGCTCAAAGGCAATCCAAGTATCAGCATTGCACCACTGAGCTGGAAAAACAGCAAAGGTGAAAGTACCTTCAACCTGCATCTGGATCTGAAAGATCCGGCCGCTACGCCTGCGCAAACGCAGGATCAGATGTTGTCTAATCTGGTCAGCAAAATCGACGCTAAACTGAATGTCCCGCTGGCGATGGCGACCGAAGTCACCACTCAGGTGGCTAAACTGGAAGGTTACAGCGGCGATGACGCCACCAAGCTGGCACAGCAGCAGGTTCAGGGTCTGGCAGCCATGGGTCAGATGTTTAAACTGACCACGGTGAAAGATGACACCCTGACCAGCAGCTTCAGCTATGCGGATAATCAGGTGGATCTGAACGGTCAGAAGATGACGTTGCAGGAATTTGCCGGTATGTTTGGCCTGTTCAGCGGCCCGGCTGCTCAGCCACAGCCTGAAGCCCCTGCGCCTCTGGCACCGCCGGTCGCCCCGGTTCCGGCGCAGTAATTCTGATACAGCCGCGTTAAGCGATAAGTAAGAACGAAAAGAGGGGAATGTCTTCCCCTCTTTTTTATGCCTGAACCTTTCGCTTATTTAAAATCAGCATACGGCGTTAAAGGTTGCGGCGGCAGATCCAGACTGCCCTGCCAGCCCCCCATCGAATACCTCGCGTACAGTAAATAATGGCTCGGCGTGTAATCTTTCGCCTGCTGAATGTCGATACCCGCCCCGACCGTCCAATGGGCGCTGACCCTTCTCTCCAGCAAGGCCTGCACGGTGTAGCCGAAACCGGAACCGCTGCTGCCGGACTCAACGGCACTTTTATCCGTTAACGTATCGGGGATCAGGCTTTGGATCGGGTAACGTTTTTGGCTGCTTGTCGATGACTGTGACCAGGAAACCGAGCCGCCCAGTTGCCATGACCAGTTTTCCGTGCGCTGGCGATAATTCACCGGCACCGCCAGCGAGAAGTAGCGCTGCGGGCTGTAATACCCGCCTTGTCCCAGCGTGTAACCGCTGAGATCTTTCTGGTAATGCCAGACCATTGAACTCAGGCCGACGGTCGCCCGGCGGTTATCCTCGTTGATGACCTTGTAGTAATAGCCGCCCATCAGCCGCTCACGGGTATTGTCCGCCACATTCTTACCGGTCAGCTGATGCGCACTGATGTCTGCCCAGACGCCGTTGGCTTCGCCCTGATCGTAACTCAGGCCGAGGCTGGCACCGGTGGCACGAACGCCGCCCCAGGTGGTATTGGTGCCCGGATCTTTCGCTCCGGCAAAGGAGAGCAGTGAGCTGGAGATCGGGCGGCGCGAGACGGTGGTGGTCCAGCCGAGTGTATCCCAGTCGCCGCTGTATGCCAGCCCACCGACCCAGTCAACCACCGGGAAGCCGAGCGGCGTGGTGCCCAGATCCCCTTTCCATTTTTCATTTTCCCAGCCCGCCGCCAGACTCAGGCCATTGGCGTTCTGACTGCGATAACGCCGGCAAACCTGATCGGTACAGGTACCAAAGCTCTCTTCAAAGTTACCGTTCTGATGATCAAACGTTCCTGCATCCATCCGCACCCAGTCAGCGCGCAGGAAACCTCTGCCCTGATACACCGGCATATCGGCCTGAAACATCGTGGTATTGGCGGTCAGATCGGATTTACCCGGCGTACCGCTGGACGCCCAGGAGTCGGTATCCACCGTGAAGTTGACGTCCTGCTGACGGTACAAATCGTGGGCATCGGAGCGGATGCCGCGTTTAAGCCAGTCATCTCCGGCCTGCTGACGCGTCAGTCGGGTGTAACCGTCGTTATCCTCCGGCACCTGCGCCGTAATGCCGCTGGCCACCATCGCCTGTGCGTAATCCTGGCGGGCGAGATCGGGCTGGCCGAGCTGTTGTTCAACATTCGCCGCATTACGGTAAATCAGCGCCTTGTCCTGCCCCGCGGGTTGCTGGCGGGCGGCCATTTTAAGTGGCTGCAATAACGCATACGCCCTGCTGGCTTCGCCGACATCCAGCCAGGCCGTCGCCACCCGACGCTGCTGATTAAGACTCAGCCCGTCAGCCGGCAGATCCGCCTGTTGCAGACGCTGTTTCGCCAGTGCGGTATCGCCCGCCGCCAGGGCAGTGTCGATACCTGAAAGTGTTTTATCGAGCCGGATGCGCTGTGCCATTTCGCGCATATTGGCGTCCCATTGGTTCTGCGGCAACGTCTGTAAGTGACGCAGCGCCGCTTCGTCGCGGTCAGAACCCGAGAGGTAAAGCGAATAGGCATAGACCTGCTGCGGATCGGCCGGTTTTTTCGCCGCCAGCCAGGTAAATGCGGCATCTGCTTTGTCCGGATGCCCCGCTTCACGCAGCGCACCGGCGTAGTGATACGTGCTCCAGACGTCGTCCGGGGTCAGGGCCAGCACCTGCGCGTAAAGGGTGGCGGCCTGATCCCACTGACGTGCTGCCACCGCTTTTTCTGCCTGTGCGGTCAGCACATCGCTTTGCAGGCTTTTCTGACGATCGCTGAACGTTTGCCGGGAAGCGGCAGGCAAGGTACTGAGATAATCGAGCGCTTTTTGCGGTGACTGCCGCTGATAAATGTTCACCAGCCCGCGTTCGGCGCTGCTGTTGTTGGGTTCCAGCGCCAGCGCACGGCGATAGGCCTGTTCGGCGAGCGGATCGTTTTTACGTGCCACGGCCACATCACCGAGGCCAATTTGAGCCCAGGGATCGCGGGCGTCGATGTGCTGAGCCTGCTGATAGGCGCTTTGCGCCCGATCCAACTGCCCGGCCTTCAGCGCGTTATCACCCTGCTCAATCCTGAGCCAGTAGCTGTTGGTGTCGATCAGGCTGTTCCATTTACTGGTGTTATAGCCATCCTGTTCGGCTGCCCTGGCGCGCTGAAACATCACCAGTGCCTGCTGACGGTTGCCGGAACGGGAATACGCCAGCCCCATCGCCCCGAGCACTTCAGCGTCGTTAGGTTTTTCCTGCAAGGCCTGACGCAGCGGCGCAATGGCCGCCGTGGAGCCGCCTTTTTCTATCTGCGCCAGCCCTTTGATCCGTGCCTGATAATGAGGATCGGCAAGCATCGCCTGCTGTCTCTGGAGTTCCTGTTGGGCGGCGATCACCTGAGGGCCGGTATCAAAGGTGGCGATAAACGCCTGCAACGCATCCACACTGGCGTTCGCCACCGGCTGCGCCCGGATACGCGCCAGCCATAAATCTGCGGCAGACGACCGCCCTTCATTAGTGGTGGCAACCTGTTTCACCAGCGCGACCCCACCGGCGTTGTCACCGGCATCAAACGCCATTTGCGCCAGTTGCAGCCGCAACTGCACATCACCGGGATACTGTTGATTGAGTGCCTGAAGCTGCCCCTGCGCACGGGCTTTCTGCCCCGGCAACCGGGCGACCAGCTGCCAGTATTCCACGGCGAGATCGAGCGTTGGCGGCTGCCCCTGAAATAACGCGTCGTACTGCGCTTTGGCTTCGTCAAGACGTCCGGCGGTCGCCAGTAAGCGCGTTTGCTGGAGTTTCTGCTGCATGTCAGGCGAGGCAATCCGCAGGCTCAGCTGCGCCTGCCGGAAGTCGTCAGAATCTGGCGCGACCTGCTGAATTTTTTGCAATTGCTGTTTCGCACCGGCCTGATCCCCTTCGCGCAGTAACAGCCGCAAACGGGCGGAAAGCACCTGCGGATTCTGAGGATCCATCAGTTCCAGACGAAAAAGAGACTGGCGCACCAGGTCTTCCTGATGGCTGGCTTCACCGACGCGCACCTGTTCCAGCAGCCACTGCTCAGGGGAAACCACCGGTGCGCCCCCGGCCTGTGCGCTCAGCAGCGCCAGCCCCAGGGTCAGGGCCAGCCTGCTGAATGTGAACGGCGTCTTGCGTGGGGTGTTCACGGGCTTATTCCTGATCGTCTTCATACAAACGACGACGGCTCAGGGCACGCAAGCCACTCCACAGCAAAATAGCCGCGAGAATCACCACGACAACCGCCATTACCGCCAGTAAAACCGGATGTGTCGCCAGCGCATTCCAGACGCGCTCCCACCACGGCAGATGCCCCACGTAATAGGTATCGCCAACTTTGAGGCTGGTGGTACCGGAATCACGCACCACCGCCACCGAGCCGTAAACCAGCGCGCGCTGTTTGGTGTCCTGCAAAGAGTGATTGAGCATGTCAAAGCCCTGCTGACCATTCGCCATCAGGGCAACCACGCTGCGTTGTTCGAAATACGGCGACTGGAAACCGACAACCGCCGCCACAGGGCCCTGTGCGGTGATCTGCGCACTGGCATCGACGCGGGCATCGCTGGCCGGTGCGGCGTTATCCGGCAGCGGTGTCTGGCGGATTGGCGTGTTGATCGCATCCCGCGCCGCATTGATCAGCAGATTGGCTTTTTTATCATCGCGCATACTGTCATCACGTAAATCCGCCGGTAATTCACCCACCACCAGCAAATCGGCATCCGTCGATTTGGCTTTCGCGGCATCTTCGGTCAGGCTGACGCTCAGCGCCGGATAACCGGTCAGCGCGCCGATATTCCCCAGCGCATTAAGCAGCGTGGTCAGTTGCACCGGCTGCGGCTGCGGCTGAACCAGCAGCAACGTCTGAGACAAATCCGCCATGCGGCTGAACGGGAAACCGGCATTGGCAAAGGCGCGTAAATCCGGCATCGCCATAAAATGACGATAACCGGAGAAATCGATGGTGGAGCTGTCGTCGATCACCACGTGATTTGGCACGGTGGTATAGGTTTCGCAACGTCCTTCGGTGCCGCTCGCCAGCAGCGAGGTGTAATCAAAATCAAAGCGCATCTGGTTGACTGCGCCGAGTTTCAGCGCCGGAATGTTCAGGTCTTTGCTGCCATCGAGCAGCCCCTGCAATAGCGACAAATGCAGTAACTGAGAATCTTCATCGTGACCGGTTTTCAGGGTCAGATCCTGCATAAACTGGTTATTCAGGCTGATGCTCAGCCGTGAGGTATTTTTCAGCTGCGGCGAGGTATAGCGGTATCTGAGACGCATATCGATACCCGAACTGTTGATCAAAAACAGATCCGGCGGCAGGTTGATGTTCAGAGTGATCGGGTTTGGCTGAATGCCGTCAGACTGCAACTGTTCGGCATACTGTTTGAGTTCACCAAAGTTCATCGGACGATCGGTGCGTACCCAGTTTGGCGCGTCATACGGCTGACGGGCCTGAACCTGCTCCACTTTATCCACACCCACGGTTTGCCCGCGGAACAGAATATTGCCCTGAGCGATGCCTTTTACCGCCGTCAGCAGATCCTGATCGTCACGGCCCAGAATCAGCAGCATTTTAACGTACGGGTTATCTGCCCGGCTGATCATCTGCACCACCGGTCCTTTTACCGGCGGCATCTCTTTGAGGAAGTCAGGGCGTTTATCGTTAGTGGCAAAGATCACCGCATGGCTGTCCGGCAGCTGGTTATACAGGGCCGGGAATGACTGACCGCGCCACTGCGCTTTGGTACCAAACCAGGATGCCAGAATGGCCGCCGCCTGTTGTTGTGTGGCATCCGGCGAGGCAGCAAACACCATCGGCAAATCCAGCGGCCGGCTGTCGCGGGCATCGAAGAACGGCACCGGGAAATGCGCCAGATCGTTGCTCAGCGGCAGCTTCTGGTATTGCAGGCTGAGCGAACTGCCCTTACCAAGCTCCAGCCACAGTGTGCTGTTAGCCGGGTTTTCACAGATATTCTGATAATGACCGATAAACTCCAGACGGATGCGGTTGAAGTCGGTCACATAGCGCGGGTCAATCACCATTTGCAGATGATTTTTCTTGCCGAGCTGGTCTTTATCGATGACTTCAACGCCCATCAGCTGATCGTTGAGATAGACCTTCAGATGCGACTGGACCGGAATGAGCGACGGCGACGGCGTGAATTCCAGATTCAGCATCGCCTGCGTCACCACTTCGTCGCTGCGCACGCCGAACTCGATCTGGCCGTTGGGCTGGATGCCGCGCAAGGTTATCGCGCCCGGCGTCGGTGCCACATCGGCAAACGGCAGCGTCAGGCTGCGCACCGGTGCGCCAGGGATGATCATCGGGTTGACCGCAGGCGCGACCATCGGCAGTGCCACCTGTGGCGGCGTCGCAGCCGTTTGCGGCAATACCGGAGCCGTGGCCTGCTCGCCATACGCAGAGGCCGCAGAACCCAATGCCAGTGTCATCAATGCGGATGCCATCAAAGTCGTCAAAGGAAGTCTTTTCATTATTTTGTCATCATCAGGGTTGATTCATCAGGCTGAACGGACAGCGGCGGGTTACGCGGCGCAAACGAGAGCAACCAGCGGCCAAACGTCTGGGTTTTGGAGGCCAGTGGCCGGTAGCGCTGCGGGGCGATATCCAGCATTCGCATATATCCGCGGATCCCCAGCCCCAGCACTTCCCGCAGACTTTCCATCGGTTTGTCTTCCGGGAAGCTGTCTTCGCGTAATACCCAGCTGTCTGCCCGGGCAAAGGTACATTGAATAAAATCGATGTGTTGTTGAGTGGTTAACGGCAGAAGCTGCATCCCCATACTCTGGCCGAAGACACGGCTGACCTGCACAGGGAAGGCATACTCCTGCTGGCCGCGATGCAGAATTAACGTGACGTTGTCACCGGCATTAAAATAGCGGGCACTCTCCGTTTCCAGCCCGACGCCGTTGTCGGAGTAATCCTGCACGGTACACACATACAGATGGCCGTCAGGGCGCAGCAGCGACGCGGGCATTTTGGCGTCCACACGGTGCGCCTGACGCACCTGCTTGGATTCAAACGCCACGGCGATCGCCCCGCCGAGAATGATCATGTTGTAAATCACCCATGCCATGCTCACCAGCACCGTCAGCAATTCATCCGCCTGACCATAAATCGCGCGATAAATACCAAAGAACAGCCCGGCCAGATTCAGCAACATCAACACCTGATAAGGACGGCTGATTTTCCAGTCGACGTAAGCGTGTTTATTCAGCCCGCCTTTCGCGGTGACGTTAAAAGTGCCGGCGTGAGGATTAAATAACGCCACGGTCGTCGGCCTGGCGATGTACCAGGCCAGCACGGTTTCGTAAATCTCGTTCCAGAAAGAGTGACGATATTTGCCCTGCACGCGGGAGTTGGTCAGGCTGGCGTGGATCATGTGCGGCAGAACATACAGTGCGATGGCCAGCGCAGGCGCGTAAATGACATAGGCATGCATCAGCAGGAAAGCCAGCGGCGCAGTCAGGAAGATCAGGCGGGGTATACCGGCCAGAAAGTGCATCATCGCGTTGGCATAACACAACCGCTGCGCGAGTTTCAGGCCTTTACCGAACAGCGGATTATCCAGTCGGAATATCTGCACCATGCCGCGCGCCCAGCGGATACGCTGGCTGACGTGCGCCGCCAGGCTTTCCGTCGCCAGCCCTGCGGCCTGCGGAATGCGGATATAGGCCGAACTGTAACCGTGGCGGTGCATACGCAGCGAGGTGTGGGCATCTTCGGTGACGGTTTCAACCGCAATACCGCCGATCTCATTGAGCACATCACGCCGCAACACCGCACAGGAGCCACAGAAGAAGCTGGCATCCCACAGGTCATTGCCGTCCTGCACCAGCCCGTAGAACAGTTCGCCTTCGTTGGGCGTGCGCCGCATACGTCCGAGGTTTCGTTCGAACGGATCCGGCGAAAAGAAGTGATGCGGCGTCTGCAACATGCTGAGTTTTTTATCTTTAAAGAACCAGCCGACGGTCAGTTGCAGGAAAGAACGGGTCGGAACATGGTCGCAGTCAAAAATGGCCACCAGTTCGCCCTGCGCCTGCTTCAGCGCGTTATTGATATTCCCGGCTTTGGCATGTTCATGGGTTTCACGCGCAATGTACTTAATGCCAATCTCATGGGCGAAATCGGCGAACTCCGGCCGGTTGCCGTCGTCCAGCAGATAAATCGTCAGTTTGTCGCGCGGCCAGTCCAGCCCCAGCGCCGCATACAGCGTCGGTTTCACCACGCTGAGATCTTCGTTATAGGTGGGGATCATTAAATCAACCGTCGGCCAGACGCTGACATCCGCAGGCATGGGCACGGGCTTACGGTTCAGCGGCCAGATGGTCTGCACATAACCCAGCACCAGCACCGTCCACGAATAGGTTTCGGCCAGCAGCAACAGCAATCCGCAGGTCAGGCTCAGCGGATCGTCCCAGTTCAGGGTCGAGGTATAGCGCCACCACAGGTAGCGACAGGAAATGGTCAGTGACAGCACAATCAGCATCAGCGCCGGGAAACGGCCAGGGATACGGCGGATGATCATCGCAATGCTCCACAGCAGCACCACGAAAACAAACTGCGCCGGGTAACCGAAGGGCTGAGAGATGCAGAACATCGCCAGCGTCAGCGCCACCAGAACAGCCAGCAGTATCAGCACCCGTTTTGCCACGCGGTTCATGGTGCTGACGCGGCGCACCACTCTGGCTTCCAGCGGATTTTGTTCCACCTTCACCGGCAGCGCTTCCAGCCAGCTGTAGAAGCGGTCGCGCAGCCGCTGCGGCCAGCGGGTGTAAGTGAAACGTTCGCGCAGGCCATTGGAGGGAATGATGACCATCAGCCACAGGCTTTGCAGCAGGTAACGTAACGGGTCGGCCAGTTTCGGGCGATCGGCAGAAAGCTGCGGATACCAGCGGGCGCGTTGTCCGCTCACCCGTTGCCACGACGGCGATTCAAACCGTAAAAACAGCCAGCTCACGGCGATGCAAAACACCATGGTCGCAGCGGCAACCGGTGACGCGTGATGGCTGCGGTAGTGGCGATAGCGGCTCTGCAACACGGAGATCACCGGCGGGACCAGCAAAACGTTCAGCAGGCGGCTCATGCGCTGGCGCTCCGCCGATCGTCATGGCTGCGCAAATTCAGCAGGCACCAGCTTGCCAGGGTATTGAGTTCCCGGCTGATTTTACTGTTGGGATCCCACTCGCCTACCGGCTGTTTGGCCGCCAGCGATTCGGCCATCGATTCGTCACGGTGAAGAACGGTCGGGACCAGCGACGCCAGCGTTTCCTGCCAAAGCAATAAAATGTCCTGTTGCAGCTGGCTGGAGGTCATGAACTGATTCACCAGATAACGGCCATTGGCCGGCAGCGCGTGCTGATGTAAACGCACGTGCGACTGCGTATCGGCGTGCAGCAACATCAGCGTGGCGTCGGCCACCGTCTGCGCAGGCAGAGGGTCCGCCGCCGGTGAATCGATGAGGATCCAGTCATACACGCCAGTATTTTTCAGCTGACGAATCGCGCGCGGCCAGTCAAAAGGTAATGGCGAATCGCCACAAGGCAGGACATTGCCATAAGGCAGAAAATCGAGTCGGGGATGATAACGCAGGGCCGATGCCTGCCAGGCGGTCCCCGCATGATGTGCAGCACACCAGCCGCGGGACTGTTCAAACGGCATACCGAAATGCAGGCGCAACAAGTTATCCGGGGAGAAGTCGATCACCAGAACCTTTTCATTGAGCTGTGCAAGGGCCCAGGCCAGCGCAGCCGTCACGCAGGTGGTGCCCGTGCCGCCCCGAAAACCCTGTAACGCGATAACGGCCATGATTATTTTTTCTCCGCGTCAGGGGGCGACAGCTCGTCGAGTTTTGCCAGTTCGGCCAGCAGCGGCCAGCGCGACATCAGTTGCGGAATTTTTTCTTTGCGGCCGATATCGACATAATTTAATTCAGAGACAGAAAAATAGTGACTCAGTGCATGAAAATCGTTGTCTTTACTCGAATCGGATTCGTCTGAGTCTATAATATTGGCGCCCAATGGACCCCCTCCCTGCATTCAATCTCGCACTGACGCCACACCACGCAAAAATTGCCCTGCGGAGTTAGGCATTTTAGTATCAAAACATTATTGTGAAGATTTATGATTATTTAATGTAGCAATGATAGAATTTATTATACTCACATTTAGATTGTGTCCCTAGCAGACTTTTAATCGAACCCGAATACAAGCAGATATAACTCTATGGCACTCTCCTTTTCTTTAGGCATGTCGCAATTCTGGAATGGATTAGCGGAAATGCAAATTCGCGGTCTTTACTGGGTCAATGCAGACAGCCAGGAGGCCGCCTATCGGCTCTGCGGGCAGGTTATTGAGGCACAACATGACGTTGCGCCGGTCAGCGTGGTGTTTCCAGAGCACAATTTAATTTGCACGAATGAAGAAAACCGGCTAGAGGCTGACGATGTTATTTTAACCAGCCTGACAAAGCCGCGCAAACAGGTGGCTTATTATCAGCTCGGCAACAAAATGAAAGCCCTGCTGGCATTGCCGTCTGATATTCATCGTTTACCTAACTCAAATTCGGCATTATTGATTTTATTGATCCCCGCGACTTCGGGCCTGGCATTAAACGATAAACAGCTCACCCGTTGGGTACGCGAAATGAGTATAGCCTGCGATAATAAACGCAGCAGCTGTCTTATTATCTGCTATGGCAGCGGTATTAATACCGTTAAAACCCGTTTGCATTTATACCACCGGCAAATATGTGGCCTGGCCGAGATTAAAACGGACGTTCAGCCCAATCAGTGGGGGGTTTCCTGGTGGCATGACAATGTCATTTCACAAGCCAATACCCTCTACCCGCTGACCGTACGTGAAACCGGCTGGGAAATTCAAAAAAATACGCCCACTCTGGTTGCCGGGCAAACCGGTGACGATCAGTGGATGTTGCTGGCAGAACGCAGCGTGCTGGAAGGCGCACCGCCGCTTTCTGAACGCTGGTTCCTGTTCGATGATAATGCGACGTTAGCCGAAAGAGCGGCGCATGCCCGCGCGGCGACCGTGATTTTTGCCCTCGGCGGTAATGATGAAGTGGAAGTGATCGCGCGCCAGATCCACCGTCTGCGGATGCAACGCGGCAACAGCCTGAAGATTGTCATTCGCGAAATGAACTCTTCGCTGCGGTATGTCGATCAGCGGCTGTTGCAGGCCTGCGGTGCCAATCTCGTGGTTCCTCACGCAGCGCGGCTGTCCAATTTCCTCACCCTGCTCGATGATCTGCAAAACCTCAGTTTCACCCGCCACGTACCGGAAGATATCGAGGTGCTGCTCGACAGCCGCTTGCCTACCCATCACAAAGGCTATCTGCCCTTACCGGCGTTCTGCACCGTGATGAAAGATATCTGGACGCACGCCTCACTGGCCACCGAATCACGCGGGATTTTGATCTCCCTGCGCCCGGCCAGTGGCATCAGCCCGCAGCAGGCGATGTCGCTGTGTTCCCTGCGTCGCGACGGCGACATTCTGACGGTGACGGAAAAACATCTGTATCTGTTCCTGTCTAACTGCCAGGTCAGTGATGTCGCAAGCGTGCTCGATTTCCTGTTTTCTTTGCCGGTGAAAGAAGTGTTCACCAGCCAGACCTTCTGGAGCCAGGAACGGGATATTCAGACCGAGGTGCGCCGCCTCGCGGCCAAACCGCCAATGGCGCAACCGGTAGCGGGCGCGGAAGCCTTTGTGGCGCATAAAACCGAACCCCTGAAACGCGCGCCTGTCCATCAGCCCGTCGCTGTCACGCTGGCCGTCAGTGATTCACCCGTCATCAAGACGCCGGAGTTATAAAATGTCTGTCAGCGATATCATTGAGATTTTTATATTAGCGGCGATCCTGTTTATCCCGCTCGGTTATGCCCTGCGCAGCCGTTTACCGCGCTGGAAAAACAGGCTGGCCACACGGTTCCTGCGCCCGCGCTATCTGACCCCCATCACCCTCAGCACGGTGAACAAGCATCGCCAGCGCACAGCAAAAACTGATACTTCTCTCGCCACCGGGAAATCCAAATCGTCACTATGAAAGAATCACACCCTTCCGCACCCCGTCTGCGGGTCTGGCAATCCTGGCGCGGTCTTGGCGCATGGAACTACTACTTTCTGCTCAAATTTGTGCTGCTGGCCCAGGGCTACCTGAATTTTGATGCGCTGAGCAACCTGATTTTCGCGGCCGTACTCCTTTTCCCGCTGCCTTCCCTGCGGATGCACCGCTGGCGGCAGTGGGTGGCTTTGCCGTTTGGTCTGGCGTTGCTGTATCACGACACCTGGCTGCCGGGCTGGCGTTCCATTGTCAGTCAGGGCGCAGATGTCACCGGATTCAGCATGGGTTATCTGCTGGAGCTGGCCGACCGCTTTATCAACTGGCAGTGGATTGGCGTGGGTTTTGCGCTACTGGTGGGCTATCTGTTCATCTCGCAGTGGATCCGCCTGACAACCTTTACGGTGGCGGCATTACTGTGGGTAAACCTCAGCTTCCTGGTCACGCCGTTGTTCACGCCTGCCGCAGTTACGGCGGCGGTGGATAAACCGGTCGCCGCGCAACCGGCAGCCTCTTCCGCCACGACGAATACGGTCAGTGGCCCGCCGACGGATGCCAATCTCAGCGCCTATTTAGAGCAGTTCTACCAGAATGAAAGCCGCCGCAACGTCCGCTTCCCGGACGCCCTGTCGGCCGATGCTCAGCCGTTTGATCTGCTGGTGATCAACATTTGTTCACTCGCATGGGCAGATCTGGATGCAGTTAACCTGTCCAGCTCACCGCTGTGGTCACGCTTTGATTACGTGTTCAGCCGTTTCAACTCCGCCACGGCTTACAGCGGCCCGGCGTCTATCCGTCTGTTGCGCGCCAGTTGCGGGCAGTCGTCGCACCATAATCTGTATCAGGCTGCCGGGCAGCAATGTTACCTGTTCGACGATCTGGCGCGTCTGGGCTTCACGTCCCAGCTGGCGATGGATCACACCGGCGAGTTTGGTAATTACATCGGCAACCTGCGCGACGACGCAGACATGAAATCGCCACTGATGTCGCAGGCCGGTCTGGGGCATGAACTGACCTCTTTCGACGGCTCACCGATTTTCAACGACGGGCAGTTGTTCTCCCGCTGGCTGGAGAATCAGCAAAAAGCCGGAACCGCGCGCACTGCGACCTTCTTTAACCTGATCCCGTTGCACGACGGCAACCGTTATGTGGGCAGTAATAAAAGCGCCGACTACCGCAGCCGCGCCCAGACGCTGCTCAGTCAGCTGAATACCTTTATGGATCAGCTTGATAAATCAGGCCGCAAAGTGATGCTGGTGGTGGTGCCGGAACATGGCGCCGCGCTGGTCGGTGACAAAATGCAGATTTCCGGTCTGCGCGATATTCCCAGCCCTGGCATCACGCACATTCCGGTGGGTGTGAAATTCTTCGGCATGCAGGCACCGCATGGGTCAGCACCGATAAAAATCGATACGCCAAGCAGCTATCTTGCGATTGCCGACATGGTGTCCCGCGCCGTTGACGGCAAGGTCTTCACCACACCGTCAATGGACTGGAAAACCTTCAGCGCCAACCTGCCGCAGACGCCGCTGGTGTCTGAAAATGAAAACGCCGTGGTGATGGAATATCAGGGGAAAATCTATATCCGCCTGAACGGCGGCGGATGGGTACCCTATCCGAGTTGATTGCCTGCTCATCCTCCTCATGTCCTCCTTCTTCGCCGGGGGAGGAGCAAACCCCGCTCCCTCACAAAAACGCAAAACAGTGATATTATTCACACATTCAACACATTACCCCTGGATATTTCCATGTCTGCTCCTCCGGATTTACTTCGCCTGAACGATGTCGCGTTCACCCTCAATGACACCCCGCTTCTTGAGCCTGTCTCGCTGACCCTCAATCCCGGTGAATTCACCCTGCTGACCGGGCCGTCGGGCAGCGGTAAAAGCACGTTGCTGAAAATCATAGCGTCGCTTTTAAACCCGACCGGCGGCAGCATTTACTTCAAAGGTGAAGACATCAGCCGGATAAAACCGGAGGTGTATCGCCAGCGGGTGTCGTATTGCTTTCAGACGCCGTCACTGTTCGGTGAAACCGTGCTCGACAATCTGGCGCTGCCGTACCAGATAAGACAAAAAAAGGTGGACGAGGCACTGCTTCGCGCCTGGCTTAAACGCGTCCACCTGTCTGAAGATATGCTGACCAAAAATATTCAGGAACTCTCGGGGGGCGAAAAACAGCGGGTCGCCCTGCTGCGTAACCTGCAATTTCTGCCGGATGTGTTGTTGCTTGATGAAATCACCAGTGCGCTGGATGAAGACAACAAAGAAAACATCAACTCGATCATTGCCAGCCTGACAGAACAGAAACAGCTCGCCGTGCTGTGGGTCAGTCACGATCAGAATGAGATCCGCCACGCCAAAAACGTCATCACCCTGTCGCACACTTCGCCTGAGAACGCCGTCAATGAATCAGCATAATATTACTAACGAATCTCTGGCCCTGGCACTGGTTCTGGTGGTGGTCGCCCTGCTTATCAGCAGTAAAGAAAAACTGGGGCTGGAAAAGGACATCATCTGGAGCGTGGCCCGCGCCATCGTGCAACTGGTGATCGTCGGCTATGTGCTGAAATACATTTTCGATCTCAACAATGGCTGGCTGACGGTGCTGATGGTGTTATTTATCTGCGTGAATGCGGCGCTGAATGCCAGAAAACGCAGCCGTAACATTGATAACGGGTTCGTGATCTCGTTTGTCGCGATCACCGCGGGTACCACGCTGACGCTGACGATTTTGATCCTGACCGGATCCATTGAATTTTTGCCCATGCAGGTCATCCCGATTTCCGGCATGGTGGCGGGGAATGCGATGGTGGCGGTGGGATTGTGTTACAGCAATCTGAATCAGCGGTTTCTCGACAATCAGCAAAAAATTCTTGAGATGCTGAGCCTTGGCGCGTCGACCAAAATTGCGTCCGGGAGGATAATTCGCGACAGCATCCGTGCGGCGATGATCCCGACCGTGGATGCGGCGAAAACGGTGGGTATTGTCAGTTTGCCGGGCATGATGTCCGGGCTGATTTTTGCCGGTATCGACCCGGTAAAAGCCATCAAGTATCAGATTATGGTGACATTTATGTTACTGGGCACCGCCAGTTTATCGACCATCATTGCCGGGTACCTGGCCTGTCAGCGTTTCTACAACGATCGTGCTCAGCTGCGCCGCCTTAAGTCCTCATAATGCCCTGTTGCGCCCGCGTTCTGCGGGCGCTGTCTGCCGGTGTTGCGTGCTATAAATCGGACAACACCTGCCGCAGATTCACTTCTGTGCTGGCGGCATCATCAAGGTCTAAAACGCCTTCGAGATCGTCGAGATGTTCCAGCATGATGTCTGCTGCCTGAGCCGTGTCTCCCGCTTCCAGCGCATTAATGATCGCTTCATGTTCATCACACTGGCAGGAAGGCACTTCATTGCGCTGGTACAACGCGACAATCAGAGAGCTGCGCACCATCAGATTCGACAGGATTTCGCTCAGCACCTTATTGCCACAAATCTCGCCGAGGATCAGATGAAACTCACTCAGCTCGCGCACAATGGCGCGGCGATCTTCTGATGCCGTGGCATCGCGTTCGTTGCGCATGTGACTGCTGATCCGCTGACGATGTGAACGCAGGATGTCCGGCGTAATGCTTTCCACAATCGCCCGCTCAATAGCCCGGCGGGCAATGAACACTTCCCGCGCTTCCCGTGCGGTGGGTTGTGCAACCATCGCCCCGCGGTTGGGTTCAATCGTCACAATGCGTTGCATCGCCAGACGCTGAAGCGCGACCTGTACGTGATTACGATTGGCGTTGAGGGCTTCAACCAGCTGCGACTCCACCAGACGCGTGCCCGGCCTCAGCCGCTGCTGCCCGATGGCTCTGGATAGGATTTCGGTGATTCGCTGAACTTCCAGCTGTTTCGCTGTTGTAGTGTGAGTGCTCATGGAATGGGATATTGCCTCTTGTGCCTGTCTTTCTATTTGCGCTGTCAATGAGCGTAAATTAGCACTCTTCCTGAACGATTTCAGTCGTAAATCATGCACTACCTTGTAACAAAACAACACACCTGAGGCATTGCTCTTTACATACATTCGCGCTCAGCACTGCTTTCCCGCGATCAAAAAAGCAGTGCTGGCTGGCGGTTTACTGCGTCACAGCGTCTCTGACCGGCGTATCACCGCCGCGAAGTTCCCACTGTTTGCCAATGGACGAGGGGGCATTCAGCACCGCCACGACCACCAGCGCCACATCTTCGCGGCTGACGTCGCCTCTTCCGGCACGCTCGTTGAGCGTCACCAGACCGGTTGCCGGATCATCCGTCAACGGCCCCGGACGAAGAATGGTCCAGTCCAGCCCGCTTTTGCGCAGTTCGATATCGGCATCGCGCTTGGCCTCGACATACGCTTTCCAGACCGGATCGGTATCGGGTTTCAGCGGTTTATCCACATCCACCGCCGAAATCTGAACATAGCGGCGTATACCTGCAAGCTGTGCGGCTTGCGCCAGCAACACCGAGCCTGCGTAATCGACCGTGCGTTTACGCTCCGCCGTCGAACCGCCACCGGCACCGGCGGCAAACACCACGGCATCTGCGCCCTTAAGTGCCGTCGCCAGCGCCTGCGCTGTGGTATTTTCGATATCCAGCAGAACGCCCTTCGCGCCCAGCGCGTCCATTTGCGCCAGCTGTTCGGTTTTACGCACAATCCCGATGGCTTCAAGGCCCTGCGCACGCAAATGTTTGATGATCAGTTTGCCTATCTGACCGTGTGCTCCCACGATTGCAACTTGAGTCATTACGCCTCCTGACGTTTTCATTTCAGTTCCCTTTAACTGTAGCACATCAAATTTCACGTTTTATTAGCGCACAGAGCCGCAGGCTTTGCGTTGATCAGACTGGTTTTCCAGCCCTCACCGATTTTTTGCGAGACATCGCGAACGAAAACGCTCTCCTCATTCACAACCTGTAAAACCTGTTCAGAATGCCCGTTCGTCAGCGTACGAAACGGCGGAACCCGGCAAAAATGTGAACCCGGTTCCTGTTAAAAAAAGAATCATAAATGATTACTTTTCAATTAAAGGGAGAGTCATCATACTTCACCGCAAGGAAAGCGATTGTGTACGACGTAACCCTGTTACCCGGCGCTAAGAAAACGCATAAAACGCCTCCCAACGATTTAGCGCTGGCGATAAAACGCATGAAAACTGTCAAAAGGAATGAAACATGATTGACGATGATGATGACTATGAACTGATCCCCTTTAGCGTTGTGAAAGCGGAAGCGATGAAGAATCCCGAATTTGCCGCCGCGTACGCCGCTCACAAAATGCATAAAAAGATGGTGGCAGATCTTAAAGCCATGCGAATTGCCGAATCGCTGACGCAGGAAGATATTGCAAAACGTACCGGCATCAAAAAGCAAAATATCAGCCGCTTTGAAAACGGTGCTGCTTGCCCCACACTGAATACCGTCAGCCGTTACGCCGTCGCGCTTGGCGGTACCTTTGAATTTAAAAAACTCAGCTGACCGCCTGCCCGTGCGCGCCATACGCAGCGATAAACTCCCCGGCAATTGCCACGGCAATTTCTGCCGGGAGTTTGCCGCGCACATCCGGTAAACCGACCGGGCAGCGCATTCGCGCCAGCTGTTGATCCGAAATTCCTTTCCCCGATAACCGGTAATCGAAGCGTTTACGCTTGGTGTCGGAGCCTATCAGCCCGAAATAACGGAAATCTCCCCGCTTCAGGATGCGTTCGCTCAGGGCGAAATCCAGCTGGTGATCGTGCGTCAGCACCATGAAATAGCTGCCAGCGGGCATTTGTGCCACTGTCCCTTCCGGTTCTTCATCCACGATGCAGGTGATGTGCGGATCCACCTGCGCAGGAAACTCACTGGCGCGCGCATCGACCCAGGTAATGCGGCAAGGCAACGTGCTGAGGATATTCACCAGCGCCCGCCCGACGTGCCCCGCGCCGTAAACCACCACATGCGGCTGCGGCTGCCCGAGCGGTTCGAGCAACACCGACGCCATACCGCCACAACATTGCCCCAGCCGCGCCCCTAACGAAAAACGTTCAAAGCGGCTGGTTTGTGCGCCCTGCTGCAACATCTCGCGGGCAATCGCCGTGACCTGAAACTCAAGGTTACCGCCGCCCAGCGTATAAAATTGCTGCCCGGCGGTGATCAGCATTTTGCTGCCCGCATCGCGCGGCGTGGAGCCCTGATTTTCCACCAGCGTCGCCACCACGCAGGGTTCCCCGCGACGTTGCAGGTCCTGTAAACGGGTGATCCAGTCATCTGTACGCATGAAAACCTCCGTTAGCCGGTGACGCGGGCGGTGGCCGGCTCAGGATAAGTGACGACGTCACCATGAAACATCAACTGATTGACCGCATTCAGCACTCTTTCCGGCGTGGCGGGTGCATCCAGATGCGGATGTACGCGGTAATCCGCCAGGCTGGCGACGGCATCTTTGATCGCACACCAGACTGAAATCCCGAGCATAAATGGCGGTTCGCCCACGGCTTTGGAATGGAAAACCGTGTCTTCCGGGTTCTTGCGGTTCTCCACCAGTTTCACGCGCAGATCCTGCGGAATGTCGCCAATGGCCGGAATTTTGTAGGCTGCCGGGCCGCTGGTCATTAACCGCCCCTGGTCGTTCCACACCAGCTCCTCCGTGGTCAGCCAGCCCATGCCCTGCACGAATCCGCCTTCTACCTGACCGATATCAATGGCCGGATTCAGCGAATCACCGACGTCGTGCAGAATGTCCGCACGCAGCAATTTGTATTCCCCGGTCAGGGTATCGACCAGCACTTCCGCGCATGCCGCGCCATAGGAGAAGTAATAGAACGGGTGTCCGGCCGCTTTGCTGCGATCGTAGAAAATCTTCGGCGTTTTGTAGTAGCCGGTGCTGGAGAGCGGCACCTGATTCAGCCAGCACTGGGTGGCGACCTGCTCAAAACTGAAATACAGATCTTTCACCCGCACCTGCCCGTTACTGAAGGTGATGTCCGTTTCCTGCGCATCATGAACGCGCATCAGCATTTCAGTCATGCGACCTTTGATGATCTCCGCGGCGTTTTGCGCGGCTTTACCGTTCAGGTCTGCGCCGGAGGAAGCAGCAGTCGGCGAAGTATTTGGCACTTTACCGGTATCGGTGGCGGTGATCTGAATCCGGCTGATATCCACCTGAAACACTTCGGCCACCACCTGCGCGACTTTGGTGTTCAGCCCTTGTCCCATTTCGGTGCCGCCGTGGTTGAGCTGAATGCTGCCGTCGGTATACACCAGCACCAGCGCGCCCGCCTGGTTAAGAAAACTGGCGGTGAACGAAATACCGAATTTTACCGGCGTCAGCGCCAGCCCTTTTTTCAGATAGCGATTACTGCGGTTAAATTGTGTGACAACGTCACGCCTTGCCGTGTATTCCGCGCTCTCTTCCAGCTGTTGGGTCATCTCCTGCAGCAGATTTTGGCCGACCGGCTGGTGGTAATGCGTCACGTTGCGGCTGTCGTGACCGTAATAGTTATTTTTGCGCACGGTCAGCGGATCCATCCCCAGCTCGCGTGCAATGTGATCGACGATATGTTCAATCGCCACGATGCCCTGCGGGCCGCCGAATCCGCGATACGCGGTATTCGAGGCCATATTGGTTTTGCAGCGGTAACCGGTGATCAGCGCATCGCCGAGGTAATAGGCGTTATCAGAATGGAACATGGCGCGGTCTACGATAGAACCGGAGAGATCCAGCGAATAACCGCAGTTGGCTGCCAGTTTGATGTCGATACCGTGGATCACGCCGTCATCGGTAAACCCGACGTCATAACTGACGTGGAACGGATGCCGTTTACCGGTGATCAGCATGTCGTCCTGACGCGCCAGACGCATTTTCGCCGGACGTCCGGTCAGATGCGCGGCCAGTGCCGCCAGACACGCCGTCCCCGCTGCCTGCGTCTCTTTGCCGCCGAAACCGCCGCCCATGCGGCGCATATCGACCACCACTTTATGCATTGGCAAATCCAGCACCGAGGCCACCAGTTTCTGCACTTCGGTCGGATGTTGTGTCGAGCTGTACACCAGCATCGCGCCGTCTTCGCCGGGCATCACGGAGGCAATCTGCGTCTCAAGATAAAAATGCTCCTGCCCGCCAATTTCCAGTTCACCCTGCAAACGGTGCGGCGCACAGGCCAGCGCCATTTCCGCATCACCGCGCTTATGCTGATGCGGCTCTTCCACGTAATGTTCCAGCGCCAGCGCCTGTTTCACGGTCAGAACGGCGTCACGCGGCTGATATTCCACTTTCGCCAGTGCCACGGCGGCACGGGCGGCTTCCATCGATGTAGCGGCCACCACCAGCACAATCTGACCGACATACTGCACGGTGCCCTGCGCCATCAGCGGATCGCCAACGGTGAGTGGCGCGATATCCGGGTTGCCGGGCACATCTTCTGCGGTCATCACCCGCACCACGCCCGGCACGGTGTAACAAGGTTCAGTATCGATATGCAGAATATCCGCGTGCGCATGCGGGCTGAGCAGCGGCACCAGGTGCAGCTGACCGGGGAACTCCAGCCGGTCATCGACATACACCGCTTCGCCGCTGACGTGTTTATCCGCACTTTCGTGTTTCTGGCTTTTGCCGACGCCGCTCTGTAACCCGGCGCGAAACTGCGCTTCCATCTCCGCCTGAGACAGTGAAGGTTTGGATTCAGACATAGTGAGTTACCCGCATCAGTGTTTCAGGAGAAGTCATTTCGATATGGCAGCGGCGCAGCAGATTTTTCGCCACCTGCATGCGGTATTCGCGGCTGGCGCGAAAATCACTGATCGGGGTGAAATCCTGCGTCAGCGCCTGACAGGCACGCTCGACGGTGGCCGTCTGCCACGGCTGGCCGAGCAACTGCGCTTCGCAGCAGGTGGCCCGTTTCGCCACTTCCGCCATCCCGCCGAACGCCACGCGGGCATGGACCACCACGCCGTTTTGCACTTCGATATGCAAAGCAGCACAGACGGCGGAAATGTCATCCTCAAGCCTTTTCGACACTTTATAAACCCGCAACTGACGCGCCGCCGAGGTGTTGCGCGGGATGCGGATTTGTTCAATAAATTCGCCGGGCTGTAACGCCGTTTTGCGATAGCCGAGAAAGAACTGATCGAGCGGCAATTCGCGCTGTTCAGCGCCACGCCGCAGCAATAAAGATGCGCCCAGCGCCAGCAGCACCGGCCCGCCGTCACCGATGGGCGACGCGTTAGCGATATTGCCGCCAAACGTGCCCTGATTGCGGATTTGCTGTGAGGCAAAACGCTCAAGCAGCTCGCCAAATTCCGGGAATTCATCATGTAAAACCGGCATACATTCGCTCAGCGGTGCCGCTGCGCCAATATGAATAGCCTGACCGGTCAGCGTAATGGTTTTGAGTTCGGGGATATGGCTCAGTGAAATCAGCTTGGGCAGGCGCTGATAGCGTTGTGTCACTTCCAGCGCCAGATCGGTGCCGCCCGCCACCAGACGGGAATCCGGCTCAGCAAGGTAGCGTTGCGCCAGGTGGTCAAGGCTCACCGGCTGTTCAGTGGCGGACATCGCGGCGAGTTTTGCCAGCGTTTGCAGGGCATCAGCATCAAACTGATCCGGCTCGGGGGCGTCACAAATGGCCTTCGCGGCATCCATGATCGGCCGGTAACCGGTGCAGCGGCACAGGTTGCCGGAAAGCGTTTCCTGCACGCCTTCCACCGTGTAAGCGGGCTTATTTTTCTCCATCGCAAACAGCGACATCACAAAACCCGGCGTGCAAAACCCGCATTGCGAGGCGTGATTGTCCACCATCGCCTGCTGAACGTGATGCAGTTTGCCGCGATGCTTTAAATCTTCCACGGTGATCAGCTGTTTGCCATGCACGGCGGGCATAAACGTCAGGCAGGCGTTGACGGTGCGGTACTGCAACTGGTCACCCTGTTTTTCCGCCAGCACCACGGTGCAGGCACCGCAGTCACCGGAGGCGCAGCCTTCTTTCGTGCCGCAACGTCCGGCGTCACGGCGCAGGTACTGTAAAACGGTGGTATCGGCGGGCAGATTTTCCGTGTGGATCCTGCCGTTCATCAGAAATTGGATCATACGGCACCTCCTTTTTTACAGCCGTTTAAAATCAGTGTCGTGACTTCATCGATAATGTGTTCACGCGCCTGCTCATCGCCCTCGAAATTGCCGTACATGTGTTTCACCTGCACCGCGAAATCAGCGTAATACTGCGTCACCGCCCAGATATGCATGATGAACAGACGGGCATCCAGCGCGCGGATTTTGCCCTGCACAATCCACTGATGGATCAAGTTCTCTTTGCCGGCAATGTTCTGCGTCGCCTGTGGCCAGTATTTCTGTAAATAGTGACCGCCGCCGAGCACCTCACTGGTGAAGATGCGTGAGAGTTCCGGCTGATCGAACGAGAAGTTGAGTTTGTTGCGGATATAGCGGCTGAGCACGTCTTCTGGCTCGCTGACAGACGGGTCGAACTGAATGATGTCGCCCCAGACTTTCAGCACTTTCTGCAAGAGTTCTTCGTAAAGCTCCTCTTTCCCCGCGATGTAATAGTGCAGCTGGGCTTTTTTGATCCCTGCGCGCTGAGCGATAGCCTGGGTGGTCGCGCCCTGAAAGCCTTTTTCACTGAATTCCGCAATCGCCGCCGCGTGGATATTCTCCAGAGTGCGTTCACGTGCAATGCGGACTTTGCCGCCGGTGTCATTGTTCATCATGCTGAACGCTCCCCCTGCAAAGCATCTCGCGCATAGACCTGTTCGCCATCCACATAGGTGCTGTACACATTGCGGTCATCGCCCAGCGTCATCAGTACAAACAGCTTTTCGGCCAGCGTTTTACTGTTACCGGCGCGCAGTTTTTGCAGCGCACTGACGCCCGGTTCGAGCACCACGAAATCCGCCTCTTTACCGGCGTTAAAATTGCCAATTTTGTCGTCGAGATGCAGCGCCCTCGCGCCGCCCAACGTGGCGTGATAAAAGGCTTCGAAAGCGGATAAACGGTAGCGCTGAAGCTGCCCGACTTTATAGGCTTCCGACAAGGTTTCCAGCATGTTGAACGTGGTACCGGCACCGACGTCGGTGCCCATGCCGACGCGCACCTGCTTCTGCCAGGATTTCTGCAAATTAAACAGGCCGCTGCCGAGAAACAGGTTGGAGGTCGGGCAAAACGCGATGGTCGAATCGGTGTCGTGCAGGCAATCCCACTCGCTGTCATCCAGATGCAGGCAGTGCGCAAACACGCAGCGTTCGCCGGTCAGGCCGTACTGATGATAAACGTCGAGATAATGCTGATGTTCGGGGTGCATTTCTTTCACCCACGACAGCTCCGCGACGTTTTCGCTCAGATGGGTATGCATGTAAACGTCGGGAAACTCCTGCCTGAGCAGCCGCACCTTCTGCAACAGTTCCGGCGAGGATGTCGGGGCAAAACGCGGCGTCAGCGCATAACTCAGGCGCTGACGGTTGTGCCAGCGCGCAATCAGCGCGCGCGTATCGCGTTCACTTTGTTCCGGCGTTTCCAGCAGGGCGTCAGGGGCGTTTTTGTCCATCATCACTTTACCCGCCACCATCCGCATATTGATATCTGCCGCTTCTTTAAACAGCGCATCGACGGATTGCGGATGTACGGTGCCGAACACCAGCGCCGTGGTGGTGCCGTTGAGTAACAGCTGATCGAGGAAGAATTTCGACATGCGCTTCGAATAGTCGGCGCAGTGATATTGCTGTTCGGTCGGGAAGGTATAACGGGTCAGCCACTCGAGCAGTTGCTCGCCGTAGGCGCCGATCATTTCGGTTTGCGGATAGTGAATATGCGTATCGACAAAGCCCGGCACGATCAGCTTGTCGCGGTAATCATCGATGTCCAGACCGGCGGTTTTTTGCGCCCGCGCCAGCCTGCCCTCGCCTTCCTGCCAGCTGCCCAGCCAGACAATATGCCCGCCGCTGAGCAACATCAGGCCGTCTTCGATATAACGCACCTGCGCTTCAACATCTTCCGGCGTTAACACCGGTTCGCGGATATCAAAGAAATTGCCGCGTACCGCGCGGGTGATGATCTGACTCATGGCATAGTCCTTCTCTGCAACATTCATATTCACGTTTGATAACAGAACATTTGCAAAGCTTATGCCAAATCTGACCAACCGGTCAGACCGTCCGGATGTTTTTTATGTCGGACAGCAACGCTACTTCAGCAGCACTTCATATTGCGGGTTGAATTCGTCGAAGATCGGCAGCGCCGCCGCACCGAGCGCAGGGGTGTCGCTGCCGGACATGCCGAGGCGAATGCGCGCACTCTGCGCATAGCGGCTGCGCACCGAATTATACAGCGGCGTCAGGCGCTTAATCAGCTTCTCCACCAGCGGTTTCGGCATGGTGCCGCCGATGATCACGCACTGCGCATCGAACACACATTCCATAATATTGATGGCCTGCAATGCCGGTTCCACCGCCGTATCCAGCCACTGGTCGAAGCGTTTTTCATCCACACTCAGCAGATCTTCCGGCATCGCCGAGGCCGGATCCAGGCCGCAGGCTTCGTACGCGGCCTGCAAAGAAAGGTAACGTTCGAGGCAGCCTTTGTTGCCGCAATAGCATTCGCGCCCGCCCGGTTGCACCACAATGTGGCCGACTTCGCCCGCATTGTGTGCATGGCCGGTATAAATTCGCCCGTCAGTGAAGATGCCTGCGCCCAGACCGGTACCGATATACAGATACACAAAGGAGGTTAATTGCTTGGCGACGCCGTGAAAACGTTCGCCAATAGCCGCCACCGTCGCATCGTTTTCCAGCGTCACCGGCCAGCCGGTCGCGGCGCTTAAACGGGCTTCAATATCAACGTTATCCCACCCGTGCAGCGTGGTCGGCCCCTGTGAGGAAATCCCTTCCACGCCAAACGGCCCCGGCATCACCACGCCGACGCCCAGAATTTTTCGCCAGTCAATTTTCACCTGTTGGCGCATTTCTTGCAGAACCTGATCGATCAGAGCCAGCGTGGGCTCTGGCTGCGGTTTCTGCACATGGAGCAGTTTGCGAAAGCGAACGGTTCCGGTCAGATCCACCAGCACAATCAGCAGCGACTGATGATCAAGATGGATGCCGATGGAATAGGCGCTGTCAGGATTGAGTGTCAGTGGCGTTGCTGGTTGACCACGGCCTCCCGCACGGCGCGGCAGGTGGGAGGACAGAATGCCCGCCTGCTCGAGTTCGGTGGCAATGTTGGAAACGGTTTGCGGCGTGAGCGACGTCAGCCGGGCAATTTCGGCACGGGTCAGTTCACCGTTAAGGCGAATGGCTTCGATCACCACCCGACGATTGTGAGCACGGGCGTGCTCGAGATTGGTGCCAGAAGTTGTTATCACATCCCTCTCCGCGGTGAAGACCTTGCGGGCAGTATGTGGCGAGTGATTACAGCAATCAAATTGATTTTATAAATAACAGAGTATGAATATGACGGTGGCATCACAGCTTTGAATGTTATTGCCATGTTAATAATAATCGTCAGTCACTATTCACTTTACGCTGTTTTGATATTCGCCTTAAAACCCGGTAGCACAATCCGGCAGGGACGCAGGGACTGGCAGAGTTATGCCTTCCCATTTTTTTTAGCCGATTAAAGCAATCAAATTGATTTAATAAACTTAACCCTGTTTCGGAGAATGACGATGAGCCTACGATTTACCCCTGCGGCCACCCTGTGCGCCCTCTCTGCCCTGACTCTTGGATATTCTGTCAATGCGCTGGCCCAAACCACCCTCAGCGCCCTGTTTATGACACAGGCGGCGTACAGCGAAGCGGATATCCGCGCCATGGCCGCTGATTTCACCAAGCAGCATCCGGATATCAAAGTGAATCTGGAATTCGTACCGTATGAAGCGCTGCACGACAAAATCGTCGCCGCGCGCGGTGCCGGTGACAAAGGTTATGACGTGGTGTTGTTCGATGCGATCTGGCCCGCCGAATTTAACAAATACGGTCTGTTGCAGGACGTGACGGCGCGTATTCCGGCGGAGGAAAGCAACAAGATTTTTGACGGTGCCATTTCCACCGTGACGTATAAAGACAAACGCTGGGGCATGCCGTGGATCCTCGATACCAAATATCTGTATTACAACAAAGCCATGCTGGCAAAGGCCGGGATCACCACGCCGCCCGCCACCTGGGCTGACGTTGAGAAACAGTCTGCGATCCTGAAAGAAAAAGGCATCGTCAAATATCCGCTGGTCTGGAGCTGGTCACAGTCCGAAGCATTGCTGTGCGATTACACCACCCTGGTTTCCGCGTTCAAGGGTGATTTCTACAAAGACGGCAAGCTGAACTTTACTAACTCCGGCGCCATGAAAGCCATCAGTTACATGAAAGAGACGCTGGATAAAGGGCTGACCAACCCGAACTCCCGCGAGTATCTGGAAGAGGACGTGCGTAAATCCTTCTCCAACGGCGATGCGGCTTTCGCGCTGAACTGGACCTACATGTACAACATGGCCAACGATCCGAAACAGAGCAAAGTGGCGGGTGACGTCGGAGTGATCCCGGCACCGGGTGAAACCGCAGGCGGCGCGTCCGGCGTTAACGGCTCGATGGGGCTGGGCATTGCCAAAGCCAGTGCGCATCCGGATCAGGCGTGGGAATTCATCAGCTACATGACCTCGCAGCCGGTGCAGAACAAATACGCCAAACTGAGCCTGCCAATCTGGAAATCCTCTTATGACGATCCGGCAGTGCAAAAAGATCAGGAGCAACTGATTGCGGCGGCGAAAACCTCGCTGAACGTGATGCTCTCGCGCCCGGTCACGGCGGATTACTCCCGTTTATCCAATATCTTGCAGCAAAATATTCAGGCGGTATTGCAGGGAAAAACCCCGGCACAGGACGGTATGGAAGCCGCAACCCAAGCTGCTGATCGTTTACGTTAATTTCGCGACCAACACCAAAAATACCCGCCATAGCCTGACTATGGCGGGACGGGAAAACTGAATGCTGACATTACCGCAACGTGAGAAACGTCAGGCCTGGTTGCTGCTCGCGCCCATGCTTCTGATGATGTTCTTACTCACCGCCTGGCCGCTTGTCCGTACGTTGTGGCTGAGTTTTACCGATGCCGGTCTGATTGGCGACGGCTCTGCGCCCAACTGGGTGGGCAGCGAGAACTTTTTGTATGCGCTGACCGACCCTGATTTTCGCGCCGCACTCTGGCGCACGCTGTATTTCACCGTGGTGTCGGTGGTGATTGAAGGCATCATCGGCGTACTGGTGGCGCTGTTGCTGAACCAGCCATTTTGGGGACGCAGCGCCCTGCGCGTGCTGGTGATTTTGCCCTGGGCACTGCCGACTATCGTCAACGCCACCCTGTGGCGGCTGAATTTCAATCCGGATTACGGCAGCATCAACGCCCTGCTTTCCCAGCTCGGGCTGATTGATACCTACCGCAGCTGGCTGGGCGATCCCTCTTCGGCGATCAATGCGGTGATGTTTGCGGATATCTGGAAAAACTATCCGCTGATCACCCTGCTGGTGCTGGCGGCGTTACAGACCATTCCGGAAGATTTGTTCGAAGCCGCACGGCTCGACGGCGCATCGGCTTTCCGCCGTTTTCGCAAAATTACCTTACCGGCGATTGCCGCACCGCTGGCCGTGGCGCTGATCCTGCGCACCATTGATGCCTTTAAAGTTTTCGACATCATTTATGTCATGACCCGAGGCGGCCCGCTCGACAGCACCAAAACCGTCAGCTTCTTTGTCTATCAGGAGTCGTTCAGTTATCTGCGCGCTGGCAGCGGTGCCGCGTACGCGATACTGATGACCTTAATCTGCGCCCTGCTGATCACGATTTACATGGTGATGTTGCTGCGCCAGCGCCGTTCAGGGAGCACAGAATGAAACAGAAAATCCGGCTTGTTTTACGCTATTTCGCTGCACTGGTGCTGGCGGTGTCGATTCTTGCCCCCCTGCTGTGGATGTTCCTGATGAGCGTCAGCTCGGCGGAAGATCTGACCCGCATTCCGCTGGAATGGCTGCCGCGTCACTGGGATTTCAGCCGTTATGCCAGCCTGCTGACCTTACAGGCCGGCACGCCGGGCGCGCTGTTCCTGCATGCGCTCGGTAACAGTTTGCTGGTGGCCTGCGGAGCCACACTGGTTTCGCTGCTGCTGGCGATCCCGGCCGCTTACAGCTTCTCGCGCTATCCGGGCCGTGACGGCTGGCTGTTCGGCAGCCTGGCAATTTACATGGTGCCACCGGTGGCGTTCGTTCTGCCGCTGTACTTCATCCTGCAACAGCTGACGCTGCTCAATACCCACCTCGGGCTGATTCTGGTGTATTGCTCGATGATCCTGCCGTTCCTGACCTGGATGCTGAAAAACCAGTTCGACGCGCTGCCGGTGGATATCGAACAGGCTTCCCGCCTCGACGGGCTGCGCTACTGGCAGGTTTTGCTGCGCATCACCCTGCCGCTGGCAAAACCGGCGCTCGGCGCCTCGGCCATGTTTGGCTGGCTGCTGGCCTGGGACGAATTTTTCTACGCCCTGCTGTTTACCAACAATATCGACGCCCAGACGCTGCCGGTCACCATTGCCGGGTTCACCGCCGGGCGCGCCACCGATGACGGGCTGATCGCCGCCGTTGGCATTCTTGCGGCCATTCCGCCGCTCTTTATTGCGCTTTGGCTGCAAAAAACCATGGTCAGCGGGTTAACCGCCGGCGGCAGCAAAGGCTGATTATGAACACCAGGGAATTCTCATCAATGACAACCAGACCGCAGACCCGCGCCACGCTGTATGTGGCGGGCAACATCAACGTGGATTTGATCATGAGCACGCTGCACGCATGGCCGAAAAAAGGCACCGAAGCGATGCTCGAAAGCAGTTCATTGCGCCCCGGCGGTTCTGCCGGAAACTGCGCGCTGGCGCTCTCCGCCCTCGGATCCCCTTTCCGGCTGGTGGCCAATCAGGGCAACGACCAGTTCAGCGGCTGGCTGGCGGGCATGTTTCCTGAGAGCGCCCCAGGCTGGCCGACCTGCGAATGCGAAACCTCGCTGACGTTTGGCGTTACGCACCCTGATCACGAAAGAACCTTTTTCAGCAATCAGGGGCACATCGTGCGCCTTTCCATGCAGGACGTGCTGGCGCAAATCCCTGAAACGGCGCAGGCCGGTGACTGGGTATTGCTGTGCGGCACCTGGCTGTGTACGGCGCTTTATGCTGACTATCCGCAACTGCTGGCCGTGCTTAAACAGCGCGGCTATCAGGTGGCGGTGGACAGCGGCTGGCCGCCGGAAGACTGGAGCGATGCGCTGCGTGACCAGGCATCAACATGGCTGCCGTATTGCGACGCGCTGCTGCTTAATGAAGTGGAAACCCTCGGGCTGGCGGATGCGGCCACGCTGGATATCGCCGCGCTGACGCTGCTTGCGCAGATGGCGGAAAACGCCTTTTGCGTGGCGAAATGCGGCCCGGAAGGCGCGCGGCTGTGGTCGAAAAACCTGACGCTGCATCAGCACGCGGAACCGGTCGATGTGGTGGATACCATCGGTGCCGGAGACAGTTTTAACGCCGGATTTTTATCCGCGCTGATTTATGGCCTGCCGCCTGCCACGGCGCTGCAATGGGGTGTCCGCGTCGCCGGTTGTGCGATTGGCAGTTCCCCGCGCCGTTATCCTGACTGGCAATCGCTTTTTGGCCTTGTGGAGAAAATCTAAATGGCTCTGGTAGAACTGGTAAAAGTCGCCAAACATTATGGCAAAGTGCAGGTGTTGAAACCGCTGGATCTGACCATCCCTGACGGCAGTTTCACCGTGCTGGTTGGCCCGTCGGGCTGCGGAAAATCCACCCTGCTGCGCCTGCTGGCCGGGCTGGAATCGCTGTCTGACGGCGACATTCTGCTCGATAAACAGCAAATCAATAATTTCGACCCGGCCGACCGGGATATCGCCATGGTATTCCAGAGTTACGCGCTGTATCCGCACCTGACGGTGGCCGAAAATATGGCGTTCCACATGCAGGTTAAGAAAGTGCCGAAAGCCGAGCAGCAGGCCAAAGTGCAACAGGCCGCTAAAGTTCTGGGGATTGATCACCTGCTCAAACGTCTGCCGAAAGATTTGTCCGGCGGCCAGCGCCAGCGTGTCGCCATGGGCCGTGCGCTGGTGCGAAATCCGAAAGTGTTCCTGTTCGATGAACCCCTGTCTAACCTTGACGCCCAGTTGCGCATGGAGCTGCGTGCTGAGATAAAATCACTACACCAGCAGTTTCGCACCACCACCGTTTACGTCACGCATGATCAGGTCGAGGCCATGACGCTGGCCGATAATATCGTGGTGATGAAAGACGGATTTATCGTGCAACAGGGCGACCCGCTGTCGATTTACGACAAACCGGTTAACACCTTTGTGGCTCGGTTTATCGGCTCACCGCCCATGAACCTGCTCAGCGGTGTCTTCCGCAATATTGACGGACAGCCAGGCGTGACCTGCGATCAACTGTGGTTCGCCCTGCCGGAGAAATGGGCATTGCAGGCGCGGCACGCCGAGGGAAAACCGGTGACCCTGGGGCTGCGTCCGCACGACTTAAAACCTGTGCCGGTAAGCACGCAGCCTGCCGCCACATTGCGCTTGCTGGAAGTCACCGGCGAAAGCAGCCTGCTGCACATCGACTGGAGTGGATTCCCGCTGCACGTGCAGTTTGCCGGACGCGCCCGCGTCAGCGCCGACCAGCCGTTGTATCTCGAGGCCAACAGCGAAGCGATTCATTTGTTTGATGTGACAACGGGAGAACGGCTGGCGGAGGAATAAAAGGTAAAGACCCCGACAAAACGGGGTCTTTATTCGTGCGATAACGGTAAAATTTAATTATTGCAGAAGGTTAAAACTCGCGACCATTTCATTATTGGCTTTCATCGCATGATTAAAGGTTCCTTCAACCATCGCTGATGATTTCTGGTCAGTGAGCTGTGCCTTTTCCGCTTCGGTGAATGGCTGGTTATCCCGCACATGATTAATTCGCTGTTGCGCGGCCAGCACGTATTCTTCAATATTTTTAATCAGCTTGCTGTAGTCCTGCGGTTTTTCCCCGGTGTTCGCGGAAGGCTGCTTCATCACGTCAAGAGAGGCCTGTATTTCGCTCACAATACGCGTGGCAGATTCGGCTGAAAATTTATCCTGCACCAGTATCGCATTCAGCTTTTTAGCATTTATCACGATGGACAAAGCATGATAGCGGACATTTTTACCCTCCGATTGTTCGATTTCCTGCAAACGGGCGAGTTGTTGTGCATCGCTAACGGTATCAATTGCGCTTCTGAACGCCGCAGAATCTGAATTAAATGACTTCAGTTTATTCATAAGTTCAGCGTGTGAAGTTTTTCCTTTCAGGAAGGCATCTTTCTTATAATCCTCTTGCTGATAATATTGACTCAGAGAATTCATCACCTCACTCAAACTGTTTGCTGACTTTATGAAATTAAGCGCCGCACGATCCAGTTCTGGAATACCCGGTTGCCGTTCAGCTGCCAGTGGCATTTTATTATTACAAAACTCTAATAATTTGCTATTAACAGGACTCATTCCCGACACTTCAGTTTCATTCCCTGCTGGCCCCTGATCAACATCTTTTACCCAGCTTGAATATTGGTTAAAGGAATGATTAATTCCTGCATCCAGCAGGCTGTAGCATTTAATGTAGATCTGCATTTTTGCGGCAACCACTGCCGCTGAGGCTTTCTGGGCAGCCTGTGTAGGGGATTTTTCAGCTGTATCAGCCGCTTTGGCAGCCACATGAGCAGGCTTAGGCTCAGCCTTTTTATCATCACAACCTGATAACGCAACCAGAATTGATGAAAAGAGCACTGCGTATATAAATTTATTATTCATAATGAGATTAACTTCATTCCTGTGAGGTAAAAATATCGAATGAACAAATAACTATCGATAGGACATATAAAATATGAATATCAAAATAATTCAACACACTGATGAATCATTGCCATTATTAATAAACAGGCCGGGCATTATGTTCCACCTGAACAATGATGACTATTTAAATGTGCGAAATGATATTGCCAGCACGTATTTACGCCTCGCGTATTAACCCTGCGCGACATATCAGAGGGAAAAAAACGCGTAAGCGTTAAAGGAATGATTAACAGATAACCTTTCCTGTTATTCACCGTTGACGCCACACCCCGATGCGCTATGCTCAGGCATTGCCTGTTTCATTAGCGCGCTTACCTTCTATGAGCTTCTTCCCAAACAAAAAATTCTCGCTGCCGCCCGGTTCTGCTTTGCCATTACTGGTGGCAGGCGCGTTCTTTATGGAAAACCTCGATGCCACGGTGATCGTGACTGCGCTGCCGCAGATGGCGAAAGATTTCGGGGTGCATCCGGTGGATATGAATATCGGTGTGTCGGCGTACATTCTGACGCTCACGGTATTTATTCCCGCCAGCGGCTGGATTGCAAACCGTTTCGGCACCCGCAATGTTTTCTCGCTGGCGCTGGTGTTGTTCACTCTCGCCTCGGTGTTATGTTCCGCCAGCACCAGCCTGCCGACGTTTACCGCTGCCCGAATGTTGCAGGGCTTTGCCGGTGCGCTGATGGTGCCGGTCGGGCGGTTGGTGGTGCTGAAAAACACCCGGAAATCGGATTTGATCCGCGCCATCGCCACCATCACCTGGCCGGGGCTGGTCGCCCCCATTCTCGGACCGCCGCTCGGCGGATTTATCACCACCTATGCCTCATGGCACTGGATCTTTATCCTCAACGTGCCGCTCGGGTGTATTGCTCTGTGGTTTAGCCGGAAACTGATCCCGCTTATTCCCGGCGAAAAAGGCGTACCCTTCGATGTGACCGGATTTGTGCTGACCGGGATTGCCTGCCTCGGGCTGATTTTCGGGCTGGATAAATTCAATGAAGGGCGTATCGACTGGAAACCTTTCGCGATGATCGGCGGCGCGCTGTTGACCGGGGCGCTGGCTATCTGGCATTCACGCCGGGCGGCGCACCCGTTGCTGCCGCTGACGGCGATGAAAATCAAAAGTTACGCGGTCACTATTTACGGCGGTTCGCTGTTTCGTATTGCCATCGGTGCCCTGCCGTTTCTGCTGCCGCTGATGTTCCAGCTCGGTTACGGCATGAGTGCTTTTAATGCCGGTTTGCTGGTGCTCGCGGTTTTTGCCGGAAATCTGGCGATGAAGCCTTTTACCTCAGCGATTTTGCACCGCTTCCGCTTTAAGTCGATTATGCTGGTTAACGGCCTGATCAATTCTGCGACCATTTTTGCCTGTGCGCTGTTAACGCCAAACGTGCCGACGGCGCTGACGCTGCTGCTGTTATTCGCCAGCGGCATGAGCCGCTCGATGCAGTTCACTGCCCTCAATACGCTGGCCTTTTCGCAGGTGCCCTCTGAACAAATGGGGGGCGCGAATACGCTGTTTAACACCGCGCAGCAGCTTTCTACCGGGCTGGGTATCGCCATCGGCGCGCTTTCCCTGCGCATCGCCGAACATTTTCTGCCCGCCAGCGACACGTTGCAGACCGGCACGTTTCATATTGCTTTTATCATCATCGGCCTGTTTTCTCTGGCCGGTACGCTCGACAGCCTGACGCTCGACAAAACGGCAGGCGATGAAATACGACGCAAAAAAGAATCTGTAACCCCACCGGCTGTACCGGAAAAATAATGGCGCAGCCAGACTGAAATTACGTATCCGAAAAATGGAGTTAAACCATGGAATACCGTCTGTTAGGCCGCTCTGGCCTGAAAGTTTCAGTTTTAAGCCTCGGCACCATGACATTTGGTGGTCAGGGCAAATTCGCAAAAACCGGGCAAACCGACGTTGAGGCCGCTCAGCGCCAGATAGGATTATGTCTGGACGCCGGTATCAATCTGTTCGATACCGCCGATGTTTATTCAGGCGGTGAATCAGAAGTGATCCTCGGTAAGGCGCTCGGCGACAAACGCCATGACGTGCTGGTCGCCAGTAAAGCCCGCTTCCCGATGGGCGAAGGTCCGAACGATCGCGGTTCGTCACGTCATCACATTCTGCGCGCCTGCGAAGCCAGCCTGAAGCGTCTGAATACGGATTATCTGGATTTGTATCAGTTGCATGAATGGGACGGCCTGACGCCGCTGGAAGAAACCCTGCGCGCGCTCGACGATCTGGTCAGCAGCGGGAAAGTGCGGTACGTCGGTATCTCTAATTTCTCCGCCTGGCATGTGATGAAAACGCTGGGCGTGGCCGATGCCCATCATTATATCCGCCCGGTCAGCCAGCAAATCCATTACACCCTGCAGGCCCGCGAAGCCGAATACGAGTTGCTGCCCGCCGCGCAAGATCAGGGGCTGGGTACGCTGGTCTGGAGCCCGCTGGCAGGCGGCCTGCTCTCCGGTAAATATCGCCGCAATCAGGCTGCGCCGGAAGGCACCCGCCATCTGGCAGACTGGGGCGAGCCGCCGGTGCGTGATGAAAGCGCGCTGTACGACGTGGTCGATGTGCTGGTCTGTATCGCCGAAGCCCGTGGCGTTTCCGCGGCGCAGATTGCGCTGGCCTGGCTGATTGCCCGCCCGCAGGTGACCTCGGTGATTGTCGGAGCGCGCAATGAAACTCAGTTGCAGGACAACCTGCTCGCCGCCGGTTTAACTCTCAATAATGAAGAAATTGAACGACTTAATCAGGTCAGTCAGTTGCCTTTGTTGTATCCTTATTGGCACCAGGCGCAGACGGCACCGGATCGTTTGTCCGCCGCGGATTTATCGCTGATTGCGCCCTATCTGAAAAAGTAACGGCAATAAAATGAAACGTAACACGGTCGGCAGAGAGTGCCGGTCGTGTTATTTTTGTGTTAATACTGTGAAGGTCTTTTTGAGTGCACTGAGCACCTTGCTTAAATATTGAGGATTACCGGGATGATTATTTTTGTTACCGGCGCCACTGCCGGATTTGGTGCAGAAATCGCACGCAGGTTTGTCAAAGAAGGTCATAAAGTGATTGCATCTGGCCGCCGCAAAGAGCGTCTGGACGACCTGAAAGCCGAACTGGGAGACGCGCTGTACGCTGTTGAGCTGGATGTCACTAACCGCGCATCCATCCAGGATGCCATCGACAGCCTGCCTGCTGACTGGCGCAACATCGACGTGCTGGTCAATAACGCCGGTCTGGCGCTTGGTCTGGAAAAAGCGGATAAAGCGTCGCTGGAAGACTGGGACAAAATGATCGACACCAACACCAAAGGGCTGGTGTACATGACCCGCGCCGTCTTGCCGGGCATGGTTGAGCGCAATACCGGGCATGTGATCAACATCGGTTCCACTGCCGGTAACTGGCCGTATGCCGGGGGTAACGTCTACGGCGCGACCAAAGCTTTTGTGCGTCAGTTCAGCCTGAACCTGCGCACCGATCTGCACGGCACTCACGTTCGCGTCACCAACATCGAACCGGGCCTGTGCGGCGGTACTGAATTCTCAAACATCCGCTTTAAGGGTGACGATGAGAAAGCCAGCAAAACCTACGACAACACTAACCCGCTGACCGCCACTGACGTTGCCGAATCCGTTTTCTGGGTGTCCACGCTCCCTGCGCACGTCAACATCAACAGCATCGAAATGATGCCAGTCAGCCAGTCTCTCGCCGGATTGCAGGTCCATCGCGAAGAGTGATCTTGCTTCCTGAACCTGATGAAAAATAATGAAAAGCAGCTCAGGCTGCTTTTTTTATTGGTTTATTTTGATGAAAAGCGGCATTTTGCACCTGAATTGTGCTGGTTGTATTTCGCACAAAGAGTTATGATCACCTCACAACACACAGGTTCTACTATGGAAGCCAATTTTGAGAACGGACTCGAATACTTACTGGAACTTAATGGCTGGATTAACTACACCACGTCAGGTTACTGGTGGAAAATTGAAGCCCGGCGCGTACCGAAAACGGTGACGGTTCCCCACGGCATTCGCTATAACCTGACTCTGCATGATAATCACGATCAGCGGGTCTATGGAATGGATAACAGTCATGCAGTGATCTCAGGCAAACGTGGCGTTTATCACGGCAGGTCCGTGACCTACGATCATCTGCATAAGGGAATCAGACAAAAAGGAACGCCCTACATGTTTACATCACCCTGCCAACTGCTTGACGATTTTTGGCAGGCAACAGACTCAATAATCAAGGATGTTAAGAGGTCCGAATGAAAGCACTTATTGGCGTAATGCCGGAAGAGATGGTTCGTCAGCGTATGCTGGCAATCCTTAAGGGCGACTATAAGCCAGCGGCGGATGAACCGAAAATTTGGTACAACTCACTGGCCGCACTGGCGCAGATCCTCAGCCCGGACAATATTGCATTGCTCAGCCTGATGTATGAGCGCAATCCGCAAACCCTGACAGAACTGGCGACACTTTCCGGGCGACATAAAAGCAACTTGTCCAAAACGCTGAAAACTCTCGAGAATCGTGGGTTTGTGAAGATGGTGGCTTTCGGTGCCAGGAAACGCCCGGTCGCGCTGTTTACGGAATTTGATATCCGCGTCGAGAATTTCCCCTCCGCTGCCAGAACGGCAGCCTGACTGACGGGTATGCCACTCACAAAAAAAGGCGCGGCAAACCTGCCCGCGCCCTCTTCTGACTGATGTCTGACGTAACGGTTACGCGCTCAGCCAGCCCAGTTTGATCACGAACAGAATCGACAGCACGATCAGCGCAGAATTCAGCTCACGCCAGCGGCCGCTCAGCAGTTTACACAGCGTCCAGGTGATGAAACCAAACGCGATACCGTTGGCGATGGAATAAGTGAACGGCATGGTCAGCGCGGTCACGGTGACCGGTGCGGCGACCGTGATGTCTTTCCAGTCGATTTCAGCCAGACCGGAGGTCATCAGCACCGCGATAAACAGCAGCGCAGGCGCAGTGGCGAAGGCCGGAACGCTGCCTGCCAGTGGTGCGAAGAACAGGCTCAGCAGAAACAGGATGGCAACCACAATCGCAGTCAGACCGGTACGGCCACCGGCGCTGACGCCCGCCGCCGATTCGATATAACTGGTGGTGGTTGATGTGCCGAGCAGCGAACCGAACAGCGCAGCGGCGCTGTCAGCCACCAGCGCACGGCCCATTTTCGGGATGTTGCCATCTTCGTCTGCCAGACCGGCACGTTTGGTCACGCCAATCAGGGTACCGGAGTTATCAAACACATCCACAAACAGGAAGGCGAAGATCACGCTAATCAGCGAAACGTTGAATGCGCCTTTGATGTCCAGTTGCATAAAGGTCGGCGCAATAGACGGCGGCATCGACATAATCCCGCCGAAAGCTGAATAGCCCAGCGCGATCGCCAGCACGGTAACCGCCAGCACGCCGATCAGCACCGCACCGGTGACTTTTCGCGCTTCCAGCACCACGATCAGGATAAAGCCCAGCATCGCGAACAGCGGGCCCGGTTTCGTCAAATCACCCAACCCCACCAGCGTGGCCGGGTTCGCGATCACGATACCGGCATTTTCCAGCGCAATCAGCGCCAGGAATAAACCAATACCTGCGGCAATGGCCGAACGCAGCGGCAGCGGAATACTGCGGATAATCCACTCGCGGATTTTAAAGATAGATAACGCGAAGAAAATACAGGCGGAAAGGAAAACGGCACCCAACGCAATCTGCCACGTGTAACCCATATGCAGAACCACGGTGTAGGTGAAAAAGGCGTTTAACCCCATGCCCGGCGCCAGCGCGATCGGGTAGTTGGCGATAAAGCCCATCAGTGCGGAACCGATTGCGGCAGCAAGACAGGTTGCCACGAATACCGAGCCTTTATCCATCCCCGTCGCGCCCAAAATAGACGGGTTAACAAACAGAATATAGGCCATTGCTAAAAACGTAGTCAGTCCTGCCACAATCTCAGTCCGCACGTTAGTGCGGTGAGCTTTTAACTTAAATAGTTTTTCTAACATGAGAAGGAATCTCTTGGTCGCATGATCACTTTTGATCTGGCGATCAAATAGCGCACGCTTGTTATTAGTGTTGTTATTCAAAACACGCCCGCGCGCCCGCAGTGAGGATGCCACAATTCGCCCCACTGCCTGATACTGATAGCGGAACACGAGCTGAAAACGTGTTTTGACGAACCCTGTCATTGCCACTTTGCACATAAAACAACCTGAGGACATTGTTTTATAAAGGGGCATCGCACAATCTAGGAAAAATGAGTGATGCAGTCCATAATAGATATCTCACTTATTCACTGCATAAATTAGTACACCCATGTCGCCATTCTCCCGTTTTTCGCAATATTTTACCGAGGTCGCCCGAACAGGAAGTTTGCGCAAAGCGGCGGAAGTGCTGCACGTCTCGGCTTCAGCCATCAACCGGCAAATTTTACAGGCCGAACAGACGCTGGAAACCCCGCTGTTTGAACGGCTTCCAACCGGGCTGAAACTGACGTCGGCGGGTGAAATCTTGTTCGATGACATTCGCCGCTGGCGAAAAGAATTTTCCCGCACGCGTGAAAGGTTTGATGAAATCCAGGGATTACGGCGCGGTCACGTCACGATTTCGATGATTGCTGCGCTGAGCGAAGGCATGGTCGCAGAACTGATTGCCGACGTCGGCAAGGAACACCCTTATCTGACCTTTGATATCCGCATTGAAGACAGCCGCAATATCAGCGAACAGGTGAGTTCCGCAGAAGTGGATTTCGGTTTGTTGCTTGATCCGGTGGAACATACCGGGCTGGAAGTACGGGCGTTTGCTGAACTGCCGATCGGCATCGCCATGCCGGTCGGGCATGAACTGTCTCATCAGACGTCGCTGTCGTTCAGCGATATCGCCGCTTACCGGCAGATCATTCCGTCTGAGCCGCTCATGGTCAATGCCCGCGCCAAACTGCTGTACAACCGTTATCAGCTGCTGGAAACGCCGTCGATCGTCTGTAATGACGTACGTATGATGCGCGAACTTATCCGCAAAGGTGCCGGGGTCGGCGTGTTGAGTTTGTTAGATGTCCTGCCCGATTTGCAGGAACAGCGGCTGGCGTTTGTGCCGTTGCAGGGCCGTACCGCCAAACCGCTGACGCTGGCTTTGTGCGTCGCCCCGCGCAGGCAACTTTCCCGCGCGGCGCAAATGGTGATTCAGAAAGTCATCGTCATGATGGAGCAGTTAACGCATTAAGCGGCTTTCCAGCCGGAAATAATAATCAGCATTCCCGCCAGCGCCACGCAGGCCCCCAGCCAGTCAGTGGTGCTGAGTTTCACGCCATCCACGAAGCGCAGCCACAGCATCGCCGTCATCACGTACACGCCGCCGTAGGCCGCATACACCCTGCCGCTGGCCGCCGGATGCAGCGTGAGCAGCCAGACAAAAGCCGCCAGGCTGAGCGCCGCAGGGAATAAAAGCCATGCGCTGCCGCCTTTGCGTAACCAGAGATAAGGCAAAAAACAGCCGATAATTTCCGCCAGCGCCGTCGCAAAGAACAGTAAAGAAGTTTTGAGCATCATATTTGTCAGGTTTACAGTCCGTAGTTCAATCACAAATCAATGAGTTCACTGTCAGAGGATGACGTCATTGAGCGGGATGTTATAATTGATATATTCGCCTGAGCGATGTGTAAAAATAAAAGGATGAGCTAATGAATACAACGTTTATGTCCCGACTGACCCGCAGCGTATTGCCGGTTGCCTTGCTGGTCATGACAGCGGGCTGGCAGGCCCCTGCACTGGCAGCCACCAACTGCGCGGGCGGAACCTGTGTCTTTGGCGGTACCGGCAATGATGCCATGACCAACGAAGAAGCACGTCAGAGCAAAGAACAGTGGAATGAAACTCAGCGCCTGCGCGCCATGAAAAACCAGCGCAACGAGAAAGATTTCTCCAAGTACGACAACTCGGTGGATCTGCGCGACAAGTGCGAAGCCAGCCAGAATATTAATGCCTACTGGGAACCGAACACCGAGCGCTGCCTCGATCGCCGGACCGGTCGTCAGTTAATGGCGCCGTAATCTGCTAAACTCATTGATACGTTGATTTTCATAAAAGGAATGAATGATGAAAAAGACACTTTTAGCCGGTCTTGCGGTGGTCATGCTGGCCCCCCTCGTCGCACAAGCTTCCTGTGAAAGCGTGAAGGCAGATATTACGTCGAAAATCGTTGCAAACGGTTTGCCGGAGTCCGGCTTCAAACTGGACATCGTACCTAACGATCAGGCAGATCAGGCCGGCGGACAGGTGGTCGGGCATTGCGGAAACGACAGCCAGAAGATCATCTACACCAAAACCGCGGACGCGGGCGATGAGACAGCCTCAAGCCCTAAAACCGGCACCAGCCAGGACTCTCAGTAGTCTTCGGCAGCACCGGCCAGACGATGTCGGGCTGATGAGCGCTAACCGCGTCATCCCCTGACACCGAAATACCCTGGGGAGCTTCTGCTCCCCTGATTCCTTTTCTCCCCCCCCTTAATTTCTCACACGCGACCACTCACCCGGCAAACAGCTGATCGTATACGTGCTGAAGATGCCTGCTCATTCGCGCTTTGGCACCCGCGCCGTCACGCGCCAGAATCGAATCCAAAATTCCCTGATGATCCGCGTTCATCTCACGCGCAAAATCCACCTCGGTATAGTGGCTTTCAAGCCGCATAAACCGGCGCGACTGACGCTTATCCCACAGGTATCCCATCATATCGTGCAGCACTTCGTTGCCGGTCATTTCGCTGATCATCAGATGGAAACGGCGGTCGGCTTCGAGGAAAGCGTCATTATTGGCGTTCAGCTCGTTAAGCTCGCGGGCAATCTCTTTGAGTTTCGCGCGCTGGTCGTCAGTGCCGTTGATGGCCGCCAGTTCTGCGGTCATGGCTTCATAAATCTGACGCGCTTTCACTAATGATTGCAGGCTGAACTCTTCTTCTGCGGGCGCGGCGTGAACCACCGGCGAGCCGTCCGGCAGGGGATTGCTGACGTACACCCCGTTTCCGGTACGAATTTCCACCCAGCCGGTGATCTCCAGCGCAATCAGCGCTTCACGAATAGAGGAGCGGCTGACGCCCAGTTGTTTGGAGAGATCGCGCTCCGAAGGGATCATCGCCCCCGGCAGAAATTGCCCGGTCTTAATACAGTTAATCAGGACATTAGAAATCTGGCGATACAGCCGTTCGACTTTCAGTGTAGGTAATTCCATTGTTTTCTCCGTGCTGGTGCTGAATCCCAGATTTGTTATCCCGATCACATTAATCATCGGTTTGATGCTGAATCATATGTTGGTCTGATGGCCTGACCAGCAGACCACCGGACCATGCCGTGCACTAAGATTGAACTTATCACCGGCCATGCGTCAACTACATTGGCAAGCATCAGTAAAATAATTAAGGAAATCAGATGGAACAGACATGGCGTTGGTACGGCCCGAAAGACCCGGTATCGCTTGATGATGTGCGTCAGGCTGGCGCAACCGGCGTGGTCACCGCCCTGCACCATATTCCGAACGGCGAAGTGTGGCCGGTTGAGGAGATCAAAAAACGTCAGGCTGAGGTGGAAGCGAAAGGTCTGGTGTGGTCGGTGGTAGAAAGTATTCCGGTGCATGAAGAGATCAAAACCCGCAGCGGCAACGTTGAGCAGCACATTGCCAACTACCAGCAGTCAATCCGTAACCTCGCGGCCTGTGGCATCGACACCGTCTGCTACAACTTCATGCCGGTTCTGGACTGGACGCGTACCGATCTCGGTTATCTCCTGCCGGACGGTTCCCGCGCATTGCGTTTCGATCACATCGCTTTTGCCGCCTTCGAATTACACCTTTTGCAACGTGAAGGGGCGACATCCTCTTACAGCGCTGAAGAGCAAAAACAGGCTGCTGATTATTTCGCGGCGATGACTCAGGCAGAAAAAGACACCCTGGTCGCCAACATTATTGCCGGTCTGCCGGGCGCGGAAGAAGGCTACACGCTGGAACAGTTCCGCGCGCGTCTGGCAACTTACGACGGGATCGACAAAGCGAAGCTGCGTGAAAACATGGCGCATTTCCTGCGCAGTATTGTGCCGGTGGCAGAGGAATGCGGATTGAGTCTGGCGGTTCATCCTGACGATCCTCCGCGCCCTATTCTCGGCCTTCCGCGCATTGTCTCCACCATTGAAGATATGCAGTGGCTGAAAGACACGGCAGACAGCATCCATAACGGTTTCTGTTTCTGCACCGGTTCTTACGGCGTGCGTGAGGACAATGATTTAGTGAAGATGATGACCACCTTCGCCGATCGCGTTCACTTCATTCATCTGCGCGCGACGCAGCGTGAAGAGGTACCGGGAAGTTTCCATGAGGCCGACCATCTGGACGGTGACGTGGATATGGTCGCGGTGATCAAAGCCATTCTGACCGAAGAGCAAACCCGCCGCCGTGCCGGAAATCAGCGCGCTATTCCGATGCGCCCGGATCACGGCCATCAGATGCTGGATGATTTGAACAAGAAGACCAATCCGGGTTATTCCGCTATTGGCCGTTTACGCGGACTGGCGGAACTCAGAGGGGTTGAACGGGCACTGAAAGTCAGTTTCTTCACAGAGTAAGCCATCTCCGGCTGCGCACGCGTTAACTGCCAACATCGTCTTAACTGCGCCACCCTCCCCTTCATCACCGGGGAGGTTATGCGCACCTTCTCTCAGACCCTCAGATCAGAAATTCAGACCGGCTTCGTTACCGTATTGCGGCTGTGCGGCCAGCGGCGGCGCGACGGTCAGCGTGATCCAGTTCGAGGTTACTTTCTGCGATTGACTGTCTTCCACCGTAACGGATAAGCGATAGCTGTTACTCGCGCCCGGCGACTCATCCCACGGCGGCACAATCACACTCCAGCCATCGGCATTGCGGTTATTGGCTGGCGGCGTCAGGCTCAGCGCCTGGGTATCGCCCTGCCAGCTCAGCGCCACGACAGAATTCAGTGCGCGTAATTGCAGTTTCAGCGGAACCGTTTCCCCCGGCTGTAACGTCCACGGCGGCGTGGCGAGGAAGACCGACAGGGTTTTGCGCTGCTTAAACTCCATCACCGGCATATTATTACGATCGACCATCGCCATCCGGCTGCCGCGCAGCGAGTTCGCCGCCGCCACATTGCGCGCCGACAACTGCTGATCCAGCGGAACGCCGAGACGATAGTTAAGCGTCAGTTTCACCAGATCCTGATTATCGCCATCCTGACCGGCCTGATGCTCGGCCATTACGGTCACCAGCGGCACCGGCGTGTAATTCAGCCCGAATGACACCGCCGACGGATTGCTCTGTCGCGTGCCGTTACCGAACAAATCCACCTGGTTACCGAAATACTGCTCATAACTGAGCGATGCCCCAAGCTGGCGATAAAACGGCAAATACCCTTTGGTGGTGATGTCATACCCGCGCGCCTGACGACGCTGCTGGGCGGAGGTGCGGCTGTCCGCTTTATACGAGGAGATCGGGTGATAATAGTTGGTGGAGAGACGCAGATAGTCTGACCAGGCTTCCGCCCCCAGACTGCCGCGCGTGAGCTGATGATCGAAATCGTTATCGATGAACGCGTTGTAGCCCAGCATCCACGCGCCGGTGTTGATACGCTGTCCGACGCCGAAATTCCCAACCGTAGCATCGCTCGCACTCTGCAAACCGATCTGGCTGTACACCAGATTATTATCGGTATTGTACAGCGGGCTGAAAAGCTGCCCGGAGCTGCCGTCAAGATTATGCCCGGTCATATCCAGCGTGGTGCTGACGGTGCCGAGCGGTGACAGTAAACTGTTGGTTTCTTTCTGCACCAGCTTCGCCGCCTGACCCAGCGCCAGATTTTCTGCCTGCAGGCGCAACGGATCGTCGCTGTCTGCCGTGGTGGTGCCAAGCTCTTTGAGGGTCGTCGCCAGTTGCTTTTCGGTTGCGGTCGGGCCGGAAGCACTTTTGATGTACTGGCTGCCCAGGCTCGGCAAAGCCGCAGGCTGAGCGCCGCCGCCGGTATTGAAGGCTGACTGCTGGTCACTGGCGGGAAGGAAGCCGGAAAGATCGTAACTGAGGTTAAGGGCGGCGGAATTGCTTTCAGCCGGGTCTGCCGTCAGCGCAAAGGCGCCGACAGCATAAAAAGTCCCTGCCCCGGCGATAAGCACGGAAAGACAGGAAGGTCCCGAACGCTTCAATAAATATGAAAAAAAATCTGTGACGTTTGTCATGCCTTGCACATTTTGCCAGTGAGAGGTGATCTTAGCTGACAGGCAGCATATTTCAACCCTCAGGCCACGAAAGGCCACATCAGACTTCCCGTCCTGATGACCGCGACGGATTATCCCCATGAACTTAACGTTTAAAATGTAAACATTCGTCAATTAATCGTCTAAAATTACAACATAAAAAACCATTCACACACATTTCATAACATTTTTAACATTCATTCTATTTATCCTTACCCGGATTTATCACTTATCCTTAGCATGTTAACGATTATCACAACGCCACCCGACTGCTTTTGCAGCGCGTTGCTGATAGCACGCCTGACCGCCCTCTGTAGCGATTTTCTATAACAAACAGGGAACATAAATGAGCAAAAAAACCTTGCCCGGGGTAACCCGTCGGCAAATTCTCTCGTTCACGGCCGCCTCCGCAGTGCTGGGCGCCGCCAAAGCCGCCAATGCGGTGACGCTCAAAGGTACGCCCGTGTGGAGCCCCTTCGACGCCAGCCCGCCTCCACAGATTGAAACCGACGGCTGGGTGTTTTTCACCGATGCCGAAGCCGCCACACTGGAAGCCATTGTTGACCGTCTGGTACCCGCCGACGATCTGAGCGTGGGCGGAAAAGACGCCGGTTGTGCCGTGTTTATCGATCGCCAGATGGCCGGTTTCTACGGCACCTATGCCCGTCTTTATATGGAAGGCCCTTTCCAGGAAGGCACGCCGGAACAAGGCGATCAGTCACCGCTGGTTCCGCAGCAGCGCTACCGCCTCGGTCTGGCTGCGCTGAACAAACTGACCCAGTCACAGCATCAGAAGTTGTTCAAAGATCTGCCCGGCGACCAGCAGGACCAGATTTTGTCCGGTCTGGAAAGCGGAAAAATCGCTCTCGATGGGATCGATTCCAAACTGTTCTTCGCCATTGTGCTGAAAAACACCATGGAAGGATTCTTTGCCGACCCGATTTATGGCGGCAACCGCAACATGGTGTCGTGGAAAATGCTGGGCTTCCCCGGCGCACGTTATGACTACCGTGAATATGTCGGCAAACATAACCAGAAACTCGATCTGGAACCGCTGAGCATTTCAGGCGGCGACGCGTGGAAAATGAAGAGCTAAGGGCAGAACACTATTATGGCAAAGAAATTACCCAAAACTGACGTGGTGGTGATCGGACTCGGCTGGGCCGGTTCCATCATCGCCAATGAATTGTGCGACGAAGGTCTGAACGTGGTGGCGATTGAACGCGGCCCGTGGCGCGATACCGCACGCGATTTTAACGTGGCCACAGTGACCGACGAACTGCGTTACAACTCCCGTCAGGAACTGATGTTACGCACGCGCCAGAACACCATCACCATCCGCAACAACCCGGCGCAAACCGCGTTACCGATGCGCGAATGGGGTTCATTCCATCCGGGGAACGGCACCGGCGGCGCAGGCAACCACTGGGCAGGGATCACTTTTCGCTTCCAGCCGGATGAATTCCGCCTGAAAAGCCACCTCACCGAACGTTACGGCGCAAACGCCATCCCGGAAGAGCTGGTGTTGCAGGACTGGGGCACCGACTGGGATGAGATGGAGCCGCATTACGCCTCTTTCGAACGTCTGGCCGGGGTTTCCGGTAAAGCCAGCAACGTGAAAGGCGAACATCATGACGGCGGTAACCCGTATGAAGGGATGCGCTCGATTGAGTACCCGACCCGCCCGATGGATCAGCCTTATGGCCCGACGCTGTTCGCCGAAGCTGCGCGCAACATGGGTTACAAAGCCTTCCCGGTGCCCTCTTCACTGATTTCCGAGCCTTACACCAACCCGCTCGGCGTGAAAATGGGGCCATGCACGTACTGCGGTTTCTGCACCAACTACGGCTGCGCGAACTACTCGAAAGCCAGCGCGATCACGACCGTTTTACCGGCGCTTGTCCGCAAAGAGAATTTCGAAGCGCGCACCAACTGCGAAGTGATGCAGGTCCTGACCGACTCCACCGGCAAACGTGCCACCGGCGTTATCTACATTGATTCCTCCGGCGACGAGTGGGAACAACCCGCCGATCTGGTGATTGTCAGCGCGTTTACCTTCGAAAACGTCCGGCTGATGCTGCTTTCCGGCATCGGCAAGCCTTACGATCCGGTAAGCCTGAGCGGCACCACGGGCCGTAATTACGCCTATCAGACCGCCAACGGCGTGCAGCTGTTCTTCGACGATAAAAACTTTAACCCGTTCATCGGCGCAGGCGCGGTCGGCATGGGTATTGACGATTTCAACAACGATAACTTCGACCACAGCGGGTTGGGTTTCTTCGGCGGCGGCAGCATCCGCGTCACGCCAATTGGTGGCGCACCCATCGGTTATCGCCCGGTTCCGCCGGGAACACCGAAATGGGGCAGCGAGTGGAAAAAGGCGACCGTCGCCAACTACCTCAGCTCAATGTCGATCGGTTGTGAGGCCAGCAGCTACACCACCAAAACCAACTATCTGTCGCTTGATCCGAACTACAAAGATCGCCTTGGCCGTCCGCTGCTGCGCGTAACGTTCGACTTCCCGGAAAACGATCTGAAAATGGCGGCGTATTGCACCGGCAAAGTGGCGGAAATCGCCAAAGCGATGAATCCGCGCCAGCTGGTGGCAAACCCGATGAAAGGCCACTGGAACGGCACGCCGTATCAGTCTTCCCACGTTGTCGGCGGTTTCGTGATGGGTGCGGATCCGTCCACCAGTTCGGTGAACAAACACCTGCAGGTCTGGGATGTGCCTAATCTGTTCGTGGTCGGCGCCTCTGCCTTCCCGCAGAATCCGGGTTACAACCCGACCGGCACCGTCGGCGCGCTGGCCTTCAAAGCGGCTCACGCGATCCGTAATTTCTATCTGAAAAAGCCGGGAGAGATGATTGCATGAAAAAGTTAACCTCCTTCTCACTCGGTTTACTGGCACTGAGCGTTTCAGGGCTGGCCCATGCCGCCGGTGACGGATCGTTCGAGCAGGTGGAACGCGGGCGTTATCTGGCGACGGTCGGCGACTGCGCCGCCTGCCATACCGCTTCCACGCCGGATGCCAAACCCTTCGCCGGTGGCGTGCCAATTGAAACGCCGTTTGGCCGTTTAGTGGGCGCAAACATCACGCCGGATCCGGAAACAGGTATCGGTAAATGGAGCTTCGACGACTTCCAGCGCGCGATGTCTGAAGGGATCGGCCACGGTGGCAAACGCCTGTACGGCGCGATGCCGTTTACCGCTTACACCAAAGTGACCCGTGAAGATAACGCCGCCATCTGGGCTTATCTGCAAACCCTGCAACCGGTGCATCACGAAGTTGAAACCAACCAGCTGCCGTTCCCGTTCAACGTGCGTACCAGCCTGATGGGCTGGAACTGGCTGAACTTCAACAAAGGCGAATTCAGGCCGCAGATGGATAAATCCGCAGAATGGAATCGCGGGGCATACATTGTTGAAGGTTTAGGTCACTGCGGCACCTGCCATACGCCGAAAAACATGATTGGTGGTGACAAGGACAGTGAATTCCTGCAAGGCGCCGTGGTTGAAAACTGGGTCGCGCCGGACATCACCACCAACAAGCACACCGGCGTGGGCAACTGGACGCAGGAAGACCTGATGCAATATCTGAAAACCGGTGTAAACCGTTTCGATATCGCCTCCGGACCGATGGCGGAAGAGGTGACCAATTCGTCACAGCACTGGACGGATGCGGATCTGAAAGCCGTGGCGGTTTATCTCAAAGACAGCGGTCATGACAGCGGGAATAACGCGCCGGCGCCGGTGAAAGCCGATGACAGCGCGATGGTCGCCGGGAAACACATCTATGCCGACCGCTGTTCTGCGTGCCACACGCCGGACGGTAAAGGCCAGGAGGGTCTGTTCCCGCGTCTGGCGGATTCTGCGCTGATTAACCAGACCAATGCCACCTCGCTTATCCACGTTGTGCTGGCGGGCAGCAGGCCGGTGGCGACGGACAGCAAACCTACCGCGCCGTCAATGCCATCGTTTGACGCAAACATGAGCGATGCGGACGTGGCGAACGTGCTGACCTACATCCGTAACAGCTGGGGCAACGCGGCTGCGCCAGTGGCAGCGTCAGACGTGAAAGATGTGCGGGAAACGCTGAAGAAATAAACGTGCTGTTCTGAAAATGACAAAGGCCGCACTCGCGGCCTTTCTTTTTTGTCATGTCTTCGTCACTGAACTGTTACAAACTGTGAAATCAGTGCTGCGGCGGCATCTGCATAATTTGTACAAAAAGATGATCGTTATTCTGGCTGAGCTGTACCAGATGTTTGCACTCAACCTTAATTGCCGTGAGCTGATCGTCTGTCAGGGAATACGGTAAATTAATATCGATGTTGTACATGCCCTGCTGCTCCGCCAGTTCAATCAGACGGACAATATTCGTCTCGTCGCTGACCTGGGTAGAAACGACCTGCAACGCCAGCGCCCGCAAGGATTCTTGCTTCGAGTTATCTTTTTGAGAACGGGATTTTAACACCATGCCAAAGAACGGCATCACACCATAAATGGCGTCAACGAAACTCCATTTCTTTTTACAGGATGCGGACAAATATTCCATGTAGTCAAAGGACGCTTTTTGACTACGCGCATCGGGTACCAGGCGGTTTTCATTCATCCCCTCTTCCTCTTCCTGGTCAGGGCCTGTTCAATTGAACGTCTGAAGGCGTACTCGGCGATATTGAGCAAATCAATGCATATAGACACGATTATTCACCTGTATAATGGCATAGTTCACCGACACTTTTCCAGTCAGTTCAGGCGCTTTCACACAGTGACTGTAGCAGGCCGAAAGTGCGGAGACTGAAAATTCAGACTTAGTCGACAGAATCGCCTGAATTGTGGAATGCGTGCCGCAAGAGTCATTGCCGCCCATAGCGTCGGACGCGCGCTCACGCTATGCTAATCACCGGATTTTTAACAGCAGCAACCTAATGAATAAAATCGTTTTTGTAGAAGATGATGCTGAAGTCGGCAACCTGATTGCCGCCTATCTGGGCAAACATGATATCGACGTGCTGGTTGAACCCCGCGGCGATACGGCGCAGGCAAGAATTGAGAAAGAAAAACCCGATCTGGTCCTGCTCGACATCATGCTTCCCGGCAAAGATGGCATGACGTTATGCCGTGATTTGCGCCCGGTCTTTCCCGGCCCGATCGTGTTGCTGACGTCACTGGACAGCGACATGAATCATATTTTATCGCTGGAAATGGGCGCGAGTGATTACATCCTGAAAACCACACCGCCCGCGGTGCTGCTGGCGCGTCTGCGTCTGCACCTGCGACAGAATCCGTCGCCGTCCTCGCAAAGCGAACAGCCGGTTCAGACGCTGACCAGCGGTAACGCCCTGCACTTCGGCCAGCTGTGTATCGATCCGGTGAACCGGCAGGTCACGCTGGTGGATGAAACCATCGTGCTCTCAACCTCTGATTTCGATCTGTTGTGGGAACTGGCGACGCACGCCGGACGCATTATGGATCGCGAAGCCTTGCTGAAAAATCTGCGCGGCGTCAGCTATGACGGGCTGGATCGCAGCATCGACGTGGCGATTTCACGCCTTCGTCGCAAACTGTACGACAACACGCTTGAACCTTTTCGCATTAAAACGGTGCGCAATAAAGGCTATCTGTTTGCCCCGAACGCCTGGGAGTCTCTTCAGGAATGAGAAAGCTTTTCGTCCAGTTCTTTCTGTTACTGCTGGTCTGCTTTATGGTCATGGCGATGCTGGTCGGCCTGGTGTACAAAGTCACCGCCGAACGCACAGGCCGTCAGTCCATGAATGACCTGATGAAAAGCTCGCTGTACCTGATGCGCAGCGAACTCAGGGAAATCCCCATTAAAGACTGGAACAAGACCATCAATACGCTGGATCTTAACCTGTCTTTCAAATTACATATCGAGCCGCTCGGTAAACGTAAACTCAGCCCCGAACTGGACAAACGGTTAAAAGAAGGCGAAATCATCGCACTCGACGATGAATATACCTTCATCCAGCGCGTTCCCCGCAGCCATTACGTTCTGGTGGTCGGCCCGATCCCCTATCTGTTTTACATGCACGAAATGCGACTGCTTGATCTCGCGCTGCTGATGATCATTGGTCTGTCGCTGGCGTTGCCGGTTTTCCTGTGGATGCGCCCGCACTGGCAGGATTTACTGCGTCTGGAGAACTCGGCGCTGCGCCTCGGTAACGGCCACCTGGATGAACGGGTGAATTTTGATTCAGCCTCCAGCCTGACCCGCGTTGGCGTGGCGTTCAACCAGATGGCGGATAACATCAGCACGTTGATCGCCAGTAAAAAACAGCTGATCGACGGCATCGCCCACGAACTGCGTACCCCGCTGGTGCGCCTGCGCTACCGTCTGGCGATCAGCGAAAACCTGCCAGAGTCGGAACAAAACGCCATCAATCGGGACATCGGCCAGCTCGAAGCGCTGATTGATGAACTGCTGACTTACGCCCGCCTCGACCGCCCGCAGGTCGCGCTGCATCTGGAAAAAGTGAATCTGGCCGACTGGCTGGAAGACAAAGTGGATGATTTCCGCCTGATCAACGCGCAGAGAACAGTGGCTTTTGAGGCGCCGCAAAACATCGATTTCGGCGGCGTGGATTTACGTCTGATGGAGCGCGTGCTGGATAACCTGGTTAACAACGGTTTGCGCTACTCGCAGAAAATGATCCGCATCAGCCTGTGGCTCGATGGCGAAACGGCCTGTCTGCAAGTTGAAGATGACGGCCCCGGCATACCGCCGGAAGAACGCCTGCGCGTATTCGAACCCTTTGTCCGCCTGGATCCGAGCCGCGATCGCGCCACCGGCGGCTGCGGGCTGGGGCTGGCAATTGTGCACTCCATTGCCGTCGCGTATCAGGGGCGCGTCGCCGTCGACAGCAGCACGCTCGGCGGTGCCAGTATGCGTTTCAGCTGGCCGGTAAAACCCACTTTCAATCTGGTTGTCGAACAACCAGACCAATACCATGAAGGGAGCTAATAATGACCATCGCGTATAAAAAATTGCACGACACCTTCGCCCGTTTATCCCGTTTCGGCCATTTATCTGCGATTGCCGGTTGGGATGCCGCGGCCATGATGCCGCCCCAGGGCGGGCAGGCACGTTCAGAAGCGCTGGCGGAACTGAGCGTTCTGACGCATCAGATCCTGACCGCAAAGCAGGTCGGTGAATGGCTGGAACAGGCGGGTGGCGAGCAACTCAATGACGTTGAGCAGGCTAACCTGCGCGAAATGCGTCGCCAGTATCAGCAGGCGGCCCTGCTGCCGGAAAGCCTGGTGCAGGCAAAATCACTGGCCGGTGCCCGCTGCGAGCAGGCATGGCGCATTCAGCGTAAATCCAACGACTGGGAAGGTTTCTCTGAGAACCTGAAAGAAGTGGTGAAACTGAGCCGTCAGGAAGCGCAGTTCCGTGCCGAAGCCGCCGGGATCAGCCGCTATGACGCCCTGCTCGATTTATACGAACCGGGCATGACATCGCAAAAGCTCGATACCCTGTTTGGTGATCTGAAAACATGGTTGCCGGATCTGTTGCAGACCGTGGTGGAAAAACAGAAATCAGAAAGCCGTATCACACCGCAGGGGCCGTTTGATATCGAGAAGCAGCGCCAGCTCGGCCTGAAAGTGATGGATCGTCTCGGTTTTAATTTCGACGCCGGTCGTCTTGACGTCAGCGCCCACCCGTTCTGCGGCGGCGTGCCTCAGGATGTGCGCATCACCACGCGCTATAACCAGGACGAATTCCTCAGTGCCATGATGGGCGTTATCCATGAAACCGGTCATGCGCGTTATGAGCAAAACTTGCCAAAAGAGTGGCTCGGCCAGCCGGTATCCAATGCGCGTTCGATGGGCGTTCACGAATCCCAAAGCCTGTTGTTTGAAATGCAACTCGGTTGCAGCGAACCATTCCTGAAATCCGTGTATCCGCTGGTTATCGAGCAGTTCGGCGAGCGTCCGGGTCTGGATGAACGCAACTTCATGACGCTGAACCAGCGCGTACAGCCAGGCTTTATCCGCGTGGATGCTGACGAACTGAGTTATCCGGCACACGTGATCCTGCGCTACGAGATCGAAAAAGCGCTGATGGAAGGCGACATTGAAGTCGATGATATTCCAGCCTTGTGGAACAGCAAGATGAAGGAGTATCTGGGCATCGATACCGTCGGCAATTACCGCGACGGCTGTATGCAGGACATCCACTGGACCGACGGCGGTTTCGGCTACTTCCCGACGTACACGCTGGGCGCAATGTACGCCGCGCAACTGTTCCAGACCGCCAACACCGCCATTCCGACCTTGCAGGCTGACATCGCACGCGGCGACCTGACGGCGCTGTTCCAGTGGTTGCAGCAAAATATCTGGCAGCACGGCAGCCGTTTTACCACTGACCAGCTGATGACCAATGCCACCGGCGAAACCCTGAATCCGGCATTCTTCCGGGCGCATCTGGAGAGCAGATACCTGTAAGTATTGGGTGGGGGTCCACTTTAACTTCAACTTCAACTTCAAGGTCGTGGGCGTCGGCCCACACCGACTTGGGGGGCGGCATATCGCCGCCGCCCCCCAAGACCCCCCGGGCTCTTTAACTGCGCTCTCGCAGGCAGGCTATGTTTCAGAAACTCCTCAACTTTAACCTCAACTTCAACTTCAAGGTCAAGGTCGTGGGCCCCGGCCCACACCGGGTTAAGGGGCGTAAACGCGCCCCTTAACAATCCTGCGTTTTTTTAACTGCGCGCTGTCGCTCGCGGGCTATGTTTCAGACACTCCGGCTATTGCCGCAAACGCCGCCGCTTCGCGGTACTCTCATTTCAGGTTCGAACCCGCTCGGAAAAAACCTCGCGGTTTCTCACCGTTCATTCGACGTCGTTTTGAGTGCGGCCAATGGCTTTTTTAAAGTCAAAACGATGTGTTTGATTCTGCTTTCCTCCTTCCACATCGCAGGAGCAGAAAAATATTTGTTTTACATAGCCTTTGGCCGCGCTCAAAAATCACGCTGGAGGGAGTGGTGGAAAACCGCGCGTCTGTTTGCGCGGGTTGTAACCCGAGCGGAGGGCACCGCGCAGCGGCGGGATTTTGCGGCAATAGCCGGAGCCGCTGGAATATAGCCAGCGAGCGGCAGCGCGCAGTGAAAGAGCCCGGGGGGTCTTGGGGGGCGGCGGCGATATGCCGCCCCCCAAGTCGGTGTGGGCCGACGCCCACGACCTTGAACTTGAACTTGAACTTAACCTAAAAACCCCACCCCACCGCCCTCACCACCCTAACTCCTTGATTTTATTAATCAGCCCCGTTGTACATTCCGTTACACGCCGATACCAATCACTCACGGACAACATGATCCCTTACGCCTATTATTCTTTCACCGGCCCCGCAGTGGGGTGGACACTTAAACAAAAATTCTGAGGAATTAAAGATGAAAAAAGTATTAGCTCTGGTTGTTGCCGCTGCAATGGGTCTGTCTTCTGTCGCTTTTGCTGCTGAAACTACAGCAACACCTGCACCTGCTGCTTCAACTACAACAGCAGCTCCGGCACCTGCTACCAAGCACGTTGCTAAACACAAAACTCACAAGAAAGTAGCCCAGAAAGCGCAGGCTGCTAAAAAACACAAAAAACACGCTAAGAAAGCAGCGCCAGTTGCTCAGAAAGCGCAGGCCGCTAAAAAACACGTGAAACACGCTAAGAAAGCAGCGCCAGTTGCTCAGAAAGCGCAGGCTGCTAAAAAACACGTGAAACACGCTAAAAAAGCAGCGCCGGTTGCTCAGAAAGCGCAGGCTGCTAAAAAACACGTAAAACATGCTAAGAAAGCCGCTCCTGCTGCAAAAGCAACACCAGCTGCATAAGATGTACTAAGAAGTCTTTGTGAGCGTATCCACTCACCATTATCAAGACTGAAGAGTTAACACCCGGTTCGCCGGGTGTTTTTTTCTCCGGTTTCTATCTTGAGGTACTGATGGAAGATGCTGCGCCGCTACCTGTTCGAAATCACCCTGTGCTCTCTGATCCTCTGCGGTCTGATCACCTTGTTCTTCTACTTCTGAAGTGTTTATACCCGCGAAGATGACGCTCGTTATCTGCTCAAAAGATTGAATTATCATACAAAAATAGCCACCATCAATGATAACCGTCTATAATCGTTCAATAATAACGGGTTCTTGGGTTCTCCCTGTTTTCAAGGTCAGAATGTTATGCGCATCGCGTTACCGCTGTTTTTGTGCTTTTTCTGTTTTACCGCCAGTTCCCTTGTCCATGCAGACTCCCCGGATGATGCAGACGATGACGCACCTGCTATCTCTGTTAAAGAAAAAACTGCCCTGTTCTTTGGTCATGACCAGCGCCAGCCTGTGGCTGCCTCGTCGCACTGGCCCTGGCAGGCTATCGGACAGATAGAAACCGCCAGCGGTAATTTATGTACCGCGACCCTGATTTCAAAACACCTTGTGCTGACCGCCGGCCATTGCGTTCTCGCGCCTCCGGGCAACATCGATAAAGTCGTCGCCCTGCGTTTTATTTCCCATAATCAGAAATGGCGTTATCAGATCACCGCGTTGCAAACGCTGGTGGATCCTAAACTGGGTAAGAAACTCAAAGCCGATGGCGAAGGCTGGATTGTGCCACCGAAAGCGGCACCTTTTGATTTTGCGTTGATCCGCCTGACTGACGAGAAGCTGGCGCTGCCGATCAAACCCCTGCCGTTGTGGAGTGGATCGCGCGACGATCTGACCGCCCTGCTTAAACAGGAAGGCCGGAAAGTGACGCAGGCAGGGTATCCGGAAGATCATCTGGATGATTTGTACGTCCATCAGGATTGTCAGGTCACCGGATGGGCGCAGCCAGGCGTGTTGTCGCACCGCTGTGACACGCTTCCGGGTGACAGCGGTTCGCCGTTATTGATAAAAAATGCCGACGGCTGGTCACTGGTGGCGATCCAAAGCTCGGCGCCCGCCGCGCAGGACCGCTATCTGGCCGATAACCGCGCACTGGCCGTTCCGGCCATCCGCGATGCCCTGAGCACGCTCTCTTCCGGGGTGATCAGCGCGAGCACAACGCCAGCGCAATAAGCCATACGCTCTGCAGAAATAAAAAAGCCGCCGGTTGTTCAACGGACAACCGGCGGCTTTTTATTGCGCACGAAAATGAATTACACCAGCTGCTCCATGGTCTGCAAAATCCGTTTATCTGAGATCGGATACGGTGTGCCGAGTTGCTGCGCAAAATAGCTGACGCGCAGTTCCTCTATCATCCAGCGCACTTCCTTCACGTCTTCACTCTGCTGGCGCACCGGCGGCAATTTATTCAGCCACTGCTGCCACTTTTTCTCAATACTCTCGACTTTCAGCATCTGCGCCCGGTCACGATGCGGATCCATCGCCAGTTTGTCCATCCGGCGCTCGATAGCATTGAGATAACGCAGGGTATCCGGCAGACGTTTCCAGCCGTTTTGCGTCACGAAACCACGGTAAATCAGGCCGGACATCTGCGCTTTGATATCTGAAAGCGCCAGCGCCAGGCTGATATCAATACGACCTTTCAGCCGTTTATTGATGTTGAAAACAGTCGTCAGGATCTGCTCGACCTGAATGGCAATCTGCACCACGGCTTCATTCAGGTTAGCGCGAACGTGCTCATGTAATTTGGCGAAATCCTCTTCGCGCCACACCAGCCCGCCGGACTCAGCGATCAGTTTGTCGATGCCGCAGGAAATGCAGTCGTCGATCAGATCCAGCACTTTGCCGTACGGGTTGAAATACAGCCCCAGCTTGGCTTTATTCGGCAACTTATCGTGCAGATATTTGATGGGTGAAGGAATATTCAGCAGCAGCAGGCGGCGCATGCCGCCCCACATTGCCTGTTGCTGTTCCAGTTCGCTGTCAAATAATCGGATGGCGATACTGTCTTTTTCATCAACAATCGCCGGATAGGCTTTCACCTCATACCCGCCGCGCTTCTGTTCGTAACGCTCGGGCAGCGTGCCAAAACTCCAGACATGCAAGTCACGCTGTTCGATACCGTCGTCGGCGACGGCGGAAAGTGTCTGCTGCACCTGCTCTTTCAGGCCGGCTTTCAGCGCCGTCAGGTCTTTGCTTTCACGCAGTGTTTTGTTTTTGTCATCAACAATGCGGAACGTCATTTTGAGATGATCGGGCACCTGATCCAGTTGCCAGTCTTCACGTGACAACGTCACGCCACTCATCTTACGCAGCTCTTTTTCCATCGCATCCAGCAACGGCATCTCAAAAGGTTTGATGCGCCCCATCAGGGCATCCGCGTAGTTTGGCGCGGGAACAAAGTTACGGCGTAACGGCTTCGGCAATGACTTGATCAGTGCCATGATAAGCTCCCGGCGAATGCCGGGGATCTGCCAGTCAAAGCCCTGTTCGCTGACCTGATTAAGCAGCGGCAGCGGGATATGCACCGTGACCCCGTCGGCATCGGTGCCCGGCTCAAACTGATAAGTGACGCGCAGTTTGATGTTGCCCTGATGCCAGAAGTTCGGGTAATCATGGGCGCTGATATTGCCTGCGCCCTCTTTGATCAGCATGCTTTTTTCGAAGTTGAGGCTGTCCTGCGGCTGTGTTTTCCACCAGGTATCAAAATGCCGGCCTGAAACCACTTCCATGCCAATACGCTGCTCGTAGAACAGGAACAACGTCTCTTCATCCACCAGAATATCGCGGCGGCGGGATTTGTGTTCCAGCTCTTCGACCTCAGAACGCAGACGCAGGTTGGCGCGGAAGAACGCGTGACGCGTCTGCCAGTCGCCTTCCACCAGGGCATGGCGGATAAAGAGTTCGCGCGACACCACGGGATCGATGGTGCCGTAATTGACGCTGCGCGCCGCCACAATCGGCAGGCCGTACAGCGTCACTTTCTCCGTCGCCATCACCGCGCCCTGGGCTTTCTCCCAGTGCGGTTCGCTGTAACTGCTCTTCGCCAGATGCTTCGCCAGCGGTTCGATCCATTCCGGTTCGATACGTGCAGCAATGCGCCCCCACAGGCGGCTGGTTTCCACCAGCTCGGCGACCATCACCCATTTTGGCGGCTTCTTGAACAAACCGGAGCCAGGGAACACCGCAAACCGGGCGTTGCGCGCACCGGTATACTCTTGTTTATCCACATCTTTCTGGCCGATATGCGACAGCAAACCGGTCAGCAGCGAACAGTGAATTTCGCGATACTCTGCCGGTTCGCTGTTCACCGGCAGCCCGAGCTCTTTCACCACCTGACGCAGCTGGGTGTAGATGTCCTGCCACTCGCGTACCCGCAAATAGTTCAGAAAATCGCTGCGGCACAGCTTACGGAACTGCGCCGAGGTCAGCTCTTTTTGCTGCACTTTCAGGTGATCCCACAAATTGACGAACGCCTGGAAATCAGAGTCTTTATCGGCAAAGCGGCGATGTTTCTCATCAGACGCCTGCTGTTTGTCCATCGGGCGCTCACGCGGATCCTGAATCGACAGCGCCGAGGTGATGATCATCACTTCGCGCACGCAGCCGTTTTTCTGCGCTTCAAGCACCATGCGCGCCAGACGCGGATCCACCGGCAACTGCGCCAGCTGACGACCGAGCGGGGTCAGGGTGTAACGGCCATCGACGGCATTATTGATGGCGTTCAGCTCTTCCAGCAGACGCACGCCGTCCTGAATATTGCGCTTATCCGGCGCTTCGACGAACGGGAATGCGGCGATATCGCCCAGCCCGAGCGAGGTCATTTGTAAAATAACGGACGCCAGATTGGTGCGCAGAATTTCGGGGTCGGTAAATTCAGGGCGCGACAGGAAATCCATCTCAGAATAGAGACGGATACAAATCCCTTCCGAGACACGGCCACAGCGGCCTTTACGCTGGTTGGCGGAGGCCTGTGAGACGGGTTCAATCGGCAGGCGCTGCACTTTGGTGCGGAAACTGTAGCGGCTGATACGCGCAGTGCCGGGGTCAATCACATACTTGATGCCGGGCACGGTCAGCGAGGTTTCGGCGACGTTAGTTGCCAGCACGATGCGCCGGCCCGTGTGCGACTGGAAAACGCGGTTCTGCTCGCTGTTCGACAGCCGCGCATACAGCGGCAAAATCTCGGTGTGCGGTAAATCCAGCCGGTTCAGCGCATCGGCGGTATCACGGATTTCACGCTCACCGCTCATGAAAATCAGGATGTCGCCCATGCTTTCGCGGCCAAGCTCATCGACGGCATCAAAAATCGCCTGCAGCTGATCGCGGTCCACATCGTCAGCGTCATCGACAATCGGCCGGTAACGCACGTCAACCGGATAGGTACGGCCTGACACTTCAATGATCGGCGCGTTGTTAAAATGACGTGAGAAGCGCTGCGGATCGATGGTGGCCGAGGTAATGATGACTTTCAGATCCGGGCGTTTGGGCAACAACTGACGCAGATAACCGAGAATGAAATCGATGTTCAGGCTGCGCTCATGCGCTTCATCGATGATCAGCGTGTCGTATTGCATCAGCATGCGATCCTGCTGGATTTCGGCCAGCAGAATACCGTCAGTCATCAGTTTGACCAGCGTGTTGTCACCGACCTGATCGGTAAAGCGGACTTTATAGCCGACCGTGTTGCCAAGCGTGGTGTCCAGCTCATCGGCAATACGGTTCGCCACCGTACGCGCCGCCAGACGTCGCGGCTGGGTGTGGCCGATCACGCCTTTTATCCCGCGCCCGAGCTCCATGCAGATTTTTGGGATCTGCGTGGTTTTACCGGAACCGGTTTCCCCGGCAACGATCACCACCTGATGGTCGCGAATGGCGTTAAAGATATCGTCTTTCTTCTGACTGACCGGCAGATTTTGCGGATAGCTGATTTTTGGTCGTGATGCTTCGCGGGAGCTGACTTTTTTCAGGCTCTCAGTGATCGCGTTTTGGATTTCAGCACTTAATGCCTCGAGGGCTTCAGGCTTGTTGATCTTGTTGGCACCCTGCAAACGACGTTGCAGGCGTTGCCGGTCACGTAGCATCAGCCCGTCTAACTGCGCTGATAGTGCCGCGAGCGGTGATTTCACGTTCGGAATTCCTTGTTACATGTCTGCTGACGGGGATCAGAGATGCCGTCAACTGAATCTGAATGGGTGATGAGGAAGGGCCACGCCTTACCTGCCTGGCGCTATGTTAGCACAAGGTGTTGAACATGCTGAAAATCGGGCGAGGAATGTTCGGTTTCTGATTTATTCAAAAAAACTGATGATAGATCTCTAAATATTGCGCTATCACTGCATAAGCTTTCTGAATAAAGTAAGTTCCATTCCGGGTACGTTCTGGTTATAAAAACCTGCACCCTATGTATCACACAGTTAAGGAACTCTCTAATGAGCAAAGTACTCGTCCTGAAATCAAGCATTCTGGCTAACTTCTCTCAGTCAAACCAACTGGCTGATTATCTTGTTGCACAATATCAGGCTGCGAACAGCGGTTCTACCGTGACAGTACGTGACCTGGCTGCGGACCCGATCCCGGTACTCGACGGTGAACTGGTTGGCGCGCTGCGTCCTTCCGATGCTCCGTTGTCACCACGTCAGGAAGAAGCACTGGCGCTGTCCAACACCCTGATCGACGAACTGCAGGCGCACGACGTGATCGTTATCGCTGCACCTATGTACAACTTCAACATTCCTACACAGCTGAAAACCTATTTCGACCTGGTAGCGCGTGCGGGCGTGACGTTCAAATACACCGAGAAAGGCCCTGAAGGCCTGGTGAAAGGCAAACGCGTTATCGTTCTGACCAGCCGTGGTGGCATCCATAAAGATACCCCGAGCGACCTGGTTGCCCCTTACCTGTCTCTGTTCCTGGGCTTCCTGGGCATGACCGACGTAGAATTCGTTTACGCGGAAGGCATCGCATACGGTCCTGAAGTGGCGACCAAAGCGCAGACTGATGCGAAAGCCGCCATCGACGCCGCTATTAAAGAACTGGCTGCTGCTTAATTTTCACAATCAGGGCGCGGGCTACTCTCTTTAAAATCTGTGTCTGAAAACCCGCTCTGATGTTGTTGTGAAAACCCTCTTGCGCGCTTAATAGCGCGCTTTTTTATTTCCCTGCTCCATGAATAAATACGTCTGTTTTTACTTCTGCAACCACTTCCCGTTAATGCCGCGCACCCATTCGCCCTTTCCGGCTCTGGCGACCAGTTTTTGCCCGGCCAGTTTGGCGACATCGTCGGTGGTGACCTGATTATCCTGCGCGACTTGCTGATACTGCTGTTTGCGGGCGTCGTTGATGCGCGTCGCGAAGGCGATACTTTCCTGATCTTCTCTGACCGGCGCCAGATAGCCGGAAAGCGTTTCCCCCACCAGACCTTGCTGTTTCGCTTCGCTGAGCGTTAACGCGAACGCCTGACTGCACAGCAGTAATCCGCTGGTCAGCAGCATAAGGCTGAATCTTTTGATAAATGCCCTGGGCATATCGGCTCCTAAAACAGATCGTTCTGGTTTTTAAGCAGATTTTCGACGTCTTTATCCACTTTGATGTGGATCTCATGCTCAATCTTGACGTTCATATTGATGGTGATCGGCTCTTTTGGCGCAGCCAGTTCGATGCGGGGAACGCAGCCGCTGAGCATCATAACGCCCAGCACCACGCACGGGCCGACAAGTCGCTGTTTCATTGTACCTTCCTCACTGATTGATCCTTTTTCTGCCCGCCGTCTGCGGGGCTTTTCGACAGCGCATTCGCGGGTAAGGAAACCTGCTGTTGCAGCCATTCCTGAAGATTGTCGCCAAAGCGCAAACTGCGCCACAGCTGATAGATATTTTCCTGATGGGTGTAATTGAGCACGACTTCCCGTTTCTCTTTTTCACCGCCGTGCGTCGTGTCGGTATAATTCACGCCGTCGATTTTTGCGGCCATCGTCATTTCACCGAGATTATCGAGGCTGACCTGCGCCTCTGACCGGCTGATTTCCATATATCGCAGCAGGCCAATCACCATACCATTGGCGAAGTTGCCGCTGGCCATCGCATCGGCAAATTGCTGATCGAGACGCAGGGTCAGGCCGCCGTCATTTTTTATCCAGCCGTTATGAATAATCCATTTTGGATTGTCCACATACAGCGGTAACTCTCCGTAAATCATTCCTGACATCGCCAGCTGTTTGGGTTTCAGGGCGGTGAATAACTCACTGAGACTGATTTTTTCCAGTTTGAGCACGGCCGCGTCGTGTTGCGGCATACGCAGCGCCGACAAACTCAGGTGCCCGCGCAGCGCGTCCACACCGAGATTGGAAAGCGTCAGCGGTTTGTCTTCACTCCACGGATAATGGCCCTGCAAATCCGCCGTAATATTATTCATCGTGATCAGGTTGTTGATTTCGCCGATGCGCAGCATCACCGGCTGTCTGACGCCCAGCTGCCAGACCGCATCCTGCAGGCGATACGGCAGGCTGAAATCCAGCCCGCTCAGGTCGCCGTCTTTTAGCCACATGCCGCCGTTTTTCACCACCCAGTGACCGCCCGCAATGAAACCCTGACCGCGCGCGGCGGAAAATGCCGACTGCGCGTAGAAAGATCCTTCACGTAATTTGATGTCGAGATCCGGAGTCAGCAGCGTCTGAAACGCCGTGAGCTGTTGTTTCGGCCACCAGCCTTCTCCGCGCAGACGCTCACCGTCCCAGCGCCCGGACAGGCGGATCGGGCCGATCGGTTTGGCGTCAAGCGATCCGCGCAGGGTAAAGTGCGAGGGAGTATCGCCGCTGAGTTGCAGCGTCAGGGTTGCAGGCGGCAGATAACCGCCGTTGGTAAAGGCGATTTTCTTCGCCACCAGCCTGATGTCGCCTTTAAACACCGTAGGCTGATCCGGATACTGTTTCCTGAAACGTTCAGGCACCGGACGTTGCCAGACAAACGGCTGTTCCAGCGTCAGGCGTGGTGCATCCACATCCACAATGCCGTAATGCAGCCGGGCAAAACCGGTCGACAGGCTGTTTATGCGGATCACGTTGTCATGCCACTGGCCTTTTCCAGACATATCCCAGCGGCCGCTGAGCGGCGGCAGATGCCCGTTGCCCCAGTAATTGAAATCCCACTGCCCGGCATCCGGCCAGAACGCCTGCGATTTTCCGTTCAGATGCAAATCAAACTTGCCCCAGTAGCTGTGCTGCGCTTTGAGGATCGCCTGTAAGGGTCCGCTGACGCCTTGCGCAGAGACTTTCACACCGGCCAGCGGCCAGCGGGCATCGGTAATGGTCAGTTCAGGCACAGGTTTACCCCAGGCCCGTAACAGGGAACCGCTGCGCAATAACAGCGTCGGGTTGAGCACCGAGCCGCTGAGCACGCCAGGCAGTGACGCGCTCAGCGAGGTCGCCTGCAAATTCGCCTGACCGGTCAGCCGGAAATCAAGATTGCTGTCGAGCAGCCCGATACGGCCCGGCCCCATCGTCAGCACCACGTTGGCTTTGCCATTGTGACCCTGAGTCAGCACGTTCAGGCGCGCGGTGATGTTGGTTTGATCAAAGGTCTGCGTCCAGTCGCTGAGCGTCAGGTTGATGCCGCCCGCCAGCGGTTGCAGGGCGTACGGCCAGCGCCATTGTCCCTGAGTGATGTTCAGCTCTTTGTCATTGAGCTTCCAGGGTAATCTCGCCAGTGGCGACTCGCTGCCTTTTTCGGTCAGCGTCAGTACGCCTTCGGTGGCCTGCCAGCTCAGCTGAATATCCAGCGGGTTGGGCACCTGCGCGGTGCGCATTTCAGCATGCAGTTCACCGGATTCAGGCAGCCTGTCGAAGGTGGCGGGAAGCAGCAGTTTTCCGCTCAGGGTGATGGGCTGATCGCTGCCCGGCGGTGTCAGGCTGAAGGTGTGGATCGCCAGTGTACGGTTGCCGTCGATGATTGCATCCAGCGTCAGCGATTCGCCGTTAAAGGAAAGGTGCTGCACGCCGCCGGTATTATCGAGCTGTAATTTCCCGGCATAGCGCTGCCACGGGGTGACAGAGAAATGTGCAATATTGACCCGCCCTGCGGGAATCAAACTCTGGATGTCGGCCAGCGATAAGGTGGACTGGCCGTCACTGGCGGGCAGTTTCGTCAGGCAGGCGGTGTCAACGGTGAGGGTGTCCAGATCCAGCGCCCAGCGCCCGGTCTTTTTGCTCAGGCGCGCATCTTTTGCGCTGGCAAGTACGCAATCACCGGCGGCATAGCGCAGCCCCGGCAGTTGCAGGCTGCCGCCCGACCAGTGCGGGGAACCGTTCAGCGACAGCTGTGTTCCCGCGGGCAACCAGTGGCTGGCGAGAGGCGGCAGCCAGCGCGGCACGGTTTTCCATAACACCCAAATAAGCAGGACAAGAATCACCACTATACTCAGGATCACCTGTACGCTTTTCTTAAGTCCGTTCCGCATGACTTGCCTTGTTCTTCGCTAAATGTGTAACTGCCCGCAAGATAACATAATTAGCGTAACAACTGATGGTTGAAAAACCAGTACCCTGAGCCTGAATAGCACAGGATAAATTGTCTGCCATCCCGCGCTCTGTTACTTTGGTCGTATTGCGCGAATTGTTTCCAAAACGTTTTATTCCTTAGAAAACATAAGGAAACAACATCGCCACAGATTCAAACTCACTGCGGAGAAACACCATGAAAGTGGCTGTCTACAGTACTAAAAATTATGACCGGAAATATCTGGAACTGGTGAATCAGCATTATGGCTATGAACTTGAGTTCTTCGATTTTCTGCTGACCCCGCAAACGGCGAAAACCGCTATCGGCGCAGATGCCGTGTGCATTTTCGTCAATGATGACGGATCGCGTGATGTGTTACAGGAGCTGGCGACCCTCGGGGTGAAAACGCTGGCGCTTCGCTGTGCGGGCTTTAACAATGTCGATCTGGACGCCGCCCGGGAGCTGGGCATTGACGTCGTGCGCGTTCCGGCCTACTCCCCGGAAGCCGTCGCCGAGCACGCGGTGGGCATGATGCTGTGTCTCAACCGTCACATTCACCGCGCCTATCAGCGCACCCGTGAAGCCAACTTCTCACTGGAAGGGCTGATCGGTTTTAACATGTATCAGCGTACCGCCGGGATCATCGGCACCGGTAAAATCGGCGTGGCGACCATGCGCATCCTGAAAGGGTTCGGTATGCGCATTCTGGCCTACGATCCGTTCCCAAGCCCGCTGGCACTGGAACTTGGCGCAGAATATGTCGATCTGGACACCCTGTACGCCGAGTCTGACGTAATTTCCCTGCACTGCCCGCTGACGCCGGAAAACCACCATCTGCTGAATGCGCAATCTTTCGCCAAAATGAAAGATGGCGTGATGATCGTCAATACCAGCCGAGGCGCACTGCTTGATGCCACCGCCGCCATTGATGCGCTGAAAAAGCAGAAAATCGGCGCACTGGGGATGGACGTGTACGAAAACGAACGCGATCTGTTCTTCGAGGACAACTCCAACGAAGTCATTCTGGACGACGTCTTCCGCCGCCTCTCTTCCTGCCACAACGTGCTGTTCACCGGACATCAGGCATTCCTGACCAGTGACGCGCTGACCAGCATTTCAGAAACCACGCTGATGAATATTGATCAGCTGGGGAAAGGCGTGGCCTGTCCAAATCTGCTGACGGCGTAACTGCTGCGCGAAACGGTTTGTGTTAAATCAGGCTCACTGCGGTGAGCCTTTTTTTTGGGTCATCCGGCAGAACCAGCCCTTAAAAACTCAGCACCCGGCTGACTTCAGGCCCGTAGCCGGTGATCGTCAGGACATCACCGTCCAGCGTGACACTGGCAAACGGCAAACGGTTTTCGCCATCCACCATGCCTTTCAGGGTAATGAAGTCGGTGTTTTCGATCCGGTCGTAACCCCCGCGATGATCGTGCCCGGCAAAGAAGGCGCGCACCTGATAGCGGCACAACAGTTCCACCAGCGTTTCACAATTCCACAGATTATGGCTGTTCACCGGCGTCAGCGGGTAATGCCCGAACACCAGCACCGTTTCGCCCTGCGCTTTCGCCTGTTTCAGGTGTTCTTCGATCCACGCCAGCTGTTTGCGCCCTACCGCACCGTTCCACGGCTGCGCCTGCGATTGCTGGCATTCGGTCAGTTCATCAAGCATGAATTCTGCCAGCTGATGATCGTCGCCGTTGGCGTGATTGCAGTACAGACTGACGTCGTTGCCATCGGTCACCAGAAAGCGGTAACCAGGCAACGTGAACGCGTAGTAGCTTTTCGGCAAGCCGAGCGCCGGTGTCTGCGCGCCCAGGTGTTGTGAAATCACCTGCGCATCATGGTTGCCGATCAGCGCCGCATGAGGATGGCGCAGCGCGGCGTAGGTGTTCAGCACAGGTTCGAAACTGCACCAGTCGCGATCGACCAGATCGCCCAGCGTGACCACGAAATCCAGCTTCAGATCATTAAGCTCGGTGATCGCGGTGGCCAGTTTATTCAGGCTGTTGCGGTAATAACGATCCTTTTCTGTCACGGCGTCGGCATATTGCGGGTCGGCAATCAGCCCGAAACGCAGGCGCTGACCGGAGACGCTGGCATCATGCATCTTCGGTGTCTGATAGAGCGCGCTGACCTTACCCAGCGCCTGTTCCTGCTCCGGGGACAACGACGGAGAAGTGAGAATATCGGTCATAAGAAACTCCTGTCGGGCGAATTAACGGATGCCCGCCCGCATAAAGGATTGAACAAACTGACGTTGAAACACCAGGAACAACACCAGCAGCGGCAGCACGGTCATCAGCGTCGCGGCGCTGATCAGCGCCCACTGCACGCCCTGTTCCGGCGCGGAGAAAAGCTGCAAGCCCACGGTGATTGGCCGGACCTTCACCGAATCAGTGATGACCAGCGGCCAGAGGAAGTCGTTCCAGTGAAAGCTTATCGACACCAGCGCAAACGCCACATAAATCGGCTTCGCCAGCGGAATGTAGATTTTGCGCAGAATGTAAAACCGGCTGGCGCCTTCCACAATCGCCGCCTCTTCCAGCACCAGCGGAATGCTTTTGAAGGTCTGACGCAGCATGAAAATGGCAAACGCCGAGGCGAAATACGGTAAGGCAATCCCCAGCAGGCTGTCGCGCAATCCCAGCGCGCTGATGGTTTTATAGTTATTCAGGATCAGAACGTCGGGGCTTATCATCAGCTGCAATAAAATCAGCGCAAAAATAAGTCCGCCGCCTTTCATTTTGAACCGCACCAGCGCATAGGCCGCCAGCGTGGCCAGCACCATCTGGCAGACCACGATCATCAGTACCAGTAACGTGGTATTAAGAAAGTAGCGGGCAAAGGGCGCGGCATGCCAGGCGTTGATAAAATTCTGCAACGTCAGCGGCGCAAACAGCGAGAAACTGCCCTGCTCGGACGCGGGATGAAGCGCGACCCAGATAGCCACCAGAATCGGCAAAAACCACAGTAAGGCCGCCAGCCAGGTGATCAGATTCAGGCCGTACTGGCCGAACGCGGTGTGACGCAATGCATCAGGTTTCACTGATAATGTGCCCTTTTGTCCATCAGGTTAAATTTGATCAGCGCAATGCTCGCCAGGATCACCAGCAGCACAACGGTCATCGCCGAGGCATACGGCAAATCCCAGTAACTGAAAGCGGTGCGGTAGATGTAAAACAGCAGCAAACTGGTGCTGTTGTTTGGCCCGCCGTTGGTCATGGCGATCACCTGATCGACAATACGGAACGCGTTCATCGAGGCGTTGATCAAAATAAACAGCGTGGTGGGCATCAGCAGCGGCCACTGCACGCGACGAAAATAATACCCCCGCGACGCCCCTTCGATTTCTGCCGCCTCGGCAAGACGCGGATCGATTTGCTGCAACGCAGCGAGATAAAAAATCATGAAGAATCCTGCTTCCCGCCATACCGAGACGGCCATCAGGCTGTACAGCGCGGTATCCGGCTGCCCGAGCCAGTTGACGGCGGGCAGAGAAAACAGCGCCAGCAGTTTGTTGAGCAACCCGAGCTGCGGCGTGTAGAAAAACAGCCACAAATTGGCGATCGCCACCATCGGCAGTAAAGAAGGAATGAAGAAGGCTGCGCGGGTGACGGCGTTGCCGCGCAGGCGGCGGTTAACCGCCAGCGCCATCAGCAGCGCCAGTACGACAGACAGTGGAATGGTGATCGCCGCGTACAACAGGTTGTTACGCAGCGACAACAGGAAAGTATCGTCGTCAAGCAAGGCGCGGTAGTTATCCAGCCCGACAAACTGCGCCGGATGCCCGTTACGCGCGGCGCTGAACACGCTTTCCCACAGCGTTGCCAGCATCGGGTAATGGGTAAACATCAGCAAAAAGCCCAGTGCCGGTAACAGCAGCAGGTAGCCATAAACCTGTAAAGACAACCCGCGTGTGCGGGGTGCCGGTGCGACAGCGTGCAGAGTGCTCATGCCGTTCCTTACTGGTACGGTTTCAACAGACGGTCAGCCTGTTTTTGCGCAGAGCTGAGCGCATCTGCCGGGGTTTTCGCCTGCGTCACGGCGGCTTCGATCGCATGGTTCATCAGTTCCTGGATCTGCACGCTGTTGTAGGTGGAAAGCTCAGGCTGGGAATATTTCAGCTGTTCACGGGCAACCAGCGCCTGTGGCACTTTTTTAACGTACTCCTGCATCACCGGTGTTTCCCACGCGGCAGGAGACGTCGCGACATAACCGGTCGCGATACTCCAGCGGGCAGCCTGTTCAGGCGCGGAGACCCAGCGGATAAACGCCATCGCCGCTTTCTGCTGTTCCGGCGTGGTATTTTTGAAGACGTACAGGTTACCGCCGCCGGTCGGGCTGCCGCGCCGGGTTTTCTCAGGCAGCATCGCCACGCCGAACGGGAATTTCGCGTTATCGCGCACGGTCGTCAGGTTACCGGTGGTGGTGACCATCATCGCGGTTTTACCGTCGATAAAGTCCTGCGGCGTGGTGCCCCAGGCAATCGCGCCTTTAGGCGATACCGCGTCTTTCTGTGCCAGATCGGTCAGCCACTGTAAGGCTTCGACGTTTGCCGGCGTGTCGAAGGTGACCGCCGTGCCTTTGCCGTTATCAAGATGGCTGCCGTTAGTGGCGGCGATCCCCTGGAAGTTCCAGTAGCCGTTTGGCGTGGAAGGGATCTCGATGCCCCACTGTTTGACGTCGTTACCGTCGCGGATCACCAGTTTCTTGCCGAAATCCACCACCTGCTGCCAGTTGGCCGGTGGCGTGTTGCCGTTCAGACCGGCTTTCTCAAACGCCTGCTTGTTCCAGTACAACACCACGGTCGAACGCTGGAACGGAATGCTCCACACTTTGTCCTGAATGTGGCGGATAAACGCCGGATAGAAGCCGTCGATCCACTTTTTGCCCTCAGCGTCATTGGCCAGATCGCTGACCGGCAGGATCGCGCCCGCGTCAATCAGGGAATAGGCTTCGATATCACCGATCACCGCGATTTGCGGCGCATTGCCACCGCGAAACGCGGTCAGCGCTTTGGTGACGGTGGTGGCGTAATCGCCGGTATACACCGGCTGAATGCTGATGTCCGGATGGGTTTTCTGGAAGTCTTCCACCAGGGTATCTACCGTATGGCTGATTTTGCCGCCAACGGCGATCGGGTAATACATTTGCAATTTAACCGGATCAGCCGCAAATGCGGAGGTGCCGGTGATCAACAACAATGCAGTGGCAAGGCGTGAGAAACGATGAGCAGGTGACATGATTTTCCCTTTGGCATTTAACCGTGTTGTGAAGTCAAAAAATGAATAAAAACAAAAGGTACAAATTACACAGCGACTTTATTTTCTGAGGGTAAACAGGCACGTTCAGCGAGGTAACAGCGCTTGCCGCCCGCAGTGAAGAAAAAATACTGTGCGCCGGTTGCCCATTGCAGCCCGACCGCCTGGCCTTCGGCGAAGCGGCGCATACCGGCGACTTTTACGGTCAGCGGCTCCGGGTATCCGGCCAGCGCGCACACCACCAGGGTGTCGGCACCCATGTATTCATGGCTGATGACCTGCGCGGTAAGACCGGCGTGCGCTGCGTCGGTCAGCTGAATATCTTCAGCCCGCAGCCCGAGACTGAGCGCCTCGTCCGGATGTTCCACCACCGGTACCGGCATGCTGGCGAGATAATGATGCGTACCGCGATGCACCAGCGGCAGGATATTCATCGGTGGCGCACCGATGAACTGCGCAGCGAAAATGCTGGTCGGGTTGTTATAGAGGTTGTCCGGCGTGTCGTGCTGTTCGATGCAGCCGTCATTAAGCAGAATGATTTTATCGGCCATGCTCATCGCTTCCGTCTGGTCATGGGTGACATAAACCATCGTCAGACCGAGCTTTTTCTGAATCGCGCGGATTTCGCGGCGCATGCTCTGGCGCAGTTTGGCGTCAAGATTGGACAGCGGTTCATCCATCAGGCAGAGCTTATTATTGGCGATGACCGCCCGCCCGAGCGCCACGCGCTGCTGCTGTCCGCCGGAAAGCTGCGACGGCAACCGGTCAAGCAGTTGATCCAACTCCATCAGTTTACCGACCTCAGCCAGACGGGCGGCGAAATGGCGCTTATCTTCCCCCCGTGCCCGCAGGCCAAACAGCAGATTTTCGCGCACGCTCATGTGCGGGAAAAGCGCATAGGACTGAAAGACCATCGACAGTTTGCGCTGCGACGGCGAGAGTGCGGTGACATCCTCCTGACGGAAATAAATCGTCCCGCTGTCAGCAGACTCCAGCCCGGCGATAGTGCGCAGCATGGTGGATTTACCGCAGCCAGACGGCCCCAGTAACGCAATGAAATCGCCCTCTTCCACATCAAAACTGATGTCGTTAAGTGCGACCTTGTTTCCCCATGATTTCTGGATGTGATGGAGTGATAAATAGCTCATGCCCGTAATGCATCTCTGTGACCGAGGATGGGCATAACCTAGCGGGGTAAAATGACGGTTTTATGATGTGCAGATGACAGGAGGAATACGGGCAGAACGGGCGCAGTGGCACTCACAGGCCAATCTGGCCTTTAACATCCTTATTTATTCACGCTACAATGGAGTTGAAAATTACGCATTATCCAGATGAATCTATTACATCGGAGAATGTGAATGGAATATTTCTCAGGAGAGAAGATGAAAAAGGCACTGTTTATTCTGGCGACAGCCATCACACTGAGCGCATGCAGCATGGGTCAGGACACCACCGTGAAACAACACGATTTACAGCATCACCGGTTTGAACTGCTGAGCGTTGACGGGCAGACCGTTCCGGCGGCGCAGGGGCGTATTCCGGAGATCGAGTTTGGGGAGAAAATGCACGTTTCCGGCAAAATGTGTAATAACTTCTTCGGCCAGGGCGAGTTGCAAAACAACGTGCTGACCGTGAAAGGGCTGGCCTCCACCCGTATGCTGTGCAGCGACGAGAATCTGAACAAATGGGATCAGGTGATAGGTGATGTGCTCAGTCATGGCGCAGCAGTGACCTTGCAGGATCACAAAATGATCCTGACACAGGGCAAACATACGCTGATTTATCGCCTCAAAGACCGCATGTAATCCCGTTTGGGATCAGGTCTGAGCAACAACTAACATCATGCCCCGGAAGCTCACCAAGGTCAGTGACTGGGGTAAAAAGCTTAGCCTGCGGTACATTAGCCTGCAGTACAACGGCCCTGCATCAACGCGCTTTCAGAGCACTGACGGCCATTCGCCATTGAACACATCCCGACGCGGCTGCCGTCAAGCTGAGGAGCCAGTCGCAATTGTCCGCCTGCCATAGAACAGGCAGCAAACGCAGGGCTGTCCATATTCACGGTGCGCTGGCCAACATTCACGCTGTTGCCTTTTTGTGGAACGTCAGCCGACTCTTCGTGGCTGCTGCATGCGGATAACACCAGCACGCCGGTGGCCAGTAACACGCGAAACGCAGTGATCATCTGTCCTGCTCCTGAATAGTGCGATATAGCGGGGAATTATAGAACGGTCATCATATCCGACGTTTTTCGTCTGCGTCGAGCCTTCCGGCGAAAGAACATCAACTTTTTCCTAAAAATCGGGGTTTTGTTCATAAACAGAAACACTTTCGCTTCCCGCACGGCCCATTCATTCACCTGACTAATAAAAAACCTTGCACACAATCAGGATAAATTGATTATTCCGCCCTCTGCTAAGCTTTTATCATTCTTGCCGGTAAAACCGCATGTTGACCGGCCTGTTTTGTGAGCAAGCAAAGGGTATTCCATGATCACCACTGACGGTAATAACGCAGTCGCTTCCGTGGCTTATCGCACTAACGAAGTCATTGCCATCTATCCGATCACGCCGAGTTCTACCATGGCCGAAATTGCCGGTGCCTGGTCAGGCGAAGGAAAGAAAAATTTGTGGGGCGATGTCCCGACGGTAATGGAAATGCAGTCCGAGGCCGGCGCGATTTCCACCGTCCACGGCGCGTTGCAGACCGGCGCATTATCGACCTCTTTCACCTCGTCGCAGGGTCTGTTGCTGATGATCCCGGTCCTGTACAAACTGGCCGGTCAGCTGACGCCGTTTGTATTGCACGTCGCCGCCCGTACCGTGGCGACGCACGCGCTGTCGATATTTGGCGATCACTCCGACGTTATGGCGGTACGCCAGACCGGCTGCGCCCTGCTCTCTGCCGCCAGTGTGCAGGAAGCCCAGGATTTCGCGCTGATTTCGCAGGTCGCCAGCCTCAACAGCCGCGTGCCGTTTATCCATTTCTTCGACGGTTTCCGCACCTCGCATGAAATCAATAAAATTGCCCCGCTGAGTGACGATACCCTTCAGCAGATGCTGCCGCAGGCGCAGATTGATGCCCACCGCGCCCGCGCACTTTCACCTGATCATCCGGTGATCCGTGGCACCTCCGCTAACCCGGACACTTATTTCCAGTCGCGCGAAGCCACCAATCCTTACTACAACGCCACCTGCCAGCATGTTATTGACGCAATGAATGCATTTGCCGCCCTCACCGGCCGCGAATATAAGCCGTTCGACTATGTCGGCGATCCGCAGGCCGAACGGGTGATCGTCCTGATGGGCTCCGGCATTGGCACCGCAGAAGAAGTGATCGAAACCCTGAATGCGCGTGGCGAGAAAGTCGGCGTGCTGAAAGTGCGTTTGTACCGCCCGTTCAGTGCCGGACATCTGTTGTCCGTGCTGCCGCAAACGGTGAAAAGCATTGCGGTGCTCGATCGCACCAAAGAGCCTGGCTCGCTGGCCGAGCCGTTGTACCTCGACGTGATGACCGCGCTGGCCGAAGCCTATTCGCGTGGCGAACGTGATTCGCTGCCAAAAGTGATAGGCGGTCGTTACGGATTATCCTCGAAGGAGTTCGGCCCGGACTGCGTGATGTCAGTATTTCGCGAACTGTCGCTGAGCCAGCCGCGCCCGCGCTTTACTGTCGGCATTTATGACGACGTCACCGGGTTGTCCCTGCCGGTAACAGAAGAAGAGTTGCCGGAGCGCGCCTCTCTGGAAGCGTTGTTCTACGGGCTGGGCAGCGACGGCTCGGTGTCGGCGACCAAAAACAACATCAAAATCATCGGTAACAGCACGCCGATGTACGCGCAGGGTTATTTCGTTTACGACTCCAAAAAGGCCGGTGGCCTGACGGTGTCGCACTTGCGCGTCAGCCAATCTCCGATCAAGTCTGCCTATCTGGTGACGCAGGCGCATTTCGTGGCGTGTCATCAGTGGCAGTTTATCGATCTTTACCAGATGGCAGAGCGCCTGCGTCATGGCGGTATTTTCCTGTTGAATACGCCGTTCAGCGCCGATGAAGTCTGGGCGCGGCTGCCGCTGGAAGTGCAGGCAACCCTGCATCAGCGTGAAGCCCGTTTCTACGTGATCAACGCCGCCAAAATTGCCCGCGAATGTAAACTCGGCGCACGCATTAATACCGTCATGCAGATGGCGTTCTTCCACCTGACGCAGATCCTGCCGGGTGACGAAGCGCTGAAAGAATTACAGGGGGCAATCGCCCGCAGCTACAGCAGCAAAGGCGAAGACGTGGTGACCCGCAACTGGATGGCGCTCGGGGCAACGCTGGAAGAACTGGTTGCCGTGCCGTTACAGCCCATTCCTGAAAACCCGCGCAAACGCCCGCCGATCGTCTCCGATGCCGCACCGGACTTTGTGAAAACGGTGACCGCCGCGATGCTGGCAGGTCTTGGCGATGCGCTACCGGTTTCGGCGTTCCCGCCGGACGGCACCTGGCCGACCGGCACCACGCAGTGGGAAAAACGCAACATTGCCGAAGAAGTGCCGATCTGGAAACCGGATTTGTGTACCCAGTGCAACCACTGCGTCGCCGCCTGCCCGCATTCGGCGATCCGCGCCAAAGTGGTTCAGCCTGAATATCTGGACGCTGCGCCGTCTGCCCTGCAATCGCTGGATGTGAAATCCCGCGATATGCGCGGCCAGAAATACGTGTTGCAGGTCGCACCGGAAGACTGCACCGGCTGTAATCTGTGCGTCGAAGTCTGCCCGGCGAAAGACCGTCAGGATCCGTCGATCAAAGCCATTAACATGGCGGATCGCATTGAGCACCTCGAGGAAGAACGCGAAAACTACGACTTCTTCCTCAAACTGCCGGAGATTGATCAAAGCACGCTGGAACGCATCGACATCCGCACGTCGCAGCTGATCACGCCGCTGTTTGAGTATTCCGGTGCCTGCTCCGGCTGTGGCGAAACGCCGTACATCAAACTGATTACCCAGCTGTATGGCGACCGCTTGCTAATCGCCAACGCCACCGGTTGTTCCTCGATTTACGGCGGTAACCTGCCGTCCACGCCTTACACCACCAACGCCGAAGGCCGTGGCCCGGCCTGGGCGAACTCGCTGTTTGAAGATAACGCCGAGTTCGGTCTGGGCTTCCGGCTGACGGTTGATCAACACCGCCGCCGCGTGCTGCGCTTAGTTGCCTCGCTGGAAGAACATATTCCGGCGGAGGTCTTAGGCGGCCTGCGCGATGACACTTCCACGCCGGAAGTGAAACGCGAACATGTCATGGCGCTGCGTAAAATTCTGGCAGACATCGACACGCCGGACGCACGGCAGCTGGCAACGGACGCCGATTATCTGGTGGATAAATCCATCTGGCTGATTGGCGGCGACGGCTGGGCGTATGACATCGGTTTCGGCGGGCTGGATCACGTGTTAAGCCTGACGGAAAACGTCAACGTGCTGGTGCTCGATACCCAATGTTATTCCAACACCGGCGGACAGCAGTCGAAAGCCACCCCGCTCGGCGCGGTGACGAAATTCGCCGAACAGGGCAAACGCAAATCGCGCAAAGATCTGGGTGTCAGCATGATGATGTACGGCCATGTTTATGTCGCGCAGATTTCCCTCGGTGCGCAGCTCAACCAGACCGTCAAAGCCATTCAGGAAGCCGAAGCCTATCCGGGGCCGTCGCTGATTATCGCGTACAGCCCGTGCGAGGAACACGGCTATGATCTGGCACTCAGCCACGATCAGATGAAACAGCTGACCACCACCGGTTTCTGGCCGCTGTACCGCTTCGACCCGCGTCGTGTGGAAGAAGGGAAACCGGCGCTGGCGCTCGACTCAAGGCCACCATCCAGCGGGCTGACTGACACGCTCAATAACGAGCAGCGTTTCAGAAGGCTGAATGCACAGCAGCCGGAAGTCGCGGAAATGTTGTATGCCGCAGCGGAGAAAGAGTTGCAGCAGAAATATGATTTTCTGGCGATGCTGGCAGGGAAGAAAACGGAGTCTTAAGTCTCGCGGTAATAACCGGAGCCGCTGGTGGAATATAGCCCGCCAGCGGCAGCGCACGACCTGAAACTCAGACTAACGCATATTTCACCCGATATTCCCCCGACCCCACTTCCGCCGTATACCCTTGCACGCAGGGCACAAAATCAATGCCATCGGTTTCATGCAATGTTTTGCCGTCCGTCAGGAGGAGCGTCGCGCAGGTGTTGGCCGGAATGCTGACCCGAAGATCCACTGTCTGACCATTCACTTCCCAGCGCACGCCTATCGCGCCGTAAATCGACTGATAACGGGCATCGAGCCAGTCAAGGCCGCCGCCGGGCCGCGGCTGAATGATCACATGTTTGAATCCGGGCTGATCTTCGTCAGCTTCAATGCCAGCCGCTACGCGGTATAACCATTCACCCACCGCGCCGTAGGCATAATGATTGAATGAATTCATGTCCGCGCTCCACATTGAGCCGTCGGGTTTGATGCCATCCCAGTGCTCCCAGATTGTCGTCGCACCGGCTTTGACCTGATACAGCCATGACGGAAAATCGTCTTTCAGCAATAACTGCCAGGCCTCCTTCAGCCGGCCATTCTGGCTGAGGGCATGACAGAAATAAGGTGTGCCGACGAAGCCGGTCACCAGATGGCCGTCGTGTTCGTTTAACAGTTCGACCAGCGTCTCTGTTGTTCTCTGGCGGAAGGCCTCCGGAACCAGATTAAAATAGAGCGCCAGAATATGTGCCGTCTGGGTTCTGGCCGCCAGCCTGCCGGCGGGAGTGAAGAACTCCTGCTGGAAACGGTGGACGATTTTTTCATGCAGATCGGCGTATTTCCGGTGATCCTCGGTACGGTTTAATACGCTGGCGGCCTTAGAAAACAGCAGCGTGGAATAAGCAAAGTAGGCCGTGCAGGTCAGATCGTTGGGCGTTGCCCCGAAATAGCTGCCCTCTTTTGCGTCCAGCGCCACCCAGTCGCCAAACTGGAGTTTATAGCGCCAGAGGTGATGCTCTGAATGCGCCTCCATGAAATCAATCCAGCCTTTCATGCTGTCGTACTGATCTTCAAGCACCCGCGTATCGCCGTACATCAGATACATCGTCCAGGGGTTGATCACCGCCGCATCGGCCCAGGCAGAAGCCGAATGGGTGCCGCCATCGGCCAGCAACCGATCTTTGCCGCAATGGTTGGTCAGAATGTCCGGGACAACATGCGGCACGCCGCCTTCAGGCGTCTGGTCATAACGCAGGTCGGTCAGCCATTTGGCGAAGAAATTTCGCGTCTGCATCAGATAACTGGCGGTGCGGCAGAAAATCTGTGCATCCCCCGTCCAGCCGAGCCGCTCATCGCGCTGCGGGCAGTCCGTTGGCACATCGATAAAGTTGCCTTTCAGTCCCCACAGAATATTGTGATGCAACTGATTGAGTTCCGCACTGGAACAGGAGAATTCGCCGGTTTGTTCCATCGCAGAGTGCAGGACAATGGCGGTGAAATTATTCAGATCCACGTCACCCGGATACTCCTCGACTTTTACGTAACGGAACCCCTGCCAGGTAAAGTGCGGATGCCAGCACTCTTCCCCTTCCCCCCTGAGCACATATTCGGTGCGCTGCTTCGCGGAGCGCAGATTATCGAGATAGACATTTCCCGCGGCGTCCAGCACTTCGAAATGGCGCAATATCACTTTCTGCCCCGCGCGACCTTTAACGCAAAATTCCACCCAGCCGCTGAGGTTTTGACCGAAGTCGATCACGCGGTCGCCCTGCGGCGTGGTAATCATCGCGACCGGTTTCAGCCTTTGTGTCTGCTTAACCGTGCCGCTTGCCTGCGCTTTAAGCACCGTTTTATCGCCTGCCATCACCCTGACCGGCCGCCAGACACGCGGGGTGAATTTCTGCGAGCTCCAGCCGGTTTGTTCCTGCCGGGCGTCGTAAATTTCGCCGTCATAAATTTCCGCAAACAGAATGGGAGAATCGTCCCCTTCCCAGCTTTCGTCAGTGTTAATGATGTCTTGTGAGCCGTCGGTATAGGTAATGACAACCTGACAAATAAGCGCGGTATTTTCGCCATAATAATTACGGTCGCGGGTGAACCCCATATCGCCCTTATACCAGCCGGCACCTAACATCGCGCCGATAACATTTAGCCCGCCGCAAAGGATATCCGTGAGATCATACGTCTGATAAAGCAGATGATGAGCGTAACTGGTCCATCCCGGCGTCAGCTCATCCGTGCCGACTTTATTCCCGTTCACATACAACTGATAAATACCCCACGCACTGACATGCGCGAACGCGGAAGAAATGGATTTATGACCGTCGGCTTCGAAGATTTTTCTTACCAGCGTGGCTTTTGAATTATCTTTGTCTTCTGGTTTCTCCGCCGAAATAAACTCTGCGCGCCAACCGCTATCAAGCAGACCGGTAATAAACCCGGCGGGTTCGCTCCAGGCGCTGGTTTCAGCATAATTATCCTGTACACGTACGCGGACAAAATAGCGGGCAGAAGGTATTAATGCGACATTCGCTAAAACAATATTGTTCGACTGTTCACTGTGCTGGACGCCGCTGTCGAAAACGATCTGGTTAAAACATATATCCTGACTGATTTGCAGCTGATACGAGGTTTGTCTGACATTGCGATGACGGCTTTCGATTTTCCATCCCATCACGGGTAACCGTTCCACGCCCGATAAAGCCGGTTCGTGATCTAACGTCAGTTTGCTCACTGATAACATCATTTCGCATTCCTTATATAAGGGGATCCTTTCACGGTGAAAGAATTAAATTTTTGCTGCGGGCGTATCAATATGAAATACCGGTGAATCCTCAAAGAAAGGTTCAGCCTCACTTTTAAATTCATTACGGGGTTTACCGTGGAAACACAGCCAACCAATCAATAATCCGAGTGCCACGACCGTGGATAAAATCGAGTACAGCGCAATCGGCCCGGCATCGAGTAATAACGGGGTGACAAAGGCCAGCAAACCGCAGGATAAACGGGAGATGGCCACAATAATGCCCTGCGCCGTTGAGCGGAGCATGGTCGGGAATGATTCCTGCGACCAGACTTTCATAATGCCTTCAAACGCCAGCCCGCTGCCCAGTGCGGTAAAGAATAAACAGCTGAACCAGGAGATGGGAGAGAAATTAAATATTACCGGCAGGAAAAATCCCCCGGCAAAACAGAAGGCGCCGAGAATAAAGGTCGGCATCCGTTTTTTCGTATCGACAAACCGCATAAACATAATTCCCGCCACCACGCCTACCGGCATGGTCATCAGGTTCCACAGAGAATTTTTCTCCACGCTGATGCCTACCACATTCACCGCAATATAAGTCCCAAACTGCCCGCCTGTATTCGCAGCAAGATTGGTGAAGCTGTAAAAAATACACAGCGCGACGAAGGGCCAGAGATATTTTCCCCGGATCAGATCCTTAAATGCTGTTTTTTGGGCACGAACGCTGGATATGCCTTTTTCACGATCTTGTTTAGCACTCAGCCATAATCCCGATTCCGGTATTGTGCAGCGTAATAACAGTAATATTGCCGCGACCACGCAAACATGAAGGTACATAATTTGCGCCCCAGCCTGGCCCCAGCCGCCCACCATGGCGGAAATCGCCATCGTCATCACGATGCCCAGGAACCATAGAAGATTTGAAAGCCCGATAATTTTGCCCCGGTTTTTATCGGTAGCCGCTTCGGCAATGGTGGCTAATGAAACCGGCAGATCGGCCCCCGTTCCCAGCCCGACAAAAAGAGTGCCGATAAGCAGCATCTGGAAATTAATGCCAAACGCCAGTAACAGGGTGCCGGTAATAATCATCGCCATGGTGGTGATAAAGACTTTACGTCTGCCATAACAATCTCCCAGCCTGCCGCCAAGAAGTGCGCCGAGCGCAATACATAACGTTAATACACCGGAAAGGATCCCGATTTCCACTGACGTTGTTCCAATGGCTTTCTGATAAATAACCAGCGCCGTTCCGTTTGATACAATTGCCGAAGAATCAATATAAGAGGCCATGCCAGAGACTCCCCCCACATACCAGGGATTTGTCCGTTTGATGATTGACATAATAATTACCTTTATGAGTTATCGTTAATTTTATCTCTCACTGTTTTTGTTTTGCAGAGGAATGACTTATTTTTACCCGTGACGTTCAAATAACACTATTACTCACCCGAGCACGTTCCTGAGAAGGTGTGCGTTGAAACTGTTTTTTATACGCTTCGGTTAAGCGCGGGGCGTTATTAAATCCGCACAGCGTGGCAATTTTTCCAATCGGATAATCTGATGTGCGTAATAACTCCTGCGTTTTTAACAGGCGATACCGGCTCTGAAACTGTTCAGGCGTATAACCGGTTATTTCTTTAATAAAGCGGCACATGGTTCTTTTCGCGACGCCGCTTTCTTCGCATAAATAGTCCCAGTTAATGCTGCTGGCGTAATTCTCGCGTAAGTAATTGAGCAGGTGTCGCTTGCCGCTATCAGTGTTGTGGATGCGGTCCCCTTTTCTGCTGGCGCACTGAAAGAGCGTCACGATGATCGACAGCAAGCCGGACTCCGCGCAGGCAAAGTAATGGCTGTCAAACTCTGCGTCGCACTGTGAATTAATCATGTCGGCCACGCTGCCTATTTTATTCAGTTCCTCATCGGTAAGGCTTACGCGATGCTTTTTCATCGTACAGGGAGGCTCGGCGATTGGATGAATTAGCGCGTCAATGTTTTGAATGAATTTAAATTCCCTTTCTTTATGCAACAATACATTTATCACGGACAATTTATTGGTTGACTGATAGCAGTGAATATCATTAGCCGCCACCAGAAAGAAGTCGCCTTTATAGATAAACTCCACCTGATCGTTAATAATATGAAACCCGCTGCCGTGACGAACAATAACCAACTCATCAAATTCATGCCGGTGGACATCTTCCATCATTTGGTGATTCATATCGAATAAACTGAAAGCGTGCTGTTCTGAAAGAAAGAAATCCCTGACCTGTAATGTCCTCATAAAATCACCGAGTTAATTCCTTATAAGGGATTTAATTATTCATCCTGGTCCCTGAATGATTATTCCGCTCCGATGGCATGATTAAAGCGTAATAGTGATGACAAGTCTATAAGGCGGGTTGGCACTGGGGCGTAAGTAATAGTGATATTTGTGTCATAAATGACAATAGAGGGGGAATGGGGATATTTCATATCTGGCTTCAGGTCAAGGGCAAGACCGTGGGTTGCCACCCACACTGGCCTTAGCGGCTGCGAATGCGTTTTAACGTCAAGACCTTGGGCTCGCCGCCCAAACGGGCCCAAAGGGTTTTAAACGAAACCCTTTGGAATCCTGCGTTTTTTTAACTGCGCGCTGTCGCTCGCGGGCTATGTTTCAGAAACTCCTCCTATTGCCGCAAAATCCCGCCGCTACGCGGTGCCCTCCGCTCGGGTTACAACCCGCGCAAAAACACGCGCGGTTTTCCACCACTCCCTCCGGCGTGATTTTTGAGCGCGGCCAATGGCTATGTAATTCAAATGATTATTGAGACTTAATTTTCTGATTTATTTCTGATTTATAAAGTCGAAAACGGTGAGGTTGTGCTTTAAGAAGCCTCTGGCCGCGCTCAAAACGACGTCGAATGAACGGTGAGAAACCGCGAGGGGGTTTTTCCGAGCGGGTTCGAACCTGAAATGAGAGGACCGCGCAGCGGCGGCGTTTGCGGCAATAGCGGTAGCCGCTGGAATATAGCTGGCGAGCGGCAGCGCGCAGTGAAAGAGCCTGGGATTCTTAAGGGGGGCGGCGATAAGCCCCCCTTAAGGCCCGTTTGGGCGGCGAGCCCAAGGTTTTGACTTTGACCTTAAAGTCACCACTACCCCCCTTTATCCCCTCGACTCAACCTATGTTTATGCCCTTTCATCAGCCCCAGCGATGCCGAATACGCCGCGCCTTCGTCTCCTGCCATGATCGCTTCATAAATTCTTTTATGCTCGTTGAGGCACATGCCGCCTTCTTTGGAGGAGTATTCAAAGAACCATTTGAAAATGGTGGTCAGCACATTGCCGAACGGGACATAGAAACAGTTGCCGGAGGAGATGAAAATCATCCGGTGGAACTGGGTGTCGATCTCCACCCAGGCCTGCGCGTCGAAGTTCTCCGAGACGTGGCACATCTGGCGATAAATGCACGACAGTTCAATGCGCTGCTCTTTGCTGGCATTCACGGCCGCCAGCGCGGTGGCGTGCGGTTCGATGGCTTTGCGAAACTCCAGAAACTGGTGATAAATCTCTTCCGTCGCTTCCATGCCCTGCATCCATTCCAGCAGTTGCGGGTCGAGCATGTTCCATTGCGGACGCTCTTTTACCCTGGTGCCGATTTTTGGACGTGATTCCAGCAGCCCTTTAGACGTGAGCAATTTCAGCGCTTCACGCAGGGCCGTGCGGCTGACACCGAACTGTTCGCCGAGCTCGATTTCACTCGGCAAAATGGCACCCGAGGCCAGTTCGCCGGAGAGAATTTTACGGGCGATATCGCGGGCAATGTGGGTGTTCAGCCCACGCGTCATGCCTGCGGCGGTTTCAAACTGCATCGTCATACTCTTCCCTTTTTCAGTGCAGATTGCCGACAGCATAGTTCAGGCGGAGGCACGCTGCATGCGCCCTCCGCTCTGAAACTGAAGAACTGTGCGCTACGGCGCCATCTGCCCGCCGTTAATGTCTAAGATCTGGCCGGTGATGTAGCCGCTGCAGGCGTGAGATGCGAAAAACAGGAAGCTGGGTGCCAGCTCCTCGCTGGTTCCAAAGCGCCCCATGGCGATCGAACCGGCGATTTTCTCCCGCACTTCGGCGCTTTTATCCGCGTGGAAAACGGTGTCGATGGTGCCCGGCGAAATCACGTTGAAACGGATGTTATCTTTGGTGAACTCTTTCACCCAGTTACGGTGAACGTTGTGCAGCCAGGCTTTGGACGCCGCGTACAAACTGGCACCGGGGCCGCCGCCTTCGCGCCCGGCGATGGAACCGGTGCTGATCACCGAGGTGGTTTTACCGCTTTCTTTCGCCGAATGACGCAGATGCGGAATGGCGTATTTCGTGACCATCAGCGCCGAGCGGGCATTGAGATCCATGACATGGTCGTAAAAATCGTCGTCAATGCTTTCCAGCCCCTGACGTCCGCCCAGACCGCCCGCGTTATTGATGAGCACGTCAAGGCCACCAAAATGTTCAACGAAGCGCGATACCAGCGCCTCGCACTCGGCGGACCGGGTGACGTCTGCGCCAAAATAGACCACTTCGCCGCCGTGACGTTCAATTTCCGACGCCAGCTGGTTGAGGCTGGCATCGTGGCGATGGCCGTTAATACCGACCTTAGCCCCCGCCGCCGCAAAGGCTTTGGCCGCCGCCAGACCGATACCTTTGGTTGAACCGGTAATCAAAACTCGCTGACCTTTTAAATCGTTAAACATGATGACTCCTTCATTATTCAGGGATGTTCAGAGGTGTGTCAGGTTGCCACGCCACGCTGAACGCGTTGGCAGACGTCGGCGCGGCGCGGTTGTTGATGCGAACGCTCAGCGTCCGCTGTGAGGTAAAGCCGATAGTCAGTGCCGTGTGCTCATCGTCATGGCTGACCACGCTGACGCGCTCAACCTTTCCGCGCGCGTCCACCGAGGTTTCGCTGGCCTCGTCGAAATAGCCGTGCGTTTCAAATACGCTGGCGAAAATCGCCCGGCTGCCGTGGGTTCGCAACAACAGTGCCGATTCATTACGCAGGTTAAAATGAGGATCCTGCGCTCCCGTGCGGGCGACAATCAGCTCGCCACCGTCCGGGAAGGCGCTGATCATCGTGCGGTAGGCATCGCCGTCGAGCCAGCTGAATAAAGCCGACTCTCCCGCCGCTACCTGGCCGCGGGCGCAATCCCACAGATGCTGATAACCGTGGTTTTCACCCAGCGGTTTCAGGTGCTCTGCCACCGCCAGCGTCACGTCGCTGCGCACAAACTGGCCGAGATGATGCAGGCAGTAATCATAGCGATGCGCCTGCGCACTGATCAGACGGAAAACGTCGACGATAAGCGGCGCACTGCACTCCGGCAGTTGCAGCATCAGCACGGTGCGCTGCTGATCCACGCCGGGGTAATAGTCATGCAGCCGCGCGCTCATGCCCTGTCCTGCCGGGTTATCCGTCACGAAGAAATGCTGCTCGCCCCAGCGGGTTTCGGCCTCCAGGCTGTGCCCGCCGTTCTGGCTCTGCTCATCCACCACCACGGTGTTGTGCGCGACGGTTTGTTTGCAGTAGCTGTTGTTCTCAGGAATGTAGCGACCGCCGAATTTTGGCTCGACGTTTACCCAGCGGCCAAAGCCGTAGTCACGTAAATATTCGCGCCCGCGGCTGTACAGGCTGAGATGCAGGCCGTCGAAATGGCCGTGGTTGAGCGCCGAATGCAGACGCGGAATGCTGCCATGCTGGCCGTACCACATCAGCGCCATCTCCTGACCGGGAGTGCGCAAAATCCCCAGACCGCCCTGCGTACCTTGCGGCCCGTCGCGCAGGGCAACACTTCCCCAGCTCACCGGTGCGGCTGGCGTATTTTTCAACGCCGCCGATAAATCGAGCGCCGCCGGGCTGACCCAGACGGTGTTTTGCTGCCGGGCGACGGCCAGCCACTGCGGGTTGTGCGCATAACGGTGATAACAGACGCTGGCGGCGATCACCGCGCCCTCGTCGCCAATACCCATGGTTTTGGAGGCGTCATTGAGCGCAGGCCAGATGCCATCGGGAAACGCGGTCTGCATCAGCGCTTCGCAGGTTTTACGGATGATCTGATCGCGGAAGGCGTAAATCTGTAATTCCGGCTGACGGCGTTCGATCACTTCCGCCAGCATCAGCAGCGGGCGCAGCGCAAAGCGGTGATAATACGGCCCTTCGATGTAATAGCCGTCCGGTGAAAAAAGCTGGCCGAGCTGGGCGAAAAATCCGCCGCTGTCGCTGTCGCCTTTCAGCCCGTAAAGGGCTTTTTCGACCAATGAAGGAGAGTCAAGGGCATAGCCGCTGAAAGCGGCAGCGGCCACCGACCAGATGCCGTGGTTGTGCACGATATCGAAATCTTTGCTGTGCCGGTTGAGCGCATCGTCGGCCATCACGCGGAACAGGCCCGCTTCGATGTGTTCACGCTGACCGGCGTCAAGCGTGGGGATCAGGCAGTGGTAGCCTTCGACGGTGTACAACCAGAACATGTTTTCGTTCAGTGTCTGGTGGAACAACCGCCCCGGCGCATTGCTGTCTTTGCTGGTGGCGCTGCCGAGAGAGGGATAGATATCGGCATAGCCGGTGAGCAGCGCCAGCGCGAAATCACGGTAACGCGGCTCGCCGGTGATCAGAAACAGGCGACCGGCGAGATGGATATAGAGATAATTTTGCTTGTGCTGCGCGTGCTCCGGGCCGCCCGCCTCGCCCTGGCCGGGGATCTGCGGTGCGTTCAGCATGTAATGCTCCAGCGCGGAAATCTGCCCGCGCAGTGCCTCGCCCGCCAGAGAATCCGCGTTAATTTCCGCACGCAATTTTTCCGCCTCATCAGCGGAGATCAGCAAAGGCAGCCAGGGTTTCATTTTCCGCTCTCCTGTGGCTGAGGCGCGACATACCCGGTGGCAAACGACGGCAGCGAAAGCAGCCAGGTTTCGCGTTCAGCCTCACGCACCGCGCCGCGGGTGACATCTTCGTGATATCCGCCCGCCATTTTTTTAGTGTTATCCGCTGGCGGTAAAGTGAAGGTCGCGCTGCGGATTTTTTGCTGATAACGCTGCTGGCCGGTGGCGTTATCTGCCCAGGAAAGTAACGGCAGCGGGCGCACACGGATCTGATCGATGGATTTGTACGGCCAGGGCACAGCGGGATCGCTAAAGCGCGCCATGAAATCCAGCGAGGTCAGCAGGCTGCCGCCCTGCGGGGTTTTGTAATGCCAGAGATCGATGCCGTTTTTCTGCGCCAGCACCGCCATCATGCTGATCGCCTGCAGGTTGAAATAGCTGTAATGGAAGGAGCGGGTACGCGCCAGTTCGGCGGGCTGCGTGCCGTCGGGGCGAAGTTGTACGTCGAGTTTGCTTTTCATCAGCGTCGCCATCTCGCCAATCACCGCTTTATCACCGAGATACCAGGCGATGCCGGAAACCTGCGTAACGTACCAGTTGCCGTGATTGTTCTCAGTCCGCCCCTCTTTTTTGGCGATTTTGCTGCCCTGAAGCCAGTGCAGATACTCCGTCATCCACGCGCGTAACTGCTGATCATCGTTGTCGCTCCACGCCGGATTACCGCGCAGCAGCACCAGCGAATCGACGATGCGGGTGGAGAAATAACGCCCGTCCAGCACGCCCGCATTGCGACCCGGCGAGATCCCCGGCACGCCCTGCGCGAAATTCAGGTTCGGGTTCATGCGGGTTTGCGGGGTGATAAACCAGGTGCGCAGCAGGCTGGCGGCTTTGTCAGCGTATTTTTGTTCGCCGGAGAAATACCAGGCCAGCGTCAGGTTCTGCACCCGGGCGGTAAAATCCGCCAGCCGCACACCGTCGCTCTGATCATTTTTGCTGGCCGGATTGACGTGACCGTCTTTGCGGATCCACGGCAATCCGTCGGATTTACTCTCGTCGGGCCACCAGTAGGCACTCAGGCTGAGATAGTCATGTTTCGAACCGCCGGGCGGCGTCATGCCTTTATCAGTGACGCTGAGGTTGGGTTTTTTCAGCGCCGAATCCGCTGCCGCCAGCAACTGCCGATAGGCGTCTGAGGTCTGCGGGGCAGCGGTGTTGTCATGCAGTTGCTGACGCACAACGTCCATCTGTGCGGTATTCAGAAAGGCCGGTTCTGCCGCCAGTGCGCCTGCGCTGCAAAATGTCATCGCCATCGCGGCGGCGAGCTTTTTTACCCCAAGGGTACGGCACTGAAATAACATCATGCGTTCTCCGGATTACAATGAATGTTCGCTTTAGTACTACAAATAAAGCAATGAATGCTGAGAAGCGCCAGTCAGAATTGGCTTAAAAAGCCACAATACGCCCAACAAGTGACCCGCTTCACAAATCGATAACAAACTAAGCATTTCTTATTTGTCGGACTTTTAATTTCATCACCCTCTTCTACGCTTGCTCAATACATAACCAAAAACACCTCACCTGCAAACGAGAGAGTAACGACAATGGATATCAATGTTCTGGTCATGATCGGTTACTTCGTCTTAATGATTGCCATCAGTTATGCCTTCAAAAAAATGGCATCCGGCTCCTCGAGCCATTACTTTCGCGGTGGCGGACGCATGCTCTGGTGGATGGTCGGTGCCACCGCGTTCATGATCCAGTTCAGCGCCTGGACTTTTACCGGTGCCGCCGGACAGGCTTACCGTTACGGCTTCAACGTGGTCAGCGTGTTCGCCGGTAACGTGTTCGGTTACCTGATTGCCTGGTGGTGGTTCGCCACCCGCTTTCGTCAGTTACGGGTCGATACTGCCACAGAGGCGATCAACCATCGCTTTGGCAAAGGTAACGAACAGTTTTTCACCTGGATGATCATTCCGCTGAGCATTCTCAGTGCCGGTGTGTGGCTGAACAGTCTGGCGGTGTTTGCCAGCGCAGTGTTCAAGCACGACATTACGCTGACGCTGTGGGTGACCGGCGTGGTGGTGCTGGTGATTTCCTTGCTGAGCGGCGCATGGGGCGTGGTGGCGAGCGATTTCGTGCAGACGCTGGTGGTGGCGATCATTTCCATCGCCTGCGCGGTGGTGGCGCTGTTTAAAGTCGGCGGACCGGTCAAACTGGTGACCGAATTCCCTTCCGGCTTCTTCACCGGGCCGGACGTCGGGCCGCACTACATCTCGATTCTGGTGGCCTGCTTCCTGTTCTTTTTCATCAAAAATGTGCAGAGCATCAATAACCTCCAGGATTCCTATCGCTTTCTGAATGCCAAAGACAGTTTCAATGCGAAAAAGGCCGCGCTGTTTGCGCTGCTGCTGATGCTGGTCGGCACGATTATCTGGTTTATTCCGCCGTGGGCGGTGGCCATCCTTTATCCGGACGCCGCCACCGCACACCCTGAACTGGGGAAAAACGCCACGGATGCGGTGTATCTGATTTTCGCCGAACGCGCGATGCCGCTCGGCACCGTCGGCCTGCTGATGGCCGGGCTGTTTGCCGCCACCATGTCGTCGATGGACTGTGCGCTGAACCGTAACTCGGGGATCTTTGTGCGCAGCTTCTGGACGCCTATCGTCAACCGCAACGGCGAGCGCAGCGACAAATATCAGCTGCGCGTCGGCCAGATCGCCTGCGTGGTCAACGGCGTGCTGGTGATTCTGGTGGCGCAATATATGCACACGATGCAGACCGTCAGCCTGTTCGACCTGATGATGAAAGTCGGTACGCTGATGCAGGCGCCGATCGTGGTGCCGCTGTTCCTCGGGGTGTTTATCCGTAAAACGCCGGACTGGGCGGGTTGGGTCACCGTATTGTTCGGGCTGTGCGTGTCTTACATCGTCGCCAATGTGTTCACCGCGCCGGACGTCGCCCGGCTCGCCGGCATTACGCTGACCGCACGTGAGCTGCTGGACGTGGCGATCATGTGGAACATCTTCTCGCATCTGGTGTTCACCGGCGGCTTCTTCTGCCTGACCACCCTGTTCTATCGCGAAGCCAACACGGCGCGAGAAACCCAGCGCAAACAGTTCTTCATCGACATGGAAACCCCGGTGTATGCCGACAACGAACAGGATGAATTCGACCGCCTGCAACGGGATAAAATCGGGCGGATCTCCATGTACATGGGTGCCGGATTACTGCTGATGGTCCTGGTGCCAAACCCGCTGTGGGGACGGATTCTGTTCCTGCTCTGCGCCCTGTCGATTCTTGTTTTCGGCTGGATTTTGCACCGCAGCGCAGAAAAAGGCATGAATGCCGCTAAAGCAGAGAAAGCGGCGGCGGCAGACAAGGTAAAAATCGTGGCGTCGCAACGGTAAGATGTGGCGTGCTTAACCCATAAAAAAACCCGCCTGGTGAGGCGGGTTGAGATTTCGGAAAAAACAGACATAAAGCGATATTACTTTGGCAGTTCCGTCACTTGTTTGACTTCAGTTTTACTGATTTGCTGTTTCACACCATTTGCATCGGTATATTCCAGTAAGCCAGTTTCAGCTTCTTTTGGTTTTCCGTCACTGATGATGGTACGGGCATCATTCGTCTGAATGGCATAACTCGTGCGGGTGCAGCCTGACAACGCTGCGACACTGATTAATGCGGCAAGTGGCAAAATCAATTTCCTGTTCATCGTTCTCTCCTTTGTCATTGTTGACCTGAAAAATTAGTTATCCAGTTCGCTCATGTTTTTAACCTGATCACGGTTAATCTGCTCTGTCTTACCTGTCTCTGCATTTTTGTACGACACCAGACCGGTATCGTCATCGACCTGTGGTTTTCCGTCCGTTACGATGGTTTTTCCGTCCGTCGTTTTTATTGCCTGATTCGAGGCGCAGCCTGCAACAAACAGTATTGAGACGGCGGCCAGCGATGCGGCAATAAGGTTTTTCCTTTTCATATCTTCCCTCCTGAATTGGGGTTTTGACTTAACAATTAGTCTATTAACTATAGTCACGAATTTCACATTCAGCCCAAAATCAGACAAACGGAAGTTTTTTGGCTGTTTTTTGGACGCAAAAAAAGCGGGTTTTCACAAAAATCCACCTGACAGCAGGCACCAAAATCCGTACCCTACTGCGCATAGACACTGGCGGCCTGTGCGCCGCGATTTTGCGAAAGAGAAATTTGTGACAAGTCCAATTCAGAAAGAAAAATACAACATTGATAAACTGCAAAAGCGCCTGCGTCGTGACGTCGGTAAAGCGATTGCGGATTTCGGAATGATCGAAGAAGGCGACCGCATTATGGTCTGCCTGTCAGGCGGTAAAGACAGTTACACCATGCTGGAAATTTTGCGCAATCTGCAAAAAAGCGCACCGGTGAATTTCTCCCTGATTGCCGTCAATCTTGACCAGAAACAACCGGGTTTCCCGGCGCATATTCTTCCGGAATATTTGCAGGAACTGGGCGTGGAATATCAGATTGTCACTGAAGACACGTATGCGATCGTCAAAGATAAGATCCCGGAAGGCAAAACCACCTGTTCCCTCTGCTCACGTCTGCGCCGCGGCATTTTGTACCGCACCGCCACAGAGCTGGGGTGTACCAAAATCGCGCTCGGCCATCACCGCGACGATATTCTGCAAACGTTGTTCCTCAACATGTTCTACGGCGGCAAGCTGAAAGGTATGCCACCGAAACTGATGAGCGATGACGGTAAACATATCGTGATCCGCCCGCTGGCATATTGCCGCGAGAAAGACATCGAACGTTTCGCGATTGCCCGTGAATACCCGATCATTCCTTGTAATCTGTGCGGTTCGCAGCCAAACCTGCAACGCCAGGTGATCGGCGACATGCTGAAAGACTGGGACAAAAAGTATCCGGGGCGCATCGAAACCATGTTCAGCGCGATGCAAAATGTGGTGCCTTCACATCTTAATGATATGAATCTTTTTGATTTTAAAGGGATTCAGCACGGCAGTGACGTGGTAGACGGCGGTGATCTGGCGTTCGACCGGGAAGAGATCCCGATGCAGCCGGTCGGCTGGCAGCCGGAAGACGATGAAACCGTCGCGGTGGTTGAGCGTCTGAACGTGCTGGAAATTAAATAATCTTCAGGCGTTAACCGTTTAGAGTTGAAAGCCCGCCGCCTGTGCGGGCTTTTGCATTTTCAGCACAGATCGACGGTGTCGGTCCAGTTGTAATTGGTCATCACCAGTTTCACCGGCAGGCTGATTTCGCCGAACCGCTGATGCTGATTTTCGTGGAAAAAATCACGCAGGGTGGAAGGCAAATATTGAGCGCTGTAGCGCAGCAAAGTGCTGTGCCAGAATATTTGCGGGATGGCCGCGCCCGGATAGCGCTCTTTAATTTTTCCCGCCCACGACGTCCCCAGTAAATGTTCCACCAGCGACTGCCTGACCCGCAAACTTTCCTCATCGGGAATGCCCGCCAGCAAAAGCTGATCCGCCAGCGGCACCAGCCGCAGATCGCTTATGCGCATCACATGCCCCGCACAATGCTGCCTGAAAATGTCAGTCAGTTCCGCCAGACCTTCTGCCTCTTCCGGCCGGTCATACAACGCCTGTGTGATGGCAAAAAAGGTAAAGTGCATACCCTCGGGCGGCGCGATATCGGCCAGCGGATCGCCTTGCGCTGCGCGTTCTGCGCGGGCTAATAACCCCGCCATCGGTGCGCCGGCCCGGTTGCCGCTGGTAATCGCCAGCCGGGTGGGATGATAGAAAGGCGCGGATCTGACCTCCCCCGTCTGCGGATGTGCCTGCCATAAACCCAGCGTCCGCCGGGTCGTCTCTTCGTATGCCTGATGGATCATTTTTCCGGTATGCAAGACAAACTCCTGACCGCAAGTGTTGAGAGCCCTGTGGCAAAAATGCCCTCTGAAAAAGCTAACCGCACATAAACCTCAAAAAGATTGAGCCAAATCAACATTGGAACTGCTGAATCGGTGCACTATCCATTCCGCAGGTGAATGCAACGTCAAGCGATGGGCGTTGTGCTCCATATTGTCTTATTTCCAAATTTTTAGAATTAATGCATAGCACTTTTTGATTCGAACGACGCCGGTCTTATGACCGGCTTTTTTTTGGTTTTTTTTCAGCAAAACACGCACTACAGCCAGCGGCTTTTCTTCAGCCACCAGGCCACACCGCCCACCAGCACGACCAGCGACACGCAGAAAATCGTAAAGCCTAAATGGGATTCATTGCCGGGGATCCCGCCAAGGTTGACGCCAAACAACCCGGTCAGGAAGGTGGTCGGCAGGAAAACCATTGCCAGCATCGACATCGTGTAAGTGCGGCGGTTAAGGGAATCGGCCATCAGGGAACTGATTTCGTCAGAAAGCACGGCCGTGCGGGCGATGCTGCCGTCGAGATCGTCGAGCCCGCGCCCTAAACGGTCAGAGATTTCCTGCATCAGACGGCGTTCGTCGTCATTCATCCAGGGTAAACGCTCGCTGGAAAGACGGGAAAACACATCGCGCTGGGGAGCCATGTACCGGCGCAGAACAATCAGTTGTTTACGCAACAACGCCATCTGGCCGCGCTCCGGCACCTGTTGTTCCATCAGGTCATCTTCGATATCAATGATTTTGTCGTGCAAATCTTCGATAAAATCGCTGGTGTGGTCGGTCAGCGCATCACACATTTCCACCAGCCAGCTGCCGGTATTCTTCGGCCCGCTGCCCTGCTGCATGTCATTGATCATCTCTTCCATGGAGAACACTTTGCGGTGACGCGTGGAGACGATCATTTTATCGGTAAGATACACGCGAATGGTGACGAGCTGATCAGGCCGCGAATCCGCGTTGAGATTGATACTGCGCAGAGTGATAAGCGTCCCCTCGCCCATACGGATGACTTTTGGACGCACGCTGTCACCGGCCAGTGCCTCGCGGACGGCGTCCGGCAAGACCGGCGTGGTGTTGATCCAGTTTTCACTCTGCGGGCGGGTATAATCCAGATGCAGCCAGCACGGTTTTTCCTCCGTGGCAACGCACTGCGCGCTGATATCATTCACACCGCCCTGACCGTCGAGCTGGAAGGAATACACAGCATCGGGTACCTGTAGTTCTTTTCCCTTGATGACTTCCACGATGTTCCTCGCCTTCATTCTCAAATTCTGTTCAGTGTAACGTTAAGTGCCTGAAGTTCAAAAACTCAACCCTGCGGTGATTTATCCACTTTACGTTACAGGGCCACCCGCATTTCTGCCAGTTCGGGCATCACACTGCGCATGACGTCGAAGAACTTGCGCAACCGCGCCGGATAATACGTGGCGTAGGGATAAACCAGATAGACCGGCAGCGGCAAGGCATTCCAGCCCGGCAAAACCCGCTGCAACCGCCCTTCGGCAATGTCATCATTTACCACCCACGCGGAGACGATTGCCGCTCCCAGCCCGGTGAGCGCGGCTTTGCGAACGGCATAAAGGCTGTCTGTCGCCATTCGCGGCGAAATGACACAACTTTCGGTGATGTCATCGTTGTCGTGACGCAGCGTCACCTCATTGCGGTAAAAAGTGCTGAACGCGATCCACGGCAGTCGCCCCAGTTCGCTCACCTGCGTCACCGGATGCTGCTGCAATAATTCCGGCGTAGCCACCACAATCCGCGGAACCTCTGCCAGCAGGATCGCCACCATCGATGGATCCGCTACGTTACCCACCTGGATCGCGCAGTCGATATCTTCTGACAGGAAATCCGGCGTGCGGTCGTTGAGCATCCAGTCAATCGTCACGTTGGGATAGCGCTGCAAATAGCGCGTCAGCGGTTCAATCATCTGATCCTGACCAAAGGCATGGGGCGCACGAACGCGCAGCGTGCCCACGGGTTCATCACCCGCGCCGCTCAGCTGATCTTCCAGCGCCACCCAGTGTTCGAGTAATAATTTTGCCTGCTGATAACAGCGTTCGCCGTCGTCGGTGAGTTTCATCGCATGGGTGGTACGCAGGATGAGTTTTGCGCCCAGCAGGCGTTCCAGCGACTGCAACCTGCGGCTGACGGTCGGCTGGCTGGTGCTCAGTTGAATGGCCGCCGCCGAGAGGCTGCCGCTTTCGACAATCCGGATAAATGTTTGCATCAGATCGATGCGGTCAATGCCGCTGGTGAGAGGTGTATTCATACGTCCCGCGTATAACAGTTTTACCTTACCCCAGCCTACCACTCATAACCATTCAGGTGAAGAATGCATTCCTGGTTACCTCATTCACTCAGGAATACATAATGTCCGATATTATTGCTGCAAAACCGGCAGAACCCGAATCTGCGCTGTCAGGCAAAATCATTTTTACTCTGGCGGCGGGAGCCGGTCTGAGTGTGGCCTCGATTTATTACAGCCAGCCGATGCTGGGGATTATGGGCAGCCATCTGCATGCCAGCACAACGTCAGTGGGCCTGATCCCCACGCTGACGCAGGCAGGGTACGCGCTGGGCATTTTGTTTCTGATCCCGCTGGGTGACCGCCATGACCGCCGCACGATCATTTTGCTGAAAAGCATTTTGCTGGCCGCCGCGCTGCTGCTGTGTGGGTTTGTGCCCGGTATTCACGGGCTGCTGGCGGCAAGCCTCATCACCGGCATTGGCGCCACCATGGCACAGGATATTGTGCCCGCCTCAGCACACCTCGCGCCGGCGGCACAGCGGGGTAAAACGGTGGGCACGGTGATGACCGGATTGCTGGTCGGGATCCTGCTATCCCGCGTGGTCAGCGGCTTTGTGGCTGAATATTTTGGCTGGCGGGTGATGTATCAGCTCGCGGCAATCAGCGTGGCGCTGATAGGTTTTGCGCTGTGGCGCGTGCTGCCCCGCTTTACCCCTGCGACGCGCATCAGCTATGCCGCGCTGATGCACTCGATGTTTGGTCTGTGGAAACACTATAAAACGCTGCGCCGTGCCGCGCTGGCTCAGGGTTTGCTCTCCGTGGCGTTCAGTGCGTTCTGGTCCACACTCGCCATCATGCTTAATGACACGTATCACCTGGGCAGCGCCGTTGCCGGAGCTTTTGGTCTTGCCGGTGCCGCCGGTGCGCTGGCAGCGCCGCTGGCCGGGGCATTAGCGGACAAAAAAGGCCCGGCCAGGGTGACGCAAATCGGCTCGGCCCTGGTGATGGTTTCCTTTGCCGCGATGTTTCTGCTGCCCTTGTTGTCGCCCCCTGCGCAACTGGCGTTAATTGTGCTCAGCGCGGTCGGCTTTGATTTAGGGATCCAGGCCACTCTGGTGGCCCATCAGACCCTGGTTTACGGCCTTGAACCTGCCGCGCGTGGCCGTCTTAATGCCCTGCTGTTCACCGTGGTGTTTATCGGCATGTCGGCGGGTGCGGCGCTCGGCAGTAAAGCCCTTGAGGCGGGCGGCTGGGCGGGCGTCGTGCTGCTGGCAACGGTGGCCGCCGCCGCGGCGCTTATCGTGCGTTTGATCAGCCGCAACGGGTAAAGTGTTTGCTTGCACATAAAAAAAGCGCCCTGATGTCGGGGCGCTTTTGGCATTTCTGAAGGCTCAGTCATCAGTGTTTGATGATGTACATTTCCTGGCTGTAAGCCACGTCTTCAGGGTTTTCAATCGGATAACCTTTCACCCAGGGTTTGATCAGGCGACCGTTGGTGTACTGATAAATCGGCGCGATCGGTGCCTGTTCGGCGATGATTTGTTCGGCTTTGTTGTAATCGTCATTACGGCGCGCGTCGTTAGTTTCACGGCTGGCGTCGGCGATGGCTTTGTCGTAGTCGGCGTTGCTGAATTTGCTGATGTTGCTGTTGTGCGTTGAGGTTAACAGCGACAGGAACGTCGAGGCTTCATTGTAATCCCCCACCCACGAGGCGCGGATCACGTCGAAATTGCCGGTGTTTCGGCTGTCGATGTAGGTTTTCCATTCCTGATTCACCAGTTTAACATCCACACCCAGCGTCTTTTTCCACATTGAGGCGACGGCAATCGCAATCTTCTGATGACTTTCTGAGGTGTTGTACAGCAGCGTCAGATGCAGCGGTTTAGCCGGGCCGTAACCCGCCGCCGCCAGCAGCGCTTTGGCCTGCGCATTCAGTTCTTCCTGCGAATATTGCTGCATTTCGCTTTTCACCGGTGTAAACCCGTTCGTCACATCAGGCGTAAAATGCCACGCCGGTTTTTCACCGGTGCCCAGCACCTTATCGGCAATCACGCTGCGATCAATGCTCATCGACAGCGCCAGGCGCACACGGGCGTCATCGGTCGGTGCGCGGCGGGTGTTAAAAGCGTAGTAGTAAGTGCCGAGCTGATACGGCGTGTACACCTGCCCCGGAATATCATGCATCAGTTTTTTATACTGATCTTTCGGGAAGGACTCGGTGATGTCGATATCATTGGCCAGATAACGTTTGGTGGCGTTGGACTCTTTGTTGATGGGAACAAAGGTCACTTTGGTCAGCACCGTGCGGGCGTGATCCCAGTAATGCGGATTGGGTTCCAGCTCCAGCTTTTCATTCACCACGCGCGCTTTCAGCACGTAAGCGCCGTTCCCCACCAGATTGCCGGGCTTGGTCCAGTCTTCGCCATATTTCTCCACCGTGGCTTTGTGCACCGGGAACAGGCTGAAGTTCGCCAGCAGGCTGACAAAATAAGGCACCGGTTTATCCAGCGTGACGCGCAGCTGCGTCGGGCTGATGGCGGTCACGCCGAGCTTATCCGTCGGCATTTTACCGGCGATGATCGCATCCGCATTCTGTATTCCGGCAAGCCCGGCGAACCACGCGCCACTCGACAGGCCTTTGGGATCGACCAGACGCTGCCAGCTGTAAACGAAATCCTGTGCGGTCACCGGATCGCCATTGGACCATTTTGCGTCTTTGCGCAGGTTGAAGATAAACACCTGATTATTTTGGTTCTGCCAGCTTTCAGCGACGCCCGGAATGTTTTTACCGTGAGCGTCCTGGCTGACCAGCCCTTCGAACAGATCACGCACCACCTGCGCTTCCGGCAGGCCGATCACTTTGGTCGGATCCAGTGAGGCAGGCTCGTCTTTGATATGCCGGACGATTTCTTGTCTGGCGGCCAGTTGTGTTCCGGCGGGAACGTCTGCGGCGTTAGCCGGGCCGAAGCTTAGTGCGACTAACGCTGCACAGACGGAATATGAGAGACGCGGAAGCGATTTTCCCTGCGGCATGAATTTCTCCTGACATTCATAAAAACTATGAGCAATGAAGGAGTTGTATCATTTCTTCAATTCATCCCCTATAAGAATTCGCTCCAGTTTTGCCCCCGCGCACAAAAGTGCGACATCCGCCGTAAAATCAGGCAGACCCCGCGACGTCAATCCCGCCACAATGGAACTTCATGGGCGGCTCAACGTCCTGCGCCAGCCAGGTCGGACCGTCGAGGTCGATAAACTTCGCGCCAGCCGTCAGCGGTAAAGCGGCGCGAACCGCGCGGGACGTGCACAACATGCAGCCAAGCATGATCTCAAAGCCCAGCGCGCGTGCCTCCTGCGCCAGACGCAGTGCGCCGGTCAGCCCGCCGGTTTTATCCAGCTTGATGTTCACCATTTCGTAGCGCCCTTTTAGCGCCGGTAACCCTTCAACGGTATGGCAGCTTTCATCGGCGCAAATCGGCAGCGGATGGATGAAATTTTCCAGCGCCGAATCTTCCCCCGCAGGCAGCGGCTGTTCGAGCATCAGAATATCGAGATCGGCCAGCAGCTGGCAGCGCTCGGCCAGCCCGTCACTTTGCCAGGCTTCGTTGGCATCAACAATCAGCGACGCATTGGGCACGGCGGTACGGATAGCCACCAGACGCTCGGCAATCAGCCGGTCATCAAGTTTGATTTTCAGCAGCGTCGCGCCCTTTTTCTGCAATGCCAGCGCGGCTTCGGCCATCTCTTCCGGCGTACCGATGCTGACGGTTTGCGCCATACTCACCGAGGCGAGAGGCTCCGTACCGGTGAGCTGCCACAAATTCAGGCCGCTGGTTTGTGTTTCCAGATTCCACAACGCCGAATCGAGCGCATTTCGCGCGGCACCGGCGGGCAGTAAATGTTGCAACTGTTCGCGACTCGCACCCTGTTCGATGGCGGTCACGACGCTGGCGATTTGCGCCATCACCGACGCCTCACTTTCGTCATAACGCGCATACGGCGTGCATTCACCCACGCCGCGAATGCCGTTTTCTTCAATTTCAACCGCCACCACCCGCGCTTCGGTGCGGCTGCCACGAGAGATAACAAAGGCGGTATGTAACGGCCAGGCTTCCGGATAAAAGCGAACACTTCTCATAGAGGCTCCCTAAATGGATCAATGCCCGACGGCATACATTCAATGTATACAACTATTTAGCAAATAATCTATATCCAACCTACAATTGTTACCCTAAACTGAAAGCCGTTTGACTCCAATGGACATAGGAATACATCATGACCCAGACAGTACACTTTCAGAGCAACCCGGTTACCGTAGCAGGTAAAATCCCGCAAAAAGGCGACGTCGCCAAGCCTTTCACTCTGGTCGCTAAAGACCTTTCTGATGTCAGCCTGAGCAGCTTCGTGGGCAAGCGTAAAGTCCTGAACATTTTCCCGAGCATTGATACCGGCGTATGCGCCGCGTCCGTGCGTAAATTCAATCAACTGGCAGGCGAAATCGACAACACCGTTGTGCTGTGCATTTCTGCCGATCTGCCGTTTGCACAATCCCGCTTCTGCGGTGCGGAAGGCCTGACCCACGTGGTCACACTTTCCACCCTGCGCGGCGGCGACTTCAAATCCGAATACGGCGTGGCTATCGCTGAAGGCCCGCTGTCTGGCCTGACTGCCCGTGCGGTTGTGGTTCTGGATGGTCAGGACAACGTGCTGTACAGCGAACTGGTTAACGAAATCACCACCGAGCCAGACTATGAGTCTGCGCTGGCAGTATTAAAGTAATAAGCCTGATTTAAAAAAAACGCACCGACATTATATTGTACGGTGCGTTTTTATTCAGACTCCCTGCCGTTACCTCATCTTAATATCGGGAAATAGCGGGCTGGTTTTTTTAGATATTCACGCCAGCGGTAACATAGGTATGGCATTCCCCCCCGCAGTGACCGGGCTGAACAATTTAGGTTTTGCAAACCACGGCACGCCATAATAGGTCACATTCGCGTCAGCCATAGATCCCTGAATATGGGAGGAAACCACACCTGATGGAAATGCATAAACACGTCGGTTCATACAATTAGCCAAACTTTGTGCGTTACTGTTCGCACCGGCTTGTGAGCCACCACAGGCGGTTATAAAGAGTGCGCTATCGTTGTCCCTCAGTTCATTGACCAAAATGTTTTTGGTGAATTGTGCAAACTGATCGACAGAAACCGGTTTGTCGACCCATCGACCCGGATGAGACGTATTTTCGACGGCATGAGATAACAACCCTCTATCCCCATTCCCATGGGCATTCACGAGCCTGACTGACTGATTGTTATATTTAAACGGCATAGATACACGATAACTGGCACCAGGATAAAATCTGACATTCTGCAACCTTGCCTGAAAGACCCGGCCCTTTGAGAAGGCTTGCATTAATTTCCACGATAATTTATGACCGCCAAATAATAATGCCGGGAATAAACCTAATGCCAAAGATGCCCCTGTGAAGACCCCGCTGGCGATGGATAATTTTTGCGAGAGTTCCTCATCTTCGACCGCGGCAGCAGCCACGCCCAGCGCACTGCCTGTCGTGCCAAAAACTCCGGCAGCCACCGCAATTCCCCCCAGCAAGAGTGCCGCCCCACCCAGTAGTGCCAACACGCCCAGCCCCAGGAACAGCAACGAAAATACCAATCCCATTGCGGCGAACATAATCGCCACATCACGACCATGCCCGGAAGGGTCAGAGAACGTAACAGGGTCACCGCCACAATAGCTATAAGGGTTTATGCCCCCCTCGCCAAAGGGACTCATCGAATCGTACTGCATGAAACGCATGAGGAGAGGATCATAAGAACGGGTTCCGTTTCCTAAATGATATAACTCGGTAAGATCATCATATTTTTCTCCGGCAAAACGTACGGGATCATAAGCAGGTATTGCTGCACCGTTTAATAAATGGCCGTAAGGCGTATAGGTTAAGGGCGTAATATTGTCCGTACCGGAATCCTTCAGTTCAGCATAGACAGAGCCAAGACGATCGCTTAAAAATAAATTTTGTTCTTTTTTATAGGCGCCATAACTGCCACTGAGAATATTGATAGCCTCAGTACCCACAGGACTTTTAATATAGGTCGCAATATCCTGACTACGTGCATCAGGTGATTGTTTTCTCTCTGATACATCAAAAACGCCATTACTGTAATGATAGTGACTTTTGCGGGACTGAGCCTCGCTGCTGCCTATGCTCAGCCCAAGGCTTTGCATATTACCGCTGCCATCATAACGTAAGGACGTGGTATTACTGGCGGCGGTGGATTTCATTAATTTATTAAACGCATCGTATTGATATTCCACTGCCTCCATATTACCGGCTTTTTTCTTAATCACATTTCCGGCAGCATCATAGGTGAGTAGCAAAGGGCTACGGGGACTCTTTCCGTTCATTAACGCAGAAGTCAGCTCAAAGGGATTTTTCCCCGCGTAGGAATAGCGGGTTTCATTGATGTATCCCGAGTATCTTTCGGTGGCTTTGCTGGACGTCATATTGTCAAAGTTATCGTACTGATAATCGAACTGACTGACCTCTTCCGCATTCAGATCCAGAGGATATTGAGTGGATGAATCTTCTATTGCCGCATGGATTAAACGTCCAAGGTAATCAAACTTAAAGTTCGTCATGCTTTTTTTATCAGGCTTAACAAAAACTTCTTTGCTTGTGACTTTTCCTGCGCCATTGAATTTTTCAGCGTTTTTAGAGATAAGATTTCCGGCACTGTCATAGTAACGTTTTTCACTTATTCTAAACTTATGGTCATAATTCAATTGCATACTGTATTTTACAATTTTTCTGTCAGACTGAATCAACTGATACCTGATGAGTGAAGGATAATTTCCTGCAAGGTATAACACTTCTATTTCAAGATCGGCTTCATTGTCATGCCCTGCTGAAAGCGCGGCCAGACGTCCATTATCATCATAACGGTAGCGGGTTGTCTGGGTCGGCTGCCCCGTTAATAATTTAGTGACAGAAGTTAAGCGGCCACCAAAGGTATACGTGTAAACATTCTGACCACTGATCTTCCCTGGATTATCTGAAAACACTTCGCTAATAAGTCTTTGCTGGTTGTCATACTCAAGCGTGCGAATGGATTCACCAGAGGCTGTCTTATGCATTTCCTCCACCAGTTTGACCGTGTCTTTGTCATAGACATAACTAAAACTTTCTTTATTTCCCGGCATAGTTATTTCAGCAGGAAGAAGGTCCAGTTCAGGGATGTAAACATAGTTAATCACGTCGCCGTCAGGGGTGATTTTTTCATAAGCTGACGTGCAGTTGTCTTTATATTTGTAGCGAGTGGTGAATGCGTTTTTCTTCGCCGGGTTACGATCCTGCTCTATCAGGCGACCTAAGGTATCAAACGTCTGATAACCAACAGGGACATTATCGACAGAAATTTGCGTCAGCTTACTTTCCTGACCATAATTCCAATACTGCATTGCCGTTGTCCGGCATGCGCCCTCTTCCCCGCTTTCTATTCGTGTTATTGGCCGGTCGAAAAAATCATACTCATAATTTTCAACGAACGTGGAGCCATTGACGGCATCTTTGGAAGAGATTTTGTTTACCCGATGGAAAGCATCATAATAATAGTTCTTCTGCAATGCCCTGGTTTTTCCATCTTTATTGTAATCTGTAGAACTGAGAGGGAGCCCGCATCTGCGATCATATTCATTTTCTTCATAACAGTAATACCCATTCCTGTCAGGCGCTTTTATGTATTCCGTCAGGACTGCATCTCCGATGTTAAATCGACTAAAGTGAACGGTGGCGTCATTTTTTTTTACTTCACGCACATTACCCAATGCATCATAGAGATAATTTTCAGTAATCCTCAGCTCACCGTATTTATTATTTAACAGGGGGACATCATAGTCATAATTTACTTCTGATAATAACTGCGACCGGGTATTAAAATCAGCAATATAGACGACGTTGTTGTCTATGACCTGTTTAACCACATTACCGAGCGCATCATAGGTTTCAGTCACCCTGCCCGACATAGGGGCCTGCGTGGTCTTCGAGAAAAAGTTTTTTATGGGATCATAAGCATAATTGTAATTCGTTGTGCTTTCATAAGGGGTTCCTTCGGCTCTGGTCGCAGAGATGATGCGCCCGACATTATCGTAAGTCAGGGTCGTCTTCACTCCCAATGCATCAGTCATGCAAACCGGCCACCCGGTCCGGGTCATCGCCGTCTCTGAATACACGAACTGTTTACCGTCAGCCCCTTTTTGCGTCGTACTGATGATGAATTCATTCCCAGTCTTACTCAGCGAATAATCATGGCTTATGGTCATGCATTCCTGACCATTTATAATTAACGTTGTATTTTTTAACTTACCCCGGTTGAACACATTCTTTTCATCCATGCCATAGTAAGTTTTAACCACTTTTTTAGAGTTATCGCTCCAGTGCATGGAAATTATTTTTCTTTCCGTTTCACTGTTCTCCACTACATAGTCATACCCCTCTTTTACCTGCAAAGAGAGATAGGTGTAGGTGTTTTCCACCGAATCCACTGACAAATCATTCCGATATTTATTACTGTAATACAGATGGCGGACAAACCCATTTTTATCCTTTGGGCATTTACCTGTCATACCTGCGGCAGGATAATAGATGTAATCTATTGACACCCCGCCACTGTCGCTATGGGTTTCTATATTACCGTATTGGTCATAGGTGAACGAAGAGGTTTCCGATCTCATATGGCTGTCCTGGTCATCTTTCTCGACATAGTCTTTTCTGATCGAAACAGGAAGTTTATAGGTGGCGGGCAGTGAAGAATAGGTTTCTGAAACGTTACCTGAGTAAGTGTATTGAGTGGTAATAGTTTGCGCCACGACAGGGGCGACAACACGTGAAACGGTAATATCCTCTCTTATAACGCGGTGGAATTTATCATAGGTAAATTTGCTTTTACACTCTTCTACATTATCGAGAAATAATGTTTGCTGCGTAAAATATGTATAATCTGCCCGGCAGGAATAAATATTATCGATAGCATTCTTATCCCATGCCGCCACACCATTATTGCCTAAAAAATTATTAGACCAAATATTTTCACCATAACTGTATTTATACTCCTCTGTACTGGTTTTTCCTGTTGCCGGGGAAACCATAGTGAACTGGTATGCACTCACCGCGGGTAATGTTGCGAACGTTGAGCCTTTCGGCGCAGCAAGCTGAATATCATAACTGATGATTTCTGTCGCGGGGCCAAAGAAATTACTCTCAACCTTTTTTATCAGCCTGAAATACGCCCCCTGCTGATAAGTAAATGTCAATATATTGGTGGTTTTATCAGAGATGGCGAGACAGGACTCAATCGAATTACTGGTTGTTTCTTTTATTGTCAGGTTAAGTTTACTGGCCAGATTACTGATGCTTTTGAAAATTTCAATGATAACGTTATATCTTATGTTGGTGCCGTTACGGGAGACAGAGATTAACTCTTCTCCTGACTCATCATAAATTCGCCTGACAAAGGGTTCCAGAGAAACAGATTCTTTGAAATCATAGTCAATAGTTAATTTATAGCCATCCTCCTGTATTATTTCCGTCACATAAACAAATTTATTATCTGATGTAACGGGTTTTAATATCTCTGTTGAACCGTCTTTATACGCTATTTTGTAACCGCTGTCTGAACCGGTAAGCTTAGTCAATATGAAGTTCTTCAGATCAACCGTTTCGACAAGGTAAGTCCCATTCTTTTCTTTAAGATCGATAATTCTTCCGTCTTTTAACAGCAGTTTCATCCGGTCATTATCTTTGAAAAACTTACTCAACCCCAGCGACCAGCCGGCACCAAAACCTTCGTTTCTGCTGGAGAAATGATTATGTTTCAATGAAAGTTGCAGCGACGGCCCTCTCCGGCTGTTTCCGGTGATCCTGGCGACAGGTATTGTATAATTAAAACTTCCGGTGCGAGGGTCAACGCTCCCCCGGCGGAAGCTGGCAAATGACAGAGCATCCGACTGACTAAATTCCTGTCCGTCGTTTGTGCTCTGTAATACGTGTTTATCTGATGCAGGAACATGACTGATTTCTTTTTCTGCAGATATCACTGATGTTGATGAAGTATCCATTATAAATTCCTTTTATTTAATAAATGATTGAGGCTATGAACTGTCATTTATTACTTTAAGGAGAAATGTCATCATCACGATATTTTTTATATCGTCTGTCAACCACACAACATACTGTGAATATTCTGATGAAGAACGCTGGAGATTCCGCGGGTTAATGAATAAAAAAACCTAAGTAAGATGCTTACTTAGGTTTAATTTGCGGTGAATAAGAATGTGATCTTATCAGTGATAAAGAGACAACCGGGTCACTCCTCGCTGCTGTCAGACCTTTTGCTGCTTAAACCGTATTCCCGCAGTTTATTAGCAATCGCCGTATGCGAGACGCCCAGACGTTTCGCCAGTTTTCGCGTACTTGGATAAGTACGATAAAGACGGGTCAGCACCGAACGCTCGAAACGCTTGCTGATGTCGTCAAGTGAACCGTTCAGCGCTTCCTCGCCTATCGTCACCTCGGCATCGAAGTCCGGCAGGACGATATCCTGCGGGCGAAGTTCTCCGCCTTCCAGCTGCGTCAGCGCGCGGTAAATGGCGTTTTTCAGCTGACGGACGTTGCCCGGCCAGCCGTAGTGCGTCAGATAATTCGCCAGCTGTGAAGAGAGTTTCGGGCGCGGCATACCCTGTTCATCTGAGAAACGCGCGACAAACAGTTCGGTGAGCGGCATCACGTCTGCCGGACGATCGCGCAGCGGCGGGAGCGTCAGGCTCAGCACATTCAGGCGATAATACAGATCTTCACGGAATTCTCCGCGCTGCACCAGTTCCACCAGATTCTTCTGCGTGGCGCACATCACGCGCACATCCACCTTCACTTCATGCTCTTCACCCACGCGGCGGAAAGTCCCGTCGTTGAGGAAGCGCAGCAGTTTGATCTGCATTCTCGGCGACATTTCACCGATTTCATCAAGCAGCACGGAACCGCCGTTAGCCTGCTCGAAGAAGCCTTTTTTGCCTTCCAGCGCATTCGGGTAGGCACCGGCGGCATAGCCGAACAGTTCACTTTCCACCACGTCATCCGGCAGCGAGGCACAGTTGAGGCCAAGGAACGGTTTTTTGCCGCGGGCGCTGCGCAGATGGCAGGCGTGTGCCAGCAAATCTTTACCCGTGCCGGTATCGCCGACAATCAGCAGCGGCGCATCGAGCATCGCCAGTTTGCGTGCCTGATCCAGCACCTGACGCATTTTGCCGCTTACCGCGACAATATGGTCGAATTCACTGTCGTCATTGACGGTGAGATCCTGTAACTGCCGGCCCATGCGCGCGGCGGATTTCAGCATGATCACAGCGCCCGCCATCACGCCGGTCTGCTCTTCGTCATCCATATGAATAGGGGTGAGATCCATCAGGAAATCCTGACTGCGGATCACCACACGCTCGCTGTGGGGCTGGGTGCTTTCGCTCTCCAGCCAGCGCGTGACGTTGTAACCGGTAATCAAATTCACGGCGTTGTAAGTGCGGATTTTATCTTCATCCAGTTCGAACAGCGCGATTGCAGCGGGGTTGGCCTGCTCAATTTTGCCTTTCATATCAATGGAAAATACCGGTTCCGGCATGGACACCAGTAAAGCACGCAGTGCGCGGTGCTCACGCTCGGAAGGCATGAACGGCACGGTGCGGACGTCGGTCACGCCATCAATACGACGGATTTCAGCCATCAGGGCGCGAAAAGTATCAAAATCCAGTTGGGAAAAATTCAGGTAAATGCGGCCAATCGAGGCAATCTCGATACCGCGCAAATCAATACTGCGTAAAACCAGTAAATCAAGGAGTTCACGGGTAAGACCCAGGCGGTCTTCGCAAAAAACTTCCAGACGCATCAGTGTTGACCTTTTTCTGCCGGTGCGGAAATCGCTGAGTGGCATAATACTCTTTCATGTACAGTGGCAGAAGAGACTGTCACGAAAAGTTGACAAATTAATTGTACAACTCAATCCGGATTGTCACAAAGTTTGGGCAGACTGTTTGGCCCGCAATGCACCTTTGCTGGCTTTTTCATCAGCGCAGCGGTTTCGCCATCGGCCCCTTTATCTGCTACTATCGCCCTTCTGATTTCATCGCCAAATGGTTCCCGACTATGAAGTTTGTCTCCTTTAATATCAACGGATTGCGCGCCCGTCCGCATCAGCTTGCGGCAATTATCGAACAGCATCAGCCTGACGTCATTGGTTTGCAGGAAACCAAGGTCCATGACGATATGTTTCCGCTCGAAGATGTCAGCCAGTATGGCTATCACGTTTTCTATCACGGGCAAAAAGGCCATTACGGCGTTGCCATGCTGACCAAACAGGCACCGCTGGCTGTACGCCGTGGTTTCCCTGGTGATGACGAAGAGTCTCAGCGCCGCATTATCATGGCCGACATCGAAACGCCGCAGGGCGTGCTGACGGTCATCAACGGGTACTTCCCGCAGGGCGAAAGCCGCGACCATCCGACCAAATTCCCGGCAAAAGAGAAGTTTTACCGCGATTTGCAGGATTACCTGAACACCAGTCTGTCGGTGAATAATCCGGTGGTGGTGATGGGTGACGTGAATATCAGCCCGACCGATCTCGACATTGGTATCGGCGAAGACAGCCGTAAACGCTGGCTGCGCACCGGTAAATGCTCTTTCCTGCCGGAAGAGCGTGAGTGGATGGAACGCCTGAAAGGCTGGGGGCTGATTGATACTTTCCGCGCCGCCAACCCGGAAACCGCCGACAGATATTCGTGGTTTGACTACCGTTCACGCGGCTTCGATGAAAACCGTGGCCTGCGTATCGATCTGATCATGGCCAGTACGCCGCTTGCCTCACGCTGCATCGAAACCGGTATCGATTACGATATCCGTGGAATGGAAAAACCTTCAGATCACGCGCCAATCTGGGCGACGTTCGACCTGAAATAATGAAGATTGTCGATGTGGTGGCCGCACTGATTGAGCGCGAGGGGAAATTGCTGCTCGCCCGTCGTGATGCCACCGGCGATCAGGCCGGTTTGTGGGAGTTTCCTGGCGGGAAAGTCGAGGCCGGTGAGAGCCAGCAGGCCGCGCTGATCCGCGAATTGCAGGAAGAGCTGGGGATCGACGCGACGGTTGCAGAATTTGTCGCGACCAGCGAACTGCAACAGCCCGCGCGGTTGATTCGCCTGCACGGCTGGCGGATCAGTGATTTCACGGGGATGATAACGTTACAGTGTCACTCAGAAATCCGCTGGGTAGAGCCTGCCGACGTGCACTCTTTTGATCTGGCACCGGCAGACGTTCCGTTGATCGACGCCTATCTGCGCGCGTATTGCAGCTGACGGTAACGCATTAAAAAAGGCGCGGACTGAATACAGTTCCGCGCCTTTTTACTGTCTGAAATGAGTGTCTGAACATTCACGTCAGGCTGAACACTACTTCTTCAGCACCTGCCACTTCAGCTCATTGGTGCCCACCACCAGCGGATCGCGCACGCATTGTAATACCACGCTGTCTGCGGTCACCACCGCGCCCTCGCTGTAGCTCTGATTATTGTAAATACAGCAGTTGTGACAGGTCGGTGCGCTGTTGTTATTACTGTTGCCGCTGTTCTCCCAGATTTGCGGCGGCAGCGGCACCACGACGTCAGCGCCATTGTTATAACCGGTGCGGTTCGCCAGCGCCGGGGCAGACAGCAACGCCGAACCCGCCAGTAAAACCATCAGCACGTTTTTCATATTATTCATCACTGCTTGCTTCCTTACCTTTGGTGCTCGCTTTACGTCGTTTAGGGGCGCTTTTGCCTTTCGCCGCTGCGCCCGCCGGTTTGGAAGGCAGACTGCGGAATGCCGAAGACACCCGGTTCGTTTTCGCCTGCATGATGAGATCCTGCAACGTCGCGACCAGCGGCTGCATGAAATCCTGATAACGGCAGTTCTTTTCACTGATGCGCGTCAGGGTCGATTCCCAGTCGGCGGTCATGTCCGGCCTCCCGGCGATGTCCGGCAGCGAGTGGATTAACGCACGGCCCGTATCACTGGAATGAATATAGCGCCCTTTCTTGTACAAAAATTCACGGCGGAACAGCAGTTCGATGATCCCGGCGCGCGTGGCTTCCGTACCCAGCCCGTCGGTCGCACGCAAAATTTTCTTCAGCGCTTTGTCCTGCACAAATCGCGCAATACCGGTCATGGCGGAAAGCAGCGTGGCATCGGTGAAAGGCCGTGGCGGCTGGGTCTGACGCTCCACCACTTCACCCCGTTCACAGAGTAATTCGTCGCCTTTCGCCACCACCGGCAGCGGTGTGCCCTCATTCTCTTCGTCACGCTCTTTACTGCCCAGCAAGGTGCGCCAGCCCGCCTCGGCCAGAAAACGCGCCTTGGCGATAAACTTGCCACCGGCGATATCCAGATCAATCACGCATTTGCGGTAAACCGCATCCGGGCAGAACTGCATCAGATACTGACGCGCCACCAGGCCGTAAATCTTTTGTTCGTTGTCTGTCAGGTGCACTTTGCTGCTGCGGGCGGTCGGGATGATCGCGTGGTGGGCATCGACTTTTTTGTCATCCCAGCAGCGGTTACGAATATCCGTGTCCATGACCGGTTGCGGCATCAGGTCCGGCTGATGCACGCCGATGGCGTTTAGCACCGCATGACGTCCGGCAAAATGCTCCTCAGGGAGATATCGGCTGTCTGAACGCGGATACGTAATCAATTTGTGCGTTTCGTATAATTTCTGACAGATATCTAAAATCTGCTGCGCACTCAGTCCGAAAGCTTTGGAGCCTTCAATCTGCAAGGTGGAAAGCGAAAACGGCAGCGGCGCAATGTCATTCTCACGCTTGTCATTATAGCCGGTGACGATGGCAGGCTGGCCGCCGATGCGCGCCACCACGTGATCGGCCAGTGGGCGGTGCAGCAGGCGCCCCTCTTCATCCTGGTAAGGTTCACAGGATTCGCTCGGCTGCCACAGGGCGACAAAACGCTCGTCGGCGGGCGTTACGATATGCGCTTTCACTTCAAAGAAATCTTTCGGCACGAAGTTTTCAATGTCTTCGTCACGACGCACCACCAGCCCGAGGACAGGCGTCTGTACACGTCCCACGGAGAGCACGCCGTTGTACCCGGCGTTGCGACCCAGAATAGTGTAAGCGCGGGTCATGTTGATGCCGTACAGCCAGTCCGCACGGGCGCGGGCCAGCGCGGAAACGCACAGCGGGATGAAATCGCGGTTATCCCGCAGCCGTTCAATGGCACGTTCGACGGCCTGCGGGTTGAGATCGTTAATCAGGCAGCGCTGGGTGGCGTGACGTTTTTCCGGCGTCAGCTCAAGGTAATCCAGCACTTCATCCACCAGCAATTGCCCTTCGCGATCCGGGTCACCGGCATGGACGACCTGAGAGGCCTCGAGCAATAAGCGCTTAATGACGTTGAGTTGTTTAGCCACGGAGGAACGCGGCTGGAGCTGCCATTTTTCGGGAATGATCGGCAGATCGGCCAGCGACCAGCGCGCAAAGCGGCTGTCGTAGGCGTCCGGCTGAGCCTGCTCGAGCAAGTGACCTACGCACCAGGTGACCACCTGATCGTTACCACAGGCAATATAACCGTCACCGCGACGATGAGGTTTCGGCAGAACATCCGCAATGGCGCGGGCAAGGCTGGGTTTTTCCGCAATGAACAGACGCATCAGACAGCGCCCGTCAGAGTGTTAACGGCTAACATTTTCATTGTCCCATCCTTCATTCACAACGTCCTCATCATCCAGAGGGGGCTATGTTAGCCGCTGGCGGCACATTTAGTAAGACGGTTAAAGGTATCTGAGATGACGGTCGCTCATTAAGGCAGCAAAAAACCGGTTTAATCAGAAAGCACTGAGAAAAACCGGCCAGTGATGACGTTGTGCGCCCTGCTTAAAAGTGGCTGACGAATGGCGTGCTGTCGACCGGAATGATTTGAAGACTGGCTTTTAACTGCGGCGTACCGAGATACAGGAACCCGACAATTTTATCATTTTCACCGCATTTAAATGCCTTGCGCACGTCAGGATGATCGGTCCACGCTCCGCTGCGCCAGATACCGTTGAAGCCCTGCGCCAGCGCCGCCATCTGCATCGCCTGAACCGCGCAACCGGCAGAGAGTAACTGCTCCCACTGTGGCACTTTCGCGCTTTCTTTGCAGGCGGCAATCACGGTGATGATTTGCGGCGCACGAAGCGGTGCCTGAGTGGCTTTTTCAATGGCCTTTTCATCCGCGCCGTCTTTAATCGCTGCCGCACGCAGCAGTTCGCTAAAACGCACCAGCCCGTCGTTTTCCGCAATGACAAAGCGCCACGGCTGTAAGGCACCATGATCCGGTGCGCGCAGACCGGCATTGATGATGTTTTGCAGCGCCTCACCGGACGGGGCTGGCGCGGCCAGACGGGAAGCAGAACGGCGGTTGAGTAATAAATCTAAAGCATCCATTGAAAACTCCTGAGCAGAACTGAGAATAATTGCTATTAACCGTACGTTAACATAGGCACGAGGCCTTTTTCCAACCGGGTGATGGCTTTCAGATAATCTGTCACCGGTAAATTCTGAAATGATTTAAAGCTGACTTTTCTCCGGCGGGTCATTAGGATAGCGATACTTTTCCCGTCTTGTTGGAGAGACCATGCGCACATTGTGGCGAATAATCGCCGGTTTTTTTAAGTGGACCTGGCGTCTTCTTAATTTCGTCCGAGAATTTATTCTCAACGTATTTCTTATTGTGATCATTCTGGCCGGGGTCGGCATCTGGTATGCCGTGCAGGATAAACCCGCTGACACCACCAAAGGCGCGCTGCTGGTCGACCTCAGCGGATCCGTAGTGGATAAGCCTTCGGTCAATAATAAAGTTCGCCAGTGGGGCCGCGAACTGCTGGGCACTTCCAGCAGCCGCCTGCAGGAAAATGCCCTGTTTGATCTGGTAGATACCATCCGTTCGGCGAAAGATGACAAAAACATCACCGGTATGGTGTTGCAGCTGACTGACTTCACCGGCACCGATCAGGCCTCCATGCAATATATCGGCAAGGCGCTGCGGGAATTCCGCGACGCGGGCAAACCGATTTATGCCATCGATGACAGCTACGACCAGTCGCAATATTATCTGGCCAGCTACGCCAACAAAATTTACCTGTCGCCACAGGGCGCGGTCGATTTACACGGTTTTGCCACCAACAATCTGTATTACAAATCGTTGCTGGATAAGCTGAAAGTCACCACCAATATCTTCCGCGTCGGGACATACAAATCCGCTGTCGAACCGTTGATCCGTGATGACATGTCCCCTGCTGCCCGTGAAGCAGACAGCCGCTGGGTTGGCGGATTGTGGACAAATTATCTGAATACCGTATCTGCTAATCGTCAGATTACCCCTGAGCAACTGTTCCCGGGTGCGGCAGGCGTTCTGGCCGGGATGCAGGCCACCGGCGGCGACATGGCGCAGTACGCACTGAAAGCTAAACTGGTGGATGCTCTGGCATCACGCAGTGAAACCGAAAATGACATGGTCAAAGCGTTTGGCTGGAATAAAACCACCAAAGACTTTAACTACACCAGCATTTACGATTACTCGCCAAAACCAAAAGCTGACAACAACGATCCGCAAATTGCCGTGATCTTTGCGACCGGTGCGATTAACGACGGTGAAGAACAACCGGGTGCTGTCGGCGGGGATACCACCGCACAACAAATTCGCGATGCCCGTCTGGATCCGAAAGTGAAAGCGATTGTATTTCGCGTGAACAGCCCTGGCGGCAGCGTCAGCGCCTCCGAAGTGATCCGCTCTGAACTTGCCGCCGCGAAAGCTGCCGGTAAGCCAGTAGTGGTGTCAATGGGCGGCATGGCAGCTTCAGGCGGTTACTGGATCTCCACGCCGGCGAACTACATCATTGCCAGTCCGAGCACCCTCACCGGTTCCATCGGTATCTTTGGCGTGATCAACACGTACCAGAACACGCTCGATTACGCCGGTGTGCACACTGACGGCGTGGCCACCTCCCCGCTGGCAGACATCGCGTCCACCAAAGCATTGCCGCCGGAGTTCTCGCAGATGATGCAGCTGAACATCGAGAACGGTTATAAAACCTTCCTCGGCCTGGTGGCTGATGCGCGCCACAAAACGCCTGAGCAGATCGACCAGATCGCGCAGGGGCATGTGTGGATCGGTTCTGATGCTAAAGCCAACGGCCTGGTGGATGAACTGGGTGATTTCGACGATGCCGTGAAGAAAGCCGCAGAGCTTGCGAAACTGCCGAAATGGCAGCTGAACTGGTATGTCAGCCAGCCAAGCCTGAGTGATATGGTGTTTTCACAAGTGAGCGCGTCCGTTCACGCCATGCTGCCTGCGGTGGTTCAGGCTTACCTGCCTGCACCGGTGAGCAAAATGGCGATGGAGCTGAAATCACAGGCCGATCTGTTCAATAACATGAACGATCCGCAAAACCGTTATGCCCTGTGCCTGACCTGCGGTGACGTGAAGTAACGTTCATTTATACCGCAAACAGTCAGCCCGGAGCCTCTTCCCGAGACTCCGGGCTTTTTTTGGGTGGGACACCGGCAGCGAAGTCTTTATACTCACCGCAGTTGCTTTCACCTTTCTATAAAAAGAACACCTTCGATGACTAAAAAATCTATTTATGTTGCCTACACCGGCGGCACCATCGGTATGCAGCGTTCAGAACAGGGTTACATTCCGGTTTCCGGCCACCTGCAGCGACAACTGGCGCTGATGCCGGAATTCCATCGCCCTGAAATGCCTGAGTTCACTATTCAGGAATACGCCCCGCTGATGGATTCCTCCGACATGACGCCGGAAGACTGGCAACACATCGCTGATGATATTCAGGCACATTACGAAGATTACGACGGTTTCGTTATCCTGCACGGCACCGACACGATGGCGTTCACCGCCTCGGCGCTGTCGTTCATGCTGGAAAACCTCAGCAAGCCGGTTATTGTGACAGGGTCACAAATTCCGCTTGAAGCGCTGCGTTCTGACGGGCAAATCAACCTGCTCAATTCCCTGTACATTGCCGCAAATCATCCGGTCAACGAAGTGACGCTGTTCTTCAACAATCGTTTGTATCGCGGCAACCGCAGCACCAAAGCGCATGCGGATGGTTTTGATGCCTTCGCATCACCGAATCTGACGCCGCTTCTGGAAGCCGGGATCCACATCCGCCGCCTTTCCACGCCGTCCCTGCCGCAGGTGCCGGCCGCCAGTCTGAAAGTCCACAACATCACTCCGCAGCCTATTGGCGTGGTGACGATTTATCCGGGAATTTCCGCAGAAGTGGTGCAAAACTTCCTGATGCAACCGGTCAAAGCATTAATTCTGCGCTCCTACGGCGTGGGAAATGCGCCGCAGAAAGGCGATTTGCTGAAAGTTCTGAAAGACGCGTCGGAGCGTGGCATTGTGGTGGTTAACCTGACGCAATGTATTTCCGGTCGCGTGAACATGGGCGGCTATGCTACCGGCAACGCGCTGGCGCATTCGGGTGTGATCAGCGGGTTTGATATGACCGTTGAGGCGGCGCTGACCAAACTGCATTATCTGCTCAGCCAGTCGCACACCCCTGAAGCGATCCGGGAACTGATGCAGCAAAACCTGCGCGGCGAACTCACTGAATAAGAGGCGATATGAAATCTGCATTGTTGCTGGTTGATCTGCAAAATGATTTTTGTCAGGGCGGCGCATTAGCCGTCGCTGAAGGTGATGCCACGATTGCGGTCGCCAATCAGATGATGGCGTGGTGTAAAAAGCGCAATGTCGCCGTCGTGGCGTCTCAGGACTGGCACCCCGCAAAGCATCGCAGTTTTGCGGTGAACTCACATGCAGAAGCCTGGACGATGGGTGAACTGGACGGCCTGCCGCAGGTCTGGTGGCCAGTGCATTGTGTGCAAAACGAACCTGGCGCAGAGTTTCACCCGGCGCTGGAGACACAACGTCTGGATTTCGTGGTGCAGAAAGGCACGAATCTGGATATCGACAGTTACAGCGCGTTTTACGATAACGGACATCTTTCGGCAACCATGCTGAACGACTGGCTGAAAGCGGCCAAAATCACCCATCTGTACGTCATGGGCCTCGCCACGGATTACTGCGTGAAATTTACCGTGCTGGATGCGCTGACGCAGGGTTACGAGGTCACACTGATCACCGACGGCTGCCGTGGTGTAAATCTTCAACCGCAGGACAGCAGCGACGCCATTGACGCCATGCAACAGGCGGGCGCGAAAGTGAGCACCTCGGCTGAGGTTCTGGCGTAATTTCGTTATGGGGCGTCTTTGTCAGGGGCGCCCCGATACCCTGCATTTCCCTGAACTTAAAGAAGATGTCCGAAAGACTCAGGCGTGACACTGTATGTTCGAACACCTTGACGTTAATTTACCAAGTTAAATCTTGTTTAATTGGTGGGATCGGTTAGGGTAGTCCTTCATTCATTTCACGAGGGACGTTTGCATGCCTGTTTTGCACACAGCACATGGCGATATCGATTATCAGGACATGGGTGCGGGTGATACGACGCTTTTTCTCATGCCGGGTTGGTGCCAGCCCAAAACGGTTTTTCATGAGTTCGCTGCGCTGGCGGCCAGCAGCTTTCGCGTGGTGATTATCGACTGGCGAGGTCATGGAAAATCATCGACCGATGGCCAGGATTTTGACGGCGTGGCGTTATTAACCGACGCTCTGGCACTCATCGGACACCTCAATCTTCTGCGGGTAATCCCTGTTTCCGTTGCGCATGCCAGCTGGATAGCCGTTGATCTGGCGGAACGTTTACCAGAACGCGTGCCTGCAGTGGTCTTCCTCGACTGGATAATGAATCAACCCGCGCAGGAATTCTTCAGTTCAATCGAAGAGATGCAGGATGAAAATAGCTGGAAAAACGCCCGAAATGAACTGTACGAATTTTGGCTGGCAGGAAGCGAATCACCCGACATCATCCACCATCTTAAAACCGAAATGTCCGTATCCAGTTTCCAGCTGTGGCGACTTGCAGGGCAGGTCATCGCCGATGCTTATCATCAGCACGGTTCGCCTCTGCGGCGCCTCGAAAAACTCCGTCATCCGCCAAAGGCTACCCACATTTATTCCCTCGACAGAAATGACGAATACCTGCTTTTACAACAGCGTTTCGCGGCGGATCATGACTTCTTTGCGGTGAAACGGCTGGAGAATGCCATCACGCATCTGGCCGTGCTGGAAAGGCCGGGCGATGTACTTGACGCGATGTTGGAAAATCTGGAGGGAGAAAATCTCAGGAGAAAAACATGTTAAAAGTGATTGCAGAAGATTTTATTAAACCGGAGTCGATCGGCACAGTCATGCCATTTTATTCCGAGTTGGTTGAGGCCACCCAACGGGAACCTTTATGCCTTGCTTATCATCTGTTCATTGATGAAAAGGATCCGGGTCATTTCATTTTTATTGAAGAGTGGCCAGACCATGCAGCGCTCGAGGCACATTGTGCCAGTGAGCACTTCAAACGGCTTGTCCCGCTGATTGATAAACACAAACGCAAAGACGCCGCCTATATTCTGATGAAAAGTGCGTTATAACGGCGCCAGTTCTGAAAGATAATGAATGCCAGGGAAATCAGAAAACCCAAGCCCCGCAGACCGGGGCTTGTTACCTTCTGCTGACTACGGCGGGTTAGAAGGGAATTCCCCCCAACACCGGTGCAACAGAAGGTATTTACCCGAAAGATTTTCTGTTACTCCGGTCTGAGCCGAATCAACGTCTCTTCCGCGAACTGTTGTTTCAGTTCCTGTTTGCTTTTCGTGACGATCTGGCCGTCGGTGCCGATGCTCATGTGTTGCGCGTCCACGTTGTGACGCGACTGATACAGCATCACTGCCTGCAAACTGTGATCTTTTTGTTCCGGGGTCAGCGCCACGCCGTCAGGCCATTTGCCCAGTTCGACGGCCTGTGCCAGACGCGCGTAAATTTCAGGCGTCATCACATCAATGAGTTGATTTATTTCCATCTGCTACCCCCTGCTCGTCACCATTATTCACGGGAATTTGAATAATTGCTGAATCGATTTTGTCGGTAAAATTACGTCAGGTTGTCTTTATCGCTCAGCCTGCGGTTTTATCGCCGTTTTCACCGTCGATAAAACTCATCGACGCGGAGTTGACGCAATAACGCTCACCGGTCGGCTCCGGGCCGTCAGGGAAAACGTGCCCTAAATGCGCTTCGCAATTAGAACAGCGGATTTCCACCCGCTCCATACCGTGGGTATTGTCGGTCAGGTAAGTAATGGCGTCGTGTTCAACCGGCTGATAAAAACTTGGCCAGCCGCATCCGGAGTCATATTTGGTGTCGGAGTAGAACAGAGGCGCGTTGCAGACCAGGCAGTGGTAAATGCCGTCGCGTTTATTGTGCAGCAGTTTACCCGTATACGGACGCTCCGTACCGTGTTCCTGCGTCACATAACGTTGAATTTCAGTAAGTTGTTCGAGTGAAGAAGATGATTTGGATTCATTGCTCATAATAATCGTTCTCTGACGAATAGAAAAATCAACTAAAATAACAGTTTATAATAACAAAAAATTAACAACAGGTCTGCCTGTTTTGTCCTAAACTGTAGGGCATCAGCGTTAGCCAGCTCCAACTTGTGATGGCGATCACAATCCTGCTCTTGTGACCCTTTATATTCAGTTTTTCGCCCCCATGTGGTTGTGAGCCGATTAAAAAAACGGAACGTGCAATAAGCGAACAACAGTAGGTCGTCGCTTTGACTTACAGCAATAATTGACACGATTCCGCTTGACGCTCAGCAAGGTTTTTGTAATTTTACAACCAACCTTTTATTCACTAAAAAAATAGCTGGTGGAATATATGACTATCAAAGTAGGTATCAACGGTTTTGGCCGTATCGGTCGCATTGTTTTCCGTGCTGCTCAGGAACGTTCTGACATCGAGATCGTAGCAATCAACGATCTGTTAGACGCAGAATACATGGCATACATGCTGAAGTACGACTCAACTCATGGTCGTTTCAACGGTACCGTAGAAGTGAAAGACGGTCACCTGGTTGTTAACGGCAAAACCATCCGTGTTACCGCTGAGCGTGACCCAGCTAACCTGAAATGGAATGAAGTTAACGTTGATGTTGTTGCTGAAGCAACTGGCCTGTTCCTGGACGACGCGACTGCACGTAAGCACATCACTGCTGGCGCTAAGAAAGTGGTTCTGACTGGTCCATCTAAAGATGACACCCCTATGTTCGTTATGGGCGTTAACCATAAAGAATACGCAGGTCAGGAGATCGTTTCTAACGCATCTTGCACCACTAACTGCCTGGCACCACTGGCTAAAGTGATCAACGACAACTTCGGTATCGTTGAGGCGCTGATGACCACTGTTCATGCAACTACCGCAACTCAGAAAACTGTCGATGGCCCGTCTCACAAAGACTGGCGCGGCGGCCGCGGCGCATCCCAGAACATCATCCCTTCTTCTACCGGTGCTGCTAAAGCAGTAGGTAAAGTTATCCCAGCTCTGAACGGCAAACTGACTGGTATGGCGTTCCGCGTTCCTACCCCTAACGTTTCCGTGGTTGACCTGACTGCACGTCTGGAAAAACCAGCGACCTACAAAGAAATCTGCGCAGTGATCAAAGCAGCTTCTGAAGCAGGCGATCTGAAAGGCGTTCTGGGTTACACCGAAGACGACGTTGTTTCTACCGACTTCAACGGCGAAAAACTGACTTCCGTATTTGATGCGAAAGCAGGTATCGCTCTGAACGACAACTTTGTGAAACTGGTTTCCTGGTACGACAACGAAACTGGCTACTCAAATAAAGTTCTGGATCTGATTTCTCACGTTTCCAAATAATTGGCAATGTTGATGAACTGATTGAAGGGCGACGCAAGTCGCCCTTTTGCTTTCTGTCAGATGCACTTTTTATCAGGCACATGAGTGCGATCAATCACAAAGCTTCCGTTCATCTGTAGTCTTGGTTCTTATCATCGTAATTATTTATCTACCCGATATAAAATCAACAGGACACCAGATAATGATCGAGCAACTCCTCTCCCTACCCGTTGTAAACCAAATCTCCACCACCATCAGCCAGCGTCAGATCGATGAACTGCCGGTTATCGTGGTTGCCCATCCGAAAGTTCATGCAGCCGTGGCCCTTCAGGGCGCGCATCTGCTGGCATGGCAACCGGAAGGCGAAGAACCGGTGCTGTGGATGAGCAGCGCCAGCGCATTCAAAGAAGGCGTGGCAATACGTGGCGGCATTCCAATCTGCTGGCCATGGTTCGGCCCTGCCGGTAAACCTTCCCATGGTTTCGCACGTAACATGCCGTGGACACTGACCGAACACCAGGAAACCCAACAGGGCGTGGTGTTGACGCTGACGCTGAAAAGCTGTGAAAAAACGCGCGAACTTTGGCCACATGATTTCACGCTGACAGCCCGCTTCACGCTGGGTGAAACCTGCCACATTGAGCTTGAATCTACCGGTGATTTCGAGGCCAACAGTGCCCTGCACACCTATTTCAACATTGGCGATATCGCCGGTGTCAGCATTAAAGGTCTGGGCAACAGCTTTATCGATAAAGTTGACGGCGCAAAAGCCAAGCAGGAAGAAGGTGATTTGACCTTCACCGGCCAGACTGACCGCATTTACACCCAGCCGCAGGCGACCAGCGAAATCGTCGATCCTGTGCTAAAACGCACGCTGGTTATTGCACATGAAAACAACAGCGACGTGGTGGCATGGAACCCAGGCTCGGCACTGTCCGTCAGCATGGCGGACATGCCCGATGACGGCTATAAAACCATGGTCTGTGTGGAAACTGCGCAAGTTTCCCTTCCGCACGTTTCTACCCATGCGGCTCCGGCGCGTCTGGCAGTAACATTCTCCCTGCGCAAATAAACCGCTGGCGTTTGCATAGATATAACAAAGGGGCCATCTGGCCCCTTTTTGTCGTCTTAAGGTGAGGTGATGAGCTGGCGTCAGACCATATCCAGCGGCGTTTTATGGTTCGGTGCCGGGAATGCTGCGTCGATTTGCGCTATTTCATCTTCCGTCAGGCTGAGCGTCAGCGCCGCCGCATTATCTTTAACATGCTGAGGCTGAACCGCCTTCGGAATCGCGATCACGTTGCCCGTACGGGTTACCCACGCCAGCGCAACCTGCGAACTGCTGACGCCCCGCGCACGGGCGATGGCCTGCATCACCGCTGACGTCAGCACGTCGTGACGTAATTTACCCGCCTGTGCCAGCGGGCAGTAAGCCATCACCGGTACGCTGTGCTCTTCACACCACGGCCGCAGATCAAATTCAATGCCACGGGCGGCGGCGTGATACAGCACCTGATTGGTCATGCACGCCTGACCACCGGGGATTTTCCACAGTGCCTGCATATCGTCAGTGTCGAGATTCGAGACGCCCCAGCGGCGGATTTTGCCGGATGCCTGCAGTGTCTCCATCGCCGCCACCGTGTCATGTAACGGAATCGAACCACGCCAGTGCAACAGGTACAGGTCTATACACTCCGTTTTTAACCGCTTCAGGCTCTGTTCACAGGCGGCGATAGCTTTCGCGCCACCGGCATGGTGCGGGTACACTTTTGATACCAGAAACGCCGCATCACGACGCCCGGCAATGGCTTCACCGACCACCCTCTCCGCACCGCCGTCTGCGTACATTTCTGCGGTATCAATCAGGGTCATACCGGCGTCCAGCCCCTGCTGTAAGGCCTGTACTTCGGCGCGGAGATCGCTGTTTCGCTCCCCCATATACCAGGTACCTTGTCCGATTGCGGGAACTGTCGTGCCATCAGGGAATTGCACGGTTTTCGCTTTCATCTGTTTCCTCCGGTTGGGTCGTGGCTGAAAAGTTTATTCGATGGTTTTAAAGCTCACTGAACTCTAAATGTGCAAATGGGGCGAAATGCCCCATTAATGTGCAATATGTTCACCGTCGCGGTGCATTGCATCAGAAGGTGTAAGTAACACCTGTCCAGATAATCGCAGAATATGACTTATCGACCATCGGGCTGTCTTTCACTTCATCCGCCAGACGAATATAGCGGCCGGTGAAGAATGCCTGCCACTCGCGGGTGAAGTTATAACGTGCAGAAAGCTCAGCGTACGGGCTGAAGCTGTCATCGGCGGAATAGCTGCTCAGGCCGCTGCGACGTGATTCACCCTTGGTAACGCCATAGTAATAGTCATTCTGATTGCTGCTGTTGTACATCACACCAAAGCCCGGAATCAGCGCCCAGTTATCCTGGCGGATCGGGTACAGGTACGCCGCATCAGCCAGCAAACCGTTACTGTTATTCAATACATCGCCGTTGAAGGTAGCACGCAGCGTACCCCAGTCTTCGATATGTGAATACGCCAGCCCCGCGTATAAGGTGCCGCGACGTTTGTTCAGATGTTTCATCTGATTGTCATCGCTGTCATCCGGGTCAAACCCGAAAGGTACGTATGTGGTGGTCGCGCTGAACTTGTTCTTATCGTCTTTCCACAGGTAGTAACCCGCAGTCAGTGATTTGAAATAAAAATCATCCCCCTCGTAAGAGACAATTGGCACTGGCAAGACTTTATTGTCATAACCGCGATACGGGTTGACGTCGCCCAGCGCAGATGCGCCGAGTGACCAGGTGCCAGCCACGGCAGCATGGCTGCAAAGCACTGCCGCGCCCACGATGGACAGTGTTTTAAGGTTTGAAATTTTCATTGTCTTAATTCCATTAAGTAAAAAATCGTCGCTAGTGTAAATGAACGTTAAACATTGCGCTTAGCATTTACAGTTTTTCAGATTGTGCTGAGACAGCTTTACTCAGTAAAACAGAGGCGATCGCATAATTTATCTGCAAAATATGAAATAAAAATGACTAAAGAAAACACTTTCGGCCCTGAAGGCACGTCCTGTAAGGCTTTTCAGACGATTTGCAGGAACTGAGTCATTGATATGACTTAAAAAACGCCAAAAGCAGAGAGGAAATTTTTCTAATGCCAAACTACGCTTATAAATAGATGAAAGACTTAGCCTGAACCGGTTGCCCGCTCCACCGATTTAAGACAGTTTTTAGTCATTCGCAACTGTCTGCATCCAAGGGGTTCTGCAAGTTGGCATAAGGGTTGCTGTATTCAGGTGGGATCTTTCTTCCGGGAGCGATTGTGTAGATCCAGATTTACGCTCTCATTAACCTGTGCTTTACCCCAGTCACTGGAATGGCAGACGCGATCCCAGGAACGAAAGGTAAAATAACGAAGGACGGGCATCGTATGAACATATTTGACCATTATCGCCAGCGCTATGAGGCTGCCAAGGACGAAGAGTTCACACTGCAGGAATTTCTTACCATTGCTCGGCAAGATCGCAGTGCTTATGTCAATGCGGCGGAACGTCTGTTGATGGCAATCGGTGAACCAGTGATGGTAGATACCGCGCTTGAACCTCGCCTGTCGCGTTTATTCTCGAACCGTGTTGTTGCACGTTACCCTGCATTTGAAGAGTTTTACGGTATGGAAGAGGCCATCGAACAGATCGTCTCCTACCTGAAACATGCCGCGCAGGGCCTGGAAGAAAAGAAACAAATCCTCTATTTACTGGGCCCGGTGGGTGGCGGTAAATCCTCACTGGCCGAACGGCTGAAATCCCTGATGCAACGCGTACCGATTTACGTGCTGAGCGCCAACGGCGACCGCAGCCCGGTAAACGATCATCCGCTGTGTCTGTTTAATCCGCAGGAAGATGCGCACATTCTTGAAAAAGAATACAACATCCCTCCGCGCTACCTCGGCACCATCATGTCGCCGTGGGCCGCGAAACGTTTACACGAATTTGGCGGCGACATCACCAAATTCAAAGTCGTGAAAGTCTGGCCGTCGATCCTCGAACAAATCGCTATCGCGAAAACCGAGCCTGGCGATGAAAACAACCAGGACATCTCCGCGCTGGTCGGGAAAGTGGATATCCGTAAACTGGAAAACCACGCGCAAAACGATCCTGATGCCTACGGTTATTCCGGCGCGCTGTGCCGTGCGAACCAGGGTGTGATGGAATTCGTCGAGATGTTCAAGGCACCGATTAAAGTGCTGCACCCGTTACTGACGGCAACGCAGGAAGGGAACTATAACGGTACTGAAGGCATTTCCGCCCTGCCGTTCAACGGCATTATTCTGGCGCACTCCAACGAATCTGAGTGGGTGACGTTCCGTAACAACAAGAATAATGAAGCCTTCCTTGACCGTGTCTACATCGTGAAAGTCCCTTACTGCCTGCGCGTGTCCGAAGAGATGAAAATCTACGACAAACTGCTCAGCAACAGTGAGCTTTCTCATGCACCGTGCGCGCCGGGAACCCTGGAAACGCTGGCCCGCTTCTCGATTCTTTCCCGCCTGAAAACGCCGGAAAACTCCAGCAGCTATTCCAAAATGCGGGTATACGACGGTGAAAGCCTGAAAGATACCGATCCGAAAGCCAAGTCCTATCAGGAATACCGCGATTATGCGGGCGTGGACGAAGGCATGAACGGGCTGTCCACGCGTTTCGCCTTTAAAATCCTCTCCCGCGTGTTCAACTTTGACCATGTGGAAGTGGCGGCCAACCCGGTGCATCTGTTCTACGTGCTGGAACAGCAAATCGAGCGCGAACAGTTCCCGCAGGACGTTGCTGAAAAATATCTGGAGCACCTGAAAGGTTATCTGATCCCGAAATACGCCGAGTTTATCGGCAAAGAGATCCAGACCGCTTATCTGGAATCCTACTCCGAATATGGACAAAACATTTTCGACCGTTATGTCACCTACGCTGACTTCTGGATCCAGGATCAGGAGTATCGCGACCCGGATACCGGACAACTGTTTGACCGTGAATCGCTGAATGCCGAACTGGAAAAAATCGAAAAACCAGCCGGGATCAGCAATCCAAAAGATTTCCGTAATGAGATTGTCAACTTCGTGCTGCGTGCCCGTGCTAATAACAGCGGCCGTAACCCGAACTGGACCAGTTACGAAAAACTGCGCACGGTCATCGAGAAAAAAATGTTCTCCAATACCGAGGAGTTACTGCCGGTTATTTCGTTCAATGCCAAAACGTCGACCGATGAACAGAAGAAACATGATGATTTTGTCGACAGAATGATGGAGAAAGGATATACACGCAAACAGGTTCGCCTGCTGTGTGAATGGTATCTGCGCGTGAGAAAATCCTCGTAACAGGGGATCGTTGGCAACGCCGTTTGGGGGAAATATGACGTATTTTATTGACCGTCGGCTTAATGGCAAAAATAAAAGCGCGGTTAACCGCCAGCGCTTTTTGCGCCGCTATAAGTCGCAAATCAAACAGTCGATTGCCGAGGCCATTAACAAGCGTTCGGTTACCGACGTCGACAGCGGGGAGTCAGTGTCGATCCCCAATGCGGATATCAATGAACCCATGTTCCATCAGGGCCGCGGTGGCTTACGCCACCGTGTTCACCCCGGCAATGACCACTTTGTGCAGAATGACCGCATCGAGCGACCGCAAGGGGGCGGTGGCGGCGGCAGTGGTCAGGGCGATGCCAGCCAGGACGGTGAAGGCGAGGATGAATTCTCCTTCCAGATTTCCAAAGACGAATATCTCGATCTGTTATTTGAAGATCTGGCGCTGCCTAATTTGAAAAAAAATCAGCATAAACAGCTGAATGAATATAAAACCCATCGCTCCGGTTATACCTCTAACGGTGTGCCGGCCAACATCAGCGTGGTGCGTTCTTTGCAAAACTCGCTGGCACGCCGAACGGCGATGACGGCGGGTAAAAAACGGGAGCTGCGTGAACTGGAATCGACGCTTTCTGAGGTTGAAATCAGCGAACCGGCACAGTTACTGGAAGAGGAACGGCTGCGTAAAGAGATTGCTGAGCTGCGGGCGAAAATCGCTAAAACGCCGTTTATCGATACCTTTGATTTACGTTATCGCAACTATGAGCGTCGCGCCGAACCTTCAAGCCAGGCGGTGATGTTCTGTCTGATGGATGTCTCGGGTTCTATGGATCAGGCGACCAAAGACATGGCCAAACGTTTCTACATTCTGCTCTATCTGTTCCTGAGCCGGACGTATAAAAACGTCGATGTGGTCTATATCCGTCACCATACGCAGGCAAAAGAAGTGGATGAACAGGAGTTCTTCTACTCGCAGGAAACCGGCGGCACCATCGTGTCGAGCGCACTGAAGCTGATGGATGAAGTCATTCAGGAACGTTACGATCCGGCGCAGTGGAACATTTACGCCGCGCAGGCCTCCGATGGCGACAACTGGGCTGACGACTCCCCCCTGTGCCACCAGCTTCTGGCGCAGAAGATCCTGCCGATGGTGCGTTATTACAGTTATATCGAAATCACCCGCCGCGCCCATCAGACGCTGTGGCGTGAATACGAAGTGTTGCAGCAGAAATTCGGTAATTTCGCGATGCAGCATATCCGTGAACAGGAAGATATTTATCCGGTCTTCAGGGAGCTTTTCCATAAACAAACTGAAAACGGATAACCGAACCCGTCAATGTCAAAAGCCGGCACAGATGCCGGCTTTTTTGTTGTTCATGACAGTGTCATTTCGCTCATCCCCCTTTCAGGAAGTTAATCGCCAGTAGCAGCGGATCCTCCTGCTCACCGTTCATCTGCGGGGCTTCTTCTCTGGCGCGGGCAAGCCATAACGCCACCCGTGCCCGGCTGATTTCCTCCCCATTCGATGCAAACATCAGGCAGCACTCGCCTACCATTCTGCATGCTTCCTCAAATGCCAAATTTGAATTTTTCAGGCTGTGCTCCCGTTAATCTGCAAGACAATATGATGAGGTAGTTATCGGCAGATTTTGAGGAGAGTTTGTTTTTTTTACCGAACTTTTACGTAATTTATTATTAAAGGCGGAAAACGTCGAGCAGTGTGGAAAGGAATGAACAGAGGTTTATCGCCCGTCACAAGCAAAAAAAAACCAGAAGATTGCTCCTCTGGCTTTTTAAATTCTTCTTCCCGGCGGGAAAATTACATGCCGTACACCAGGTTCACAGAAGTGACGGTGTCGGTTTTATCCGGCGCACTGGCGGGTGGTTTGGTGTTGTACGTCACGTCGTAAGCCACTTTCAAAGAGAAGTGGCTGTTGATGGCAACGGTCAGCGCAGTTTCGGAGTTCAGCGTGGTTTCATCGTTCGCTAATACTGAAACGCCCTGAGTGAACTTCGCGGTATCGCTTATCTGATAACCGTAAGTGCCTGAGCCGTAAGCCAGCGCACGGGTGGAATTGCCGCCTGCCTGGAATTCATCATGACGCACACCCGGACCTGCTTCCAGATTCAGCGTGTGGACCGGACCGCTCCAGATCTGACGACCGTAACCGACGGTGGCCACATCGCGCGCGCGATAACCGTTGTAGCGGTCACTCAGCCAGCTTGCCTGACCAAACAGGTAGTTAGCGTTATCCATATTGTAACGGGTACGCGCACCGGCCTGATATTTCTCGGATGAACGGACACCGGAAGAGGAGGTGTTACGTGCAGAACCCCACAAGCTGTAAGCGGTGTTGGTATCAAACCAGGTCATGGTGGTATCGGCATTCAGCGTGGAGTTGCTGGTGTTACCGGTTTGTGCACTGTAACCCGCCTGAACATTCCCTACGAACGGCTTCTTCGCCTGAGCGGGATCATCTAACGCAGTGAAAATAGTAGTGTCTGCAAGGCTTGAGATACTGAACAGCGCTGCACCGCAGACTACGGCACACGCTGGTAAACGACGTACAACCCGAAAAAACATTTTGCTTCCCCAATAAGACTTAAGGCAAATAACGATATTGAACTACACGATTTATGCCATTAATTAGGATCCGTTAATCAAGCCTGGCAACTCCGTTTCGATGGCACATACATACAACTATTTTTACCGCAACAAATATAACGTACTCAGCCCGCGAGATCTTAATAAAGCGACCTTTTTAGACAGTTCCTAACCACTTATATTTTTTGCATAACTTCCTGCCATAAAAAAACGCAATCATTACACTTTCCCGCCTTGATTTTTTGTTTCAGGGCGTGAACGTCATGACTGCATCCTGAGGCGCAGAAGCGGCGTCCGGCAGCGTACAGATTTGCGCCGAACGATCTGCTGAATCTTGTCCTTTTGAGCGATGCGGGGTAGGTTTATCCTGATAACGTCTTATTTTTTGCCTCGGGTTCCTCGAAGGCAGCCTTCAGGAGGAGTGGTCAATGGCTTTACAACAAGAGATTATTCAGGCTCTGCACGTTAAACCGCAAATCGATGCCGCGCAGGAAGTGCGTGTCAGCGTCGATTTTCTCAAAAATTATCTGCTGGCCCATCCATTTATTAAATCACTGGTACTGGGCATCAGCGGCGGGCAGGATTCTACTCTCACCGGCAAACTTTGCCAAACGGCAATTAGCGAATTACGTGCGGAAACTGCCGACGACAGTTATCAGTTCATTGCCGTGCGCTTGCCTTATGGCGTGCAGGCCGATGAATCCGACTGTCAGGATGCCATCACCTTTATCCAGCCGGATCAGGTCCTGACCGTCAATATCAAGAACGCCGTGTTAGCCAGTGAAGCGACGTTGCGCGAAATCGGTATCGAACTCAGCGATTTCATCAAGGGTAACGAAAAAGCCCGCGAACGCATGAAAGCGCAGTACAGCATTGCGGGCATGAAGAAAGGCGTGGTGGTCGGCACCGATCACGCAGCAGAAGCCGTGACCGGCTTCTTCACCAAATACGGCGATGGCGGCACCGACATCAACCCGATTTTCCGTCTGAACAAGCGTCAGGGGAAAGCGTTGCTTCGGGAAATGGGCTGCCCGGCGCACCTTTATACCAAAGCACCAACAGCGGATTTAGAAGAAGACCGCCCTGCCTTGCCGGATGAAGTGGCGCTCGGCGTGACTTACGAACTGATCGACGATTATCTGGAAGGAAAAAAGATCGACGACTCCTCGGCGAAAATCATCGAAGGCTGGTATCTGCGCACTGAGCACAAACGCCAGCCGCCGGTCACCGTGTTCGACGATTTCTGGAAGAAATAATCACGCGGCAAATCTCGCGTCAGCACGGACAGGCTCTGCGTGTCCGTGCTTTTTCCCGCCCCGCTCTTCTCCCGCACCGCCCTGATTGTCACAAGTTGCTTTTCATTCATTAACTAAATCATTACCCTTATCGTCCTTTCGGATGACTGACAGTGATGTTTTCAATGCAAAAATTCCTTTTCCTGTTGCTGAGCATGGTATTGCTTGGCCCGCTCGGTATTGATTTATACCTGCCCGCCATCCCGGCAATTGCCGTGGGTTTAGACAGCTCAGAGGCCGTGATTCAGTCCTCCATTTCCTTATTCATTCTGGTCATGGGGCTGGGGCAACTGGTTGCCGGGCCGCTGGTGGATAAATTCGGTCGTCGCCCGATCGCGATTATCGGCGTGCTGGTGTATCTGGCGGGGGCAATCATCGCCGCCACGTCCGTGGCACCGTGGATGTTCCTGCTCTCACGCGTGGTTCAGGGGCTGGCGGTCTGCTGCACCTCGGTGGTGATTTTCAGCGGCGTGCGTGACCGCATGAGCGGCAACGATGCCGCCCGCGCTTACGGTTTTCTCAACGGCACGCTGAATATTATCCCGGCACTCGCCCCGCTGATAGGTGGCCTGATTGCCCAGTTTTACGGCTGGCGTGCGCCCTTCTGGGCGCTCAGTGGCTATACGATCGCCATCCTGCTGCTGGTCATTTTCAAACTGCCGGAAACCCGCCCTGCGGATACGCTCACCAACCGCGGTCTGCCGTTCCGCCAGTACGCACGCATTTTATCGGATCCACGTTTCATCACCTTTGCGCTGGTCAATGCCGGAGCCATGGGCATGGCGCTGACCTACGTCTCGCTGGCACCGACGGTACTGATGAACGTTGCCGGGCTTTCTCCGCTGGAGTTCTCCATCGTCTTTGGCGCAAACGGCTTCTGGATTATGGCGGTGAGCTTTGTGGCTAACCGCATTATCCGCAAGGTGGGACGTCCGGTGTGTCTGAAAACGGGGGGCATACTGATGTTCGCCGGTTGTTTAGGGCTGATTGCGGGGATCACGCTGGTTCCGCCGGCAGAGCAAACCGCCACCTGGTTATACATGTTGCCGGTTGCCAGCGCCTGTGCCGGACTGGCATTCCTGATGGGCCCGGCGACCAGCTATGCGCTCGAACCTTACTCCAGCGAGGCAGGTGTCGCCTCAGCGCTGGTAGGTTCGGTACAGATGGCCGGTGGCGCGATACTTGGGTTTATTGCGATGGCACTGCCGTTGCAGCCGAAGCTGAGCGTGGCGCTGGTCATGCTGGCGGGAGGATGTCTGGCGATGCTGGCGCGTCGCGCCAGCAAAAAATCAACGGGCAATCTGACCCGTCTGGAACGTTAATACGGCTGTTTATTCGACAGTCGTCACCGGTACGCGGGGGGCCAGCGCGGTCAGCAGCTCATAACCCAGCGTACCGGCCGCCGTTGCCACCTCATCCACCGGAAGATGATTCCCCCACAGCTCGACCGGTGCGCCAATCTGCGCCTGCGGGCATGGCGTTAAATCCACCGCCAGCATATCCATTGATACCGTCCCAACCGTGCTCGTGCGCACTCCGTCCACCCAGACTGGCGTACCGGAAGGCGCATGGCGCGGGTAGCCGTCGGCATAACCGCAGGCGACCACGCCGATACGCTGAGCCTGCGCCGCCGTATACCGTGCGCCATAGCCCACGCGGTCGCCACTGTTCAGCGTCTGAATGCCGATAAGCTCGCTGCGCAGCGTCATCACAGGGCGCAGACCGGTACCGGCGATGTCCTGCCACTGCCCGCTCGGCGATGCGCCATACAGCACAATGCCCGGCCTCACCCAGTCGTAATGGGTCTGCGGATGCCACAGCGTCGCGGCAGAGTTCGCCAGACAACGCGGCCCGCCGATCCCTGCGCCAGCCCGGGCGATGACCTGCATTTGCGCGTCCACGCCTTCGGCGCTGTCGGCGGTGGCGAAGTGACTCATCAGCGTGATTTCCCCCACCTGGCCGAGTTCCCGCAGCTTTTTCCACATCGCAGGAATACGCTCAGGGGCAAAACCCAGCCGGTTCATGCCGCTGTTCACTTTCAGATAGACGTTCACCGGGTGACTGACTTGCGCCTGCGCCAGCGCGGCAATCTGCCATTCACTGTGAACCGACGTGGTCAGGCGATACTGGTCGAGGGTGGCGATATCTGCCGCGCTGAAAAAACCTTCGAGCAGCAGAATCGGGCCTTCCCAGCCCGATTCCCGCAGTAAAATCGCTTCTTTAAAATCGAGTAAGGCGAAGCCGTCCGCGCCGGATAAACTTTTCCAGATACGTTCGATGCCGTGACCGTAGCCGTTGGCTTTCACCACGGCCCAGATTTTACTGTCCGGCGCGAAACCCCGGATGACATTGACGTTATGTGTGAGCGCAGAGAGAGAGATAGTGGCAGAAATCGGGCGAGGCATACCAGCTCCGGTAGTGATCAAAGTAACGCCGGTGCAGCACAGCGGCTGCACCGGCGGAAATGTGCAGCGGGATCAGCCCACCGGATGCATTTTATGCGGGCCCGCCGGGCGGGCAATAAAGTCCGGGCTGTAGCGCTCAACGGATAAATCATCAGAGGGGATAGCCGGCGTCACGCCTGACATAATGTCTGACAGCAACTGGCCGGAGCCGCAGGCCATGGTCCAGCCCAGCGTACCGTGACCGGTATTCAGGAACAGATTTTTGATGCGGGTGCGTCCGACAATCGGCGTGCCGTCCGGCGTCATCGGCCTCAGACCGGTCCAGAAAGTGGCCTGTTCGACATTGCCCCCGTTCGGGTATAAATCTTTCACCACCATTTCCAGTGTTTCGCGGCGCGCCTGCGCCAGCTTCAGGTTGAAGCCGACGATCTCCGCCATGCCGCCCACGCGGATACGGTCGTCAAAACGGGTGATAGCAATTTTGTAGGTTTCATCCAGCACGGTGGAAACTGGCGCAGAAGCAGGATCGGTAATCGGGATCGTCAGCGAATAGCCTTTCAGCGGATACACCGGAATCGACACCAGATCAGCCAGCAGCGCGGTGGAATAGGAACCGAACGCCACAACATAAGCATCTGCTTTAACGATGTCATTGCCGCATTGCACGCCGGTAATTTCGCCGTTTTCCACATGCAGCTTATCCACCGTGCGGTTAAATTCAAACACCACACCGGCCTGACGCGCCATCTCCGCCAGCCGGCGGGTAAACATCTGGCAATCGCCGGTTTCATCGTTTGGCAAACGTAACCCGCCGGTCAGCTTGTGCGCTACCTGTGCCAGCGCGGGTTCTGCGCTCGCCAGCTGCGCAGACTCCAGCAACTGATACGGCACGCCCGCGTCTTCCAGCACGGCGATATCTTTTGCGGCGCTTTCAAACTGCTGCGCAGTACGAAACAGTTGTAATGTGCCGCCCTGACGCCCTTCATACTGAATGCCGGTATCTTCACGCAGCGCTTTCATGCAATCGCGGCTGTACTCTGCCAGCCGGACCATGCGGCCTTTATTGGTCTGATAATGGTTCATGTCGCAGTTGCGCAGCATCTGCCACATCCATTTGAGCTGGAACTGCGTGCCGTCGAGGCGGATCGCCAGCGGCGCGTGTTTCTGGAACATCCATTTCACCGCCTTGACCGGAACGCCGGGAGCCGCCCAGGGTGCCGCGTAGCCCGGTGAGATCTGCCCCGCATTGCCCGCGCTGGTTTCTTCTGCCGGGCCGGACTGACGATCGATAACCGTCACCTGATGACCCGCTTTTGCCAGATACCATGCACTGGCGACACCGACCACACCACTGCCTAAAATCACTACACGCATATCGACTCCACTCAACGCCCAAACAAAGCATAATATTCTGATGACAGGAAATTAACCTGACTGTTAAAAATCGCCAACACAGGCGTTCATAACCGTGAGTTGTTTCACAATTATTTATCGTTCATACCAGCAAATTTATCAATAGGCGGAAATAAATAACGATATCACGCAACATTTATGCTGCGCAGAGAGAAACTTATGGTTTTGTGAAAGCAATGACAGCATTGCTGTCACTGAGTTTTAAGGCCATCAGCCCGGCTTTCATAACGGGCATTTATTCTTGTATACAAGCTACTTATCAGAATAAACCACTGCAAAGAAGTCGCGCAGTGATATTCCCTCATTTATTGCGCAGATCGCGGGGCAGACGCCGGTGGCGTTTATCACCCCGCTAAAATTTGCTGCAGATCACTTTTCCGGCCATGGGCGAAAAAATCTCCTACACTTCGATCGGTTCATGTCGAGCAACTTTTCATCCAGCCTGAGGGGACGATGTGTGAATAATTCAAACTTTCTGACACTTAAAGATGGTACGCAGTTGTTTTACAAAGACTGGGGAAGCGGGCAGCCGGTGGTGTTCAGCCACGGGTGGCCACTGACCTCAGACGCCTTCGAAGATCAGATGCTGTTTCTGGCCAACAACGGATATCGCGTGATTGCCGCCGACCGCCGCGGGCATGGCCGCTCCTCGCAGTCGTGGGACGGCAACACTATGGATCAATACGGCGATGATATGGCCGAGTTAACCGCGCACCTGGATCTGAAAGACGCGGTGCACGTCGGGCACTCTACCGGCGGCGGTGAAGTCGCCCGCTACATTGGCCGTCACGGCACCTCGCGCGTGGCAAAAGCGGTGCTGATTGCAGCCGTGCCACCGATCATGATCAAAACGGATTTTAACCCTGACGGTTTACCCCTTTCCGTTTTTGACGGCATTCGCGACGGTGTGCAGAAAGACCGCTCTCAGTTTTTCCGCGATCTGCCCGACGCATTTTATGGTTTCAACCGTCCTGGTGCCGAGGTGTCCGAAGGGCTGCGCGAAAGTTTCTGGCTTCAGGGAATGCAGGGGTCAATCAAATCCCTGTATGACTGTGTGAAAGCGTTTTCGGAAACCGACCAGCGCGAAGATCTGAAAAAGATGACCATCCCGACGCTGGTCATCTACGGCGACGACGATCAAATCGTGCCGCCGGTGTCCTCCAGCGAAGCCGCGCTGAAACTTCTGCCGGACGGCAAAAGTAAAGTCTATGCGGGCGCATCGCATGGCCTGTGCAGCACGCACAAAGAGGAAATCAATCAGGATCTGCTGGCGTTTATCCGCAGTTAACCCCCCTCGCCGCCCCTGAACGCCACCCCCGCCCTGCCCGCAGGGCGTTTTTTATCCGGCACCCCGCACGTTGACAGCGCGCAGACCGGGGGATATAGAATGGCAGAGGAATGGATTTCTGGTGTTTATCAGGCAGCAAAATCAGATTGAGCTACGATTATTAATGGACGTGCGAAATCTTAAGAAAAGGTTGTGAATCAAACACTCTGTAGCGTCCATAACTGAATGAGGGTGCGGCTTATGACGACAGTGACCCAAAAGAAAAATACTGAGGACAAACGTCTTAGCGATGGACCGGACTGGACGTTTGATTTGTTGCAAACCTATCTCGCTGAGATTGATCGGGTAGCGAAGTCTTACCGGCTGGACACCTATCCCCATCAAATCGAAATCATCACCTCCGAACAGATGATGGATGCCTACTCCAGCATCGGCATGCCCATCAACTATACGCACTGGTCGTTCGGCAAAAAATTCATCGAAACCGAGCAACTCTACAAACACGGCCAGCAAGGTCTGGCGTATGAGATCGTCATCAATTCCAATCCCTGTATCGCCTATCTGATGGAAGAAAATACCATTACGATGCAGGCGCTGGTGATGGCTCATGCCTGCTACGGGCATAACTCTTTCTTTAAAAATAACTACCTGTTTAAAAGCTGGACCGACGCCAGTTCCATCGTCGATTATCTGCTGTTCGCCAAACGCTACATCAGTGAGTGTGAGGAGCGTTATGGTACTGATGAAGTGGAGCGGTTGCTCGATTCCTGCCACGCGCTGATGAATTATGGCGTTGACCGCTATAAGCGTCCGCAAAAAATCTCGCTGCAGGAAGAGCTGGCGCGACAAAAAAGCCGCGAGGAATATCTGCAAAGCCAGGTGAATACGCTGTGGAAAACCCTTCCGCGCAAAGACGCCATCGATGCACCGGAACAGGCGCGCCGTTTCCCTTCCGAACCGCAGGAAAACCTGCTGTATTTCATGGAAAAAAATGCCCCGTTGCTGGAGCCATGGCAGCGCGAGATTTTACGCATCGTGCGCAAAATCAGTCAGTATTTCTATCCGCAGAAACAGACTCAGGTGATGAATGAAGGCTGGGCGACTTTCTGGCATTACACCATCCTCAATCATCTGTATGACGAGGGGAAAGTCTCTGACCGTTTCATCCTGGAATTCCTGCACAGCCACACCAACGTGGTATTCCAGCCGCCTTATAACAGCCCGTATTACAGCGGAATCAACCCGTATGCGCTGGGCTTTGCGATGTTCCAGGACATCAAGCGCATCTGTCAGGAACCGACCGAAGAAGATCATTACTGGTTCCCGGACATTGCCGGATCCGACTGGCTGACCACGCTGCATTTCGCGATGCGTGATTTTAAAGATGAGAGTTTCATCAGTCAGTTCCTGTCGCCGAAAGTGATGCGTGATTTCCGCCTGTTTACCGTGCTCGATGACGATCACAATAACTATCTGGAAATCGCGGCGATCCACAATGAAGAAGGCTACCGGGCTATTCGTCAGGAGTTATCAGCGCAATATAATCTGAGCAATCATGAACCTAACATTCAGGTGTGGAACGTCGATTTGCGCGGGGACCGTTCGCTGACGCTGCGTTATATCCCGCAGGATCGTGCGCCGCTGGATAAAAGCCGCCGCGAAGTGATGAAGCACGTTCATCGTCTCTGGGGCTTCGATGTGTTTATCGAGCAACTCAACGCCGACGGCAGCGTCGAACTTTTGGAGCGTTGCCCGCCGCGCCCTGCACCGCTCTGACGGGCGAACGTCTGCGATGAAAAGAGTCTGTTCAGGCATTAAAAAAGGGCGCTCAGCGCCCTTTTCTCATTTTACTGTTCAGACCTGACGGACTGGGTTTTTACTTCTTTTGATCGGTAAGATCACCCGGCATGGTGCCTTGCATACTGTGCCAGATTTCACCGCTCTGACGGCCATAATTGCGCACGCAATCCACAATCTGCTCGTAACTTTTTTCGTGGCAAATGTCTGACAATTTCTTGTAGAACGCGATAGCCAGTTTACGGGCTTCAGGATTGGAGAAGTAATAACGCCCGACGCGCGTGTACAAACCGCGCAATCCGTTGATGATCAGACCGTAAATCGGATTGCCGGACGCAAACGCCAGGCCGCGGAAAATGTCGTAATCCAGCACGGTAAAGGCTTCGGCCTGGTCTTCAACCACCTCGGCGGTAGCCAGCACTTTCTGCGTCTCTTCCGGGTTAGTGCGCATCGCTTTGCGGATGAAAATCGTCGCGATATTGGTACGCACGGAAAGAAGATTGTCGATCAGCTGCGGAACACTGTCATGATCCAGACGCGCCAGCGTTTCAAGAATATTCAGGCCGGAGGTTTCCCAGAAATTGTTCACTTTCGTCGGCTTACCGTGCTGAATGGTCAGCCAGCCGTCGCGGGAAAGACGCTGTAACACTTCACGTAAGGTCGTTCGGGTTACCCCAATGAGTTCTGAAAGTTCTCTTTCAGCCGGTAAGATTGAACCGGGCGGGAACCGACTGTTCCAGATGCTTTCGATGATATACTCTTCGGCAAAACCGGCAGGACTTTGTGCCTTAATAACCATGTGTTTGTCGTTCCGTTTGGGGCATTTATTGGGGGTAAAGTTGAGCTCATCATACCAGATGAAAATCCCCGGTTATAGGCCACAGTGACAGGCAATGTGGAAACTGTGCAGGGGTTGGCATAAATTTAAATTTTTGAATCACTTATTGCCGCTGTCTGCCCCGTCATTGCTAAATTAATTATGATGATATTTGATTAACCATTTGAAATATAAATGATAATAACAGGAGCCTTTGGGGATATATGGAAACCACCTTCACGCGCGCGTTTATAAAAAACTTTCTGGGTCAGTCTCCCGGTTGGTACAAAATCACTATTTTGGTCTTTCTGATTGTTAATCCGCTGGTTTTCTTCCTGGTCAGCCCCTTTCTGGCGGGCTGGTTACTGGTGGTGGAATTTATTTTCACCCTGGGCATGGCTCTGAAATGTTACCCGTTACAGCCCGGCGGTTTACTGGCTATTGAAGCGGTGATGATCGGCATGACCAGCGCAGAGCGCATCCGTGAGGAGATTTCTGCCAATCTGGAGGTGATCCTGCTGCTGATTTTCATGGTGGCCGGTATCTACTTCATGAAGCAGCTGCTGCTGTACGTCTTCACCAAGCTGCTGTTAAACCTGCGCAATAAAATCGCGCTTTCCCTGGCGTTTTGTTTTGCCGCAGCGTTTCTTTCCGCCTTCCTGGATGCGCTGACGGTGATCGCCGTGGTGATCAGCGTGTCGGTCGGGTTCTATTCCATTTACCACAACGTTGCCTCGAACCAGCCAGAAGACGCCGGGATCAGCGACGACAGCGCCTTTACCGGGAACACGCAGCGTCAGGCAATCCTTGAGCAGTTCCGCGCCTTTCTGCGCAGCCTGATGATGCATGCCGGTGTCGGCACGGCGCTGGGCGGCGTGATGACCATGGTGGGGGAACCGCAAAACCTGATCATCGCCAAAAGCGCAGGCTGGCAGTTTGCCGACTTCCTGATCAGGATGTCGCCGGTCAGCGTACCGGTGTTTATCTGCGGGTTTATTGTCTGCGCGCTGGTCGAGCGTTTCCGCTGGTTTGGTTATGGCGCGCAGCTGCCGCAGCCGGTCTTTGAGGTCCTGAAAAAGTTCGACCAGAAAAACAGCGAAAACATGACGAAACAGGAGCAAATCAGGCTGGCCGTGCAGGCGCTGATCGGCGTCTGGCTGATTGCCGCGCTGGCATTTCATCTTGCCGAAGTCGGCCTGATCGGGCTTTCGGTGATCATCTTCGCCACCGCGTTCTGCGGCGTGACCGATGAACATGCCATCGGTAAAGCCTTCCAGGAATCGCTGCCGTTTACCGCCTTGCTGACGGTCTTCTTTGCGGTGGTCGCCGTGATCATCGAGCAGCACCTCTTCAGCCCGATCATTCATTTCGTTCTTCAGGCTGCCCCGTCGAACCAGCTGTCATTGTTCTATCTCTTTAATGGCCTGCTGTCGTCGGTGTCAGATAACGTGTTCGTCGGCACGGTTTACATTAACGAGGCCAAAGCCGCGCTGGAAAGCGGCGCTGTCAGCCTGCAACAGTTCGAGCTGCTGGCGGTGGCGATCAACACCGGCACCAATCTGCCGTCGGTGGCGACGCCTAACGGCCAGGCGGCATTTCTGTTCCTGCTGACGTCTGCGCTTGCGCCGCTGATCCGCCTCTCTTACGGGAGAATGGTGTGGATGGCGCTGCCTTATACGGTGGTGATGACGCTGGTCGGCCTGCTGTGCGTACAGTACTTGCTGCCGGGAATGACGGAGTGGTACACGCAGATGGGATGGATTTCGCTGGCCTGATAGCGCAGGTGCAAGACCCGGTAATTTCTGATGCGTATGCCGTGGAGGAAATTACCGAAATTAAAAGTCGAATTCTCCGAATTCACGCAATTATTTACCTAATTTTCATGCAGACAGGCTGGCAGCGGGAAGCAATTGGTTTACACTGCGTCTCAGTAGCTAACTGCAGGGAAAAAATTTCTATGTTGCAATATCTTAACCGCTGCTCACAGGGACGCGGTGCCTGGCTTCTGATGGCACTGACCGCGCTGATCCTTGAGCTGGTTGCGCTCTATTTCCAACACGTCATGTTGCTTCAACCATGCGTGATGTGTATTTACGAGCGTTGTGCTTTGCTGGGTATTCTCGGTGCCGGTCTGGTGGGTGCCATCGCGCCTTCTACCTGGTTGCGTTACGCCGGTATTCTGATTTGGTTATACAGTGCTTACGAAGGGATCCGCCTGTCATGGGAACACACCATGATCCAGCTGCACCCCTCTCCGTTTGCCACCTGTGATTTCGCCGCGCGCTTCCCGACCTGGCTGCCTCTGGACAAATGGTTCCCTGGCATGTTCGTTGCCACCGGTGACTGTGCAGAAAAGCAGTGGGAATTCCTGACACTCGGCATGCCACAGTGGCTGGTCGTGGTGTTCAGCGTATTTATGATTATCGGTGTGCTGGTGCTGCTGGCTCAGTTTGTGAAGCCGAAACGCCGCGATTTGTTTGGCCGTTAATCTGCAAATACCGTTCTGAATTAAGCGCCTGCGGGCGCTTTTTTTCGTCTGAGCAACCACAAACCTGTGCACACCTGCCATGCGGTGATGGTGTAAACCGACAGGCGTTCAATCAGGCCTGTTGGCAGTACGTCCAGCGAAATCGTCATCATGCTGATGAGGCCAATGCAGCCGGATAGCAGACTCAGCGCCGAAAATATCTTCCACCCTGAAATACCGCGCTTCATCCACCCAGCGCTCAGCAGGCAGACATTTCCGCCAGCGATCGCCAGCACGGCGCCCGTCTGATGCAGCGTCACGCCGCCGGTGCCACCGCCGCTGTGAAAAAGTGCGATCAGCACGCCGCCCACGCCGTGCAGCAGCCCGAAAAACAGAAACGGCGCCTGCCCCTTTTCATGAAACACTGCCCTTAACAGCCAGCAGGCGATGAAAAATAAAACGCCTTCCAGCGCAAATCCGCTGTTCATCAGGACATGGAGCGGGGAGCAAATGTCACGCCCATCCGCCGTCATACCGCACGATGCGATCCCCAAATCACTGATGTAATTCTGAAGATAAGAATAGTCAGGTGCACGCCACGCCAGCGCACTGATTTTCTCCGCCACGACATACTGCAATCCGCCCAGCGTCAGGCAGATCGCCCCGCCTTTTTGCCACCCTGTGAGTGTCTGCATCCGCACCTTCTTTCTGACCTGATGCTGTGATTCTAGCGTAAGTTCAGGCAGTTGCCCGCGGGGCAAAAAAAAGCGTCCAGTTAGCGCTCAGTTTTCATGAACGCTAACGGACGCCTTTTTGATAACTTTGATCAGCCTTCCGTGGGGTGAACCCTGTGGAATAAATAATGCAGCTTCTATGCCAACTCACTGTGAAATCACAAACACCTGATTTGTCAGTGCTTTGACTACAAGCTGCAAGATCACAGCTTTACTTCTTGCACACTTTATCGACATTTAATCAACAAATTCCCTGTTGATGTGCAGCGTTGATAAAAAAGTGCAACGTCGGTGATACCTGTATTACTGTCAAAATTACTCTTTCGTAATCGAATCGAGATACAACTGGCTACCCGCCACATTCTGGCTTGCGCCCTTCACGTTATCGCGGATTGCCACCAGCAATTTACTCTGTAGCGCCACAACAAACGGTGAACTGCGTTGCAACTCGCGCTGTAAATCTGCATAGAGCGCTTTACGTTTGGTCGGGTCGGACTCTGCCGCTGCCGCACGCGTTTGTTTACTGATTTCCGGGATCACCCACTGAATGCGCTGCGCCAGGGTTTTCGGCCCGTTGGGCACGTTATAAGCGAAGGTACTGGCGTTGGTGTTCGGATCAAGATAATCAGCGCCCCAGTAGGTGAAGATTGACTGGAATTTATGCGCCCGCATGCGTGTCAGCACATCGCTTTCCACCAGCGGATGCACCACAAGATTGATATCGGCTTTGGCAAAACTGGCCTGCAACGCCTGAGCAATATCGGAATACGGTGGCTGGTTAATGACGATCAAATCGATTTTAGTCCCCGGCGCAATTCCGCCCTTGCTGAGAATCGCTTTGGCTTTTGCCACGTCATATTTAAACGGCTGATCGTCAATCGCCCCCGCCAGACCGTCCGGCAGGAAGGTCTGATGAATGCCGTATTGCCCTTTCAGCAGTTCGGTTGAAATCCCCTGATAATCCACCAGCCAGCGGGCCGCTTCCCACAGTGCCGGATTCGCCAGCGCCGGTTGGGTGGTGTCACCGACATTAAACGCCAGATAGAACACCTTCGCCGCCGGGAACTGCGCCACGTGCACGCCCTTCTCGTTTTGCAGCGAGCTGAACTGATCCGCACCTAAATCATAGGCCACATCAGCGTCGCCATTGACCACCAGCAGACGACGGGTGGACGGATCGCCCACGTTTTTGAACAGTACGTTCTCAAGCCTTGCCAGCGGTTTCGCGTTCGGATTACGTTTAAAGATCAGCGCTTCGTGCGGCACATAGTTACGCACTACATAGGCGCCGCTGCCCGCCGAACGGGAGCGCAGCCAGCTGTTACCGAAATCGTCTTTATCGGTGTGTTCTTTCAGCAATTTGCTGTCGACGATCCCCGCCACCGGTGCAGAGAGAATACTCAGCACCAGACCGCTGCCGATATCCGCAGGCCAGGTCAGCTGCACTTTATCGTCAGCCAGCTTTTTCAGATTGCCGTCAACATTTTCCGGCGTCCATCCCAGCTCTCCGAGAATAAACGACGGGCTTTTATTGAGTTTAACGACGCGGGTAAACGAATAGATCACATCATCGGCGGTGACCGGATTGCCGCTGGAAAATTTCAGTCCCGGCTTGAGGGTAAATATCAGGCTACGCCCGTCCGCCCCCGCCTGCCAGCTGGCGGCGATATCGGGATCGAGCTGGTCCGGATGCTGGCGGTCAGACACCACCAGTTGCTGATACAGGTTAACCAGATTGCCGGAGCTGACGGTTTCAAAACTTTCCGCCGGATCCAGACTGATGATCCCTTCCAGCGATCCCGCCACCACCAGCGTATCGACTGGCGTCGCCGCATCCACACGGGTTACCGCCATCATGAGTAAAAATAACAGGGAAGGCACTCGTACTTTCATTAAGGTCGATCTCCACAGATGAAAAGACATTTTTTTCGAGTGTAGACGGGCAACCTCAGAGCAAGAACCATCAAAAAAAGCTTTGTTATTTAATAAATTAGATTTAGCTCAAAACGTATCCCTTGGCCATATGCACCGCACGATCACACATATGATCAATCACGTCGGCATCATGACTGACCAGCAACATGGTCAGATCCCCTGCGGATTTTAAATCGTTGAGCAGGTTGAGGATTTCTGCCTGCACCGACATATCCAGGGCGGAGGTCGGTTCATCAAGCAGCAGCAGCTTTGGTTTGAGCAATAAAGCACGCACAATCGCAACGCGCTGACGCTGTCCGCCAGAGAGCTGATGCGGATAACGCTTCATCAGCGCCGGATCCAGCCCGACCTGCCGGAAACCTTCGGCAATTTTTTGCTCAATGTCCTGCTCTTTGATGATTTTCAGTGGCTCTGCCAGCGTGCGCAGCAGTTTATGTTTCGGATGCAGCGAGGCATACGGATCCTGAAAGACCATCTGCACGTCGCGGCGCAGGCTGCCGGTGAACGGTTTGCCGGGTTTGACCTGCTGCCCGAGCAGCGTCAGGCTGCCGTCCCACTGGCCGTTCAGACCCGCCAGCACCCACAGCAGCGAGGATTTACCGCAACCGGACGGCCCCACCAGACCGAAGCATTCGCCCTTGTTGATGGTCAGATTCACGTTATGCACCACGGTGCGCACTTCATGCCCCATACGGTGGGAAACGCTTAACTGTTGCAGTTCAGCGATAGCTTCACTCATGGCGAGGCTCCTTTTTCAGCGACGCCAGAAGCTCGCGATCCAATACCGGCAGACGTTCGCCGTGAGTAAACTTACTCGGACGACACGACCAGAGCGTCTGCGTGTAGGGGTGCGTGGCGTGCGCCAACTGGTCCGCCGCAAGTTCGTCCAGCAGTTCGCCTTTGTACATCACCAGCACGCGCTCACAGTAGTGCGCCACCTGTTGTAAATCATGGCTGATGAGAATCAGCCCCATGTTGCGTTGCTCGACTAAACGCTCGATAAGCCCCAGCACCTGTTCACGCATGTCAAAATCCAGCGCCGACGTCGGTTCATCAGCGATCAGCCATTGCGGATCGTTGATCAGCGCAATCGCCAGCATCACACGCTGCCCCATGCCGCCGGAAAGCTGATGCGGATATTGCTGTTGCAGAAATGCCGGATTCGGCAGGCCGACGGCGCTGAGCATCTCCGTCACTTTTTCCTGGCGCTCTTTGCGCCCGAGACGGGTATGCAGGCGCAGCGGTTCTTCCACCTGCTTGCCGATTTTTTGCGTCGGGTTCAGCGCATGTTTGGGATCCTGCATCACCATCGAGACGCGGTTACCGCGCAAACGGCTCCACTCGCGCTCTTTCAGCGTGGTCAGATCGTTATCGCCCAGCGTCAGCTGCGTCGCGCGCATCTGACAAGGGTGTGGCAGCAAGCCCATCAGCGCGCGGGCGGTGAGGGATTTACCGGAACCGGATTCCCCGACCAGCGCCACACGCTCCTGCCCGACGTTCAGGGAGAGCGATTTCACCAGCTCGACCGGGCGTTCGCCCGGCAGCCAGATGGTCATATCCCTGGCAATCAGCCGGTCGTTTTGCAGCGTTTTGGCATGATTGTGTTTTTGATGAAGAGAGAGCGCATCAGTTGCCATGTCGTGGATCCATTTTGTCACGCAGGCCATCGCCCAGCAGGTTGAAAGCCAGGCTGGCAAACAGAATTGCCCCGCCCGGTGCAGCGGCGACCCACCACTGATCGAAAATCACTTTACTGCCCTCAGCCACCATCGAGCCCCATTCGGCGGTCGGCGGCTGAATCCCCATGCCGAGGAAACCCAGACCGGCAGACGCCAGAATGATGCCGCCCAGGCTGAGTGCCGCACGCACTACCGCGCTTGGCAGACACAACGGCAGAATATGGCCGAACATCAGACGGAAACCGCCAATGCCCTGCATACGCGCGGCAGCCAGATAATCACTGCGGCGCAGCGCCAGCGTTTCCGCCCGCGCCTGACGCGCAAACGGCGGCCAGCTGGTAAATGCCAGCGCCAGCGCACCGTTCATCAGGCCGGGGCCGAGGATGGCGACCAGCGCCAGCGCCATCACCAGACTCGGCAGTGACATCACGATATCGGTCAGGCGCATCACAATGCGCTCAAACCAGCCACCGATGTAACCGGCACTGATGCCGATCAGCAGACCGACCGGAATGGTCAGCAACAGGATCAGCGAAACCAGCAGCAGTGTCGGACGCGCGCCGTACACCACGCGCGAAAGCAGATCGCGGCCAAAACCGTCAGTGCCCAGCCAGTGGGCGTGCGAAGGCGGCAGCAGGCGCAGTTCGATGTGCTGAATATTCGGGTCAAAGGGTGCAAGCCAGGGGGCCAGCAGCGCGGTCAACACCAGAATCACCACCAGCACCGTGCCGATGGAAAGTGTGGTAATGCGCCGCGCAGGTTTCCAGACGGGCGTGTCGGCCTCAGCCTCAACCTGCGTCGGTTGTTCGGGGATCATTTGTGTCATAAGCAGCCACTACCGGGTTCGCGGATCGAGCAGATAAGTAAGGGCGTCAGCCAGCGCATTCAGCAGCACGAAACAGGTGCCGATCAGCAGCGTAGCGCCAAGAATTGCCGGGGTATCGGCGGCGAACAGTGCTGTAGTCAGATAACGTCCGACGCCCGGCCAGGCAAACACCGTTTCGGTCAGAACCGCACCTTCCAGCAGGCTGGCGTAGGAAAGCGTCAGCACGGTAATAAGCGTCCCCAGCACGTTGGGAAACACATGGCACAGCAGCACGCGCACCCTGCCCGCGCCTTTCGACCGCGCCAGAATCACATACTCTTTGTTCATTTCACCGAGCATCGAGGCACGCAGCAGACGGGTAATCCCGGCCATCGACAGCATCGCCAGCACCGTCACCGGCAACCATAAATGGCTGATGGCGTTGTAGAACATGTCGCGGTCGCCGGAAAGCCAGGTATCGATCAGCACAAAACCGGTACGCGGCGTCATGGTGTACATATACACATCGTCAAGACGCCCCGGCCCGCCAGCCCAGTGCAGCACGGCGTAAAACAGCAACAGGCCGAGCAGGCTCAGCCAGAAAATCGGTACGGAATAGCCGAGCAGCGACACCAGTCGCGCCACGTTATCCAGCCAGCTTCCCGGCTTCCACACCGCCAGTAACGCCAGCAGAATGCCAAAACTCCCGCCGAGCAGAATGGCGCAGGTCGCCAGTTCCACCGTTGCCGGGAAGGTGCGCATCAGATCGCTGGCAACCGGCTGCGCGGTGATGCGGGAAATCCCCATATCGCCATGCGCCAGATGATCGAGATATCGGGCGAACTGCACCGGCACCGACTGATCAAGCCCTAAATCGCGACGCACCTGGGCATAGGTGGCTTCGCTGGCGTGATCGCCCGCGACCTGCAACGTCGGGTCAATCGGCGCGAGATGGGAAAGCGTAAAGGTGAACGCCAGCAGGCCGAGCAACGTCAGCGCCAGCGAAATCACGCCGGTCAGCAGACGGCCTGACCAGCGCCAACCCTGCCGGACGAATCCGGCGGGTGTTGAACTGTCTGTCATTACTTGGTGACCTTGCTGTAGAAGACCATGTCAGGGTTGATGCCCTGCACGTACCCTTTGATGTTGTCACGCACAGCAATCAGGCTTTTGGCTTGCAGGCCGATGACGAACGGTGAGTTCTTCTGCACTTCCAGTTGCAGCTGACGGTAATCCGCCACGCGTTTGGCCTGATCCGGTTCCGCGATGGCGGCCAGCGTCAGTTTGTTCAGTGCAGGAATTGACCAGTTAGCGCGCCATGCCAGCGTTTTGCTGCCGTCTTCCGGGTTGAAGGCAAACGCCGAGGCGTTGGTGTTCGGGTCAAAGTAATCCGGGCCCCATGAAGACATGTACGCGTCGTAATCATGTGACTTCACTTTGGTGGAAATCTGCTGACTCAGGCCCGGATCCAGTTTCACGGTCACGCCACCCTGCGCAAAGCTGGCCTGCAACGCCTGGGCAATGTCGAGATACGGTGGCTGATTAGAGGTGGAAAGCGTGAAGCTGACGTTAGTCAGACCGGCCTTCGCCAGAATCGCTTTGGCCTTCGCCGGATCATAAGTGTATGGCGTGTCGTTTACGGCACCGAGGTAACCTTCAGGCAGGAATGACTGATGCACCTGGAACTGATTTTTCATCAGGTCGTGGGCGATGTGGTTGTAGTCGAACAGATAACGTGCCGCTTCCCAGAAGGCCGGGTTGCCCAGCGCCGGGGAGGCTTTGGCGTTGAACTGCATGAAATACAACGAGGCGTAAGGGATAGCCAGCGGTTTCACCCCTTTCTTCCCTTCAAGCGCGGCCATCTGGTCTGAACCGAGGTTACGCGCCATATCGGCATCGCCCTGCTCAATCAGCAGACGGCGGGCCGCTGGATCAGGCACGTTTTTGATCAGAATGGTTTTCAGCTTCGGCGCGCCTTCAGGCGACGTCGGGTTAGCCGCCAGGATCACCACTTCATGCGGGATATAATTGCGGATCTGGTACGGACCGGAACCGGCGGAATGGTTGCTCAGCCACTGGTGGCCCAGATCATCCCCTGCGGCATTGGTTTTCACCAGTTTGCTGTCCACGATGGAAGACACCGGCGCAGACAACAGGCTCAGCACGAAAGACGGGCTGACGTCGGCGGTCCAGCTGATTTTTACGTGCTGATCGTCGATTTTGGTCAGGAAGGTATCGACGTTTTTGTCGTTCCAGCCCAGCTGCGTCAGGATAAATGACGGCTCAAGATTCAGTTTCACCACGCGGGACAAAGAGAAAATGACGTCATCGGCGGTCAGCGGGTTGCCACTGGCAAAGGTCGCTTTCGGTGACAGCGTGAACGTCAGGCTGCGGTTATCTTTTGCCGCTTCCCAGGAGGTCGCCAGCGTCGGTTTTAAATCAATCGGATTGGTCGGGTCAGACTGCACCAGACGCTGATAAATGTTATTGAAAGCCTGCACCGTCGTCAGCTCAAAACCCTGAGCCGGGTCGAAGCTGGAGGTATCATCAATGGACTGAGCGATCACCAGTGTGTCCGGCGGTGTGGCTGCCTGAACAGAGAAAGTAGCCGCAATAGCCGTAAACAGGACGGACGGTAATAAAGCTTTCATCAAGACAGACTCTCCAAAGTAGCGAAATTGCTCTTATTTAATAACCAATACACGGAGTGTAAAGTTTCTTCAACTCCCCAGAAAGTCTGATAAATACTATCGTTATGCGAATTTTGCATAACGTTATCTGATTGGTTATTAAAGCGACGGAATGCGGGCTGGCAGGGAATTGTTACTGTACAAAAGTGGGAGAAATACTCCCTTTCCCCGTGTGGGAAAGGGAGTGGCTCAAAATCAGAAGTCGTAGGTCGCGGAAAGCTTGAATTCCCGCGGATCGCCCTGTGTCAGATAACCGCCGGTGGCAGAGGCCCAATACTTCTCGTTGGTGACGTTTTCCAGATTGGCGCGCCAGGTCAGCGTGCTCTGCCCGACAGGCATGGCATAGCGCACGCCGAGATCAAGACGCGTCCAGCCATCCACTTTCAGTTTGTTGGCTTCGTCCGCATACTGCGAACCAGAACGGATCACTTTACCGGTCGCGGTCACGCCGCTGCCGCCGGGAATATCCCACTCGCCGCCCACCACCCACTGATAACGCGGCACACCGACGGCATCGTTTCCATCATAGGTGCCGCCCTGCGTTTTGGTCATTTCCGGGTTCATCCAGGTCACGCTGCTGTTGACGCGCACACCCAGCACCGGCTCACCAAAGACGTTCAGCTCAACCCCACGGTTTCGTACTTCACCGTAGTTGCCGTAGGTATAACCCTCGCCGGTTGCGCGGTACATGCCAATCGGTTTTTTGATTTCGTACAGCGCCAGTGAACCCGCCACGCGACCAAAATCGGCTTTAACACCCACTTCGTTTTGTTTCGACGTTTCGATGCCGCTCACCTGCCCGCCGTTGGAGACGATGCTGCCGTTATAGGTGGTGCCTGCGGTTTCGCCCGCCTGTAAGGCTTCGATGTGGTTGGCGTAGAAGGAGTAGTGTTCCCACGGCTTGACCACCAGACCGAAGGCTGGCGTCACTTTCATTTCGTCAAATGACGTATTTTCTGACCCGTCGTAATTGTAGTTTTTCACCACCACGTTCTGGCGGCGTAAACCGGCAATGAACTGCAGACGATCGTCGAGTACGGACATTGTGTCAGACAGCGAAACGCCGTAGGTCCGGGTGCGGTTACGCACCAGCGGATCGCTCATGTCGCCGCCTTTGTACAAGTTGGTCAGCGGTTCACTGTAATCAACGGGGTCGTAAATGTTGGTCCTGATCGATGCCGCCGTCATGGTGTAGGCAGTTTTGTATTTACGGTACAGCGTCGAGACACCGAGGTTCACGCTGTGGTTGACGAATCCGGTATCGAACTTACCGCGAACGCCAGCCTGTGAAGATAAGCTGTCGGCGAAATAGGGTACCGTCATGCGGCTCATGGTGGCGTTGCCGTCGTTGTCCTGCAACGTCGGCGAACTGTATTTACCAAATTCGTGCGTATGGTTGGCGCCGGCTGCCGCGTAGACAGTCCAGTTATCGGCCACGTCATACTCGCCTTTCAGCATGCCGAATTCGTTTTCCATATCGGTCGAGGCATATTGCTGGCCGTAATTGCCGGTGGCAGAAGGCACGTCAGGGATTTTAGTGGCTTTGCCGAGATACACCACCGGACGCCCGCCGTGGACACTGGTTTTGCTCATGCCGAAATCCAGTGAGGAACGAAAGCGGTCGCCGCGGTAGTCCAGCCCGAGAGAGCCAAGCGTTAAACGACGTTTTTCATCATCGATCGCGCTTTCTCCTTCGCGATGAACGGCGTTAACCCGCACGCCCCACTGGTTGTTATCACCAAAACGGCGGCCAACATCCACTGCGCCGCCTACCTGGGAAGACGACGTGTAATCGACCGATACGCGGTTAATTGCGGTATCCGTGGCGCGTTTTGGTTCAATGTTGACGTTCCCGCCCACACCGGTGCCGCCCGGAGGTACGCCGTTGAGGAAGGCGCTGGAGCCTTTGAGCAGTTCCACGCGATCGGCAAATTCCATTGGCAAGATCTGGCGTGGCAGTACGCCGTACAAGCCGCCGTACGAAATATCATCGCCGGAGAGTTCAAAACCACGGATGACAAACGTTTCTGAATAATTGCCATAACCGTAGCCGGTTTGCACCGCAGCATCGTTATTCAGCACATCGCCCAGCGTACGGCTCTGCTGATCCTGAATCAGCTTGTCGGTAAAGCTCACCACGTTAAACGGCACATTCATGGCGTCCTGCTCGCCGAGGATCCCCAGACGCCCGCCGTTGGCGATCTGCCCGTCGAGGTAAGCAGGAACAGTGTCGTTGCCGCCCGGTGTGAAAGTTTGCGGTGCAGCGCTGATGGTGATGGTGTCACCCTCTTTCGCCGGTGCGGTCGCAGGCGCCGCGAAGGCAGGCAGCGTCAGCATTCCCAGCGCAGCAGAAATGACGGCGGGTAACATTTTGCGTTTAAAAACAGGCGTACACGGTGAAACAGAAGAGTGAAAAATTTCACTTTCAGTATGCATGAGAGTTCCCTGAAAAGTTCAAATGGTAATAGTAATAATTATCAAAACGATTTGAATTATGCTGATCGGGACTCTAATTGCAACCGACTTCGGTGTAATAACCTCAGGGTAAACAGGATGTTAAAAAGGTTATTTATTGTGGGTTAGGAATTTTATTATTCGTCAGGCGGGTAATTCACTGAAATCAGGGGAATAAATAATGCGGAAGGAAAACAGACTGCGTAGGGACATCACGCAGCCTGCAAAACGTAAACAACAGCGTCAGCTCAGGCCGGGCACATCGAAGCCGGGAGACACCGCCAGCAACATACGCACCTGCTTCACCAGTTCACTCATGCAGTCATCGCGCATACCGTAACTCTCAAGCTCTTTTTCAAGGGCAAACAGGTATTGCGCGTTGGTGCCCAACGGGCCACTCGCCCTGGCGATCAGCGGCGCAATGATCTGATAATCCGTGTCCGCTTCGTACTGAGGGTGCGAGGGATCCATAATAAATACCAGCGCAGTGACGATGCGCCCATCATCGAGCGCCAGTTCGCACCAGGTCGGGCGGTAACAGCCGGTGAGCATTTCACGCTTCCACAGCAACTCCAGCTCCTCGTGCAGCTTGTCTTCCGGCAGGCGGAATGCCAGGCCGGTCGTCTGGCCGCCGTCACGCAGCGCCAGCATACGTCCCGGCTGCGCGTGGGTGCCGCGCCCTGCCGTCAGGCGTAAACAGAATGCACGATGATAACCGTGCAGAGTGGCAGGCCGTGCCTCTTCCGAGTCGAAGACCGGGTTCCACATCAGCGAGCCATAACCAAAAATCCACACAGGACTGTTGTCAGGGCGTCTCGCCAGCGTGCAATCGAGTGAGGCGGCGCGTTGTTCGGAGGTTAATAACATCGATTCGTCGATGCTGCCGAATGCTGTCTTACAATCTGCGTTACGCAGAAAATCTCGGGTTAACATTCATTCCCTCCTTCATTACGACGTACTTTTGAACATGCCATGCTGTTAACGCTGTGTTCTCCGTTATCGCGGTTAGTGATGGTCTGTGGAGCGATCAGATTTAAGATTTTTGGTATACCCCACTCTTTGAAACCTTATTCGTTTCTCTCGTTGCAATCAAGGTTGAGAACGATCACAAAACGAAAATAAAGTGATTATTTTATGAACATTGTATGAATGTTGAATTTTAGGCGGGAATATCACAGATAAACCGACAAGAACTGCCTCGCCGCAAGACCGGTGCTACGCTTGCGGGAGGTAATGCACAGGCCGCGTGTGAATCGCTTTATCTGAGCGAAAAAGGCGGTTTTTCACCTGTTCAGCCTGTGGGTATCGTGATTATTTACATAAGTTGACGCAGTGCGTCCATAAGGTAAATATGAAAATCCAATTTATTGATTACTATTGTTTTAATTATTTAACACGCCAAGTTAAGTCAGCGTATAAGCGCCTGTAATTCGCCACACCTGCTGATAAACAGGCAGTACGTCGTTTTTTTGTGGTTAACCTCCATTATTTTCTGTTAATAGATTAATTTATCTACTATACTTAACAGGTTACACCATTACGCAACAGCGCGTTTTTACTGATAACCGACGGACAGGCGGTTATTGTTTTCTTCGTGACACCCGCTTTGCAGGGTCACGCATGTTTATAAGGAGAAAAATCATCATGGTGTCGTCTCAGGAACATCCCAAAATCAAAACCCGCCATCAGGAATATTCCCTGATTTTTCCCATTGCCGCCCTTATCGTCCTCGTTTTTTGGGGCAACAGCAGTAACTTTGCCTCGGTCGTTGGTATCAATCTCATTGCTCTGGTCGGGATCCTTGCCAGTGCATTCAGCGTAGTGCGTCATGCGGACGTGCTGGCACACCGTCTTGGCGAACCTTATGGCTCGCTCATCCTCAGCCTTTCAGTGGTCATCCTCGAAGTCAGCCTGATTTCTGCCCTGATGGCGACCGGTGATGCCGCTCCCGCGCTGATGCGTGACACATTATTCTCGATCATCATGATCGTCACTGCCGGCCTGGTGGGCGTTGCCCTGCTGCTGGGCGGTCGTAAATTTGCGACTCAGTACGTAAATCTTGGTGGTATCAAACAATATCTGATGGCGATTTTCCCGCTGGCCGTCATCGTGCTGGTTCTGCCTGCTGCGCTGCCCGGCGGTAACTTCTCCACCACGCAGGCTCTGTTTGTCGCCGTGATTTCCGCCGCCATGTACGGCGTGTTCCTGCTCATTCAGACCAAAACGCATCAGAGCCTGTTTATTTACGAGCACGAAGATGACGATGAAGAAAGCGGCCACGGAAAGCCCTCTTCCAAAAGTAACCTGACGCACACCTTATGGCTTATCGTGCATCTGGTGCTGGTTATCGCCGTCACTAAATTCAATGCCAATCCGCTGGAAAGCCTGCTGACTGAACTGAACGCCCCTGCGCAGTTCACCGGTTTCCTGGTGGCGCTGTTGATCCTCTCCCCTGAAGGGCTGGGCGCGCTGAAAGCAGTGCTGCAAAATCAGGTACAGCGTGCGATGAATTTGTTCTTCGGCTCCGTGCTGGCGACCATTTCCCTGACCGTTCCGGCGGTGACCGTGATTGCCACCCTGACCGGTCAGGACCTGATTTTCGGCCTCGACCCGGCGAACATCGTGGTGATGCTGGCGGTGCTGATCCTGTGTCAGATTTCATTCTCGACCGGACGTACTAATGTCCTGAACGGAACGGCGCATCTGGCCTTATTCTGTGCCTATATGATGATTATTATGCTTTAACCCTGGCAGATAAACGCCATAACAAGAAAGGCCGCTCATCGGAGCGGCCTTTTTATTGTCATCAATTCGGTCATTTATGGGGAATTAATTATGAGTAAGCATTCAGCGTTCTCTGGCACAACTCAGAGCGCACGCAATCCTGTTTACCAAACTTAATGATGCCCACCATTTCGTCTTCTTCGAAACGGGATAATGCATCGCTGAGCCCTGATACTACGCCACGTGGTAAATCACACTGGGTAATATCACCATTCACAATCACCGTCACATTTTCACCCAGTCGGGTCAGGAACATTTTCATCTGACTGGCGGTGACATTCTGCGCTTCATCCAGAATAACCACTGCGTTTTCGAAAGTGCGTCCGCGCATGTAAGCAAAAGGCGCAATTTCCACTTTCCCAATTTCCGGCCGCAAACAATATTGCAGGAATGAAGATCCCAGGCGACGTAATAAGATGTCGTAGACCGGGCGGAAATAAGGGGCAAACTTCTCTGAAATATCGCCTGGCAGGAAACCGAGATCTTCATCGGCCTGCAATACCGGACGTGTCACAATAATCCTGTCGATTTCTTTGTGAATTAATGCCTCAGCTGCTTTCGCAGCGCTGATGAATGTTTTGCCGCAACCGGCTTCACCTGTGGCAAAAATTAACTGCTTATTCTCTATGGCTGATAAGTAATGACCTTGAGCTTCGGTACGTGCTTCGATTACGGAGTGGTCGCGTGTATCCCGTGCCATTCCAATCGATTCCAAACCGCCCATCTGTACCAGTGATGTCACAGATTCTTCCTCGCGCTGGCGGTGACTGCGTGAGTCGCTACGAATGACTCGTTTTGCTTCACGGCGAGCTTTGATCACTGCTTTCTGTCTTCCCATAGTGGCACCTTACAGTTTGATTCACTTAACGCTAAGGCGGTTTCCCGCACGGTTATGTTTCACTCACAAATGAGGTTTTGGTCTCCTTTTAGACCAATTGAAGCCAATGAATAACGTGAAGAGGAAAATCGATCCCATTGATTAAGAAATAATCTCCTGGCTGTTTTCTTTTCACGAAGAGGCATTGTCAGTAATGAACTGAATGTCAATAATGACAAACCGCTGACCCGCACAATAAAATTGCCAGAATTAAAGCCAATGCTGTTCGCACCAGTGTGAAAGAGTCTCCCGGATTTAGGAGAAGAAGAGTCAGTTAAAGAACAGGGTTGTTGTTGCGTGGATGAAAACATCAGTGAAGAAAGATAGGAATATGCTGAAAATGCGTGACGAAATAATAAAGAGTCGGAAGCCTTGCCCTCGTTTGCAGTGACGCGACAACAACGAGTGAATGAGTGAAGCCTGTTATTTACTCTCACCAGCCCAAACAAGGACTTTACCATTCGCGCTCCCCGCAGTGTTATTAACGGCATTGGCCGTACACTCAGAAAAACCTTTTACAGTGCTGCTCAAAAACCTATTTACCGTACCACTCAAAAACTATCGCGCTATGATTTCAGTATAATGACAGCTGAAATAAATGCGTTACTAAAATGTAAAAAAATTTGTAGTCTTCGTCAACAGGATCTTGAGGATCTTTTTGGGATCCTCCCTCCGGTTATTTTTCCCCGCTGATTTTACTGCATAAGGTAAAGCAGGCGATCGACCCGCTGACGGCGAAAAGGATCGGAATTAAAAAGTCATGATCAACCCGCGTAAACTCCATAATCAGCACCACCGCGGTTAAAGGCATTTTCATTGAAGAGGCCAGAAACGCCGCCGCCCCGATAATGGCAAACGCGCCAAGCGAGGTGCCGGGCCAGAACATATTCCACACGGCACCCAGAATACAGGCCAGCAGCGCGCCGTTAGACAGCCCCGGCGTCAGCAATCCGCCCTGCGCACCGGCGCGCAGCGTACTCCAGGTGATCACCAGTTTGCCGGCCAGCACCGTTGCCGCCAGCGCCACGGTAATCTGATTATCAAAACTCAGCTGTGCGGGCCCCTTCCCGTTGCCCAGCAATTGCGGCAACCAGCCCGCCAGAATGCCGATGAACGCAAAGTTCAGCAGATTGAAAATAATCAGCCGGGCATCGCGCGGTGCCTGCGCTTTTGCGCGGTTGGTCATGCGCGTAAACCCGTATGCGGCCACGCCAAATACCGGCCCCATCACCACTGACCAGACCATCAGCGAGGGCGTGGTATTCAGTTGCATCAGATGATACTGCGATTCATTACCAAGCCCGATCCACGCCACCAGCGCCGCAATGGAGGAAGTCGCGATAGCCGGTAACAGTAACCGCCAGCTGAACGCGCCGAGCAACACTTCAAGTACAAACACCGCGCCACCGAGCGGCACGTTATACACCGCCGCCAGCCCGGCGCCTGCCCCGCAGGCAATCATGATCTGCGTTTCACGCACCGTCAGGCTGAACCGCCCGGCCAGCCAGCTGGCAGACACCGCCCCGATCTCGCGCGGCGCGACTTCGCGCCCGAGCGGCGAACCGAGCGCCACGGTAATAATTTGCAGCAACGCATGGAGCGTGGTGCTGACAAGAGGCATACGTGGTTGATCAGATTTCACCGCCGCCGCAATGCTCACCAGCGGCTTGCCCCAGCGGTAAAGCGCCCACCAGCCGAACCCCGCCACGGCGCCACACAAGATCAGCACCGCCAGACGCCGCGAGCGCGTGGCCTCACTGACACCCTGTAAAAAGCTTTCGTTGCTGATGATAAAGTCGGGGCTGTAGCCAAACGCAAGGTGCTGGATGAAATGCAGCAGCAGCGCCAGCAGCATGCCGCCGAGACCGGCCAGAATGCCGGTACACAAAGTGGCTGCGGTCAGCCGCCATAACGGGGTAGTTGCTGCGGGAGGATTCAATTCGGACATGTCAGGGTTTCACTGATTTTGTTGATTACAGATGAACAGATTACACAAACTCAGTTAAACCGCGCATCAGCCAGAGGGATTTTTCCACAACAAATTTTTCACAATCGCGTGGTCACAACAGCGTGGTCATAACGCACAGCGGAACTCCTCCCTCCGGCAGGAAGGAGGAGCAGGGATTACGCCTCGATCAGCGTTTGCCCGAGATAATGTTTCTCATCCTGCACACCTGGCAGCGTGAAGAAGAAACCGCCGCCTGTCGGGCGGATATACTCTTCGAGCGGTTCGCCGTTCAGGCGTTTTTGTACCGTGAGAAAGCCTTTTTCCAGATCGTGCTGGAAGCAGACGAACAGCAGGCCCATCTCCAGTTGGCCGGAATTGGTGACGCCCAGAGAATAGCTGTATCCACGGCGCAGCATCAGATTATCGTCAGTGGCTTTGGTGCGCGGGTTAGCCAGACGAATGTGCGCATCCAGTGGGATCACCTTCCCCTCCGGATCTTTACTGTAATCCGGCACGTCGTGCTCTTTTTCCATGCCCAGCGGCGCACCTGTGGCCTTGTGGCGGCCAAAGATGGTCTGCTGCTCCTGCAACGGCGTGCGGTCCCAGAATTCGACGTGGAACGGGATAATCCGGGTGGCCTGATAGCTGCCGCCGACGGTCCAGGCGGGTTCGCCCTGATCGGCAGTAACCCAGATGGCTTTGTCCATCAGCGCCTTGTCTTTACTGTCAGGATTGGCCGTGCCGTCTTTAAAGCCCAGCAGATTGATCGGCGTTTCTTTGCCCTGGCTGCGCGCAGCGTGGGACGAAATAAACCCGTCGCGGCGCCAGCGCACGCTGAGCAAATCCGGCGTGTATTTGATGATGTCACGCAGCGCATGAACCACGGTATCGCTGTTGTTGGCGCAAATTTGCAGCAGCAAATCGCCGTGGCAAAGTTTGGCATCAAGAGAATCGTTCGGGAAACGCGCCATGCGCTGAAGTTTCAGCGGCTTGTGCGCGGCCAGCCCAAAACGTTCATCGAACAGGGAATCACCGGCGGAGAGCGTCAGGGTGAGATTATCCGGATAAATCTCGCTGCCCATGACGCCGGAATCCATCGGCGGGAATTTAGGATCCACAGAAGGCGCGGTGCCACCGGTGGTCAGGAAGCTGAAACGGGTGTCGAGCAGCCGGAACAGACGCTCCAGATCGGCCTTCGTTGTCGCCAGCACATCAAATGCCACCAGCATCATTGACGCCTGTTGTGGCGTCAGAATACCGGCCTGATGTTCACCATAATAAGGCTGCCTGCCCCAGCGTTCGTCCGGGGAGACCGTACCTGGTGTGTACTCTGGTTTTGCACCGGGTGTTTTTTCGGCCTGCACAGTGGATGCGCCGCCCAGGGCAAATGCCCCGCCTAACAATCCCACGCCTTTGAGCAAACTGCGGCGTGAAGAAGAAACGTCATCCTGATTATTGTTTTTATGACTCATTACTCTGCCTCGGAAATTTAAAAGCGCCCTTCCCGGTCAGGGGAAAGGCGCTGAAAAATCAATCTAAACCAAGAACACCACGCAGTTTGGCTAAATCTTCTGCCAGGGTGGTGATTGGCCCTTTCATTGCGTTACGGTCTGCATCAGACAGTTTTTCGTAATTCTCATAACCGTCTTTGGTTTTGTATTTATCCAGCAGCGTATCGACGGTTTTGAAGTTAGCGTCGATTTTATCCAGCAACGGTTTGTCGGCTTTTTCCAGCAACGGACGCAGCAGGTTAACGATTTTCTGAGCGCCATCGAGGTTGGCACGGAAATCCCACAGGTCGGTGCGGCTGTAACGGTCTTCTTCACCGCTGATTTTGCTGGATGCCACTTCTTCGATAAGACCCGCTGCCCCGCCGACCACTTTGCTTGGCGGGAAGGTCAGATCGGTAATGCGTTTTTGCAGATCCACCGTATCGGCGTACAACTTATCGGCAAATTTCTCGGTGCCCTGGGTGGTTTTATCGGCGAAGAGGATTTTCTCCAGACGGTGGAAACCGGTGAAGTTAGGGTCTTCCGCTTTTTTCTCGAAATCGTCTTCACGGGCGTCGATGCTGCCATCCAGATCGGAGAACAGTTCGGCGATAGGCTCAATGCGCTCGTAATAAACGCGGGTGGAAGCGTACAGGGATTGCGCTTTTTTCAGGTCGCCCTTTTTAATCGCATCAGTGAACGCTTTGGTGTGGGAAACCAGTTCACCCACCTGCTGGGTCACATAGACTTTGTATTCCGCAATCGGGCCAACCAGCGCCATGGCGTCCGGTTTGGTGGCGGCCGCTGCGCCTTCTGCGGTCACGGTCAGTTTGCCTTTTGGATTGCTCAGCAGTCCGCAGGTCATGTCGTATTCGCCCGGTTCCAGGTTAGCCGTCATTTTCTGGGTGAAACCTGGCGCGATATTTTCGCGCTCTTCCACCACCATCACGCCTTTCAGAATTTCCCATTCCAGACCTTTCTGGCTGGCGTTATGCACGACAAACTGGGTTTTACCGGCAGGCACGGTCAGCGCCATCGGTTCACACTGTTTATCATTAACGGTAATTTTTACCTGACGAACATCAGCAGCCAGCACGTTGGCGCTCAGCGCAAAAGCGGGCAGAGACAACATTGCAATCTGTAAAGCTTTACGGCGAAACAGCGGGGATGAATAGGACATGTACCACTCCATGACAAACTGTGTGAAGAGACAATTAACGTAAAATCAGCGTTGTGTTTTGTGCCCGGCAGATGCCGCAGCGGCCACAGGCGATTTGCTCTGCGGCATAAAGAACAGGAACAGCGCCGGGATCAGATACAGGAAATACACCGCGACTTCACTGACGGTCGGCGCTTCCTGATACCCGAACATGCCTTCCAGCAAGGTTCCGAATAAAGAGTGCGTGGAGAGCGTCCCGCTCAGGTCAAAGGCGATATCCTGCATGCGGTTCCACAAACCTGCTTCGTGAAAAGCGCGGATGGCGCCCGCAGCCAGACCGGCGGCGACAAACAGAATAAACAGGCTGGTCCATTTAAAGAATTTCGCCAGATGCAGCTTCACGCCGCCGTAATAGATGAGGAAACCGAGCACGATCGCCGCGCCCAGGCCGAGCAGTGCGCCAATCGGCGCTTCGATACCGACGTCTTGCTGAAACGCAGCCAGCAGGAAGAACACCGATTCCAGCCCTTCGCGTGCCACCGCAAAGAACACCATCGCCACCAGCGCCCAGCCCTGCCCGCGGCTGGAGTTGAGCGCGTTATCAATCGCGCCTTCCAGATGTACTTTGATTGAACGCGACACCTTACGCATCCAGAACACCATGTAGGTCAGAATGCAAACTGCCACCACCGCCACAATGCCTTCGAACAGCTCCTGCTGCTTTTGCGGAAACTCGCCGGTGGTTTCATTGATGAAAATACCCAGCGCCAGACACAATGCTGCCGCCACGATCACGCCAATCCAGACCACGCCGAGCCACTGCCCGCGCTGCGTCCGTTTCAGATAACTGGCGATCAGGCTGACGATAAGCGCGGCTTCCAGCCCTTCGCGGAACATAATGAGAAACGGAACGAACATAGCGGAACTCCCGTAGAACAAATGACTTACAGTTTGTGCAAGCACTCTGTAAAGAAAAGTAAAATCGAAACGATAGTGATTATCATTCCTGGCGAGATAAATACAAGAGGCCGCATGCTGTTTTTTGACCACTGAAGGGGAAAAGCGCACGAAAAAATATTGCCGGTTGTTTCAGCACCCCGGATACAGGGTGCCGTAAAAGAAAACGGAGCCCTGAAGGCTCCGTGAGGTCACTGTCTGATTCACCGCCTGGGGCGAAAATCAGATGCTGTTGTATTCGGCTTCCGCCGTATTGAAACGTTCTTCAACCGCTTTTGGCGGCCTGCTGCCGGTCAGGCTGACAATCCAGATAGCCAGCGAGGCGAAGATAAAGCCGGGGATGATTTCATACAGCTCGGCCCAGCCGTACTGTTTCCACAAAATCACGGTAGCGGCACCGACCACCATCCCGGCCAGCGCGCCGTTGCGGGTCATGCGTTTCCACATCACCGAGATCAGAATAACGGGCCCGAATGCCGCACCAAAGCCTGCCCAGGCGTAACTCACCAGACCCAGCACGCGGTTTTCAGGGTTTGCCGCCAGCGCAATCGCCACCAGCGCCACCACCAGAACCATCAGACGACCAATCCACACCAGCTCACGCTGGCTCGCGCCCTTGCGCAGAAACGCCTTATACAGGTCTTCGGTGATAGCACTGGAGCACACCAGCAACTGACAGCTCAGCGTACTCATCACCGCAGCCAGGATCGCGGACAGTAAAATACCGGCAATCCACGGATTGAACAGCAGTTTCGCCAGTTCGATAAACACGCGCTCACCGTTTTGCGTCACGTTCCCCGCTTCGCCCGGATTATTGCTGAAGTACGCAATGCCGAAGAAGCCGACCGCGATGGTGCCCGCCAGACACAGAATCATCCACGTCATGCTGATGCGGCGCGCGCTGCGAATGGTACGGTGAGAATCCGCCGCCATAAAACGCGCCAGAATGTGCGGCTGGCCGAAATAACCCAGCCCCCAGCCCAGCAGCGACAGGATAGCCACCAGATTCATGTTCTTAAACATGTCGGTGTATTGCGGGTTTTTAGCCTGAATGACCATCATTGAGGTATCAATACCGCCAACCGCGAGGATGACGATCACCGGCGTCAGAATCAGTGCAAAAATCATCAGACTGGCCTGCACGGTGTCCGTCCAGCTGACGGCCAGAAAGCCCCCGATAAAGGTATAAATGATGGTTGCCGCCGCCCCCGCCCACAACGCGGTCTGGTAGGTCATGCCGAAGGTACTTTCGAACAAACGTGCACCGGCCACAATGCCGGAGGCGCAATAGATGGTGAAAAAGACCAGGATCACCACCGCCGAGATAATGCGCAGCAGTTTGCTGGAATCTTCAAAACGATGGGTAAAGTAATCCGGCAGGGTCAGCGCGTTATTGTTGGCTTCGGTATGCACACGTAAACGCCCTGCCACCAGTTTCCAGTTCAGATACGCGCCGATGGTCAGGCCGATGGCAATCCAGCTTTCGGAAATGCCGGAAATAAAAATCGCCCCCGGCAACCCCATAAGCAGCCAGCCGCTCATGTCCGACGCCCCGGCGGAAAGCGCGGTCACCACGCTGCCTAAACTGCGGCCACCCAGAATATAATCATCAAAGTTTTTGGTCCGTAAATACGCGATGAGTCCAATCAAAATCATCCCGAAAATATAAACACAAAACGTCACCAGCATCGGTGTGTTCATTGTCATTGTTTTCTCCACTTCTTGTTATTTGTCGTGCTTATGAGCGATGCATATTCCATGCAGGCCGGCACCTGTCTGTCCTGACGCGGCGATAAACGCGGTCAATCTCATGCCGGGGCGAGATGATGGCTGAAACCCGTAAAGGATGCAGCATTACTCTCCATATTTTTTCTTTTTACAGGTGGGTAATCGGGTTTTTATTCAAATTTCCTGTCGGGCGGATACTGGTTTAGCACACCATTGAATTCAAGATAATTAACAAATCAGATACACAAAATTCACGCTCCATCACACTTATTCTGATAACCGGTTGCACGTTACAGACGCAAAGGTTGCACCCTCCACAGCAGCACGAAGGAACCCGCACAGCGGCCTCTGAGAGGTCAGCACGGTTGTTAAAATGTTAAAAATGCCAGCCAAATCACATCAGGCAGACTTCCTGTGTGAATGAGGTTGCACAAGGTTGCAACATAGAAGATATTGCATGCCATAAACATAATGAAATCACCTGAACCTCTTTATATGGAGCATTGGCGCATGGGTATGACGACGATGGGCGTGAAGCTGGACGAAGGCACGCGCGACAGGCTTAAAGTGGCCGCACAGCAAATTGACCGCACGCCGCACTGGCTGATCAAACAGGCGATCTTTTCCTATCTTGAACGGGTGGAAAATGGCGACGCGCTGCCGGAAATCCCTTCGCTGAACGGCGCTGCGGCTGAAAACGCCGAGGATACCCCGCCGCTGACGGTTCAGGAATCGCATCAGCCCTTCCTCGATTTTGCCGAGCAGATCCAGCCGCAGTCCGTCAGCCGTTCCGCTATCACCGCCGCCTATCGCCGCCCTGAGCCGGAAGCCGTTTCCATGCTGCTCGAACAGGCGCGTTTACCTGCGCCGCTTCATGACGCGGCGCAGAAACTGGCTGCCGACATCGCCACCAAACTGCGTAACCAGAAGAGCGCCAATGGCCGTGCCGGTATGGTGCAAAGCCTGTTGCAGGAGTTCTCCCTTTCCTCGCAGGAAGGCGTGGCGCTGATGTGTCTGGCGGAAGCCCTGCTGCGCATTCCCGATAAACCGACGCGCGATGCGCTGATCCGCGACAAAATCAGCAACGGTAACTGGCACTCTCACCTGGGCCGCAGCCCGTCGCTGTTCGTCAACGCCGCCACCTGGGGTCTGCTGTTCACCGGCAAACTGGTGGCCACGCACAACGAAGCCAGCCTGTCTAAATCTCTCAGCCGCATTATCGGTAAAGGCGGCGAGCCGCTGATCCGCAAAGGCGTGGACATGGCCATGCGCCTGATGGGCGAACAGTTCGTGACCGGCGAAACCATTGCCGAAGCGCTGGCCAATGCCCGCAAGCACGAAGACAAAGGTTTCCGTTATTCCTACGACATGCTGGGTGAAGCCGCGCTGACAGAAAAAGACGCACAGGCCTATTTGCACTCTTACCAGCAGGCGATCCACGCGATCGGTAAAGCCTCCAATGGCCGTGGCATTTATGAAGGCCCCGGTATTTCCATCAAACTTTCCGCCCTGCACCCGCGCTACAGCCGTGCGCAGTACGAACGCGTCATGGAAGAACTTTACCCCCGCCTGCTGTCGCTGACCTTGCTGGCCCGCAGCTATGACATCGGCATTAACGTCGATGCCGAAGAGGCCGATCGTCTGGAGATCTCCCTCGATCTGCTGGAAAAACTCTGCTTTGAGCCTGAACTGGCGGGCTGGAACGGCATCGGCTTTGTGATCCAGGCTTATCAGAAACGCTGTCCGATGGTGATCGACTACCTGACCAGCCTGGCGCAGCGCAGCCGTCGCCGCCTGATGATCCGTCTGGTAAAAGGCGCGTACTGGGACAGTGAAATCAAGCGCGCCCAAATGGACGGGCTGGACGATTATCCGGTCTACACCCGCAAAGTTTACACCGACGTCTCTTATCTGGCCTGTGCCCGTAAACTGCTGGCCGTGCCGAACCTGATTTATCCGCAGTTCGCCACCCACAATGCCCACACCGTCGCAGCCATTTATCAGCTGGCCGGTAACAACTATTATCCCGGTCAGTACGAATTCCAGTGCCTGCACGGCATGGGCGAACCGCTGTACGAGCAGGTTGTCGGTAAAATTGCCGAAGGAAAACTCAACCGCCCTTGCCGCATCTATGCCCCGGTCGGCACCCACGAAACGCTGCTCGCCTATCTGGTTCGCCGCCTGCTGGAAAACGGCGCCAACACCTCGTTTGTCAACCGCATCGCCGATGCCACGCTGCCAATCGACGAACTGATCGCCGATCCGGTTCTGGCCGTTGAAGCGCTGGCCGCCACGGAAGGACAGGTCGGATTGCCGCACCCGCGCATCGCCCTGCCACGCAATTTGTACGGCGATAAACGCGTCAACTCTGCCGGGCTGGATATGTCCAGCGAGCACCGTCTGGCCTCGCTGTCCAGCGCCCTGCTGCAAAGCGCCAGCCATGCGGTCACCGCACAGCCGATGATCGATGCGCCCACTGACGACGGCGAATTTTTGCCGGTCATCAACCCGTCTGAATATACCGACATCGTCGGGCACGTACGTGAAGCCACAGAAGCGGAAATCAGCCGTGCGCTGGACGCTTCCGCCACGGCTGGCGCCATCTGGTTTGCGACGCCTCCCGAAGAGCGCGCCGCAATCCTGCAACGCGGTGCAGAATTGATGGAAGCGCAGTTGCAAAGTCTGCTTGGCGTGCTGGTGCGCGAGGCTGGAAAAACCTTTAATAACGCCATCGCCGAAGTGCGCGAAGCAGTGGATTTCCTGCACTACTATGCCGGTCAGATCCGCGAAGATTTCACCAACGACACGCACCGTCCGCTCGGCCCGGTGGTGTGTATCAGCCCGTGGAACTTCCCGCTGGCGATTTTCACCGGTCAGATCGCGGCCGCACTGGCCGCAGGCAACAGCGTGCTGGCAAAACCGGCGGAGCAAACGCCTCTGATTGCGGCGCTTGCCGTTGGTATTCTGCACGAAGCCGGGGTTCCGGCCGGGGTACTGCAACTGCTGCCGGGCAAAGGCGAAACCGTCGGTGCGCAGCTGGTCAATGACGAACGCGTTCGCGGCGTACTGTTCACCGGCTCCACCGACGTGGCGGGTATTTTGCAACGCAACATTGCAGGAAGACTCGATCCGCAGGGGCGTCCGACGCCGCTTATCGCCGAAACCGGCGGCCTGAATGCGATGATTGTCGATTCCTCCGCCCTGACCGAGCAGGTAGTAATGGACGTGGTGGCCTCCGCCTTCGACAGCGCCGGTCAGCGTTGTTCTGCTCTGCGCGTGCTCTGCATTCAGGATGACGTGGCCGATCACACCCTGCAGATGCTGCGCGGTGCCATGGCCGAATGCCGCATGGGCAATCCGGAACGCCTGTCTACCGATATCGGGCCGGTGATTGATGCCGATGCCAAAGCCGGTATTGAAAAACATATCGATGCCATGCGCGCCAAAGGCCGCACGGTGTATCAGGCCACGCAGGAATTCGCCGCTGATCAGCAGGAATGGAACCGTGGCACCTTTGTAAAACCGACGCTTATCGAGCTGGAAAGCTTTGATGAGATGAAGAAAGAGATCTTCGGCCCGGTACTGCACGTGGTGCGTTATGCCCGTCAGGATCTGGATAAGCTGATCGGTCAGATTAATGCCGCCGGTTACGGCCTGACGCTGGGCATTCACACCCGCATCGACGAAACCATCCACCGTGTGACCCAGCAGGCGCACGTCGGCAACATGTACGTGAACCGCAACATGGTTGGCGCCGTGGTTGGTGTACAACCGTTTGGCGGCGAAGGCTTGTCCGGCACCGGCCCGAAAGCGGGCGGCCCGCTCTATCTTTATCGCCTGCTCAGCAGCCGTCCGCCATTTGCCGTGCAGCAAACCTTGCTGCGTCAGGATCGCGATCTGCCGCTGGACACGTCCGTGCGCGAAGCGCTGCTTGCACCGCACCGCGCGTTGCAACAGTGGGCAACCCGCAGCCAGCAACCGGCCGCCTTTATCGACGTCTGCACGCGCTTCGCCGAAAGCAGCCAGGGCGGCACATTGCGCACCCTGCCGGGGCCAACGGGCGAACGCAACACCTACGCCCTGTTACCCCGCGAACGTGTTCTGGCACTGGCCGATAATCAGGCCGACGCCCTGCTCCAGCTTGCCGCCATCACCGCGACCGGTTGCCGGATCCTGTGGCCGGAAGCGCCGTTACAGCGCGAACTGTTCAGCCAGTTACCCGGGGCGGTACAGGAACGCGTGGACTTCGCACAAGACTGGCAAAACGATGCGCCGGCCTTCGATGCGGTCATCTACCACGGCGACGCCGATCAGCTGCGGGAACTGTGTCAGATTATCGCCAACCGCCCTGGCGCCATTGTGTCAGTGCAGGGCTTTGCGCGCGGCGATGACAATGTGTTGCTGGAGCGCCTGCTTCACGAGCGCTCATTGAGTGTGAACACCGCCGCGGCGGGAGGAAATGCGAGTCTGATGACCATCGGGTGAGGGTTGATATCAGTGGCCGCCGCAATGGCGGCCTTTAACCCTGACCGAAACAGTGTCGGTTTCTCAATTACAGTGTTCGCTTAACGCGTTGTGCCAACACGGCCAGAGAGGAAGGAAAGTGCCTCCCTCTTTGATCTCTTACGTTTTTTTCAAACATGCGCTATCGCGGACACCACGTACGTGTTCTGTGATTTCCGCATGTGACGCAATCCCCGAAAGGTAGCCCGCCAGCCACAACATCTGTCTCCTCTGTCATAAATCCGTCATCCCTCTGACTTACCCTGCCAGTAACAAAATAAATCAAACTGTGTATTTGTATTTCTTTCGCTTTATAAAAAGGAGTTTTGACAATGCAACAACCTGTATCTCTGCTCGCCCGCGCCATCGCTGCCGCCCTGCTGCTTTCCGCTTCTGCCGGGTCTTTCGCTGATGAAAACAGCGTACTGACCGACCGTGCGGCAAAAGGCGTCCTGACCGAACAAGGTGGCGCACGCCGTCTCAGCGGTGATCAGACGGCCGCGCTGAAAGCCTCGCTTTCTGACAAAACGGTCAAAAACGTTATTTTGCTGATAGGCGACGGCATGGGTGATTCTGAAATCACCTCGGCGCGAAATTACGCGGAAGGCGCAGGCGGTTATTTCAAAGGCATCGACGCCCTGCCGCTGACCGGCCAGTACACCCATTATTCTCTCGATAAGAAAACGCAAAAACCTGACTACGTCACCGACTCTGCCGCTTCAGCCACCGCCTGGTCCACCGGCGTGAAAAGCTATAACGGCGCGATTGGCGTGGATGTAAACGGTAAAGATCACCAGACAATCCTTGAAATTGCGAAAGCCGCCGGAAAAGCCACCGGCAACGTGTCAACCGCCGAATTACAGGACGCCACCCCGGCCGCGCAAATCGCCCACGTCACCTCCCGTAAATGTTACGGTCCGCAAGAAACCACTGAGAAATGCGCCACTAACGCGCTGGAAAACGGCGGCCGTGGCTCCATCACCGAACAGTTATTGCAGACGCGCGCCGATGTGACGCTGGGTGGCGGCAGAAAATCCTTCAGCCAGCTGGCTAAAGCCGGTGATTTCCAGGGTAAATCCTTGAAAGATCAGGCGCTGGCGCAAGGATATGTGTGGGTGGAAAACGCCGGTGAGCTCAGCGCGGTAACGCAAGCCGACCAGAAAAAACCGGTTCTCGGCCTGTTCTCCGAAGGCAACATGCCGGTACGCTGGCAGGGTCCGAAAGCCTCGCATCACGGCAACATTGATAAACCCGCCGTCACCTGCGAAGCCAACCCGCAGCGAACGGCGGATATCCCCACGCTTGCCGCCATGACTGAAAAAGCCATCGATCTGCTGAAAACCAATGAAAAGGGTTTCTTCCTGCAGGTTGAAGGCGCATCGATTGATAAACAGGATCACGCCGCGAACCCGTGCGGACAGTTTGGTGAAACCGTTGATTTAGACGAAGCCGTGCAAAAAGCGCTGGAGTTCGCCCGTCAGGACGGCAACACGCTGGTTATCGTCACCGCCGACCACGCCCATTCCAGCCAGATCATCGAAACCGACGCCAAAGCGCCGGGTCTGACACAAACGCTGACCACGAAAGATGGCGCACCGATGACCATCAGTTACGGCAACTCAGAAGACGATTCCCAGGGCCACACCGGCACGCAACTGCGCGTTGCCGCGTTCGGTCCACACGCAGGGAATGTGGTGGGCCTGACCGATCAGACTGATCTTTTCTTCACCATGAAGGGAGCAATGGGGATTCAATGAGGGTAGAACGGTAACGTTCGTCGCATAAACGGGCGTTAGGTCAAGACCGTGGGTTGCCACCCACACCGGCCTTAAGGGGGGCTTATCGCCGCCCCCCTTAAGAATCCCAGGCTCTTTTCACTGCGCGCTGCCGCTCGCTGGCTATATTCCAGCGGCTCCGGCTATTGCCGCAAACTCCGCCGCTACGCGGTCCTCTCATTTCAGGTTCGAACCCGCTCGGAAAAACACCCTCGCGGTTTCTCACCGTTCATTCGACGTCGTTTTGAGCGCGGCCAGAGGCTATGTAAAACGAAGGTTTTTATTCTCCTCCTGCGAAGTGGGAAGAGAAAAGCAAAACCAAACACATCGTTCGACTTTAAAAATGCCAGTGGCCGCGCTCAAAAATCACGCCGGAGGGAGCGGTGGAAAACCGCGCGTCTGTTTGCGCGGGTTGTAACCCGAGCGGAGGGCACCGCGAAGCGGCGGGATTTTGCGGCAATAGGAGGAGTGTCTGAAACATAGCCTGCCTGCGAGAGCGCAGTTAAAGAGCCCGGGGGGTCTTGGGGGGCGGCGGCGATATGCCGCCCCCCAAGTCGGTGTGGGCCGACGCCCACGACCTTGAACTTGACCTTAAGGCCAGTGTGGGTAGCTCCCCACAGTATCAACCTACGACAACACCCCGCTATTCCCCAACTCCCATAATTTCCTGCGAATCAGCTGTTTGAGCTTCAGCGCGGCCTGGGATACCGGCTGGTCGCGGCGGTTGAGCAGGATCACTTCAAACGGCAGCGGTTCGAGCACTTCGCAGATCTTCAGCTGATCGACATATCGCCGGGCGGTAAAAGTATCGACCACGCCGACGCCGCCACCGGCCAGCACCATGTCGGCGATCACTGAGTAGGTTTTTATGTGCAGCGAAGATTGCGGGGTCAGGCCGTTTTCGCGCAGGACGCGGTTGAGCACCAGCCCGAGCGGATCCTGCTGTTGCAGCATCAGTAATTCATTTTCACACAGCCACGCCAGCGAAACGGGGCCTTCGACCGGGGAATCCTTCGGTAAAAGCGCCACCATGTTGGCCTGATAAATCGACTCAGAAACCAGCTCCTGTGTCGCGGGTTCGCCGAAGGCCAGCGCGAAATCCATTTTGTATTGCAGCAAATCCTGGCTCAGCGTATTGAAATGCCCGGTCACCAGTTCGACACTGCCGCCCGGTGTCTGGCGGCGAAAATCCACCAGCACCGGCGCCATCACGCTGTGGCCCAGCGCGTGCGCCGAGCCGATACGCACGTGCTGGCCTTCACCCTGCCGCAGTTGTTCCGCCAGTGCGCCGATGGCCTGAATATGGCTGAACAACGCCTCCACTTCCGGCATCAGCCTGCGGCCTTCCGGTGTCACAATCAGCCCCTGCGGTGTGCGGTCGAACAGCGTGAAACCCAGTTGCTGTTCGGCATGATTGAGCACCCGGCTGACGTTGGGCTGCGAAACGTTGAGCAGACGCGCCGCGCCGCTGACGCTGCCCGCCTGTAAAACCGCCTGAAACACTTCAATGTGGCGTAAGCGCATTACGGCCCTATTTCTGCGTGGTCGCTAAGTACGAGAAGGCACTTAACAGGCTGATAATGTTGGCAACCGTCGGGCTGTGATAACCGACGGTCACCGCATCAAGACGCTCAACGCCGGGGATCAGGCAGAATAAATCCGCCAGTACCGGTCGGGCCGTCATCAGCTCAAGATGATACGGCGCGCTGAAACGCCCGGCGGTGAGGGGCGCGGGTTTGCTGACGGCAATCGTCGCCTGTTTGCGGATTTTTGCGCAGGCGATGGACGGGCTGTCTGATTCGGCAGCGTTCGCCGAAATCGCACGTTTCACGCAGACGTACTGCGATTCCGGGTAATGGTTGCGGATCCAGGTATCGAGATGGTCATCGCCGGTCACCAGCCACAGCGGGACGCCCAGTTCAGCCCCGGCGGCGGCGTATAAATCACTTTCGCCCACCACATTGCCGTTAAGTTTGACGCGGTAAAAAGCGCGGCCATTGATGGTGTGCGCCAGTACACCGTTTTCGCCCGCAGCGGTGTGAAAACCGACAAACATCAGACCATCGTATTGCTGCTGTTGCAGCCCTTCGACCATCGACAGGCCGCGCGGTTTGCCCTGCACCAGACGGGCGCGCGGGTCGATTTTATCGGCGCGCAGGTTTTGCATCATCGCGTGGCTGTCAGCGACCGTCACTTCCATCGCGCCACCGGCAAAGGCACCGTCAATGGCGGCGTTGACTTCCCCTTCCATCAGCGCACGGGCGGCGTCGTAATCCGCATTGCCGGGGCTGCATTGTTCAGGGCGCATCACGCCCGCGATCCCTTCAATATCTGCAGAGATAAATACTTTCATCATTCGTTCCCTATTTGGTTGGGTGACCAGACTCCCCCGGCGTTCTCCTCGTGAGAGGGGAAGGCGCCAGGCGAGTTCGCCAGATTATCTAATACGTCACTTAACCCCAGCCGGTAATGTCCGTCGAATCCGCAGACCGTTTCTGCACTCAGTAAGGCATCCATGATCGCGTGCTCGGTGGCGTCCGCCGCCATCGCCAGCAGCGGTTCCAGCGCACCGTCGGATAACGTGACACCGTCACGCTGAGTTGAAAAAGCCAGCGCGATATCCCCCGAGCCGTGCCCCCAGTAACTGCCAAGGCGCCCTAACCCGGCACCGGCGCGTTTGGCGATGCGCGAGAGCTGGCGGCTGTCGAGATAACGGTCGCAGGCCATGATGATGATCACCGAACCGGCGTCAACCTGCGGAGCAAGTTGCGGTAAAACCTGCGCGATCGCCTCGCCCGCCCGTACACCGTCGAGCGTCAGTTCTGAAAGTTTGCCAAAATTCGCCAGCACCAGAACGCCCAGCGTGGCATTCAGTTCTTCACACCAGCGGGAAGCGGTGCCAACCCCACCTTTCAGGCCGAAACAGCTCATGCCGCGCCCGGCACCGACGCTGCCACGGGTGAAAGACGTTGCTGCGCTGTCGATGGCTGTTAACGCGTCATCTTCACACACCGCCATGGCCTGAATGTCGTTAAGGTAGAAGTCATTGCACTCGAGGATCACCGGATTGATGGTCGCATCCGGGCGGCCAATCTGTGGAAATTGCTGGCAGCTGCGGGCGATCATCGCGTTGAATATCGCACCGGTGGCGAAAGTGTTACTGAGCAGGATCGGGGTTTGCAGTTCGCCCAGTTCAATCAGCTGAATCAGCCCCATCGGTTTGGCAAATCCGTTGAGCACCGCCACGCCACAGGGCAGCGGGTGCTGATAAAGCGTGTCCCCCGGCGGCACAATCGCGGTGACGCCGGTCTGCACGTTTCCCGCCGCCAGCGTGCTGTGACCGACGGTCACGCCGTCAACGTCAGTGATCGCGTTGGTGGCGCCGCATGCATATCGCGGGCGAAAAATCTGGCGCGTGGTGCGCCAGCGGTGCAGCAACGCGGCCAGCGCCTGTTGCGTGAATTCATCATGTTCAGGGGCTTGCGGATGCATCACTCTTCCAATTCAGCGGGTTAAGTCAGTTTTACTATTTCTTTAGTTTAGGATCCAGCGTATCGCGCAGCGCGTCGCCGAGCAGATTAAATGCCAGGACTGTGAGAAATATCGCAAGCCCGGGGAAAACGCTGACGTTCCATTTTCCCGCCATCATCATATTGCGGCTCATTGCCAGAATATTGCCCCATTCAGGGACGTCCGGTTCCGGGCCAAGCCCGATAAAGCTCAGGCTGGCCGCCGTCAGAATACTGGTTCCGATGCGCATGGTGAAATAGACAATCACATTCGACAGCGTGCCCGGCAGAATGTGGCGCAAAATGACCACTCTGTCCGGCGCGCCGACACAGCGAACCGCTTCGACGTAAGCACTTTGTTTGATCGATAATGTGGCGGCGCGCACGATGCGGGCAAATACCGGCACGCTGAACACCGCGACTGCAATAATCACGTTATTCAGACCGGGGCCAAGGATCGCCACCACCGCAATCGCCAGCAACATGCCCGGAAAGGCGAACAGTACGTCCGAGCCGCGCATGATCAGCATATCGAGCCATTTGCCATAATAGCCCGCCAGCAACCCCAGCAATACCCCGGCGATCATGCCAAGCGTGACCGAGAAAATACCGACGTAAAGTGAGATCCGCGCCCCAAAAATGATGCGGCTGAGCACATCGCGGCCCAGATCATCGGTGCCGAACCAGTGTTCCGCCGTCGGCCCGACGCCGAGCGCCATCCAGTCCGGCGTCATCGGGTCATAAGGCGCCAGCCACGGCGCGAACACGGCCACCAACACCAGCAGCAGAATAAATCCGCCGGAAACCAGCGCCATCGGGTGGCGTAAAAACGTGTGAAAAAAGTCGTACCACGGTGAACGGATATCGTCGTTATGCGCGATAACCGCAGCCGGTGTGGTTTCTTCCAGCACAGAGACGGGGTCGGTCATGTGCAGCTCCTAACGCAGACGGATAGCGGGGTTGACCACGGCATACAGCAGGTCAACCAGCAGATTTATCAGAATAAATTCAAACACGAACAGCATCACCAGCGCCTGAATCACCGGCTGATCCTGCGTTTTGATGGATTCGATCAGCAGCCAGCCTAATCCCGGCCAGCTGAACACGCTTTCGACAATGATCGAGCCGCCGAGCAAAAAACCGAACTGCAAACCGAGCATGGTGATGATCGGGATCAGCGCGTTGCGCATGATGTGTTTCCAGGTCACCAGCCGCGCACGCAGGCCTTTTGCCCTGGCGGTGCGCACATAATCTTCCTGCGCCACGTCGAGAAACGCCGAACGGGTAAAGCGCGCCATCACCGCCGCCACCGAAGAACCGAGGGTGATCGCCGGTAATATGATGTCAGTCGGCTGGTTAAATCCGCTGACCGCGAAGAGCCCGAACGGCATGGCGACGAACTGGATAAGCAGCAACCCGAGCCAGAACGGCGGCATGGAAATCCCGCCGACGGCCATACTCATCAGCGTCCAGTCCTGCCATTTTCCGCGCTTGAGTGCGGACACCACGCCAATCACCAGCCCCAGCACGACAGACCATGCGAAGCCCGCCAGCGCCAGCAGCAGCGTTGGCATAAACCCACTTTGAATCACGTTTAACACCGGCTGGCGCGTGCGGTAAGTTGTGCCCAGATCGCCGTGCACCATGCCATCGAGCCAGTGCCAGTACTGCGCGGGCAAAGGATCGTTGAGGCCAAGCAGTTGTCGCGCTGACTCAACCGCCTCGATCGGCGCATCCTGTCCGGCGTAAATACGCGCAGGGTCACCCGGAAGCAGCTTGATAAAGCCAAACACCAGTAACGACACCACCAGTAAAACGGGGATCATTTCCAGTATCCGGCGGATAAAATAGGTCAGCATAAATACGTTTCCCTGAATCTGAATGGGAGAAGTGCTTACTCCTCCCCTTTGCAGGGGAGAGAGTTAATTAAAAAAATTACTTAAACTGTGCCTGATTAAAGATCAGCGAACCGTCAGCAAGCATGTAGACGCCGGTCAGATCTTTGCTCTTTCCGACCAGATTGTCCGGCACGCCAAGGAAGGCCACCGGGGCATCAGCCCACAGCAATTTCTGCGCATCCGCGTAAGCGGCCTGACGTTTGGCGATGTCGGCGGTTTGCAGGCCGGCGGTGATCGCCGCATCCACCTGCTTGTTGCTGTAATAAGAGACGTTATACGCCGACGGGATCCAGGATTCGGTGGCAAACAGCGGGCGCAGCGCCCAGTCTGCATCACCGGTCGACGCCGACCAGGCGCCGTAATACATTTCCACTTTGGCATCCGCCGGTTTCGGGGTGCTCCACAGACGCTGGTTGAGTGAACCGGAATCCATCGGCACCAGTTTCACCCGCACGCCAATCAGCGACAGCTGCTGTTTCAGGAACTGCGCGCTGCGGATACGGTCGGTTTTGTTCGAGCTCCACATTTCCACATCGAAGCCCTTCTCATAACCGGCCTCTTTCATCAGCGCTTTGGCTTTGGCGATGTTGTAGCTGTAATCCGGCGTGTTTTGCTTCTGGTAGAACTGAACGTTTTTCGGCAACGGCGACGTTGAAGGCGACCCCATTCCGGCGAACCCGACTTTCAGCCACAGGTTACGGTCAACGGCATAGTTGATCGCCTGACGGACACGCACGTCGGAGAACTCTTTTTTCTGCGTATTAAACGCGATGTAATACAGATAGATGCCCGGATTTTGCGAAATATCCAGCTTAGGATCGCTCTTCACGGTGTCCACCAGATCGGACGGCAGCGGATAAACGGCCTCCACACCGCCGGATTTCAGTTTCGCCACCTGCGTGGAATCTTCCGGCGTCGGGTAGAGCGTCACGGAATCGACTTTCGGCCAGCCCTTCTGCCAGTAGTTGTCATATTTCACCAGCTTGACGTCTTTGCCCTGCTGCCATTCCACAAACTTAAACGGACCGGTGCCGACCGGATGCACACTCAGATCCTGCTCGTTCGGATACTGTTTCAGCGACGCCGGGCTGTGCATCACCGCCGACGGATGCGCCAGGGTGTTGATCATCGCGCCAAAGGGTTTATTCAGGGTGATCCTGACCTGATAAGGCGTCACCACGTCGACGGATTTGATCATGCTGAACAGCGAGTTACGTTTCAGATGATTGGCCGGATCCGCCAGGCGGTCGAGGTTGATTTTCACCGCCTCCGCGTTGAACGGCGTACCGTCCTGGAAGGTCACGTCGTGACGCAGGTTGATCGTAAACTCGGTGGCATCGCTGTTGCTGGTGTAATCCGTCGCCAGCACCGGCACGACGGCCATTTTGCTGTCGAACTGGAATAAGCGTTCAAAAATACCGCTCTGAATGGAATAGCTCAGCGTATCCGTGGTGTCGTGCGGATCAAAACCGGTCACGTCGGCATACATGGAAATGCGCAGGTCTTTCGCCTCAGCCGTAGCGCCGAAACACAGCACCAGACCGGCAGCCATCAGCGTTTTACGGAAAACCCGGGTGTTACCAAGAAATGTCGAATGCATGTACTTCTCCTGTGTGTTGCAAAAAAGAAAAGAAAGATCGTTATGCCTGCGGTTCCGCTACCCAGTGATGCGGGGAAACCTGGCTGTACCTGAGTTTTTCTATCTGTACCCCGGCAGGATGCACCGGCGATTTCACTTCCACGTCGTCAAACTGACGCAACGCACGCTGCGTCGGATCCGCCACCGGCACGGAACTGAGCAGGCGTCGGGTGTATGCATGTTGAGGATTGCTAAACACTGAATCCCGTGGCCCAATCTCAACAATCTGGCCGCTGTACATCACCGCCACACGGTTGGCGATACGTTCCACCACCGCCATATCGTGCGAAATAAACAGCCAGGCCACGCCGGTATCGCGCTGCAGATCCATCATCAGATTGACCACCTGCGCCTGAATCGACACATCCAGCGCGGACACCGCTTCATCCGCGATGATCACCTGCGGTTGCAGCGCCATCGCGCGGGCGATAGCAATACGCTGACGCTGCCCTCCGGAGAATTCGTGGGGGTAACGCCGGGCAAATGCCGGATCCAGCCCGACGCTTTTCAGCAACTGGTTTACCGTCGGGGTGGCTTCCGCCAGCGATTTTTTCAGGCCGTGCAGCAACAAGGGTTCGGCAATGGAAAATCCGACGGTCAGACGCGGGTTGAGCGAGGCGTAGGGATCCTGAAACACCATCTGAATCTGACGGCGCACCGCCTGAAACGGCGTGTCGCGCATCAGGGTGATTTCTTTGCCCTGAAGATGAATGCTTTCGGATTCGCTGCCGACCAGCCGCAAAATTGCGCGTCCGGTGGTGGATTTACCGCAACCGCTCTCACCCACCAGCGCCAGCGTTTCCCCCGGCCAGATGGAGAAATCGATCTGTTCAACGGCGTGAACTTCTTTGGTAATGCGCGAGAGCACGCCGGAGCGGATCGGGTAGCAGACACGCAGTCCGCGCACGTCGAGGAGAGGCGGTGCATCGTAATTGGCGGTCTTCTGGTCGTCATCAGCCAGTAAAGTGTGAGGCTCATCACCTGCAACCGATTGCTTTTCTGCCGCATTTTTAGCCGTCATGACGGCACCTGCCTGCGTACTCAGCAACGGGAAACGGCGCGGCCATTTCAGCCCCTGCATATCGCCCAGTTTTGGCACGGCGGCAAGCAATGCGCGGGTATAAGGATGCTGCGCGTTGGCGAAAATCTCGGTCACGCTGCCCTGCTCCACCACCTTGCCCTGATACATCACCACCACGCGATCGGCGATTTCCGCCACCACGCCCATATCGTGCGTAATGAACAGAACCGACATATCCGTGCCCTGTTGCAGATCACGCAGAATTTGCAAAATGCGCGCCTGCACGGTGACGTCGAGCGCGGTAGTGGGTTCATCCGCAATCAGCAATGCCGGGTCGCAGGCCAGTGCCTGCGCAATCATCACCCGCTGGCGCATACCGCCGGAGAGTTCATGGGGATAACATTTGAGAATGCGTTCGACGTCCGGAATGCGTACCTGTTTCAGCAGTTCGCGGGCTTTGATCAGCGCATTGGCTTTGGTCGCCATGCCGTGATCGAGTAAGCCCTCTGTCAGCTGATCGCCGACGCGCAGCACCGGATTGAGCGAAGTCATCGGCTCCTGGAAGATCATCGACATTTCCTGACCGCGCAGTTTTCGGCGCGCTTCTGCAGACAATGCGGTCAGCGCATGGCGCGTGCCATTACGGCCAATAAAATCGATGCTGCCTGCGTCGATGTGCGCCGAATCAGGCAGTAATCCCATCACGCTCAGGGACGTGACGGATTTACCGGAGCCGCTTTCGCCGACCACCGCCACCACTTCACCTTTATTAATAGAGAAGGAAACGCCTTTCAGCGCCTGCGTTTTGCCTTGCCGGCCGGAAAACGTCACCGACAAATCGTTAATCTGCAAAATGGGCACTGTCATCAATAAACGCCTCCTTTATAAGTTGAACTGTTAAAGCCAGACTTCGCCGTTCTCATAGCGCAATGCCGGTTCGGCGTCCTGCGCCAGCCAGATCGGGCCATCGAGATCGACACGCTCAGCCTGCACCGCCACCGGCAGCGCGGCTTCCATCGCTAACGAGGAACCGAGCATACAACCGACCATGATGCGCAGGCCGAGGTGCCGCGCCTGCGCAGTCATCGCCAGCGCTTCCGTCAGGCCACCGCATTTGTCGAGCTTGATGTTGATCATCTCGTAACGATCTGCCAGCCCGGCAATATCTGCGCTGACATGGCAGCTCTCGTCGGCGCAGACAGGTACAGGATGCAAACAACGCACCAGATCCTGATCATTTCCGGCAGGCAACGGTTGTTCGATCATCGCAACGCCAAATTCATGCAGTGCCAGAAACAGGCTTTCGAGATCCAGACCCAGCCAGGATTCGTTGGCATCCACCACCAGCGTCGCCTGCGGTGCCGCCGCACGGATGGCCGCCACTTTTTCGACGATCTCGTCACGGTCGAGTTTGATTTTCAGCAATTTCGCACCACCGGCGACCGCCACGGCGGCTGCGGCTGCCATGTTTTCCCGCGTATCCAGACTCAGCGTTTCTGCGGTGATCACTGATACCGGTGCCGGCATATCCAGCAGTTGCCAGACGCTCTTGCCCTGTTTTGCCGCATCGAGACGCCACATTGCACAATCAAGGGCATTGCGCGCGGAACCGGCCGGTAACGCCTGTTGCAGTGCGTCGCGGCTCAGACCCTGCTCAACCTGCGGGCGGATAAAGGCAAGTTGTTCACCCACGCTGTCGGCTGATTCCTGATAATGCGCCGTCGGCGTGCATTCACCGGTGGCGCTGAATTCACCGTCGGTCAGCGTGACCCGCACCACGGTAACGGCGGTGCGGGTGCCGCGGGAAATCACAAAAGGTTTTGCCAGCGGTAACTCCACGGCACCAAAACTCATCTCAGTCATCAGCCGTTGTCCCTGATCCATTGCGCGATATTTTTGATGCCAAAACGCACCGGATCGGTGGCCGGTACGCCAAATTCTTCGCTGATGTCAGCCAGCGCCGCGATGGCTTCTTCTTCACTCACACCGGATGTATTCAGGGAGAAACCGGCGATCCTGACGTCCGGGCTGGTGAGGCGGGCTGCGGCGAGGTTGGTGTCGAGGCACTGACGCAACGTCGGCATAAACTGGTGCGGCAGATGGCGCATGTGCGGGCGGCCCAGTTCATGACACATCACTAATAAATGGGCCTGCGCGCCGTGGATCAGGCCCATGCTGACACCGGCAAAAGACGGGTGATACAGCGAGCCCTGACCTTCGATGATGTCCCAGTGATTGTCGTCGTTGGCGGGGGCTAACAGCTCCACCGCGCCGGAGATGAAATCGGCAATCACTGCATCAATCGCAATGCCTGCACCGGCCACCAGGATCCCGGTCTGGCCGGTGGCACGAAAATCAGCGTTCAGATCCAGCTCGCGCATGGCGGATTCCAGCGCCAGTGAGGTGTACATTTTGCCGACCGAGCAGTCTGTCCCCACGGTCAGAATGCGTTTACCACTGCGTGGGATGCCGGTGCCGGTGTCCAGCTCAGGGCGCATATGGCGCACGTCGAACAGCTCAACATGGTGTTCTGCCGCCAGTTCGACCAGTTCAGGAATATCATTGAGGCCCTGATGCAGACCGTTCGCGACGTTCATCCCGGCGCGGATCGCCGTTTTGATGGAGTCGATCCAGTGTTTAGGCAGTTTTCCGCCGGAGTTGGCCGTGCCCAGCACCATGGTTTTCGCGCCCTGCGCTTTCGCGGTGGCGATATCCATTTCCGGTAATCCGAGGGACACCGAGTCCGTCGCCAGACGAATTTGTCCGACGCAAGATTCAGGGCGCCAGACGTGAATGCCGCGCGCTGTTTTAGCGGCCAGCGGATCCATCACATCGCCGAGGAATAACAGGTACGGCATCGGTATTTGCTGCATGTCAGTTTCTCCGTTGAGATTTTTTAGAATGTGTTTTGGTGGTGCGTGCACAGACTATTCCATGCGCAGACACGGGTGACGAATACTTGTTTGGCGAGGGGGTATAACCTGAGGCTATAGGTTTATTTTATTGAATTTAAAGTGGTTATTAAAAGTGGCTTAGCCGGAGAGGCTGACAGACAAAACGGGGGATTGCAGGCATAAAAAAAGGCAGAGCCAATGAACTCTGCCTTTGCGATTACCTTTTTCAGACACAGAATGGGGTAATAATTTTGTTCACTAACTTAGAAGCGGTAAGTCAGTGCTACAGCAACGATGTCATCAGAGCTTACGCCCAGTTTGTTGTTGTCATCGATCTGGTTGATCATGTAGTCAACATAGGTGTACATGTTTTTGTTGAAGTAGTAGGTTGCGCCGATTTCGAAGTATTTAACCAGGTCAACATCGCCCACGTTTTCAACATCTTTCGCTTTGGACTGCACGTAACCGATTGACGGACGCAGACCATTTTCAAACTGGTACTGTGCAACTAACTCATAACCCTGAGTTTTGTTAGCGAAGCCGCCAGGGATAGACGCCAGGTTGCGGGTTTCGTTATACATTGCAGAGAGATAAATCTGGTTAGCATCGTATTTCAGAGCCGTTGCCCATGCAGAGGCTTTATCACCGCCACCGATGGCAGAGTTAGCTTGTGCATTGGTACGGTCAGAGGAAGAACCTGCGATAACCGCGCCGATACCAGAACCTGCGATATCTTCATAATCGATGGATGCGCCGTAACCGTCGCCGTTCGCTTTGTTGGACGCGCGGCCGTCGTTTTCGTTCTTAGCCTGGTACTGCAAGGCCAGGTTCAGACCGGTGACCAGACCGAAGAAGTCCTGGTTACGGTAAGTGGCGAGGCTGTTAGAGCGGCCAACCATGAAGTTATCGGAGTTAGCGGTATCACCACCAAACTCTGGCAGCATATCGGTGAAGCCCAGTGCGTCATATACCACACCGTAGTTACGGCCGTAGTCGATGGAACCGAAGTCTTTCACTTTCAGACCCGCAAAGCCCAGACGGGTTTTGTTGCCCAGGTCGCCCTGAGATTCAGCGTGGTTAGCCTGAATGTTATATTCCCACTGGCCATAACCGGTCAGTGTATCGTTAATTTGAGTCTCACCCTTGAAGCCCAGACGCGCATAAGTGTAATCGCCGTCAGAACTCTTATCGTCGGAGAAATAATGCTTGGCAGTCACGCGACCGTAGAGGTCCAGTTTATTACCGTCTTTATTATAAATCTCGGCTGCATTTGCGGTTGAACCCACTGCAATTAAAGAGACCGCTAAGGCCAGCACACTGCGCTTCATCATTATTTAAATTTCCTTGATTTTTTTATAAAGGATGTCTCATGCCCGCTTTCTTTTATATGACTGGAATATCAGGCTGTGAGTATTTGTACATGTTTTTAGATGCGTCTGTCTGTAAAACGACTTGAACCTTAACACTGCGCACAAAAAGTTAAAATGGAAAAGTTCGGCGATCTGAGTCTTTTTTACGTAAAGAGATGTAACATTATGTTTCTATCATAAGCCGCTAACCCACTGATTATATGCGGTTTTCGCATAACGTTTTGCACCACCACAGTGCACCGCATCAATTTGGTGCAAAAAGGGTCGGAGTTTGTAAAGTAGTTGCAAGCCAGATCACCATTCTCAAACGTTTTTTTCTGTTAACAATCATTAAGGAATTATCTGAAAAATCGTGCCTGTTGCCTTTTAATAGTGCATAGCAGGATAATTATTTTCATTGAAATTTCATTATCTAAAAAATAGAAAATGCAGCCATAAGAATTTTGTACTACTCAATTTTTTTGCCTTTAGGATTTTTAATAAAGGCGCTGATTAAATTAAAACCAAATTTAAGATAAATATAATTACGCGGGTGATTAAATTGAACGAACTCGCCTATTTCTAAATGACCGTCTGGGTTATTTTATATTCAAAACGGGCTTTTGTTTAAAATGGCGATAGGGGAACAGAGAAAGTTTGATGTAGGTGTGGGCGTTTTTCGGGGAGAATTTTTTGGTGAAGTGGCGGTGAATCCTCCACTTCAGCCCTCCCCGTGAGAGGAGGGCGTCAGGAATCAACGGAACTGTGCGGCGTGAAGCTGGGCGTAGCGCCCCTGAAGTGAGAGCAGAGATTCATGCGTGCCCTGCTCGACGATCCCTTCTTTATCTACCACCACAATACGGTCTGCATTCTGGATGGTCGCCAGACGGTGAGCGATAACCAGTGTGGTACGCCCCTGAGAGAGTTCAGCCAGTGATTGCTGGATGGCCTGTTCGGTGGCGGTATCCAGTGCTGACGTTGCTTCATCAAGGATCAGGATCGGCGGATTCTTCAGGAAAATGCGCGCAATCGACAGCCGCTGCTTCTGGCCGCCGGAGAGTTTGACGCCGCGCTCCCCGATCACCGTGTCCATTCCCAGCGGTAACGCCCCGATGACTTCATCTAAACGCGCCCGGCTGGCGGCCAGGCGGATCTCCTCTTCGCTGGCATCGAGCTTGCCGTACGCAATGTTCTCGCGGATTGTGCCGCCAAACAGGAAGACGTCCTGCTGCACAATGCCAATGTTATGGCGCAGCGAGGTTTGCGTCATGTCGCGGATATCGATGCCATCGATGGTGATGCTGCCGCTGTCCAGCTCATAAAAGCGGGGCAACAGCGAGCACAGCGTGGTTTTCCCCGCGCCGGACGGCCCGACAAACGCCAGCGTCTCACCGGCATTAATAGAAAGCGTGATGCCGTTGAGGATTTTTCCGGCGGGCGTGTAACCAAAGGTCACGTTGTCGTAATGAATGTCGCCACGCAGATGGCTGACGTTCCGCGCGCCGGGGCGATCGACGATATCCGGGGCGGTATCGATAAGTTGCGTAAAGCGTTTAAAACCGGCAATGCCTTTCGGATAGCTTTCCAGTACCGAACTGATTTTCGCCACCGGGCGGAAGAACACTTCCACCAGCAACAGGAAGCCGACAAATCCGCCATAGGTCAGCTGATCGTTAATCACATACCAGGTGCCGGCGATCATCACGATAATCTGTACCAGGCGGGTACTGAGATAACTCAGCGTCAGGCTGGCCGTCATGATTTTGTAGGCTTTCAGCTTGGTGATGCGGTAGTTGTTGTTATCCGACGCGAACAGCTTTTGTTCGTGCTCTTCATTAGCAAACGCTTTCACCACCCGGATGCCACCAATGCTTTCTTCTATACGTGCGTTGAAATTACCCACCATGCCGAACAGCCGCCGCCAGGTGTCTGTCATCTGCGCGCCGTAACGGCTGACCATCCAGGTCATGGCCGGAACAATAATGATGGTCATCAGCGCCAGCTGCACATGCACGGTCGCCATCAGAATGAACGCGCCAATAAAGGTCATCACCGCGATAAACACATCTTCCGGGCCGTGGTGGGCGATCTCCCCCACCTCTTCCAGATCTTTGGTGACGTGAGTGATGATGTGCCCGGTTTTGGTATTGTCGTAATAACGGAAAGAGAGTTTCTGTAAATGGCTGAACGCCTGACGACGCATGTCAGTTTCAATCCCGACGCCCAGCGCGTGACCCCAGTAGTTCACGATCGCCATCAGCAAGGTGTTGATCACATAAATCAGCAGCAAGCCGACGGTTGCACCGATGATCAGCACCCAGTCATGAGCAGGCAAAAGTTTGTCGATAAAGGTTTTGATCGCCATCGGGAAGCCCAGCTCCAGCAGCCCGGCCAGAATGGCGCATCCGAAATCGAGGAAGAACAGCTTTTTATAAGGAACGTAATAAGAGAAGAAACGGCGGAGCATCAGGCATCCTCATAGAATCGGCCCGCAGCGGGCAAGTCCGTCAGTCTAAATGAAAATAGTTATCGATAAAGATAATTTTAGACTTGCCCGCCTGAAGACCGTTTTCACAGAAGTTTGCGCACGCCGCTCAGAATCACGGTAAACGCCGCGTTAAGCGCCTGCCAGGCGATCTCCGTCGTGATCGCTTCATAGGTGGTCAGCACCGCCACAAAGGTGGATTTTTGAGTCGCCAGTAAAGACTCATATTCCCCCGAGCGGAAATCGCTTTTGCCCTTTTCAATCTCCCATGTCACCTGTAACAGGGCTTCAATCTGCGGAACGGCACTGTTTGCCACCGTATTCCAGTTTGCCCCCAGTGAAGCTTTTGCCGCCGCAATAGCACTGTCTTTTACATCAAAAATATCACTCATCTTTATCACCTTTATTATTTATTCGCTGTGCCTGTACCATTTTTTAATACCAGCTGATACGTCAGCATTGACTGTAAAATCACGTTGACCTGTTTACGCTGGATATTGATATATGCCGGAGAGTCTTGTTGCGAACAATGCTGCCTTTTATAACGGACCTGATAGAAGATATTTCGCAGCCCAAACATCTGCTGATCAATAGCAGGATTGTTATTTAAGGTTTTGGTGCGTGATTCAATCAGTGTTAAATCCGTTTCCGCGGAATTAAAAAACTGACTGTCAGGTTCTGAAGGGGCGGATATCAGCGAAAGTGCCTGCCCTGCCGCCACGGGCGCGGCCTGACAGGCCACCACCGGGGTAACAGGCGGTGGATTATCCGCCATTGCCTGCGCGGTCCAGGCAACAAACTGCCGGTCAGCCTTTAGCTGAAAATCGGTGATTTGATTATCTAACGTGGGATCGTATTGATGTGTGGAACACCCGGCCATTGTCATCACGATAATACACATCGCGACGCGGGCTTTAATGATTGAGTTCAAAATGCCTCTCCTGTGACTGATTCAGAGGGCGGACAGTATTCCATTGTCCGTGCCATCAAAAATTAGTCACAAGAGAGGAGCGACGCAATCAACCGGTTAATCATTTTCAATAAAATGATAAGGCCATTTTTCTCATTGGAATAAAAAAGGCGTGGGTGATTATTTTAATTTCTGGCTGCCCTGCCATCGCGTGCCATTATCATTTATAACGTCATACTCCACTTTATCCGCCAGGGTTTTATCTGCCGGAATGTCCACCCGCTCTGAAGTGAACGGCGCCACCATCACACCGGGTAACGCCGTCTTTCCCGAGCGAAGGGAAGAAAGCGTCAGATGCCACGGCGTGGGGTTTTGTATCAACAGTGTTTTATTGCCCGACTCACGATCGATGCTGAACTGCAATTTTTGCGCATCATTTTCCTGCAATTCACCAATCTTTTCCGGCCTGACAAACACCTTCATGCGGATTTTTAATGGCAGTACGATCTTTTTGTCACCTTTATGCTGCGTTTCGGTATTTGGCGGGATCTGATAGATATTCAGCCAGTAAACACTTTCACGGTCCTGCGGCAGACTTCCTGCTGACACCAGCAGCAGGCGAATATTGCGGATCTCCCCCGGTTTCATTTTGAATACCGGCGGGTTAATCACAACCGGCGTATGTACCTGATCCGGGCTGACGGTCGGGTCACCGTTGTCAGTCCACACCTGCACTACCACCGGTTCTTTCTCGGAATTCACTAATGACAGTGATTCGGCGATGCTTCCCGAATTGAACACCACGCGGGTCTTTTCCGCATTAACCACCGCGCTGGCGTGAAACGCCGCGCAACAGAGCATAATGCCCGCCGCAACGGTGACTTTATTGAAAACTGACCACCACTTGTAACTGTGCATTGACGCTTCCCGTCGTCACTGTTTCACCGCTGATGGCTTCCAGAGAGGCTGTAAAATTCCCGGTGTAGGTGATCAAACCATCCGTCGAGTCCTCCTGGCTGGTTGTGAGATCTTTGTAGGCATACCACCCGCCAGCATTACCCGTTGCACTTGTGTTACTGGAAAGGAGATTTAATGCACTACCATTTTCATCATAAATCCGAATCCCTACTCCAGAAGCTACTCCAGAACTTCCGTAGTTAGTATCCAGCAAATAAGTTAATCCATTGGTTGATGTCAGGCCAAGAGAAGTCGCCGCAGATACAGCTTCAGCTTGATTAACTAAAAATCCCATAGCAACGTTTGCTGAAGATGATGATGATGTGCTTACGCTTGAAATAGCACTATCTTCGCAGCTCAGACTAATCGAGAAATTACTTTGGCTATACTCTCCATTATTAAGAGACGCAGCGGAAATTGTAGGCAAAATAACTACAGAAGGGTAATCTTTAATTGTACAAGTATTGCCCCTTACGAAAGTTACGCCCGTCAATTGCCATACAGCTGGCCAATTTGCATAATACCCAAGGATAACGGAACGAGAATCATCCCCGGCATTTAAATTAGCAGTGTTCAATCCTGGGCCTTTAAATGCCAATCTTCCTATTGGATAGGTATAAGAATATACATAACGTGTTGAAGAATTCCTAAAATAACTTTCTGAGTCAATTTTAAAAAGCTCTACCTTGACATTGCTAAAGGCGCTTGCAGGAATATATATGTAGTTATCATCCTGAACCCAGTCGTCAGAGGTAAACTCTCTCGACTTCCAATAACGGCTATAGTATTCACCAGTTGAAACATTTGTTAGTCGAAAAGCAACATTTTTCACATAAGAATAATATCCCTCCTCAATTTCGTCTGTAACTCGGTAACCTGTGTAGTCACCAGGTGAATAGGCACGAAGTGAATACATTTCAAATAAAGACCCCGCGTCAGTGAGTGCACAACGGTAAAGTATCTGCTGCGATGAATACCCTCCGGATCGACCTGAAGTTAACATCTCTTCAGTTGCACTGGCCAGTAGAGTTCCTGATGGCATTAAAGTGCTTGAGCTACTTATTGAAACAACGTTTGATATTGTTGTACTGCCATTACAGGTATCACAGCCGCCAGTCCAAGAGGCTGCAGTGTATCCAGCAGCAATTAGTTCACTAGTTAGCGAAGAGGTGCTTGTAACCTTTATGCAATCTGCATGCGCTAAAATTGGCACTATAAGAATCCCAAAAATTATTTTTTCTGTTAGTTTAAAAAAAACACTTCGCATTTAAAACTCCATTTGAAAAAATTAATTGTAAAATTTCATCATACTTTACTGGAAGTTAATAACTCCCTCAAGACTATGAATCCCTCACTAAATAAACGCACCTGATCAGCCATTATTTTACTGAAGGCAGAATAATCAACCATTTCCATAAGAATATAATTTATTATTAGACCACCGTGTGCCATTATCATTAATGACCTCGTACATGATTTCATTTGTGATAGTGTGATCTTTAGGTATTTCCATCAACTTCCTGCTAAAGGGTTCCACCATCACACCAGAGAGCTCTGTATTCCCGGACTTAAGCGATGAAATCGTCAAATGCCACGGCGTCGGGTTTTGGATCATCAGCTTTTTGCCGTTTGCGCCATTTCTAATGCTGAACTGCAATTTCTGCGCATCACTTTCCTTCAATTCCCCGACTTTCTCCGGCCGTATAAATACTTTCATCCTGATTTTTAACGGCAGCACGACTCTTTTATCACCTTTATGCTGCGCTTCGGTATTTGGCGGAATTTGAAAGATATTCAGCCAGAACACGCTTTCACGATCCTGCGGCAGGCTTCCAGCCGAAACCAATAAAAGGCGGATATTGCGGATCTCAGCCGGTTTCATTTTGAAAACAGGCGGATTAATCACAATCGGCGTATGCACCTTATCCGGGTTCACCGTCGGGTCGCCGTTATCAGTCCAGACCTGCACCACTACCGGTTCTTTCTCGGAATTCACTAATGACAGTGATTCAGCAATGCTGCCGGAACTGAACACCACGCGGGTCTTTTCCGCATTAACCACCGCGCTGGCGTGAAACGCCGTGCTACAGAGCATAATCCCCACCGCAACGGTGACTTTATTGAAAATAAACCACCACTTGTAATTGCGCATTGACTTTTCCCGCCGTAATTGTTTCGCCACTGATAGCCTCCAAAGAGGCTGTGAAATTTCTGGTGTAGGTTGCTACACCGTCCGTGAATCATCCTGATTGGTGGTCGGGTCTTTGTAGGCATACCAGCCGCCTGCATTACCTGTTGTGGCCGTCTTACTCCAAGATTGGGTTTGCCTATAATGTTCCCGCAGGCATAAGACTATCGCTTGAAATAACAGAGATGACTGAAGGCTAACCGATATTATAACCGGCTCCTCTTGTAACGCCTGTCCAACTTTTCGCAATATAACCTGCTGCCGTGATCTCACTGGATAATCAGGATGTAATTGTAACCTTTGTACAGTTCGCATGAGATGCAATGGGACACGTCAGCACAAAAAAGGGGATGATGTGTTTTAATTTAATCATTATTTATAATCCAAAATTTAATTTTTGCATGGGAGCGTTAACTGGGCAAATTCATCATCATTCGTTGCAGGCAACTGATAATTAATGCGGCATTTTTCCGTATCGTCCTTTCCCCACGAAACAAACAATACGCCGGAACGATCATTAATACGTGCGTAAATCTGCCCGGCCTGACCGACCATGCCTATATTATTTCCGTCTTTATCGATTACGTCCGCGCCCATCGGGATCATCTGATCGCCATCGAGCGTAGTGTTAATTAATACCTGTTTACCCGAGACGGTTTCAAAATTAACCTGAACAATGGCACCGGAATAAGGCACGACCTGCTGACTTCCGCCCTGAATATCCACTTTTGAGTTTAATCCCTTTGGATCCAAACTCACGGTGTTATAACGGTAAGGAGATAGCGACGGCATAATAGCGTAACCAAAACTGTCTATTTTCGCGCCCTGCCCGTTCTTAATCTCTGCCCCTTTGGCACCTTTGGCTTTGACCAGCGCAAAGGTATCGCTGACATAAGGTCCGTAGGTCACTCCACCGGGATGGATCAATAAGGTGCCAGAGGTGCCCAATCCAAACTGCTTATAGCCACTACCCTGAGAATAAGAACCGCGGAATGCGCCTTTCGACGTATTCTGCTGAAGTGAACCGCCCCAGGTCATTTCGTTGCCGCTACTCTGATAGTTCTCTACGCCGCTGTAGAGGGAATAGGATAAGTTACTTTTCTCGCCTACCGAGCCAGAAAGACTGGTCGTCGCTGACTCTGATGTTTTATTTTTCGCCAGATTAAACGAAACATTGGATCTTGAGTCTGTCCAGTCCAGCGGCATAGAGAAGCCAATGGAAATGGTGTTCTCTGTATATTTCTGACGATTATCACTGTTATCCGCGTCGCTGTAGTAGTTGCTGCGGGTACTGTAACTGGTGCGCTGTCTGCCAACGTTGATGTTATAGCTGATCTTTTTATAGCTATTGCTGTAGCCCAGCTGCATCTGAGTAATACGTGAATTATTACTGTAATAATCTGAAGTACTGGCATTCAGCGAAAGTGACCCGAACGTATCAAAACTTTGGGCGATGGTCGCGCTGAACTGATTCTTCTGATTCAACGTGTCCGAATAGTAAGTGGTGGTATTTTCAGCTGCTCGCCTTACACCCAGCACATCCTGCAAATCCCGGAAACCTTTTGTCGAGTAGCGATATGCCGCCAGCGTCAGGTTAGTACCAGTAGTAAAAGTTTTGCTGTAACTGGCTTGAGCTCGCCAGCCAGACTGACTTTTATTATTTTCAGCCACAGCATGTGAATAAGTCGTGTTAAGCCCGATAGCACCAAACTGTGTAGCTATAACGCCACCCAGCAAATACGCCTCGTAGTCTTTCGCCAGACGGATACCGGCATTACCCGTGAAACGATTGCTTATCCCCCGTTGCAGGACACCTTCTACAAATTCGTTATCCACACTGTAATACTGCCGCACTCTTCCAAGTGCCAGTTCATAGTTCCAGGAGCCAGGGCGGATTGAATCTGGCACCGCAGAATAGGGAACGGTAAAAGAGGATGTCTGCCCGTTTGCTTCAATGACCGTGACCTGAAGATCGCCCTGACCTTTGGTATTAGATAAATCGTCGATAACAAACGGACCTGGCGATACCACTGTTTCATAGATAGTTTTACCGAGCTGGCTGACCACTACGCGCGCAGTGGTACTGGCAACGCCGCGAACTTCTGGCGCGTAACCGCGTTTGCCCTGAGGCATCATACGGGTATCGCTGGCGAGTTTAACGCCATTGAAAGACAGGCTGCCAAACAGGCTGCTGTTGGTAAAGCTGTCACCCAGAGTCACCAATGAATTAATTGATGGCAGAGGTCGCTGTGCATTAGTGCGCACGCTGGTCCATTTATGACTGGTGCGCCCGTTATTATCGGTATAGCGCAGATTTGACTGATTTCTTAATTGCCAAAGACCAATATTGGTTCCGCTGTTCAATCCGCTCCAAAGATTTTTAGTTTTATAGCCACCGGTGTTACTGGTCTCATAATAGTTGGTGTTGTGCTTAACAAATAGCCCCAGGACGCCGCTGTCCCACTGGGAGACCGGAATATAACCGCGTGGCTGACGGTATAGTAAGCTCTGCGGGATCAGCAGTTTCAGCTTCTGCGTAGACTGTTCCAGTTCCCATGAAGAGGCTTTTGAGAGATCCGAAAACCACATACATTGTTTACCAAAAGGAATTAAGCTGACTGCATCCACTTTCAGCTGAATCAGTTTTATATCTTCAGCATTCAGGCAAGGCTGAACAGTAACATTTTCACCCTCAGATTTACGGCTAAAGGTGATCTCAGTATTTTCTTTAACGAGTTTATTATTGACGTAGAGATCTACGCGATAGGTTCCCGCATCCGCAGAGACAACTTTTTCGTTAAGTTTATCCAGATTCACTGATACGCCAGAACCCTGCAGCAAGCTGGGATCAAAATAGAAATCTTCAGCTAACGCCACGGAACTGTAAGTAGAGAGAATACATAAAGTTAATAGCGTTGGTGTCAGTTTTTTATTTTTGGTGGCTAATTTCATATTCGTGGCTTATTATTGCACCCTGATCATTGAGGTAATCAACAATAACTGTCGCACCTTTAACATCCTGGATATTTTTGAATAAAACGCTTCCTTCAGCAAACGGTGCGATCATTTCTGCTTTTTGCTTATAAATCTGTTTTCCGCGTTTAATTCTTATATCGATCACTGATGCATAAAATGGGGAGTCGTTTTCAATATTGATGACAGTCCCGCCATTTTTTGACTGAGGAGTAACATTAATTTTATCAAAATATGTTTTACTTCCGGAGGCAATAGCAACGGGTCTGTAAAAAACCTTCACACGGTTTTTTAACATGATCAGCATTTTATTCTTTTGTTGAGCGCCTGCTTCACCCGCATTAACCGGAGGTATTTGAAGAAAATTAAAGTAAAAAACAGATTCCCGGTCCTGCGGCAAATTTCTGTTGCCATTAAAGGCAATACGAAGTACTTGTCCGCCGTTGGCCGCAATTCGAAATAGTGGAGGCGAAGCAATAAACGGAGCCTTACCTGTTGTGGGTGTGGACTCAGTATCGCCATCATCCAGCCATGTTTGCACGGCATAAGGAATGATATCTTTATTTCTAAATTCAACGTTTACCGAAGCGTTATCTGAAGGATAAATAATCCGGTTGCCAATCATGGTGACACTGGCGGATACCGTTACAGAGAACAGTGACGATATCAACAACAGAAACAGACCAGTTATTTTTTTAATCAGAGTGCAATTATTAAACATGTGAAAATTAAACTTATAAGTTTGTTGGATATCAGTGGCACACTGCATGATATAAAATAAGATGGCAGAGTTCTGCCATCTTGCGATGATTTAACGATTACTGATAAGTAATTGCATATTGCAGTGATGCAGCTACAGTACCTGCAGTTGCTGCATCAGTCGCATAATATTGTGCGGTATATGTCGCGGTCGAAGCAGTGTCACCTGCAGCCAAAGTCAGATCGCCTTCGGCCGTGTAGGTTGAGCTTAAATCGATCGGTTCACCTGCAGTATCCAGAATTTGAACTGTTACGTTTGCTGCTGTACCGGTATTACCCAACGTGCCATTAGTGGTTTCAACCAGATTGCCGGCAAATACTGTACTAATAGTTGTTGAGTCAGTACTACCTGTGCAACCACTCACACCCATTTCAAATGTCGTCGCACCAATAACATCACCTGAGGCGGCTAAATCGGATATTGCGACAGTGGGTAATAAAATAATTGGCGCACTTTCATTGCCGTTTACGGTCAATGAACAGGTTTCATCTGTGACTTCACCCTGAAACGAAATAGTGTTATCAGATACAGCAGACGCTGTCATTGAATAACCCGCCACCAGCAAACCACAAGCCACTAAAATTTTCTTATTCACATCTTTTCTCCATTAGATTAATTTCCTTCTGACGCAACGGGCCTTCAGCCGTTCAATCAGAGTGGATAATCATAATGTCGTGACAAATTTTGGTAAGTAATTACATCCAAAACAGATAAATCAGTGAATTATTCTAACACAAGTCACATTAACATCACTTTTGTGCTGAAATTGATATAAATACAAAAACCACTCAGAGAAATAATCTGCAATTTTTGACAATGTTTTGTTACCAGGTGCGGGATTTACATATTCTTAACTAGGAATATTCTCACTACAATTAAACACAGGGTAATCTCACGGGTTATTTAATGCAGGTTAAATGGCAGGTTTGAATATTATTCATTCATTCCATCGCTAAATTCACGATATAAATTATTCACTCAGACAAACACCTGGGTAATGTTATGTCATCAATTCGTAAATATTGATTTGGCACATAAACAATACGCGATGACTTTTGGCTCCCGCTGATCCTCATCAGGTTCTGCCACCGATGCCTGGAACAAAAAGACGTGGTTTGCGCTGATTAGCCCGCACAGGGAAATGCAGACGATTTTATCGAATGAACTGCAGGGGATTTTAAGCACAGGTGTTCACCACATTGCGAAGGTGTATGGCACGCGGATGAAGTTTGAGAGGGTGAAAATTGAAGGGATAAATTGAAGGGATAAACAGAAATCAGCGGGTGCCGGTTAAAAGGCGGTTCAGGGGCTGCCAGCCCCTGTCCGTCGGGTTCAGATCAGAGTTTTTCCACCTCCACCGGCCTGCCATATAACCAACCTTGTCCGACCACGGTCGGGGAATGGCTCAGTAAGAAATCAGCCTGGGGCTGCTCTTCAATCCCCTCCACGATGATGGTTGCGCCGGTGTGAGTGAGCATTTCGAGCATCATTTTTAGCATGTTGAAGCTGACCGATTCTGTGCCGATGGCATCGGTGAATATCTTGTCTATTTTAATAAAATCAAAAGATAACTTGCTCAGATAATCCAGATTGGAATAACCGGTACCAAAGTCATCCAGCGCAATCCGGTAGCCGTACTCTCTCAGCCTGACCAGCGCGTCTTTCAGCACCCGATGATCTGCCGTCGAACGCTCCGTGATCTCAAGTACAATTTGCTGACGTTCAACCCCCGCGTTATCGAGTTCTTCTTCGAGAAACACTTTAAAGTCCGGATCTGTCACATCCGCCGTGGTGATATTTATACTCACGAACAGCGCTTTATTACTGCGCAGATGCGGGCCTATATCTTTCAGCGCGCGGGAGACGACAGAACGGGTCAGCGCTTTAATCTGATGAGTGGACTCAGCGAGTTTGATAAAAATATCAGGCGGGATATTGTCACCGTGGGTATCTTTCCAGCGGGCTAATGCTTCGTAGCCCATCACCTTGCCCGTCGACATTTCAATAAAGGGCTGAAAATTGATATAGATATCATCATGGCTGATCGCCATTTTGAGTTTATTCTGCATTGAACGGTTATTGCTGACATATTGCACAAGTGCAAATGTAAACATGCCGCCGGCGACCAGACCGGCCAGAATAATAAAGACAATGGCGGTCACCGGCAGGGAGAAAATGCCAATCTGAGTATTTCTTGCCAATACGCAAATATCATATTTTTTGCTGCATTCGGTGAAAAAGGCCTGATGCGACCAGGCCATACGCCCCGGTTTGGTGGCGCCCTCCACTAATCCTGCCGTTTCTCCGAACAACCGGAACACGTGGTTGTGCTGATGGTTGGTCAGCACCGCACCAAATCCCTTGTATGGAACATAAATGTCGCGAAAAGCCGCCGGTGTGGGGAACAGCAGCACATTTCTGGATTCCATCATATCGGCGGTAATGCGCGGATCGACAATGCCGCTGAATGACGTCCAGATGCGCTGCCCGTAAAGGGTCACCGCATCAGGCACAGACATGGTCACCGGCTCCGGCAAGCGGCCACGCATCGCCGTACATTTCAGCTGGTGGTCCTGGGTGTAACCAATATCCGAGATAAACACCGAGGTAAACGAAAGATAGCGAATTTCATCAAGAAATCTGTCACTGCAAGGCTCTAACCGTAACGAATTGACATTACTGACAATATTGTGGGATTCATCAGCCACTTCCAGCCCTCGCGCCATGATATGTCGGGCGTAAGAAGCCAGATCGTCGCGGTCATACGCGGCGATAGCGAAATGGGTCATCACCAGAGTGAGTGCGGCCACCAAAACAGTGCTGAACAGGATGAACAGGGGTTGGCCAAAAGGTTTCGCGGTCTTCATTGTGTACCTGAATCTGAAAGGTTATTGGCCCGGTGCGTTCAAGGAGACGGGCGGATAGTCGCCAAATTTACTGCCGGCCAGCGCCATCAGCTGACTGAATGCCACATTGTTACTGACTTTCAGTTTTTTCATCATAGCGTGTTTCGTCCGGCTGATACGGCGATAGTCCGTTTTCATTTCTGTCGAGATAGTGGTAATACTCATTTGCTGGCTGAACATAATCAGCACCTGCCATTCGAAGTCGTTCAGCATACCGAAATCGTAATGACGTTTTCGGTCTTCATAAAAAAGAACGCTGACCATACTTTCGGCATTTAATATTTGAGCCGCAGAGGCACGGCAGCCCTCAACGCCTAATTGTTTCATATAAATAGCGTCAGCATTACTTTGGATCAGCAGGGCTGGAATTTCTATTTCGGTGTGAACGATAATATCTATTGCGGGAAACTGAGCTTTGAGTTTTCTGAGGAAGTCCAGCCCCTGAATAATAGACGTATTGGCGTCATACACTTCGCTAAAAATGACATCAATCTTTCTTAATTCCAGCAAAGATTGCAGTGATAAAAAACTTGAAAGTGTGCCCTCAATAATAACCCCGCCCTCTTCTCTTAAAATCTGCGACATGACATCGCTGACCATAGAAAGGGGTTCCATAATTGCCACTTTCTCTCTTCTTTTCCACGCCATCTTTATTCCTTACTTTGATGAAATCCTCGTTTTATTTTATCAATTGATTTTGGGATTTTTGATTTGGGAATATATTTTTAGATTAGGTCAATAATCATGAAAAAACCAGTATGGCCGTGGAATACTTCAGCTAATGTCAGGTATTTGTATTATTTCAGAATAAATCTCTGTCAGGATCCTGACAGAACAGTGAATACACAAAGTGGTAATAGTTTGGCAACTAAGAATAATCTCATTCAAATTAAACCGGAACAGGATGAGCGCCGCGGGGGGGCAGCGCGCAGTGAAAGAGCCGGAGATTCTTAAGAGGCCCGGCGAGAGGCGCCTCTTAAGGCCGGTTTGGGTGGCAACCCTGGGTTTTGAAATTAAAGCTGAAGCTGAACGTAAACGAACAACCGATCAGATCTGACCTTTCTTCTTTTTATTACGGATCACCAGCCAGCTGATCCCGCCCATTACCGCACCCATAAAAATAAACCAGATGCCAAGCAGCAATTGCGGCGCCATTTCTCCCGGCGGGGTTTCAGGGCTGCCGACGATCAGGCCGTGGAGAGTGGCAACGATGCCGATCACCAGTAAAATCATGCTGTTGCGAAGTAAACGGCGGGCTACGGTCATTGGAGGTCTTGGAGTGGCCATTAATGCGTCCTTGAGCAATAAAAAAAGATAAGGGCGCATCATAGCGCCCTTCTTTTTTATGTCAAAACAGACAGTTCACAATCTGCTGAGGTCAATCAGCGACGATTGCGTACCAGCTGATAGCGGCGGGTGAGATATTCCACCGGTGCGCTCCAGATATGTACTAAACGGCAGAACGGGAACAGCAGGAATAATGTCATCCCCAGGACCAGATGCACGCGGAAGATAAAGGCCACGCCATCGAGATGCGCCGCCGCACCGCCACGGAAGGTCACCACAGACTGCGCCCAGCCGACCAGTTTCATCATTTCGCTGCCATCGGTATGCTGCGCGGAGAAGGGAATGGTGCTCAGACCCAGCGCGCACTGGATCACCAGCAACGCGATGATCATGATGTCACCAAAGCTTGAGGTCGAGCGCACGCGTTCGTTGCTCAGGCGTCGCCACAGCAGCAGACCGCCGCCGATCAGCGTCAGCACGCCACAGGCACCGCCTGCCCACATCGCCATTTGCTGTTTCACCGGCACCGGCAGGAAGGATTCGTACATCCAGTGCGGGGTCAGCATCCCGAAGGCGTGACCCGCGATGATGCCAAGAATACCCACGTGAAACATCGGCGAGGCAATGCGCAGGATTTTCTTCTCAAGGATCTGGCTGGAACCGGCACGCCAGCTGTACTGACCATAGTCGTAACGCAGCCAGCTGCCCACCAGAAAGACCGTGCCACACAGGTACGGGTAGATGTTAAAGAAGAAGTTATTGAGGAAGTCAGTCATTTGCGTGGTTCCCCGCAGGTAGGTCGTCAAGGTTCAGATACTGTGGCGCGACCGCGCCGGCAAAGCGTTTCTGGTGCGCGGCTTCTTCACCTGTCGCACAGCTTTGCTCACCGAGGAACTTGATTTGTTCCTCTTCCCATACCGCGTCCAGCGCCGCAGGCGTGTCGTCACGGGCTTCCTGTTTGATCCCGGCGCGCACGGTGTCGGTGGCGATATCACTGCCGGACAGCGCCAGCAGCAGATCAAACAGTTGCGCGTAGTGGCTGTCGCGTTCCTGCATACGGGCGCTCAGCAGCGCGAGGATGGGTGCGATATCACGCAGGCCGTCTCGCGCCTGCGTTTCATCACGTGTGGTCAGATATTCCAGATACAGCGGCAGATAATCCGGCAGCTCGCGGCTGTCGATCTCGAGACCGGCAGCACGGTATTGCTCCATCAGGTCAACCATCGCCTGACCCCGATCGCGGGATTCGCCGTGCACATGCTCGAACAGCAGTAACGAGGTGGCGCGGCCACGATCGAACAACCCGGTGTACGCCGACTGCGCATCCAGCAGATCCTGTTTGCAAAACGATGTGATGTACAGCGCCAGATCAAGGCGCTGCTGAGGGTCCAGTTCCGGGGAGTCGGTCACCGCTTCCAGCAGTTCGATCTGGTGTTCCCAGAGATCGGCTGAAGGATAATCGAGCAGTAATCCTATGAGTCGTAAACTGTTCATTCGCCCTTCCTTTCCGTTTTCGCGCCGATGTCGATGGCGTCAATACGTTTACTGTTGAACAGGTTGAATTTGCTGTCGCTGCCGTGGCAACCGTCACCGAAGCTGAAACCGCAGCCTTTGGCTTCCGGGAAGGCTTCGCGTGCCTGTTCACGGTGGCTGGAAGGCACCACGAAACGGTCTTCGTAGTTGGCGATCGCCAGATAGCGGTACATTTCTTCCGCCTGCGCCGCAGACAATCCGACCTGTTCCAGCGCGCTGGTGTCGGTCACGCCGTCCACGGTTTCAGCGCGTTTGAAGTGGCGCATCGCCAGCATACGTTTCAGCGCCCGCAATACCGGCGCGGTGTCGCCCGCGGTCAGCAGGTTCGCCAGGTATTCCACCGGAATACGCAGGCTTTCGACGTCCGGCAGCACGCCGCTGTGCGGCAATGCCCCGGCGTCGGCGGCTGACTGAATCGGAGACAGCGGCGGCACGTACCAGACCATCGGCAGTGTGCGGTATTCCGGGTGCAGCGGCAGTGCCAGCTTCCATTCAATCGCCATTTTGTAGACCGGCGACTGACGCGCGGCGTCCATGACGGAAATCGGAATGCCGTCTTTTTCAGCCTGGGCAATCACTTCAGGATCGTTCGGATCGAGGAAGATGCTCATCTGGCTTTCGTACAAGTCTTTCTCGTTCTCAACCGATGCCGCTTCGGCGATACGGTCGGCGTCATACAACACCACGCCGAGATAACGGATACGGCCGACGCAGGTTTCGGAACAGACCGTTGGCTGGCCCGCTTCGATGCGCGGATAACAGAAAATACATTTTTCTGATTTACCGCTTTTCCAGTTGAAGTAGATTTTTTTGTACGGGCAGCCGGTCAGGCACATGCGCCAGCCGCGGCATTTGTCCTGGTCGATCAGCACGATGCCGTCTTCGCCGCGTTTATAAATCGCGCCGCTAGGACAGGTCGCCACACACGCCGGATTCAGGCAGTGTTCGCACAGACGCGGCAGGTACGCCATAAAGGTATTTTCGAACTCGCCGTACATCTCTTTCTGCATGTTGGCGAAGTTCTGATCGGCAGAACGTTTGCTGAACTCCGTGCCCAGATCGTCTTCCCAGTTTGGGCCGCCGACAATTTTCTTCATGCGTTTGCCGGTCAGCAGCGAACGCGGACGCGCCACCGGCTGATGTTTACCGTCTTTCGCGGTGTGCAGGTGCTGATAATCAAAATCGAACGGTTCGTAGTAATCATCGATTTCCGGCATGTGCGGGTTAGCGAAGATTTTATGCAGCAGGTTGGCTTTGTTACCCATACGCGGCTGCAGTTTGCCGTTGATTTTGCGGATCCAGCCGCCCTTCCATTTTTCCTGGTTTTCCCAGTCGTGCGGATAACCCAGACCCGGTTTGGTTTCCACGTTGTTAAACCACGCGTATTCCATCCCTTCGCGGCTGGTCCAGACGTTTTTACAGGTCACGGAACAGGTGTGGCAGCCAATGCATTTGTCGAGATTCAGCACCATGCCGACTTGTGAACGAATTTTCATTTGGCTTTCTCCTGTTTGACCGCGTCCTGCACGTAGTCGTTACCTTCGTCATCCAGCCAGTCGATGCGGTTCATTTTGCGCACAATCACGAATTCATCGCGGTTAGAACCGACGGTGCCGTAGTAGTTAAAGCCGTACGCCAGCTGGGCGTAGCCGCCGATCATGTGGGTTGGTTTCGGGCACACGCGGGTGACGGAGTTGTGAATACCGCCGCGCTGCTGGCTGATTTCCGAACCCGGAATGTTCACGATGCGTTCCTGTGCGTGGTACATCATGGTCATCCCCGCCGGTACGCGCTGGCTGACCACCGCACGGGCGCTCAGCGAGCCATTGGCGTTGAAGGCTTCGATCCAGTCGTTGTCTTCGATACCCAGTTTTGTTGCATCGTCTTCACTCAGCCAGACAATCGGGCCGCCGCGACCTAAAGTCAGCATCAGCAGGTTGTCGCTGTAGGTGGAGTGAATGCCCCATTTCTGGTGCGGCGTCAGGAAGTTCAGCGCCATTTCCGGGTTGCCGTTCGGCTTCGCATTCAGCAACGGCTGCGCCGCGCGGGTGTCGATTGGCGGACGGTACACCAGCAGGCTTTCACCGAAGGCGCGCATCCACGCGTGATCCTGATAAATCTGCTGACGGCCTGACAGCGTGCGCCACGGGATCAGCTCATGCACATTGGTGTAACAGGCGTTGTAAGACACGTGTTCATCTTCCAGACCAGACCAGGTCGGGCTGGAGATGATTTTGCGCGGCTGTGCCTGAATATCGCGGAAGCGGATTTTCTCGTCTTCTTTGTTCAGCGCCAGATGCGTATGGTCGCGGCCGGTGTTCTGGCTCAGCGCCGCCCAGGCTTTCACGGCCACCTGGCCGTTAGTTTCCGGTGCCAGCGTCAGGATGACTTCCGCCGCATCAATCGCGGTGTTGATCATCGGCTGGCCTTTGGCGGTACCGTCCGGTTTGGTGTAATTCAGTTTTTTCAGTAAATCGACTTCGCTGTCGGTATTCCAGCTGATGCCTTTACCGCCGTTACCGAGTTTTTCCAGCAACGGACCGACCGAGGTGAAGCGCTCGTAGGTGTTCGGATAGTCGCGTTCAACGGCCATCAGATGCGGCGCGGTACGCCCCGGGATCAGGTCGCATTCGCCTTTCTTCCAGTCTTCCACGCCAAACGGCTGCGCCAGCTCAGCGGCGGAATCGTGCTGAATAGGCATCGTGACCATGTCGGTTTCCACACCCAGATGACCGACGCAGACGCGGGAGAACTCTTTGGCGATGCCTTTGTAGATTTCCCAGTCGCTTTTAGAATCCCAGGCCGGGTCAACGGCGGCTGATAGCGGATGAATAAACGGATGCATGTCCGAGGTATTCATGTCGTCTTTTTCGTACCAGGTGGCGGTTGGCAGCACGATGTCGGAATACAGACAGGTGCTGGACATACGGAAATCAAGCGTCACCACCAGATCCAGTTTGCCTTCGCCGCCCTGCGCCTGCCATTCGACTTCTTCCGGCATCACGCCGCCCTGAATACCGAGATCATCTCCCTGAATACCGTGTTCGGTGCCCAGCAGATATTTCAGCATGTACTCGTGGCCTTTGCCGGAAGAACCCAGCAGGTTGGAGCGCCAGACGAACAGGTTACGCGGGAAGTTCTGCGGATTGTCCGGCTGTTCAGCGGCAAAGCGCACGCTGCCGTCTTTCAGGGCTGCGACGGTGAAATCGGCAGGCGATAAGCCGACCGCTTTCGCCTGTTCCGCGATGTGCAGCGGGTTAACGTTGAGCTGCGGCGCAGACGGCAGCCAGCCCATACGCTCGGCGCGCACGTTGTAGTCGATCATGCTGCCGGTGAATTTGGATTTATCCGCCAGCGGGGACAACAGTTCCTGCGGCGCGACGGTTTCGTAACGCCACTGGCTGGAATGGTTGTAGAAAAACGAGGTGCTGTTCATCTGGCGCGGCGGACGCTGCCAGTCCAGACCAAACGCCAGCGGCTGCCAGCCGGTTTGCGGACGCAATTTTTCCTGCCCGACGTAGTGTGCCCAGCCGCCGCCGCTCTGGCCGACGCAACCACAGAAGATCAGCATGTTGATCAGACCGCGGTAGTTCATGTCGAGGTGATACCAGTGGTTCATCCCGGCACCGACGATGATCATCGAACGGCCATGGGTTTTGTTGGCGTTATCGGCAAACTCATGGGCGATACGCGCAATGTTCTGCTGAGAAACGCCGGTGATTTTTTCGGCCCAGGCTGGCGTGTAGGCTTTGATTTCGTCATAGCTTTGCGCGCAGTTTTCGTCGTTCAGGCCGCGCTCAATGCCGTAGTTCGCCAGCGTCAGATCGTAAACGCTCGCCACCAGACCGGTGCTGCCGTCTGCCAGTTGCAGGCGTTTGACCGGCAGTTTGTGCATCAGGATTTCATCCAGCGCCACGCTGTTGAAATGCTCGCTGACCGCGCCGCCGAAGTACGGATACCCGACGTTGACCACCTCATCGTGATCGTCGAGCAGGCTCAGCTTCAGGCTGACGTCTTTATGATCTTTCCCTTCACGGGATTCCAGATTCCACTGGCCTTTTTCGCCCCAGCGGTAACCGATAGAACCTAACGGTGACACCAGTTCGCCGGTGTTTTCGTCAAAGGCGATGGTTTTCCACTGCGGGTTATTTTCCTGACCCAGATTGTCCACCAGATCGGACGCACGCAGCATACGGCCTGCGGCATAGGAGCCGTCTTCGCGCGGTTCGAGCATTACCAGCATCGGCATGTCGGTGTAGCGACGCACGTAGTCGGTGAAGTACTGGCTTGGGTTATCAATATGGAAGGATTTGAGGATCACATGGCCCATTGCCAGCGCCAGCGCGCTGTCGGTGCCTTGTTTCGGCGCCAGCCACTGGTCGCAAATTTTGGCGATTTCGGCGTAATCCGGCGTTATGGCAACGGTTTTGGTGCCTTTGTAACGCACTTCGGTGAAGAAGTGGGCGTCCGGGGTACGGGTCTGCGGAACGTTAGAGCCCCAGGCGATAATATAAGAAGAGTTGTACCAGTCAGCGGATTCAGGGACGTCGGTCTGCTCGCCCCAGGTTTGCGGGGAAGCCGGTGGCAAATCGCAATACCAGTCGTAGAAGCTCAGACACACGCCGCCGATCAGCGACAAATAGCGCGCGCCGGAGGCGTAAGACACCATCGACATCGCCGGAATTGGCGAGAAACCGATAATGCGGTCCGGGCCGAAGGTTTTGGCGGTATAAACGTTGGAAGCCGCAATCAGCTCATTCACTTCCTGCCAGCTTGAACGCACAAAGCCACCGCGACCGCGTGCGGCTTTATATTCTTTGGCTTTTTCCGGCTGATTGACGATCGAGCCCCAGGCATCGACCGGATCGCTGTATTGCAGTTTGGCTTCGCGCCATAACTGGATCAGCTTTTTACGCATCAGCGGGTATTTCAGGCGGTTAGCACTGTAGAGATACCAGGAGTAGCTGGCGCCACGCGGGCAGCCACGCGGTTCGTGGTTTGGCAAATCAGGACGGGTGCGCGGGTAGTCAGTCTGCTGGGTTTCCCAGGTGACCAGACCGTTTTTAACGTAAATCTTCCAGCTACAGGAACCGGTGCAGTTCACACCGTGCGTGGAACGGACCACTTTGTCGTGCTGCCAGCGGCTACGGTAGCCGTCTTCCCAGTCACGGTTGGTATTCAGCGTCTGGCCGTGGCCGTCAGCGAAGGGTTCAGCTAGCTGTTTGAAATAGCGAAACCGGTCAAGAAACTTGCTCATCCGGGAATCTCCTGTGCAAAGGCCTGTGGCGCTTTGTCATTATGTGAATGGCGGGGAATACAACTACATTGCTCAAGTTGGCCTCAGGGTATGCACCCCACACGCGCGTCTACTTGATTGCGATCAACGCCGCGTCGTCGTATAAAAATTCACATAACGATAAATACCCCTTAAGGGGTATTCTGCCATTTCTTAATAATTGCTTGTTTTTAAACGGGTAATTTCTGAAAAACACCCCAAAAGCCCATCAGGAAGCCGGAGAAGGAAAATTGGGGGTAAGGCGGCGGGAATGTGACGGATTTGTGAAATTAGCGGGTGGCATATTGTATTTGTGCCGATGTCTGGCGTAATGGAGAAACCTGTTTTCTCCGCCAGAAGCCTTTAATGCAGACAGAAAAACCCGTCGTACTCAATTTCAATGATGAAGTCACCGGAATGATTTACGGCTTCGTTTTTCGGCCAAACCGCCCTGCCGAGCGCGTCTCTTCCCAACAGGTTCAGGAAGCCTATCAGCAGATCTGCCATGACCAGGGGTTTGTCTGGATCCACGTCAATCTCAATCACGCCATGGCAGAAAAATGGCTGAAAAAGCATTTTGCGGTCGGGGATGTGTTTTTCGAAGAAATCCGTGAAGGGTCGCGCAGTACGCGCATAGAACGGGTGGACGACACCTTGCTGGCGGTGCTCAACGACGTGATTTTTCGCCCCGATGAAACCAGTGATGAAGCCTCCACCCTGTGGCTGAGCTGCCATCAGCAACTGGTGGTGACCGCACGCCACAAACCAGTGCGGCTGATCGAGCGGCTGTTTAAACGGCTGGATCACCTGAACATCGGCTCGCCGACCGCGCTGCTGGTGCATCTGCTGGAAGAACAGGAGGAGTTGCTGGAGCAGATCGTCCGCCGCGCCAACCAGTACGTGGATACCATTGAAGAGCGCCTGCTCAGTCATCACGTCAAAAAGAACCGCGCCAGTCTGGGCCGGCTGCGGCGAATGCTGATGCGTTTTCAGCGGTTGCTGGCGCCGGAGCCGACGGCGCTTTTTCGCCTGCTGAACCGCCCTCCCGCGTGGATCGCGCCCGCCGTGGTGCAGGATTTACGTCAGTTTGCCGAAGAATTTTCCGTGGTGCTCAATGATCTGATCGCACTGACCGAGCGGATCCGTTTGCTACAGGAAGAAATCACCTCGCGCCAGATGGAGCAAAGTAACCGCACGCTGTACGTGCTGACGGTGATCACCGTGCTGGCGCTGCCGATCAATATTGTGGCGGGATTTTTTGGCATGAACGTCGGAGGCATTCCGCTCGCCGGCAATCACCACGGTTTTATCCTGCTGGTGGTGATTGTCGGCGTCTGTACCCTGCTGGCGGGCTGGTACGCTTTCAGGCGCAGCGACGAGAACTGAGGCAAAGTTACAGGAAGTGGCTGGCCTTATTTAACAGCGCCGCCTTGGTGATCACGCCCAGCAGGCGGCGCGACTGTGCATTTTCCAGTACTGGCAAACGTTCGAGCGGCGACGTGCTGAACATCGCCCACGCCTGTTCGTAGCTGGCCTGCTGGAACAGCGTGGTGAACTCCTGTTCGATAAACCCGTCGATCGGGCTGTCAGATTGCAGGCTGCCGTCAATGATGCCGCTCGCCAGCACGTTGGTCGGCACCACGCCGAGGAACCGCTCTTCTCTGTCCACCACGTAAACGTAGCGCGTGCGCTGCTTCAGCCCTTCGCTCACCACCTCGGAGAGTGAGGCGTCCACGTACATTTTCGAGCAGGGCGTCACCAGCGAAGCCACGGTGCTGTACTCAAACTCGTTCTTTGCGAGGAAGCGGGCGTTGTGGCGCGTCAGCACCGGGTAGGTCCCGCCCTCTTTCAGACGGGAGGCAACCACGTAGGAAATCGCCGTCGCCAGCATCAGCGGGAACAACAGCGAGCTGTTGAGGGTCATTTCAAACGCCATCATGATCGACATCAGCGGCGCATGGCTGGTGGCCGCCAGCAGCGCACTCATGCCGATCGCCGCATACAGCCCGACCGGGCCGGGATCAAAGCCCAGCCATTGCAGGAAAGTACACACCAGCGCGCCGCCCGCCGCGCCGATCAGCAATGACGGCGTAAACAGCCCGCCCACCGCGCCGGAGCCGATGGTGATCGCCGTGGCGACAATTTTCAGGATCAGCAAGACCAGCAACGACGTCTGTAAATCGCCGTTGTTGAGGATTAAATCGATCACTTCAAAGCCGTTGCCCAGCACCAGCGGGGAAATCATGGCCACCAGCCCGACACCCAGCCCGCCAAGGCCAAGACGCAGCGCCGGATGCGAAATGGGTTTCATCCACAGGCGCACTTTGTCTATGGAGGAGATAAACAGCGGCCCGAGCACGCCCGTTGCCGCGCCGATGATCAGCACGGTAATGATCGCGCCAAATGACGGGCTGAAGGTCGCCGAGGAGTAAAGGTAGAGCGGCGCATAATCGGTCAGCGACCGCACGGTAAGCACCGCGACCGAGGCCGAGATAAACAGCGGGATCAGCCGCTGCACCGCCGTCACGCCAAAGGCAATTTCCGCCACAAACAGCGCCCCCGCAAACGGCGCGTGGTACACCGCTGCCAGCCCGCCTGCCGCCGCCATGGCGATGATATCGGACTGATGGACGCCCTTAAAACGCGAGAAGCGCCCGACCAGACTGCCGCTCAGCGCGGAGAGTTGCACCATCGCGCCTTCACGCCCGATCGACCCACCGCTGGCGATACTGGCGAGCGACGACAGCCCGCGCAGCACGGTGCTGACCACCGGAATGCCCGGCAGACGCTGGTCGATCACATCGAGGTAATCCGGCATTTTGCCGTGCTTTTCTTCATGGCGCAGCGCCCACAGCAAAATGAAACCGGCAATAATGCCGCCTGCGGTCGTGATCAGCGGCCAGACCAGCCGGGGGTATTCGTTAAAGGCTTTGGTAATGTCGCTGCCGTCGGCAAACATCAGGCCGTTAATGCCGGATATCGCGCCGCGAAACGCAATGGTGACCAGTGCGGCAACAATCCCGGCGGGGATTGCGATCAGCAGGTTAATCCAGTCACCCTTTTGCAGGGAATCAAATGCTTTCAGGCCCATCAGGTTCTCATTATGGAAAGAGGCTGACGGGGAGAATACCATTTCAGCGTGAGTTTCTCATGCCCGCACTTTGCCGGGCGATTTCACGCTTTCGGTGCCGTCTCAGGGGCCGGAGGGAGATTTTCGGCGGGAAAATAAAGGGGTTTTTGAAAGTTGCCCGGTATTCCTATAAAACATCCTCAGTACCTTCAATTCTGATTCCTGTTTAATAAGGGCCACGCCATGATAACCGTTGAGAAAGCAGATTTTTTCTCGCCCGAATCGCAATATTTAATCGAAAAGTTGTCATCAGAACTTGCCGCGATCACCGGTAACAGTGGCAAAAGCCATTTCACGGCAGACTCACTCGAAGAGGAGCGCTCGCTGTGGGTACTGGCAAGAAACCCACAAGGTGAAGCGATTGGTTGTGGAGCGATAAGGCCGTTAACACAACATATCGCCGAACTGAAAAGGATGTTTGCTGACCGAAGTTCACCCGGCATTGGTCAGGCTTTACTCGATTTTCTGGAAACATCGGCAGCACAGCGAGGTTATACCGAACTCTGGCTTGAAACCCGCCACGTTAACGTCAGGGCTGTCCGTTTTTACCTCAAAAATGGCTACGGACAAATTGAAAATTACGGCCCCTATATTGGCCGGGAAGAGGCAGTCTGTTTCTCGAAAACATTGCGGCCCGTTCATTTGGCATAAATCGCAGGCAACGCCCCCTCCGGCAGAAAAATCCGCCCTCAGCGGGAGGCTGTTGCGCAGATTATGCGCAGCCAGGAACTAATTTTTGCAAAAACGAAGATGCACTCTATGCTTCGTGAGCAACAGAATTATTCAAAGGAATTAAAATGGTGGTTAAAGGTATTTCCAAGGGGTTTTTTCTTACGATTCTGGTCATCGTAACGTTGGCTTTTTTTGATGTTTTACGGCCTTACTACTCTTCCGTTTTATGGGCGATTATTCTGGCAGTGATTTTCAATCCATTAAAAAATCGTCTCAAACTGTACGTCGGCGATCGCAACGGCGTGGTTTCGCTGATCACGGTGTTGATCATTTGTCTTATCGTCTTCACCCCGCTGGCAATTATTATTTCCTCGCTGGCGATTGAGTTCAACGCGGTGTACGTCAAGTTGCAGGGAAATGAAACACAGCTGCCGGTGATCCTGGCGGATGTGATTCATCATCTGCCTCGCTGGGCGCGCCATTTCCTGTCCGATCACGATCTGGACAGCACCACTGAAATTCAGAAGAAGCTGTCTGATGTGGCATTGCAGGGGAGCCAGTATCTGGCGGGCAGCGTTTTCGTTATCGGTAAGAGCACCTTCGGGTTTGCGCTCGGTTTCGTCATCATGCTGTACATCCTGTTCTTCCTGATCAAAGACGGCGCTTATCTGGTGAACCTGACGCTGGCTGCCCTGCCGCTGTCGAGCTACGTGAAACACCATCTGTTCATGAAGTTCGCCGCCGTGGCTCGCGCAACGGTAAAAGGTACGGTGGTGGTGGCTATCGTTCAGGGTGCGCTGGGGGGGATTGCGTTTTACATCGCCGGTCTGGAAGGAAGCCTGCTGTGGGGCGCGCTGATGGCGTTTCTGTCCATCATTCCGGCCGTGGGTTCAGCGATCATCTGGGTACCGGCAGCCATCTATTTCTTTGCTTCCGGCATGCTGTGGAAAGGCATCTTTATTGTGGTGTTCTTCGTGGTGATCATTGGTCTGGTGGATAATATTCTCCGTCCGCTGCTGGTCGGCAAAGACACCAAAATGCCTGACTATCTCATTCTGATCAGTACATTGGGCGGAATGGAAGTGTACGGCATTAACGGATTCGTTATCGGCCCGCTGATTGCGGCGCTGTTTATCGCCTGCTGGAATATTCTTTCCGGGCGCGATCATCGCGATAACATTGAAGAGATTGACGAGGATTTTATCGAAGAAGGTAAAAACCATCCGGGAGCCTGACGGTTCCCGGCACTAATCTGAACATGAGCGGCCTGCGTGCCGCTCATTTTTTTGCTTATCCCGCCGCCCGCTCTTCACACCAGCGTTCGAACAGATCAGGGTTGAGCGGCATGGAGTAGTAGTAACCCTGCACTTCGTCACACCCCAGCCCGCGTAAAATATCCACCGTCTCCTCGTTTTCCACCCCTTCCGCCAGCACTTCATAATCCAGCTGTTTGAGCAGACGGATGACATTTCTGACGATCACCAGACTGGCGTGATCGGTAGAAATGGTGCCGACAATGGAGCGGTCGAGTTTGATGGTATCCATGGGAATTTTGCGCAGCACGTTGATGTTGCTGTACCCCGAACCGAAATCGTCGAGTGAAATCTTAAACCCGCGCAGCTTGAGCATTTCGAGCCCGGAAAGCGCATCCGGGCTTTCGAGCATTTTCTCGGTTTCCAGACATTCCACGCTGAGTAAAGCCGGCGGCAACGTGTGGCTGAGCATCTTCTCTTCCAGCGCATCGGCAAAACCGGGGCGGGAGAAATCGCTGGCCGCCAGATTGATGGACACCGGCACCCGCAGGTTTTTGTCGCCCCACAGGCTGAGCTGCCGGATAGCGTGCTCGATAACCCAGTCGGTCAGCTCACTCATCAGGCTGGTTTTTTGCACCAGCGGAATAAACTGCCCCGGCATGATCTCGCCGAGCAACGGGTGTTTCCAGCGGATAAGCGCTTCCGCGCCGGTGACCTCGCCGGTGGTGAGGGAGATTTTCGGCTGATAAACCAGGTATAAACCGCTGCGCTCGTGCAGCGCTTTTCTCAGCTCGGCCAGCAGCTGGAAATCATTGCGTTTTTTATCATCGATGTCGGCGTCATACGTCATGAACCTTTTCTTCTGACTGATCGCCTCATGCAGAGCACTGACCGCCCTGCGCAGTATTTCCGCCGGATTGAGCTGCGGGGAGAATTCACCGGAATCACCGATATGAATGTCCAGATTAAGCGGGATCTGGTTATTCAGGCTGGCCTGTGTGCCGGTGAGCTTTTCACTGATCGTTTGCAGGCAAGGGGTATCGCTGTCTTTAAGGAAGAAGGCGTAACGCCCGACGGCGACTGCGTATAACAGCCCGTCGAGTTTCAGGCGGGCTTTCAGTTGCAGCGCCATATCCTGCAGCAGGCTTTCCACCGCGCCCATCCCCATGGAACGTGCAACTTCATAGGCAAAGGCAATATCCAGACAGTCGATAATGACCAGCGTGCTGTCCGCACCGTTGAGGTAGGACATATCCCGCAGCAAACGCTGGCGGTTAGGCAGCAACGTCACAATATCGACGTAACCGACCGCATGCCAGGTTTCCAGAAACACGGACATCAGCTCGGCAATTTTCTCAAACGTTTCGATTTGCTCATGGGTAAACTCGCGCGCCTCACTGTCCAGCACGCACAGCGTGCCGACGATCACTCCTTCACGCGTGCGCAGCGGGGATCCGCCGTAGAAGCGGATATAGGGGGCTTCGTGAACCAGGCGGTAATGCATAAAGGTTTCATCCTGCAGCGTATCGTTGCAGATGAGGGTTTGTTCGCTGCGAATGGTGTGTGCGCAAAACGCATCGCTCAGGCTGGTTTCAGTAAAAGGAACGTTCTGGGCTGATTTAACAAATTGTTTTTCATCATCTAAAACGGACACAAAACACATCGGCACATTGAGCAAGCGACAGGCAAGAAAGGTGTATTTTTGCAGCGTCTCGTCACGGCCTCTGTCATCTGCCTTAAGAGCATCGATCGCCGCATGCCTTTTTGCTTCATTGTTACTTAAATTGGTCAGCATGGTTACACTCTTAAAATCAGAAATTTTTCTAATAATATTCTTATACCCTTTGGCGAACACATTCGACCAGTACTGGATCCACGTGGATCCAGAGGGATAAAAGCCGTTAATTTTATTTAATTCAGCGGGGAAACTGTTAAGAAAAGCCAATCTTTCCGCTTTTGACACGCGGCAATGCAAGGTTAATGAATACAAGTAAAATAACAAGGAAAATGCCGAAATACTCACATTTCGCGCTTCTGCAGCGCTTGTCCTTATGCATGTCGTGGATTATCTGTTTTAGTATGTGCTAGCCTGCTGTGAGAAATCTGATGTGTCGGGAATAAGATTTTCCTGCCCCGCTAAACAGACTCTTCAAAAAATGATTAACTTATTGATTATCTGAATATTACAGACAGTCGTTGAACCAGGCGAAGAAATAACGAGCGGGTAACACTTCTCTCTCTGTAGGAGCCATAACAAAATGAAAAACATTATATTAAGCATGATCGCCAAAATCTCCCGGATGGAAGCAGACGCTAAACAACTGACTGCACAGGTAGAAGCGCAGTCACTTCTTTTAAGCGCACTGTTTTTAACGGTGGGTAAAAATGGCGGTCCGCAGGAAATTATTGAGAGCGTAAATAAAGCCATTAATTCCGTGCTCGACTCGGACGACGACGCAATTAAATCCGACGCTTCACTTTTATTCGAGCAATTTCAGGCAATTATTTCGACCACACGCTTAATTGATCAGGCCGACCCGGAACTGAATGCTGAAGCACTGAACACGCTCAACGGCACCAGCCCGGATGCTGTTACTGAATCATAACATTTGATTGCACACGCAGCCCCTGTTTTGCTCACACGTTTGGCATCCGGGCTGCGTTCAGAAAATTCTCGGAATGTGCCCCGGTGAGTGCAAGGACAGAGATTCCCTACTACGCTTTAAGTCTGCAAACAAAGGAGAATACGATGTCATCACAAGATTACGATAAAGACCTGAACAAAGACGCAAACCGTCTGGCTGATAAAGTTGAAAACAAAGCCAATGAATTTGCCGGTGAAGCGCAGAAGCAATTCGGCAACTTTGTTGACTCGCCAAAGCACCAGATTGAAGGCGCTGCCCGTAAGTTGTCCGGACAGGCAAGTGAAGCCCTCTCCGGCGTGGCTGACAAGGTGAAAGATAACCCGCTGTCTGGTCTTATCGCCGCAGGCGCCATTGGTGTTGTGCTGGGTTTACTGCTTGGCCGTAAGTAATAAGCCGTAATTCGTAAAACTTACGCCTCAGGGCCGGGAAACCGGCCCTGATAAAAATCCGGAGACTTCAGGTTTCCGGATTTTTTTTTGCGTGCAATTGGGGGAAGAGGCAAAGCAATCAGGCTCAGGAGAAATTTTCCAGCACCGACAGGAAGGAGTGTCTGTCGCCATGCCCCTCGGTGAGTCGCACGCGCCCTTCGATATCGGCCAGATGGTGGTCCATCAACTGCCGGGCTTTATTCAGATCTTTTTCTTTCAGCGCCGCCACAATCATGCGGTGATGATCCGCACCGCAGTCGTCTTTTCTTTTTTCCTCATACAGCGACATCACCAGCGAAAGCCGCGCTACGATTTTCGCCAGCATTTCCGTCAGCACAGGATTTCCCGCCAGCTCTGCCAGCACAATGTGAAACTTGCCGGAGAGCACGGTTTTGGATTTTTCATCGCCGTGAGAATGGGTGTGCTCTTCTTCGTCTGCCAGTTTCTCCAGCGCGCTGAGCTGTTCAGGCGTCGCGCGCTCAATCACGAATTCCAGCAACAGCGCTTCAATTCTGCGGCGCGCCTCAAACAGATTTTTGGCTTCTTCAATGCCCGGTTCGGCCACAAAGGTGCCCCGGTTCCTTTTGCGCTCCAGAAGATGATCGCTTTCCAGCACCCCCAGCGCGCCGCGCACCACGGTGCGGCTGACGCCGAAATGATCGGCAATCGCTTCTTCAAGTATTTTGGTGCCGGGGGTCAGCGCGCCCTCGCCGATCGCCGCCGCCAGCGTGGCGCGAATACGTTCGGACACATCGTCATTGCTGTCCGACTGGGTCACCGGTTTTTTGGCCGATGTTGCGGCTTTGCGAACCGGTACGCGCGGTTTGCGGGTTGTCTTTTCCACATCTGACCTCTTCTGGGATAAATTCGCAGTAACTGATGATGTTGTAATTATCTCGATAATAATATTGATTCGCCAATACACAATAGCCACGTGCAACCGGCTGCCGTGGCATTGCGTGGCGATCGGCCCGCCACAAGCCGCTTTATGACGCCTGCAACGGGATCCCTTTTTCGGTACACAGGGAGCGGATGTGGTGTGCAGATTTTTTGATGAAATGCACTGCCTCGCTGAAACCGTAAGATTGCTGTTCATAGGCAGGGTAGCCATAATTCAGGGTTTCATAGGTTTCCCAGTCTGCGATTTCACCGGCTTTCACCCTCCGCTCAAACGCGTCCACCATCGATAAATACGCTTCAAGCTCATGTGGCGACAAATCCGGATGACCGGCGCGCCACAGCGGATCGTCGAGCTGAATACACTGACGCGGATTGGCCTGACGGCGGTTGTCATCTGTCGACTGGGCGATTTCCAGCGAGAGATTCAGCGTCGGGTTGACCTTCGCCAGAACCGGCAGTATCGCGGCAAAATCGACGATGCCCTCACCGCACGGGCGCGGCTGGAAGTCAAAACCGCCCGGCGCTCTTCCCACGTAAGCGTCTTTGATGTGCGTCTGACGGACATAAGGCGCCAGTCGCTGCGTGGCCAGCAGCGGATGTTCACCGCGTTGCAGCATATTGGCGGTATCCAGCACCACGCCCACGCAGTCCTCACCCACCGCTTCTATCAGACGTAAGATCTCGAAAGAGGTGATTTCGTCATGCGTTTCGATATTCATATGAACACCACAGGCACGCGCCGCCGGTGCGAGCTTTCGCAGCACGTTTTCGATGCCCAGCAATTGCTCGTCCCAGGTGACATCTGTCCGAAAGCGGTCCACGGCCAGCCGCCCGCGATAGGCAGGTTTAAAATTGCCCGGCGACACCCACAATTCCCGGCAGCCGTTTTCGGCGCTGACTTCCATCATCCTGATCAACCCGGCGATAATGTCCCCGCCTCCTGCCGCACGCAGCTCGGGGGATTCAGCACTGCAATAGGGGTTAATTTTCCCCAGCCCGCTTTCCAGATACAGCCCCAGTTCATCAGCTTTTGCGCGGATATCACGCAGCAATCCCCTGTCGAGATCAGGGCTCATATCTAAAACGCTACTGAAGAAGATGCCCTCCAGCCCCAACGCTTTTACGTGATCCAGACTCGCCAGCGGTCCGCGTTTTTTCACTTCGGGTAATTTCAGCCCGTCAATGCCCAGTCTCATTCATAACTCCTAAACAGTGTGGAACGACCTGTCATGCGCTGCAAGGGTCATGCCAGCAAAGATAAAAAGGCCGGGACCATAAGTTCATCTCACTGATTTAATGCGGCTTTAGGGTGAAATTAATATTATTATAAACTTTCGTATACTTGTACGAATCACAAACACTCCACTGAAGATCAACTTACGCAGCGGGTTCCGGTGATGCTGAAAAATTCAAATAAATTACTAAACCACTGAAAAATAATGTTTTTAATTCTTTTCCTCTTTTTGGCCGGAAACAACGCTGTTATCAGGGCGCTCCCATTTTGTTTGTTTATTGCACCATCACGACCCGTTTATCGCACCAAAATGGCGAAAACAGACTGAAAACTAATATTCGAATATTTAGTATTATGTTTGTGATTATTAATATTCGGATATTAAAAAATTAAATATCACTTTATATTCAATGCATTAAAAAACTTTTCTGCTTAAAAATTCATACTGGCATGCCGTTTGCTCTTTCCTTTTCCATGCACCACCACCCAAAACCGTCCATGACTGCGACGTAGGATCAGGAAGCAATATGTCAGATATGCAAAACAGCGCTGAAACCAAACGCCTGAAAGTTCAGGGTCTTACTCACAGCTACGGCGGGAAAAACGCAATCGACAATGTCTCCTTCAATATTGAAGCCGGAGAAATTGTGGCGCTGCTCGGGCCGAGTGGCTGCGGTAAATCGACGGTACTGCGGGCCATCGCCGGTTTAATCCAGCCGAAAGCGGGTCGCATTGAACTGGGCGGGCAGGATCTCAGCGTCGTCTCGGCCAGAGCGCGCGGCATCGGGATGGTGTTTCAAAATTATGCGTTATTCCCGCATCTCACCGTTGCCGAAAACATCGCTTACCCGCTGGCCTGCCAGCAAGTTTCGCGGGCGGAACGCAAACAGCGCGTGGAGGAAATGCTGGCGCTGGTGAGACTCAGTGATTTTGGTAACCGCCTGCCCCGCGAACTTTCCGGCGGGCAACAGCAGCGTGTCGCGGTGGCACGCGCCATTGCCGGACGTCCTTCACTGCTGCTGCTGGATGAGCCTTTTGGTGCGCTGGATCGCGCGCTGCGTTTTGATCTGCAGGTGGAATTGCTGCATCTGCAAAAAACGCTCGGCATCACGACGCTTATCGTTACCCACGATCAGGAAGAAGCGCAGAGTCTGGCTAACCGTCTGGTGCTGATGAACAAAGGTGAAGTGGAACAAATCGACACGCCGATGGCGGTGTATGACACGCCTAAGACGCTGTTCGTCAACACCTTTATCGGGCAAACCAATATGCTGCACGGCACGGTATCGAGCCTCGGCGAGAACACCACGCTGATAAGCCTTGCCAATGAAAAGACGCTGCGCCTGCCGCGCCGTCTGAATTTCACTCAGGGTTCGAAGGTGACCCTCACTTTCCGCCCGGAAGAAGTTCGCCTCACGACCCAACCCAGCGACAGTGCCCAGCCGGTGCGGATGACCGTATCCGTTCCGCTGGGGCCGTCGCTGGTGCATGACCTGGCCTTTGAGGATGGCACCCGTCTGCGGGCGTCGGAACTCAGAGGCCCGTCCACCCGGATCCCGCCACCGGGCGCACAGCTTTTTGCCGAGATCGACACCGCACGGTGCCACGCTTTTCCGGCTGAGCCGGAATTCACACGTTAATCACTGACTATCAGAGGTAGAGACAATGAAGGACTTTGAAATAAGTCGTCGCCGGTTCGGTTATCTTGTGGCGGGAGTAGCGGCATCGACAATGATGCCCTTTTCTCTGCGCGCCGCGGCTGCCAGCAAAAGCAGCGCCGTGGCAGCAACCTTTCCCGGTAACTGGGAAGACGCCTACCGCACCGTAATTACACCGGTGCTGCAAAAAGAGGGCTACGGACTGACCATCGCGCCGGTCATGGCACAGGACCAACTGGCAAAAACCCTGGCAAGCCCGGGCCGCCCGCCTTATGACACGTTGCTGATGTCGCCGGGGCAAACAACGATTGCCGTTGAAAAAGACCTGATCCAGAAGATTGACCCTGCCCGCCTGAAAAACTGGGCCTTGCTCGACCCGTCATTTCAGGGGGAATACGGCCCGACGGTGACCATTGAAGTCAATGGCATTGCCTACAATCCCGATCTGGTTCCGCGCCCCAAAGGTTACCGGGATCTGTTTGAAAATCCGGCTTACAAAGGGCTGGTGTCATGGACTGGTTTTGAGTCAAACACTGCCGTCATGGCGTATACCGAGATCGCGAAAATCTTTGGTTCCGGCGCGCAGGACATGCAGGCAGTGTTCGATCTGTTCAAAAAGCACCCTGAGCAACTTAAGGCGATCGTCGACAGCACCAACCATCAGATGACGCTATTTCAGCAGGGAGAGATCGCGGTCTTCATGTGCAGCACCAACAACGTTGCCCGCCTGAAAAGTCTGGGAATGAATGCCGAGTTTGTGCATCCCGAAACCGGCTCTCCGGCGGCACCGGTCAATATTCATCTGACCAAAGGCGCCGCGAACCTGGATGCGGCCTACGCCTATATGGACGCGGCCATTTCACAGAGCGTTCAGCAGCAACTGATGCAACCGCCCACCGACATGTTCCCGACCAACCGGACGGTGGCGCTGACCCCGGCGATTGCCGCGTACCTGACGCGTGATCAGATCAAAACGCTGGTCTACCCGGACTGGGCGGCCATCAATAAAAACCGTGACAGCTGGATCCGCCAGTTCGATACGCTTGTGGCGGGCTAAGGTGAAAACATGAAGCAGAGCGGCTTTCCCTATGTGATACCGATGCTGGTACTTTCGGTGGTGTTTTTCGCCACGCCGCTGGCGGTACTGGTCGGATACAGTTTCGCCGGTGCCGGTGGCATGACCCTCAGCCACTACGGCCAGTTTTTCGGCGACGCCTTTAATTTTCGCGTTCTGATTAACACGGCCCGTCTTGGCATCGAAACGGTGATCGGCACCACCTTGCTCGGCGTTCCCGTGGCTCTGCTTTACTGGCACAGCGGCAAGAATGTGCGCCAGGCGATCGTCTTTCTGACGCTCATTCCCATGCTGACCAGCAACGTGGTCCGCACCTTTGCCTGGATAGTCATTCTCGGGCGTCAGGGGCCGATCAGCCAGACGCTGTTCTCACTGGGCATTACCGACGTGCCCACCAGCCTGATGTTCACCGAGCTCGGGCTGGTGATGGCGATGTGCCAGATTGATTTACCGCTGATCATCCTGCCGCTGATTGCCGTGCTTTCGCGCACGCCTTATCAGCTGACGGAAGCCGCTCAGGTTTCCGGCGCCGGTTCCTGGCGCATTCTGTTTACCCTGCTGGTGCCACTGATGCTGCCGGGGCTGCTGGCGGGCTGGATCCTGGTGTTCGCCAGCACCAGCAGTTCGTTCGTGACTCAGGCGGTGATCGGCGGCGCGCGTAACGTGTACGTGCCGCAGCTGATTTACCGCGAAGTGGGGACGCTGTTCAACTGGCCGCTGGCCTCCGCCATTGCCGTGGTGCTGCTGCTGACCACCGGTTGTCTGCTGGTCGCACTGACCATGATTTCACGCCACAGGAGACTGGTCGGCCATGCATAAACATCGCGAGAACCCGCTTCCGTCTTTGCTGTATAAGATTTTTGTTTTCGGCTTTGGCACGCTGTGCGTCATCTATCTGGTGGCGCCGATCGTGATCGCCCTGATGATGTCGTTCACCTCGGGGCAGACCCTTAAGTATCCGCCGCAGGGCTTTTCCCTGCGCTGGTATGAAGCGCTGCTGGACCCGGTGAAATCGGCAACGGAGCACATTGCAGCCTGGAACTCGCTGAAAATTGCCGGTCTGGCGGTGGCTGGCGCACTGCTGTTTGCGGTGCCTGCCACCATCGGTATGACCCGCATGAAGCGCCGCAGCGTCAATACGCTCGAGCCTTTGCTGCTGGCACCGCTGGTTCTGCCAAGCCTGGTTTACGGGCTGGCAGCGTTGATCGTCGCCAATTTTATCGGCTTCCCGCCTTCTCTCTGGCTGACCGTGACCGGGCACGTGGTGGTGTTCGGGCCGCTGATGTACCGCGCGGTGTCGGTGGTTGCGCAGGGCATGAATCCGTCGCTTGCCGAAGCCTCGACAACCCTGGGCGCCAGCTGGTTTATGACGCTGCGACGCGTCACGCTGCCGCTGCTGACGCCGGGCATCCTGGCCGGTGCCTTTTTGGTGTTTATCCAGTCGCTGGATAACGTCACAGTGTCACTTTTCCTGGCTGACGCGCGCACCACCGTTCTGCCGTTGCGCATGTTTGCGCTTATCGAAGAATCACTCGACGTCCGCGTGGCGGCAATGTCTGGAATATTAATCGCCGTGACATTGCTTGGCTTGCTCGTTGCCCGGCGGGTGCTGACCCCTGCGCGACAGCCTTAACACGCCATTTCCATGATCTTTTTTGAAAGGAACACCCTATGAATACTCGTGCGACACCTGCCGCTGGCTATCGCATCGGGTCGTTGCTGGCCGGTTTCGAGCCAGATTTCGACTTCTCCGCCCCGTTACCTCTTCCGCTGGAGGAGTTTGAGGAGCGCCTGCGCAAAATCAGACGTCAGGCCGTAGAGGCCGGGCACGACGCGATCGTCGTTCATGCCGGCAGCGTGGGCTGGTTCCATGCCTCTAATGCCTACCTGCGCTACATTTGCGACTGGATGCGCGAAGGGGTCCTGATTATCCCGACGGATTCAGATAAACCACTGACCCTGCTGTCATTTTTCACCCAGTCGGTACTGCTGCCGCCGGGCGGTGAGCCTCTGCTGGTGGAAGATATCTGGCAGATTGGTCCGGTGGGCCGCGAGTATGCCGATCGCCCTGGCGATGCGGTGTTAAACACGGCAGAAAAGTGCGCAGACATCCTTTCACGGCTGGGCATGAAGAATGCACAAATTGGCAGGATCGGCGACCGGACCTCCCTCACCTTTTGGGCCGCACTCAGCGCGCGGTTACCCGGCTGTCAGTTCGTTGCCGATAACGGCATTCTCGATCGGCTGCAAAAAGTCAGGTCACCGCGTGAAATTGAGATGTTCCGCGCCGCGGCGCAGTTGATCAGCATCGGCACTCAGGCGGCTTATCACGTCGCCAGACCCGGCGTGACCGATCACGAAATCTTCGCCGCGTTTACCGCAGCGCAAATGGCTTTTGGCGGCGAAACCGGCGACGGGTATCAGATTGGTATTAATGAATTTGGTACGCACTGCGGGAAACCTTACGGCCACGTCGTCCGTCCCGGTGATCTGATTAATCTGTACATTTCGAACGTCACCTGGCGGGGATATACCGCGCAGACGGCGCGTATGATCGCCGTCGGCGAGATCACCTCGCGCCAGGAAGAAGTGCTGGCCGCCTGCACACAAGGCGTTAAGCGTGCCGAGCAACTGATAAAACCCGGCGCACTGATGCGGGATATTAACAATGCCGCGTTTGGCCCGATGATAGAGCGCGGCATGCTGACGTCACCGGAAGCGCGCACCATGCCTTACAACTGGTCGCCGGAGTCAGACGGTTCCGCAAGACTTATTCCGCGTCAGTATGTGCGCGATATCGACTGGGAAGCGCAGGGTCGGACCCTGATGCACGTTTATCCGGCGACGCACGGTCCGCACAATCCTAATCTCGGCCATTCCGTTGGCATGGCGGGCGCGCAAAACAGTTTTAATATTTCATCTCATAACTACGATCGCCTGGAAGAAGGCATGGTGTTTGTGCTGCACGCCCAATGGCTGGAACCGCTGTCCGCCGGATGTAATATCGGCGATTGCTACGTCGTCACCCGGGACGGGTTTGAGAACCTCAGCCGTCATACCCCGCTTGAGACACATCGCATAAAAACCGGAGCCTGAGATGAACAGCAAGACATCCCATACCTATTTTGATTTTGCGACGCTGACTGAGAGGGAACGCTACAAAATTTTGATCGGCACCGTGATCCCCCGCCCTGTGGCGCTGGTGACGACCCTGAGTACAGACGGCATTCCGAATGCAGGACCCTTCAGTTTTTTCAATGTACTCACTCACGATCCGGCAATTGTTGCGATTGGCGTGGAGAATTATGCCGACATGCGCTTTAAAGACACGGCGCGCAATATTCGTGAAACCGGTGAGTTTACCGTGCACATAGTCGACGATGCGCTGGTCAGCCAGATGGAAATCTGTGCTATCAAATTTGGTCCGCAGGTCAATGAACTTGATGAGGCGGGGCTTGAGACAACGCCCGGTGAACGGGTGCGCAGCCCGCGTATTCTCGCCGCACCGGCCGCGCTGGAGTGTCGGCGACATACCATTTTGCAGGTGGGCGCCGCCCGTGAAATTATTCTGGGCGAAGTGGTGGGGGTTTATGTGCGCAGCGATGCCGTGAACCCGGAGAATTTACACATCGACCAGCAACTGATGGATGCGGTCGGTCGCATGGGCGGCAACACCTATTGCAGAACGCGGGAGCAGTTCGATGTAAAAACCCTCACCCCGGAACAATGGGAGGCGCGCAGGCTGGCACAATAATCGGGGAAATATGCCAAATCCTAATGAATTGACTCACATAGGCTATCATTAAGGTTTAGCTGAGAATGAGGAAACAACCATGACTCCAGTTGCCAGTTACACCGGTGCCGCAGTGTTTGTCCTGATTGGGATAGTGATGATCGTCATATTGTTCCGAAATCACAGAAGCAAGACTAACAGCAAGTTCCTGACGCCCGGCAATTGCCTGTTATCGGCTCTGGCGGTGGTGTCGTTCGTGATTGCCATCATCTTTGTGGGATCGTCGTCAGCCATGTGACGGCACAGTGATGCGGCGGCCTGCCGCATCGCTTTCCATCAGCAGTTCACTTCAGACAGTTACTTCAGACAGTTACTTCGCCCAGCTTGGTTTGTTCAGGATGTGATCCTGCCAGTCTTCCACGTCATCTTCGCGTACAGCGATATAACGCACGGAGATCTGCGCGGTGTGCATCGCGGATTTAGAGGCTTTGTTCAGCAGCGGGTGCCACGGAAACAGCGGTTTACCTTCGCCAATCAGACGGTAGGCGCAGGTCGGCGGCAACCAGTCGAAGGTGGTCAGGTTTTCGCGGGTCAGTTTGATGCAGTCTTCTTCAAGCGTAAAACGACGCTCGTAGTTGCGGCACTGACAGGATTTGATGTTCAGCTGATTACAGGCGACGTTGGTGAAATAGATTTCATCCGTGTCTTCATCTATCAGCTTGTGTAGACAGCATTGCCCGCAACCGTCGCACAATGCTTCCCATTCTTCGTTAGTCATTTCAGGCAGCGTCTTTTGCTGCCAAAAAGCGGGTTCAGTCATAGTGTGCATCCGGTAGAAGTAAAATGAGGGTGCTTATATAGACGCTTTGCGCCGCAGATGCAAGCAAAGCCGCCGGAAACGCACTCCGGCGCAGAGGAAAATTATCTCAGATCACGCGGGTGGTGACGTCCTTACCGTTCAGTGTAGCGCAGATTTCATCCCCCGCTTTTAACGGGCCAACGCCATGCGGCGTACCGGTCAAAATAATGTCACCGGCGCGCAGGGTGAAGAAACGGCTCATGTAGGCGATCAGCGGCAGGATAGGCGTCAGCATATCGCGCGTGTTCCCCTCCTGACGCAGTTCGCCGTTAATCAACAGGCGCAGCTCCGCCTGTTGCGCATCACCAAACTCACTCACCGGAATAAAACCGCTCATCGGGCAGGCACCATCGAAACCTTTGGCCTTTTCCCACGGCTGACCGGCGGCTTTGAACTGGCTCTGCAAATCGCGCAGCGTCAGATCAAGCGCAAGGCCGTATCCGGCAATGGCGTTGGCCACCCTGTCTGGCGTCGCCTGTTTCAACGGCGTGCCGATAAGCACCGCCAGTTCGATTTCGTGATGTACCGAACCCAGACCTGTGGGCAGCGCGATGGGCTGGCGGATATCGCACAGCGCCGTTTCCGGTTTGATAAACACCACCGGCTCCGCAGACACCTGACTGCCCATCTCTTTAATATGATCGGCGTAGTTATTGCCGACACACACCACCTTGTTCACCGGAAAATCCAGTAATGCGCCCTGCCAGTCTCTGTGTTGGTACATAACGTGACTCCTTGGTAAAAAGCCTTAGCCGCTGAACGGATTATGCGGCGCAGGTGCCAGTGGGGCGGACGGCGCTGAAGGCGCAGGTGCCAGCTCGCCGGAGGCTACCGGTGCCTGTGTCTGCGCGCCCATAATGCCGTCAGCCATCATGCCGATGCTCAGTGCAAAATAGGTTGAGCGGTTCCAGTGCATGATGGTGCGGAAATTATCGTAAACCAGGAACGCGCGGCCCTGCACATCATCCGGCGTAATCACCCATGCGCGCGTGGCGGTGGAAGCCAGCGGGCTGCCGTCTGCCTGCGTAATGCCCTGCTGCTGCCAGTAACTGGCCGGATGCATCTGGTTGTTTTTCAGACCCGCCAGGCTGGCATCAAAGTTAGCCGGAAGTTTGACTTCCTGACCCCATCCCTGATTATTCTTCCAGCCTTCTTTTGATAAGTAGTTCGCGGTAGAAGCAAAGACGTCGTCGGTATTTTTCCAGATATCGATTTTGCCGTCGCCATTGCCGTCAGCGCCGTAGTTCAGATAAGAACTTGGCATGAACTGCGACTGCCCCATCGCGCCTGCCCAGGAGCCTTTCATCATGTCGCTGGTGGCGTGACCGGAGTCGACGATTTTAAGCGCTGACATAAACTCTTTGGTGAAGAAGGCTTCGCGGCGCCCCTCAAAGGCCAGCGTCGCCAGCGCAGAGAACACGTCCTCTTTACCCTGGATCTTCCCGAAGCTGCTTTCCATTCCCCACAGCGCCACAATGTACTGAGGCTGCACGCCGTAGCGCGCGCTTGCCTGTTTCAGTGCTGGCAGGTTGTTCTGATACTGCTCCTGTGCGGCTTTGATTTTCCACTCAGGCAGAACGCGGGTCAGGTAATCGTCGAGGGTAATTTTCTTTTCCAGCTGATTACGGTCCGAATTGATGACGCGATCCACGAAATGGATATTGGCGAAGGTGCTGTCGAGGGTTTGCTGGCTGATGCCTTGCGCCAGCGCCTGGGCTTTCAGTTGTTCAACGTAAGCCGGAAATTCTGCCGGATCCCTTCCCTGTTCTGCCAGTGAGGTTTTGGCAGGGGCGGCTGGCGGCGTTGATGCGGGTGCCTGAGCGGCAGCCGCTGGCTGTGTGGCGGGTTGCCCGGAGGTGGCTTTCTGCGCTGCGCAACCGCTAAGGATAATCAGGGGCGTTAATACTGCCAGTGCCGACAATTTCATCAAACTCTTCCTTTTGACATTCTAAAAATGATTCATCGCTGTAAGCTTTAGATACTACAACGATGAATGCAAGTTATGAGGTCCGAAAGTTCGGGAAATGCCGAAACTAATGTCAGGAAAGGATTATTTATTGCTGTCGCTGAGGTGCATGTTCAATAAACTTTCAACCGGTGGTGGCACTTGCAAATAATAACCTTGTTCTTCGAGTGCCTGACGGACTTTGGCAATATCAGCCGTGGCCAATTTTTCGCGGTTCGCCAGATTGAGCATCATTGAGAACTGTGGCACGCCAAAACCTTTAAGTAATTCTTCAGGCACGCGAGAGAAATCGTCTTTTTTTTCGACATACAGATAAGTCCGGTCGCGTTTAGTACTTCTATAGATCACACAAAACATTTTTTTAACTCTATTTAATTGAAACGGCGGCTTGCGGAGATATAACTGTAACTATACCATGCTTAATGTACATCGGAATATCGCCCCCCGAGTGGTATTCCGGGGATTTAGAGTTGCTGAGACTGAGTCAGGATAGATGTCACAATCGCCAATAGAACTAAAAGGCAGCAGTTTTACCTTATCGGTTGTTCATTTACATAGTTCACAACCTGAGGTTATTTACCAGGCATTACAGGAAAAAGTGGAGCAAGCTCCGGCCTTTTTGAAAAATGCCCCTGTTGTTATCAACGTTGCATCACTCAGTGGTGACGCAAACTGGAAAGACATTCAACAGGCTGTCGCTTCTGCAGGCTTTCGCGTTGTTGGCATCAGTGGTTGCAAAGACGAAAAGCAAAAACGCGCACTTTCCCGCACCGGTTTACCGCTGCTGAGTGAAGGCCGTGCACAGCGTATCGCCGCCGAGCCGCCCGTCCCTGTCGTACCCGATAATGCCCCGGCTAAAACCCGCATTGTCAGTACGCCGGTCAGATCCGGCCAACAGATTTATGCCCGTAACAGCGACCTCATTGTGACGAGCAGCGTCAGCGCAGGTGCGGAACTGATTGCCGATGGCAATATCCACATCTACGGCATGATGCGAGGAAGAGCACTGGCAGGGGCCGCAGGGGATGCAAATTGTCAGATTTTTTGCACACTGCTGGGCGCTGAGCTGGTTTCTATCGCAGGGCAGTACTGGTTGAGTGATCAAATCCCGGCCGACTATCTCGGTCAGGCCGCGCGCCTCAGCCTGATAAATAACGTGTTAACCATACAACCTTTAAACTAAGCCCTTTTGACAAGGAATCCATTCATGGCACGCATCATAGTTGTTACATCGGGTAAAGGGGGCGTTGGCAAGACCACTTCAAGCGCGGCCATCGCTACCGGTTTAGCTCAAAAAGGCAAGAAGACTGTTGTTATCGATTTCGATATTGGTTTGCGTAACCTGGATCTGATCATGGGCTGTGAACGCCGCGTGGTGTATGACTTCGTTAACGTTATCCAGGGCGATGCCACGCTGAATCAGGCGCTGATTAAAGATAAGCGCACCGATAACCTGTTCATTCTTCCGGCTTCTCAAACGCGTGATAAAGACGCGCTGACGCACGAAGGCGTCGAAAAAATCCTCAATGATTTAAACGAAATGCAATTTGACTTCGTGGTGTGCGATTCCCCTGCGGGCATCGAAACCGGCGCGCTGATGGCGCTGTATTTTGCCGATGAAGCGATCATCACCACCAACCCTGAAGTCTCTTCCGTTCGTGACTCAGACCGCATTTTGGGCATTTTATCGTCTAAATCCCGTCGTGCGGAGAAAGGCTTAGAGCCTATCAAAGAACATCTGCTTCTCACTCGTTATAACCCGGGTCGCGTAAGCCGTGGCGATATGCTGAGCATGGAAGACGTGCTGGAAATTCTGCGTATTCCACTGTTGGGTGTGATCCCTGAAGACCAGTCAGTGCTGCGCGCGTCCAACCAGGGCGAGCCGGTGATTCTGGATCAGGAATCCGATGCAGGCAAAGCGTACGATGACACCGTCAGCCGTTTGCTTGGTGAAGAACGTGCGTTCCGTTTTATTGAGGAAGAGAAGAAGAGTTTCCTGAAACGCCTTTTTGGGGGATAAACCATGGCCTTGTTAGATTTCTTTCTGTCCCGTAAAAAGCCGACAGCCAATATAGCCAAGGAACGGCTACAAATCATCGTAGCAGAGCGACGCAGGGGGGACAGCGAACCCTCCTATTTGCCTGATCTGAAACGTGATATTTTGGCGGTGATCTGTAAATACATTAAGATCGATCCGGAGATGTTGCAGGTTCAGTTTGAGCAAAAAGGGGATGATATTTCAGTGCTTGAGCTGAACGTCACCTTGCCTGAATCGGAAGAAACGCCTAAATGACAGCAGTTGAGTTGCAGGTTATTACGGTGTATTTACCAGGTTAATGTCCCCCTGCTCGCTCAGGGGGTTACCTGAACATGACGTTATTCGTTAAACACTGTATAACCACCCACTGTTTAAATAAACACGCTTTCCGTTTTACCCTGCTTTATTTCTGTTTTTCTGACGATCTTCTATTAAGACTCATCCCATTTAGCCTGGCTGATATTCCCTTTACTGTGGCTTAATGCCCCTATTCTAAGTTGTACTTCCCTGTCCATTATTCCGGCGTTTGCGGAAATAAAATGCACAAATAAAAAAAGGACGAAATTAATTCCGCCCTTTTTATTCATCAACTGAATTTAATTACCCTTACGGGAATGATGACTCAGTAATCTTTCAGTATTTCCGCCAGCCTTTCGCCTAACAGTTTACCGCGCCAGCCGCTGATTAATTCAGGCTGGGATTCTTTGGTTTTTAACTGCCAGTGGCTGCTCAGTAATTGATTTATCTGACGACGCGACGCCAGAAGTTCAACACTCAGGCCGCTCTCTTCGCTGACGGTCTGGATAAGCGCTTTAATGTCTTTGAAGACTTTGCGATAGCCCGACTGATCAATCAGGTTCTGGATCGGCGCAGGCAATTCAGACTCATCCAGCGCATTCGACTCTTCCACCAGCGCCAGCAGCGTGCGCCCATGATAGCGGATTTCCGGGCCGCTCAAGCCCAGGGACTCAAGCTCACCCAGTGAACCAGGCTGATAGCGCGCGACCTGCCACAGATTCTCTTCACGTACCACGAAGTTAACCGCCAGGTCACGCTGACGGGCCTGGTTAAGACGCCATGCCGCCAGCAGTTTCAGACAACCCAACTGACGCGGGCGCAACTGGAATGCATTGGTGATCTCCAGATATGCCAGTTCCGGTTGCAGCACCTCTTTACGTCGGCGGCACAGCGCCAGACATTCATCCAGCGCAGCATCCATCCACCCGGCTTCTTCGGTTTCTTTCATCAACTGGTCAGCAAGCGGTAATAGATACCACACGTCAGCGGCAGCGTAGACGCACTGTTTTTCGCTCAGCGGACGGGCGATCCAGTCGGTGCGGGATTCACTTTTATCCAGCTCAACGCCGGTCGTTTCCGCTACCAGACGTGCAAAACCGCAGGACAGCGGACGCCCGCTGAAGGCCGCCAGGATCTGCGTATCAATCAGAGGTGTCGGCATCACGCCAAAGGCGTTGAGAAACACTTCCAGATCTTCGCTGCCGGCGTGCAGGAATTTCACCACATCAGGATTGGTCAGCAGATCGATAAAAGGCTGCCAGGCCGTGATCGGTAACGGGTCGATCAGCGTCAGCTTCTCGCCGTCGAATAACTGGATCAGACCCAGTTGCGGATAATAGGTGCGGGTGCGGACAAATTCGGTATCCAGCGCGATTTTACTGTGCGCTTTCGCCTGGAGGCAAACCTGCTCCAGCGCGTCATTGGTGGTAATTAACTGATAATTCAAATCTTATTTCTCTTAATCATAACTGCGTTATAACGTGACAACGCCGGACATCGCCGGCGTTTGGAGTCTGACCATCACTGAGTGGCATGCTAACCGTTATGCAGCGTCCTGTTTGGGGTCGGCTTTCGGTTTAGTCTGTTCATCACGAAGCTCGCGTCGGAGAATTTTTCCGACATTAGACTTCGGTAATTCATCGCGAAACTCAACTATCTTCGGTACTTTGTAACCGGTTAATAACCGGCGGCAATGCGCCAGGAGTTCTTCGCTGGTCAGTGACGGGTCTTTCTTCACCACGCAAATTTTGACGATTTCACCGGACGCGTCATTAGGTACGCCAATAGCAGCGACCTCCAGAACCTTGTCATGTTGTGAAACCACCTCTTCAATTTCGTTAGGGTAGACATTGAAACCTGAAACCAGAATCATGTCTTTTTTACGATCGACAATCCTGATAAAACCCTGCTCGTCCACTGTAACGATATCGCCCGTCGATAACCAGCCATCTTTTAGCACCTCATCGGTGGCGGAAGGCCGTTGCCAGTAACCGAGCATCACCTGCGGGCCACGAACCAGCAACTCACCCGGCTCTCCGGGTGCGACGTCCTGACCGTTGTCATCGACCAGACGTATTTCTGTGGAGGGCACCGGTATACCGATGCTGCCGCTGTAGTGCTTCAGATCGTACGGATTTCCCGCCACCAGTGGCGAACATTCGGTCAGACCGTAGCCTTCCAGCAGATGCTTGCCGGTGAGTTTTTCCCATTTATCCGCCACAGATTTCTGCACGGACATTCCGCCGCCCACAGAAAGGCGCAGCGTCGAGAAATCCAGCTCGCGGAAATCTTCGTTATTCAGCATTGCATTAAATAACGTATTCACGCCACTGATGGCGGTAAACGGATATTTCGCCAGCTCTTTCACCATTCCCGGCACATCGCGCGGGTTGGTGATCAGCAAGCTGCGCCCGCCCATTTCGAGGAAAAGCAGGCAGTTTACGGTCAGTGCGAAGATGTGGTAAAGCGGCAGCGCCGTCACCACCAGCTCCTGGCCGGGACGCAACAGAGGCGCATAGGCCGCTTTCGCCTGCTCCAGATTTGCCTGCATATTACGGTGTGTCAGCATCGCGCCTTTGGCCACGCCCGTGGTACCGCCGGTGTATTGCAGAAACGCCAGATCGTCATTAATCACATCGGGTTTGATGTATTGCAGACGGCGTCCGCGTTGCAATGCTGTACGGAAAGAGATCGCGTTCGGCAGATGGTATTTCGGCACCAGGCGTTTGATATATTTAACGACGAAATTCACCAGCGTGCCTTTGGCCGCAGAAAGCTGATCGCCCATACGGGTGAGGATCACATGCTTCACCTGCGTTTTGTAGACCACTTTTTCCAGCGTATGAGCAAAATTGGAGACAATGACAATCGCACTTGCGCCGCTGTCATTGAGCTGATGTTCCAGCTCGCGCGGGGTATAAAGCGGATTGACGTTAACCACCACCATGCCCGCGCGCAACACCCCAAACAGGGCAATCGGGTATTGCAGCAGATTCGGCATCATCAGCGCCACGCGGTCACCCTTTTGCAAACCCAGCTCGTTTTGCAGGTAGGCAGCAAAGGCCCGGCTGCGCTCTTCGAGTTTTCGAAAAGTCATCACCTCGCCCATGTTGATGAATGCCGGACTGTCGGCATAACGCAACGTGGCGTTCTCAAACATCTCGACCAGCGAGCTGTAGCGATCGGGGTCGATGTTCTCAGGAACATCTGCCGGATAACGTTTTAGCCAGACCTTTTCCAAGGTATTACTCCTGAATCTGTTGCCATCTCAATGCGACGAGTTTTATCACGTCTTTAACAATATTTTAACTCAGCTTACCAGTTGCGTTTCAAACAATGTCGAGGTTGAGAGGCATATCACTATTTCCACGCCGTCCGTGGCTAAAAAAGAAAAAGGCGGCAATTAAGCCGCCTTAAAAACGATCTTGTCTGAGTGTTATGTCTGCGGCGGAGGCCTGCGCCGCAGTGCTTTATTCAGTAACGACACTCTCGACCCGTGCAGGTGTCGTGTCATACCATCCCGGCCCGAAGCCCGGCCCAAACCCTCGCCCCCAGGAATCATAAGGACCACCGTAGCCCCAGCCCCAAGGGCCGATAGGTTGCGGTGGCATGACCACCTGTTGCTGGATCCGCCAGCGTTTATAGCTGTTGACGTTCACGGTCACAAAATCATAGGACGATTCGCCAATCTTGCCCTTTTCAACGCCGGTGATAGGCCCGACAACGGTCACCAGCTGATTGCGATAATCGACAGGATCAACGAATCCATTGATGTACGCCAGAATACGCCCGCGTGAGGCCGCGCCTAAGATCGGTCGCGCGCCGTCATCCAGCGGAAC
>NZ_MJIB01000004.1:511799-535971 GCF_003697865.1 Rahnella sp. Larv3_ips | reverse complement strand
AAAACGCGACTCCTGACCGACGTACAGGCTCGGTGCGCCCTGCACCGCCTGTAAATTCATCTGCGGCGTTGCGGTGGTGCCGCGAATATCGTCCGGCACCGTGACACATCCTGACAACACCAGAACGCTCAGTGCGACGGCACTCAACGCCCATTTTTTACTTTTTCCCGCTGAGAACTGCTGAACTTTGGACCACTTACGCATTGCGATGACTCCTGTGCATACTCTCAACTATGACCACTCTTTCAGATGCAAGTTGCCTGTACTTACCGGCCCGGCAGCTTTTTCCACGTCACTTCATTACGCAGATAAGTCGGTTCAGCGTCTTCCGGTTTGACGCGAACGCCTTTTTCCCAGAGCTGGAGCGCCAGCGGCAACATATCTTCCGCCTGCGGCAGTAACATTTTGCCATCAAATAATTCTGTAGCTGGAGATTCACCAAGCAAATGCGGATAGGTTTCCCAGCCGGTACCGACGGTAGCAAAACGCCCGGAGAGTTCTCCGGCGCGGGCCAGAAGTTGTTCCGGCTTGATCACTTTTTCGCTGCTTTCGCCTTCCCAGATACCCTGAGCATTGCGGGTAAACTCCCCCCAGTACACTTCGCCCATGCGGGCATCAATGGCGGCCAGCACCCGTTGCGCACCGGTCTGGCGGCAGGCACCCTGCGCCATGGTTTGTAAAGTCGATACCGGCAGTAACGGCAGTTCTGCGCCAAAGGACAACCCCTGCGCGACGCCAATGCCGATACGCACGCCGGTAAAACTGCCCGGCCCGCGGCCAAAGGCCAGCGCGTCCAGCTGATTGAGGGTCAGCCCTGCTTCGGCGAGGATCTGCTGCACCATCGGCAGAATGCGCTGCGTATGTTCACGGGCGCAAAGTTCAAAATGGGCGAGCGTTTCGCCCTGATTGTATAGCGCAACCGAACAGGCTTCAGTCGCCGTATCAATTGCTAAAATTCGTGTGGACATGCCAAACCTCAGGCGGGGAATTGAATGAGTTAAACCCTTTTTTGCGGGCAGGATCCTAGCATAAACAGCGGGCTATTTCTGCTCTTCAGCGTTTTGCAGAAAGCGGATCGCTTGCGCCAGATCACGGGTACGCGGTGCCGGGGGAAGACTGTTGAGGAAAACTTCGCCATAGGGCCGCATCACCAGCCGGTTATCGCAAATCACCATCACGCCGCGATCGTCGGTATCACGGATTAAACGCCCTACGCCCTGCTTAAGGGTGATCACCGCATCCGGTAATTGTACTTCATTGAACGGATCGCCGCCGCGCAGCCGGCAATCCTCAATTCGTGCTTTGAGCAAGGGATCGTCCGGCGAGGTGAAGGGTAATTTGTCGATGATCACGCATGACAGCGCATCGCCGCGCACATCCACGCCTTCCCAGAAACTGCTGGTGGCAACCAGCAATGCATTGCCCGCTTCCACAAACTGCGCCAGCAGCTGGCCTTTGCTGGTTTCGCCCTGTAATAAAACCGGCAGCGTCAGCGTTGCACGGAACTCTTCCGCCAGTTCGCGCATCATCTGGTTAGAAGTACACAAAAAGAAACAGCGGCCTTTGTTGGCTTCAATCAGCGGGCGCAACATACGCGCCAGCTGTTTTGAAATGCCGCGCACATTGGTTTCCGGCAGAAAACGCGGAACGCACAGCATGGCCTGTGTGGCGTAATCAAAGGGGCTTGGCAGCAGCAAGGTTTCGGCGTCATCCAGCCCCAGGCGGTCAGTAAAGTGATGCAGCTGATCGTTCACCGACAGCGTCGCCGAGGTGAAAATCCACGCCCCCGGTTTTTCTTTCATCATGTCGCTGAATTTGTCAGTCACCGACAGCGGCGTAAGCGCCAGCACGAAGTTACGTGAATTGCATTCGTACCAGTAGCTGTAGCCGGGAATGGAGACGTCTTTCAGACGTTTGAGGCGATTGCGGTACAGCGTGGCGCGTTCGAAGGCGGCATCCAGCAAGGCAGAGCGCCCCAGGGAGAGTTTGACCACGTCGTAACAGAGTTCAAGCGCGTCATCGAGCAGTAACAGCGCGCGCTGGATCGCCGTCTGGCTGAGCACGTCGCGCAGGTTGCCGCGAAAACCCGGCTCGCCGAGCGCCAGGCGGAAATCCATCGTGCTCTGGCTGAGGCGGTCGGCGCTTTTTTGTAACTGGACGGAATCACGGACTTCGGTGCGGTAAGCGATGTTGATGTCTTTCGCCATATCCAGCAACTGGCGGCTGGTCAGTTGCTGGCCGAAATACTGACTGGCGATATCAGGGATCTGATGTGCTTCATCGAAAATCATCACCTCGGCCTGCGGAATAAGCTCGCCAAATCCGCTCTCTTTCACCACCATATCCGCCATAAACAGATGATGGTTAACCACAACCACATCAGCATCCATCGCTTTACGGCGGGCTTTAACCACGAAACACTCTTTGTATAACGGGCAGTCGCTGCCGAGGCAATTGTCGTTGGTGCTGGTCACCAGCGGCCAGACAAAACTGTCTTCCGGCACCACGTTACAGGTGCTGATATCGCCCTCCTCCGTGCTGCTTGACCAGTGACGCAGATGCGCCAGTTCGCTGAGTGCCTGGCTGGCAAGATCGCCACCCGCCAGTGATTGCTGTTCGAGACGTTCCAGACACAGATAGTTTGAGCGGCCTTTCAGCAGTGCCAGACGGCCTTTGAATTTCAGCGCGCTGGCGACCCGTGGCAGATCGCGGGAATAGAGCTGATCCTGCAAGTTTTTGGAACCGGTGGAGATAATGACTTTTTTGCCCGAGCGCAGCGCCGGAGCAAGATAGGCGTAAGTTTTGCCGGTACCGGTTCCGGCTTCCACCACCAGCCCCTGCTTTTCGCTGATGGCTTTGCTGACAGCCTGCGCCATCAGACGCTGAGGTTCACGAGGTTTAAAACCTTCAATTTTCTGCGCCAAAGCGCCGTCTGTTGCAAAATCGTCTGTCACGCTGTCTCTCTACCTGTACGGATCAGCAGTGATTATGCCAATCCCTTGCCCTGACTACCACCGCCATCTGCCAATCCAACGCATTCAACCTTTGTGATACCCTTAACGCCATCAATGAAAAGTGACTAACAGGAGCACACAACGTATGACCATCGAACGGATCCGGCCTGAGCCACGCATGTCCGACGTGGTAATCCACAATGACACGATTTATTACACCGCAGTGCCGGAAAATCTGGAGGCGAATGCCAAAGATCAGACCGCTGAAACGCTGGCGATCATTGACGCCGTGCTGACGGAAGCCGGTTCAGACAAAAGCAAAATCCTCGATGCCACGCTGTTTCTGGTTCACAAAGAAGATTTCCCGGCCATGAACGAAGCCTGGGATGCGTGGGTATCGCCTGGCAATGCACCGGTACGCTGCACGGTTCAGGCGAACCTGATGAACCCGAAATACAAGATTGAAATCAAGATCATCGCCGCCCGCTAAGCGCCGATCGTCAGACGAAAAAAAACCTCCGAACTGGAGGTTTTTTTATTTCTGAGCGGTAAATCAGCTGGCAGCGCCCGACACGGCTTCTTTCGCTAATTCAGTAATGCGCGCGTAATCCCCGCTTTCCAGCGCGTCACCAGGCACCAGCCACGAACCGCCAATGCACAGCACGCTTTTCAGCGCCAGATAGTCGCGGTAGTTCTTCGGAGTGATCCCACCGGTCGGGCAGAAACGTACCTGCGGGAACGGCCCGGCGATTGCCTGCAACGCTTTCACGCCGCCGTTAGCTTCCGCAGGGAAGAATTTGAACTCACGCAGACCAGCATCCAGACCCATCATCAGTTCAGACACGGTGCAGATACCTGGGATCAGCGGAATCGACCCGGCGTTGGCAGCTTTCAGCAGCGCATCGGTCAGGCCAGGGCTGATGGCAAACTGCGCACCGGCTTCGGTCACTTCGGCCAGTTGCTGAGGGTTAAGCACGGTCCCCGCACCAATGATCGCTTCCGGCACTTCTTTCGCAATAGCACGGATAGCATCCATCGCACAGGCAGTACGCAAGGTGACTTCCAGCACACGCACGCCGCCAGCAACCAGTGCTTTTGCCAGCGGTACCGCGTGTTCCAGCTTATTGATAACAATCACAGGAACAACCGGCCCTGAGGTCAGAATCTGTTCCGCGCTTGTTTTCCAGTTTTTCATCTTGTTCTCCGTTCATGCCCGCAGGCATCGTTGTGATTGATGGCGCGCCCCTGCCACAGGGTCCGGCAACTTTTTCTGAATGAAAAAATCAGCGGAAACCGACCACACCCGATTGGACAATACTACTATTCCTAACTGCTAAAAGACTTGATGTGTCATAAAAAAACGCTGCATAAGCAGCGTTTTTCTGGTGAAGAGCGTTTACTCGAACTCATTCCAGGAACGGCCATCACGGGTGATCATCGCAACGGACGCCACCGGACCCCATGTCCCTGACTGGTACGGTTTTGGTGCTTCACTTTCCGCAGCCCAGGCATTCATGATGGAGTCGACCCATTTCCAGGCTTCTTCCACTTCATCACGACGCACGAACAACGCCTGGATCCCGCGCATGGTTTCCAGCAGCAGACGCTCATAAGCATCAGCAATATGCTGTTCGTTGAAGGTTTCGGTGAAGCTCAGATCCAGCTTGGTGGTTTGCAGACGGTGTTTGTGCTCCAGACCCGGTACTTTGTTCAGGACTTCGATCTCGATACCTTCATCCGGTTGCAGACGAATGGTCAGCTTGTTCTGCGGTAACTGCTGGTAAGAATCACGGAACAGGTTCAGCGCAGGGTTTTTGAAATACACCACCACTTCTGAACATTTGCTCGGCAGACGTTTACCGGTACGCAGATAGAACGGAACGCCCGCCCACTGCCAGTTATCGATATCCACACGGATAGACACGAAGGTTTCGGTGCTGCTGGTTTTTTTCGCGCCTTCTTCTTCCAGATAGCCAGGGACTTTTTTGCCCTGAACAAAACCGGCGGTGTACTGCCCGCGCACGGTATTTTCACGCACGTTGGACTGATCGATGCGGCGCAGGGAACGCAACACTTTCACTTTTTCATCACGGATGCGGTCGGTGCTCAGATCGGCCGGTGGAGACATGGCGATCATGGTCAGAATTTGCAGCAAGTGGTTCTGGATCATGTCTCGCATCTGACCCGCGTCATCGAAGTAACCCCAGCGGCCTTCGATACCAACTTCTTCAGCCACGGTAATCTGCACGTGATCGATGGTGCGGTTGTCCCAGTTGCTGGCGAAGAGGTTGTTGGCGAAACGCAGCGCCAGCAGGTTCAGTACCGTTTCTTTGCCCAGATAATGGTCGATACGGTAAACCTGAGATTCAGCGAAATATTCCGCCACCTGATCGTTGATAACCTGCGAAGACTCCAGAGAGTGACCCAATGGTTTTTCCATCACGACGCGCGCAGGCTCTTTGTTCAGCCCGGCTTCACCCAGACCCCGGCAGATAGCGCCGAAGTGACTTGGCGCAATCGCGAAGTAGTTGATGGTGGCGCGGTTCTGCTGGTCAAGCATTTTGCCCAGCACTTTAAAATGCTTCAGATCGTTGACATCAAGGTTACAGAAATCAAGACGGGCACTGAGTTTTTCCCACAGTTCCGGATCAATTTTTTCTTTCATGAAGGTGGTCAGCGCTTCTTTGACCACTTCGGTATAGGCCGCTTTGTCCCATTCCGCACGTCCGACACCGATGATGCGGGTATCAGGGTGAATGTGACCTGCTTTCTCTAACTGATACAGGGAAGGCAACAGTTTACGGCGCGCAAGATCGCCTTTTGCACCGAAAATAACCAGGTCACACGCCTGGGCTGTCTGGGTTACCGCCATGTTCTTCTCCTTAATGCAGGAATACCTTTTATATATCGGGCTGCCAATGCTTAAGCTGCAACCTGAATATCCGGGTACATATTGTAATTTTATTTCAGCAACAATGTACTCTGATTGCCCGTAAGCCGTAAACCTTGATCTGACTGCCCGCTGGCTCCGCGTAAAAACCCTATTTTTATCATCACACTTCGGGATGCCATGAAATCCGGCTGTATCCTGTAATTTTATGACAAAACCGGACGGAATTTACCATACTGAAAGTTAGATCTCGGTCAAACTCTGACAAAAAAAGCCGTTATTTCGCCTGACTGACGCTGCCAACACGTTAATGCGCGTAGTATATTTTCATCAAACAGACAGGATTTCCTCTTTTCAAAGAAATCGTCGAAACCTATGAGTGGCATGCTTATGAATACGTTGGAAAAAATCCAGACTCATCTTGACATTCTGAGCAAGTCAGAACGTAAAGTGGCCGAAGTTATCCTGGCATCACCGAACATTGCTATCCACTCAAGTATCGCCACTCTGGCCCGCATGGCCGATGTCAGTGAACCTACTGTAAACCGTTTTTGCCGTCGCCTCGACACAAAAGGGTTTCCAGATTTTAAATTGCATCTGGCACAAAGTCTGGCGAACGGTACACCTTACGTTAACCGTAACGTTGACGAAGGGGACAGCGTCAGCGCCTATACCAGCAAAATTTTCGAATCCGCCATGGCCAGCCTCGACCAGGTGAAAAACACCCTCGACATCGCCGCCATCAACCGCGCCGTTGATTTACTGACTCAGGCCAAAAAGATTTCCTTCTTTGGGCTGGGCGCATCCGCCGCCGTGGCGCATGATGCCATGAACAAATTCTTCCGCTTCAACATTCCCGTGGTCTACTTCGACGATATCGTCATGCAGCGCATGAGCTGTATGAACTCCAGCGAAGGCGACGTGGTTGTGTTGATTTCGCACACCGGCCGCACGAAAAATCTGGTCGAGCTGGCACAACTGGCGCGTGAAAATGACGCCACCGTGATCGCCATTACGTCTTTTAACACCCCGCTGGCCCATGAGGCTACGCTGGCCCTGCTGCTTGACGTCCCGGAAGACACCGACGTTTACATGCCGATGGTGTCACGTATTGCCCAGCTCACGCTGATTGACGTGCTGGCGACCGGTTTTACACTGCGCCGCGGCACAAAATTCAGAGATAACCTGAAGCGCGTCAAAGAAGCATTGAAGGAATCGCGCTTTGATAAAGGGATCTTAATCCCGGTGCAGCCTGAGTAAATAAACATATCAGTAACAAGTTGCAGATTTAATAGGGAGTCTGGCAGAAAATCTACGCGCAAAGTGCGTTGGCGACGGCCAGACAGGAGGTCAGCGAGTCATACAGGTGACACTCTTTTGTATGACAATTACACCTTAATCCAATGTGGACTCGCTGTTTTTACACATTATCAGGCATCAGTTAACGAACGGAGTAAGTATGTCCAGAAGGCTCAGAAGAACGAAGATCGTTACCACACTCGGTCCCGCTACCGACCGCGATAACAACCTTGAGAAAATCATTGCCGCCGGCGCAAACGTCGTGCGTATGAACTTCTCGCATGGAACGGCTGAAGATCACATCCTGCGCGCCAACAAAGTGCGTGAGATTGCCGCCCGCCTTGGCCGCCACGTGGCGATCCTCGGTGACCTGCAGGGCCCTAAAATCCGCGTATCCACCTTTAAGGAAGGCAAAGTCTTCCTCAACATCGGTGACAAATTCCTGCTTGATGCCAACATGAGCAAAGGCGAAGGCGACAAAGAGAAAGTCGGCATCGACTATAAAGGTCTGCCTGCTGACGTCGTGCCCGGCGATATCCTGCTGCTCGATGATGGCCGCGTACAGCTGAAAGTGCTCGAAGTTCAGGGCATGAAAGTGTTCACCGAGGTGACCGTTGGCGGCCCGCTGTCCAACAACAAAGGCATCAACAAACTGGGCGGGGGTCTTTCCGCAGAAGCCCTGACCGAGAAAGATAAAGCAGACATCATTACTGCCGCGAAAATGGACGTCGATTTCCTGGCCGTTTCCTTCCCGCGTACCGGTGAAGACCTCAACTATGCCCGCCGTCTGGCGCGCGCCGCAGGCTGTAATGCCCAAATCGTCTCGAAAGTGGAACGCGCCGAAGCCGTTGCCAGCGACGCGGCGATGGATGACATCATTCTGGCGTCTGACGTCGTGATGGTCGCGCGTGGTGATTTGGGTGTGGAAATCGGTGACCCGGAACTGGTCGGTATTCAGAAGAAACTGATCCGCCGCGCCCGTCAGCTGAACCGTGCGGTGATCACCGCCACGCAGATGATGGAATCGATGATTACCAACCCGATGCCAACCCGTGCGGAAGTCATGGACGTGGCGAACGCCGTGCTCGACGGCACCGACGCCGTGATGCTGTCAGCGGAAACCGCCGCCGGTCAGTACCCGTCTGAAACCGTCGCGGCGATGGCGCGCGTGTGTCTGGGTGCAGAAAAAATCCCAAGCATCAACGTTTCCAAGCACCGTCTGGACGTGGAATTCGATAATACCGAAGAAGCCATCGCCATGTCCGCCATGTATGCGGCCAACCACCTGAAAGGCGTGACGGCGATTATCTCGATGACGGAATCGGGGCGCACCGCGCTGATGCTGTCGCGTATCAGTTCCGGCCTGCCGATCTTTGCCATGTCCCGTCACGAGCATACGCTGAACCTGACCGCGATTTACCGTGGTGTGACACCGGTGTTCTTCGACAGCCAAAACGACGGCGTGGCGGCCGCTCAGGACGCCGTGAATCTGCTGCGTGATAAAGGCTACCTGCTCTCCGGTGATCTGGTGATCATCACTCAGGGCGACGTCATGAGCACCATCGGCACCACTAACACCAGCCGCGTACTTCGTGTGGAATAAACACAAAGCGAGCAAATAAAACTGTAATAAAATATTATTTAAGCCGGCTGAAAAGCCGGTTTTTTTTATTTCTGCCAAAAACAAGCCGTTCCCCTGTTTTTAATAAGGCCATCTCAAGGGATGAACTGATCATTATTTTGCCATTCCGGTGTCATATTGATGAGGTTTTTATCTCTGCGTGGATCCGCTCCGCTTTATTACCCCTTCGCTTATTACGTCTAAATATAACTTTTTGCCTTCTCAGGCTGCCGTCTGAATGTCTAAAAATGAATAAGAAATACAGATTACTCCGGTGGGATTATCAGTAATTTGATTCATAACCGGCCAGTTATGTGATGTCCATCACATAAAAACATGAAATACGCCGGTATGTGATAAATGTTCAATGCCAACGTTGAATGATAATGATTTGCATTTATAATGATTCGCATTCGTTAAATCCTTGTATAAATCCGCACTAAGGAAATCAGACAAGAGAAAACACTATAGATTTTTGTTAAATCAGACTTTAAAAACACACTCTTTGCAGGCGTGGCCACCGGCCCTGCCCGCAGACGCACACGTTCAAAACATGATCCCTGTAAATTCCGGGCGAACGCCCCACGCCCGCAGCGGAATAAATGCCACACAAACAAGGTGCCAAAATGAGCCAGATGAATAATTGGGAATTAATGCAAACACCTGCCGAAATGCAGACCCAAATAAGCAAAAATCAGGGCTATATTTTCAATCAAAATAGCACGCCGGAATGGCAGGCGCAGATCGAGCAAGGCATTGCGTTAATTAAATCTCACATAAACCATACGGAAAAACCTTTTTCCGGCGTGTCGCCCGCTGAATTAGCTGAGCAGTTTCGTCATATTGATTTAACCAAACCTTTAGCCGGAACCCGGCTGGCGCTGGAAGAACTGAATGATTTATACCTCCAGCATGCCGTCTATTTCCATCACCCAAAATACCTTGCTCACCTCAACTGCCCGACGGTGGTTCCCTCTCAGCTGGCGGAGTTATTTATCAGCGCGATCAACTCCTCCGTCGATACCTGGGATCAGAGCGCAGGCGGGACGTTGATTGAGCAGAAGGTGATCGACTGGACGCTGGCGCGCATCGGTTTCGGCGCGCAGTCGGACGGCATTTTCACCAGCGGCGGCACCCAGTCCAACCTTATGGCGATGCTGCTGGCACGCGACAGCTACTGCAAGCGCACCCGCCCGCAGCACAGCATCAAGCATCAGGGGCTGCCACCGGAAGCGAACCGCTGGCGCATCTTCAGCTCTCAGGTCAGCCACTTCAGCATTCAAAAATCCGCCGCCCTGCTCGGCCTGGGCTATGACGCCGTGGTGCCGGTGGCCTGTGACAGTGCGTTTCGCATGGACATCGGTGCGCTGAAAACCGAAATTGAGCGCTGCCATGCTGAAGGCCTGATCCCGATTGCGATTGTTGCCACCGCTGGCACCACCGACTTTGGCAGCATTGATCCGCTGAATGAGATTGCAGAGATCTGCCGTAAAGAAAAAATCTGGATGCACGCCGATGCCGCGTACGGTTGCGGATTGCTGGTGTCGCCGCAGCATCGTCAGCGCATCGAAGGCATTCATCTGGCCGATTCGGTTACCGTGGATTATCACAAATCCTTCTTCCAGCCGGTCAGTTGCAGCGCGTTTCTGGTCAGCGATCACAGCCATCTGGAGCACGTGACCCACCATGCGGAATACCTCAATCCGTTGAGCGCCAAGCTGGAGGGAACGCCAAATCTGGTGAACAAAAGTATTCAGACCACCAAACGTTTTGATGCCCTGAAAATGTGGCTGACACTGCGCGTCATGGGCCAGCAGGCGCTGGGTGAGTCCTTCGACGTGCTGCTGCAACGTGCCACCGAAACCCATCAGATGATGGAAAACAACCCGAATATCGAGGTGCTGCATAAGCCCGAACTGAGCACGCTGGTGTTCCGCTTTGTTCCGCGCCTGTCCATGAACCATGAACAGATTGATGCGATCAATGCCGACATCCGCAAAGCGATTTTCCGCGACGGCAGCGCGGTGATTGCCGGCACGAAAGTCCATCAGCGCCAGTACCTGAAGTTCACCCTGCTCAACCCGATGACCACCACGGAAGACATCGCCGATGTGCTCGGCCTCATCACGCATTACGGCAAAGAACTGACTGCCGCCGCGCTGAGCGCCGCTAAAAACCGGTAACAGGAGCTGCACTATGAACATCAACCCGACCACACAAACTTATGATTTCATCGCCATCGGCATCGGCCCGTTCAACCTCGGGCTGGCCTGTCTGACCGAGCCGGTGGACGCGCTGAACGGCCTGTTCTTAGACCAGAACGACGGCTTTGACTGGCACACCGGCATGATGCTGGAAAGTGCCCATTTGCAGACCCCGTTTATGGCGGATTTAGTGACCCTGGCCGATCCGACCAGCCGTTACAGCTTCCTGAACTACCTGAAGCAGCAAGGCAAGTTGTACTCTTTTTACATCCGTGAAAACTTCTTCATGATGCGCAAAGAGTTCAATCAATACTGCCAGTGGGCATGCGAACAGCTTACCAGCCTGCAATTTTCCACCCGTGTGGAACTGGTGACCTGGGATGCCGCGCTGGAGTGCTATCTGGTTCACGCGCGTTCCACCAAAAGCGGTGATCAGCAGGTTTACCGCGCCAGACGTCTGGTGCTCGGTACCGGCCCATCGCCGTGGATGCCCGCCTGCGCCCGTCAGGCCGGTGGCAACGTGCATCATTCCTCGGCTTACCTGCCAAATAAAGAGCAGGTGCAAAACGCCAAATCCATCACCGTGGTCGGCAGCGGCCAGAGCGCGGCGGAGATTTATTACGACCTGCTCTCAGATATCGAAAAGTACGATTACCATCTGACTTGGGTGACCCGCGCCCCCCGTTTCTACCCGCTGGAATACAGCAAACTGACGCTGGAAATGACCTCGCCGGAGTACATCGATTATTTCCATGACCTGCCGATGAGCAAACGTGACCAGCTCAACCGCGAACAAAAAGGGTTGTACAAAGGCATCAACGCCAGCCTGATCAACGATATCTACGATCTGATGTACACCAAGCGCCTCGACGGACCGCTGAAGGTCGATATGTACACACACTCCGAGCTGACGGATCTCACCCGCAACCGCAACGGCACCCTTGAAATGCACCTGTTGCACCATGAACAGCAGCAGGTATATCGCCACAAAACCGAATCAGTGATCCTCGCCACCGGCTACAGCTATCAGCCGCCGCAGTTTATCGAAGGGATCCACAACCGCATCCGCTGGGATGAAGCCGGACGCTACGCCGTCAACCGTAACTACAGCATTGATGCGCACAACCAGATTTTCGTGCAAAACGCCGAGCTGCATACCCACGGTTTCGTCACGCCGGATCTGGGTATGGCGTGCTACCGCAACAGCACCATCATCCGCGAAATGCTCGGCAAAGAAGTCTACACAGTGGAAAAATCCATCGCCTTCCAGACTTTCTGCGCCCGCAGTCTGGCAGACAAATAAGGAGATCAGGACATGTTTGATACTACCCCAGCCAGCCTATTTTCCTGCCCGCGTGACGCCGGGTTGCTGACCCTGCGCCCGCTGAATCTGGCGCAGGACGCCCCGTTGTTGCACGGATGGATGACCCGTCCCTACGCCCATTTCTGGGGAATGCAGAACAGCAGCGTCGCGGAGGTTGAGGCGTTTTACCGTGATCTGACCGCAGGAAAACCTCATGCGGCGCTGATGGGCGACATCGACGGCCAGCCGCGCTTTTTAATCGAATGCTATCCGGTGCAGGATGATCCGCTGCGTGAACATTATGACGTCCAGCCGGGCGACATCGGCATGCACATTTTGCTTTCACCGGCTGACAAACCGCTGCCCGGTTTCAGCTGGCAGGTGTTTTCCGCGGTAATGGAATACCTGTTCAGCCTGCCCGACGTCAGACGCGTGGTGGTCGAGCCAGACGTGCGCAACGAGAAGATCCACACCCTGAATAAACGTGCCGGTTTCCGTTATCAGAAACAGGTTCAACTGACACACAAAACGGCCTGGCTGGCATTTTGCCAGCGTGAAGATTTTTTGCAGGCCAGCCAGAAGGAAAACACCCACATGACATCTGATCACTTGCAATCCGGCCTGCACCTGCAACCTGAGATCTGGTCCAGGGCTAACGCCCTGCTGTTGCGTAAATGCCTGTCCGAGCTGACCCACGAACGCCTGCTCGCCCCTGAAGCATTGCAGTCCGACGGCGTCTGGACCGCTTACCGGCTGGCGGTTCCGGCGTCTGAGGTGGAATACCGATTCCGCGCACGCCAGTTGCCTCTCAACGACTGGATGATCGATCTCGACAGCATTCAGCGTCTGGACAACTTCACCGCGCAGCCGCTTGATGCCCTGAAATTCATCATTGAATTTGCCGAACAGATTGGCATTTCGCAGGCCATGCTGCCGACCTATATGGAAGAAATCAGCAGCACGCTTTACAGCAGCGCCTACAAACTGGCGAACAATCACACCACCGCCAGAGAACTGACAGAAGCTGATTTCCAGACCGTGGAAACCAGTATGACGGAAGGTCATCCGAGCTTTATTGCCAACAATGGCCGCATCGGTTTTGATGCCGGTGATTATGTGCGTTATGCCCCGGAGGCCGCGAATCCGCTGAAATTAGTGTGGGTGGCGGTACATCACGACAAAGCGCATTTCGCCAGTACGGAGAATTTGCCGTATGAAAAACTGATCGCCGAAGAGCTGGGCGACGCGCAAATTTGTGCGTTCACGCAAAAGCTGGTGGATATCGGCGTCGATCCGAAAAACTACTACTTCATGCCGGTGCATCCGTGGCAGTGGCAGAATAAATTACTCACCGTTTTCGCCCCGGACATCGCCCGTCAGTTCCTGATTTTCCTCGGCGAAGGTGAAGATCAGTATCTGGCACAGCAGTCGATCCGCACTTTCTTCAACGCCAGCCAGCCGCGTCACCGTTATGTGAAAACGGCGCTCTCCATTCTGAACATGGGCTTTATGCGCGGGCTTTCGCCTTATTACATGGCAACCACACCGGGCATTAATGAATGGCTGGCGGAGCTGGTGGAAAACGATACGTATCTGCAGTCCACCGGCTTCAAAATTTTACAGGAAGTGGCTTCCCTCGGTTATCACAACCATTACTTCGAAGAGGCCATCAAAGGCGACAGCGCCTACAAGAAAATGTTTGCGGCCTTGTGGCGTGAAAACCCGGTGGCGCAGTTGCAACCTAATCAGCGGCTGATGACCATGGCCGCGTTGCTGCATACCGATAAACATGGCGATGCGCTGATTGTTGAGATGATTAAATCCTCCGGTCTGGGCACCAGCGACTGGCTCAAGCGCTACATGCATGCGTATCTCAGCCCGCTGCTGCACTGCTTCTACCAGTATGATTTGGTGTTTATGCCGCACGGCGAAAACCTGATCCTGCGCTTTGAAAACAACATCCCGGTGAATGCGTTCATGAAGGATATTGCCGAAGAAATCGCTGTGATGAACCCGCATGCCAGTCTGCCGGAAAAAGCCAAACGTCTGGCGGTGGATGTCCCGGAAGAGCTGAAAATCCTGTCAATTTTCACCGACGTTTTCGCCGGGGTATTCCGCTTTATCGCCCGTATTCTGGAAGAGCACGGTGACTATCCTGCCGGACAATTCTGGCAGGTGGTGGCGGAAGTGGTGCGCGATTATCAGATTCAGTATCCCGAACTGGCCGAAAAATTTGCCCGCTATGACATGTTCGGTCCGGAGTTCACCCACTCCTGCCTGAATCGTCTGCAACTGGCGAACAATCAGCAGATGATCAACCTGTCCGATCCGGCACAAAACCTGAAATTCGCCGGTACGCTGGAGAACCCGATCGCAGCCTACGCCAACAAATACTAAACACAGATTTATTTGGTGCGTTTTTAGCGCGGCCTGAGAGGGCCGCGCTTTTCTGATTTTACGTCGTGGAGAATGATTGTTATGTCGTCCGTTTCCGACCCTGCCTCAGGGCTGAATGTTCGCCGGTGGCTCTTCCCGCTGTCACTGGTGCTGTTCGAATTTGCCACCTACATCGCCCACGATATGATCCAGCCGGGCATGTTGCAGGTGATCAGCGATTTCAGCGCCAGCGCTGACTGGGTGTCCACGTCACTGACCGCCTACCTGTGCGGCGGTATTTTACTGCAATGGCTGCTCGGCCCGCTTTCAGACCGGCTTGGCCGCAGGCCGGTATTGCTCACCGGCGTGGCCTTTTTCACCCTGACCTGTTTTCTGACTGTCTTCGCGCAAAGTATCGAACAGTTCATTCTGATGCGATTTTTGCAGGGGATGAGTCTGTGCTTTATCGGCGCCGTCGGGTATGCCGCGATTCAGGAAGCGTTTGATGAAACGCTGAGCGTAAAACTGATGGCACTGATGGCAAACATCACGCTTATCGCCCCGCTGCTCGGGCCGCTGGCCGGTGCGGCGTTCATCCACTATGCGCCCTGGAAAATGATGTTTGCCCTGTTCTCGCTGGTGTCGGCACTCTCATTCTGGGGGTTGTGGCGCAGCATGCCTGAAACAGCGACGGGCCGTGATGGCCGCTTTTCAATGCGCCGCCTGCTGGCTGATTATCGCGAAGTGCTGAGTAATAAAGGCGTGATCCTCGGGTCGCTGTCCATCGGGCTTATCACCCTGCCGCTGCTTGCATGGGTCGCGCAGTCGCCGGTGTGGTTGATTCAGGATGCCGGAATGACGCCGCTGCAATACGGCGGGTTACAGGTGCCGGTGTTCACCGGGCTCATCATTGGCAACATTGCACTGAGCAAACTCAGCGGCAACGTTAACATCCGTACCCCCATCTGGCTCGGCCTGATCCCGATAACGCTGGGGCTGGCGATCGCCGCCGGTGCAGCCCTGTTCATGACCCACGCGTGGCAATGGATTATCACCGGGCTTGGCCTGTATGCGCTGGGTACCGGGCTGGTGAATGCCGGACTTTACCGGCTGACACTGTTTTCCAGCCCGACCGGAAAAGGCACCGTGGCGGCGGCACTCGGGCTTATCACCATTGTGGTGTTTGCTGCGGGTATCGAAGTGGCGAAAAAACTCTATTTCGCCCAGGGTAGCGGCATCTTTATGCTGGCGGGTTTGGTAGCCGGTCTGGCCGGAGCGGTGCTGATTGCTGCGTTTTTGTCGAAAACGCAAAAAAACTGACCCGCGCACCAGGATTGCCTAAAAAGCAAAAGGCTGAGGTTTGACACTCAGCCTTTTTATTTTTCTTTCACCGTTATTTTTTCGGGAAAAGCTCTTTGCGGGAATAAGGTTCCGGCTCACCCGGTTTACGGGTTTTTAGCAGCTTAAGGATCCAGGTGTATTGCTCAGGATTCGGCCCCACCAGCAATTCCACTTCTTCATTCATCCGGCGCGCGATGGTGACGTCATCGGCGGTGGCCAGATCGTCCATCGGCGGGCGCACAAAGATATCGAGCCGTTGCTCGTGGCCGTTATACACCGGGAACAGCGGCACGATAGCCGCGCGGCACACTTTCATCAGCCTGCCGACGGCGGGCAGCGTGGCTTTATAGGTCGCAAAGAAATCGACAAACTCGCTGTGCTCCGCACCGTGATCCTGATCGGGCAGATAGTAGCCCCAGTATCCCTGTCGCACTGAACTGATGAAGGGTTTGATACCGTCGTTGCGGGCGTGCATTCTGCCGCCAAAACGACGGCGCACGGTATTCCATAAATAGTCGGTCAGCGGATTTTTTTGATTGTGGAACATGGCCGCCATCGGCTGACCACTTGCCGCCATCAGCATCGCCGGGATATCCACGGCCCAGCCATGGGGCACCAGGAAAATCACGTTTTTGCCCGCGGCCTGCATCTGGTCGATGATTTCTTTACCGTGCCAGTGAACGCGATCCATGATTTTTTTCGGGTCACGCAGCGCCAGCTCAGCCATCATCACCATCGACTGCGGCGCGGCGGCAAACATTTCATCAATGATGTGTTCACGCTCGGCTTCCGGTGTGTCTGGCAGGCAATACAACAGGTTGATTTGCGCACGGCGGCGCGCACCTTTGGCGAATTTCCCGGCCAGGCGGCCAAGACTGCCTAAAATCGGATCACGTATTTTGGCTGGCACGTATGCCATACCGGCCATCGCACCGACGCCCAGCCAGACGCCCCAGTAACGCGGATGGTAAAAGGCTTTCTGAAATTGCGGAATAAATTCAACAGGCGTTCGTTTTTCTTTTTCTGGCTGCATACTCAGGCTCTTATGACAAATTCTGGCTTAATGATAAGTGCAGTGATTTATTTTGCAATAAATCACTGCACGTCAGCATGTAGCACGGGGGCAGGATCCTGAATAATCAGTCCAGCTTGAGTTGCGGCACGACTTCGCGAACGGTGGCCAGATAGGTACTGCGATCTTTGCCGGTCAGCCCTTCGGTACGAGGCAGTTTGGCGGTCAGGGGATTGACCGCCAGCTGGTTGATCCACATTTCAAAATGCAAATGCGGACCGGTAGAGCGTCCGGTGTTACCTGAAAGCGCAATGCGATCGCCACGTTTCACTTTCTGGCCCGGTTTGACCAGCAACTTACGCAGATGCATGTAACGGGTCATGTACTGACGGCCATGGCGGATCGCCACATAGTTACCGGCCGCCCCGCCATTTTTGGCCACAACCACTTCGCCATCACCGACGGCCAGCACCGGCGTTCCCACCGGCACAGCGAAATCGACGCCACGGTGCGGTGCCACACGGCCAGTCACAGGATTCAGACGGCGCGGATTGAAGTTAGATGACACACGATATTGCTTACCGGTCGGGAAACGCAGGAAGCCTTTTGCCAGGCCGCTGCCGGTACGATCGTAAAACTTACCGTCTTCCGCACGCACCGCGTAATAATCTTTACCGCCAGTGCGCATATGAACCGCCTGCAGCTGGCTCTGTTCATTTTTACCGTTCAGCACTTCATGAGACATCAGAACGGCGAAATCATCACCTTTCTGTAATTTACGGAAATCGAGCTGCCATTGCAGCGCTTTAATGACGGCGCTGACTTCAGAACTGCTCAGCCCTGCGGCTTTGGCGCTGGTGACAAAACTGCCGTTCAGCCGCCCCTTGATGACGCTGTCTTTCCAGTCGCCCTGCAGGGTTTCGAGGGAAGATTTAAAGCCGTTACCGGTGCGGTCAAAGGTGTAGGTTTCGCGGCGGGATTTCTCCCACGTCAGGCGCTGTAAGTCGCCTGCGTCATTGAGGGTCCAGGAGATTTGCTGACCAATTTTCAGGTTACGCAAATCCCGGTTGGCGTCGGATAATGCCGCGATCTCGGACATATCAATGCCGTACTGATTCAGGATGCTGCTGAGGGTATCACCGGTGGACACCACATATTCATGCACGCCCGCTTCGTTGACGATTTTATCGTCGAGATCATCCTGCGGGATGTCATCGTCAGCGGGTGAAGTTTGATCGATAGGCTCACTGGCTTCGGGAAGCAGCGAACGCAACTGTTCGTGGTCGAGGGCGATACTTTTAACAATAGGTCGGGTATCTGAGAGGTCGTTATCCGGGTGATAGGCTAACGGCCTCCAGACGGCAACGGCCAGTGTGACAACGGTAAGCGACCCCAGCATGATGCGGTGGGGCCGGGGAAGGTTGCTATACGCCATAGCGATAGATCGGGCGATCAGCTGCACTTAATTCTGTCCTTTTAGCTTACTTCAGGCAGCTCAGGTATTGGTTCGTCAGCTGTGACAGGAAGTTCACGTAGCTGTCCGCACCCAATGCAACGCCGCTCCCCAGCGGATCCAATGTGCCCATACGCACTGTTGTCCCCTGGGCAACAGCCGATATGACGGCTGGCCTGAATTGTGGCTCAGCAAAAACGCATGTCGCTTTTTGCTCAACCAACTGAGTTCGAATGAGATGTAAACGCTGTGCGCCGGGTTGAATTTCGGGATTGATCGTAAAGTGACCAAGTGGCGAAAGGCCGAAGTGTTTTTCAAAGTAGCCATAAGCATCGTGAAAAACAAAATATCCCTTACCCTGCACAGGCTGCAGCATAGTACCAATATTTTTGTCAGTTTTTGTCAGGCTTTCCTCAAAACGTGACAAGTTTGCATCTAATTGTTGCTTTTTCTGCGGCATGAGTTCGAGAAGTTTGTTATGGATCACAATCGCCGTCTCGCGAGCTATCTCCGGAGACAGCCAGACGTGCATGTTGTATTCACCGTGATGATGCTCTTCATCGTCATGCCCGGTGCCGTGATCGTGGTCATGTTCGTCATCATCCGTGCCTTTCATCAGCAACGGTTTTACCGCCGCCAGCGTGGCAATTTCGACCTGACGGTTCGCCGATAACTGCGCGGCAGGCTTGGTCATAAAAGCTTCCATTTCCGGCCCGACCCACACCACCAGATCCGCACTGCGAATGCGCTGAATGTCAGAAGGACGCAGCGCAAAATCGTGTGGCGATGCGCCATCCGGCAGCAGCACTTCCGTTGGCGTCACACCTTCCGCAATGGCTGAAGCGATAAAACCCAGTGGACGAACAGACGCCAGAACGGCGGCCTGCGCGCTGAAAGCCGCGGTGGAACTGAGGATTGCGGCAGCCAGGAACATCCGTTTAACGCTTTTTTTCTGTATCATGCGGGGTGAACTCATCTTCATGTTGGGGGAAAACTGGTTATTTTTCGCGAAACGCAATATTATAACATCCGATTTGTTCTGCAAGACCCAATGACATGCCCACATTAGCAACGCTTAAAAATATTTCGGTCACTTTCGGTTCCCGCCGCGTGCTGTCTAACATCTCGCTGGCGTTACAACCGGGAAAAATTCTCACCCTCCTTGGCCCGAACGGCGCAGGGAAATCGACGTTAGTGCGCGTCGTGCTTGGCCTGATTGCGCCAACCGAAGGCACCATGACCTGCGAACCCAACCTGCGCATCGGTTACGTTCCGCAAAAAATTCACCTTGATCCCACCATGCCGCTGACCGTCAGCCGCTTTATGCGTCTGAAGCCCGGCGTTAAAAAAGCCGACATTTTGCCTGCGCTGAAACGCGTTCAGGCAGCGCACCTGCTGGAACAGCCAATGCAAAAACTGTCCGGCGGTGAGAATCAGCGTGTATTACTGGCGCGGGCATTAATGAACAGCCCGCAGTTGCTGGTGCTGGATGAACCGACTCAGGGCGTTGACGTCAACGGTCAGCTGGCGCTTTATAACCTGATCGACAGCCTGCGCTGCGAGCTGGGTTGCGCCGTGCTGATGGTGTCGCATGATCTGCATCTGGTGATGGCGAAAACGGACGAAGTGCTGTGCCTCAATCAGCACATCTGCTGCTCCGGTTCCCCGGAAGTGGTGTCCACACACCCTGAATTTATTGCCATGTTCGGTAACCGCGGTGCGGAACAACTGGCGATTTACCGCCATAACCACAACCATCGTCACGATTTGAAGGGAAAAGTCATTTTACGCAACAGCGGAGGTCGTGACGCATGATCGCTCTATTATTACCCGGCTGGCTGGCGGGTGTGTTGCTGGCGATTGCCGCCGGTCCGCTGGGCTCTTTCGTGGTCTGGCGCAGGATGTCCTATTTCGGCGACACGCTGGCGCATGCGTCTTTACTCGGCGTGGCGTTTGGCCTGCTGCTCAATATCAATCCGTTTTACACCGTGATTGCCGTGACCTTACTGCTGGCGCTGGTGCTGGTTGTGCTCGAACGTAAACCGCATCTGGCGGTGGATACCCTGCTCGGCATTATGGCGCACAGCGCGTTGTCACTCGGCCTGGTGGTTGTCAGCCTGATGTCCGGCGTTCGCGTCGATCTGATGGCGTATCTTTTCGGGGATTTGCTGTCCGTCACTTACAGCGATATCTGGATGATCGGCTGTGGTGTGGCGGTGGTGATCGCCGTGCTGTGCTGGCAATGGCGCTCGTTGCTGTCGATGACCATCAGCCCGGAACTGGCGCACGTCGATGGCGTCAATCTGCAACGCTCGCGGGTGATTCTGATGCTGGTGACGGCGCTGACGATAGGCCTGGCGATGAAATTCGTCGGTGCGCTGATCATCACCTCACTGCTGATCATCCCTGCCGCCACGGCCCGCCGCTTTGCCAAAACGCCGGAACAGATGGCGTCCGTGGCGGTGGCTATCGGGATTGTAGCGGTAACGGCCGGTCTGGCACTTTCGGCATTTTACGATACACCGGCCGGTCCTTCGGTGGTGCTTTCAGCAGCCGTGCTGTTCATGTTCAGTCTCGGCAAAAAGCAGGCGGCCTGAGTCAGACCGGTAAAATAAAAACGGACGCCACTGAGCGTCCGTTTTTATTTATCCCGCAAGTATTTCTGCGGCGATCACTCCTGTTCCTGCGCGGCCTCCCGCCTCGCCTGCCGCCAGTGCATCACCGGCGAAACCGTTAAGCCGTGGATCACCACGCTGGCGACAATGACCGTGAACGCGATATTGGTCATGTAACTGGCTTCTGCGCCCTTCAGTCCGTGGGTATAAGCGTAAGCAATGTAGTTCATGCTGCCTATCCCGCGAATGCCAAACCAGCCGATCATCAGCCGCCGCCCGCGCGGCACGCGCACGCCGAGAGTCGTGATGTACACCGACAGCGGACGAATGACGATAAACAGCAGTGCTGCGAAGACAAGCCCCATCGGTTCCCAATGTTCAGCAAGCGTGATGCCCAGCACCGTGACAATCCCGGCTGCGAACAATCTTTCAATGGTGTCACCAAACGAGAGCGCGTCTCCGACCATCAGACCGATAGAATTGGCAGGCCGTTCCGCCGACATGGAATGCCGCTGATGTGGATTGACCAGCCCTTCTGCCGGCGGCGGGCGCGTGCCTTCGGTGAGATCTTCCGGCGGATTAAGCGTCCAGACACGTAACTCCGCACTGCGTAACCCGACGCCTGCCGCAAACGCCGCCAGAAAACCAGAGGCATCGACACTTTGCGCGACCGCATAACTCAGTGCGATCAACGCGAGCGCCAGAAAATCACTCGGCGCCACCGAACGCTGGCGGCTGTGGAAACGCGTCGCACTCAGCCCGACCAGCCGTCCCATCGCGTAACCAATCGCCAGCCCGCCCATCAATGCCCAGACCACATCCCGCCAGGCCCAGTCCCACAGTGCCGCCGATGACAGGCCGTCTTGCGCGGTAAACAGCATCAGTGCCAGCATCAGAATGGGTAACGCAGAACCGTCGTTCATCCCCGCTTCGCTGGACAACGCCACGCGTAATCCGTCGTCGTCATTGGCATCATTCACCGCAATCATGCTCGCCAGCACCGGATCGGTCGGCGCAATGATCGCCCCCAGCGCCAGAGCCAGCGGCCAGGAAATCCCTGCCAGATAGTGGGCCAGCGCGGTAACACTCAGCACCGTCAACAACATCGCCGGAAAAGCCAGCAGCACACCGACCCGCCAGCTCTGCGAGCGGAACGGCAAACGCAATTTCAGACCGGTGATAAACAGCGAAGCCGCCATGGCGATTTCGGTAAAGCGTGCGGTGAGCGTCGAGTATTCCACCAGGTCAACGTGTAATAAGTCCAATACCCAGGGGCCGCAGATGATGCCCGCTGCCAGATACACCCCAAAGGTGGTCACAGGCGCACGCGAAATCCAGCCTGATGCCAGTGACATAACCAGCAGCAGTCCGCCGACCGCCGCAGTCCATTCTAAAAAACCCATGTAAGCTCCCTGAAATTAAGATCTTTTAAGCGTAGTACATCGTCAGCCGGGGTGTGACGCCGGGCACAAAAGGCGCGGCGGGATCGGCGGGTGTACGCTAAAATATGTTTTTCATTCCTGCAAAAAGGTTCATAAAAAATGATTAAATACAGTGTGCTATACCCAAATGTCAAAAACGGAACCTTTGATCATGAGTACTACCGCAATGTGCATTTACCGCTGATTAAAGAAAAGATGGGCGCGTATTGCCACTCCTATGCCATCGACAAGATCCAGGATGGCGCTCCGGCAGATACGCCATTTATCGCGGCCTGCCACATTTACTGCCGCTCGATGGAAGATTTTGAGAAAGGTATGAAGGATCACGCTGAGGAGTTTGTGGCGGATGTGGCCAACTTCACCAATATCGAACCGGTTAAGATGATCTTCGACGTGGTGGTTTAACACATCGGACGATAAAAAAGGCGATTACTCCGTGGCCCTGAACGGGTTAATCGCCTGATTTAGGGTGTCTCTGACAACGTCGTGAAGTCAGATTCAACATCTATTTCGTGAGTAATTTTTTAATCGGCGCACTTGGTTCCCGCCTGATGGTATGCAAAAACATCTGTGCTTTATCATTGGCCGCGTAATCCGCTGTCACACCAAAATCCTGCACCATTGCCCACTTCTCAAACAGCACTTCATCACTCTCGCGCATAAACCAAAGCATTCTCACTGCCGTCACGGCCACCTGTGGGATTTGGGTAACAGTTCCGTTAATCCACTTATTCAGGGTGCTGCGAGGCAGTCCAAGCAGAATACACAACGCGGGCTGATCTATTCCGAGCCGCTGGACATAGTCCAGGAATTCTTTTGCGTTATCTGCCATTCACTTATCTCCAGTTCTTATAACCCTGCGCATTGTACAGGAATCTCGTAGAGATTTCATGCCGTCGCTAATCGCTACGAAAAATCCTAGTTTTTACCCTCTCAGACACAACAAAAATCGCCCAATAGCGACAAATACACGCGCTACATGAAACATATTCATGTAGCGCTATAAGTTTACGTTTCTTGACATAAGTCAAACGCATGGTGAATGTGTGAAGAAAGTCACATTCACGGCATGTATGATTTTCACAGGGAGACAAGAAGAGCGTTCTGATAATGCCTCTTATTTGTCGCTATCAGATACTTATTTCAATGTCGGAAAAAACTTATGAATTCCCATGTTACAGAGCGCAACACTCAAATCATCGCTGCCTACACAGCGGGGAACCGTAATAAATCAGAATTGGCACGCTATTTTGGTGTATCCGCAACAACAGTCCGGCGTGTGCTGGCAGGTGTTGTGATGACGATGACGGCGACCTCTGCAGCACATGCTGATTTGTTGAAAGACTACACCGATATGGGGTTTTCAAATTTCACAGCGAAGTGGGTAAACATGACCGCCAGTGAACAGGCCACTGTGCGGGAAGCGCTTCGTAGCGAAGGCCATGAAAATCTCTTAATAGATCTTGGGGATAAATTAAACCAGTCAGCGCCGGAAATCATTCAGCCAGCACCACCGCAGGCCACGCCTCACACTCAGACCGTCACGCCGACCCTGACCGCACAGCTGACGCCGCAGGCCACGCCGCAAAAACTGCCCGTCGCACCAACCCTGACCGCGCAACTGACGCCGCAGGCTACGCCGCAAAAACTGGCCGTTGCGCC
>NZ_MJIB01000004.1:438458-511570 GCF_003697865.1 Rahnella sp. Larv3_ips | reverse complement strand
GCAACTCCGCAGGCCACGCCGCAAAAACTGCCCGTCGCGCCAACCCTGACCGCGCAGCTGACGCCGCAGGCAACCCCGCAGGCTACGCCGCAAAAAATGGCCGTCGCACCGACCCTGACCGCGCAGCTGACGCCGCAGGCAACTCCGCAGGCCACACCGCAAAAACTGCCCGTTGCGCCGACCCTGACCGCGCAGCTGACGCCGCAGGCAACCCCACAGGCTACGCCGCAAAAATTGGCCGTCACGCCGACCCTGACCGCGCAGCTGACGCCGCAGGCAACTCCGCAGGCCACGCCGCAAAAACTGGCCGTTGCACCGACCCTGACCGCGCAGCTGACGCCGCAGGCAACCCCGCAGGCTACGCCGCAAAAACTGCCCGTCGCGCCGACCCTGACCGCGCAGCTTACGCCGCAGGCAACTCCGCAGGCCACACCGCAAAAACTGCCCGTCACGCCGACCCTGACCGCGCAGCTGACACCGCAGGCAACCCCGCAGGCCACGCCGCAAAAACTGCCCGTCGCGCCAACGTTGACCGCGCAGCTGACGCCGCAGGCAACCCCACAGGCTACGCCGCAAAAACTGCCCGTCACGCCGACACTGACCAAGCAGCTGACGCCGCAGGCAACCCCGCAGGCTACGCCGCAAAAACTGGCCGTTGCTCCAACGTTGACCGAACAGTCAACTGTTGAGAAAACGCCAATACGGGCTGCAAACTCATCCACAGTTCAGGAAGTCACCTCAACCCCGGCTCAGCAACCGGTGGTTAAGCAAGAAGTTCGTTCAACTTATTACGATAAACAAATCACGGCGCTGAACGCAGCCGCTGAACAAGATCACGCCGAGGTCCTTGCTGAATCTCACAGCCGGGCTGTGGGTGATGCCAACACGCTGAGCCAGGCAAATGATTACACCAATAAAAAGTTCTCTGACCTGAAATCTGAAGTCGATGACAACAAAGATCAGGCTAATGCAGGCACCGCGTCAGCCCTCGCTGCTGTCGGGATCCCACAGGTAGAAGCAGGTTCTGACTTCATGGTCGGTGCAGGTGCGGGCACTTATGGTAATCAGTCTGCCATTGCGGTGGGTGTATCAGGCCATATCACCGCAAAAACAGTGACCAAATTAGCGGTAACCGGCGACACAAATAACGGTGTCGGTGCTTCCGCAGGTATTGGCTGGAACTTCTAAACTCATTAAACAGCCAGCCCCACGGGGCTGGCCTCACTTCAGGAAAAGGCAGACTGACATGAAAAAAATTTTTGTCATTGTAGCTATCACGTTGCTCGCAGGCTGTTCCACTCAGGCGTCAAGAATGGCGAACTGCCAGGCACAGGGGATTTCAAAAGATACCTGTTACCTCGCCGAGCAAAATCGTCAGACCGGTATACAAAATGCGGCACTGAAGCAGGCCATGGAAAATGCCGCCAGTCAGTACGGCCAGGCGACGAAAAAAGTCATTCACGCGAAGATTAAGGGGATAGATATCAAAATCTTTCCCGGCGATAAGCAAGGGTATATCGAAGGGACTGCAGCATATCTTGATGAAGATAACGCGGATGCTCAGGTCTATCGCAAAGGTATTTTCACAGCGATTTATTACAAGCGCACACACAAGCTGGTTCTGATGCGCAACGGTCAGATTTACGGTCGGGCGACAACATGAAAAGACATCATACCGATCAGTTTAAACATCTGTCGCCGGAGCAGCAGCTTACCTGCCTGAAAATGCTTCAGCGCGTGGAGGAGACGCCGCTTTCCAAAGGGATCACCGGTGTCGCCGTCTCGGTGATCATGAATAACGGGCACACCGCGACGCTGAGCAAATTCATCGCGCAACCTGAAGAAGTGTCCGTGTTAGTCAGCTGGAACAATGATCAGCGCGGTAATGACCGCAGGGATTAATAAGGACGTTTTGCTTCCATGCATGTGATAGACCTGACCAGAAAAGAGCGTTCGTCTACCGGCGTTTTGTTTCTGCATACACTGAAAGACAAAGGGTATGTTTACCGGCTGAAAAGAGTTGAAGTGGAAGAACAGACGCTGCGGTTAATTAAACTCAACCATTTTCACCATTTTTCCAGCATGACCGGTATTCATACCTCACAGATTTATAACGATAAAATCGAGGCAGCGAAGAGCCTGTGTCACTTTATAGAAAAGGTGACCGGCGCAAAATGCACGGCTGATATTTTAAACACGTATTAAATTGAGGTAAGGAGGATGAGCGCGGCATAAAATCGCGCTGAAATCTGTTTTCAACCTTACCGTTATAGAATCCAGCGCGATCTGCCCCGAATCTCCCGTGATACTCATCCTTGATTTCAACACCCGTTTCACTTGCCCGCACATAGCTACCCGTTGAAAGGATTGGTGTAACACTCGATGACATCGTCGTTGCTTATCATAAGTGGGTTAGAATCAGCAAAAATCGCCAACAAAGAACTTTAGCGAAATTTGAGGATATGTTTTGCCCAATAGGCCCGCTCGCTCATTCACCCGCTCCTACTGAATCTGAATCCCTTCAAAGCGGCACACAAGCTGCTCCCGCTTTATCTTAGGGGCACTGCACCTACGCCAGACCAAACTTAAGTCAAATTATCCGTGCAAGTTCCACCCAGCCTGCTTTAACATTAGCCAGACTTTAAATAAGGATATTTGAAAAAATGGCAATTCCAGCTTATCTATGGCTTAAAGATGACGGCGGCGCACTGATCAAGGGATCTGTTGACGTCAAAGATCGTGAGCATTCAATCGAAATCACTTCTTTCAATCACTCACTAAGTATCCCCACTGATAATGGCACCGGAAAATTAACCGGCACACGCTTACACGGTGCAATGCAGGTGGAGAAAGATTTCGACTCTTCCTCTCCCTACTTATACAAAGCCGTCGCCACGGGCCAGACATTGGAATCAGCAGAATTGAAGTGGTACCGGATTAGTGATGCTGGGCAGGAAGTTGAATACTTCAACATGTTCCTGGAAGGCGTAAAAATTGTCTCCGTTGTCCCCATGATGCACGATACAAAAACTGTTGTTAATGTCGGCCATAAAGAGGCTATCCAGTTACGCTATCAGAAAATCACATGGAAATATTTGGATGGGAACATTCAATACAGTGATGCCTGGAATGAACGCGTAACCGGATAGGTGGCATATGGATACTACTGAGCAGATCAACGGTTATTACTTTGATGGGCTTTCTAACTTATCCGCAGGAGAGTTATATTTTTGGGTGTTCCTGGATGAAGCCGGTAAGCAATTTGGCGTCGCTGATTTAGCAGGGCTTGCGATGTTCATACTTGGCCAGCCAATCATGATTACACGCGCCAAGCCGATGGGGACAACCAAGGGGACCTCACCGCTGAGCTACTATTTGCGTCAGTGGCTGAAGACTGAGGTGAAGCAGTGGCCTACCCTGACCACCGGGAGTATAAAGCGCCTAAAATTCTCATATGTCAGCAATCTTGGTGCATTTGTCGGACGATGGATTCCCTTCCTTGGTGTGATAGTTCTGGCGAGTGATATTTCTCAAATTGTCTGGAAAAGCACCAACCGTTACAACTCAATCGCCAATGAGAAAGACCGCCTATGGTAAGTAATGAGGATATTCTTGACTGGTATAATGCAGGATGGAACAAGTCAGGGAAATGGCCTGTCACGATTGACACCAGCCTCACCACGGGGCGTTATGTCTGGGTGTGGGAGACGGGTGAAGAAATCATGGAAAGTTATGCCAAGACCTTTGGTGCAGACATGACAGGGTTTAATTTCCTGAAATACTGGCCCGATGAGAAAGGTATGATTCCTAACTTCCTGCTTCCGAAATCTCGCCGTGTGAAGAATGTTGAACCTTCCCCGCTAACACTCCGTATGCTCGCAGAATCTGCGCGGGCTGGAAAATGGCTTTATGATTAAAATTTTCCCGCTAACTGAGCCCGGATGGTGTTTAACATTTACGGCACCTGCATGCCGTAAAGCATTGCAGAGCAAGTGGCGATGCTAAATTTTAAGTCAGGCAGTGATGTCCCATTCATACCCCACCGGGAATAAGTGGCTCTATAAATAAGCCTGCATGCCCTAATTAATTGAAGAGTCTGTTCAAAAAATTGCGTTTGTAAGTCACGCCTTATGCGCGGACGATGAACTCTCTTGCTCATCACAACGCTGAGTCTGGCGCAGGAGTTAACGTGGGATTTTTAAGCGAGATTTTCGCCCGAATTGCCGGCCAGAAGTCTGCACCCCATCCGGTAACAACATCACCTCAACAGGAGTTAACAATGGCAAAAGTACTGGTTCTCTATCATTCCATGTATGGTCATATTGAAACGATGGCGCAAAGCGTTGCCGAAGGCGCACGCAGCGTACCCGGTGTTGAAGTCACGATAAAACGCGTCCCTGAAACCATGCCCGAAGAAGCGTTTAAGGCTGCGGGTGGCAAAACCGGTCAAACGGCTGAGGTCGCTTCTCCGGCAGAACTTGGTGATTACGACGCCATCATTTTCGGCACACCAACCCGCTTTGGTAACATGACAGGACAGATGCGCACCTTCCTTGATCAAACCGGCGGCCTGTGGGCCAAAGGCGCACTGGCAGGCAAAGTCGCCAGCGTATTCAGCTCAACCGGCACCGGCGGCGGTCAGGAAATGACTATCACGTCGACCTGGACCACCCTCGCCCATCACGGCATGATCATCGTGCCAATCGGTTACACCACCCCGGAATTGTTCGATATTTCACAGGTTCGCGGCGGCACGCCTTATGGCGCGACCACTATCGCCGGTGGCGATGGCTCACGTCAGCCAAGTGCCGAAGAGCTGCGTATTGCCGTGCATCAGGGTAAACACGTCGCCACGATCACCAGCAAACTGGTGGGTTGATTTTTTTAAAAAACCCCAAAAAAAAGGGTTCGGCATCCATTGCCGAACCCTTTTAGTTTTTACGTTTTAACGCTTATTTGCCACGCGACGCAATGATGTTTTCAGCGACATTGCGCGGTGCCTCGGCATAGTGATTGAACTCCATGCTGTAGGTTGCACGGCCTTGCGACATTGACCGCAAAACGGTGGAATAACCGAACATTTCAGACAACGGCACTTCGGCTTTGATAATTTTACCGCCGCCGCCCGCGATCTCTTCCATGCCCTGCACCGTGCCGCGACGTGACGACAAATCACCCATCACGCCACCGGCATACTCTTCCGGCGTTTCCACTTCCACTTTCATCATCGGTTCGAGAATCACCGGGTCCGCACGTTTGGCCGCTTCCTTGAAACCAAAGATCGCCGCCATTTTGAACGCCATTTCAGAGGAATCGACCTCGTGGTACGACCCGAACGTCAGCGTGACTTTCACGTCGACGACCGGATACCCCGCCAGAATGCCGTTATTCAGCGCTTCCGTTACCCCTTTCTCAACGGCAGGAATAAATTCACGCGGAACAACACCCCCTTTGGTCGCATCCACAAACTCAAAACCGGTGCCTGCCGGCAGAGGTTCAAGCGTGAACACCACGTGGCCGTACTGGCCTTTACCGCCGGACTGACGCACAAATTTCCCGTCCACATCTTTCACCGTTTTACGCACCGTTTCGCGGTATGTGACCTGCGGTTTACCGATGTTAGCTTCCACGCCAAACTCACGTTTCATGCGGTCGACGATAATCTCCAGATGCAACTCACCCATACCGGAAATGATCGTCTGCCCGGATTCCTCATCAGTACGGATACGGAACGACGGGTCTTCAGACGCCAGCCGCGACAGCGCAATGCCCATTCTCTCCTGATCGGCTTTGGTTTTCGGCTCGATGGCCTGCGAGATCACCGGATCCGGGAACTCCATGCGCACCAGCGTAATAATATCAGACGGGTCGCACAGCGTTTCGCCGGTTGTCACGTCTTTCAGCCCCACGCAGGCGGCAATATCACCGGCACGGATTTCGTCGATCTCGATGCGGTCATTAGCATGCATCTGCACGATACGGCCAATACGCTCTTTTTTGCCGCGCACCGGGTTATATACGCTGTCGCCTTTTTTCAGCACGCCTGAGTACACCCGGACAAACGTCAGCTGGCCGACATACGGGTCAGTCATCAGTTTGAACGCCAGCGCCGAGAACTTCTCGCTGTCATCGGAATGAAAAAAAAAAAGCGGAATATCCAGCGGCGAAGGCATCAGTTCGATCACGGCGTCGAGCATGCGCTGCACGCCTTTATTCTTGAACGCGCTGCCGCACAGCATCGGCTGGATTTCACCGGCGATGGTACGCAGGCGCAAACCTTCGGTGATCTCATCCTCGGTGAGCGCGCCTTCTTCGAGATATTTATCCATCAGCGCGTCATTGGCTTCTGCCGCTGCCGACACCATTTTCTCGCGCCACTCTTCAGCCAGCGCCTGTAACTCCGCCGGGATAGGTGCATAACTGAAGGTCATGCCCTGCGTTTCGTCATCCCACAAAATGGCGCGCATTTTGCGTAAATCCACCACGCCCGTGAAATGCTCTTCGCTGCCGATCGGGATAACGATCGGGATCGGATTGGCTTTCAGGCGGTCCACCATCATCTGGCGAACGCGGAAGAAATCTGCACCCTGACGGTCCATTTTGTTCACAAAGGCCAGGCGCGGCACTTTGTATTTATTCGCCTGACGCCACACGGTTTCAGACTGAGGCTGCACGCCGCCGACGGCGTCATACACCATCACCGCGCCGTCGAGAACGCGCATGGAACGTTCCACTTCAATGGTGAAATCCACGTGCCCCGGTGTGTCGATAATATTAATACGATGCTCATCGAACGAGTGATCCATCCCGCGCCAGAAACAGGTCACCGCGGCGGAGGTAATGGTGATGCCGCGCTCCTGTTCCTGAGCCATCCAGTCTGTGGTCGCACCGCCGTCATGCACTTCTCCCAGCTTATGATTCATGCCGGTATAGAAAAGAATACGCTCGGTGGTGGTGGTTTTACCTGCGTCGATGTGTGCTGAGATACCGATATTGCGGTAGCGCTCGATTGGCGTTTTGCGAGCCATATAACGTCCTTACTGGTTGATGGCTAAGTTGGCGGGGAGTGGTTTTCACGTCCCGTCACAAAGTATTGGGTACTAAACTTCTTAATGCGGAGAGTATACTACAATTGTACGTGTATATTCGTACAATTAATTTAGTCTATCGATGAAATTGGTCACAGGTCGTCACGTTGTACAGCCGTTGAGGGATAGGCTATATTGCGCGGCCGCTGATAATTTAAAATTTTAGCCAAAATAATTCTGGTTGCAGGAAGGCGGCAAACGCATCTGCAACCTGAAGTATGACGGGTAAAGAGGATAGTCCGATGATAGCCAATCACCCCGAACGCGAGCAGATCCGCCTCGAAAATGTCCTGACTGCGCTGGGTAATCCGTTACGTCTGGCCGTGGTGCGCACGCTGGCAAAAGGCGGCGAACATCCGTGCGGAACATTATTGCAGGGCCTGTCGAAATCGACGCTGACTCACCACTGGCGCGTATTGCGTGACAGCGGCGTGATCTGGCAACGTCCGGATGGCCGCGCCAACTTACTTTCACTGCGCCGCGACGATCTGGACGCCCGCTTCCCCGGCCTGCTCGATTCCCTGCTTAACGCCATCGAATCCGACGGCATTACGCTGGAATCCACCCAGAAACATATCTCCGAGCAACACCTTTAATTTTCCGCCAGTTGCGATTTCACCAGCGAACAGAACGTATTAATGATAGACGATCCGTGGCTGTCCTCCCGCCGGGCGAGATAAAGCGGTGCGCTGAGTTTTGTGGTGGCATCGAGAGGCAGAAACACCACGCCGTCGCCACCGAGGCGGGTCATCGAAGCGGGCACAATCGAAATGCCCAGCCCTGCGCCCACCAGACTCAGACACGACGTCAGCCGTGGCGCTTCCTGCACAATGTGCGGGCTGAAACCGGCGCGGACATACGCCGCCAGTATTGCATCGTACAGCCCCTGCCCGGCGCGCCGCCGGTACAGCACAAAAGGCTCGTTACTCAGTTCTTCCAGTTTTAAAGGCTGGTCGCCCGGCTGAGAGGCCAGCCGGTGTCCCGCCGGAACCGCCACCCACATCGGTTCTTCCAGCACTTTTTCCATCTCTAATTCCGGCATATCTTTTACGCGCATGCGCACAAAAGCGACGTCAAGCTGCCCGGCCACCACGCCCGCCAGCAGCTCACCGCTGCCATTTTCCTCAAGCAGGGTGCTGACCGACGGATAAATTTCGCGATACCGGCGCAGCAGCGCGGGCACAAAGGTATGCAGGGCAGCAGAGCTGGTGAACCCGATGCGGATCCGCCCCTGTTCGCCCAGCGCCGCGCGTTGCATCGCAGCGTTCAACTGGTCAGCCCGCGCCAGCACGGCACGGGCTTCGTTTAGCAACACTTCACCGGCCTCGGTCGGGATCACCCCGCGCGGCAAACGCTGTAACAAGGCCACGCCGAAATCCTGTTCCAGCCCCTGCAACAGACGGGTCAGCGGGGGTTGCTGGATAAACAGCAATTCTGCGGCGCGGGTAATGCTCCCGGCCTCGACAACGGTCACGAAGGCATTCAGACGTTTCAGCTCAATCATTGCCATACTCTCCGGGTATCGGTATTTACTATTATAGGCATTAGACATCATGGCACGTCGGCGCGCATGATCCTCAACAGAATTTACGCCTTTGGCATCATTGAATTACATTTAGGGAGAGTGCAGCAATGGCCGACTGTTCACAGGAAAAAATCATGCTCGATCTGGAAGAACACACCGCACCGCACCCCGATTGCGGACAACTGTTTATGGGCTTTTTCGTCCTCGGGCTGACCGGGTTTGGCGGCGTTCTGCCAATGGCACGACACATGCTGGTGGATAAACGCCGCTGGCTGACTGCCGATCAGTTCACCGAGTTGCTCGGGCTGTGTCAGTTTCTGCCGGGCGGCAATATCATCAACTTGTCCGTTGCGCTGGGGATGGAGTTTCGTGGCCTGCGCGGTGCGCTCTCGGCCATTCTGGGGCTGATTCTGGCGCCGACACTTTGCGTGGTATTGCTCGGCCTGATTTACGCACGCTATCAAAATGAACCGCTGGTGGAGCATCTCTTTGCCGGAATGGCGGCAGCGGCAGCGGGTTTACTGCTCTCAACCGGCATAAAAATGCTGGCTCCGCTGCGCGGAAAATGGCTGCAACTGGCGCTGGTCGCGGCGGGCGTAGTGGCCATCGCCCTGTTTCGTATACCGATGCTGCCGGTCATGCTGGTGCTGGCACCGGTCAGTATCTTCATCTGCGCAAAAGGGAAATTCTGATGACGGTTTTATTCTCGCTGGCCCTGTTGTTCACTGAACTTTCCCTGCTGGCCTTCGGCGGCGGGAACACTATTTTGCCGGAAATGCAGCGTGCAGTGGTCGATGTGCATCACTGGATGAGCGCGCAGGAGTTTAGCGCCCTGTTCGCCCTGGCGCAGGCAGCACCCGGCCCGAATATGATGATCGTACCGCTGATCGGCTGGCAGGTGGCGGGTTGGTCCGGGCTGCTGGTGTCATCTCTGGCGAAGTTTGGCCCGTCATCCATCGTCACGCTTATCGTGATGGGCGGGTGGAAACGCTACAAAGACCGGCCATGGCGGCAGGTGATCCAGCGCGGGCTGGTGCCGGTCACCGTCGGGCTGGTGGTATCGAGCGGATTGCTGATCGCCGAAGCGTCCGCCACCACCGCCCTGATGGGCGGCATTATCGTGGTGTGTACCCTGCTGGCGATGAATAAACGCATCCACCCCCTCTGGGTGCTGGCCGCCGGTGCGTTGCTGGGGCTGGTATTGGGTTAAAAGCACAACATGATAAATAAACATTTTACGCGGTATAATACCGCGTAATTTTTTTAAAATTCAGATGTGTGATGTTTTTAGATTTAATTAAACCATTTTATTTTATTCTTCCACTCCCTGTCATTACCTTATCCCTGCGTTCATGGACAGCTTATAACGCTGTCCATTTTATTATCAAAACAAGGATATTATAATGACGGATAATATTTATACCCCTCAATTAAAAATCATGGGTGCACGTACCCAAACTGCAACCGGTTATTTATTTACGCGCCGCCGCCTGGTGGTGTTAGATAATACCACTCTTGAACCTGTGGTCGCACAATGGTGTTATGAAGGCGAATCGGATAAATCGGTTGGCAGCAGTTTCGTCGACACTCAGCCGCAGAAAAAATTATACGTCACGGCTGAAAATTATATGGGCCGGGTGCCCCTGAATGTCAGCAATATTGACGGCAATTATTTCGCAGTCACCGCGCGCAAAAATGACGGGGAAGTGACGGCCTGGGGGCTAACCACCTGCGGCGGTGTCCCTCCCGTCAGCGAGCGCAATCATGATGTTGTCGGCTTCGCCACCAGCAATCAATCCGTGTGCGCCCTCAATGCGCAGGGTCAGGTGTTCTCCTGGGGCTTTAAAACGCAAACAGGCGAGGAGATGGCAGTCCCGGAGAGTGTCGCCGCTCTCACTGATATCATCAGTATTAAAGGGACTGACTCGGCCATGGCAGCATTGCGCAGTACAGGGCAGATCGTCGCATGGGGGGTGAAAATCAACGGTGCCGAGGTGCCGGTCCACATCGCATCGCTCACCGATATCGTGGACATTCAGGCCACTTCCGGTGCATTTGCCGCCCTTCGGGCTTCCGGCCACGTGGTCGCCTGGGGCAGTGAGGACGAGGGCGGAAAACTTAGCGATGAACTCGCTTTGCTCAGCGATATTGTTGAAATCCAATCCAGTTCTCACGCTTTTGCGGCCCGCAGGGCGAACGGTCAGCTCATTGCATGGGGCGATCCGGCCTATGGCGGCCTGTTACCGCTGGACATTGCCCTGCTCACCGATGCCGTTCAAATCACGGGCTCACTGAATAGTTTCGCCGCCCGCAGCGCATCAGGCCACGTGGTCGCCTGGGGGAACAGTCAGCCTGTTCCGGCACACATTAAATTACTGGATGATATTGTCGATGTACAGATGACCGATGCCGCAGTCATTGTTCTACGCGCTAACGGTGAGGTCGCCGCTTGGGGCGATAATACTCAGGGGGCAGAAGTTCCGCAGAGTTTAAATAATGTTGTGGCCATTACTGCTTCCTCAAACGCCGTAGCTGCCCTCAAAAGTGACGGCCGCGTAACAGGCTGGGGTAAATATTCCACTGACGGGCTGGCATTATCGCTTACCGATATTCTCGCGGTGTATACCAATCGCGAAAGTTTCTTTGCCATCAAAAATGATAATACCCTCGTGGCCTGGGGAAATAAGGGCAGCGGCGGGGATACCGCCAGCGTACCGGCTGATTTACAGGGGAATATAAGTTATTACGGACCTTCCGGAAAATTAAAGGTTATGGGGGCGAGAGAACAGTACAACTGTCTGGTGGCACTCGACACAGAAACATTACAACCCGTTAAAGCCTTATGGCGATATGAGGGAGAAACTGAATCAACCGAAGCCATTTATTTTGTAGAATCTCGTGAATTTTCGAAATTGTATGTCAGTCAACATAATTACAGTGATGTTGTCAGACTAAACATGAAAAATATATCATTCTGCGGCCCATGTGACTTTGCCGCAATTAACACCATGAACGAAGCCGTTGGTTGGGGGCAAGCTTCAAGTGGTGGTTATCGTCCCGTCGGCACCCGGAATGAAAATATTATAAATATTGCTCATGGTGCGAGTAACTACTGCGCACTCAATAAATCCGGGCAGGTATTTGCGTGGGGAAATCAAACCAGTGGCGGTCCAATTCCAGCTGAAATATCCGAACTTACTGACATCACCAGGTTATGTTCAAGTTCTGAAGGTTTTTTAGCGCACAGAGCTAATGGCCAGATCGTTGGATGGGGTAGAGAATATTATAGTTTCCCAATCCCTGAACAGATATTAGCACTGACGGATGTTATTGATTTCTACAGAGGTTCAAATTGTTTTGCGGTTTTACGTAAAACACATCAGATTGCTGCGTGGGGGAATTTATTTTTTGGTGGCTCGGTACCCGAAGCCATTTCTTCAATGACAAATATTAAAGAAATCGAAACAGGCGTGGGTTTCACTGCTCTTACCTCAGAGGGAAGTGTGGTCGCGTGGGGTGATTCAGGCACAAGTGACCTTTCGCCCGAAATTGCAGAGTTAACCGATATCACCCGGGTGCGGAATTTGGGACATTCCGCCATTGCTTTCCGGGCTAATGGTCATATTGTTGCCTGGGGGCATCCGCAATATGGAGCTGTACTTCCTGAAGATATTGCAACCCGCAATGATATTATTGATGTCCAGCTCGCAGGTAATACTGTCATCGGGCTCTTAACAAATGGAAAGATTGTCGCATGGGGAGATGAAGGCTCATTGGCCTATCAGGTGCCTGAAAATCTCAACAACGTAGTATCCATACGAGCAAGTACTGACAGCGTTGTTGTCTTAAAAGCAGATGGTACAGTAATCACTTGGGGGAATAGCCAATACGGTGGGGACTCCAGTCTTATAAAAGATAAACTGGTCAATGTTCGTGCTATTTATGCCAATGCGGGTGGGTTCTGCGCACTTAAAAATGATAATACTGTAGTGACCTGGGGCCATATTATCCCAAATACTGCAGGTGAAACACTCGTACCCGCGACAATTCAGGGAACCCTCTCTTATGAGGCAACGGATAATTAAATATCATTAATTTCTGTTTGTTTGCCGTTAACAGCCGCCCTTAACATCGGGCGGCTTTATTATTTACAGCCAGCGCGAATTAAGAACAGAATACGCGGGCTTCACGCGGGGTATAAATACCAAAGGTCACCAGCCCCAGCAGGCCGTTGACGAAAGTTTGTTGGGTTTCAACGCGAACCACTTTATCCGCACCACCGCAGACTTTCGCTGCATCGATGGATTTCTTCTGACCAATACCGCTGACGAAGAAGTGATGTGTGGTCACTTGCTTAGGCGCAGTGGCAATACCCTGACCCATGTTGAAAGTTTGCTGTGCACAGCCGGATAACAGAACGGCAACGGCCGCCGCAAGAATAACCTTTTTCATGACAATCCCTTTAATAGAAGACCCTAATGGTCAATACGTATCGATATCAGTCTGCCGGTGCGCCCTGTAAAAAACGGGCGGGATCAGCAGATTCAAGGGTGTTATCGGAAGACTGACGGAAAAATTTAGGCTAAAGACTGAAAACAGTGCATTTATTGTGGTTTTTTAATTGCGAACCCGATCTCAGCATCTTTCCAAGATATAGCGTATTGATGATTTATTGAGTTTCTATATATATCAATCGTTAAGGATGATAATGAAAACGACACCTCTGAGCCTTGCCATTTCTGCCCTTCTGCTTTCCACTGCTGCCGCCTCCGCCAATGATACCCCGCCCGAACTCAGCCAGCGTGAAGTCACCCTGCTGACCGTTGACGGCTTGCCGTTCAAAGACCTTAACCGTTCCGGGAAACTGGAACCTTACGAAGACTGGCGGCTGACCCCTGAAGAACGCGCTGCGGATCTGGTAAAGCGTATGACGCTGCAGGAAAAAGCCGGCGTGATGATGCACGGATCGGCACCGACGGCCAACAGCCCGATCGGCGCTGGCACGCATTATGATATGGCGGCAGCGGAGAAAATGATTTCCGGTGCCAGGGTGAACAGCCTGATCACCCGGCTGTCAGCGGAAGACCCGGCGGTGATGGCGGAAGAGAACAATAAATTACAGCAAATTGCCGAAAAGACGCGGCTCGGTATTCCGGTCACCATCAGCAGCGATCCGCGTAATTCTTTTGAGTATCTGATTGGCGCCAGCACCTCTTCCGGTAAATTCACCCAGTGGCCGGAAACCTTAGGGCTGGCGGCCATTGGCAACGAGAAAGTCACCCGCCGCTATGCCGATATCGTGCGTCAGGAATATCTGGCCGTCGGCATTCGTGAAGCGCTCTCGCCGCAGGCCGATCTGGCAACCGAGCCGCGCTGGGCGCGCATCAGCGGCACCTTTGGCGAAGATCCGACCCGCGTTCACAACATGGTGCGCGGCTACGTGGAAGGCATGCAAAACGGCGCCGACGGTCTGAATCAGGGCAGCGTGATTTCGGTAGTGAAACACTGGGTCGGCTACGGCGCGGCGGAAAACGGCTACGACAGCCACAACGTCTATGGCAAAAATGCCGTCTTTCCCGGCAACAATCTGAAAGAGCATATTTATCCGTTCACCGGCGCATTTGAAGCCAATGTCGCCAGCGTCATGCCGACTTATTCGATCCTGAAAGATGTTTCCCTGGAAGGCAAACCGCTGGAACAGGTCGGTGCAGGGTTCAGTCATCAGTTGCTCACCGATATTTTGCGCGGGCAATACGGCTTTAAAGGCGTGGTGCTGAGCGACTGGCTGATCACCAGTAATTGCGAAGGCGAATGTCTGAACGGTTCACCGCAAGGCAAAGACCCTGTGCCGGGCGGCATGTCCTGGGGCGTTGAAACCCTGACACCGCAACAGCGTTTCGTAAAAGCGGTGCTGGCAGGTGTCGATCAGTTTGGCGGCGTGACCGATTCACAGCTGCTGGTTAACGCGGTGAATGAAAAGCAACTGACAGAACAGCGCCTAGATGAATCTGTCGTGCGTATTCTTGAACAGAAATTCCGCACTGGCTTATTTGAAAATCCGTACGTCGATGTGCAAAAAGCCGTGCAAACCGTGGGTCGTGCCGACTGGCAGAAAGAAGCAGATTCAGCGCAAGGGCATTCTCTGGTGTTACTGCAAAACACCGGTGACACATTGCCGCTGAAGAAAGGCCAGAAAATCTGGCTGTACGGCATCGCACCACAGGCCGCAAAAGCCGCCGGTTTCACCGTGGTGGATACGCCGGAAAAAGCGGATATTGCGCTGATCCGCGCTCATGCGCCGTATGAACAACCGCATAAGGCCTGGTTCTTTGGCAAACGTCATCATGAAGGCTCACTGGCCTATACCGATGATAATGCGGATTATCAGGCGATTGTGAAAGCCAGCAACGCGGTGCCGACGGTGGTGACCGTTTATCTCGATCGCCCCGCCATTCTCACCAACGTGAATGACAAAGCGAAAGCCATTATCGGCAACTTTGGTGTCAGCGATGCGGTGCTGTTTACCCGCCTGACCAGCACCGAAGCCTATACCGGCAAACTGCCGTTCGAACTGCCCTCCTCCATGGATGCCGTGCTCAGACAGAAATCAGATATGCCGCACGACAGCGAAAACCCGCTGTTTGATATTGGCTTCGGGCTGGCACGTTAACCTGCTGCTTCCCTTAAGAATGTCCCGTCTTTTGGCGGGGCACGCTTCAGCGGGTTTGTCTGACACATTGCCATTCACCCGCCACCTGCCCGGCCACTACGTCGTCTTCCCTGCCCTAAACTGCCCGCCTCAAAACCATAAAAACCATCAGATTCATGCGGATAAAAATGCGTCACTTCACACTTTTGTCGTAAAGTTCCCTTGAATTTGTAAAATAATAATGATAACAATTATCATTAAGTTTAACATTCGTCTCGTTTTCGTCATCACCCGCCTTATTCAGGACGGGCTTTCGTGCGGAACGCTGTTGGCTTCTGGGCTTATTTACACACGCATCAATTAATTACTCGATTATTAATCGGGTTATTTATAGGGACTATTAATATGTTGTTGGCTTTTCCCCTCAAACGCTCGGTGCTTTTGTGCGCCATGGCCGTCGCTATTCCGGCTTCCTCTTTGGCCGCCGAAGATACCGTGGTCATCAAAGCCTCTCAGGCTGATACCGCAGATGCACCGACGCAGGGTTACAGCGCGAAAACGTCTAAAAGTGCGACCAAAACCGATCAGCCACTGATCACCACAGGTCAGGCCGTGTCCGTCGTGACCCGCCAGCAAATGGACGACCAGAACGCCACCACCGTCAATGCCGCGCTGAACTATACACCAGGCGTGTTCACCAACTTTGCGGGCGGCGCAACGCGTTATGACACCATTTCCCTGCGTGGCTTCCACGGTGGTGACGTCAACAACACATTCCTCGATGGCCTGCGTATTCTGAGCGATGGCGCAAGCTATAACTCCATTCAGGTCGATCCGTGGTTCCTCGAACGTATTGATGTGGTGAAAGGGCCGTCCTCTGCCCTTTACGGCCAGAGCATTCCCGGTGGCGTCGTGGTTGAAACCACCAAGCGTCCGCAGTTCGCGGAAGAAGGCCATTTCCGTCTGTCCGGCGGGACGCAAAACACCAAAGGTGGTGCGTTCGATTACACCAATGCGATCAACGACCAGTGGGCATTTCGTCTGACCGGCATGACCCGCAGCAGTGATACGCAGTATGATCACCAGCGCGAAGAGCGTTATGCGATCTCCCCGCAGCTGATGTGGCAGCCGGATGAAAATACCTCCCTGTTACTGCGCGCCTACCTGCAAAAAGATCCGTCCGGCGGTTATCACGCCGCGGTTCCTGCCGACGGCAGCCTGTATGGACAGAAACTGAGCCGTGGATTCTTCGACGGCGAAACGGATCGTAACCAGTTCAAACGCTGGGAGCAGATCTACAGCTACGAATTCCAGCATGCGTTTAACGACGTCTGGTCCTTCCGCCAGAACGCCAACTACACCCATTCCAATACCGAACTGGATCAGGTGTATCAGGCTGGCTGGAACGCAGACCGCACGTTGATGAACCGCTACTATTCCGGTGAGAAATCCTCACTGGACACCTTCGCGATTGATAACCAGCTTGAAGCCGATTTCGCCACCGGCGAACTGGCGCACAAAGTGGTGCTGGGCTTCGACTATTCTCACTTCGTCAATGATCTGAAATCTGACGGCGCCATCGCAGGCACGCTCAACCCGTACACCGGTGTTGGCAGCGATGCGCTGGACTATTACAGCCTTTCTCGCGGCAAAAACCGTTACGAGCAGATGGGCACCTATCTGCAGGATGAAATGAGCTGGAACAAGTGGTTCCTGACCCTGTCCGGCCGTTACGACACGCTGAAAACCGACAGCCGCAGCTACGAAAGTATCTATGGCAAAGAAAGCAGCAGCGAGCGTAAAGACAGCCACTTCAACAGCCGCGCTTCCCTGTTGTATGCCTTTGACAGCGGGATTTCCCCGTACGTCAGCTACAGCCAGGCGATGACGCCATCGGCCCTGCCAGGCTCTGATGGCACGCTGCTCAAGCCGATGCAGAGTGAGCAGTACGAAGCGGGGATCAAATATCAGCCGGTCGGCACGTCCGATATGTACAGCGCGGCACTGTATGACCTGACGCAGGATGACGTGGGTAACCGCGTAGTGGTCGGCAGCTATTATGAACCTGCGGGTAAGATCCGTTCACAGGGCCTGGAGCTGGAAGCCAAGAAACAGGTGACCGAGCGCTTCAACGTGATGGCCGGTTATACCTACAATAAAGTGCGTATTCGCGATGCCAGCCAGAATAACGGCAACACGCCATACGTGACGCCAAAACAGATGGCGTCTATCTGGGGTCAGTACAATACGCCGGTGGGTGTGGATCTGGGCGCGGGTGTACGTTACATCGGCACACAATGGGCGGATAACGAAAATACCCGTCACATGCCTTCCGCGACGCTGGTTGATGCATCACTGCGTATGAATCTGGTGCAGTTTAATCCGCAGCTGAAAGGCGCATTCGTGCAGTTGAACGCCAATAACCTGTTCGATAAGAAATACGTCGCTGCCTGTTACGGCACCAGCTATTGCTACTGGGGTCAGGAACGTACCGTGGTCGCGACCGTGGGTTATGATTTCTGATAGCTAAACGTGTTGAAAGAACCCTGAGAAATCAGGGTTTTTTTATGCCCTGAAATCGCCTGCCACAACAGACCTGGCAAGCGTTTCTGGCCGCGCAGAACGGCTTAATTGTGAAGGAATTGTGTGAAGATCCACAAAAAATGCCTTCGGCGCAGGGAACTTTTCCAACAGCGTGAGAAAGCTTTGGCCTGTTTGAAATAAATCCTTATAATTAGCGACCCTGAAATGTGATTCGTTACACATACTGAGTCTCATTAAAGTGCCTGTGAACGTACACTGTTCCTCCGGTTGAAAGCAGGCCGGGGGGAAATCAACATCCTGACAACAACTGCCAGTGTGGCATTAACGACCAACGAAAATATGAAAATGAGCATTCGCGCGATAGTTACCCTGGTTTTGGCAGTTGCTGCATACAGCCAGGCATCTTTTGCTGTGGTTTATCCTCTTCCGGCGAACAATGGTCGTCTGATCGGTGAAAATATCACGGTCACTGTTCCACAAGGCAGCAGCCTGCCTCTGGAACATTTTGCAGCGCAATACCAGATGGGTTTGAGCAACATGCTTGAAGCTAACCCTGGCGTTGACCCGTTCCTGCCAACCCCTGGCACTGTGCTGACGATCCCACAGCAGTTAATTCTGCCGGATACGCCGCATGAAGGTGTTGTCATCAACAGCGCAGAAATGCGTTTGTACTACTACCCGAAAGGCACCAATACCGTCGTTGTTCTGCCAATCGGTATCGGCGAACTGGGTAAAGACACCCCGCTTAACTGGGTGACCACTGTTCAGCGTAAAAAAGCCGGTCCGACCTGGACACCAACGGCAAAAATGCATGAAGAATACGCGGCACGCGGCGAATTCCTGCCAGCCGTCTTCCCTGCCGGCCCGGACAACCCGATGGGTCTGTACGCGCTGTACGTGGGACGTCTGTATGCCGTTCACGGCACCAACGCTAACTTCGGTATCGGTCTGCGCGTGAGCCACGGTTGTGTGCGTCTGCGTGATGCTGACATCAAATGGCTGTACGACAACGTGCCGCAGGGCACCCGCGTTCAGTTCATTAACGAGCCGGTGAAAGCCACGGTTGAGCCAGACGGCAAGCGTTATGTTGAAATCCATAACCCGCTGTCTTCCAACCAGGAAGAATTTGATTCCCAGCAACCGATTCCAATCAGCCTGACGGGCAGTTCAAATGCCGTGGCGATGGATCCGAGTGTGAATCAGACTGTGGTTCAGCGTGCGATTGAGATGCGTGCCGGGATGCCGGTTCAAATCAACTAAGCGTAAGGCCTGGAGTGGTGTGAGAATTTGGAAAGCCCCGAAAATTTTTTCGGGGCTTTTTTTTGGGGATTTTTTGCTCCTCCACGGCAAAGGGGAGGAACTGTCCGGGTTGTTTTGAAATGATGGCAAGCTGTTTACTTTTCTCATCCTGAGCAGGTGAAGTTGTGACCTTAAAAGCCTCTGGCCGCGTTCAAAAATCACGCCGCAGGAAGAGGTGGAAAACCGCGAGGATTTTTGCGCGGGTTGTAACCCGACCGGAGGGAACCGCGCAGCGGCGGGATTTTGCGGCAATAGGAGGAGTTTCTGAAACGGAGCCTGGATGCATGGCACGTGTTTTAAAGAGCCCGGGATTCTCAAGGGTGGTGGCGACAGACCACCCTTGAGGCCAGTTTGGGCGGCAGCCCAAGGTCTTGACCTTAAGGCCGGTTTGGGTGGCAACCCAAGGTCTTGACCTTAAGGCCCGTTTGGGTGGCAACCCAAGGTCTTGACCTTAAAGCCAGTTTGGGTGGCAGCCCAAGGTTTTGAATTTAGTGGGCGAGGAACTTCTCCAGAAACTGCTTAGTTCTCGCGTGCTGCGGATTCGAGAACAACTCCTTCGCAGGCCCCTGCTCGACGATCTTCCCCTGATCCATAAAGATCGCCCGGTCCGCTACGTCTCGCGCAAAGCTCATTTCATGAGTGACGATCACCATCGTGCGGTGCTCGAGCGCCAGGGCGCGGATTGTGTTGAGCACTTCGCCAACCAGTTCCGGGTCGAGGGCTGAGGTCGGTTCGTCGAACAAAATGACTTCAGGCTCCATCGCCAGTGCACGGGCTATCGCCACACGTTGTTGCTGGCCGCCCGATAAACGGCGCGGATAAGCATCCTCTTTGCCGCTCAGGCCGACTTTCTCCAGCAGCTTGCGCGCGGCGGCTATCGCTTTCTCTTTCGGTTCACCCTTCACGATGACCGGCCCTTCAATGATGTTTTCCATCACGGAACGGTGCGGGAACAGATTAAAGTTCTGGAAGACAAACCCGACCTGCTGACGCAGTTCACGGACTTTGTTTTTTTGTTTGCTGATGGGCTTGTTGCCATCAATTTCGATGTTGCCCACTTTGATGGTGCCGCCGTCCGGCTCTTCCAGCAAATTGATACTGCGCAACAACGTGGTTTTACCGGAACCACTTGGGCCAATAATCGCCACAACTTCGCCAGCGTTGACCTGCAAATCGATACCGTGCAATACCGTTTGGCCGTTGAATTTCTTAGTCAGTTGCTTAACGTCAATGGTACTCATGAAGGCTCCTGATCCTGACGGTTAACGCGGTCTTCCAGACGGTTTTGCAGGAAGGATAATACGGTCGCCAGCACCCAGTAGATGATCGAGGCGGCCAGATACATGGTGAACACTTCCAGCGTGCGCGAGGTGACCAGTTGCGCCTGGCGGAACAGTTCCGGCACCTGAATGGTCGCCGCCAGTGAGGTGTCTTTCACCAGACCGATAAAACTGTTGCCCAGCGGCGGCAGCGCGGTGCGGGCGGCCTGCGGTAAAATCACGCGGCGCAGCGTCTGCCACGGGTTCATGCCGATACTGGCAGCAGCTTCCCACTGCCCTTTTTCGATCGACGAAATCGCCGCACGCAGGGTTTCAGAGGTGTAAGCCGCGGTATTAAGCGACAGGCCGATCATGGCAGCCGGAATAGGATCCAGCTCAATGCCAAACTGCGGCAGGCCGTAGTAAATCATAAACAGTTGCGCGATAAGCGGCGTACCACGAAACACGGACACGTAAAAACGTGACAGCCATGACAGCGGCCAGAAACGCGAAAGGCGCATCAGCGCCAGCATAAAGCCCAGTAATAACCCGAAAATCATCCCGCCGAGACTCAGCTGGAGCGTAAACAGGGTGCCCTTCAATAAAAATGGTGCTGAATCCAGCACCAGTTGAATACTTTCTTGCATCCGATAAAGACCTTCTGGATGTTCGCTCTGAATGGATCCGGGGCGGCGTTATATGCCGCCCCGGTCATAGTGAGCGATTATTTGGTGACGTCAGCCCCGAACCATTTTTCAGAAATCTTGGTCAGTGAGCCGTCTTTCTGCATATCAGCAATGGCTTTGTTAATCGCAGCCAGCAGTTCCGGGTTGTTCTTACGCAACGCCACGCCTGCTTCCAGACGGGAGAACGGCGCACCCGCAACGGCTAAGGTATTGCCGGTTTTCTTGACCAGATCCAGCGCGGCCAGACGGTCCACCAGAATGGCGTCGATACGGCCTACGCGCAGATCCTGGTATTTTGTCGGGTCATCATCATAGGTACGAATATCCACGCCCTGAACATTTTCACGCAACCACTGCTCGTAGTTACTGCCCAGACCCACGCCTACTTTCTTACCTTTCAGATCTTTAGGTTTAGCAAAATTGGCCTCATTGCCTTTTTTGGTCAGCGCCTGAATGCCGGAAACGGTGTACGGCGTGGAGAAATCATATTTCTTCTGACGCTCCGGGGAAATCGTCACCTGGTTAATCGCCACGTCGATACGTTTAGATTCCAGGGAAGCCAGCATACCGTCCCACTTGGTCGGTTGCAGCTTAGCTTTCACGCCCATGTGCTGCGCCAGCGCATCTGCAAATTCCACTTCAAAACCGGTCAGTTTGCCGTCTTCACCCTGAAAACTGAACGGAGGATAGGTGCCTTCCAGCCCGACGATCAGCGTGCCGCGCTCTTTAACTTTCTTCAGTAAACCTTCATCGGCGAAGCTGTTGCTGACCATACCGGCAGTCAGCGAGACGGCGACAGCACCCAGAAGTAAACGACGACGCAGTGTAGAAAAAATCATATTCACCTCATTTATAGTTAATTATAAAACGTTATATACCCAATGAATTTGCGCACAGTAGCACCCGCCGCAACAGTTATCAGGAATATAATTCTATAATCTTAGCTCAAAATGGAATAAGCACACGTTAAGCCATCAACACCCTCTTTTCCACCCATCACAACGATAAGTCATGCCTATACAAAAGGGTGATAAGCAAAGAGTGCCGGAGCCCCGCCGGTGTGAATAAACAGGATCGGGCCTTCGTCCGGGAACAATCCGCGCTCAATACCGTCAAGTAGCCCCGCCATCGCTTTGCCGGTGTAAACCGGATCAAGTAACATCGCTTCCTGTTCTGCCAGCAGTTTGATCGCCGCCATTCCGGCGTCATTAGGCTCACCGTAGCGCGGCGCAAAATACTCATCCCATAAAACAATCGTTGGCGATGTGTCGTCAAACTCTAAACGGGCCGCCACTTCCCGCGCAATGGCCTCGACTTTCGGACGTTGCCCATGCGCTTTACGTGACACTGTAACGCCAATCAATGCCGTGTCCGGCATCAGATGGCTGAGGGCGACTGCCAGCCCCGCGTGAGTTCCGGCGCTGCCGGATGCAACCACGACGGCGCTGAAATCCACAAAACTGGCCGAGGACTGCTCGGCGATTTCCAGCGCACACTGAACATATCCGAGCGCACCCAGCGCGTTCGAGCCGCCCACCGGCACGATGTACGGACGAAAACCCTGGGCTTCCAGACGCTCTGCCTGCTCTGCCAGCTGCGCCATCGGGTCGTGCAACGCATCGCACATCACCACTTCGACGTTAAACAGATCCAGCAACAGACGGTTGCCATTGGTCAGATAGTTAGCTTCTTGCGTGCCGATAGGATTTTCCAGCAGCGCGACGCATTTGAGGCCAAGCTTCGCTGCCACAGCGGCGGTCTGACGAACGTGGTTAGACTGAATCGCGCCTGCGGTGACTAACGTATCTGCGCCTTCTGCCAGCGCATCGGCCACCAGATATTCCAGTTTTCTCAGCTTGTTACCGCCCATCGCCAGCGGCGTGACGTCATCACGTTTGATGTAAATATCGCGCCCCAGATGTTCTGAGAGGCGGTGTAATTTCTCCAGCGGGGTGCTGTTACCCAGTAAATCGAGACGATCAAAGGCATCCAGCCGGTTTTTAAGCAATGAAATTTTAGCAGGCACAATGTTCCCCTGACGCGCAGCCGCATCGCTGAGCGAAACCGTAAATGTGGATTATTAGGATATGAAAGGAGCGTAATGATGAAGTATATAAAGAATGTATACAAACTGTAGACAAAAAAACAGGCTCCCGGAGGAACCTGTTTGTGGTGTTACTTCGTCAGTCTGTGCTGAACAGTCTCAGGCTGATTTCTGCCAGGCCAGATACTGATCGTATTTGCGCAAGGCAATACGGTAGTTATCATGCGCCGCCACCGGCAGATCACTGATGATCCGCTGGTGGATACTGTCCCCTTTCAGTTTATCGAGAGGATAGTTATTGGCAGACAGGATGTCATCCAGACGGCGGAGGCGGACAACGTATTCGCGCACCGTGCTGTGATTCATTTCAGTCTGTTCAAACAGATATTGCTTAAACGCCATAATGTCAAAATACGACGAATGGCTGTTACAGCTAATCTCACTGCAAAAACGACACAGAGCGGTCAGTTCTTGCGACAGGTTTTGCCACACGTCATCATCAATAGGCTGGTCCATCTTAGCGATGGCCTCTTTATTAATGATTTGCCCGCGAAACACCAGCGCCATCCTGTCGAGTTCTTTTGCGCACTGTGAGCAGTGAGTCTGACTGTGTTTAAAATCTTTAAGATAACGGCTTAAAGGCCTTGTTTTGATTCCCGCTGGCATAAATTTATTCCTGATAAGGGACATAAAATGTATAACCGGCCAGGAAAAAGCGGATCAGTGGTCGTTAGCCAGGCGCGTTCGCAATCGCTTAATCGCCTGACTGTGCAGCTGGCTTACGCGGGATTCCCCGACTTCCAGCACTGCCCCGATCTCTTTTAAATTCAACTCTTCCTGGTAGTAAAGCGTAAGAACTAACTTTTCCCGTTCTGGTAACGCATCGATAGCTTCCATCACCCGGTGGCGTAAATTGCCCTCCAACAGATGATGTAACGGGTTGGCCTCTTCGTGCCCTTCCATCAATGCCTCGGCTGAATCGCCGTGCTCTTCACGCCACTCGTCATAAGAAAACAACTGGCTGCTGTTCGTATCCATCAGTATTTGCCGGTATTCCTCGATGGGAATATCCAGCGCCTGCGCCACCTCTCCTTCACTCGGTGGTCGCCCTAAACGTTGTTCTGCGTGATGCATCGCCTGGGAGACTTCACGCGCATTGCGTCTGACGCTGCGCGGCACCCAGTCGCGGCTGCGCAGCTCATCGAGCATCGCCCCGCGAATTCGCTGGACGGCGTAAGTGGTAAACGCCGTACCCTGCATTGCATCAAAACGCTCAACCGCATTTAACAGGCCGATGCCCCCCGCTTGCAGTAGATCATCAAGCTCTACGCTGGCGGGAAGCCGTACCTGCAAACGCAGGGCTTCATGGCGCACCAGCGGTACATAGCGCTGCCACAAAGAATTTTTGTCTATCACGCCGTCGGCGGTATACAGATCGCTCACTGTCGTAACCTGTAAAATTAAGGGTCTGTATCATTGTGACAGTGGAAACCCTGTTCAATCGGCAGAATAAGGACAAAAAAGCGCGGCTATTTTGATTATGTCTCGAACATTGTCCTCGCGGCACCCTTTTGTACGCCGCTCACAATAGCTCATTTTGTGATCAAAACATAAAGATTATCCTAAATTATACCAGCCGGCGCGAAGAAGGGATTCAGAATAATCGTAAGTTTTGGTTAAAAAAAACCCCGCCGAGGCGGGGTTGGACTGTGTTTTTCGGGTTATCCGAAAAATTAGCCTTGCAGCAGGGTCAGTACGGACTGAGGAACCTGGTTAGCTTTAGACAATACTGAAGTACCAGCCTGTTGCAGGATCTGCGCTTTAGACATTGCAGAAACTTCAGTCGCGTAGTCAGCATCCTGAATACGGCTCTGTGCAGATGCCAGGTTAGTCGTGGTGTTGTCCAGGTTGGTGATGGCAGAATCGAAACGGTTCTGAACCGCACCCAGAGATGAACGGAAGGTGTCCACTTTAGCGATTGCAGCGTCGATTGCTTTCAGTGGGTCTGAAGTTGCAGTACCGGTATAAGCATTGGCGTTAGCAGCATCAGAGATATCACCGATGGTGCTGGCAACGTTTGCAGTACCGGTAGCGCCGCCGTCAACGATAGCAGCAGCTGCAGTTTTGTAGTCTTTACCCTGTACTGAAACATAACCCACTGCTGCGCCAGTAGCATCAGCGCCAACTTTAACCAGTTTGCCAGTCTGAGTACCTGCAGTCACACCGTTAGTCGTGTCAGTGTAAGAAACATCAGTGGTGTTCAGTGTTACAGCACCAGTAGTATCATCTACAGAAGCTGCATAGTTGTTGGTACCATCAGAAACAACGTAAGTTGCAGTCGCTGCGCCAGCTGCAGTCTGAACGTTTTTCAGAGACAGTTTGCTTGCGTCCAGGCCCAGAGAAGTTGCAGCAGAAGACAGGTTAACATCTTTCAGGGAGCCGCTTGCGCCAACCTGAGTGATAGCATCGCTGGTTTTCAGTGCGTTTTTAGAAACAGAGAAACCGTTCAGACCCAGAGTAGTGGAGTCAATTTTCTGCAGGTCGATGTCGATAGTCTGACCGTCGTTTGCGCCAACCTGGATTTTCATGGTCTGGTTAGAAGCCAATACGTTCACGCCGTTGAACTGAGTCTGACCAGATACGCGGTCGATTTCAGACAGACGGGATGTGATTTCGTCCTGGATTGAGGTCAGGTCGGAATCGGAGTTGGTGCCGTTAGCAGCCTGAACGGACAGCTCACGAATACGTTGTAAGTTGTTGTTGATTTCGCTCAGTGAACCTTCAGTGGTCTGCGCAACGGAGATACCGTCGTTGGCGTTACGTGAAGCCTGAGTCAGACCGTTGATGTTTGAAGTGAAGCGGTTAGCAATCGCCTGACCCGCTGCATCGTCTTTCGCGCTGTTGATACGCAGACCAGAAGACAGACGCTCGATTGCGGTGCTCAGTGCAGACTGGGATTTGTTCAGGTTGTTCTGAGTCATCAGAGACAGCGTGTTGGTATTGATTACTTGACCCATGAGTGTATTCCTTCAAAGTCTGGTTAAGGGGTTCGGGCTTATTGCCCACGGCGTTCATCACCGTCCAAACTTGTATCGGCGATACTCCAGCAACCTTTAGAATTATTTCTCAAAAAAGCTCACTTTCTTACTTTGAGAATTACCCCTCCTTATACCGGCTATTCACGCCATTACTTTTTGTTGCAATCCATTAAACTTTTTCTCCGTCGTGCCGATAGGGCTTAAAGACTCTTATACAACCCGTAAAGGATACATATGGCCACTATTTCTTCATTAGGCATCGGTTCAGGCTTAGACCTTAATACCCTGCTTGCTAACCTGACGACCGCAGAAAAAGCACGCCTGACCCCTATCAGCGCCGCGCAAAGCAGCTACAGCGCCAAATTAACAGCCTATGGCACGATGCAAAGCGCATTGCAGACCTTTGCTGACGCTGCGACCGCGTTGTCATCGACGAATACTTACGGCGCGACCACAGCCACATCGAACAACACAGCGGCATTCAATGCCACGACGTCCGCCGGTGCCGCCCCAGGCAAATATTCCCTGTCTGTGACCAGCCTCGCCTCGTCTCAGTCTTTAGTTTCTGCCACACAAGCCAGCAACACCACTGCGCTGGGCGCCACGACCACCGGTAACTCCCGTACACTGACCATTAGCCAGGGCGATGGCAGTAAACCGCTGAGCATTAACCTGACCGATTCACAAACCTCCCTGACCGGTGTTCGCGATGCGATCAACAAAGCCGGCGGCGGTGTAACGGCCAGTATCGTGAAAGTCACCGACAGCAGCTACAAATTAGTGCTGAGCGCGAATAACACCGGTACCAATTCAGAAATGACCGTCAGCGTGACCGGCGATGACCAGTTGAATAACATTATTGGTTATGACTCTTCCACCGGCACTGGCGCGATGACGGAGAACGCAGCCGCAGCTAATGCGAAACTGACGTTCAATGGCATCGATCTGGAACGTCAAAGCAACACCATCAGCGACGCGCAGGACGGCATTACCTTAAGTCTGACCGGTACGACCACCACGCCAGCCACACTGACGGTGACCAAAGACACCGGTACAGCCACCACCGCGATCCAGACCTTTGTTGATTCCTACAATGCGTTGCAGGATACCTTCACCAGTCTGACCAAATTCACCGCGACCGCGACTAACTCGGACACCGCGGACACCACCAACGGCGCCTTGCTGGGTGACAGCGCCCTGCGCACTATCCAGACACGTCTGAAATCCGCGCTGGGTGCGGCTTCCGGTTCCGGCACTATCACTTCCCTGTCCAATATTGGTATCACCACCGATCCGGATACCGGCAAGCTGGAAATTGACAGCGCAAAACTGAAAACCGCGCTGACCGATAACACCAGTGCTGTGCAGACGATGATGGTGGGCGACGGTAAAACCACCGGCGTGATGACCAATATCACAAACCTGAACAGCGGTTTCCTGAATGCCAGCACCGGCACCATCGCCAACGCAGAAACCGCGGTTAACGCCACGCTGAAAACGCTGACCACCCAGTACAACAAGGTCAACGACAGCATCAACACCACCATTGCCCGTTATAAAACGCAGTTCACTGCGCTTGACGTTGCGATCCAGAAGCTCAACAGCACGGCGGATTATCTGACCAAGCAGTTCGATGCAATGTCCACGTCCAGTTCAAGTTCGTAAGGAAGAAGATTATGTATAACGCTAAAGGAACCCAGGCCTACGCACAGGTAGGTTTAGAAAGTGGCGTAATGAGTGCCAGCCCACATCAGTTAGTGGTGATGTTATTTGACGGGGCGCGCAGCGCCCTTATCCGTGCCGGCATTTTTATGCAGCAGGGAAATATTGCCGATAAAGGCAAAGCGCTCTCCAAGGCCATTAATATTATCGACAGCGGACTGAAAGCCGGAATGAGCCGTGAGAAAGGCGATCCTGATTTAGTGGATAATCTGGAAGCGCTCTATTCCTATATGGTTCGTCGTTTATTACACGCTAATTTACACAACGACCAAGAAGCCATCACGGAAGTGCTGGGCTTACTTGAAAATATAGCCGATGCCTGGCGGCAAATCGGCCCAAACTATCACCCGTCGCAGGACCACTATAATGGATCAACATCAGTATCTGGTTAATGAATATCAACTGATCCTGACTTTAAGCGAGCAGATGTTGCGGCTGGCGAAAGAAGAGAAATGGGATGAGCTGGTCGAGCTCGAAGTCAGTTATCTGAAAGCCGTGGAAGCGACCACCACGTTGCCGGTATCAGAAAGCACATCAATGGTTATCCAGTATGAAGTACGCCGATATTTGCGTCAGATTCTGGACAATGAAAATACCATTAAAACGTTATTACAAGCGCGGATGAATCAACTGACCGAGCTGATTGGACAGTCGACAAGACAACAACAAGTGAATATGACTTACGGAAAGATAGATCTCCGTTCGATCGCGTTTGGCGATCGCCAATAATTATTACTTTTGTTTTATTTTATATTGTTCTATTTTATCCAATATTTCTTGTACATACTAAGGTTTCAGAGGCAGAGAGCACACAGCTGCCAGGGCTAATTCTCTCTGTCTCCTTCCCTGACTTTCGCCTCAACCGGTGACCGGTTTGTATTAGTAACAAAGTCGCGCAACGTTTGTTTATTACAGACAGCAGGTCGCCGTCGTCGTCATATTCGGGCATCATCAACATGGTACGTAAAATAAAAGTCACCCCAGGAATAGGATCGACCTCGTTGCTTATTCAGCACAGTGAACTTTTTATTCAAGATGTGTATATCGACAAACCGCAATTACTCCTGATTCAAAATGGAAGTATGACGATAACTTACCAGGATCAGGAAATTTCGCTGCAAACAGGTGAAATGCTGGTGCTCAACAGCGGGCAAACGCTGGGTCTGAAACATCAGTTATCCGATAACGGCCCGTTCAGCTGCGCCATCATGGCATGGGATCCGACGCTGCTGGCCGATGCCGGCCTGCACACTCAGGCATTTAAACCGCCGCTGATTACCGTCGATCATATGCAGGTGATCCCCCACGTCCCCAGCGCCTTCAAGCAAAGTTTCACCGATACCCATAACGCCATTTTGTGGCATCACGGCCTGCCTGCGCCGATCACCCGCCACCGGATGCTGGAACAATTATTATGGCTGTCACAACTCGGTGTGCGCTATTCCCTGCATCACAGCGAAAGCGTGACCCAGCGGGTGCGCGAATTGCTGGTGAATAATCTGCATAAAACCTTCACGGCGGCAGAGGTGGCGGAACAACTGATGATGAATGAGGTGATGCTGCGACGCCGTCTGGCGGCGGAAAACAGCGTATTGCGCAATGTGATGATAGACGTGCGTATGACGCATGCCCTGCGCCTGTTGCAGTGCACGGATCTGGCGATTTCACACATCGCGCATCAGGTCGGGTATGAAAGCGGCTCACGCTTTGCAGAACGCTTTCGCAAACGTTTCGGTTTCGCGCCTACCGCCATCCGCGGGCATTTGCGCGCCTTGTCAGTGCACTGATCCAGCACAAGTCATGTTCAATAACAATTGATGTCAAATGCTCACAACGCAAATCCATGCGTAACATCACACAATAATTGATTACCAGATGTTAACGGATTACCATACCCGCCGGTTTTTTGTGAATGGTCAGGGGTTGGTTGTGCATGTTTGGTGGGAAGTGATTAAAACGATTTACTGGGGCGGGCTGGGTATCGCCGTGCTGTTCACCCTGCTGGTGAGCCGCGATACGATTAAGATCAGATTGTTAACGTCCGGCATTATTGGATTTACCTGGCCGATGAGCCTTCCGGTGGTACTTCTCTTCTCTCTGTTCTGACCTTCCAAAAAGAAAACCCGGCATTCACCGGGTTTTCAGAAACATACTTTTTGAATCTGTGTGCTGTTATTTGCGCGTCTGAACCCAAAAACCGTGGATCAGACCCGGGAAGTAGCCCAGCAAAGTCAGTAAAATGTTCAGCAGAAATGCCCCGCCGAAACCGTTACCTATCAATACGCCTAATGGCGGCACCAGAATGGTGATCAATACTCTCCAGAATCCCATTTTTTATCTCCCTTTGGTTATCATGATGTTAATGATAGCCCAGCAAAGATATTGCAGACATAAGAAGAAACCTAATTGATCAGTTCGAGCATCACTTCCACATCACGCCGGGTCTTTTCCAAAATCTCCACATCACCCTGACGGTATTCTGCATCGCTCACCTGATGGATCTGGCGCATCTGCCATCTCACCTGATTTTTCTGCTCTTCGGTCATGCTCCGGCACATCACAATAATAAAATTGCGCAGCATCAGATGTTGCATAGCCGTTTCTTCAACGTGTTTATTGACCGACATGACCAAATCGACAACCTGATTCTCTGCCATTGCTGTTCCTGCTGGAGTGAAAGATTCAACAGCGCCACAGTAGCATGGCGGATCCCGCGGCAATGCCGGTAGCTGAGACGATTAACCCCGCTAATTCGGCGCGTAGAATTTACCGGCGATATCGAAACCCACAAGAAAAAAACCGGCAATTTCAGCAGCCTGAACGGTTTAAAACACATCACAAAAATCATCTAAAAATAAAAAAGTGATTCTCATCACATTTCGGCGTTTTTCTCGGCCCAATGCTGTGATCTACTCTATAGTTTACGTATAAAAAATAGGATGTCCGGGCGGTACGTTACGCCTCTTGTTGTCTCTCTTGTTTTGCTTTTTGGGTACGAAATTCCAGGTAGATCCCTTGTAGTCAGGACAATTACCCCATCATATTTGGGGTTCAGGAGGCAGTATGTCGGAATATCATTATTTACTGGTTGGCGGAAGCCGCGACGGACAACGGCATGTTGATGCGTGCCATCAGTTCTCGTTGTGTTTCTGGGAAGATGCATCACAGCACAGGGATCGTGAGTTTTACGGAAAGCGTAACGAACGTTACAAAGTGAATCCGGAGAAAGGCGTTGACGGAAAATGGTACCTGGTCGGTTATTGTGGCAGTTGCTCGAAAATTCCTGCCGATGAACTGACAAACCAGGCACACACCAAACACGTTAAGCCAATGATGTAACTGCGGTTATATCAGATGTGACGAGTGCAAAGTAAAATGTAAGCAGTCCCTTAAGACCCCGCCCTGAAAGCGGGGTTTTGTTTTAGGGGTTCAGGATGCAGTCCCCTGAATATTACCTGCAAAGAACGCCACCTGCCCGCCCAGCTTAAAATGCCCCTCCTCGTGCCCTTGCCGGCCAAGCGGGGCAATACGCACAATCTCCCCTTCAAATTCACCGTCCAGAATACGGGTGATCGCCACATCCAGCTGATAGCTGGCAGGATGCACGCCCACCGGGAAAGTGAGTAATTTCACACGATCACCCACCTCAAAACGGGTTAACAGCGGCAAAGGTGCCTGTTCGAATAAGTCCTGATCCATCGGTGACTCCTTGTTTTTCAGTAGGATTAATTAGAGGATAGGCCATGTTGCGTCGTTTTGCAGAAACCCGGCGTGAGGCACTTCTCTCTTTTAACAACTTTTCAGAAAACGCTTTTCAGACACTCAGCGTAAGGAACGTAACGTGACCAAATTGACACCCCAGCAATGCATCATCCTGACCGGTTTTACCGGCATTCTGCACGGAGAGTTTGAATGGTTTCACGAGGATCTGGAAAAACGTCTGGGTCGCGATGTACAGACCTCAGAACTGGGTTATCCGGAGTTTATTCAGGAATGCCGGGAATTGTACGAGGAAGATTTTAACGCGCTGATGCCGGACTGACGGCGGTAACGCAGAACGTCGGTGAGAGGCCGGGCGGGCAGCAACGTGCGCCCTGCCCGGCCATGCAGTTAAGGTTTTATTATCCCGCGAATATAGTTCTCATTCACTTTGATAACATTACCTGTTTCCACATTCATCACCTGATATTGCACGGGTGATACCTCAGTCAAAATTGCGACAACTTCAAACAAACCTGGTGTAAAAGTAAGCGTGACAAAAACGCCAACAGGATAGACGGTCATGATTTTATCCTTTATTCAAACACTTATAACGTGTTTCATTTATCTCACAGCGCCATTTTAACGTGAATTACTCACCGTGAGTTATTGCATTATATCCGTTTATTACAGTGGAAGAATATGAGGTAAAAGAGACGGGTAAGACAGATAAAATGCTCATGATTTGATCAATTCAGATAACTCTGACAGACGTGGCGAAGAGTTCCTCATATATGACCGTTTTCTTACATTACCCTGTCCTGCACTCAGGCTGCTGCCCTGCCAGTCCCTTGTTTTCGGTGCGATTTCAGTTAAGAATATAAATCCATAATGTTGCAATGAGAGCCCACGCCGTGAGTGCCCAGATTTTCGAAACCGATGTCGCCCACCCGCATTTAGCCCGTCTTATCGCCGAACTGGATGCTTACCAGTACCCGCTCTACCCGCCGGAATCCTTTTACGGGGTCAACATCACGGAGCTCAGTGAAGGGGAAATCACCTGTTTTATGGCGCGCGTCGATGATGACTGGGCGGGTTGCGCCTGTCTGTACATCTCCAAAAATAGCATTGCGGAAATGAAACGGGTGTACGTGAATCCGCTGTTTCGCGGGCAAGGTGTTGCCTCGTTGCTGATCGAGGCCATGGAGAAAAAGCTCAAAACGCTGGGGCATAAAGATCTGTATTTAGAAACCGGCGTGTTTCAGGAAAAAGCCATCACGCTGTATGAGAAACTCGGGTATGCACGCACGGAGGCATTTGGCGACTACCGGCAGGCACCGGATCCGCTCAGCGTGTTTATGATGAAAACGGTGGCGTAGCAAAGTGCTCCATAACACTGTCAGCATGGCAGTGTTATGGAGACTGTATCACATCAGTACGTTGCTTTTGGTGGCAGGCAGGTCATTGGAGGGAATGACCCATTTCTTGAGTGTGATAATAAAAAAATTCTTACCCTTGGTGATTTTGGCACCGCGGTCGCCGCATTCCAGCGCGAGTTTAAAAAACTCATCACTGTTAATACTAAAAGCCAGTTCGACTTTTTTTACCATACCGGAATTCAGCAGGTCTTCGGCTTCGTGCAGGGATTTGGCCTGAATGACTGACATAAATACCTCGAGATAGCTGACGGACATTGTGAAGTTGCCCGTCTACGCTATTTCATTTTTGTTGCGTATTTATGACAGTCTTATGAATATTGGCAGAACCGTGACACAGACAAATTATGTCAGACGGTAATGCGCATCCGGCATCGGCGTGTCCGGCAGCTGCGTCTGGTTATTCATCTCAAGTAAATTGATTTCAATGTTGGTGCACATCGCGTCCATCGGCAGATGGTTATTGGCGTAACCAAACGGCATCTCCAGCTCTTCGGCCAGCGTATCAAGAGAAAGGAACGTGTAGGAGATAAAGCCGGACACCAGCAGCGTCATGTAATGTAAGTCCACCACCAGCGCGAACGGCAGCAAACTGCAGAACAGATACACCGTGCGGTGCAATAGCAGGCCGTAAGCAAAAGGGATCGGCATACTGACAATACGCTCGCAGCCGCCGACGACCTGAGAAAGCTGTAACAGCGTGGTATCCATATGCGCATACACCACATCCGACATATCCCCGCTGCGCCGACGCTCCGCCAGCCACTGCGACAACCGCAATTGCACCATATTGGTCGGTGCGCGCCGTGAAAGAATATCCTCGGCATCCTCCCCGAGCAGACGCTCCAGATCGGGGCGGGGATCGCTGTGCCGCAGCTGATGTTTGAGGCTGTAGCAGAAAGCCAGCAGCAGCGCGGTAACCCGCGGCGCTTCACCCGGACACACTGCCATCATCTGACTTTGCAGTGTGCGACAGGCAATCAGTAACCCGCCCCACAGCTGACGCGCTTCGATATAACGCGAGTACGCTACACTATTTCTGAACCCCAAAAAGATCGCAATCGACACGCCGAGCAGGCTGAAAGGGGCAAGCGTCAGCTTCACGCCCAGCGTCTCATACCAGGGCAGGCAGAGAATGGCGGCCAGTGACATCAGCAGATTTAAACTCAGGCGGAACATAATGCTGGGCAGCACGGAGCCGTGCCAGACGAACAAACGCAGGAACCAGTGACGCGGTGGACGGATTATCATGTTAGACAGGTGCTTTTTGCAGGTGGGACCATTTTTTTGCGATTTTGGCAAATAAACCTGCACAAGCAAAGGACAATTTTGTGACACAGGTAACATATTTTCTTGAATGGTCTAACAATCCATTACATTGAAATAATAACGCAACTAAATAATTTGCAACAATTCTTCACGGCAACTCAAGTTTTGCTCTGATATTGTCGATAATACAGGTGTGTAATTATTCTTAACCAAATGTTTTTACGTTCGTCTGTAACATTCGAACAATAGTCTATGAACAGCAACCGAGAACTCATAGAAAAATTTCAACATTCTAGAAAGGAAATGAGCTTTGATATACCTAGTCCTCATCATAGCTTTTGTCGTTTTCATAGTTTGGTACGTACTGAGAGCGGCAGTGAAAGACATCGATAACGATTATTGATAGTTCTTGCATTGAACGCCCTTTGCTGTCGGTGCAATGTGGTTTGTCAGCACTCATTTATGCTTTTCAGTTTTTTCCATTCAGCCCCCCCTTTCTTCCCTTCTAAATTTGTAAGTTTCTAATACAGATTCCCTATGTATCTGAAAAATTCACATGCTTAAAATCTGCACAAATAATGCTTAACATTTATTTGATAAACAAAGTTGTGGCATACTGTCATAATTCCTTAACAAATGTTGAACCGCTAGAATGACTTACTCACTATTAGCTCTACTGATTTTATTTACAATTTCATCACCAAAACTCATAGTTACCAAAACAACTGTGACGATAGTCGCACTACTGGCCTTCGCCTTTTGGTATATATCAAATATGTTCACAGGCAACGGTGTTAATGACGCTGTCTTTTACCATTTACAAAACAGTTCAGAAGGTGTTTCAGTAGATGATCTCATCCCCAAAATTAAAGTTGCCTCTTTTTTTATAGTTATAATTTTAGTCCTTACAATCTACTGCATCCTTACCAAGCTTAAAAAAATAAAATCGCTAAATCTGCCAATGTCGTCCTTTTTGTATTTGGTGGCACTTGCTTCTATTTTTTCCTCGTCATTTTCAATAAATATCTACAACGCAACGAAGGAATCTTTCTTAAGCAAGGGCAACCCAGAAGCAGTTAAAAACGAATATATTACCCCAGATAAAAGTCTGGATAAAAAATATAACTATGTTTTCATCTATGCTGAAAGTTTAGAACGTACATTTCGTGATTTAGAAGGTGAAAATTACCTGCCAAACCTCAGTGCTCTGGCTGACAATTATGCAGACTTCACCAATATAATCCAACCAGCCAACAGGGGTTTTGGCTGGACAATGGCCGGCATGGTCAATACTCAGTGTGGTATACCCTTAGTCATGGCACAAGGAAATGCTGGGGGGAATTTATCAGAGTTTCTGAATAAAGCTAACTGTGTGGCGACATGGTTAACGAACCAGGGATATAACACAGAATTTCTTAGAGGTAGTGATAAGGAATTTGCAGGCGGTGATAAGTTCTTTTCGCAACATGGCTGGAACAGACAGGACGATCTTAATTACTTTGTCAGTAATGGTCTGGCGTCATCTGAACAGATAAGTAGTTGGGGGGTTCATGATGATGTTCTCCTTAATCATGCATGGATGGAATTTAATCGTCTGTCCAAATCCCAGCAACCCTTCCTTTTATCATTTCTGACTGTAAATACACACTCACCTGATGGCTTGTTCCTTTCCGACTGCAAAGATAAAGTTGGGATCAAGACAGACTACGCGATGTTATCTGCAGTTCAATGCTCTGACTATTTGCTTTCTGATTTCATAAAAAAAATAATCAACAGCCCATCTTTTGACAATACGATTATTGTTCTCGTATCAGACCATCTTATGATGGAAAATGATGCGAGCGCACTGCTCGATAAAAATAAAGACCTGAGAAGAAACAATTTCATCATCATTAAAAAGGGGCTTAAATCCTTAAAAAACAATACGGCCGGTACTTTGATGGATGTATGGCCTACGGTACTCGATATTTCTGGATCTGACACCAAATCTCTTGGCTTCGGCAGGAGCCTAAATGAAAATGAAGAAAACCAATATGTAGCTGATTATAAATCAGGGAAGAATGCGGACTACTTAGCCTTTGCTTCAAAATTATGGGGTGTAACATCCCTCAAAGACAAGACACTCCAATCTGGGGATAAGCTTCAGATAGGGTCGCAAAAGTTTTCACTACCCATTTATTCTCCGATAAGTGAGGGCAAACTCAATTCATTGTGGTTTGAAGCCTTCGCAAAAAATATATTTAAAATAACCTCAGAAGACAACTCATTTTTCTATGCAAACGCCTGCAAAAACATAGGAATAGATGATAATGCCATATGTGGATACGTTGTTTCGCCAGAAAATATCATAAAACTAAGAATCACCCCACAGGGCATAGTCTCGAGTAAACAGTCGAATTATCAGTCTATATTTTTCAAACGGGATATTGAAGGGATATCTTCAGCGCCTTACTTTATAGAAAGCGGCTTCTCCGCTTCCGACACTAACAATAGTCTTCCAAGCGGAATCAATTTTCTCTCTCCGCAGGGATTATCTTTCAAAGTCGAACAAAATTATCAGACTTGCACTGGTGCTGTAGTTGATGATAGTGCGGTACAAAATATTATTAGAAAAAATAAAATTTCGATAATTGCTTCAAGTGATTCCATTGTCTGTAGTAATGACAATGGTTATATAAGTCTTAATGGCGTATTAAAGAGCGATGTATTTACGTCAGTACAATTTAGACAGCAAATTATCGGAGTGGTTAAGGATGGTAAAAGCGAATTCATCAAAGGTTTACCTGGTATTCCTTTAGATGCTTTTATTGATACAGATAAAGGTCATCTGATAAGCGTATGCAAAGCGTTTGATGACTGCTGACACAGTGAATTAGCTTAATGGCCAACAAAAAGTTGGCCATTGCTATCAATGAGTAAAATTAAGACAATCATAAATCATTATTCAAAAAAACTGATTAATGAGAAATACAATCCCCATCACAGATAAAGGGGTGTTGTTCCATGCATGCCTGAAAGAATAAAAATCAAAGCATTTATTTAAAACAACCAACTCCCCACTTGCACCGACACCTTCATCATATGAGGCTTAATATTCTGAAAATAAAGAATAACTGTTAAGAGCAGATAACATGCTGATAAGTAACCCAAACCAAAATTCGTTGCAGGATGGAGAATGTAAGTTCGCGTTGATTTTTTGCCTCAACCATGCCCCATCACATTTTCACTCACTCTTCAGCATGAAGTTATTCAGACTGTTATCGAACCGCTCGATGTCTTTATGCTGACCCGCAACTGTCTTCAACACCTCCATGCCATATCTGAGAGATACCGGTTCCTCGATCACGAAGTTGAACCAGTTATCGTAAAACTGACCTAGCCAGTAGTCGCCACCGTGTTCTTTGAGTCGTTGGAAGAACACGTACTTATGTAAGTATCCCAGCTTTAGTTCCACACACTTTTTGAGATTTCCGTGTTCTCGGCCATCAGACGGTATTCTTCCGGCGTCAGGTTATTCAGGGATTCATGGGGCCGCTCACTGTTGTATTCATTCAGCCAACGTTCCGTTATTTCCCGTGCTTCATTCAGCGTTCTGAACAGATAAAAATCCAGTATTTCGGTCCGGTACGTTCGGTTAAACCGTTCGATAAACGCGTTCTGCGTCGGCTTACCCGGCTTGATAAATTCCAGCATCACACCATGATCTTCAGCCCATTGCGCCAGAGCCAGTGATATCAGTTCCGGCCCGTTATCCATCCGCATTTTCAGCGGATATCCACGGTTTGCCACTATTTTGTCCAGCACCCTTACAACCCGTTGGGCCGGGATATTCAGGTCAATTTCGATGGCCAGAGCCTCGCGGTTAAAATCATCCACGACGTTGAAGGTCCTAAAACGTCGCCCACATGTCAGGGCATCGTGCATAAAATCAATCGACCAGCTTTGGTTGAGTGCTTCAGGCGTTGCCAGCGGAGCCGGATCGCGCATCGGCAGGCGTTGTTTACCCTTACGACGAAAATTCAGTTTTGACAGACAGTAAATCCGGTGTACCCGCTTGTGATTCCAGACGTGCCCCTGCCTGCGAAGCACCTGAAAAAGCTTCTTAAAACCGTAGCGGGGATAGCGTTCAGCTGCCTCAGTCAGCCTCTGGATCACCGGTTCATCACGTCGCATATCCGGTTGATAACGAAACACCGTCCTGCTCAGCGATAACGTCCTGCATGCCTGGCGTATGCTCATCGTAAACTGCGTGGTCAGATAGTTGGCGAGCTCACGTTTTATCGCTGGTTTTAAAGTTTTTTTTCGATGACGTCTTTCAGCGCCAGGCATTCCAGACTCAGATCGGCAAACATCTGCTTCAGACGACGATTCTCGTCCTCAAGATCTTTGATTTTTTTGATATCAGCGGCTTCTATATCGGTGAATCGGATCTTACGCATAGCGATCTCCTCAGGTGACATAATCAGTATGTCGGAAGATCTCTAAAAGTGAATGGTGCGGATTACAGGGATACTTACATGCAGAGCCGCATATACCAGCACTCATTGTCATGCCGTTCATTGCACCGCATACATATTTAAAAATCAGACCAACAAATTCTGATGCAAATTACGATGTCGGGGTAAAAGGTATAGTGAGGAAATATGCAGTACTACCAGAAGGCTCTACAATTTGAATGCCATTTGCTATGGTAGAAAATGCACACTCAGATACTTTGTAGTTAACCTGTAAGTATCCCACTAAAACTGCCCGTTCACTTTTGAGATCTTCCGACATACTGATTATGTAACCTGAGGAGATCGCTATGCGTAAGATCCGATTCACTGAGCACCAGATCATCGCCGTCCTGAAATCAGTCGAGTCTGGCAGGACCGTCAAAGATGTCTGTCGCGATGCCTCTATTTCCGAAGCCAGCTACTACAACTGGAAGGCAAAATATGGCGGGATGGAAGCCGCTGATATTAAAAAAATCAAAGATCTTGAGGACGAGAATCGTCGTCTGAAGCAGATGTTTGCCGATCTGAGTCTTGAATGCCGGGCGCTGAAATACGCCATCGAAAAAAAGCTTTAAAACCAGCGATAAAGCGTAAGCTCGTCAGCTATTTGACGACACAGTTTACGATGAGCATACGCCAGGCATGCAGGACATTATCGCTGAGCAGGACTGTGTTTCGTTATCAACAGGATACGCTACGTGATGAGGCGGTGATCCAGAGCCTGACTGAGGTGGCCGAATGTTATCCGCGCTATGGATTTAAAAAGCTTTTTTAGGTCCTTCGCAGGCAGGGGCACGTCTGGAACCACAAGCGCGTACACCGGGTTTATTGTCTGCTGAAACTGTATTTTCGTCGCAAGGGTAAACAACGTCTGCCAGTACGCAACCCGGTTCCGCTGGCAACGCCGGAAGCTCTCAATCAGAGTTGGTCTATCGATTTTATGCACGATGCGCTGGTATGCGGTCGACGTTTTCGAACCTTCAACGTCGTGGATGATTTTAACCGCGAGGCTCTGGTCATCGAGATTGACTTGAATATCCCTCCGGGTGCTGGACAGGATAGTAGCAAACCGTGGATATCCGCTGAAAATGCGGATGGATAATGGGCCGGAACTGATATCACAGGGTCTGGCGCAATGGGCTGAAGACCATGGTGTGATGCTGGAATTTATCAAGCTGGGTAAGCCGACGCAGAACGCGTTTATCGAACGTTTTAGCAGGACATACCAGACAAAAATACTGGATTTTTATCTGTTCAGAACACTGAATGAAGCACGGAAAATAACGGAGCGCTGGCTGAATGAATATAACAGTGAGCGGCCTCATTAATCACTTAATAACCTGACGCCGGAAGAATATGGCCTGATGGCTGAGAAACTGGAAATCTCAAAAAGTGCGTGGAACTAAAGCTGAGATACTTACATTAAGGGCTAGCCCTCTACCCATCATATTGATTGTTGCTAATTCTGTTTTGGTATAGACAGGCGGAACACTGATGATTAGTCGAGTTATCTCTAAGTCGACAACCCTGTCTAATGTCCTTTGTATGACCTTATGATGCGGCGCTACAATCATCTTGCCGCCAGTTCTTTGCTTAAAGAAATACCGAGAGAAATATAGGCCATCAAGTTCACACTCAAGTTTTCTTGCTTGAGTCATCAGATCATCAGCAGTCGTCATTCTCCAACATCTCCTGCCGCGCTTTGACGTAATCCTCTTTGGTCATATTTGTTACCTGTATAGGACCGCCATCTTTACCGATGTGCTCTAAAGCCCAGTGAGTTTAGCCTTACTCATTGTCGCTGTTACAGCCGCAGAAGCCTGGGAAGTCTCGGCATCCAAAGCGTCTAGCTGGAAGTATCAAAGTTAAACGAAACCTGACAGCGGTTCACGAGTTTACTCCGCCAAAGACCAATGCCGGAACGAGAGAAATTCATCTCATTCAGCCAGCGATAGATGTTTTGCGAGTTCAGGCAGAGATGACCAGGATGGCAGCGAAAACGAGCATTGAAGTTGTACGGCGCGAGTACGAGATAAAGGATATCGAAGATTGCACCTTCGTTTTTAATCCTCAGGTAAGCGCCGTGAATCATCGCAGCGGCACCTATTATTCCGTTTCGTCTATCGGTCAGTCTTGGAATTCTGCTTTGCGAAGGGCTGCAATCAGACACAGGAAGGCATATCAGTCTCGCCATACTTATGCGTGCTGGTCACTGTCTGCTGGAGCTAACCCTAACTTCATAGCAAGTCAAATGGGTCATACATCAGCCCAGATGGTTTACTCGGTTTATGGAACCTGGATGAACGACAACAATGGAGAGCAGATTGCAATGCTCAACCAGAAATTAGGAGACTTTGCCCCATCCATGCCCCACAAGAAGACTGACTAACCTGATTATTTATTTAAATCAAACACCTATACCACCTACACCGACATATTCATCACATCCTGATACGCCGCCACCAGTTTATTTCTGACCTGCACGCCCAGCTGTAATGAAATAGAGGATTTTTGCAGATCGACCATCACATCGTTGAGGCTGACGCCCGGCACGCCCATCTCGAGTTTTTCAGCCTGCAGTTTGGCGCTGTTTTGCGTCTCACTGATCTTGCCTAATGCCGCTTTCAGTTCGCTGGCAAAACCGGCTTCTGACGTGGTGTCGGTCTGCTTAACCGCGCCTGCCTGCACTGCAGTGGCCTGCATTTGCTGTAAAACACTCTCAATGCCTTGAATTGACATGCTTTCTCCGCTTAACGCTCTTTCGGTGACCAATGGGGTTCTTTCATGGAATGACACCCTATCACATCAGTTTTTTCCTAAACGCCATAATTGACCGCAAAAACCATGGCTTATCGGGCCATTAACTTTGCCCTGCGCGACAAATAATGGCTCACCTAGAAAATAGGCCTGCCTGTGTGGGGGTTTGAAAAATGTCACGCTTCACCGATTGCGCACCTGGGAGTCTGTTTTGTTAAGAGACAACATGAACACCACCGTCCAACAGCTAAATAGGGATCTTGTATGAGTTCCGCAATAGCCGGCGCAGAAAACCCTGGAAGCGGTTTCACTGCTCTGCTTAATCGCCTGCGCGCCAACCCAAAAGTTCCTATCGCCATTGCTGCTGCGGCAGCCGTGGCTATTGTTGTTGTTATGATGTTGTGGGCTAAGCAGCCTACTTATAAGGTGCTGTTTAGCAACCTCAACGACAAAGATGGTGGCGCGGTCGTCACCCAACTGACGCAAATGAATATCCCTTATCAGTTTTCTGATAACGGTGGCGCAGTCCTCATTCCCGCTGACAAAGTGTATGAAACCCGTCTGAAACTGGCTGCGGCCGGTTTGCCGAAAGGCGGCGCCGTCGGTTTTGAACTGATGGATCAGGAGAAATTTGGGATCAGCCAGTTCAGCGAGCAGATCAACTATCAGCGCGCACTGGAAGGTGAACTCTCCCGCACCATCGAAACGCTGGGCCCGGTCTCGAGCGCCCGCGTGCATTTAGCCATTCCGAAACCTTCTTTATTTGTACGCGAACAGAAAAACCCTTCCGCTTCCGTCACCCTGAATCTGCAACCGGGCCGCGCCCTTGATGATGGCCAGATCAACGCCATCGTTTATATGGTGTCGAGCAGCGTTTCCGGTTTACCCCCGGCCAACGTCACCGTGGTCGATCAGAGCGGACACTTACTGACGCAGTCCGACAGCAATGGCCGCGACCTCAATGCGTCACAGCTGAAATACGCCAACGAAGTGGAAGGCCGCCTGCAGCGCCGCATCGAAGCGATTCTGCAACCGGTGGTCGGCAACGGCAACGTGCACGCACAAATCACCGCGCAGATCGATTACGCCACCCGTGAACAAACTGACGAAAATTACCAGCCGAACGGTGCTGCGGATAAAGCCGCCGTACGTTCCCGCCAGCTCAGCACCAGCGATCAGATTGGTGGCTCTTCAGTGGGCGGCGTACCGGGTGCGCTGAGCAATCAGCCCGCGCCGGCAGCGACTGCACCGGTGACCACACCGCCTGCGGCCAACACAGCTCAGAATCAGAATCAGGCTGGCAACGCTCAGAATGGCGCACAAAACAGCACGGCGAACCGTTCAACGGTGCCATCGAACAGCCGTCGTGATGAAACCACTAACTATGAAGTGGATCGCACCATCACCCACACCCAGCACAGCGCCGGTGCGGTACAGCGCCTGTCTGCGGCAGTGGTCGTCAACTATCAGGTGGGAACGGATGGCAAATCCAAACCGCTGACCGATGAACAGTTGAAGAAGATCGACGATCTGGTTCGCGAAGCGATGGGCTTCTCTACCGAACGTGGCGATACGCTGAACGTGGTGAATACACCGTTCAACGAAGCCGCGGATGACACCGCAGAGTTGCCGTTCTGGAAACAACAGGCGTTCTTCGACCAACTGATCGATGCCGGTCGCTGGTTACTGGTGCTGATTGTGGCCTGGATACTGTGGCGCAAGATTGTTCGTCCGATGCTGCGCAAACAGCAGGCCGAGAAAGAAGCCATTGCCGCCGCTGCCCTTGCCGCTTCCATGCCACAACCTGAAGGCAGCAAACCGGTCAAACTCAGCACCGACGAGCTGGAGAAACGTAAACGTTCACAGCAGCGCGTCAGCGTCGAAGTACAGACTCAACGAGTACAGGAGCTGGCCGATAAAGATCCGCGTATCGTCGCCCTGGTTATCCGCCAATGGATGAGTACCGAACAACCATGACTATGACCGGAACTGAAAAAAGCGCCATTTTGATGATAACCCTGGGCGAAGACCGTGCGGTGGAGGTGTTCAAACACCTCTCCCCGCGTGAAGTTCAGCAAATCAGTGGCGCGATGGCGAATATCCATCAGATCTCCAACAAGCAGTTGGCCGAGGTCCTGAATGAATTCGAGGACGAATCCGAGCAGTATGCTGCGCTGAGTGTGAACACCAGCGAATACCTGCGTTCAGTGCTGACCAAGGCGCTGGGCGAAGAGCGTGCCTCGAGCTTGCTGGAAGACATTCTCGAATCGCGCGAAACCACCAGCGGCATGGAAACGCTCAACTTCATGGAGCCGGTGATTGCCGCCGATCTGATCCGCGACGAACATCCGCAGATCATCGCCACTATCCTGGTGCACCTGAAACGGGGTCAGGCGGCCGATATTCTGGCGCTGTTCGACGAGCGTCTGCGCAACGACGTCATGCTGCGTATCGCCACCTTCGGCGGTGTCCAGCCAGCGGCGCTGGCCGAGCTGACCGAAGTGCTGAACAACCTGCTCGACGGCCAGAACCTCAAACGTTCGAAGATGGGCGGTGTTCGTACAGCAGCAGAAATCATCAACCTGATGAAAACTCAGCAGGAAGAAGCGGTTATCGAAGCGGTGCGTGGTTACGACGGCGAACTGGCACAAAAAATTATCGACGAGATGTTCCTGTTCGAAAACCTGGTGGACGTGGACGACCGCAGTATCCAGCGCCTGTTGCAGGAAATCGAAGGCGAATCGCTACTGGTGGCATTGAAAGGTGCCGAGCAGCCACTGCGCGAGAAGTTCCTGCGCAACATGTCGCAGCGTGCTGCCGACATCCTGCGCGACGATCTGGCAAACCGTGGCCCGATGCGTATGTCTCTGGTCGAGAACGAACAGAAAGCCATCCTGCAAACGGTTCGCCGTCTGGCAGAGTCTGGCGAAATGGTAGTCGGCGGCGGCGAGGATTCTTATGTCTGATCCAATGAATGACCAGCCGGTGCCGGAAAAGAAAACCGCTGAAGAGCGGCAGACCGAGCGTCTTAACGCCCTGCCGTGGCAGCCGTGGCGGCCGGGCGATCTGGCGATGCCCTCTTTCGCCAGCCCGCTTGAGCCCTTGTTTCAGGAAGGTGAAGAAGAGCAGGACGACGGCCAGCCCAAGGTGCAGGTCGATCAGAATGAGCTGCTGAACCTGCAACGCCGCGCTGAACAGCAGGGTTTTCAGCAAGGTCTTGAAGCCGGTCAGAAACAGGGTTATGCCGCCGGATTTCAGTCCGGTCAGGAAGCCGGGCAACAGCAGGGTTTACTGGAAGGTCAGCAACAGCAGGCCGTTCTCACTGAACACTGGCAGCTTCTGGTGGCCGATTTCCAGCAAACGCTCGACGCGCTGGACAGCGTGATCGCCTCGCGCCTGATGCAAATGGCGCTGACCGCTGCCAAACAGATTTTAGGTCAGGCCCCGATTTGTGACGGTTCCGCCCTGCTCACACAGATCCAGCAGCTGATCCAGCTGGAGCCGATGTTTAAAGGCAAACCGCAGCTGCGCGTTAACCCGGCTGATTTCGAGCGGGTCGAACTGCAACTCGGCGCCAGCCTCAGTATGCACGGCTGGCGTTTGCTGGCAGATAATCAGATCCACAGCGGTGGCTGTAAAGTCAGTGCGGAAGATGGCGATATGGATGCCTCGATTGCCACGCGCTGGCATGAACTGTGCCGCCTCGCCGCGCCGGGAGATCTCGGATGACCGCCCGCCTGAGCCGCCTGCTGAAATCCCTCGACGATGCCGAAAAACGCATGAGCCGCACGCCGACCGTGCGCCGTTATGGCCGCCTGACCCGCGCGACGGGGCTGATCCTCGAAGCCACCGGCTTGCAGATGCCGCTCGGCGCCACCTGTCTGATTGAACGTCATGACGGCAAAGTGGTGCAGGAAGTAGAAAGCGAAGTGGTGGGTTTTAACGGCCAGAATCTGTTTCTGATGCCACTGGAAGAAGTCGAAGGTATTTTGCCGGGCGCCCGCGTTTACGCGCGTATTTCTCCCGACGGCCACATGGCCGGCAAGCAGCTTCCGCTCGGGCCGCAACTGCTGGGCCGCGTGCTTGACGGCAGCGCCAAACCGCTGGATGGCTTACCGCCACCGGACACCGGCTATCGCGCCGCGCTTATCACTCCGCCGTTTAACCCGTTGCAACGTACGCCGATCACCGACGTACTGGACGTCGGCGTGCGGGCCATCAACGCACTGCTGACCGTCGGTCGCGGTCAGCGTATGGGGCTGTTTGCCGGTTCCGGCGTGGGTAAATCCGTTCTGCTCGGCATGATGGCCCGCTACACCCAGGCCGATGTGATCGTGGTCGGGCTGATTGGTGAACGTGGACGTGAAGTCAAAGACTTCATCGAGAACATTTTAGGTGACGAAGGCCGCGCCCGTTCCGTGGTCATCGCAGCACCGGCCGACGTCTCGCCGCTGCTGCGTATGCAGGGAGCTGCTTACGCCACGCGCATTGCAGAAGATTTCCGTGACCGGGGGCAGCACGTTCTGCTGATCATGGATTCCCTGACCCGCTACGCCATGGCCCAGCGTGAAATCGCCCTTGCCATCGGTGAGCCACCGGCAACCAAAGGTTATCCGCCTTCCGTTTTCGCCAAACTGCCTGCGCTGGTTGAACGCGCAGGGAACGGCATCAGCGGCGGCGGTTCGATTACCGCCTTCTATACCGTGCTGACCGAAGGGGATGACCAGCAGGATCCGATCGCCGACGCCGCCCGCGCCATTCTTGATGGCCACGTGGTGTTATCGCGCCGTCTGGCTGAGTCCGGCCACTATCCGGCCATTGATATTGAAGCGTCGATCAGCCGTGCCATGACATCGCTTATCGACGACAACCAGTATTCCCGTGTACGAAATTTCAAACAACTGTTGTCCAGCTACCAGCGTAACCGTGATCTGGTCAGCGTCGGTGCCTACGCGGCAGGCAGCGATCCGATGCTCGATCGCGCCATCCGCTTGTACCCGCAAATGGAGAACTTTCTCCAGCAGGACATCATGGAACGCAGCACGTATGAAGACGCCTGTCTGGAACTGAACATGCTGTTCCCTGGCTAAGACATTACACACAGAACTATATCCATCAACGTGCGCGCCGTATCAGGGCAAACAATGAAGGGTATGAGGAATATCGAATGGAAAGTTCATCACCATTGATCACCCTTTGTTCTCTGGCGCAAAAAGCGCTGGATCAGGCGACCAATCATTTGGGGCAAATCCGGCAATCGCATTCTCAGGCTCAGGAACAGCTCACCATGCTGCTCAACTATCAGCGTGAGTACCGCGAAAAACTGAACACCACCATGACCGGCGGAATTGCGGCCAATACCTGGCAGAACTACCAGCAATTTATCGGCACGCTGGAAGTGGCGATTGAACAGCATCGCAAGCAGTTGCAGCAATGGGATCAGCGGCTCAATGCCGCCGTCAATCAGTGGCAGGATAAACAACAGCGACTGAATGCCTATCAGACCCTGCAAACCCGTGCCAGTGAACAGCAGCGTTCGCATGAGAACAAGATGGATCAAAAGCAGAACGATGAATTTGCCCAACGCAGCGCTTACAGGAAAAAAACGCTATGAATCTGAATATCTTGCCTGCGGCCGTCACCTCGGCGAAAACCACCGTTTCCGCCGCCTCCGCCAGCACGGCGTCGGATGCTGTCGCCACCGGTGATGTTTCCACGACCGGCGCCACCGCAGATTTTGCCAGCCAGTTGCAGGCGCAGCTGGGCGAAAAACTCGATCCTAAACTCGCCAGCCAGTTATCTCAGCTCGGCCAGAAAATCAGTGCCAAAGGCCAGATCCTGGACAAAGCCACGCTGACTCAGGCCGTGACCACCGGCGAAGAAGACGGCAGCCTGGCGCTGGACGACAGCGACCTGAGCAAAATGATTGCGGCGATCCAGTTGTTGCCCAACGGCAGCCTGAAAGGCACCGATCCTTCTGCGGTCAAAAATACCGCGCTCACCGATAAAGACAAAGACACTCAGGCTGACGATGCCACCTCCCTGCCGGTGCAGGCGCTGTTTGCCCAGCTCGCCGCGCAACAGCAACCGGCGCAGCCACTGACCACCGCGACCGCGGCTTCGGCGCAGTCCGCCCTGTCCTCAGACACCGCCGATGCCGATAAAAAGAGTGCATTACTTGCCGGGCTGACCACCACCGCCTCTTCACTGCTGGCCGATGACGGTAAAACCGCCGTGACCGACAGCAGCGCACCAGCCACGGCCAGTACCGCCACCGCGCACGCGGCAGGCAAAAATACCTCCGCCGCCAGCCCTGATTTCTCCAGCGCGCTGGCCGCGATGACCGCGGCTAACGGCAATGTCGCCGTGGCGGCACAGACTGACAGCCGGACGCCGGACAGCGCCCTGAACCTGGTGAACAACGCCGCGGTGGCCGTCTCTTCTGCGCCGGTGTCAGCCACGCCGACCACCACCAGCGCCGTGACCGCGCCGTCCACGCCGTTGCTCAACGCGCAGCTGGGGACGCCGGAGTGGCAACAGCAACTCGGTCAGCAGGTGATGATGTTCAACCGTCAGGGGCAGCAGACCGCCGAGTTGCGCCTGCATCCGCAGGATCTGGGTTCCATCCAGATCAGTATGAAGATTGAAAACAACCAGGCGCAGTTGCACTTTGTCTCAGGCCACAGTGCGGTGCGTTCCGCCATTGAAGCCGCGATGCCCGATCTGAAAACGGCGCTGGCGGATAACGGCATCAGCCTCGGCCAGAGCAGCGTCGGCAGCGACAGCTCGCAGTGGCAACAGGCGCAACAGCAAAGTTCACAATCCGGTTCGCAGCAGGGGAACGCCTCAAGCTGGGCGGCCTTTAATGCCGGTGGCGTGAATGCCGCGGCAGACGCCCTGCCGGTGCCGGTGTCGCTCGCGCAGCGTCTTGGCGGGAACAACAGCGTCGATATCTTTGCGTAATTGTTCGCAAAATTGTTTCAGGTAGTTGCTGACGGTCAGTGTTCACTTAATTCAAACGGCAGAGCTGACCTTATTTTTCCCGCCTATTCTGACTATTGAACAACAGGATAAGCGGGATAATCATTTTCAGAATTGATCCGGCAGGTTGGGCTTCCCTCAGCTTATCTGCCCATACTTACAGGAAATCGCCTCATCCATGTCTGACTCCGCTCTCTCGGCCTCGCGCAAAAAAAAGCGACCGCTTTTAATGATTCTGCTTTTACTGGTGGCCCTTGGTGCTTGTGGTGCGGCGGGTTACGCCTGGTGGATGTTGCACAAACAGCAGTCAGCACCGGGTTCGCAGACCGCTGAAGTGAAAAAGAATGAGCCGCCGGTGCCGCCGATTTTCCTGGCGCTGGACACCTTCACCGTCAACCTGCAAACACCGGATAACGATCCTGACCGTGTGCTTTACATCGGCCTGACCCTGCGTCTGCCGGATGAAAAAAACCGCGCCATCCTGAATGAGTATCTGCCTGAAGTCCGCAGCCGCTTGCTGCTGTTACTTTCACGCCAGAAAACGTCGGATTTAGTCAGTGAAACCGGCAAGCAGCAACTGGTGCAGGAAATCAAACAAGTTCTGGACGTGCCACTGGTCAAAGGTCAGCCTCCACAGGCGATCAACGACGTGCTTTTCACTGCTTTCATACTGCGATAAACAAATTATGGGCGACAGCATTCTTTCACAGGCCGAGATCGACGCACTGCTCAACGGTGACAGCAGCGACAGCGCGGCTGAAACCACAAAAGCGAAAACGCTGGCGTCCGACGACGGCGTTAAACCTTTTGACCCCACGACTCAGCGCCGCGTTGTCCGCGAGCGTCTGCAGGCGCTGGAAATCATTAACGAGCGTTTTGCCCGTCATTTCCGTATGGGGCTATTTAACCTGTTGCGCCGCAGCCCGGACATCACCGTCGGGCCGATCAAAATTCAGCCTTATCATGATTTTGCCCGCAACCTGCCGGTTCCGACCAACCTCAACCTGATCCACCTCAAACCCTTGCGCGGCACGGCCTTATTTGTGTTCGCCCCGAGCCTGGTGTTTATCGCGGTGGATAACCTGTTTGGCGGCGATGGCCGTTTCCCGACCAAAGTAGAAGGTCGTGAATTCACCCACACCGAACAGCGCGTGATTAAACGCATGCTGACGCTGGCGCTGGATGCTTATGAAGATGCCTGGAGCGGCGTTTACAAACTGAGCGTCGAGTACGTCCGTGCGGAATTGCAGATCAAATTCACCAACATCACCTCTTCCCCAAACGATATCGTGATCACGACGCCGTTCCACGTGGAAATCGGTGCGCTGAGCGGTGATTTCAACATCTGTATTCCCTTTAGCATGATTGAACCGATCCGTGAGTTGCTGACCAATCCGCCGGTCGAGAACTCCCGTCATGAAGAAAGCCAGTGGCGCGAAAATCTGGTGACCCAGGTTCAGCAGTCCGAACTGGAACTGGTGGCAAACTTCGTCGAAATTCCGCTGCGTTTATCTCAGATCCTGAAACTGCAACCGGGCGATGTGCTGCCGATTGAAAAGCCGGATCGCCTGATTGCCCACGTCGACGGCGTGCCGGTCCTGACCAGCAAATACGGCACCTTAAACGAACAATACGCTCTGCGCGTTGAACATTTGATCAACCCAATTTTAAATTCTCTAGATGAGGAACAGCCCCATGAGTGACACCAATAAACCGTCTGACGCCGGATCGGATAACGTTGACGATTTATGGGCTGATGCGTTTAACGAACAACAATCTGCGGGCAGCGCCAAAGCGTCAACCGAGGGTGTTTTCGCCGCGCTGGGCGCCCAGGAAGGAGCAGGCAGTTTGCAGGATATCGATATGATCCTCGATATTCCGGTCAAGCTGACCGTGGAGTTAGGCCGCACCAAGATGACCATTAAAGAGCTGCTGCGCCTGTCGCAGGGTTCCGTGGTTTCTCTTGACGGTCTGGCCGGTGAGCCGCTGGATATTCTGATCAACGGTTATCTGATTGCTCAGGGTGAAGTGGTGGTCGTGGCCGATAAATACGGCGTGCGCATCACCGATATCATCACGCCATCAGAACGTATGCGTCGTCTGAGCCGCTGATGAGCCAGACTGCCGCCACGGATTCCCCGTACCTTTCCGGGGCGGTGACGCCCGCCACTGCCCATGCCTCTGCGCCGGTGGTGCCCGCCAGTTCCGTGCTGACGCAAGTCAGCTCCGTGCTCGGCGGTATTCTGCTGCTGATTCTGTTTATCGGCTGGGTAGCGAAACGGACCGGTCTGGCACCGCAGGCAAAAAATAACAAGCTGCTGAAAATCACGTCCAGCTGTCAGGTCGGGCGCAGTGAAAAAGTGGTGATTGTGGAAGTGGACAATACCTGGCTGGTGCTGGGCGTGACCGCCCACAACATCACACCGCTGCATACCCTGAGCGCGCCACCGGCCGATATCACGCCGGGCGCTGCTGCCGACAAGCCCGCTGATTTTCGTCAGCTGATGCAAAAAATGTTGAAACGTCCGGGAAAGCAGGCATGACCTTCTTGAGTTCCGTAGTTAACGCTGTCCGTCAGCGTCCTGTTCGCTTGCTTACCCGTTGTCTGCCGCTGCTGCTGCTCGCCAGCCCCGCCGCGTTTGCGCAATTGCCGGGCATCATCAGCCAGCAAATGGCGAACGGTGCGCAAAACTGGTCATTGCCGATCCAGACGCTGGTCTTCATCACCACGCTGACCCTGCTGCCCGCGATGCTGCTGATGTGTACCAGCTTTACCCGCATTATCATCGTGCTGGGTTTACTGCGAAACGCCCTCGGCACGCCGTCTGCACCGCCGAACCAGGTTCTGCTCGGCCTCGGGCTGTTTCTGACCTTCTTCGTCATGGCGCCGGTTTTCGACAAGATTTACACCGACGCTTATCAGCCGTTCACTGAAAACAAAATCAGCATGCAGGATGCCATGGATAAAGGCGCTCAGCCGTTGCGTGAATTCATGCTGCGCCAGACCCGTGAAAGTGACCTCGCGCTGTACGCCCGCCTCGCCAACCTGCCGCCGCTGGCTGGCCCGGAAGCGGTGCCGATGCGTATTTTGTTACCGGCTTACGTCACCAGCGAACTGAAAACGGCGTTCCAGATTGGCTTCACGGTCTTTATCCCGTTCATGATTATCGATCTGGTGGTGGCCAGCGTGCTGATGGCGCTGGGGATGATGATGGTGCCACCTGCCACTATCTCACTGCCCTTCAAACTGATGCTGTTCGTGCTGGTCGATGGCTGGCAGTTGCTGCTCGGATCCCTGGCGCAGAGTTTCTATAGTTAATTCATGCCGTTGCCTGATTTTATAGGCGTCAGCGTCGTCGCCAGTGCGGGCACTGCCGGCGGACAAAATGACACGTAAGCCCGCCCACGCAGGTTCACATTTAAAGAGAGATCTATGACTCCTGAATCGGTAATGGCGATTGGCAATGAAGCGATGAAAGTCGCACTTGCGGTCGCTGCCCCGCTGCTGCTGGCTGCGCTGGTCACCGGTCTTATCGTCAGCCTGTTGCAGGCGGCGACGCAAATCAACGAACAAACGCTGTCCTTCATTCCAAAGATCCTGGCGGTGGTGGCGACCATCGTCATCGCGGGTCCGTGGATGCTCAATCTGCTGCTTGATTACATGCGCACGCTGTTTTCCAGCCTGCCGTACATCATCGGTTAACCTATGGTTTCTTTTGACAGCACCCAGTTAGCCGGATGGCTGAGCATGTATTTCTGGCCGATGCTGCGCATTCTGGCGCTGATCAGCACCGCGCCGATCACCAGCGAAAAACAGGTGCCAAAAAAGGTTAAAATTGGCCTCGCGGCGATGATCACCTTTCTGATCGCCCCGGCACTGCCGGTTGTCGATACCCCGATTTTCTCCACGCCTGCGCTGTGGCTGACCATGCAGCAAATCATGATTGGTACCGCGCTCGGCCTGACCATGCAACTGGCGTTCGCCGCGATCCGCATGGCCGGTGAAATCATGGGCCTGCAAATGGGCATCTCCTTCGCCACGTTCTACGACCCAAGCAACCGCCTGAACTCTCCGCTGCTGGCACAATTTCTCAACCTGCTGGCGGTATTGCTGTTTCTGAGTTTCAACGGTCATCTGTGGCTGATTTCCCTGCTCGCCGACAGTTTCCACACCTTGCCGATAAGCCCCAATCCGGTGAATGCTCAGGGATTTATGGCCGTTGCTCAGGCGGGCAGCATCGTGTTCAGCGGCGGCCTGATGCTCGCCTTGCCAATTGTCACCCTGCTGCTGACCCTCAACATGGCGCTCGGCATACTCAACCGCGTGGCGCCGCAGCTTTCTGTTTTCGTTATCGGTTTCCCGCTGACACTCAGCATCGGTATTCTCTCCATCGGTATGATGATGCCGCTGCTTGCGCCATTCAGTGAGCATTTGTTCAGTGAAGTGTTCGATAAACTGGTGTTAGTCATGAACCAGCTGGCGACCGGACGTTAATATGTCTCTCCCGATGTCCGCGGGTGCTGAGGGTGTATTTATAAAGATTTGCAGCGTATATTCATGTGCCGGGTCATTTCGTGCCCATGACTTACTTATTTAATTAATATTAAAAGAAAATACAGGGATCAATTTTCTATGACGACTGAAATGGAAAATGACTTCACCTCAACGAATAAAGCCCTGCACTTTTACCGTGATGACGAAATGGACACGCTTAAGCTCGGTAAATTTTTAACGTCCCTGAATGCCAGCATTAAAATGCCGCTCCTCAGAGCAGAAGACGTATTATTTTACTTTGATGATACGGTGTTTGGCAGTGGCGCTCGCGGTGTTGTTATTACCCGGAGTGAAATGATTTGTGACTTAGGAAAAGCATACAAATGTTTCCGTCTTGAATTAAGCGATATAAAAGCGCTGTCGATAAGCGGTAGCCTGAATAAGACCATTAAAATTTTGACGCATGATTCAGCACAGCATAAGTTTACCCTGACTCAGTCCAATAAAGGCGCTGAAAAACTTTTCTATGTGTTGAACACGCTGATCCCATAATCGAAATAAGCGCAACAGAGTCCTCCCTGTTGCGCGTTATTTCATCTGACGTTACATCAGGCAAACGGTTTCAACCTAATTCCCTTTCCCTTTCTCCACGTAATGCATGTCCCCGATCTTACCTACCGTAAACTGACCGTCTTTATACGTAATCACCGTGACGCTGGCGTTCTGTAATGGCGCACGCAGGTTTTCTTCAGGCGTCATCCCTTCGAGCATCGCCAGAATAGCCATGCCGTGAGAGACGATCAGCACATTGCCGCCGCCCTGCGTGCTGACTTTGCGGGCGATATCTGTCAGTGCGGCCTGCATACGCTGATGGACCTGCGCCGCGTTTTCGGTGGTGTGCGACGGGTCAACCTCAGCCAGCGTATTCATCATGGTTTTCAGCGTCACCTGACCGTTATTCAGCGCCTGCGTCAGGGCAGCGAAGTCTTTATAGCCGAGTTTTTTCGCCACCGGCTCCCACATCAGTAATTCATGTTCCCCTTCAAACGGGCCGAAGAAGGTTTCGCGCAGGCGCTGATCTTCGCTGACCGGCAGGGGTTGCCCGGCAGAAGCTAAGGCAATTTTTGCCGTCTGGCGCGCACGGCCAGCATCACTGGAAAAGGCTGCGGCAAAGTGAATGTCTTTCAGGCCGCGGCCAAGTTGCTCAGCCACTTCCACCCCGGCGGAGGTCAGCGGCGTGTCGGACCAGCCCTGCGCCCGGTGCGCGGCGTTGAACAAGGTTTTACCATGACGGGTAACGTAAAAAGTCACTTCCCCCTTTTCACCGGCGGCCTGAACCTCAGGCGCAGCCGCCGACACCGTTACGCTGCTCAGGAACAGCGGCAGGCTGAAAGCCAATAAAGAGAACAGCGTTTTCGTTAAGCTATTTTTCATAACAGCATCCTTATCGTTGAGGTTAATTAAAAGATTTTGAATTTGTAGTCCAGACGGAATTCCGCTGCAAAACTGTCGGTATCTTTAATATTGCCGTGGTGATCGACAATCGGCGCGGTGCCTTTATGTTCATACGTCCGGCCAGGGCCAATCAGAACGAAGAGAGACAAATCTTTCAGCTTTTTCGATGCCGGTTTCCAGACGGAATACAGGTTGAATTCCCCCTCCTGCACCGACTGCCCCTGATAATCGAAGAAACCGTAGTGGGTATTAATGCCGACTAACACCTCCGGAGTGAGGTTGTAACCGACGTCCAGCGACAGCACTTTTTCTTCGTCACGCATGTAATCGAGCCCCGCAGTGGTCATCGAATTAAAAGTGCCGCGTGAATTTTTGCTCATGTGCCTCGGATACATGCCGATACCGCCGTCTTTATTGGCGTCGGTATAGGCCAGCCCGCCTTTGGTGACCCAGCCGTTGTGTTTCCAGGTCACGTCGGTGGCGTAGTGATTCGCACGGGTGTCGAAATCTTTTTTGCTGTTCGCCATGCTGTTCCATTTATCCAGCCCTTCGGTCATGTATATCTGCACGCCATAAGACAGCGCTTTATTTTGTGTTATTTTCAGCTCAAGGCCATTTCTGCGCAGATAATCTTCACTCTCGCCATAGAAATACAGCGCGGTCAGATTGTCGGTTTTGACCTGAATATCACCGGTATAAATGGCGTTTATCGACTTTGAATCGCTGGTCTGAAAATCCACTTTATCCGGTGAATCACGGTTTGATGACCGGGTGACGTAACCCAGACGTAACCGGTAGGCGTCGTAGGTAATATCCCCGCTCCAGCCCTGATACGTATTAGGCGCAGCACGCATCGATGTGGTTAATACGCCAAGTTTAAGCAGTTTCCAGCCGCCGTAGAGATTGGCATCCACTCCGCCTTCGGATAATTTTGCCTTGCCATAAATCTGACCGAGTTTATTGAAACCTTTCGCCTTACCTTCGTCGTTATACAAAATACCTCTCGACGCGAAATTATCGGCGGCGGCGAGTTTGATTACGCCATAATAAGAGGCATCGACACCGATAACGTCGGAGAGATATCCCGACGTGTAATCCAGTGACAGCCCCTGCCCCCATGCCGAGTGAACGTAGCGTTTATCCGTTTCGCCTTCATTCAGGTATTTCCAGATATTGTGCGTACCGAATTCCAGCGAACTTTTTTTGATAAAATCCGTTTCTGCAATATCGTCGATCCCGGCACATGCCAGTGCGGGAACACAGAGAAGCCCCAATGCCAGTGCCCGTGCGTGCTTTTCCATAGCCTGTTTTTCCATTGTGTCATAACCCGAGGTAGAGTGATTTTTCTGGGTGCATTTATGACAGGCAAAAAAAAACCTGAACAGAAATCCCCCGAGGCGCGCGAGATTTCAGTTCAGGTTTTGCCTGCTGATGCAGTAACAATCCGGAGGCAAACATAGCGGGTTTACGAAACTAAAAACATGAAGACAATCCGCTTTTACGGATTAAAAAAAGGATTTGTGAACTCAGTCATGATTATTCCCCCCGTGTTAAATCAATAACCTCTCTGCCGGTAACACGCAAGTAACCGATATATTTATACGTTCTTTTACCCGGGGCGGGAATAACACCTGACGCGGTCAGGTTAATTACCGTGAAGCGTCATGACGAATTAATAACGCCATCACTTCATAGTGCGCGGTGTGCGGGAACATGTCGAAAAGCTGGACGCGTGCGATGCGGTATTCCGGCAGCAGCGCCAGATCTTTCGCCATCGTCTGCGCGTTGCAGCTGGAGTAAAGCACGGTGGCGGGCGCCATGCGGCTCAGGTAATCACACAAGGTTTTACCGATACCGCGACGCGGCGGGTTCACCAGCACCAGATCAGGCACCTCGCCCTTTCCGGTGGCGAAACCGGTGGAATCGAGCGCCTGAAACTCAACATTTTGCAGCCCCAGCCGCGCCGCCGATTCTTTCGCGCAGGAAATGGCTTCAGCGCTGATTTCAATACCGGTCAGTTTCATCTGCGGCGTCGCGCAGTGCAGCCCGAAACCGCCCACACCGCAGAATAAATCCCACATGCTGGCGATGTTACCGCGCTCGCGCACCCAGTCGCGCGCCGTGGCATAGAGTTTTTCGGCCACCTGCGGATTGGTCTGGAAGAAACTTTGCGGGCGGATAAACAGCGGCACCTGGTTGAAATCCTCTTCCAGCCGCTGAACGTCGGTCAGCGCTATTTCCGTGTCGCCTTCGAGAATAGCCATGTGCACCGGCTGAAGATTGGCAGATATCACTTTCAGCTGCGGCAGTTGCTGTTGCAGCCACGGCAGTGCGGCCCGCAGTTGCGCCAGTTTGGTGTCCGAGCGCAGAACAAAACGCAGCATCATGCCGCCGTCTTTCTGGCTTTCTGTCAGTAACAGGAATTTCAGTTCGCCGCGCTTACGGGCGACGTTATACGGCGTCAGCCCGGCGCGGGCGATAAAGGTTTTGAGAACGGAAAACACCGCCGGAAAACTGGCCGGATAGAGGGGGCAATCGCATAAATCGACCGGCGTGCCGTCGCGGTGCAGCATGCCAAGCAACGGACGTTCAACGCTGCCGCTGACCACCATTTTGGCTTTATTTCGAAAAGCGCGCTCTTCTCCGGTCACCGGTTCACACCATTCGCCCACCGGCAGCCCGCTCAGCAGATTGTGCAGATCTTGCTGTTTGTCAGCCAGCTGGCGGGAATAGGGTTTGTCGAGCCACTGGCAGGAACGGCAGGTTCCTGCGGTGTAGAGTGCGCAATGCATGAAAGAAGTCCGGTCATCAGATGCTGAAAAAAACTGGCGCGCAGTGTACCACCACGCGGCCCGAAAGGCTCACTGGCAGCCGGACTTATTTATTTTCAGCCTTACGTCTGGAAAAGTAGCGCCGGCTGCTGGCAGGCAGAAAGAGCAACAACAGGATCGCCATATCGGGGATTTTTTGCTCCAGCAGCGCTAACAAGAATTCGCCCTGCGTTTCAACGTTAAAACGAAAGATACGTGGCCCGAACCAGTCAAATGACGCCAGCAACATATAGCTGACCACGATGGCCTGACAGCCGATAAACGCCCAGCGCCCCCAGCGGCGTGCACGCATCATGGCGTAAGCGGCACGGCATTCCACCAGAATAATCACCAGGCTGGCGAGCATGATGAAGCAATTGAGCCAGGATTCGGCGCTGACTTCGATAAAACTCATCAGCCCTGAAAAGCCCATGGCATCGAGTAACAGAATGAATTCCAGGCAGCGCGTCGCCACAATGGCCGACGCGCCTATCATTACCGGAACGGGGATAAAAGAGAGTCTCATACTTCCTTGTTGTTTCCTTTTCTTATGGTATTCAACTGCTAATCCCCTGAATCATGGGTGTTGCGTCAAGGCGTTAACCTCGCGCAGCGCGCTGGATCTCCTTCACTCTCTGCTTTTCAGCCCGCGACATAAACCACCAGGCAATCATGCCGATGATGCCAACCACCAGCAGGATCAGCGTCGCCAGTGCGTTGATTTCAGGGTTGACGCCCATGCGCACGCTGGCAAAGACCAGCATCGGCAAGGTGGTCGCGCCCGGCCCGGCGACGAAACTGGCGATCACCAGATCGTCGAGCGACAGCGTAAACGCCAGCAGCCAGCCGGAAATCAGCGCCGGAAGGATCATCGGCAAGGTGATGATGAAAAACACCTTCAGCGGCGTTGCCCCTAAATCCATCGCGGCTTCTTCGATTGAGCGGTCCAGCTCGCGCAAGCGCGCAGACACCACCACGGCGACGTAAGCGCTACAAAACGTCACGTGCGCCAGCCAGATGGTGAACATGCCGCGCTCGGCGGGCCAGCCAAAGGCGTGCCCCATCGCCACAAACAGCAGCAGCAGCGCCAGCCCGGTGATCACATCCGGCATAACCAGCGGTGCGGTCAGCATAAAAGCAAAGCCGGTCGAACCGCGAAAACGCCTGAAACGCACCATCACCACCGCCGCCAGTGTGCCGACAATCACCGCCATCGTGGCCGCTGCCGTGGCAATCGTCAGGCTCATGCCCACGGCGTTGATCATCGCGGTGTCATGGAAAAGCTGAGTATACCAGCGGGTAGACCAGCCCGCCCAGACCGTCACGAGCTTGGAGCTGTTGAACGAGTAAATAACCAGCATCAGCATCGGTGCGTACAAAAACGTAAAGCCGATGATCAGAATAAGAATTCGCCACGGCGAACGGACAACCGGTAACTTATTCATTCTTTGTCTCCCAGCTCTTTGTTTTGATATTTGTGGAACCACAGGATCGGCATGATCAGCAGTAACAGCATGATCACCGCCACCGCAGAGGCCACCGGCCAGTCGCGGTTATTAAAGAATTCCTGCCACAAAATGCGGCCGATCATGATGCTGTCCGGCCCGCCAAGCAGTTCAGGGATCACGTACTCACCAACCGCCGGGATAAACACCAACATCGAACCGGCAATAATCCCGCCTTTGGTCAGCGGCATGATCACTTTAAAGAAGGTTTTCAGCGGACGCGCCCCAAGATCCAGCGACGCTTCCACCAGCGAATAATCCATGCGGGTCAGCGCCGTGTAAATCGGCAACACCATAAACGGCAGATAGGAATACACAATGCCGATGTACACCGCCAGATTGGTGTGCAGGATCACCAGCGGCTGATCGATAACGTGCAGCCACATCAGCACGTTGTTCAGCACGCCGTTGTCTTTCAGAATGCCCATCCAGGCATACACGCGGATCAGGAACGACGTCCATGAGGGCAGGATCACCAGCAACAGCAGAATGTTGCGCGTCGAGACTTTACTGTGCGCCACCGCCCACGCCAGCGGGTAGCCAATCACCAGACATAACGCCGTGGACACCGCCGCGACCTGAATGGATTGCAGATAAGCTTCGATATACAGCGGATCGTCGGTAAGCGAAATGTAATTGCCGATGTTGAGCGCGATATCCAGCATACCGTCCGAAAAAGTCACCAGATCGGTATACGGCGGAATGGCGCGCGCCATTTCGGCAAAACTGATTTTAAAGACTATCAGAAACGGCAGTAAAAACAGCAGCAGGAACCACACCAGCGGCAGCAGGATCACCAGTTTGCGGCCATGACGCTGTTGCAGACGGCCCATCAGCGCGTTAAAGCCACCCGGAGGTTTACTGACCGGTTGTTCAGAGATTACAGACATATTCAGCCCCTCTTAAACGGTCAGCACGACGCAGCTGTCGGCTTCCCAGCACAGGCGCACTTCATCGCCCCAGGTTGGCATGCCTTTGCGGAAACGGTGGCCGTTTTGCAACTGCGCGGTAATCATCTGTCCGCTGTGTAATCTGACGTGATAAATCGACAGATCCCCCAGATACGCGATGTTCACCACTTCGCCGACCGCAAAGTTGCTGCCATCTTCCGGCACCTCTTCACAGAGCATGATTTTTTCAGGACGCAGCGCCACATACACGGGTACGCCGTCGGTCACCGACACATCCACGTCCACTTTCAGCGGATGCACCAGCCCCGGAGAGGTCAGGATCAACGCATCGTCCAGACGCTCTTTGAGTACGCCTTCGAACACGTTGACCGAGCCGATAAACTCCGCGCTGAAACGGCTGGTCGGATGCTCATAAATCTCTTCCGGCTCGCCGATTTGCACGAACTTACCGCGGTTCATGATGGCGATTCGCCCGGCCATGGTCATGGCTTCTTCCTGATCGTGCGTGACCATGACGCAGGTCGCGCCCACGCGCTCAAGAATATCCACCACTTCCAGCTGCATCCGGTCGCGCAATTTTTTATCCAGCGCGCCCATCGGTTCATCGAGCAGCAATAATTTCGGACGCTTCGCCAGGCTGCGGGCCAGTGCCACACGCTGACGCTGACCGCCGGAAAGCTGATGCGGCTTACGTTTGGCAAATTCCTGCATGTGTACCAGCGTCAGCATTTCTGCCACACGGCTTTTGATTTCCGCCGAGGGTAATTTGTCCTGCTTGAGCCCGAACGCAATGTTTTGTTCCACGGTCATGTGCGGGAACAATGCGTACGACTGGAACATCATGTTGATCGGTCGCTGATAAGGCGGCACCTGCGAGAGATCCACGCCATCCAGGACAATCTGCCCCTGCGTCGGCTGCTCGAAGCCGGCCAGCATGCGCAGCAGCGTCGATTTGCCACAGCCGGATGCGCCCAGCAGAGCAAAAATCTCGCCTTTGTAGATGGTCAGACTGACATCATCCACAGCGGCCTGGCCGTCAAAAGACTTGGTTAAATTGCGGATCTCCAGTAAAGGCGTGAAACCTTTCTGGGACTTAGGCTGCGGGCGGGGAATAGCGTCGTTCACTCAGAGAAATCTCCGGTATCAGGATAAAGCAGATTCAAATAAGCATAACAGTCAGGGGAAAAAGTGCCTGACCGCTACGCCCAAAATAGGGCCGGAAGCAAAACGTCAGCGGCCCCGCCATGAACAGGCGGAGCCGCTGAGAAGTCTTCCTGACTTTTAAACGGTATTATTTGCCCGTCTTAACCTTTGTCCATGATCTTGTGATCACGCGGTCAATCTTCGGATCCTGAACTTTCAGGCTGAAGAGTTTGGCCTGCACATCCGCTGGCGGATAAATGCCTGGGTTATTACGCACATCTTCGTTAACCAGCGGTGTCGCCGCTTTGTTGCCACTCGCGTAATACACGGTGTTACTGATTTGCGCGATGACTTTCGGCTCCATCAGGTAGTTGAGGAACTGATAGGCTTCGTCAAGATTTTTCGCATCAGCAGGAATTGCAAACACGTCGAAGAAGGCCAGCGCCCCCTCTTTCGGAATGCTGTACGCCACGTTCACGCCATTTTTAGCCTCTTTCGCGCGGTTAGACGCCTGCATCACATCGCCAGCCCAGCCAATCGCCACACAAATGTCGCCGTTCGCCAGATCGTTAATGTATTGAGAAGAGTGGAAATAACGGATGTTAGGACGCAATTTCAGCAACAGATCGTTCGCCGCACCGGTGTAATCAGAGGCTTTGGTGCTGTTCGGATCCAGATGCAGGTAATTGAGCACTGTGGCATAAATTTCTGCCGGGGCGTCTAAGAAGGAGACACCGCAGCTTTTCAGCTTCTCTAAGTTTTCTGGTTTGAGCACCAGATCCCAGCTGTCCACCGGCGCATCTTTACCCAGCACCGCTTTCACTTTTTCGACGTTATAACCGATACCGGTGGTCGCCCACAGGTAAGGAATCGCGTACTTGTTACCCGGATCGTGTTGCGCGACCATTTTCAACAAGTCAGGATCGAGGTTTTTATAGTTAGGCAGTTTGCTTTTATCCAGCGGCTGGAACACGCCCGCCGTCAGCTGGCGCTCAAGGAAACTGGCTGAAGGCACCACTAAATCAAAACCGGTGCTGCCTGCCATCAGTTTGCCTTCCAGCACTTCGTTGGAATCAAAGACGTCGTAAACCACTTTAATGCCGGTTTCCTTCTGGAAATCAGGCACGGTGTTTGGCGCGATATAATCGGACCAGTTATAGATATGCAGCGTTTTCTCTTCCGCAGACGCTGTGACGGACGCGGCCATTACCAGACCGGCGACAACACCCGATAACCACTTTTTACGCAGGGTGAACATCCGTTACTACCTCCAAGCCAGGGGAATATGTCATTGAATTTGCATCACTGAAATGGATACAAAACCCTTCACTACCAAGCCAACTGCCGGGCACGAAAATATGCATAGGCATTCAATGTTGGCGAATACGCTGCCTGCGAATTAACCGTTTGGTTTTACGACGTAATCACGCTTGATGCAGAGTCAGAAGCATAGCGCCTGCAACCCGCGTGTACCAGCCTCCTGAGACAAAACCGGCGTTTATCGATTAATTATGCAAATTTGATGTACAGCGTCTGGCATTTTAGCCATTAACAAAGTGAAATATAGGGCAACATCGGGTAAACAGCAGCATAACTTATCGCGAAAGCGAATAAAGGCAGCGGAGCCGTGGTTGTTACGGCTCGCAGGAAAGGATCTTTAAAGGAGAGAAAAAATTAAAAAAGGGATCAGTGCAGTAACGGCAGAGTGACCGACGTGGCAGGTGCGCCGTCTTCTTCTTCATCACCGATAAACAGCAAGTCATTGGCATGAGCTTCGAGAATGATCATCGACATCTGCTCTTCTGCCTGTTGCAGGAAGAAGGAGAACTGCTCATGGGTCACGCCTACTGCTATTGTCAGCGACTGACAAACAATCAGCTTCGGTAAATTATCGTCCTGAATATCCACGAAGGCTTTGATGGTCAGCGAGCTGGCATTGATCGAGCTTAAATCAGCCACCAGCGGGATCAGCGCCGTCGGCTTCACTTCGGCCAGCGCCGAGAACAAAATCACGTTGTCCACAATGTCGAGCTTGGCATCAAAAATGCCATCGAAATTCTGCATATGCGGCAGATGGAGAGCCTGACAGGAATCACACTCGAAAAAAGAAATGCCCAGCTGATCAAGCCAGCGCCGCAACAGCGCTAAATCAGGGACGATGAGCGAATCCATAGAATGCCTCACGAGTTCAACAACGAAAATAACCCCTTCCGTAATGCGCAGGGCCTTACGAAGGGGCGATAGCTTACGGAATTATGCCGGCCAGCGCTACGATCAAAACCGCCTTGATCAACATTAGGCCGATCAATTGAGAATTAGCCGCCGGATTTTAAGCGAAAACCCGGTTTCGCACGCTGTTCGATGTAATCGATCATCATCCCGGCGATGTCCAGACCGGTGGTCGTCTCGATACCTTCCAGCCCCGGTGATGCGTTGACTTCCATCACCAGCGGCCCGCGATGTGCCCGCAGAATATCCACCCCGGCGATATCCAGCCCCAGCGTCTGCGCGGCTTTCACCGCAATGTCTTTCTCCTGCGGGGTAATTTTGACTTTTTTCGCCGTGCCGCCGCGATGAAGATTGGAACGGAAATCACCCGGTTTGGCCTGACGCTCAATGGCCGCAACCACGCGCTTTCCTATGACCAGACAACGAATGTCCCGCCCTTCTGCTTCGCGGATATATTCCTGCACCAGAATATGCGCATTCAGCCCGCGAAACGCGTCAATCACGCTTTCTGCTGCCTGACGGGTTTCCGCCAGCACCACGCCGATCCCCTGCGTGCCTTCCACCAGTTTCACCACCAGCGGCGCACCGCCGACCAGCGCGATGAGATCTGAGGTGTCGTCCGGCGCATTGGCAAAGCCGGTGATCGGCAGATCAATGCCTTCGCGCGCGAGGATCTGCATTGAGCGCAATTTGTCGCGCGCCCGGGTGATCGCCACCGATTCATTGAGCGGAAAACTGCCGAGCATTTCAAACTGACGCAGCACGGCGGTGCCGTAGAAGGTGATCGCCGAGCCGATGCGCGGGATCACGGCCTGGTAAATATCGAGCTGCCGTCCGCGATAATGCACGCTGGGCGCGGCGGGATTAATGTTCATATAACAAGACAAAGGATCGATGATATCGATCTCATGCCCCCTGCTCTGCGCCGCTTCCCGCAGGCGTTTGCACGAATACAAAGACCCGTCACGGGAAAGAATAGCAATCTTCATCCGACACTCCGTCGCCGTTTAGCGCGTTGCCCAACCTTGCTTATGCAATGCGTCCAGCATAAACGGACGCTGTTCCTTTTTCAGGGTACGAACGATCAAATCACTCCAGGTATCACGGCGTGCATTGCTGTCACGCTGCAAATAATACTGACTCAGCGCTTCGTCATATTCCGCCAGCACCTCTTTGTCCAGCGGCTGATAGCTGTTTTCATGCACCAGCATTGACTGCGGCATACGCGGCTTCACCTGATGATCCTGCGCCGGTGTACCGATGCAAAAACCAAACAGCGGCATGACAAATTTAGGCAGTTCCAGCAGCGCCACAACGTCTTCAACCTGATTACGAATGCCGCCGATAAACACGCCGCCCAGCCCGAGTGACTCAGCCGCCGTCATCGCATTTTGCGCCATCAGCGCGGTATCCACACACCCCAGCAGCAGTTGCTCGGCAAGGCCGAGCTCAGCCTGCGGATTGATTTGCTGGTTACGGTTGAAATCAGCGCAGAACACCCAAAATTCAGCAGCGCTGGCAACGTATTTCTGACCGCCGGTATAGCCCACCAGCTTTTCACGAAGTACCGGATCGGTGATACGAATAATTGAAGAGCACTGCAAAAAGCTGGATGTCGATGCGCCCTGTGCCGCCGCAATGATGGCTTCACGCTGTTCATCTGACACAGGCTGATCGGTAAAAGCACGGATGGAACGGTGGGAACGCAGGAGATCGATAGTCGGTGTCATGAAAAATCCTTGGACTGAAAAATAATATACATCAGCGCTCAATGATTGATGCTGCTCACGCCCTTTGCAAGTCTGGCGGCATCAATTGCTTTAACAATGTGCTGTCGTAAAAATGGCTTTCTGTTCATTTGGATAGGTCAAAGGTATCGGACTGACAGGTAATTCCTGCTTTTTTTTATGGTTTGCAACAGGCATAGTAGCGACATCAAAAAGGTGATGTAGTTAACAAAACGAATCGTTTCCTTTTCATTCATTTTTAAAATCAAACAAAGGAGTCTCCATGTTTGCAGTAATTTTCGGGCGTCCTGGCTGTCCTTATTGTGTCCGTGCAAAAGAGTTGGCTGAAAAACTGACTGAAGAACGTGATGATTTCAACTTCCGCTACATCGATATCCATGCAGAAGGCATCACCAAAGCCGATCTGGAAAAAACTGTCGGCAAACCGGTTGAAACGGTTCCACAGATCTTCCTCGACCAGCAACACATTGGCGGCTTCACTGATTTCGAAGCTTATGCGAAAGAGCATCTGGCATTGTTCAGCAACTGATCCGGCGTTAACAGACGATCAGTCAAAAAAAATAAGATGACACACAGCATAAAGGCGCTCACTGAGCGCCTTTTCTTTTGGCTTTTGGCTTTTACTTACCGTCAGCTCAGGAATGTCTGAACTGGCGGTAAGCCGTCATCAGCAAATGGATCAGCATCGCACCCAGCACGCACCAGAAAATGGCGCTGGTGGCATAAGCCAGTTCCTGCACCGGCGGGCGTATGCGGGGGAAGAACGCCCAGCGAAGCAGAAAACATAAAGGTATAGAAGTCAGTCCGCCGACAAAAGACGAAAATATCGGCGACTCCCTGGCGATCATTGCCGTTAACATGCCGGGCAGCAAAAATAAAAGCAGGCCGTATTCAGGACCAGGCCCGGTGTTTCTGACCACGATCCAGCTGTTTTTTAAAGAAATAAAAATCACGATAAAACAGAGACAACACAGAACCGGGGCTCTGACCTTGCGCCAAAGTGCCATTTTACTTCCTCCATAAAGTTGGCGAGTTTTCACAGGCTTTGATGAATTGCATTTGATGCGGTTTTTTACCTGACAGAGCCTTCTGGCTCACTTCCCTGACGCGCCACGCAATCCCGCGTAACACAAATTAGGCGTTTACATCATTTTATCCGGGCTTTTCTCTGGCTGAAGAGACGTTCTATGATTAAAATGACGCCCGAACCCTGCTTTTCCCCGTCGTCTGCACTGCGCACACGCGGAGTAAACACGCAGGAATGTTCTCTTTCTGAATTTATCCTTTACATTCTCCCATATCAAGAATTTGTTGGTAAACAATAAGTTATCCTTGTGAATATAAACGTCGCTAGTTTGTTAAACGGGAATTACATCCTGTTATTATTTGTAGTTTTGGCACTCGGTCTGTGCCTCGGAAAAGTGCGTCTGGGCTCCGTTCAGCTGGGAAATTCTATTGGCGTATTAGTGGTTTCCCTGCTTTTAGGCCAGCAGCATTTCAGCATTAACACCGAAGCGCTCAATCTTGGTTTTATGTTGTTTATTTTCTGCGTGGGCGTCGAAGCCGGACCCAACTTTTTTTCGATTTTCTTTCGCGACGGCAAAAATTATTTCATGCTGGCGCTGGTAATGGTCGGCACCGCGATGCTACTTGCGCTCGGCCTTGGACGGCTGTTTGGCTGGGACATCGGCCTTACCGCCGGTATGCTCGCCGGCTCCATGACCTCCACGCCGGTGCTGGTGGGTGCGGGAGACACGCTGCGCAATACCATGGGCGGTAACAAAATGCTCGGCCCGGAACTCGACAATCTGAGCCTTGGCTATGCACTGACTTATCTCATCGGGCTGGTCAGCCTGATTTTCGGCGCACGCTATCTGCCAAAACTGCAACATCAGGATTTACCGACCAGCGCGCAGCAAATCGCCCGCGAACGCGGTCTGGATACTGACAGCAAACGCAAAGTGTATTTACCGGTAATCCGTGCCTATCGCGTCGGGCAGGAGCTGGTGGCCTGGGCGGATGGCAAAAATCTGCGTGAACTGGGGATCTACCGCCAGACTGGTTGCTATATCGAGCGTATCCGTCGTAACGGGATTTTGGCGACACCTGACGGCGACGCGGTATTGCAGGTCGGCGATGAAATCTCACTGGTCGGCTACCCTGACGCGCATTCCCGGCTCGATCCGAGTTTCAGAAACGGCAAAGAAGTCTTCGACCGCGATCTGCTGGATATGCGCATCGTGACCGAAGAAGTGGTGGTGAAAAATAACCACGCGGTCGGTAAACGCCTCAGTCAGCTCAATCTGACCGATCAGGGATGTTTCCTGAACCGCGTCATCCGTAGCCAGATAGAAATGCCGATCGACGACAGCATTGTGCTTAACAAGGGCGACGTGTTGCAGGTTAGCGGCGATGCGCGCCGTGTGAAGAGCGTGGCAGACCGCATCGGGTTTATCTCGGTACACAGTCAGGTCACGGATTTGCTGGCCTTCTGTGCATTCTTTATTGTCGGCCTGATGATTGGCCTGATCACTTTCCAGTTTAAGAACTTCACCTTTGGTATCGGTAACGCGGCAGGTCTGCTGTTCGCCGGGATCCTGCTCGGCTTCCTGCGCGCCAACCACCCGACTTTCGGCTACATCCCGCAGGGGGCGCTGAACATGGTGAAAGAGTTTGGCCTGATGGTGTTTATGGCAGGCGTCGGCCTGAGCGCAGGCGCGGGCATCAACAACGGTCTGGGGGCTATCGGCGGGCAGATGCTGATTTCGGGGCTGATCGTCAGCCTGGTACCGGTGATTATCTGCTTTATCTTTGGTGCGTATGTTCTGCGCATGAACCGCGCATTGCTGTTCGGCGCAATCATGGGGGCGCGAACCTGCGCGCCTGCGATGGAAATCATCAGCGACACCGCCCGCAGCAACATTCCTGCACTGGGTTACGCCGGAACCTATGCTATCGCTAACGTATTACTGACGCTGGCCGGGACGCTGATTGTTATCATCTGGCCGGGAGCGTGACGTAATTTACTGATGTGTAATGTGGAAAAAGAAAATCAATAATTTTTTTAAATTTTTGCCACATGAAACGAACTTTTATAGTGGGAAGCAGTCTTAATTAGTGCCACTGCTTTTCTTTGAAGTCCCCAAATTTGGAGAGCCCGTCAATCCCGCCTCGTTAGGTTCAAGATTGATGGGTTTTTTCTTTTCTGCTTTAAAATCAATCACTACCCATCAGATAAAGCCCTGCTTCGTTGCCCTGGGGACAGGTAAACTTCGCCTTTCAGGCGTTTCTATAACGGCCCGTCGCTCAGTCATATCCCTCTTTTACCATTGAGATAAGCCACACCCTCTCTCCTCCCTATCGGCCAGATTGGAGACACTGGAATACCCTGCTGTACAAAATCCTTTTTCATGTTGAGGCTTACACTCTCGTCATGAAATAGATCACCGCACTGCAAATTTTCAACGAACGAATAAAATCCGTCTTTGGCAGCTTCTGCTCTGCCATCGATAAATCTACACAGCGCTGCGTGCGACTAACGCGGGTTAGTGTAGGCAAAAAAAACGGCTTCCAGTCGCGGAAACCGTACGTTGTTAAGCTCTAAGTATGGCTATACGCAAACAATTCGATAGAGGGGATATATTCGATCCCATCAGAGGTATATAAGACTGAATTTGTAAAATCGTAAATTCTTCCAGTGATTCTTACGGTTACCAGACGGCCAATTTTAGTCACTTTTGCTTCGCTGCTATCTGATGTAAGAAACGGAGACATTTCACCCAAGGCTTTTAAGGGATTCTCAGCTATCTTTCCCGACAAGTAGTAGCGATATACTTCGGAAACGGTAGCACCTCCACCCTGATATTTCGTTACGTAGAGCCACGTATTTTCGTTTAATTTCTGCGATTTAAATAGTGCATCGTCATAGGGCGGACCAGTGTAATGCTGATAAGCCACATAGCTTGCCACTAGCAGTAATAAAACAACGGTTACTACACGATGAACCCATTTAATAACCATGCTGTTTGGCATAATCAATACCTTGTTTAATCCATCTTTGATCAACCGGATCATCTCCATATGGCGCTACGCCATGCCAACTGCTCCATTCTTTTCTGGAGGTACCCGCCATACTTTGTGCAAATCCACCGCCCATTAGTAAAATATCTGGCGGGATACCTGCAACATATCCTGTAGCGCCATAATTAAAATTACCAAAATCAGACAGTTTTCTGTTCTGTTGCTTATAGTCCCATGGACCTCGGTTTCTTACCTTTTGATAAAACCAGTAATAAGTTGCCGGGGTTGCCATTCCCTTGCTCATGCCACGCGCTTTTGCTTCCATAATATTTTTATTCAGAAGACTAAACCCAGCATTTGGCATTATAGGAATAATAGCCATAAAGAGTTTCCCTACGCTGTTTTACGCTCATTCCATGAGTCAGAAAAAATGAGATTTCCGTCGCAGTGTTTCCATGTGATTTTTTCGTAACGGAATTCTATCTGCTCTAAGTGATTTTGATGGAGAGTAGCAGGGTCTTTACAATCGTGCATCACGGGTGCAACTGATACCACGCGGACATTTTCTAACAGCATGTTGAAGTATTCGACCTCCTGTCCTGCATCATTGATGTTGTACCATTTGAGTTCCGCAGATTTAAGCGTCTGACCGGTAGCAACAGCCTTATACAAATATGTTGAGGAACTATCAAAACCCTTTTCAAGAATAAATGCACCATGAATTCGATTGCCTGTTATTTTTCCCGTATTATTATCAGTCGGGGTATATAGCCGATGACTGAATGCAATCACCTCTACGCTACCTTCTCGCCCAACGACATCTACAGACCCTTTAATACGTGCTCCGCCATCATCTTTCAAAAACAAATAAGCTGGAATAGCCATTATAGAACATCCTTTTTCATTTAAAAAACTGTGGTTATTGTAAATCCAATTTAATGAGTTTTAAAACTTTCGAGGGAAAAATAAACTGCCGCGCGCCAATCAGCAGAGCACTCACTGAACAGAGAGTCGTAAGAAGGGAGAGCTGTTATGAGCGAAGGGTTTTTATTTTTCTGTTCTGAATCACCCGAAATCAATTTCTGAATACCTGGCAGCCGGTTAAATGGCGGCAGAAAAATGCCGCATTTCATCTCTTTCCGTCAGCCGTTCTTTGGCTCACTATGTCGCCGCGTCCATTCATCCGCCACGTCACCCAGGCTTTTGGGTGTGTCATTACGGATCCACGCCATAAAATCCCGATCAAAGGTAAAATCCTCACCGCATTCCTTTTTTAGAAAGCGTCTGACATTTTGGGTGTTTTTATAGCTCTCATTCACGCGAGTCTGACGCGTTAATGGCTCACTGTGCCAGTCAAATACCATGCTTGTCTCCTGCAGGAGTTGCCTCCTCTCAATTCTCGATCACCCTGATAAGTGAACCGTCGATATCAATCATTACGCCCATTTTCATGCCCCATGACTGGGTTTCTGGCAGATGAACGCACGGGCGTGAATGAGGATCTTCGCCAATACCGGCAGCCTTAAAAGCAGCAAACATTTCATCGACATTATCCACACGCAGGCAGCAACTGAACCAGCTGGTTTGCGGATCAAGATCGGTATGCAGGAAAAATTCCAGCGTGATGCCGCCGCGAACCATGATAAGCCAGCTGTCATCGACGTAGGTCGTAGTAAAACCCACACTGCCGTAAAATTGTTGGGTGTGTTCGAAGTTACGGGAAGGAAGATTGGGTGTCGCGTGATCGGTCATGACGGCCTCGGCTAATGACAGGTTTATCAAAGGATAAGCCATGATGCCTCAGGTAGCGCGGGAATTAAACGCTTAAAAGAAACGCTGAATGCCATAAAACAAAAAACCCTTCCCGACCGGGAAGGGAATCAGACACAGCAGACTAACAGGCCCGAATTAAATCTGGGCAAAAGGGTTTATCAGAACTGATAAACCAAACCTACCGCCACAATGTCATCGGTGTTGATGCCAGCGTTGCGGGTAAAGCGGGTGTCATCCATCAGGTTGATTTTGTAATCAACGTAAGTGAGCATATTTTTGTTGAAGAAGTAAGACGCGCCGACATCAACATATTTGGTCAGGTTCTGGTTGCCATAACCCTGGATGTCTTTGGCGTGAGACTGCACGTATGCCAGGGACGGACGCAGACCGAAATCAAACTGGTACTGTGCAACGGCTTCGAAGTTCTGCGCTTTGTCTGCATAACCGTAAGCGGTGCTGCCTGCTTTACCAAAACGGTTGGCGTTGTAGCTCTGGGTGTACATCGCTGCCAGATAAACGTTGTTGGCATCGTATTTCAGGCCGCCGCTGTAAGCCGTTGCTTTATCGCCGTCACCGAGGATCGCCGGGTTGTTACGGCCATTTTGTTCGTTGGTACGGTCTGACGCCATCATTGCTGCAGCAGCACTGAAGCCTTCGCCCAGATCATAGGTCACGGACATGCCGTAGCCGTCGCCGTTTTGTGCCAGTACGTCACGGCCATTGTTGGTTTCAGTCGCGCTGCCGTTTTTACCCTGATATTGCACTGCAACATCCAGGCCATCGACCAGGCCGAAGAAGTTCTGGTTACGGTAAGTCAGCACACCGTTCGCACGCTGGAACATGAAGTTGTCTGCGCCGTAGGTATCGCCGCCGAATTCTGGCAGAACGTCAGTCCATGCTGCAACGTCATACATCACGCCGTAGTTGCGGCCATAATCCAGTGAACCAAACTCGGCGAATTTCAGACCCGCGAAGCCGACACGTGTGTAGTTATTAGCATCTTCACTTTCTGCTTTGTTCAGTGCAGCCTGATATTCCCACTGGCCGTAACCGGTCAGTTCGTTGTTAATTTGTGTCTCACCACGCAGACCAAAACGCATATAAGACTGGTCACCGTCTGAGCCATTATCGCTGGAGAAATAGTGCAGGCCATCAATTTTGCCGTAAAGGTCAAGTTTGTTGCCGTCTTTATTATAAATCTCTGCAGCGCCTGCAGTGCCGGCCATCATCAGAGCGGGAACGACCAGAGAAAGTACGCGTAATTTCATCATCAATATCCTTGATTAATTTATAAACTATAATTTTTGCCATCGGGCAGTATTAATTACTCGCTACTGTGAAGATTTATATCTTCTTCAGGTCCTGAGCAGATGGACGTCAAATTAAACGAGGATAAGTTCCGTTGCAACCAGAAAATATTTGAAATAAATTCCGTTTAGGAATGATTTAAAAATATAACGACCGACCTCAATGTTATTAACATCGGCTGTTATATGAGTGGATAATTTATATAAGACTTTTCCAAACCACCCATTAAAACACTTTACTATCAGTGAGATACAACAAAATAAGCCCCTCTTTTTTATTATTACATTTTGCAAACACCTGGCGAAATAAATGCTAATTATCTTAATCAGATTATTATTACCTGCCACAAGTATTGTCAGGCAACTTATTAGAAGTGTAAGTTTTTGTATAGATCCGGGGCTGACCTTAACGTTATTATTGCGATTCAAACTAAAATAATTTACCAAAATGAATACAGTGATCCGGTGAAATAATCATTATTCACTTTCAATGCCAGGGTTACGGAATTAAAAAAACCACCTTGCCGGTGGTTTTTTAGACTCTTTCTGCCCTGTCAGAGATTACATAATACGAACGAGGTGCTTATCTTTGCCCCCTAAACGTCCGTCAGTCTGATTCCATTCTTTTTCATACGCCTGATAGGCAAATACAAAAGCCTGATGTCCGTCTTCAAAATTCTGATCGGGACGTTTGTGCCAGCCAGAATAAGCGTCGTAGCGTAAAATTTCATACACGCCTTCCACCGGACGAATAAGGTAGGTGTAATGCTCACAAAACTCCGGCGCATAGGGAATATCTTCCCCTGCTTCCAGAGTGATGAACAGACCGCCGAGACGTAACTTAATCATTGATTTCCTTTTTCATGATCCACAACCGGGTGGTTTGCGTGGCGGTCACATAGGTATTCTCCGTCACCTGATGCATCCCCTGACGCTGATAAAACCCGATAGCGGGCAGATTGCTTTGCAATACATCCAGCCACAATACCGGCTGCCGGTGCGCTCTGGCAGCGGCTTCTGCCGCGGCAAAAAGCTGGCTACCGAGTCCACGCGAACGGCTGTCCGGGGTGAAATAGAGTTTGCAGAGTTTCGCTCCCCGGCCTTCTGCCTGATCCAGCGGCTGATCGAAATGCAGTTTCGCAAAACCTGCAACGACACCCTTTTCCACCGCCATAAGCCAGCAGTAACCGGGGTCGTCTAAACTGCCCAGCATCTCTTCATCGC
>NZ_MJIB01000004.1:399478-438231 GCF_003697865.1 Rahnella sp. Larv3_ips | reverse complement strand
TCAGGTTACTCTCCCTTATCTGCTTGTCTGTATGCGGTTCACGCCAAAATTGACGGGCAATAAGCCGTATTTTTATAGGAGTCATTCCCATGACGCAAAACATTTACGTTAGTCAGGGTTTCCGGCCTGCTTAAGGTTTCATTAATTCCCGCTCATAGAATCACCGGCATCGGGAAACTATACGGCACGTCAATGAGTTTGATATTCAGACGATCCCCCCTATATCTTCACGGCAGCATAAACTATCGTGGAACCCACTTTTAGATGTGTTGTCAGTGATTTACTGGCACATTTTTAGGGCTTTTTTGGCCTTTTTTTGATGAGGGTATGTTTATGGAGCAGTTGAACCATCTGCTTTTTTTATGGATTAACGCCACACCGGCTTCGCCGCAAGCACTGATTAAACTGGCAATATTTCTGGCGGATGATCTGATTATGATCGTCCCTCTGTTGATTATAGGTTTGTGGCTGTGGGGGCATCGCGAGCATATCGGTCAGCAACGTGAGCTGGTCAGCAAAACCGCCATTGCGCTGTTGTTCGCTATGTCGACGGCCAAGGCGCTGTCTGAACTCTTCCCGCACGCGCGCCCGTTTGTGGAGGGGTTTGGCTATAACTTCCTGCATCACTCCCCTGACGACTCTTTCCCGAGCGATCACGGTACGGCGATCTTCACCTTCGCGCTGGCCTTCCTGTTCTGGCATCGTCTGTGGTCCGGCGCGTTGCTGATGGTCACGGCGGTAAGCATCGCCTGGTCACGGGTGTATCTGGGCGTGCACTGGCCGCTGGATATGCTCGGTGGATTCCTGGTCGGCATGCTCGGCTGCCTGTTCTCACAGCTGGTCTGGAATCTGTTCGGCGAGCAGATTAACGCGCTGATGTGTAAGATTTACCGTTTCGGCTTTGCCTTCCCGATCCGCAAAGGCTGGGTACGCGGCTGACAGACAAAACCTGTTCGACGGACAAAAAAAAGCGAGGCCACATGAGCCTCGCTTTTTTATTGCGCTACGGTCATTACTTACCGAAAACGCTGCTGTACAGTCCGCTGATTTTCATCATCACGAAGTCCCAGATGCGGCTGAAGAAACCGCCTTCTTTCACTTCCTGCAAGGCAACCAGCGGGTGCTGATCGATGACTTTTCCGTCCAGACTGAAATCAACCGTACCGACCACCTGATTTTTCGCCAGCGGCGCTTCGAGCTGAGGCGTGGTCAGGTGGAAGCTGGCTTTCAGGTTTTTCAGCTGGCCCTTCGGCATGGTCAGTGACGCATTTTCCGCGACGCCCAACGGCACCATTTTTTCATCACCGAACCAGACACGCTGGCTGGTAAAGGCATCACCGGCTTTGATCGGCGTCAGCGTTTCATAAAAGCGGAAGCCCCAGGTCAGCAGGCTTTCACTTTCATTGAAGCGGATACGGTCGCTCGGCGCGCCCATCACCACGGCAATCAGGCGCATCCCGTTAGCGTCACTCGCCGAAGACACCAGATTATAGCCCGCGCCGGAGGTGTAACCGGTTTTGATACCGTCCACGTTCAGGTTGGTGCTCCACAGCAGGCGGTTACGGTTAATCTGCTTGATGTGATTGAAGGTGAATTCTTTTTCTTTATGCAGCGCATATTCTTCCGGCGTATCCCGGATCAGCGCCTGCGAGAGCAGCGCCATGTCGGTGGCCGACGTGTATTGCCCGTCAGCATCCAGCCCGTGCACCGTTTTGAAATGGGTATTTTGCAGTTTCAGCTGCTCAGCGTACCGGTTCATCAGATTAACGAAGGAATCCTGGCTGCCCGCTACGTAATCCGCCAGCGCGATGCTGGCGTCGTTACCGGACTGGATCACAATGCCTTTATTCAGTTCTGAAACCGGCACGCGGTCGCCCGGTTTCAGGAACATCAGGGAAGAGCCGCGCAGCACCGGATTACCGGTCGCCCAGGCATCGTTACCGACGGAAACCAGATCGTCTGATTTGATTTTTCCGGATTTAATCGCCTGCCCGACCACATAACTGACCATGATTTTACTCAGGCTTGCCGGGTCGAGACGTGCGTCAGGATTAGACTGTGCGAGGATCTTCCCGCTGTTGTAATCCATCAGCACCCAGGATTTTGCATTGACCTGAGGGGCTACCGGGGCGGTGTCCGCCTGAGCGGCGGGAAGCGCCAGCAGCATTACTCCACCGCCCAGCGCGTAAATGAAAGTCCGTTTGAATTGGGAAGAAATTGTCATAGGTATCAGGGCTTTTGTCCGGGTAACTGAAATTTATCTTATCTTTCAATCAGATTGTGCAAGTCTGCAGGTGTAAAAACTACTGCTTTCCGGGGCTGGAATAAACCTAAATAGTGTAAAGATCTTAAGATTAGATGAGATTTCCGGCACGCGCCTCTCCGTTTCTGGCCGGTTCAGGCGCCTCCCGGCATGGGCTGGCACATTATCAAAGGCTATTTATAAACAAACTAATATATAAAATATCTATAACTATAAACGCCTTACTGCCAGCAGGGCGTCAGGGTTTTGCACGCTGCCTCGCAAATCAGACATTAAAATCACGAATAAACGCCTCGCTCTCACGCGCCACTTCGTCCCGGATAAAATCGATAAACTGACCCACAGCGGCAGAGTGTTTTTTCCCTGCCGGCGTTTGCAGCTGCAATGTGCGCTGGCTGAGTTGTTCGATGTTGACGGATTTAACCCGCAGGTTGTCGCGCCGGGCTTTGTACATGATGGAAAAATGGCTGCACGCCACGATCGCGCCCGGCGTTTGCACCATAAAATCGTACAGCGTCGAAAACCGGTTACAGCTGACCGCAGGCTCAAGGAAAATGCCGCTCATCCGGCAGGACAGATCAAACAGCTGGCGGATGGTGCTGCCCTGCTCATTCATGGCCAGCGGATAAGGATGCAGATCGGTCAGTTGCAGGTCGCCTCCGGCCAGCGGGTGGTTCTGGCGCATCACCATGCGCACCGGTGCGGGAAAGGACGCCATGATATCCACGCCGCGCTCCGCCACCAGGCTGAACTGTAATGCCAGATCTACGTCACCGCTATGGATCATCTCCGAGACATCCCCCGCCGTTCCCACATTCAGATAAAACATCACGCCCGGATTAATAACGCGAAAACGTGAAAAAAGCTGCGGCAGCAAATCAAACGCCAGACCGTCGGTACAGGCCATGCGGATCACCGTGCGCCGCACCGCATTCAGCCCCTGAATTTCGGCAATGGCGTGTTCCATATCCATCATGCTTTTGCGCACATGGTTTTCCAGGATCTGGCCGGCGTCGTTAAGCACCATTCCGCGCGCGTGCCGCTCAAACAGCGGCGCACCGATCCGCTCCTCAAGGCGCTGGATCTGGCGGCTGATGGCCGACACCGCCACAAAAAGTTGTTTGCTGGCGCCACTCAGCGAACCGGTATTGGCGACGGCGAGAAAATAACGGATCTCAGCGCTTTGCATGGTGGAGTTGCCTCATAAGTGTGCAGACGAGCATTACAATAAAAGCAACGCTAACTTGCAATTATTATTATTGTGGCAACGCTTACGCAGCGCTTAGAGTGAAACTGCTAAAAAAACCAACAATAAGATCACAAACACACAATAAGCAGGTTCCTCATGACAGCGGAAAATATCGTTGAACAGGCGTTAGCCTGGTTTGATCAGGGTGAATACCAGCGCATTCTGGCGCGCAGAGTGGCGATAGCCACGGAAAGCCAGAGTAATCAGCGGGATGATGAACTGGCCCGTTACCTCGATGAAGAGATTAAACCGGCGTTATCTGCGATGGGCTTCACGCTGCTCAGCGTTGATAATCCTCACGCCGCCAACCGGCCTTTTCTTATCGCAACCCGTATTGAAGACAGCGCGCTGCCCACCGTCCTCAGCTACGGTCATGGCGATGTGGTGTTCGGGGACGATGAAAACTGGCGCAGCGATCTCTCGCCCTGGGCACTGAAAGAAGAAGGTGACCGCTGGTACGGGCGCGGCACAGCGGATAACAAAGGCCAGCACAGCATTAATATCGCGGCGCTGGAGCAAATCTTCAAAGCACGCGGCGGGCGTCTGGGCTTTAACTGCAAGCTGCTGTTCGAAATGGGCGAAGAAATCAGTTCGCCGGGTCTGGCAGAACTTTGCCGCAACTATAAAGAACCACTGAGCGCAGATATTTTCCTCGCCTCTGACGGGCCGCGTCTCAACGCCGTCCGTCCGACCCTGTTCCTCGGCTCACGCGGCGCCGTCAATTTCCGTCTGACCGTAAATGCGCGTGACAACGCCTATCACTCCGGGAACTGGGGTGGTCTGCTGACCAATCCGGGCACGCAGCTGGCCAACGCGCTGGCGTGTCTGGTGAACCAGCACGGTCAGTTACAGGTCGCGGCGCTGAAACCGCCTGCGGTCAGCGAAGCCATTCGCGACATTCTCAGCGACGTTGAGGCCGGTGGCGGCGAAAACGATCCGCAGATCGATCCTGACTGGGGCGAAGAAGGGCTGACACCTACCGAACGTCTCTACGCGTGGAATCAGCTGGAAGTGTTGTCATTCCTGACCGGCAATCCACAGCGCCCGATGAATGCCATTCCCGGCCATGCCACCGCGGTGTGTCAGTTGCGCTTTGTGGTCGGTACCGACTGGCAGCATCTGGCGGAACACGTTCGTGCGCATCTGGACGCCAGGGGCTTTCCACAGGTAGAGGTGGAATTTATGCGCGGCTCCCCGGCAACGCGCTTTGATCCGACTGATCCGCTGGTGGACTGGGCGCTGGACATCATGCAACAGACAACCGGCAAAAAACCGGCGCTGTTACCGAATCTGGGCGGTTCGCTGCCTAACGATGTGTTCGCCGATATCCTCGGCCTGCCGACCTTGTGGGTACCGCACTCCTATCCGGCCTGCGGGCAGCACGGCGTCAACGAACACATGCTGATTTCGGTTGCCCGTGAAGGGCTGGCGATCATGACCCACCTGTTATGGGATCTGGGCGAAAGGGGCACAGCCCTGCTCAGTCAACATCACGCACATCACAACGCGCAAGCCGGAGTTGTTCAATGAGCCAGATAACTGCATCTTCAACCCCGCTTAACGGAACGGCAGAAAAGCCGAATCTGATGAAAACGTTGTTTGCCACCTGTATCGGCAATGCGCTGGAGTGGTTCGATATCGCGATTTACGGCTTTTTCGCCAGCTATATCGCCCACGCCTATTTTCCGACCTCAGATCCGACCGTCTCGCTGCTGCTGACCTTTGGCAGCTTCGGCGTTTCCTTCCTGATCCGCCCGCTGGGTGCGATTGTGCTGGGGGCTTACGCCGATAAACACGGGCGAAAAGCATCGTTACTGATGTCCATCAGCCTGATGATGATCGGCGGTCTGATCATTGTGGTCACGCCGTCTTACGGCACCATCGGCATGGCAGCACCGCTGCTTATCCTGGCCGCACGCCTGATTCAGGGCTTCTCCGCAGGCGGCGAGTTCGGCAGCTCCACGGCATTTCTGGTGGAACATTTCCCCGAGCGTAAAGCCTTCATCGCCAGCTGGCAGTTTGCCACCCAGGGCGCGAGTACGTTACTGGCGTCGGCATTTGGCCTGGGATTGTCTGCCATCCTGACCGAAACTCAGTTGCAGGACTGGGGATGGCGTATTCCGTTTATCTTCGGCCTGCTGATTGGCCCGGTCGGGTTGTACATCCGCCGTCACATCAAAGAGTCGGAAAGCTTCCGCACTGCCGAGAAATCCGCGTCTCCGCTGAAAGAGATCGTCCGGGCGCAGAAAGGCCTGTTTTTCATCGCCATCGGGCTGATGGTCGTGTCAACGGCCATTAACTACATGCTGAACTATGTGCCGACGTATGCCACTAAAACGCTGCATCTGCCCGCGTCGGCCGGGTTTACCGCGACGCTGTCTGCCGGGATAATTCTGACGGTGGTGACGCCGCTGATGGGATTATGGGCTGAAAAAGTGGGGCGTCTGCCGCTGATGTGGGGCTCACTGGTGCTGTTGCTGATCACCATTTACCCGGCATTCTGGCTGATGCTGGAATACACTTCCGCGCTGTCACTGCTGTTGCTTATCAGCTGGCTGGCGCTGCTCAAATCGGTGTATTTCTCCGCCGTTCCGTCGATGATGGCGGATCTGTTCCCGATCACCACCCGCGCAAGCGGTATGGCTATCAGCTACAACGTTGCCGTAACCGTGTTTGGCGGCTTTGCACCGTTCATCTGTACGCTGCTGATTTCCGCCACCGGCAGCAGTCTGGCACCGGGTTATTACCTGATGGTTGTCGCACTGCTCAGCGTCATTTCCCTGTTTAAAGCGCAGAAGTTACAACGCTAACCTGCCCTTCCCGCACTCAGCGGCGGCTACACCCTGTCGCTGAGTGTTACTTTTTTCCCTTCGCATAATTCTTCGCCGTGGCCTATAGTTCTAGCCAGTCATCATCAAAAAAAGTCCGTATTTTCATATTGAAAACAAGGGGTTCTGAATGATTACCGTATGGGGACGTGAAAACTCGACCAACGTTAAAAAAGTGCTGTGGATGCTGGATGAACTGAGTCTGGCGTATAACATCGTCAACGCGGGCGGCGCCTTTGGCAAGAATACTGACCCGGCTTATCTCGCTTTAAACCCGAATGGTCTGGTGCCCTGCTTTCAGGAAGATGATTTTGTCTTGTGGGAATCGAATGCCATTCTTCGCTACCTTGCCGAATGTTCCGGCAAACCGGAATTCTGGCCTGCCGATGCGCGGCATCGCGCCAGTATCGACAAATGGCTGGACTGGGCGAGCAGTTCGCTGATCGCCCCTTATCGTCAGGTCTATCAGACGCTGGTGCGCATTCCGGAACCGGAGCGCGATATGGCGCTGGTTGCCTCGGGCATGAAGGTGTTTGAGAAATACTGGGCAATTGCCGATGCCGTACTGGCAAAGCAAAAATGGCTCTCCGGCGAAACGTTCGGGATCGGAGATATTCCGCTGGGGATTTATGCCTATTCCTGGTACTCGCTGAACATTGAGCGTCAGTCGCATCCGAACGTTGAGCGCTGGTATCAGCAACTGACGCAGCGCCCGGCCTTTATCAAACGCGTGATGATCCCGCTGAGTTAAGGCCGTTTCTTCGGGTTACCGGCGGGTCATCCGACCCGCCTTTTTCATGTTAAGCACCCGGCGCAATCTTCAGTAATTTGCCGTCACTCTCATCCGTCAGCACATACACGAAGCCGTCCGGCCCGGTCTGCACTTCCCGGATGCGTTCCTTGCGATCTGTCAGCAACCGCTCTTCACCGGTGACTTTATCGCCGTCTACGGTCAGACGGATCAGAGATTCCCCCGCCAGCGCGCCGATAAACAGCGAATGTTTCCACTGCGGGAAACGGTCTGCGTTATAAAACGCCATCCCGCTCAGCGCAGGAGAGACTTCCCAGTAATAAATCGGATCAACGGCACCGTCGATCCGGGTGCCTTTCGCTTCCGGAATAGGCTGCCCGGAATAATTGATGCCAAACGTCGCCAGCGGCCAGCCATAGTTGTTACCGGGCTGCGGCAGATTCACTTCATCCCCGCCGCGCGGACCGTGCTCAGATTCCCATAAGGCGCCGGTCCACGGATTGACGGCCAGACTCTGCGGATTACGGTTGCCATAAGTCCAGATCTCCGGCCTGGCATTCTTATCGTTAACAAACGGGTTGTCCTGCGGCACGCCCCCTTCCGGGGTCAGACGCAAAATCTTGCCCTGCAACTGGCTGAGATGCTGGGCGTTAATTCGCTGATTGTTGTCGCCGGTGGACATGAAGATATTGCCCTTCGCATCGAAGGCAATCCGTCCGCCGAGATTGATGCCGCTGCTGAGCGCAGGCTGCTGGACGAAGATCACTTTAAAGTCGTCGAGACTTTTATTGTCAGACGACAAGGTGCCATATCCCAGCGCCGCATGGGGTTCGCCCTTCTCGCCGGGCTGAGTGAAGGTCAGATAGACACGCCGGTTTTTGGCAAAGTCAGGAGATAAGCGCACGTCCCATAACCCGGCCTGCCCGCTGACCCACACGCGCGGCACACCCTTGAGCGGGGCTGACATTGCGCCGTCAGGCTGCCACAGGCGCATCTGCCCGCTGCGCTCGGTGATCAGCGCGCCCTGATTATCTGGCAGAAAGGCCAGCGACCACGGGTGATCCAGTCCGCTGGCAAGTTCAGTGACCTCTGCGCGCGCAGACGCCGGTGAGATGGGGGCTTTCGGTGCCGCGTTAGCGTGGGTGGCCAGCAGGGCCAGTGCGAAAACGGGCAGTAAGGTGTCGCGGAAAGGATAAGTCATCAGGCTTCCTCCGGGGGCATCTTTCAGGTGTGTGCTTTTAGTCTAGGCCATGTCTCTGATTTTGCTCAAAGACTGCCCTCCTCCTATAACTAACAGGAATAACGCCGCGATGAAATATAATAACAACAAAACATTCCCTCCTTCTTAACATATCGGTAGACTGCTCCGACAGAATAGACGTCTGGACAGACAGACTTCTGTACATCCTCATTCCGGAACGCCCATTTGGCGCGCCGAAACTATCCCAGGGTCATGCTGACATCGCTGCGATCATCTGCCGCACCGACGGAGTTGTTAAATAATGAAAAGAATATCCGCCTCTTTACTGGCACTGAGCCTGTTCTCCGCCCTCCCGGCATTCGCCGCGGATGCCACGCCCGCCCCTGTTCCGGCGGCGATTGCACAACATAATGGCCCGGTGCGTATAGCCATTGTGCGTAACCTCGGTTCTGACGATAACACCACCCAGTTTCTGGCCGGTGCCATCAAACAAGGCCGCGCGCTCGGCTTCAAGGTCGATACTTTTCTGAGTAACGGCGACGACGCCAAATTCCAGGATTTCGTCAATCAGGCCATCAGCCAGAAATATGACGGCATCATTCTCTCGCAGGGACGCGGCCCGTATTCCGAGGCGCTGGTCAAGCGTATCGCGGCGGCGGGCATTGCCGTTTCGGCATTTGATACCGAAGTACCGGAAAATATTCCCGGCGTCACGGTAACCCGACAGGACGACGCATCCCTGGCGAAAGCCTCCGTCGGCCAGTTGGTGAAAGATTTCAACGGCAAAGCCAACATCGTCAAACTGTGGGTGGCCGGTTTCCCGCCGATGGAACGCCGTCAGAAAACCTATGAAGCGATTCTGAAAGAAAATCCGGGGATTCATCAGCTGGAATCTATCGGCGCCGTGTCCTCAGACGTACAAGGCGACACCGCCAACAAAGTCGGTGCTATTTTAGCGAAATACCCGAAAGGTCAGATTGATGCCATCTGGGGTGCGTGGGATGCATTCAGCCAGGGTGCCTATAAAGCGCTGAAAGAAAATGGCCGTACTGAAATCAAACTCTACAGTATTGATGTCTCGAATCAGGACCTGCAACTGATGCGCGAAAAAGGCAGCCCGTGGCAGATGACCGCTGCGGTGGATACGCAGCTGATTGGCGCGGTGAACCTGCGCATCGTGGCGCTGAAAATTGCCGGTGAGAAAACGCCAGCCACCTATGAATTCCCGGCGCAGACCATTCCTCAGTCTCTGCTGCTAAGCCAGCCTGACGGCATCAACGTGACCGGATTGAGCAAAATTATTCCAGGCTGGGGAAAATCAGAAGATTTTACCGCGCCGTGGTTTGCCACGCTGGAAGCAAAGTACAAAAAATAACCCTCTGAAACCTCCCGAAACGGGAGGTTTTTTCACCCGTTCTCCGCTCAACTTTCCGCCTTTTGCCCCCTGCGATCACAGAAATAAAGAAACATAATTTCAGAAGCAAAAATCTCAATAGCCCTAGCCCCCGCCAACCGTTAAAACCTTACTCTCCCTTTTCATATGGACGTTGAAGCAATGAGTACAGAAATCCTTTCAGTCAAGGAAAAGATTGGTTATGGATTAGGCGATGCTGCCAGTCATATCATTTTTGATAATGTCATGTTGTACATGATGTTTTTCTACACCGATATTTTCGGGATCCCGGCCGGATATGTCGGCACCATGTTCCTGCTGGCACGCGCACTGGATGCGATCTCTGACCCCTGCATGGGATTACTGGCCGACCGTACCCGCACCCGCTGGGGTAAATTCCGCCCATACGTGCTGTTTGGCGCAATCCCGTTTGGCATCGTCTGCGTGTTTACGTACACCACGCCAGAACTGAGCATGACCGGCAAAATGATTTACGCGGCCATCACTTACACGCTGCTGACCCTGATGTACACCGTGGTCAATATCCCGTATTGCGCACTGGGCGGGGTGATCACCAACAATCCTGAACAACGCATCTCGCTGCAATCCTACCGCTTTGTACTGGCTACCGCAGGCGGCATGCTGAGTACCGTACTGATGATGCCGCTGGTGAATTACATCGGCGGGGAAAATCAGGCCGTGGGTTATCAGGGCGGGATCGCCGTGCTGGCGATTGTGGCGGCAGTGATGCTGGCAATCTGCTTTGCCACCACGAAAGAACGTATCGATCCGGGCAAACCTACCGGCACCATGCGCGAAGATTTGCGAGATATCTGGCACAACGACCAGTGGCGTATTGTCGGCCTGCTGACCATTTTGAACATCATGGCGGTTGCCGTACGCGGCGGGGCAATGATGTATTACGTGACTTACATTCTGGGCAATCCGGTGCTGTTCGCCTGGTTCCTTGGCGTTTACTCCGTCGGCAACCTGTTCGGCAGCGCGCTGGCAAAACCGCTTACCGACTGGAAATGCAAAGTCAGCGTCTTCTGGTGGACCAATGCCATTCTGGCCGTTCTCAGCCTGTGCATGTTCTTCCTGCCGGTTAACGGCAGCGTCCTGATGTTTATCTTCATCTTTGTTATCGGCGTTTTGCATCAACTCGTGACGCCAATTCAATGGGTAATGATGTCCGACACCGTCGATTACGGTGAATGGAATGATGGCAAACGTCTTACCGGCATCAGCTTCGCAGGCACCCTGTTCGTCCTGAAATTGGGCCTGGCACTGGCCGGTGCCATGATCGGCTGGATGCTGGCGGGCTCGGGTTATCAGTCCGGCGCTGCCATCCAAAACAGCGCCACCATGACCAGCATTGTCGCGCTGTTCACGCTGGTTCCGGCAATCTGCTACCTGCTGAGCGCCATCATCTGTAAACGCTATTACATTCTGCGCACCCCGCTGTTGCGTCGCATCATCGACGAAGTCGCGCAGGGCATCCGCCGCAATCAGCAAGAATTTATGAAATGAATTGGAAGCAGTGTAAAAGGAGGGTTTTACCTTGAAAATTAGTGACGGTAACTGGTTAATCCAGGACGGACTCACACTCACGCACCCGTTACAGGTGTTTGAAGTGCAGAGAACGGGTAACGAGATGGTGATTTACGCCGCGCCGAAAGACGCGTCTGAACGCGCCAGCCAGCTTGATTCGCCAATGTTTACGCTGCGATTTTTCTCGCCGCAGACCGGCGTGATTGGCGTGCGCATCACTCACTTTGACGGCGAAGCAGACAAAGGCCCGCACTATCCGCTGATTCAGTCGGATACGCCGGAATTGCGCTTTGAAGACAACGACGAGTTTGCCGCGTTACACAGCGGTTCGCTGTCGGTGCATGTGACCAAAGGCAACAACTGGACGCTGGATTTCCTGCGCAATGGCCGTCGTATTACCGGCAGCGTGGCAAAATCTAATGGTTACGTTCAGGACGGCAACAGCCAGAAAACCTACATGATGGAGCGGCTGGATCTCGGCGTCGGCGAAACCGTGTACGGGCTGGGCGAGCGCTTCACCGCGCTGGTCAAAAATGGTCAAACTGTTGAAACCTGGAACCGCGATGGCGGCACCAGCACTGAGCAATCCTACAAAAACATTCCGTTTTATCTGACCAACCGTGGCTACGGCGTGCTGGTGAATCATCCGGAATGTGTGTCTTTTGAAGTCGGTTCAGAAAAAGTCTCTAAAGTTCAGTTCAGCGTGGAAGGCGAATACCTGGAGTATTTCGTCATCGACGGCCCGACGCCGAAAAACGTTCTCGACCGCTATACCCGTCTGACCGGCCGCCCTGCACTGCCGCCAGCCTGGTCGTTCGGTCTGTGGCTGACCACTTCATTTACCACCAACTATGATGAAGCCACGGTTAACAGCTTCATCGACGGCATGGCAGAGCGTGAACTGCCGCTGCATGTCTTCCACTTCGACTGCTTCTGGATGAAAGCCTTCCAGTGGTGTGATTTCGAATGGGATCCTCAGACCTTCCCTGACCCGCAGGGCATGTTGCAACGCCTTAAGGCGCGCGGGCTGAAAATCTGCGTGTGGATTAACCCGTACATCGGCCAGAAATCCCCGCTGTTCCATGAAGGCAAAGAGAAAGGTTATCTGCTGAAACGTCCTGATGGCCGCGTCTGGCAGTGGGACAAATGGCAAGCCGGCATGGGCATTGTCGATTTCACCAATCCGCAGGCCTGTGAATGGTACGCCGGGCATCTGAAACGCCTGGTGGATATGGGCGTCGATTGCTTTAAAACCGATTTCGGCGAACGTATCCCGACGGACGTCGTCTGGCATGACGGCTGCGACCCGCAGAAAATGCACAACCACTATGCGTTTGTGTACAACAAACTGGTGTACGAAACTCTGCAGGAAAAACTCGGCGAATCCGAAGCCGTGTTGTTTGCACGCTCCGCTTCTGTCGGCGCGCAGCAATTCCCGGTGCACTGGGGCGGCGACTGCTACGCCACCTACGAATCAATGGCGGAAAGCCTGCGCGGAGGTCTGTCGATCGGCCTGTCCGGTTTTGGTTTCTGGAGTCATGACATCGGCGGTTTCGAAAACACCGCGCCGGCGCATATCTACAAACGCTGGTGCGCGTTCGGATTACTGTCGAGCCACAGCCGCCTGCACGGCAGCAAATCCTATCGGGTACCCTGGGTCTACGATGATGAAGCCTGTGATGTGGTACGTCAGTTCACGCAGCTCAAATGCCGCCTGATGCCGTATCTCTACCCTGCGTCTGCGCAGGCCGCCAGTCAGGGTACGCCGGTAATGCGCGCCATGATGCTGGAGTTCCCGGAAGATCCGGCGTGTGACTATCTGGACAGGCAATACATGCTGGGCGATAACGTTCTGGTTGCGCCGGTCTTCAGCGAAGAAGGCGATGTGGATTTCTATCTTCCGCAAGGCCGCTGGACGCACCTGCTGAACAACGACGTCGCGGAAGGTTCGCGCTGGCATCGTCAGCAGCATGGTTTCGACAGTTTGCCGCTGTATGTGCGTCCCAACACGCTGCTTGCGCTGGGGAGCAATGATCAGAAACCGGATTACGATTACAGCGAGAAGCCGCAATTCCATCTGTTCGAGCTGGAAGACGGTATGATTGCTGAAAGTCAGATTACGGATCTGCAAGGGAATGTGGTCTTTACCCTGAAAGTTCAGCGTACGGGCAACACGCTGACGCTGAACAGCGAAGGTAAGGCCACTGACTGGACGCTGTGCCTGCGCAATATTCATCAGGTAGAGCATTGCGATCTCGCCAGCGCCTCTGACACCGCGCAAGGGATGATGATCACCCCTGAACACGGCAACCGCCAGTTCGTGATTACCCTATAAAACACTTCTACCCTGCCCCGGCGCTGATTAAGCACCGGGGCAGTTTATGCAAACCTTTTGTTTCAGCTCTCCTGATAAACGCCTTCACCATGAATGCTGCGGTATTCTTTTGGCGTCATTTCATAGCCTTTTCTGAACACCGAATAAAAATATTGCAGTGAAGGATAACCACACATTTGCGAGATTTCGTTAATGGAGATCGACGTCGCTGCCAGCAGATTGCGGGCGCGGTCGAGTTTCTCTTCGTGGATAACACCGTGGATCGTCTGCCCCGTTTCATCTTTGAAACGCTTTTCCAGGTTCGAGCGAGACATGCCAATGGCATCCAGCACCTGCTCCACTTTGATCCCTTTACAGGCGTGGTAACGGATGTAATGCATCGCCTGGATCACCGCCGGATCACGCAGTGAACGGAAATCGGTAGAGCGGCGTTCAACCACCTTCACCGGCGGCACTAAAATGCGCTGCAACGGCAAATCGCGCTGATCAAGCAGCTGATGCAGTAACTTCGCTGCGCGGTACCCCATCTGGCGAGTGCCCTGCACCACCGAAGACAACGCGACCCGCGAGAGGTAGCGCGTCAGCTCTTCGTTATCAATCCCGATCACACTGAGTTTTTCCGGCACCGGGATGTTGAGGTGCTCACAGACCTGCAATAAGTGGCGCGCGCGGGCATCGGTGACCGCAATAATGCCGGTTTGCTGCGGCAAGGTTTGCACCCAGTCAGCCAGCCTGTTCTGCGCGTGTTGCCAGTTTTCCGGCGCGGTTTCCATCCCCTGATACACCACACCCTGATACTGCTCGGAGGCCACCAGGGCTCTGAACGCGTGCTCGCGCTCCTGCGCCCAGCGTTTCCCCCCGGTATCGGGCAGACCATAAAATGCAAAACGATTAATGCCCTTTTCTTTCAGGTGCATAAACGCGGCTTCCACCAGCGCGAAGTTGTCGGTGGCGATGTAATGCACCGGCGGATAATCCTCTTCCCGGTGATACGAACCGCCGACGCCGACGATGGGCACCTTCAGATCTTCAAGCAGCGTCTCTATTTCGCGATCGTCGAAATCGGCAATAACGCCGTCGCCCAGCCAGTCTTTGATGTTATCTATACGACAGCGAAAATCTTCTTCGATGAAGATATCCCAGTCGCTTTGTGAGGCCTGCAAATATTCGCCCACACCTTCCACCACCTGACGGTCGTAAACTTTATTGGCGTTAAAGAGCAGCGTAATCCTGTAGCGTTTTTCAAACATGCCTGTTTCTCACCGATGATTACATTGACTAAAGCCTTGTTCCCCCACGCGGAGGAACAAGGCTAATTGCGTTGCTGAATAACACAACGGCAGAAGAACTGTAGATTCTGGATTGTGATTATGTGAGGTAAACCAGATTTCCCTTAGTCAGTGCCGGAAAATTCTGCATATCTCGCCGTATTTATGCCCGACGCTTGGTCGCGGAATCCATCCATACCGCCAGCAGCAAAATCGCGCCTTTGACGATGTACTGCCAGAATGTCGGAACATCGAGCATGCTCATCCCATTATCCAGGGACGCCATGATGAATGCGCCCATCACCGCACCGGCCACGCTGCCAACACCGCCCGCCAGGCTGGTACCGCCGATAACACACGCGGCGATCGCATCCAGCTCCGCGATATTACCCGCCGACGGTGAACCTGCACCCAGACGCGAACTGAGGATAAGACCGGCGATGGCCACCATCAGCCCGTTGATGGCAAACACCGCCAGCTTGCTGCGTTCGACGTTCACGCCCGACAGCCGCGCCGCCTCAATGTTGCCGCCAATAGCATAAATACGACGCCCGAACGATGTGCGTGACGCCATAAACATGCCGCCAAGCATCAGCGCAACCAGGATCAGCACCGGCGTAGGTACGCCACGGTAATCGTTGAGCAGATAAATCGCCCCCAGCGCCACAATGGCGGTCAGTGCCTGACGGGTCACGTCAGTTCTGGCGGCCGCCACCGGCAGCCCGAGCGCGCTGCGTTGTTTACGTCTGCGCCACTGCCAGCCGATAAACAGCGCCAGCGCCACCGCACCGATCCCAAAACCGAAAGAACCCGGCAGATAACTCTGACCGATTAAAGACATCGCGGGCGTGGTCGGGGACACCGTAGTGCCGCTGGTAATGCCAATCAGAATGCCGCGAAATGCCAGCATGCCGGCCAGTGTGACGATAAATGACGGCACTTTGCGATATGCCACCCACCAGCCGTTCCATGCCCCCAGTAACAGGCCAAGCACCAGTGTTACCGCAATGGTCAGCGGAAGCGGCCAGCCAAGCCAGACGTCAAAAATGGCCGCCACGCCGCCCAGCAGCCCCATCATTGAGCCGACGGAAAGGTCGATTTCTGCGGAGATAATGACGAAAACCATGCCGACGGCCAAAATGCCGGTGATCGCCGTCTGGCGCAGCAGGTTCGAAATATTTCGCGCGCTGATGTACGCGCCGTCTGTCGTCAGGCTGAAAAAAACAATAATTACCGCAATGGCGGCCAGCATCACAAAGACCTGCAAGTTAATATTTTTTAGCTTTTGCAGGGAAAAGACGGCATCCGGCTTATCCACCGGCGTGGCAGCCGCGGGGGTTCCTGGCTGTGGAAATTTAGACATGCGTTTCACTCCTCAATGCGGCTTCCATGACCTGTTCCTGACTTAAATTGTTGTTGTCCAGACAGGCTTTAACCTGTCCCAGATGCATCACCACCACCCGGTCGCTGAGCCCCAGCACCTCGGGTAACTCCGAGGAGATTACGATGATCGCCATTCCCTGTGCCGCCAGCTGACCAATGAGTTTGTAGATTTCATGCTTTGCCCCGACGTCGATACCGCGCGTGGGTTCATCGAGGATCAGGATTTTGGGTTTGAGTAACAGGCAGCGCGCCAGAATGGCTTTTTGCTGGTTACCGCCGCTCAGGCGTCCAATCGCCAGTTCGGATGAAGACGTTTTGATTTTTAGCTGTTTCACCGATTCGCTGATGGTGAATTGCTCCTGCGCCTCGCGCAAAACACCGCCGCTGCTGAACTGACTGAGCGCTGCCAGCGTAATATTGCTGCCCACGGCCATGACCGGCACAATGCCATCGCGTTTGCGATCTTCAGGCACCATCGCCAGCCCGCGACGCATGGCATCACGACAGTCGGTGATCTGCACCTGATGACCTTCCAGCCAGACATCCCCCGACCAGCGCCCCGGATAGACACCGTACAGACACTCCATCATTTCGGTTCTGCCTGCCCCCACCAGCCCGGCAACGCCCAGCACTTCGCCCTGACGCAACGTGAATCCGGCGTTATCGACCCTTTTGATGTGACGGTTAACCGGATGCCATGCGTTCAGGTTTTCAACACGCAAAATCTCTGCGCCGATCTGCCGGTGACGTGGCGGGAACAGCTCCGTTAATTCGCGGCCGACCATCATGGAAATGATCTCCTTTTCTGACGTACCGGCCGCGTTGCAGGTGGCAATGTGCCTGCCGTCTCGGATCACACAGAGCTTGTCAGAAATGGCTTTCACTTCAGTCAGTTTGTGGGAGATATAAATACAGGCAATATCGTGATGACGCAGATCCCGGATGATATCCAGCAGAATGGCCGTTTCACTTTCGGTCAGCGATGCGGTGGGTTCATCAAGCACCAGCAGGCGCACCTGTTTATTCAGCGCTTTGGCAATTTCTACCAACTGACGCTGCCCTAATCCGAGATTGCCCACCAGCTGATGAGGGTCGATATCCAGCTTCACCTGCGCCAGCATACGCTGGCAGCGAAGATACATTTTATCGGTGTCCAGCAGGCCATAACGGCCCCACTCGTTGCCGAGAAACATGTTTTCCAGCACGCTCAGTTGTTTCACCAGCGCCAGTTCCTGATGAATAATCGCAATACCTTTTTGTTCTGTGTCGCGGATGCCTTTCGCGCTCAGACGTTCACCGGCGAAATAAATTTCGCCCTCATAAGTGCCCTGGGGATAAATACCGCATAACACTTTCATTAATGTGGATTTCCCCGAGCCATTTTCGCCACAAAGCGATAACACTTCCCCGGCAGACAGTGTAAGACTAATATTATCGACCGCTTTTACCGTGCCGAACTTTTTAGTGATATTACGCATTTCCAGCAACGGTGATTTTTCAAATTGTTCTGGCATAGTCAGTATCCTGATAAAAACAACACCGCCCAATGAGAGGTGTTGTTTTCATAGATAATATTGAAAAATTAAAGATCTGATTTTTTATGGAAACCGTCAGCCACTACCGTGCTTTCAATATTATTTTTATCTACCGGAATAGGCGTTAATAAAAATGAAGGCACTTCTTTTTTCCCGTTATTTAAAGTGGCATTAGATTTAGGTGCTTCACCCTTACCTAACTGCACGGCAATTTCTGCCGCATCATTGGCCAGTTTGGTGATTGGTTTGTAGACCGTCATGGTTTGAGTTCCGGCTTCGATACGTTTGATGGCCGCCAGATCGGCGTCCTGACCGGAAATCGCCACTTTGCCCGCCAGCCCTTGCGCAGACAAGGCCTGTACCGCACCGCCGGCAGTGGCATCGTTGGACGCCACCACCGCATCAATTTTGTTGTTGTTGGCGGTCAGCGCATTTTCCATGATCTTCAGCGCATTTTCCGGCAACCACCCGTCAGCCCACTGGTCACCGACGATTTTGATTTTTCCGTCTTTGATCAGCGGATTTAACACCTTCATCTGCCCGGCGCGGAACAGCTTGGCGTTATTGTCCACCGGCGAGCCGCCCATCAGGAAGTAATTGCCCTGAGGAACGCGTTCCACCAGGCTTTGAGCCTGCAGTTCCCCGACTTTTTCGTTATCAAAGGAGATGTAAAAATCGATATCAGCGTTGTTGATCATGCGATCGTACGCCAGCACTTTGATGCCTTCGCGCTTGGCTTCGGCGATAACATTACTCAGCACTTCGCCGTTATAAGGAATGATGACCAGCACATCGACGCCGCGGTTGATCATATTTTCGATCTGCGCCATCTGCGTTTCTTCGTTGCCGTTTGCCGACTGAACAAAAACATCGGCGCCCAGCGTTTTGGCTTTAGCCACAAAAATATCACGGTCTTTTTGCCAGCGTTCTAAACGTAAGTCATCAATCGCCATACCTATTTTTATTTCTTTCGCCATGCCTGTCTGGCTGAACAATATCAACGCAGCACAGGCAGAAAGAATCATTTTATTCATTTTCATTTTTCAGACCTTTTATAAGAATAAGAAGAGGCAGATACAGAGAAACCGTACAGAAATGACACAGGGATTGTTGTCGCTGAATAATTAATCGGCAATTGCAGATTTTAATCACCGCATTATGATTTTTTGTTTATTTCCGGAAGTTTGATGAAGATCATGGTTTGATTGTAATTCGACACTGATTAGTAATTTTATTATCGAGGCATCACGCGAAAGTCAGAGAAAAGCAAGATGAATGGGGTTAATTATGCGATCTACTGCACATTTAATAATTCTATTAAATTGAGTGTGAAATAACGTAATTGTTAGAAGAAGTCACAACTCCGAAGATAGGGCCTCAGCCTCCCAGTCCCGCTGGGCCCGTTTTCAAGGAGTTTTTCAATGCACGCATATTTCGACAAGCTGGATGCAGTTCGCTACGAAGGTGCTAACAGCACTAACCCGCTGGCATTTCGTCACTACAATCCTGAAGAAGTGATCCTCGGCAAAACCATGGCTGAGCATCTGCGTTTCGCAGCCTGTTACTGGCACACATTCTGCTGGAACGGCAACGACATGTTTGGCCCGGGCTCATTTGTTCGCCCATGGCAGCAGCCGGGTAACGAACTGGAACTGGCCAAGGCCAAAGCCGATGTGGCGTTCGAATTCTTCAAAAAACTGAACGTGCCTTATTACTGCTTCCATGACGTGGACGTGTCGCCGGAAGGCGCATCCCTGAAAGAATACGTTAACAACCTGGCGGTAATGACTGACGTTCTGGCACAGAAACAAGAAGCTACCGGCGTGAAACTGCTGTGGGGCACGGCGAACTGCTTCTCTAACCCGCGCTTTGGTGCCGGTGCGGCGACCAACCCGAACCCGGAAATCTACAGCTGGGCCGCGACGCAGGTGGTCAATGCCATGAATGCCACCCAGAAACTGGGCGGCGAAAACTATGTGTTGTGGGGCGGCCGTGAAGGTTACGAAACCCTGCTCAATACCGATCTGCGTCAGGAGCGCGAACAACTGGGTCGCTTCATGCAGATGGTGGTTGAGCACAAACACAAAATCGGCTTCCAGGGCACGCTGCTCATCGAACCTAAACCGCAGGAGCCAACCAAACATCAGTACGATTATGATGTGGCGACGGTGTACGGCTTCCTTAAACAATTCGGTCTGGAAAAAGAGATCAAAGTTAACATCGAAGCAAACCACGCAACGCTTGCCGGTCACTCATTCCATCATGAAATTGCGAACGCCATTGCGCTCGGGATCTTTGGTTCTGTCGATGCTAACCGTGGTGATCCGCAATGTGGCTGGGATACCGATCAGTTCCCAAACAGCGTTGAAGAAAATGCGCTGGTCATGTATGAAATCATCAAAGCGGGCGGATTCACGACCGGCGGCCTGAACTTTGACTCTAAGGTTCGTCGTCAAAGCACCGATAAATATGACCTGTTCTACGGCCATATTGGCGGCATGGACACCATGGCGCTGGCGCTGAAAGTGGCAGCACGAATGATTGAAAGCCGTGAACTGGATAAACACGTTGCGCAGCGTTACGCCGGCTGGAATACCGAACTGGGCCAGCAAATTCTGCAAGGTAAGATGTCTCTGGAATCCCTCAGCAGCATGGCGCAGCAAAATGAGATCAATCCTCAGCACCAGAGCGGCCAGCAGGAACGTCTGGAAAATCTGGTTAACCGTTATCTGTTTGGTTAATGCATAAGCAATGATTTACGCCCTGCCTGCCTCCGGTTCGCAGGGCGTTATTTATTTATGCAGGCATGAATGGGTTACCCCCTACTGACATAAAAAGGAATCTGGTATGTATCTCGGTATAGATCTCGGCACCTCTGGCGTTAAAGTGATTTTACTCAGTGAAGAGGGTCAGGTGGTTGCCAGCCACAGTGAGGCGTTAACCCTTTCCCGCCCCCACCCGTTATGGTCAGAACAAGATCCCGCCGACTGGTGGACAGCCACCGGCAACGCGATTTCAGCACTCTCGACGCGTCACCCGTTAAAACAGGTTAAAGCGATCGGGATCACCGGGCAGATGCATGGCGCAACCGTGCTGGATGCCGGGCAAAACGTCCTGCGTCCGGCCATTCTCTGGAATGATGGCCGCAGTTTCAGCCAGTGCCAGCAACTGGAAGCCGCCGTTCCTGATTCGCGCCGTATCACCGGCAACCTGATGATGCCGGGCTTCACCGCACCAAAACTGCTTTGGCTGCGTGAAAACGAACCGGCCTTGTTTGCCAAAATCGACAAAGTATTACTGCCAAAAGATTACCTGCGTCTGTTAATGACCGGCGTTTTTGCCAGCGACATGTCTGATGCCGCTGGCACAATGTGGCTTGACGTGGCCAACCGTGACTGGAGCGACAGTATGCTCGCCGCCACCGGCCTGACGCGTCAGCATATGCCTGCACTGTTTGAAGGCAATGAGATCACCGGCCAGCTGCTGCCAGAACTGGCCGCACGCTGGGGCATGGATTGCGTGCCCGTCATCGCAGGCGGTGGGGATAATGCCGCAGGTGCCGTCGGCGTCGGTTTATATAAAACCGGACAAGCGATGTTGTCACTCGGTACATCCGGCGTCTATTTCGCGGTCAGCGACGGGTTCCTGAGTAATCCGCAGCAGGCCGTTCACAGTTTCTGTCATGCATTACCCGACACCTGGCATCTGATGTCAGTGATGCTCAGCGCCGCCTCCTGTCTTGACTGGGCCGCAAACCTCACCGGCACGGCTTCTGTTGCAGAACTTATCGCGCTGGCAGAGAACACGCCACCGGCAGATTCACCGGTCTGGTTCCTGCCGTATCTTTCCGGCGAACGCACCCCGCACAATAACCCGAATGCCAAAGGCACCCTCTTCGGCCTGACGCACCAGCACGGTCCGGCGGATATCGCCCGCGCGGTTCTCGAAGGCGTCGGTTTCGCGCTCGCCGATGGCATGGATGTGTTACATGCCACCGGCCTGAAGCCGAAAAGCATTACGCTGATCGGCGGCGGCGCACGCAGCCCTTACTGGCGGCAAATGCTGGCGGATATCAGCGGTCAGACACTGGAATACCGCACGGGTGGCGACGTCGGTCCAGCGCTGGGCGCGGCAAGACTGGCGCAAATCGCCGGAAATCCGGGCAAACCGGTGGAGCAGTTCCTGCCGGAACTGCCGCTTGAACAGGTGCATCAACCCGACGCGCAGAGACATACTGCGTATGGCGCCCGCCGCGAGGTATTCAGGGAGTTGTATAAGCGGCTTGAAGACTTGATGTGATAGTGGCTTCAGCCAATTCTTCAACGTTAAAACCTTGGGCTCGCCGCCCAAACCGGCCAAAAGGGGCCAGGACGGGCCCCTCTCCCACGTCTTTTTAACTGCGCGCTGCCGCTCGCAGGCTGTGTTTCAGCGGCTCCGGCTATTGCCGCAAAATCCGGCCGCTGCGCGCTGCATCAAGGTCAAGGTCGTGGGCGCCGGCCCACACCGGGTTAAGGGGCGTAAACGCGCCCCTTAACAATCCCGCGTTTTTTTTAACTGCGCGCTGCCGCTCGCGGGCTATGTTTCAGTGGCTCCGGCTATTGCCGCAAAATCGCGCCGCTGCGCGCTGCATCAAGGTCAAGGTCGTGGGCGCCGGCCCACACCGGGTTAAGGGGCGTAAACGCGCCCCTTAACAATCCCGCGTTTTTTTAACTGCGCGCTGCCGCTCGCGGGCTATGTTTCAGACACTCCTCCTATTGCCGCAAAATCCCGCCGCTGCGCGGTGCCCTCCGCTCGGGTTACAACCCGCGCAAAAACACGCGCGGTTTTCCACCACTCCCTCCGGCGTGATTTTTGAGTGCGGCCAATGGCATTTTTAAAGTCAAAACGATGTGTTTGATTCTGCTTTCCTCCTTCCACATCGCAGAAGGAGAAAAATATTTGTTTTACATAGCCTTAGGCCGCGCTCAAAACGACGTCGAATGAACGGTGAGAAACCGCGAGGGTATTTTTCCGAGCGGGTCCGAACCTGAAATGAGAGGACCGCGCAGCGGCGGCGTTTGCGGCAATAGGAGGAGCCGCTGAAACATAGCCAGCAAGCGGCAGCGCGCAGTGAAAAGAGCCTGGGGTTCTTAGGGGTGGCGGCGATAAGCCACCCCTAAGGCCGGTGTGGGTGGCAACCCACGGTCTTGACCTTGAAGTTGAATTTAACCCCCCTCCTCCCTGCTTAACACTTTCCCCGCGCCAAGACGCCCCCATTTGGAATACACTTCATTCCTAAATTTCATACTGAGTTATGTGGCACAGATCACATCTTAATTGTATGATGAATGCATCATTCAACTGGGTGAAACACCATGAGCAACGCAGTCTCTCTGGCATTTCAATATATTCGGGCGTTTATTCTGATTTACCTGTGTTTATTCGCCGGTAACGCCATTTCCTCTCTTTTGCCTCTCACTATCCCCGGCAGCATTATCGGGATGCTGATTTTGTTTTGCCTGCTCTCAACACAAATTCTGCCGTTTAAATGGGTCAAACCCGGCTGCAACGTGCTGATCCGCTACATGGCGTTGTTGTTCGTTCCTATCGGCGTCGGGGTGATGAATTATTACGAGCAGTTGCGTACGCAGTTCGGTCCGCTGGTGGTGTCTTGCCTGGTGAGTACGCTGGTGGTGCTGCTGGTGGTGGCCTATTGCTCCCACTATATTCACGGCGATCGCGGGACAATTAAGGAAAGCGCGGAGGAAAAAAATGATTGATATTCTGTGGTCTTTGCCGCTGACGCTGCTGGTCTTTTTCGCTACCCGCAAACTGGCGATCAGGCTCAAAATGCCGCTGCTTAACCCGTTGCTGATGTCGATGGTGGTGATTATTCCTTTGCTGCTGGTGACCAACATCCCTTACGCACGCTATTTTGCGGGCAGCAAAATCCTTAACGATTTGCTGCAACCCGCCGTGGTGGCACTGGCGTTTCCGTTGTACGAACAGCTACACCAGATCCGCGCGCGCTGGAAATCCATTATCAGCATCTGCTTTATCGGCAGCGTGGTGGCGATGGTTACCGGTACCGCCATTGCCTTGTGGATGGGGGCAACACCGCAGATCGCCGCATCGGTATTACCGAAATCCGTCACCACGCCGATTGCAATGGCGACAGCGCAATCCATCAACGGTATTCCTGCTATCAGCGCCGTGTGCGTGATCTTCGTCGGGATCCTCGGCGCCGTTTTCGGCCACAGTATTTTGAATCTGCTGAAGATCACCACTAAGGCGTCGCGCGGCCTGGCGATGGGTACTGCGTCGCACGCACTCGGCACTGCACGCTGTGCGGAAATGGATTATCAGGAAGGCGCGTTCAGCTCACTTGCACTGGTGATTTGCGGGATTATCACTTCCCTGCTCGCCCCGTTCCTGTTCCCGGTACTGTTAGCGTTGTTTGGATGAGCTGACCAGAGGCATGACGAGGAAAAAGAGTATGTCACTTCAACCTTAGAAAAAGTGACATACAAAACTGAAAGTACCCGGTTTAAGTACAGTCAGAAAACAGCCTGCCTGCCCGCGTTAAAACGGGCAGGCAGTCGATAACGAAGAGGAGATATCTTGCGCGAAGCCGCGCAGGAGGGATTACGAATTCATCTGAAACAGTGACATGCCCTGCATGGTGCTGTACGTCTTATAAGACGCCTGAAGCGCAACCTGCTGCAGCGTATAAGTCGAAATTGCTGACGTCCAGTCGGTGTCCACCAAATCACTCAGCTTGCTGGCGTTGGTCACTTCACGGTTATCACCGAGCGTATCCAGCGTGTCCAGCTCACTCATCTGCGTACCCAGCTCTGAACGCACAGACAACACGTTGTTCAGTGAGTTGCTCAGGCCACGGTTGGCTTTACCAATCGCGTCCGTGTACTCGGTGTCGGTGGTGTAATCCGCAGACGGCGTTTTCAGGGCTTTCAGCGCACCATCAATGGTTTTGAAGATATCGGGCTCGCTGGGGTCACCGTTGGGTTCCGCTTTCGCATCACCGGTCAGGGTCTGGAAAACTTCATTACCGGTGTGGTTGATGGTCATGGTACGGCTGGCATCCACCTGCTGAGTGATGGCCGTTGTGCCGCCCGAATAAGACACTGCACCCGTGGTCGCATCTTGCGTAAACGGCGGTGTATCACTCTTATAACCGGCAAAAATATAGCGGCCATTACCGTCGGTGCTGTTCGACATGTTGAGCAGCTGAGACTTCAGGCTTTCGAGTTTGGTCGCCAGAGAAGAACGGTCATCATCGCTTAACGAGCCGTCACCGGCCTGAACGATCAGCGTCTGCGCGTCCTGAATCGTGCTGGTCACACTGGAGAGAATCGATTCTTCCTGACTCATGCTCTGATTAGCGAAAGTGCGCGCCACTGAAAACTGTTTGTTTTCAGCAGATGCCTGACGAACCAATACGGCCTGCGATGCCGCCAGCGGATCGTCCGAAGGCTTGCTCACTTTAGAACCGGTAGACAGCTGTAAACCGGTGGCCTGAAAACGGTTCTGACCATCCAGAACCGCATCCATGTTTTGTTGATAAATCATATTGGTACTAAGGCGCATGGCATCAGTTCCTTATCAGTTCAAATAATACGTTCTAAACACCAGCGGCCTGAAGGCGGCGGTATCAGCGAAGGTTGATGATCGCGTCGAAAATCGTCGAAGCCGTCTGCACGACCTGCGCGTTCGCCAGATAATATTGCTGGTAACGTTGCAGATCGCCGTATTCCTCATCGAGGTTAACCCCGGAGATAGACTGCTGCTGTGCGGTCAGCTGGGTCACAATGTTGGCCTGCGCGGTATTGGTGGTAGTCAGTGTGCTGACCTGGTTCCCCACGTTGCTGACCAGGCTGGCATACGCGCCGGACAAGGTTGATTTACCTTCCACCAGTTTGGCGGTTTGCAGATTCAGCATTTTCTGCGCGTTGGTGTTATCGCTGACGCCGGTGTCTGCTGAGCCCGCAGCGGCGATCAGTGAAGAATCGCTGATCGCGACATTCACACTGCCCGCCACATTACTCACCGTTTTGATGGTGAAACTGTCTTTGGTTGACGGGGTGCCGCTGACAGAAACGGACAGGCCGTCGAATTCCATCGTCGGGTTACCGTTGCTGTCATTCGGGCCTGTGGTCGGCGTGATTTTTGCCCCGTCGGAAACGCGGGTCACATCCCAGCTGCTGCCGTTATAAGCCATGGTGTAATCGCTGGCTTTAACCGCTGACGTGTCGGTGTAGGCCACGCTCACATCCGCCGTACCCTGGTTTTTGGTGTTGCCTACCGTGGTTGCGCCGGTGAAGGTGAAGAAATCCGTTCCCTGGGTGCCATTGAGGTCGAAACCGGCTTTGTTGGTGGTGTTGAAGCTGTCAGCCATCGTCAGCGCTAACTGACCTAACTGGTTGATGGCCGGTTCCAGGTTATCTTTGCGGAAAGACAACGCGCCACCGAGAGAACCGGTGGTCATGCGGCTTTCCTGGATCTGCGACACGGAGCCATCCGGCTGCGTCATGCCCACGGTCATTTTGGTCGGATCTGCACTGGAGGCGACGGCCACCACAGTTTTAGCATTTCCACCGCTCACCAGTGGCACGCCGTTGGCAAAGGAGACGTTGTAGGTATCGCCATCCTGCTGCGTGACGGTGACACCGGTAATGTCGTTAAGCTTGCTGACCAGCTGATCGCGTTGATCGAGCAGCGCATTAGGCTCCTGCCCGGTGCTGCCGCGCGTGGTGGTGATCTGCGTGTTCAATTTGGCAATCTGCGAGGCGAACGTGTTGATCTGATCAACGTTCTGCGAGATCTGCTGGTTAACGGCGGTGTTCATGTCGTTCAGGTATTTTGCTGAACTGGTGAACTGCGCGGTCAGCCCTTGTGCTTCGCCCAACACAGCCTGACGCGCGGAGCTGTCGCTGGCGTTGCTGGTCAGGGTTTGCAGGCCCTTGAAGAAGGTCGCCATGGTGGCATCAATGCCCGTTGAGCTGTCACCCAGCAAGTCATCAATGGAGCTTGCCTGGCCCAGTTGGGTCGATAACGCGCTGCTGGTGGCGCTGGAACCCAGTAACTGCGTCACCACAAAGGCGTTGTACTCGCGGTTAATGCCGGTGACGGTGACGCCGTTACCGATATAGCCTGCGCCCGTCGCGGTGCCGTTGCTTTGATTGATGATCGTTGTCTGGCGGTTATAACCGGCCACACTGACGTTAGCGATGTTATTACCGGTGGTGCTGAGCGCAGCCTGCGCTGCGTTCAGTCCGCTCATTGCGGTATTGATTAAGCTACTGGACATGAGTGACCTTTTGGCTGCCGGTGTAAAATTTTACCGCCGGATAATTAAAGGGTTCGGGTCGGGGGCTGGCCCTTTTCCCATATTGATCTGGTTATCGGCTTCGACTGCGAAAACTTGAGAAAAAAATGGCAACCGCTTTCAAACTTTTTTCAGGTCTGAGAGGAGGTTGCCATTTAGAACGTGCATATCAGAAAATATCTTTGAGATCATGGCTGTAGGCTTTCACTGCCTGCTCGCCCGCGCCTTTGATTTTCTGGATAACACTCACCAGTTTGTCGGCGTAATTCGGGTCTGTGGCATAGCCCGCTTTTTGCAGCGCATGTGCCGCCTGTTCAGGCGTGCTGGCCGAGGCGACCTGCGCATAGCGCGGGTTATTGGTCAGCAATTTGATGTAATCGCTGATGGCTTCCACATAAGAGCCGTAAACGCGGAAGCTGGCCTGGACTTTTTTCGCCACACCGTTGGAATATTCGGTGGTGGTGATCTGGGTGGTCGGGCCGTCCCAGCTGCTGCCGGCTTTGATGCCGAACAGGTTAAAGCTGCGTTTGCCGTCGCTGGTGGGAATTTCACGTTGCCCCCAGCCGGACTCCAGCGCGGCCTGCGCCATGATCAGCTGATGCGGGATGCCGCTGTCTTTACTGGCCACCTGCGCCGGAATGCTCAGGTTCGAGACGAACTGGCCGCTGCCCTGAGACAACGGCGCGCCGCTGGTGGTGCGGTCAGGTGCCGTCGGGATGGCTTTACGCAGGTACTGTTCCATCGCCTGAATCGGCAGGGTTTTCAGCACTTCGTTGTCCAGCGCCATCGGCACGGTGCCCGCCAGCTCTGAGGGCTGTTTGGTGCCGCCGCTCAGCTGTTCCACCATCATGTCTGCCATGCCCAACCCTTTGTTGGACATGTCCTGCGCAATTTGCTGATCGTACATCGATGTATAAAGCTTGGTTTGCTCACTGCTGAGCAATCCGCCTTCGGGCAGGGCCTGACGCATACTTTTCAGCATCATCTGCACGAACACCCCTTCAAACTGTTTCGCCACTTCCCGGATGTGCGCCTGAGGATCCTGCGCCACATCCCGCTTCAGTTTGTTCAGGGACTGCGCGTCATACGCTGCCCCGGACATCGACATCAAATCGCTCATCAGATAATTTCCAAATCAGCGCGCAGGCAACCGGCTGTTTTCATGGCCTGCAAAATAGACATCAGATCGATAGGCGTCGCGCCTAACGCGTTCAGAGTACGCACCACGTTATTCAGGCTGGCGCTCGAACGCACCTGCTGGATTGAGCCGCCGGACTGACGTACAGAAATATTGGTGTTTGGCGTCACCACCGTCTGACCGCCACCGAATGGCGTATTCGGCTGGCTGACGTCGTTCTGGCGATCCACCACCACGGAAAGGTTGCCCTGCGCGACGGCACAGCTGTCCAGCGTCACGTCGCGGTTCATTACCACCGAGCCGGTACGGGAGTTGATGATCACTTTCGCATCCATCGGCCCGACGTTGACTTCTATGTTCTGAATCTGCGCCAGAATGCGCACCTGCGAGACATTGCCGCGCGGCACCACAATCTGAATATTGCGTGAATCCAGGGCAGAGGCCACGCCCATTCCCTGACGGTTGATGGCATCGCTGACTTGCTGCGCCAGATTAAAATCTTCGTCATTAAGTTGCAGACTGATCACGCCTTCGGTGCCGAAGGTGCTTGGCAGTTCGCGTTCAATGGTGGCGCCGCCGGTGATACGTCCGCCGGACACCTGGTTAACCGTCACGCTGCTGCCCCCGGCAGAAGCCCCGGCACCGCCGACCAGCACGTTACCCTGCGCCAGCGCGTAAACCTGATTATCCACCCCTTTCATCGGGGTCATCAGCAGGGTGCCGCCGCGAATACTTTTGGCGTTACCCATGGAGGACACCACCACGTCGATGGCCTGACCGGCGCGGGAGAACGGTGGCATCTTGGCGGTTACCATCACCGCGGCAACGTTTTTCAGCTGCATGTTGGTGCCAGCGGGAACGGTGATCCCCAGCTGCGAGAGCATGTTGGTCAGCGTTTGGGTGGTGAAAGGCGTCTGCGTGGTCTGGTCACCGGTACCGTCGAGGCCGACAACTAAGCCGTAGCCGATCAGGGCGTTATCACGCACGCCCTGTACCGTGGTCAAATCACGAATACGATCGGCTGATGCGGGCAGTATCACCAGGGCGGACATCGCCAGACAGAAGATACCGGAAAGAATTTTTCGCATGATTGCCTCGTTATAACGGCGATAAGTTTAGGAAGAACCGCTGCAACCAGCCCATGTTCTGCGCTTCATTGATGTAGCCATTGCCCACGTACTCGATACGCGCATCCGCCACCTGTGTGGAGATCACCGCATTCGCGCCGCTGATGGTGCGTGGGTTGACGACACCGGAGAACCGGATGAACTCGGTTCCCTGATTAATTTCGATTTGTTTCTCACCGACCACTTTCAGGTTGCCGTTTGCCAGCACTTCGCTGACGGTCACGGTCAATGTGCCGGTGAAGCTGTTATTGGCCGCTGCGCCGCCTTTGCCTGCAAAGGTGTTATCGCCGGAGGTATCCACCGCCGCACGGGCGTTGCCGAACAGGCCTTCCAGATAACGCGGTGTGGTATCAAAGCCAAACTTGGTGGAGCCGTTGCGGCTGGCGTTGGCCGAGGAGCTTTTGCTCGCACTGACGTTTTCCTGCAACACAATGGTCAGGGTATCGCCGATATTGCGCGGACGACGGTCTTCGAACAAAGGCTGATAACCGTAGTTCATCGGCTGAACTGACTGGAAAATCGAACCGTTAGGAACCGGCGGTGCGGCTGGCGCAGGCTGAGCTGTGGTTGTGCCAGGGACCAGCGGGGTATGCGGAAAATACGCGCAACCGTTCGCCAGTAACGTCACTAACAGCGGCAGCGCCAGCTTGCCTGGTCGGTTTACAAGAGAAGTCTTTACCGACGTTATTTTTTTGGTCACCACAGTTATCGCCTTAAAAAAATCGACCTGACAGGAATCAGAAACCGTACAGGACAGGCACGTTTCCGCCCCTGTCCTCTTGTTTTTCCCGCCCTGACCGCAGAGTGCCGGTAAGGGCGGCAAAGATTACAGCTGCGAAAGTTTCTGCAGCATTTCGTCCGATGTGGACACCGCTTTACTGTTGATTTCGTACGCACGTTGCGTCTGGATCATGTTGACCAGTTCTTCCGCCACGTTAACGTTCGAGGTTTCAACATAGCCCTGATACAACAGGCCAGCGCCGTTCAGACCCGGCGTGCTTTCTGTCGGCGCGCCGGAGCTTTGGGTTTCCTGGTACAGGTTTTCACCCATAGATTCCAGGCCGCTGTTGTTGATAAAGGTGCTCAGCGTCAGCTGACCGACCTGCTGGGCTGCCGTCTGCCCCTGCTGGGTGACGCTGACGATCCCGTCACGGCCAACGGTCATGCTGAGCGCGTTGGTCGGGATGGTGATCGCAGGAATGACCTGATAGCCGCTGGACGTGACCAGCTGACCGTTCTGATCCACCTGGAAAGAGCCGTCACGGGTATAGGCGGTGGTGCCGTCAGGCAGCTGGACCTGGAAGAAGCCCTCACCTTTTACGGCGATATCTTTACTGTTGCTGGTCTGCGACAGGTTGCCCTGCGAGAACAGACGTTCAGTGGAGACAGGGCGAACACCGGTACCGATCTGCAAACCGGAAGGCAGGTTCGTCTGTTCAGACGACTGCGCGCCCGGCTGGCGGATTGTCTGGTACAGCAAATCTTCAAAAACCGCACGCTGGCGTTTAAAGCCGTTGGTGCTGACGTTCGCCAGGTTGTTGGCGATGACGTCCATATTGGTCTGCTGTGCATCCAGACCGGTTTTCGCGATATAAAGCGATGGGATCATGTCGTTACTCCTCTGCCATCATCAGGTCAGTGACAGCAGATTATTGGCGCGTTGTTCATTTTCATCGACGCTGTGGATGACTTTCATCTGCATCTCAAAGCGACGGGCGTTGGCGATCATGTCAACCATGGTTTCGACCGGTTTCACGTTGCTGCCTTCAAGGGTTCCGGGCATCACGTGAATGGTCGGGTCGGCGGCAAGCGCATTCCCACGGGCCTGTGCCGTTTCCGGCGTCAGACGGAACATGCCGTCATCGCCTCGCGTCACTTCGCTCCCGGTGGCTTTTACCAGTTTCAGTTTACCGAGCTGCCCCATGGTGTTGGGATCAGCGCCGGCTTCCAGCACGGCAATGGTGCCGTCCGCAGAGATGGTCAGCTGCGAGTTGGGCGGCACTTCAATCGGCCCGTTGTCGCCCATCACCGGATGACCCTGAACGGTCAGCTGGTTAGTGGGAGACACCTGCATGTCACCGTTACGGGTATAGGCTTCAGAGCCATCAGGCATCTGCACCGCGAGGAAACCGTCCTGCTGTAAGGCAACATCCAGCGGACGGCCCGTGTAGTTAAGTTTCCCCTGCGACATGTCTGCGCCCGGCGTGGACGCGGTGACCAGTGTGCGGGTGTCCAGACTCTGGCCGTCCACCGGTACCGCGCGCATCGCTAAAAGCTGCGCGCGAAATCCCGGCGTCGAGGCGTTTGCCAGGTTACTTGACGTGACCGACTGCTGAACCAGCGTCTGGCTGGCTGCGCCCATCGCGGTGTAGATAGCGTGATCCATAGTGCTGCCCTATCGAGTTTTATCGCGCGTTAGCGCAGGTTAACCAGCGTGTTCAGGATGGAGTCCTGAGTTTTGATGGTTTGCGCATTCGACTGATAGTTACGCTGAGCAACGATCATGTTCACCAGTTCGGCACTCAGATCGACGTTGGAAGATTCCAGCGCGCCACTGGTGATGCTGGCGAAACCGCCTTCGCTGGCGATGCCGTTTACGGGCTGACCGGAAGAGGAGGTTGCAGTCCAGACGTTATCGCCTTCAGATTTCAGGCCTTCCGGGTTAGAGAAGGAGCTCAGCACGATCTGGCCGAGTAACTGCGTTTTCTGGTTGGAGTAAGTGCCGGTGATGGTGCCGTCGTTATTGATGGTGTAACCGGTCATCTGGCCTGCGGCATAGCCATCCTGCGTCAGGGAACCGATGCTGTTGCTGCCGGTGCTCTGCTGGATACTGCCGGTGAAGTCCAGTGCAACGGTCTGCCCGGGGACCGCGCCGTTGGTGGCGGTGTTCATCGGTAAGGTCAGGGTCAGACCGGTTTGCGCAGCGCCAGTGGCGGAGCTGGTGCTGGTCAGTGCGCCGCTGGTGGTGAAGTTCAGAGAGCCGATTTTGGCGGCGGTTGAACCTGCCACGCTGCCGTCCTGCGAGTAGACATCCCAGCTGTTCGCCAGGGTGGCCGACTTCACGAAGTAGACGTTGTTATCGTGCGCGTTACCCAGTGAGTCATACGTCGTGATGCTGTTGACGTAGTTGTAGCTGGTGTCATCGCTGCTGTTGAATGTGGCGGTTTTCGGCGCGGTATCCGTTGAGTTCAGGTTGGCGACCATTGTGCCACCCACGGTCGATTTTGCGCTCATCATGGTGGTTGGCACGCTCAGGGCAACAGGTTGCGCACCGGCCGCGATAGTCGGCGGTGTGCCGGTGGCCGGATAACCGGTCACGCTCAGACCCTGCATGTTCACCAGATTACGGTTAGCGTCGAGAGACAGCTGGCCGTTACGCGAGTAATACACGGTGCCGCTGCTGTCGGCCAGACGGAAGAACCCGTTTCCGCTCAGTGCAACGTCCAGACCACGGGACGTTGTGGTGGTGGTACCGTCATTGAAATTCTGTGTGACTGCGGCGACTTTAACGCCCATCCCCGTTTGTGAACCGGCGAACATATCGGCAAAAGAAGCGGTCGCGGTTTTGAAACCCACGGTCGCGGAGTTGGCGATGTTGTTACCGATCACGTCCAGGTTGGACGATGCTGCGCTCAGGCCGCTGACTGCTTGTGAAAAGCTCATGTTAGCTCCAGTTTACTGTGTAGTGTTTATGCATCTTTAGCTCCTCCCCTGCGAAGAGGCGTCTTTGGCTCCCTCTCCGGCAACGGTGAGGGTTGGGGGGCGGTACCACGGCTGCGCAGGCGCGACCCGTAATACACACTCCCCGCCTCCCCCTTTGCAGAGGGAGGAGCAAAACGATTACAAAATCTGTCTTACCTGATCGACTGTCGTCGTTCCGCGTACACCGAGATCCAGCGAGGTGCCGGTCTTGCTGTTGATCACGCCGTTGACCAGTGCATAGTTCAGCGGTGTTGCCACCATTTGCTGATTGTTATTCAGCGCATTGATGCTGAAGGAATAGCTGCCGTTCGGGGCTTTGGTGCCGTCGTCCTGCGTGCCATCCCAGGTGTAGCTGTGGACACCGGCAGTCTGGGAACCCAGGCTGATGGTCTTCACGGCTTTGCCCGTAGAATCGGTGATGGTGGCGGTCACGTTGTCTGACGCGCTTTCCAGCTCCAGGCCAAATGGCGTGGTGCTGACGGTGCCGTCTGTGTCGCTGCCGACCAAAATAGTGCTGCCGGAAACCATCACTCCGTGGCCGATCAGCGAACTTGCCTGAACTGAGGTGCCGTTGGTGATTTGCCCGGAAATGCTGCCCAGCGTCGTGTTCAGTTTTTCAATGCCGCTCACGGTGCTGATTTGCGCTAACTGGGTGGTCAGCTGGCTGTTATCCATCGGATTGGTGGGATCCTGGTTTTTCAGCTGAGCCACTAACAGGGTCAGAAAACTGCTGGAGAGGTCGTCAGCCGAGCTTCCCGTGGTGGACGTCGCAGCGGTGGCCGCGATGGTGTTATCCGTGGTGTCGTTAATCGACGTGGTAATTGCCATGGTGCGCTCCGCTATTGACCCAGAGTCAGAGTTTTCATCATCAACGACTTGGTGGTATTGAGCACCTCGACGTTGGCCTGATAACTGCGGGAAGCGGAGATGGTGTTGACCATTTCGCTGACCACATCTACGTTTGGCATCTGCACGTAACCCTTGGCATCCGCCATCGGATTACCCGGCTCGTACACCATGCGCATCGGCGCAGGATCATCAACGATCTGCGCCACTTTCACCCCACCGGTTTCCTGTCCAGGTGCAGCATCCACCTGAAAGACCACCTGTTTTGCCTTGTAAGGCTGACCATCAGGGCCGGTGACACTGTCGGCGTTGGCCATGTTACTGGCGCTGACGTTCAGACGCTGAGACTGCGCAGCCAGCGCAGAACCGGCGATATCAAAAATACCAAGCATCGACATGAGCAATTATCCTTGCAGCACCGACATCATTCCTTTGACCTGTCCGCCGAGGACGGTCAAATCGGTCTGATAGCGCACGCTGTTATCGGCGAAGTTGGTACGTTCACGGTCCATATCGACTGTGTTACCGTCCGCTGAAGGTTGATCCGGGATCCGGTACATCAAATCCATATCGGCTGCCTGGACGTTCGATGCCGGAATGTGGCGGTCAGAGGTCAGTGACAAAGACATACCGCTGCCACTGGCGCGGCCCTGCTCCATCACTTTCTGTAACTGACTGGCGAAATCGATATCGCGCGCCTGATAACCTGGGGTATCGGCGTTGGCGATATTGGCTGAAAGTATTTCTTGCCGCTGGGCGCGCAGGTTGAGCGCTTCCTGTTGGAACTGTAGTGCGGCGTTCAATTTGTCGAGCATGCGCCCTCCGCAAATGAGATTTTGGAGCGGACAGCATAATTGCGGGTGTCAATAACCTATCGTCTGAATAAGCATAAAATCGGGCGCTATTTGTCCCTTTAGGAATTGAAAAGTGCGGGTAGACTTGTCGCCAGTAGACTTTTTGCCATCAGGATGAATCGCGAATGAACAGGCTGACATTGCGTCATACGGGTATCACGCTGGGTTGCATCCTTCTCGGGGCACTGTCCGGTGAAATGAGCATTGCCCAGACGGCACCGGTGAGAAGCGCGCCTGTTTCAACCAACAGCGACACCTTGCTGACGTCGCAAATCCAGCAGTTTTTCCGCCAGCAATACAGTGAAAGCGGAATGCAGGTGACTGTGGTGGTGACGACGCCCGCCGCGCGGCAGCCGCAGTGCCTCGCGCCGCAGTTTATGCTTTCGCCGAACAGCCGCACCTGGGGCAATGTGTCGGTGGCGGTGAACTGCAACGGCAAAAAAAGCTACGTACAGACCAAAGTGCAGGTGAGCGGAACCTATTGGGTGGCGGCCAAAAACGTGCCTGCCGGCGCGCACCTGGCAGAAGCAGATATGCAGCAAAAGACCGGAAGACTGGATCTTCTGCCGCCGAAAGCAGTTTTAGACAGCAAACTGGCGCTGAACGGCGTAACCCTGCGTAACATCAACATCGGCCAGCCGCTGACGCTCTCGATGCTGCGCCGTCCGTGGATGGTGCACGCCGGGCAGGAGGTACAGGTTCAGGCAACAGGCAGCGGGTTTAACGTATCCAGCGCCGGTAAAGCGATGAACAATGCCGCAGCGAATGAATCAGTCCGGATCAGAATGCCGTCAGGCGTGATCGTCAATGGTACTGTGGGTTCAGACGGGTCTGTCACCGTGGAGATTTAGTGATAAATTGTCACTTTTTCGGCAATAAGGTTAAAGTTATTGCGCCACATGTCGATAACACACGTATCAGAGTCGTCACACGACGGCATTTTTAGGGTGAGACCCTACTGTTGCCCTGACCGCCTCGTGTTACACACAAGCCTGCCTCATCGGCCTGTGAAGTGAATAAACGTGGCAGAACAGGCAATTACCGGAGAAAAAATTATGGCTATTGATCGTACTCAAGGCGTGTCGCCTCTCAGCCCGATCCAGCAACGCGACCCTTCTGAAAACGCCGTGCAGAATACGCGTAAAGAAGAAACCGTTTCAGGCACCAAAACCAGCGGTACCGCAGTGACCCTCAGCGAAGCACAAACCTCGCTGACGCAGTCAAGCGCGCAAGATATCAATTCAGCCCGTGTAGACGAGCTTAAGCAGGCGATCCGTGATGGTAAACTGACAATGGACACAGGCAAAATTGCCGATGCGCTGTTGCAAGATACACAGGATTATCTCAAAGATTTTTAAGTTGAAAGGTAATTAGGCCCGATGAAGAACTTTATCAAGACCATGACTACCCTGGTTGAAACGTTGCAGGCGCTGGATCAAGTGATTAATCACGAACAAACGATACTGTGCTCAGGCCGCGTTAACGGAGCGGCCCTGCAACACATTACCGAGCAGAAAAGCTCATTACTGGCCACGGTAGACTATCTTGATAAACAACGTCGTCAGCACGACGAACGCCTGAAACAATCCGCCCCCTACTCACGTCAGCCAGAAATCGCTGCAATGTGGAAGCAGGTGGTGCAGATGACCACCAATCTGAGTCAGATCAACCGGCACAATGGATTATTGCTGGGTAAACAGATCGACTACAACACCGAAGCTCTGGCGATCCTCAACGCCAGCCAGTCGCAGAAATTCTACGGTGCAAACGGTCTGGAAACGGTGACAGGACAAAGTGTCCGTAAGATCTCCGTGTAGACCGAAACAGAGTCGGGGGGAACACTTTCCCCTCAACACTCACCCCGCCTTTCACTTCATTACACTCCCTGCCAGACATTGATAGCACGCGAAAAGCGCAACGGTTCCGCGGTGGCTAAGCGGGTGGCACGAAGTATTGTTGTCCCTTTCTGAATCGAACCCTCGTCCTCCCCTCAGCCGCCATAAAACCAAACCAGGATATGTCGGTTTGTGCCGTCAGCCGCATTTCCTTTAACTGTAACGGCTCGGCCAGATGATTTCGGCTTTTACGCCGATGGCTTCCGCAATCAATCTTTCGCCTTTAGGCCACCTGCGCGTCAAAGCATTCGACAGCGTGGTGGAACTCAGCCCGGCGTGGCGGGAAACGGCGGACATGGTTGTGCCCGTCTTTTTAATCGCAGCGATGATGTCTGCCTGATGCCAGTCCTTTTTCATACAGCTCTCTCCTGAAAGTGGTAAAGCGAACCACACTGCACGTCGAAACTCCGTTTGCGGCACAAGTTGCCCTTTTAGTTCCTACACTATTAAGAGGAACTCAGGCGGGAGCAGGACGCTTTACGTCTCCGCCGGCCAGCCCGAAAGTGGCAACGGTGGCGGGTTTTACCGCCGCGACCAGACGTTAACGGGATATCCCTGCAGAATAAACAGGCAATTAACGAGAATGGGATACTGCTTCCAGAGAGTTTTTAGGGTTTGCAGTCCGTTGCAGCGAGAAGCGTTTGCCTGACTTGCGGCACTTAAATCGTGTGTGCTTATGTACCCCAAAAGGGGCAAAGCAGGTAATATATCCGCCACATCCTTCCGGGGTTATTTGCACTCACCACCGGCTAAAAATAATCGAAAATACATAAGGATATATGTGGACTCTTTAAGGAATTTACATGCAGCGCCCTCGCTGGTGCCGCTTAAAATCATTTCCTCGGGTGCGGCACTCCCGGCGCATAAAGTGACATCGGCTGAACTGGATGTCCGGCTCGGGAAATCCGCAGGGTATGTGCAACAGCGTTCAGGCGTGGAATACCGTTTCCACGGCGATGACCGCGCCTCGCAGGTTCAGCTTGCGGTGGCCGCCATCACCGATGCGCTTGAGCGCGGAAATATTGCGGCAGACTCCGTCGATTTGCTGATTTTCGCCTCCGCGATCCCGGTGCAGGCGCTGCCTTACAGCGCGGCGCACGTATTGAAAGCCTCGCCGCTGCGTGAAGGCATCAGCACCTTTGATGTCAACGCCAGCTGCGTCAGCTTCATTTCAGCGTTGCAGGTCGCCGCCGGTTTGCTCAATACCGGTGCTTACCAGCGGATAGCGATTGTCAGTGCGGAACTTGCGTCGCGGGGCATCAACTGGGCACATGAAGAGTCGTCGATTATTCTGGGCGACGGCGCAGCCTGCGCCATTGTCGAACGGGGCGATGGGCGCAGCGGCATTCTCTCCTGCCTGATGGAAACCTATCCGGCCGGTGTGGATTTGTGCCATATCCGCGCAGGCGGTACCCGACGTAATCCCCGTGCGGGGATCGCCGACAGTGACTTTTTATTTCATATGGACGGCAAGCGCCTGTTCCGCCTCGCCGCTGCACTGATCGAAGAGTATTGGGCGCGGTTATTGTCTGCCGCGCAGTGCGCGCAGGGCGATCTGGCGGCCGTGGTGCCGCATCAGGCCAGCCATGTTTCACTCGAACACATGCGCCGCCGGCTGAACATTCCGGAAGACGTGCTGATTGATATCTACCGTCATCACGGCAATCAGGTATCGGCGTCTATCCCGACCGCGCTGCATTATGCCCTCACCCACGATCGTTTTTCGCCGGGTAAACCGGTGGCGCTGGTGGGCACCGCGGCCGGTCTGACGCTCGGCGGCATGGTGCTGATCCCATGAAAATTTTAGTGACAGGCTCCACCAGCGGGCTCGGGCGCAATGCCACGGAGTGGTTGCTGGCTGCCGGGCATCAGGCGGTGGCGGCAGGTCGTGATCTTGTGGTCGGGAAAATGCTCACCGACGCAGGGGCGGATTTCCGCTTTGTCGATCTCGACTCTGCGACTCCGGCGCAGCTGACCTCGCTGGTGCAGGGTTGTGACGCCGTCTGGCACTGTGCGGCCAAATCGTCTCCGTGGGGCAAAGCGTCTGACTTTATGCGCACCAACGTGGATCTCACCGACCGGCTGGCGCTGGCCGCCGGGCAGGCCGGT
>NZ_MJIB01000004.1:211140-399371 GCF_003697865.1 Rahnella sp. Larv3_ips | reverse complement strand
CGCTTCGCTAACCATTACGCCCGCAGCAAATTTCTGGCGGAGGGTTGCATCACGCAGCGCCAGCAGCAATTTCCGGCAACACGTTTTACCGTGCTTCGCCCGCGCGGATTGTTCGGCTCACATGACCGGGTGATCGTTCCGCGCATTCTTGAGCAAATCCGCCTGAATAAAGGCGTGCTGCGCTTGCCGCGCGGCGGTGAAACGCTGCTGGACCTGACCTTTTCACTCAACGTCGTCGAAGCCATGTGGCAGGCCACTGCTCAGCCACATCTTCCCCCGGCGGCGGTCTATAACATTACCAATCAGCAACCTGAGCGCCTCGGTGACATGTTGCATCAGTTGTTGAATGAACAGCTCGGGATCCGTTTCACCCTCCGGCCTGTGCCTTACCGGCTGCTTTATGGCGTGGCGAGCGGCATGGAGCTGCTGGCTCAGGCGCGCGGGCGCGAACCGCTGCTGACCCGCTACAGCGTCGGCGCGGTGAATTATGATATGACGCTGAGCCAGGCCCGTGCGATTAGCGAGCTGCACTACCGGCCGGTGTATTCCATGCAACAGGCCATCGGGCTGACGGCGCAGGCGATGCGGGAAAATAAAGGAGTGCACCTTGGCTAATCTCACCGCTTTTGACGTGGGCTATTGCCTGCACCCCGGCTGTATGGCCCTCAAAGGCGCGGGCTGGCGGGTGTGTAAATTCCCCGCGCGGGCATGGCTGTTAGAGGCGCAGGGCAAGCGCTGGCTATGGGATACCGGCTACGCCGACCATTTCGAACATTACACGTCAAAAGGCATTTACCGCCTGTACCGGGCGACCACGCCGGTGCATTTCGACTCACGGGATGCGCTGTTCCGTCAGCTGGCGGATCGGGGAATTTCTCCCGCGGATATCACGGCGCTTATCATTTCGCATTTTCACGGGGATCATATTGCCGGGCTGCGGGATTTCAGCGGTGTGCCTGCCATCAGCAGCATGGACGGCTGGATCCGCACCCGCAAACTTCGTGGCCTGGCCGCCCTGAAAAACGCGTTCGTTCCGGGGCTTATCCCGGACGATTTCGAAACCGGGCTGCAATGGATGGAAGCCATGGAGGAAACGCCCCTGCCCGCCGCGCTCGCCCCCTTTGAGGGCGGATACAGCCTGCCTGGCAGCGACAATGAAATTATTCTGGTGCCGCTGCCGGGACATGCTGCCGGACATATCGGCGCATTTGTTCTCACTGATTCCGGCTGGGAGCTGCTCGCCAGCGACGCAGCCTGGTCGCCGAAAAGTTACGAAAGTCTGCGCGGGCCATCGCGTATGGCGCATCTGGTGATGGACAACAGTGCCGCGTATTACGAAACGCTGCGCCGCCTCAACCAGCTTTATCTGAGCGGCAATGTGAAGATCCACCTGTGCCACGAGGGGGATTTATGATCCCGCTGAAAACCCTGTGGCACTACCTGCGCACCCGCCGGCTGGTGTTTGACAACCGCGAAGCGTTGCTGGCGTGGCAACAGAAAAAACTGCGTCAGTTTGCCCGCAAAACGCTGGCAAAGAGCCCGTGGTTTAAGGCCTGCGCGACCCTGCCGCAAAATCAGTGGCCGCTGATGGATAAGGCCCTGATGATGGCGAATTTCGATCAGATGAACACGGCCGGTCTGAAGAAAGAGGCGCTGCTGGCCTGTGCGCAGCGTGCGGAACGCGACCGCCATTTCACGCCGCAGATCGAGGGGTTCAGCGTCGGGCTCTCGTCTGGCACCTCCGGCCAGCGCGGGATTTTCGTCGTCAGCCCGCATGAGCAGCAGGTCTGGGCGGGCGGAATGCTGGCAAAAATGCTGCCGCAAGGGTTACGCCGCGGTGAGCGCGTCGCGATGTTTTTGCGGGCAGACAATAACCTCTACCACAGCGTGAATAACCGCTGGCTGACCCTTGAGTTTTTCGATCTGTTCGCGCCTTTTCACCCGCAATTGCTGCGGCTGGAAAATGTCGCGCCGACCATTATTGTCGCGCCGGCACAGGTACTTCGGCAGCTGGCGCTGGCGGTGCTGAACCGCGAACTGACGCTCAACGTCAGCAAAGTCATTTCCGTTGCCGAAGTGCTGACCACTCAGGATCGTCAATTGCTGGAGCAGGTTTTCCCGCTGGTGGGTGAAGTTTATCAGGCAACCGAAGGTTTTCTCGCCGCCACCTGCGAGCGGGGAACGCTGCACCTTAATGAAGAATTTATTCACGTGGAACCGGAGTGGATAGACGACCGCCGCTTCGTGCCGGTGATTACCGATTTTACCCGCCATACCCAGCCGATTGTGCGTTACCGGCTGGACGATGTGCTGGTGAAAAGTAAGCAGCCGTGCGGCTGCGGGCGCGTGACCCTGTCCATCGAGCGCATCGAAGGCCGCTGCGACGACTGGCTGGCATTGCCGGGCAAAGACAGGCAGCCGCAGGTGATGTTTGCTGATGCCTGCAACCGGGTGATCGCCAACGCCCTGCCGCTGACGGCAGACTACCGGCTGACGCAGCAAAATGACGTCGCGTTGTTGCTGGAAGCCGAATGCAGCGAAAGCGAACTGACCCTGTGTAAAACCCGGCTGGAGCAGCATTTCGCTGTACAGGGCGTGGACCTTTCTCAGTTACAGTGGACGCTAAGGGCGGGAAACATTCCCGCCAACTTCATGCTTAAAAAACGTCGGATCACCCGCTTAAAGGACACCGTTCATGGTTAATCGTTTATGGCAGATGTTGCTGGGCTGGGGCGCAGTCGGCGTGGTTTATCATCTGACGGATACTTTTCAGACAGCAGGCACCGTGCTGATGCCCTCGGTGATTGACCGGATGATCCCGTTCAGCCCCGGCGGCATCTGGCTGTATCTGTCGTTTTTCATCATCATCCCGCTGGCTTACCTGACCTGCCCGGCACACCGGCTCCTCTGGTTGCGTAATGCGATGATACTCACTGCGCTGCTCTCGGGGATGGTTTATCTCCTCTGGCCGACCACCATGGTGTACCCCGCATTCTCCGAAGACTCACTCAGTGCGCGGATGCTCTCGGCGTTAGCCGCCGTTGACTCGCGCCAGAACTGCCTGCCCTCGCTGCACATGGCGCTGACCGTACTCTCCGTCTGGGCGCTGAGCAGCCGCCATCTCTGGAAAACCGGCCTGTATATGCTGTGGTGCCTGGCTATCGGGTTCTCAATTTTACAATTACGTCGCCATCTGTTTGTCGATCTGCTGAGCGGTGCCGGTCTGGCACTTGGCGTCGGCGCGCTGCTGTGGCGGTTCATGTTGATTACGCCGTCTGGTCACAAGGAAAGTGCTCATGGTTGATTTAATTATTCCGATCATCTTTATGCTGGTGGTGGTGTTAGGCGAAGCCTGCCTGTTGCAGTATTTGCGCAAAGAGCCGGTTAACTGGCGCGATGTGATGTTTAACCTCAACTCCGGTCATGTGATGTTGTGGCTGTTTCGCGGGCTGGAGATTTTCTGTTACGGGCTGGTTGTCACGCATTTCAGCCTGAACTGGGTCAGCGGCTGGCCTGCGCCGCTGATGTGGCTTTTCGCGTTGCTGGCATGGGATTTCGGTTTCTACTGGCTGCACCGGTTGCATCATAAATTCGGCCCGCTGTGGGCGGTGCACGTGGTGCATCATCAGGGTGAGCACTTCAATCTGTCGCTCGGCGTGCGTAATTCCTGGTATTCGTCGCTGACCTCGATCCCGTTCTTTATGCTGCTGGCGATTGCCGGTGTGCCGCTGTCGGTGTTTATCGCCGTGTCGCTGCTGCACTACAGCGTGCAGCTGTTTAACCACAACGCGCTGACGCCCAATCTCGGGTTCCTTGAGAAAATTTTCGTCACGCCTTCCCATCACCGCGTGCATCACGTCAATGACCGTTTCTACGCGGATAAAAACTGCGGCGGCACGTTCATTTTCTGGGACAAAATGTTCGGCACCTACTGGCCGGGTTTGCCGGAGGGCGAATTTACCTACGGTTCAGGTAAACAGCCGCACCCGCAAAATCCGTTCTGGGCGAGCAATCAGCCGTTCTTTCAGTATCTGAAACTGCCTTTGCGCTATCGTCATAAACCGCCGCAGTTCCGCTGTGCCACGGCCAGCCTGCTTACCGGTGCGCTGTTGCTGTTCTCGCTGGTGATTGGCTATGTCTGGCAATACGGTTACGGCTATCAGGGCACCACGCTGGCGCAGGTCACGCTTTTCCTGTTGCTGATGGCCGGTACGCTGGCGCTGGGCGCAATTGCCGAAGGCCGTAAAGGGGGCGTCATCGCGTGGCTGCTGATCACCGTCGCTCTCCCGCTGATTTTCCTCCTCGGTCTGGGCTGGCACGACAGGTTCTGGATCTGGCTGATGCCGTTAATCAGCCTGCACGGCGTCAGCCTGGCGCTGGGCGTGGGCCGACGTCAGACTGAGGTGGCCGCCTGTGAATAAATTACCGGATCTGCCGCTATTTATGCCCGATGGCGAACAGGCGTTTCACCGCGCCCTGAACCAGCAGGCGCTGGCGTATTTGCAGGCACGGGGCGACCACCGCTACGCCGATGGCGTCAGTTTGCTGAAAGCCGTGGCGCTGACCATGCTGTGCGTGGCGGGTTATGCGATTTGCCTGACCCAGTACAACGGCTGGGGATTTTTCGGCGGCTATGTGCTGTTTGTGCTGGCGGGCATGTTGCTGAACGTCAACGTCAATCACGACGCGTCGCACAACGTTTTCTTACGCAGCACGCGCGCCAACCGGATCATCAGCCGTCTGGTGACGCTGCCGCTGGGTGTCGACCCTGATTACTGGCGCATCCGCCACGTCAGGTTTCATCACCGCTATGCCAACGTTGAGCATTACGATCTCGACACCCAGGAAAATGGCATCTTCCGCCAAAGTCCGTATCAGAAACATCGCCCGCACATGCGCTATCAGCATCTTTACTGGCCGCTTATCGCCGCGCTGTCCCTGCCCTATATTGCGTGGATTTTTGACTGGTCAGACAGACTGGGCAAGACACCGCTGAAACTGACCGGCGCGCTGCCCGGCAAACGCGGCTGGGCTATTTTCACCGGTTTTAAGCTGCTGCATTTACTGCTGGTGCTGGTGATCCCGCTGTTCATCGCGCATGCCCACCACATCAGCGCGGGCGTGGTGATAGCCAGTTACCTGATAAGCCAGATGATCGCATCGACGTTCGTGGTGTTTCTGCTGCTCGGCACCCACTGGGCGCAGGCGGAATTCTATGACGCGCCCTCGCAGGGCAAAATGCCGCAGGGCTGGTATAAACACAATTTTGCCACCGCCTGCGACTGGCACCCGACGCCGCTGTGGCTGGAGAAATGGTTTGGCATGCTCAATCTGCATCTGACCCACCATCTTTTTCCCGGCTGGCATCACCGGCACTACCCGGCACTGGCGAAGATCATTGCCGGTCTGGCCGCAGAACACGGGATGCCGTATCGCTGTCTGAGTTACCGGCAGCTGATGCGCGAACAGCAGACGTTTTTGCGTGCAATGGGCAACGGTGACGATCCGCGCACGGCTGAAGGCGGCAACCCCTGGAGCCAGCCATGACGGCGCCAGGGTATCAGCAGCGTGAGGATCTGGCGCTTCACCGCGACCTGACCAAAGCCGCGAACCAGTATCTGTTGCAGCATCAGGATCATCGCTTTGCCGACGGGCGGATGATCGCCAAATTACTGTGCCTGCTTGCCCTGTGCGCGCTGTTTTACACCACGGCGCTGCTCAGTGATAACCGGCTTATATTTGCCTGTGGTTATTTCGCGTTTATTTTTACGGCAATGTTACTGGCGATCAATGCGGTACACGACGCCTCGCACAATGCGTTTTTCCGCCAGGCATGGGCGAACCGTGCGCTGAACCTGGTGATTTGTATTCCGCTCGGGCTGGATGCCGATTGCTGGCGGGTGCGGCATGTGGAATGCCACCACGCCCACCTGAACGTGCAGGGCTATGATCTGGATATTGAGGAAAACGGCGTGCTGCGTCAGACCCCGTTCCAGCGCATCAAAGGCTTTATGCAGATGCAGCATTATTACTGGCCGTTTGTCGCGGCACTGACCTTCCCCTGCATCATCTGGTTTTTCGACTGGATCGACCGCGCGGGCAAAACCCGCGTGCAGCCTAAAATGCGCCATCAGGGCCTCCGCGGCTGGACTGTGTTCCTCACCGCAAAAATGTTGCATCTGCTGCTGGCGCTGGCGCTGCCGTATTGGGTTTTACATCAGCAGGGCATGGGCGGCGACATTCTGCTGTGGTGCTATTTAGGCGGGCAGATGCTCTCTTCGCTGATTTTTGTGGTGCTGATATTGGGGTCGCACTGGGCGATGGGCACGTTTTATCAGGTGCCGGAAGACGGGCGTTTTAAGCATGGCCGTTATCGCCACGTGTTTGCCACCACCATCGACTGGGTGCCTTATCCGCGCTGGCTTTCATACTGGCTGGGTGAGCTGAACCGCCATCTGACGCACCACATTTTTCCCGCCTGGAACCACCGCCATTATCCGGCGCTGTCGGCGATCATTGCGCAGGTGACGCAGCGTCACGGCGTGACGTACCACTGTGTTTCACTGAAAGATATTCTGGTGGCCCAGCAGCGTTTTTTGCGGGCCATGGGTAAAGGAGAAACAGCGCAGGGGCTGATGGACAAACCTACTGATAATTCACAATAACCTGATTACTGAGCACGCGTAACGGCGGATTCATCGCCCCTTTACCGGGTACAAAGTACACCAGCCTCATGGGCGATATGGCCGCCTGACCGTAAAAAGATCGGGTCTGACCGCTGTCTGCATCGAGCGCTACGCAGCGGTTGGTCGTATTGCATAACGACACCTGAAGCCCCGCCGGACGCGGCCCCGTAAGCCGGTAATTCCAGCTGACCGTGGTGATGGTCGCCGACGCCCGCTGCCGCAAAGGGGAACTCTGCGGTGCCGCGAGCGGCGCAGACGAGGCCATCACGCCCCGGTTTTGCAACGTCACGCCGCGCTGGGTGTCCGACCAGGAGCCGGACGCCGCCAGCACCGGTGCGCTGATCAGCATCAGAGACCCCATCGCCACGCGCAACAGCTTGTTCATGTTCTTATTCACCGCCGATAGTCGCGGTCATGCGGATCTGGCGGCTGTCGCTCATTTCCAGATTCGACATCACCACAATCTGCGGCAGGGAACGGCGCAGGAAGCGCGAAAGCAACGGACGCAGCGCGTGGTTCACCAGCAGAACCGGCGGCGCACCGAGCATATCCTGACGCTGCAACGCCGCTTCAGACTGCGTCAGCAGACGGTCTGCCAGACCCGGCTCCAGCCCGCCGCCGCTCTGCAAGGCCTGCAACAGCAGACGCTCCAGCGCGGTATCCAGCCCGATAACCTGCACTTCACCGGTGCCAGGGAACCACTGCTGGGTGATAGCCCTGCCCAGCGCCACGCGCACCACCGAAGTGAGCTCATTTGGATCAGGCTGGGTCGGTGCGTATTCCGCCAGGGTTTCAATAATGGTGCGCATATCGCGGATCGAGACGCGCTCGGAAAGCAGGTTTTGCAGCACTTTGTGCATGTTGGTCAGCGAGATGACGCCCGGAATAAAGTCTTCGGTCAGCTTCGGCATTTCTTTGCTGACCCTGTCCATCAGCTCCTGCGTTTCCTGGCGGCCAAACAGCTCTCTGGCATGCAGACTGATCAGGTGATTGAGGTGCGTGGCGACCACGGTGCTGGCTTCCACCACCGTAAAGCCCTGAATCTGCGCCTGTTCCCGCATCGCCGGTTCAATCCACACCGCCGAGAGCCCGAAGGCCGGATCCACGGTCGCTTCACCCGGCAATTCGCCAATGGCACTGCCCGGATTGATTGCCATCCAGCGGCCAGGATGCGCGGTGCCGGTGCCAATTTCGACGCCTTTCATTAAAATCCGGTAGCCCGCAGGCGGTAATTCGAGGTTATCGCGGATGTGAACAACCGGCGGCAGATAGCCCATTTCCTGCGCGAATTTCTTACGAATACTGCGGATACGCCCCAGCAGTTCGCCATTTTGCGCGAAGTCCACCATCGGGATCAGACGGTAACCGACTTCCATGCCCAGCGGGTCTTCCAGCTGAACGTCCTGCCAGCTCGCTTCCACCAGCTGTTTGTTTTCACCTTCGACCGGCGCGGCTTCTTTTACCACCGGGGCTTTTTGCTCCTGACCACGGATCCACCAGGCCAGCGCTAACAGGCCGGTCGTGAACAGCAGGAAGACCAGGTTCGGCATGCCCGGCACCATGCCGAGTAAACCCAGCACGCCCGCACTCAGCATCATAACGCGCGGGTTACGGAACAGCTGGGTCACCATCTGCTCGCCGACGTCCTGATTGGTACCGACGCGGGTCACGATGACACCGGCCGCCGTGGAAATCACAAGTGCTGGGATCTGCGCCACCAGACCATCACCGATGGTCAGCAGGGTGTAGCTTTCCGCCGCGTGGCCGAAATCCATATCATGTTGCAGTACGCCGACCAGCAGGCCGCCGACCACGTTAATGATCATGATCATCAGACCGGCAACGGCGTCACCGCGCACGAATTTACTCGCACCGTCCATAGAACCGTAGAAGTCCGCTTCCTGCGTGACGTCGCTGCGGCGCTGTTTGGCTTCATCTTCACCAATCAGACCGGCGTTGAGATCGGCGTCGATAGCCATCTGTTTGCCGGGCATGCCGTCGAGCACGAAACGCGCGCCGACTTCGGCGATACGCCCGGCACCTTTGGTAATGACCATAAAGTTGATCAGCACCAGAATGATAAACACCACGATACCGATGGCGAAGTTACCGCCCACCAGGAAGTGGCCGAAAGCTTCGATCACCCGCCCTGCCGCCGCGCCGCCGGTGTGACCTTCCAGTAAGATCACACGGGTCGAGGCCACGTTAAGCGATAAACGCAGCAAGGTGGAAAACAGCAGAATGGTCGGGAACGCGGCAAAATCCAGCGTGCGCTGGGTGAACATCGCCACCAGCAGCACCATGATGGAAAGCGCGATGTTAAAGGTAAACAATAAGTCGAGCAGGAACGGCGGCAGCGGCAGCACCATCATCGACAGGATCATCAGAATCAGGATAGGGCCAGCCAGCACCTGCCATTGTCCGGACTTAAAGTTGGCGGGTAAACGCAGCATCGCGGCCAGATTAGCCATGGGTATCACTCTCTCCTGCAAAATCCAATGCGTCAGGCACCGGTAAATGTTGAGGTTTTTTAGGGATCAGTCCGCCTTCACGCTTCCAGCGTTTGAGCTGATAAACCCAGGCCAGAACTTCCGCGACCGCGGCATACAGCGCGGCCGGGATTTGCTGACCAATATCACTGTGCCGGTAAAGCGCACGTGCCAGAGGCGGCGCTTCCAGCATCGGAATTTTGTGTTCGGCACCCAGCTCTTTGATGCGCAGTGCCACGTTGCCCGCACCTTTCGCCAGAACTTTTGGCGCACTCATTTTGTCTTCGCTGTACTGCAACGCCACGGCGTAGTGCGTCGGGTTGGTGACAATCACGTCGGCCTTCGGCACATCGGCCATCATCCTGCGGCGGGCCATCGCACGTTGCTGCTGGCGGATACGCCCTTTAACGTGCGGGTCACCTTCCTGACTTTTATGTTCGTCGCGGATGTCCTGCTTGCTCATGCGCAGTTTCTTCAGGTTGCTCCAGATTTGCCAGAACACATCGAACGCCACCATCGGCGTCAGCCCGAAGACCACCATCAGCCCGCAAAATGCCACCATGCTCAGCGCTTCACCGAGCGCGGGAATGGTCGGCTGGGCAATCAGTCGCAGCATTTCCGGCCACTTATGCCACAGGTATAAGCCTGCGACGCTGCCCACCAGCGACGCTTTCAATATCGCTTTCAACAGTTCCGCCAGCACCTGACCGGAAAACAACCGCTTGAATCCGGCAATCGGATCCATACGGCTGAACTTAAATTCAAAGGATTTGGCACTGAACAGCAGGCCGCCCAGCAACAAGGGCGCGGCGAGGGCGATCAGGATCAGCCCGCCAATCACCGGCAACAACGCCATCACCGCTCGACCGAGCAGTGACGCCATTTGCTGCAACATCTCCCGGTCGTTGCCGATGATGTTGTGATCGAAATTCAGCCCCTGGGCGATCATCACGCCAAGCTGGCGCGCCATGGATTCGCCGGACATCCACAACAGCGTCAATCCGCCGCCGAGCATCAGCATCGAGGTCAGTTCACGCGAGCGCGGGATCTGTCCTTCTTCACGGGCTTTTTCCAGCCTGTGGGCTGTGGGGGCCTCACTTTTTTCGAGATCGCTTTCTTCAGCCACCGGCGGTTCCTGTCAGCATTTACCCGCTGCTCAACAGGCAACGGGCACAATTTCACGCATAGCATGACAAAAGCGGCTAAGTCTTATGGATGGAACAAGGGGGATAAATGCGGGTTATTCCACAGATGGCGGCAGAGGGGAAAAATAATTAAAAATTTTGGATAAGAGAAACACCTCTTTGCATAGCACAAAGAGGTGTTCTTTTGAGGCAGGCAGACGCATCAGAAACCTAATGAATCCAGCAGGTCATCGACCTGTTCCTGCGAGGCCACCACGCCGACACCGTTGGTATCGAGCTGCGGGCCGTTGAGCAGGCTGTCGTTTTCACGTTTCGCTCTGACCTGTTGCTCAGGAATGTTTTCCATCAGCACCATCAGCAGCTGATTTTCAATTTCCTGCACCACGGTCATCATGCGTTTGATCACCTGACCGGTCAGATCCTGGAAATCCTGCGCCATCATGATTTCCATCAACTGTGCGTTGGTGAAACCGGTGTGCTCAGGCACTTCTTTCAGGTAGCCGCGGGTATCAGAAACCAGTTCGCGGGCGTCAGACAGTTCGATAGGATTCTCAAACCATTCCTCCCAGCGCTTGTCGAGCTTTTTGGCACCGGATTCCAGTTTGTTCTGACGAGGCTGCGCCGCTTCCACGCAGTTCAGGGCGCGTTCTGCGGCCTGCGCCGTCATGGTGACAACGTAGTCGAGACGGTCACGCGCGTCAGGGATCGCTTCCGCGGCCTGTGCAATGGCCTGATCCAGGCCAAGTTCACGCATACTGTCGCGTAACATACGGGTCAGTTGCCCAATGCGGGCGATAATATCGCCCGCGGTTGCTGCATCATTTGCAGGCATTGGTATCTCTGCCATAACTGCTCCTACATGCCCAGTTTTTCGAAGATTTTGCCCAGCTTTTCTTCCAGCGTGGCGGCGGTAAATGGCTTAACGACGTAACCACTGGCACCGGCTTGCGCGGCGGCCACAATGTTCTCTTTTTTCGCTTCGGCGGTGACCATCAGTACCGGCAGTTTTGCCAGTGCGGCATCCGCGCGGATGGTTTTGAGTAAATCCAGACCGTCCATGTTTGGCATGTTCCAGTCAGATACCACGAAGTCAAAACCCCCGGCGCGCAGTTTGTTCAGCGCATCAACGCCATCTTCCGCTTCTTCCACGTTCTGGAAGCCCAGCTCTTTCAGCAGGTTGCGAACAATACGACGCATGGTAGAGAAATCGTCTACTACCAGGAATCTCAGATTTGGATCGGCCATGTTTTATCTACTCCTAAGGTTTGCTACCCAGCGCAAGGCTGAAAAATTAAATACGTAATGCCTGACCGGCTGATATTTGTGCCAGCATGCGCTGGCTGATTTGGCTGAGATCCACCACTTCATTGACGCCACCGGTGGCGATAGCCTCACGAGGCATACCGAAAACCACACAACTGGCTTCATTTTGTGCCAGGGTATACGCCCCTGCGCGGTGCATCTCCAGCATGCCGGCGGCGCCGTCATTGCCCATTCCCGTCAGGATCACCCCGACGGCATTGCGTCCGGCGAACTGCGCCACCGAACGAAATAACACGTCAACCGACGGACGATGGCGGTTTACCGCCGGGCCGTCGTTCAACTTAACCTGATAGTTGGCCCCGCTGCGTGCCAGTTCCATATGTCTGTCGCCCGGCGCAATGTACGCATGCCCCGGTAAAACGCGCTCGCCGTCTTCGGCCTCTTTTACGGTGATCTGGCACAGTTTGTTCAGACGTTCGGCAAAAGAGCGCGTGAAGCCCGGCGGCATGTGCTGCGTGATCATCAGCGCCGGACAGGTCGGTGGCAGCGGTTGCAGAACGTGGCGGATTGCTTCGGTTCCGCCGGTGGAAGAGCCAATGGCGATCAGCTTTTCACTGCTGAGCAGCGGCGTATGGCTGAGAATGCGTGGCTGTTCCAGATTTACGCTTTTGTTCAGGCGCGCTTTTGACGCGGTGCGGATCTTGTCAGCAATCATTTCGCTGTAAGCCAGCATGCCTTCGCGGATCCCGAGCTGCGGTTTGGTGACAAAATCAATCGCCCCCAGTTCCAGCGCGCGCAGAGTGATTTCCGAGCCTTTACCGGTCAGCGATGACACCATCACCACCGGCATCGGGCGCAGACGCATCAGTTTTTCCAGAAAATCCAGCCCGTCCATGCGCGGCATTTCCACATCCAGCGTCAGCACGTCCGGGTTGAATTTCTTGATCAGATCCCGTGCGACCAGCGGATCGGGCGCGGTCGCCACCATTTCCATGTCGGGATGGCTGTTAATGATTTCAGTCATCAGCTGACGCATTAACGCCGAGTCATCGACGCTCAATACTCTGATTTTATTCATTACCTCTCCTTGGCGAGGCCATAGACGGTCTGGCCGCGCAAATAAAATTCCCGGCTGATCTGGCTGAAGTTTTCGGAGTGGCCGGCAAACATCAGGCCACCCGGCTTAAGTAACGGAACAAATCGGCGTAAAATTTTCTCCTGCGTTTCTTTATCGAAATAAATCATCACATTACGGCAGAAAATTGCATCAAAGGGTCCGTTAAGCTGCCACTGGTTTGCCAGTAAATTCAGTTGCTGGAAGGCCACCATTTGCGTCAGTTCCGGACGGGCGCGCACCAGACCACTGTGCGGGCCGGTGCCCTTAAGAAAAAACTTCTGCAACTGTTGCGGGCTGAGCGTACGCAACTCTTCCTGGCGATAAACGCCCGCCGTGGCTTTTTCCAGCACCTGAGTATCGATGTCGCTGGCCTGAATACGGCAGTTCGCCATACGCGGCCCCAGCGCTTCGCTCAGGGTCATGGCGATGGAGTACGGCTCTTCGCCCGTTGAGGCGGCGGTGCTCCAGACGCTGTAATTATTCGGCCTTGAACGCGCATGTTCCGCGAGTATCGGGAAGTGATGCGCTTCGCGGAAAAATGCCGTCAGGTTAGTGGTCAGCGCATTAATAAACGCCTGCCATTCCGCGCTGCTGGTATCACTTTCCAGCATCGCCAGATAACTGCCGAAATCGTTCAGCCCGAGGAGCCACAACCGCCGTACCAGGCGGTTGTAGACCATCTCCCGTTTGTGATCCGCCAGCACGATACCTGCGCGCTGATAAATCAGCTCACTGATCCGGCGGAAATGGATATCTGACAGCGGTAACCGCTGGATCATCTGTGCCATGATCGAAGTGTTATCAGCACTCAGTGGCGAGCCTGGTTGATTCATGGTGCAGCTCCAGTAACGAACAGGTGGTATTTCTAAACCTTTGTTGACACTTCATGGCCGTCCGGTCTGTCAGAATGTTTCCCAGTTATCCGCCGATCCCGCACGCGCGGTCGCAGGGAGTAACGCGGGTGGCGTCAGCGAACGTGGCGCAAAACCAGATGCGGGTGTGTTGCGCGGTGCATGCCCGCTTTCTGACGTCGAGAGACGGAAGACAGAGACAGCACGGGTCAGGTTCTCAGACTCCACTTCCAGCGCATGGGTGGAAGACGCGGCCTGCTGAACCAGCGTGGCGTTTTGCTGCGTCACCTGATCCATCTGCGTCACGGCAATCGATACCTGCTCGATGCCACGGCTTTGCTCATCCGACGCCGAGGCGATTTCGCCCATGATGTCGGTGACGCGGGTCACGGCACGCACGATGTCATCCATGGTGTTACCGGCAGATTCCACCAGTTCGGAACCCTGACTGACGCGGCTGACGGATTCGTCGATCAGCGCTTTGATCTCTTTTGCGGCCTGCGCACTGCGTTGTGCCAGACTGCGCACTTCACCGGCCACCACGGCAAACCCGCGCCCCTGCTCACCCGCACGGGCGGCTTCGACGGCGGCGTTCAGCGCAAGAATGTTGGTCTGGAAAGCAATGCCGTCAATCACGCTGGTGATGGCACTGATTTTCTTCGAGCTGCCTGCAATGTCATTCATGGTTTTCACCACGTTGCCGGTCAGTGCGCCGCCTTTTTCTGCGGTATTGGAAGCATCGCGCGCCAGTTGTGTCGCCTGACGGGCGTTCTCGGCGTTCTGTTTCACCGTCGCGGTGAGCTGCTCCATGCTGGCAGCCGTTTCTTCCAGAGCGGAAGCCTGCTGTTCAGTACGCGCCGATAAATCGGTGTTTCCCGCAGCAATGCCTTTCAGGCCGGAGAACATGGTGTCTGCGCCGTGACGCACGGTGCGCACGGTATTGGCCAGCGACTGCTGCATCTGTTGCAGGCTGTCGAGCATCACTTTAATTTCGTAACGGCCTTCGACGGTGATCGGTGCCGAGATATCTCCCGCACCGATGCGGTCAAAATGACCCCGCATGACGGTCAGCGGCTGGAACAGAATACGGCGGGTGATCACCAGCGCCAGGGCGGTCAGCAGCACCAGCAGAACCACAATCACCGAGGTGTTGATCATCACGTTCTGGTAAGACGCCACGGTCTGCTCTTTAGCCTGGTTAAAACGGCCCCCGACATACGCGGTGTAATTCCCCACGTCTTTCTGGAACTGATCCTGGTATTTCTGTGCCGGGCCGTTAAGGAAGCCCTGCATATCACCGGCGGACAGCATGTCGTTCAGTGACTGCAACATATCGTGCAACTGCTGGTAGCTGGCCTTGTTCACCGCCGTCAGTTCAGCCGCTTTTTCGGTTCTGCGGGGCAGCGCCAGAAACGCGGCGTAAGCATTTTCGGCATTTTTCAGGCTGGCTTTGGCATCTGCCATCAGCTGCGTGATGTTTTCCTGCGGCTGTTTCAGCGCCAGACGCGTGGCCGCGCGGTTCAGGGTATTACGGGTTTGCAGCAGATAAGACCAGGTCTGGTTGAGCGCATCCCGCTGCTCAGTGGTATTGGCAATCTGCTCGAAATTAGTTTTATCCGTGTGGGCGGCGTACAGCGATAAACCGCTGTTGACCAGTTGCATCACAAAAAACACTAACAACAGTAAAAACATGCAGGTGGACACACGGATGTGCTTAAACATGGATAACCTCTTTATGTGCCGGCCCTGACCGGCACAGTATTTCTTATAATTATTGCGATGTACGTGGCTTAAAAAGTTTCCCAGTTTTCAGACAACTTGCTCTGTGCCGCTCCACCTGTACCGGCCTGAGAACCTGACAGGTTCGGAGTCAACAAAGGCAGTCTCGTCGAAGACGAAGTCACCGGGCGCACGCTGTTATTGACGGATTGACTCAGTGTGAATACCGCCACAGATTGCGTCAGCAGGCTCGCCTGCTCTTCCAGCGCCGCCGAGGCGGACGCGGATTCTTCAACCAGTGAGGCGTTCTGCTGCGTCACCCGATCCATTTCGGTAATCGCCTGCGCGACCTGCTCAATCCCGCGGCTCTGCTCGTCAGAGGCCGACGTGATTTCGCCCATGATGTCGGTGACGCGGGTGACCGCATTCACCATGTCGTTCATGGTTTCACCGGCACTTTCTGCCAGTACCGAGCCGGTATTAATGCGGCTGACAGAATCATCAATCAGCCCTTTAATCTCTTTGGCAGCCTGCGCGCTGCGCTGTGCCAGGCTGCGAACTTCGCCCGCCACCACCGCAAAACCGCGCCCTTGCTCACCGGCACGCGCTGCTTCAACCGCGGCGTTCAGTGCCAGAATGTTGGTCTGGAAGGCAATCCCGTCGATCACACCGGTAATGTCAGTGATTTTCTTCGAGCTGCTGGCGATGTCGTTCATGGTATCGACGACGTTGGCCACCACTTTGCCGCCCTTCAGCGCCGTTTCCGATGCGCTCAGCGCCAGCTGGCTGGCCTGACGGGCGTTTTCGGCGTTCTGTTTCACGGTCGCGGTCAACTGCTCCATGCTGGCTGCGGTTTCTTCCAGTGCTGATGCCTGCTCTTCGGTACGCGAAGAGAGATCGCTGTTACCGGCAGAAATTTCGCTCGCGCCGCTGTAAATCGCGTCGGCACCGTGGCGCACGCCGGAGACAGTTCGAATCAGTTCTTCCTGCATGTACTTGAGACTATCGGCAAGCTGGCCGATTTCATTACGGCTTTTCACCACTATTTCGTGTGTCAGATCGCCGGTAGCGATTTTACGGATGGTGACGACGATATTTTTCAGCGGATGGATCAGGATGCGTTGAACGCCGACCCAGGCCAGAATGATGAAAATCGCCAGTACAATCAGTACGGTACCCAGCATCCACATCGCATGCGTGAAAGAACTTTCGCTGACGTGAACCGCCTGGTCATACAAATGGTCGTTCTGATCGATATAGGTCACGAACGCTTTTTCGAAATTGTCCTGATACTGCTGCGTCGGCTGTTCGAAGAAATCGTTGATACGGCCAAGGCCGATCAGCTCGATAAGTTCTGAAAGCGCGTCGTGAAGCACCTGATATTGTTTTTTAGCATCTTCAGCAAACGCCGGGTTCTGGCTGGCATCCGCAGGAATTTTTTGATAATTAGCAAAATGCTGGTCAGCAATTTTCAGATCTTCGGTCGCCGTGTCGATCAGTTCTTTGACCGTCGCGCCGCTGCCCATCTGGTTCGCATCGAGCATGAAACGGATCCCGGCACGGTTGAGCGTGTTACGGGTTTGCAGAAGGTAAATCCAGCTGGCGTTGAATTCCGCCTGCTGTAAACGGATCTGCTGAGAGGTGGTGAAATTGTCTTTGTCCGTCTTTAAGGATTTAAAGAACAGGCCGCCGGATACCAACTGTAAAGCACCGAAGACCATCAGTAAGATCACGATGCCCGTGACCACTTTCATACGGTTAAACATGTTGTTCCTTTTTAAATGAGAATTATCTGGAAGGGTTATCGGCAGAAATGAGGGGAACTTTATGTGAAGGGGATCAGATTTTTTGGCTAACGCAGGGCACCCTCCCCGGCAGGCTTCAGAGGCCCGGCATCGCGAGCGATAAGATCAGAAAGGACGTCAAGGCACAGAGTGTGATTCGGTGGTCTGCGGGAATTACGCCACCGTGGCGACAAAACTTTTTAACAGGGCAATGCGATGCGCATCAGGGCTGACCATCAGGTCATGGTGGATCATCAGCACCACGGCTTTTAATAACTCAGTGGTGGTGTCGATGTGTGACAGCGATTTTAACTTATCGATGTCATTGCCGATTTCACGCCCTTTCAGGGACAGGCGTTTATTGGCCGGACCGCTCGCCAGTTCTGACGTCAGCAAGGTGACCAGCTGCACTGCGGCTTCCGGGTTGGACGCCAGCTGATGAATGTAATATTTCAGCAGTAACGGCACGAAATCGGGGGTGGCGCCTAATTCCGCACTGGCAAGATTTAACAAATCAATCATGTGCGCCGGAACACGGCTTTCCACGGCTTTGCGCTGCAACTGCAGTTGCTTTTTAATCGCGGGCACCGACTGATAAGGGATCACCGCGACGCTGTCGCAGGTCTTACAGACGCCCGCGATAATGTTTTTCACGATGCCGCTGCCGTCATCAAACGGCACATCGCGCAACTGATAGCTGACCATCCTGAAAGCCTCACACACTCCGCATGCGGCTCTTTCTTCATCCCCTACTTTAACAATAATCATATTTTCCCTTAATGATGAACGCTGATGAAAACACTGTTGGGTTCGGCAAAATACCATTTGATGTACCAGTTAACCCCGGCATACCAGAGGGTAATAATGTGGACATCAAGACTGCTGTCTAGATGGTGGCGGCGACCCTGGTAGTGTTGCCCGGTAGCCAGACCGATCACCCTCTCCAGTTCCTGTGACGTCACCTCCCCCGTGCTTAAAAGATTTTTGAGATGAATTTCACGTCTTACCGCAAACCTGACTTGCCCATTCTTTAAACACACGATCACCTTCCCTTTGATCTCTTTGAAACTCATGCCGCCTCAATGTACGCCACGTGTCGTACTTAATCAAATTATCATTTTGCCCACGTCTATTTGCGTGAAGCCCCGTCCCACCGGGCTATCACGCCATAACTCGCAAAAAGATGCTCAGATAAAATGATGAATTTTCAGGCAACTGGAAGGTGTTACGCAAAAACGTGCTGCACGAAATGCAACACGGATATTTACGGTCAGTACGGCTCGCAGGTTGCGCTTTTGCGCCGCCCCCTGACGTTAAACAGCAAATAACTCGCCACTGCCAGCACCCAGACCCCGGCTGCGCCATAGAGCAGAATGCCTGCAAACCCTTGCGTCAGGGCCTGTTCAACCTGCCCGCGGTGCAGAGTTTCAACGGCAGAACCTCCTGCGATACGCCCGGCCAGTGAAGAGATATCTGTTGCCGCTGGCATGGATCCTTTCAGGCTCGCGGCAATTCCCGCCACCAGCAGGCTGCCCATCAGGGCAATGTTGACGGAAAGCGTGATAAGCCGTGCGCTGATATCAATACCCGACGCCATTCCCGCCCGGTTTGCTGCAACGGAACCGGTGGTGGTGTTGGTTACCGGCGTATTGGTCAGCCCGAGAGCGATACCTGCCAGAAGCGCACCTGGCATCAAACTCATGTGATGCACCACGGCGATTTGCATCAGAATGAAACCTGCGCCGATGGCGAATAATCCCAGCGGGATCAGACGTGATGCGCCAAAACGGGTGGTCAGCTTTTCACCCAACGGCGGCATCAGCAACGTGGGCAACGTGTAAGCCAGCAGTGCCAGGCCGGTAGCAACGCTGCCATACCCCAGCCCGGCCTGGTAGTACACCGGCAGGTAAATCATCAGCGGCCAGAAGCTGAAATTCATGCCCACCGATCCCATCAGCGCACCGGAAAATGCCCGCACGCGGAAGACTGAAAAATCGAACATCGGATGCGAATGGCGTTTTTCAATCCAGATGAACAGGGCAGCGCTGACCGCGGTGATCAGCATCACGGCGCGCGCGATGACGCTGTGCCAGCCCAGGCTGCCGCCCTGCGTGATGAGATACGTCGCGCCCATCACCGTCAGCGATAACGTGACAAGCCCGCCGAGATCCAGTTTTTTAGCCTGCGCATCGCGGGATTCCACCACGTTTTTCAGCGCCAGAATCAGCGTCAGTAATGCGATAAACCCGTGTACCAGAAACACCCATTGCCAGCTCAGCCACGCCACTAACATGCCGCCGATGATCGGCCCGAAGCCCAGCCCGAAGCCGAAGGTTATCCCCCAGGCGGCAAATGCGCGGCTGCGTGCTTTCCCTTGCGGAAACTGGGATGACAGTATCGCAATCAGGCAGGTCAGCATCGCGCCGCCGCTCAGCCCTTGTAAAAACCGCCCGACGATGAGCCACGCCGCAGTGGACGCCAGCCCGCACATCAGAGACGTCACCCCGAAGGCGAAAATGCTGATGATGAAAACGCGCTTACGCCCGTATTTGTCCGCCAGTGTACCGGTGGCCATCAGCACTGTGGTGCAGGCCAGCGTGTAGGCATTCATAATCCACTGCAACTCCCTGAAGCTCGCGTGCATCTCCTTTTCGAGCACCGGCAAAATCACCGGCACGCTGGAGATTTCCAGCCCTGACATCAGCGCGGCAAGACAAACCGCCATCAGTGCCAACATGTTTTTCATATCTGGTCCCTGCAAAACGTTAAGAGAGTGCCAGCATGGAAGATTGGCGGCGTGCTGGAAATCCATCCGGATGCCATGTATCGTCAAGATCATGCCAAAATCACCGGTAACCCATCATGCGCATTACTTCCCCTTCTCCGCTCCCTGCCCGCTCGCCCGCGCCCCTGAACCGGCGTCTGGTGTTGCTGGCCTATGAGTGCCTGTGTACGTTCGAGTTCGGTATTGCGGTCGAAGCTTTCGGGCGGGCCGACGATGTTTTTGGTGAGCCTTTGTATGACCTGTGTGTCGCTTCGGTGGAAGAAGGTACTTTCGGCGCGCAGGGCGGCGTCCGGCTGGTGGTCGATGGCGGGCTGGAACTGCTGGAGGATGCAGGTACGATCGTGATCCCCGGCTGGCGAAGTGTTCACGAACCGGCGTCAGAGGCGCTCATCATCGCGTTGCAAAAAGCGCACCGCAACGGCACCCGCATTGTCTCGATCTGCGCAGGCAGCTTTGTGCTCGGCGCAGCCGGACTGCTCGATGGCAAACGCGCTACCGCGCACTGGAACAGTACGGAAATTCTGGCGCAGCGCTTTCCTGAGGTGCAGGTCGAACACGGGATGATTTACGTGGATGAAGGCAGCATTATTACGTCTGCCGGCGGCGCGGCGGGTGTCGATTTGTGTCTGCATCTGATCCGTCGTGATTACGGTATTGAAGTTGCCAACCGCACGGCGCGCCGCATGGTGACGCCGCCGCTGCGTGAAGGCAATCAGGCGCAGCTGATCCGGCAACCCGTTCCACGGCGTCAGACCAAAAATCTCGCCCCGCTGCTGGACGATTTACGCAGTCATCTCAATACCCCGCTGGTGATTGAGCAGCTCGCCGCACAAGCCGGTATGAGCCGCCGGACTTTTCTGCGGCGTTTTCACGATGCAACGGGCACGACGCCCGGCGAATGGATGCTGAGCGTCCGGCTGGAAAAAGCCTGTGCGCTGCTGGAAAACGGCACATTAAGCATTGACCGCGTCGCCGAACAAGCCGGTTTTGGATCACCGGAAACCCTGCGCCATCACTTCCGCCAGCGTCTCGACACCACCCCGACGAAGTGGCGAAAAGCCTTCATCGAAAGGCGCTTGGCGGGCTAACGTGGCAGGCGGTGCCGGGGTTTTTGAGCTGCCTGTGCGGCAGTGAAACGTTCAATTGTGAGGGTTAGGTATTGAACGGCAAAAGATTTACGCTGTTCGGTGGAAAATACCCTCTTTTTTTAGGGGTATTTGTGAGATAAAAATCAATGGGTTAGCGAAGGCACGGAAAAGAAGGTATCGCTGAGAAGTCCTTAATACCCTGTCCCAATCCTTCGCAGGAGAGGCAAAAACGGGTGGGATTTTACAAACGGACTGCCGTCAATCATCATCTGCATAAATGCACCGCGTTTATTATAAATTTGGGATCGGAATATTATTGATTCTCATTTATCTGAAAAATGCAACCTGCTAATAACCTTTACGCTCCGTTAATACAACATATATAAGTCTCAGTCCTCACATAGTTCAACGCCGGGTAAACCATCTGCTTTAATAACTAATAATAGTAAGTGGTCGGATTTGTAAAAAAACTAATAAGTCAGAAGATGTGATTTCACTTCCTTATTATCAATATGAGTTATTATGAAAAAAATAATTATTGCGGCTGTCGCTGCAACGGTATTATCAGGGTGTGCTCAACAGACATTTAACTTAAGGGATGATATTGCAGAACAACCAGCTCATGTCACCAAGCAAGCTTTCTTCGTTAATGGTATTGGGCAGGAACAGACCATAGATGCAGCGAAGATTTGTGGTGGCGCAAATAAAGTTGTTCGTACAGAAGTTCAGGAATCAGGTATGGATGTATTCCTGCATGTTGTAAGCTTAGGTATATATACACCTCGCGAAGCACGCGTTTATTGCGCGAAATAGTTATTAAAGATAATTTTCATTAAAGCCTGCTGTCATTCATATTGATTACCAGCAGGCTCTTTTTAACAACGCAACGAGATTATTATAATAACTCCCTATTCTCCTCAAAAATTTCATTAATTCTCTTTTCATCCAGCTTTAATTATCCGTTAATGTTCCACTGTCTATGGAATTCAGCAATCTTGCCCGGCGGGTATTGGATCATTCGGTCATTTCTGTGAAATTGTTTTTATTTTTAAATCGCGACTGGCGCGTTCAAAAATCTTGCTGAACGGAGCGGCCTGAAGATCGGAGGTTTCAGGGCCGGGGAAAGGAACCGCGCAGCGGCAGGAATTTGCGCCATATACGGCGATTGCAGGACATGACCTTGGTGCCTGCGACTGTGCGAAGAAGAAAAACGCAGGATTGTTAAGGGGCGCGTTTACGCCCCTTAACCCGGTGTGGGCCGGCGCCCACGACCTTGACGTTAATGAACGAAAATCAAATTTTCGTCACGCTATCCACTAACGCCATCTCTTCACTGCTCAGCAGCTTCTCAATATCCACCAGAATCAACATACGGTCACCCAGAGAACCCAACCCGGTCAGGTATTCGGTTGACATGGTCACTGCAAATTCTGGTGCGGGACGGATCTGATCTTGCGTTAACGACAGCACATCGGATACGCCGTCAACCACAATACCCACCACGCGGTTTTCGAAGTTGAGGACGATCACTACGGTGTTTTCATTGTAGATCACATCTTCCTGCGCGAATTTCACCCGCAGATCGAGAATGGGTACGATGACGCCACGCAGGTTGGTGACACCTTTAATGAACGCCGGAGTGTTCGCAATACGGGTGACCTGATCGTAACCGCGGATTTCCTGCACTTTCAGGATATCGATGCCGTATTCTTCGTCGCCCAGGGTAAAGATCAGGAACTCCTGTCCTACCGTTTCGCCCGCAATTTTTGCCACAGTTGCAAGTCCTGCCATGTTGTTCACCTTAAATCAGCCTGAGTTTTTACGCCCGGTGGCCGTCACCTGACGGGCCAGCCACCGGCGGTTTTGCATGCTTTTATTGTTAATCACATCAGGCGGCAGATGCGCCAGTTGCACGCTTGTCACGGTTCAGTGCCTGCAATGCAGACACATCAACAATCAGCGCCACGCTGCCGTCACCCAAAATAGTGGCGGCGGAAATGCCCGGCACTTTGCGATAGTTGCTTTCCAGATTCTTCACCACCACCTGATGCTGACCGATCAGTTGATCAACCAGTAAGGCGTAGCGGCGGCCTGCACTTTGCAGGATCACGACAATGCCCTGAGTGGCTTCAGTTTTCGCGCCTTCAACGTCAAACACGTTGTAGAGCTCGACCAGCGGCAGATATTCTCCGCGCACCTGCAGAACGCGCTCGCCACCGGCCAGCGGGTGCAAATCTTCCGCCAGCGGTTGCAGCGATTCCATCACCGCATTCAGTGGCAGAATGAAGACTTCTTTCCCCACTTTCACCGACATGCCGTCGAGGATCGCCAGCGTCAGTGGCAGCAGGATACGGATGGTGGTGCCTTTGCCTTGCTGGGAATGGATTTCAACGTGACCGCCCATTTCCTGAATATTTCGCTTCACCACGTCCATGCCTACGCCACGGCCTGAGACGTCGGTGACTTTTTCCGCCGTCGAGAAGCCCGGTGCGAAGATCAGCATGCCGACATCTTCGTCACTCATGCTTTCGCTGACGTTCATGCCTTGCGACAGGGCTTTCGCCAGAATACGTTCGCGGTTCAGACCGGCACCGTCATCCACCACTTCGATGCAGATGTTGCCGCCCTGATGCTCCGCAGACAGCGTCAGGTTGCCGGTTGGCGGTTTGCCGTTGGCAACACGCGTTTCCGGCGTTTCGACACCGTGATCGAGGCTGTTGCGCACCAGGTGCGTCAGCGGATCGATAATGCGTTCGATCAGGCTCTTATCCAGTTCGGTAGAGCTGCCGAGCAGGGTCAGTTCGATTTGCTTATTCAGTTTGCTCGCCAGATCACGCACCAGACGCGGGAAGCGGCTGAAAACGTATTCCATCGGCATCATACGAATCGACATCACCGATTCCTGCAAATCACGGGCGTTACGCTCAAGCTGCCCCATGCTGTTGAGCAGGTCGCTGTGCGCCACCGGATCCAGCAGATCGGAACGCTGCGCCAGCATCGACTGGGTGATCACCAGTTCGCCGACCAGGTTGATCAGCTGATCCACTTTCTCGACTGCCACACGGATGCTGGTCGATTCCGGCGCTTTTGGCGCGCGGGCTTTCGGCGGTTCGCTGCTGGGTACCGCCGTCAGGACCGGAGCGGGACGCGCCACAACAGCGGTTGCTGCCGGTTCTGCTACCGCCACCGCTGCCGATGCCGCAACGGCAACCGGTGTGGCCGGAACAGAAGCCTGGGTGAAGCTGATTTGTTCGGGTTCGAGCACGAAACACAGTACCGCGATGATATCGTCTTCGGTCACCGTGGTGACAAGCGTGGCTTCCACGCTGTCTTCGGTCTGTACCGGATCGACGATGTCGCCCAGATTCCCCAGCTCTTCCAGCATCACCGGCACTTCCTGCGGCTTCAGACCGGACAGGCGAACGCGCATCCCGCCTTTGCCCGCCGCAGGGGCTGCCGTTTGTGCAGGTTCGTCAGTGACGACGTGGAGATCCGCTGCCGGCTCCCGCGCTTGCTGCGCGTCGAGCGCCAATTGTCTCAGTGCCGCACAGATGTATTCAAAACTGTCTGCATCGGGATCCCGGGAAGATTTATAGGCGTCCAGTTGCTCCTGCATAATGTCTTTCGTTTCCAAAAACAGGTTGATGATGTCGGTGCTCAGGCTCATTTCTGCGCGTCGCGCACCGTCGAGCAGGTTTTCCAGTAAATGGGTGGTTTCCTGCAGAACCGTAAAGCCAAAGGTCGCTGCTCCGCCTTTAATTGAGTGCGCTGCGCGGAAAATCGCGTTGAGCTGCTCAACGTCGGGCGCTTGCGGATCAAGCAACAACAGGTGTTGCTCCATGTCCGCCAGCAGCTCGTCGGCTTCATCAAAAAACGTCTGATAAAAATCAGTTATATCCATGCTCACGTGATCACCTCTGCTGTGAATCGCGGCTTGTTGATGTGGTCGCAGGTGCCGGACCTGCGGCAGCAGCCGGAGCTGTCGTCGCAGGTTGAGCGTCTGCCGATGTGGTCACAGGCACCTGCGTCTCAATCCTGGTTGCAGGGACTTCTACTACGGTTGGTGCTGATAATTCTGGTGCGGCAACGGCCGGTGCCGGGCTCTGGGTCGGTGCCACGGAAGCTTGCGGTGCCTGAACTTTCGGTGCCAGCGCAGGTGCGGTACTGCGGCCAGGTACTTGTCTTTGCAGCTCGCCCGCGTCACTGATCGTAATCGCTTCGCCCTCGCTGTTTTCCCGCTCAATGGCTTCCTCAGCATGTCTGTTGAGGACCAAAATGCTGATGCGACGGTTGATCGCATCGCCTGCCGGGTGATTTTTGAGTTGCATGGTTGACCCCATGCCCATCACCCGCAGAACTTTTCCTTCGCTCAGGCCGCCGACAATCATTTCACGGCGCGACGCATTGGCGCGGTCGGTGGACAATTCCCAGTTGCTGTAGCCACGTTCACCCTGGGCATACGGCATATCATCGGTATGGCCCGCCAGGCTTATCTTGTTAGGGAAATCATCCAGTACCGGGCCAATCGCCCGCAAAATATCGCGCATGTACGGCTCGACGATGGCGCTGCCGAGCTGAAACATCGGGCGATTCTTGCTGTCGATAATCTGAATGCGTAAACCCTGTTCGGTCAGATTAATCATCAGATGCGGGCGCAAATCTTTTAAACGCGGATCCGATGCCAGCATCGCTTCCAGTTTGTCCTGCAACTTCATCAGATCGCCGGTTTCACGCAGTTCACGGGCATCGCCCTGTGACTGGATCATCTTATGCACTTCGCCGTCCTGCATGGTCGGGTCTGCCCCGCCGCCAGGGATCGGACTGGTGGCATCGCTGCTGCGCGGTCCGCCGGTAATGGCCACCGCCAGCGGCGTACGGAAGTATTCGGCAATCTGTACCAATTCTTTAGGGCTGGAGATCGAAATCAGCCACATCACCAGGAAGAAGGCCATCATCGCTGTCATAAAGTCAGCGTAAGCAATCTTCCATGAACCGCCGTGATGCCCGCCGCCGTGCTTACTCTTTTTCTTACGTACAACAACGATGGGATGGCTCTGATGCTTCATACTTTTTCTTCTTCAGTTTGTTGCTGGTTAGGCGATTTAACCTGACGAACGTGCTCCTCCAGTTCGATAAACGAAGGACGTTCTGAGGTGTAGAGCGTCTTACGGCCAAACTCGACAGCGATCTGCGGGGCATAACCGTTGAGGCTCGACAGCAATGTCACTTTGATGCATTGCATCATTTTGGTGTTTTCAGCACTTTTCTGACGTAACACGCTGGCCAGTGGTGAAATAAACCCGTACGCCAGCAAGATGCCGAGGAAGGTACCGACCATCGCATGGGCAATCAGCGCCCCCAGCTCTGCGGCCGGACGGTCGGCGGCGGCGAGGGTATGAACAATCCCCATCACCGCAGCAACGATCCCGAATGCCGGAAGTGAATCCCCGACCAGCGCCAGACTGTTGGCCGGCACTTCGCTTTCGTGTTCGTAGGTTTCGATCTCTTCATCCATCAGCGCTTCGATTTCAAACGCGTTCATATTGCCGCTGACCATCAGACGTAAGTAGTCAGTCAGATATTCCACTAAATGTTTATCGGCAAGGATGCGCGGATAATTAGCAAAAATGTCGCTTTCAGCGGGATTGTCGATGTCATTTTCCAGCGACAGCATCCCCTGTTGGCGCGACTTGGCTAACAAGCGGTAAAGCAAGGCCATCAAATCCATATACAACGCTTTGTTGTATTTAGACGCGCGGAACAGCTGCGGCAGCGCGCGCAAGGTGGATTTAATCGCTTTACCGTTGTTACCGACAAAGAAGGCACCGATACCGGCACCGCCGATGATCAGCAATTCTGCTGGTTGGTATAACGCGCCCAGTTCCCCGCCGACGAGCATGAAACCGCCAAACACTGAGCCCAGCACCACGATGTAACCTATTATCACTAGCACGATGAATCCTTAATTCGATGTGGTTTTAGGGCGAGGAAAAGCGCACCGCCATGAGCCTGCCGTTTTCTATGCAACCCGGATGATTTGCATAAAAAAAGTGCCAGACAAAGGCTGAGAGATGAGGGGGAAAATAGGGAGCGGTGTTACCACCGCCCGGGCATTCTTACTGCGACCCTGACATCTCAGACTGCGCGCTTGACCTTTTCGTCCAGCTCTTGAGATGTTATATCGGCAACCTGCGGGGAAAGTTTACGTTTTTTTACTGCGCGGGATGGGGGTTGGCAGAGACTGCAAACAAACCCGTGACGGGGCTGGTGTGCATGGGTAATAAATGATCCGTCACAGCAGTTACAGGCAGAAAGCTGCAACATACCGCTGTCCACGAACCGGACCAGCGTCCAGGCGCGGGTCAACGCTAAAATCGGCGCTTCTCCCGGCTGTTCAGGACACTGCTCAAGATACAAACGATAGGCGCTGATCACCGCTTCGACACCATTACAATGCCCGCTCTTCATCAGAAAAGAGTACGCGTTATAAAACATCGAAGAGTGAATGTTTTGTTCCCAGGTCATGAACCAGTCTGTCGAGAATGGCAGCATGCCTTTCGGTGGCGGGCTGCCACGTAATTCTTTGTACAGTTTAATCAGACGGCCACGGCTTAACTGCGTCTCGCTTTCCAGCATCTGCAATCTTGCGCCCAAAGAAATCAGCTCCATGGCGAGCTGAATATCGCGGGCTTCCTGAACAATACTTTTTTCTGCCGGTTTGGCTGGCGTCTCTTTGATTAGCATGTTGCGCCCTTAATAGACATGGCTACGCCCTTTTCTTCATGGCGCCGCTGTCTCTCGCCGCCAGACCTTTAAGCAGGTGGCTCGACAGCAGGATACCGGTGTGGATTTGTTGCAAATCATCTACACGGGATTCCTGGGTCAGGCGTTCGATGGTCTTACTGTCATCAAAGCGGAACTGACAAAGAAGCTGATTCGTTTCAGCTAATTTAACCATTTGTGGCAACGTAAGTTGGCCTAAGGCGTCTGCCATAACGTCGTCAATCCCCAGCCGGAACATCGCGGAGGCTTTCTCGTCATTAATCAAACGCTGTGCCAAAAGTAAATATGACAGGTTGATATCATATATGTGCTTAAGCAATTCGGACATGCTGTTCTACCCCATTACCGATGCCACATTTTTAATGTGGCTGATTGATAGACATATTCCATGCAGCAAGAGTTTTACCCGGCCTGTCAGGGAGTATTTTTTCACTATCAAAACAATTAGTTCATTGGCTGATTAATAAATCTCACGATGACAAATGGATTTATCCCGCGGTATTTACTTCACCGCCAATACAAGTTTGTTCCTGATGTAAACTAAATTAAGTGTGACAATTGCAATGCTAAGTAATCTTCAAACATATCAGTTTTGTTGTACTGGCAGGGTCCGTTGCTGTGATGGCATCTCATTCAGTGAAACGCTTTTACATACATTATTAGGAATAATCTTACTACGACGCAACTCTACCCCTGTTCCCTTTATACATACAATCTAACTGATCACAAATTTTGAATAAAATGTGACGCACATCACACTTTAGAAATTTATTTTATCCTAAAAAGCGCACTTTATCGTAAAAATTTGCGCAGTTTTAACGCAAAAGTAAAAAAGCATCTAAAAACCCTTCCCCAGACTGCCTTTTTTCGCCTTTTTGAGATCAATTTGTACAAAGACCAGCTAAAGCCAAATGATAAGAACATTCACTGATTAAGCATAGCTTGTGCAGTGAAATGTGCTGGTAATTTCCGATAGTGTGATCAATGTGCTATCGCGTTAAAACCCAGTAATTACGCGGTTTGCAGAGGAAGTGTGTTGCGGGATTTTGGTTAAATTTGATTCAAAAGGTTTTGAAAACGTGAACAACTACACGATTTGAAAAGTAAAAAGACAATGAGTGTAAGGGAATGTGTTCAGGGACGGGAAGTCATCCGGTCAGCAGACCAGATTGATAAGCAGATATGATGAAAAGAGGACAATGTCCCGTGCTTCTCTATCGGCAACTCTTCACGAAAACTTTAGTGATTGGGCTTAAAAAAGTGGTTTATTCCGGACAATCGCAAATAAAAAGAGAGTGATTAGGAATATTATTACCTAATCAGCAGCCTGCTCCTCGTAAACCTGCTAACAGAGCATAAAGAACATCTTTCATTACTCCATGAGCATGGGGATTTAATTAACCAGCGAAATAAAGGGTTATTCGCGGGGTTTTATAAATAAAGAAAGCACTGCTTTAACAAAAAACAGGGTTTTGGAGGCGGGAGACTTTCATTCAAAAGCAAAAACGAGGAGGCGGGAGTTAAGGTTCACAAATAAAACCTGCCGCAAAATCCGGCAGGTCATCACATATTATTATTACCCTCAGGGTAATGAAGGATTATCGATTAAAAAGGCATCGTCCGTGGATCGGGATACTGATACTCGAACCCCAGCTCCTTGCAGATACGCTCACCGTCGACGATTTTTCCTTTGGTTGCTGAAGTTTCTTCAGCAAACGTCGGCGCCTCAAGCCCCATCTGGCGGGCCAGCGCCGGGTAAAACTCGGCTTTTGCCGGATGTTTAAGGGCGCACAGATTATAGGTGTGCCCACCCTTTGGCAGACTGAGCAATAAGGTGATGGCGGCGACAACGTCATCCTGATGCACCAGGTTGACGCCATTCTGCCCCCCCTTCACGTCCGTTTTGCCTGCCATGAAGCGCCCCGGATGACGATCGCCCCCCACCAGACCGGCCAGCCGTAACACATCCACCGAGGTATGCGGCAGGCTGTGCAACCAGCTTTCTAATTCTTTCAGCACTTTTCCACTGGAGGTCACCGGCTCAAGGGCGGAACCTTCGCGCACGATGTCGTCCCTTTCACCGTAAACAGACGTGGAACTGGTGAAGATGATGCGTTTTACGTTGTGCGCCAGCGCGCTGTCTGTCAACTGCTGCACGGCCTGGAAGTAAAGCTCGCTGCCTTCGACGGTTCTGCGTGCCGGTAAGGTGATGATCAGCGCATCAACGTTCAGCAGTTTATCCAAATCTTCCGCTTCGCATTCCATCTCCGGGGTGAACACTAACGGATAGCAGTCAATGCCGACCATTCTGGCGGCATCTACACCGTCAGGCGTGGTTTTGCTGCCCACTACGTCGTAGCCTCTGCCCGCCAGCGCCATCGCCAGAGGCATTCCCAGCCAGCCCAATCCAATAATAGAAACCTTTTTCATCTGTTACTCCCTCTGCTCGGTGGCCGATGGTCACCACTGCGCCATCAGCCGTTCGCGTTCTCGCTTCTCTTTATACTAGCCTTTCTCTCCTTATAGATGCGTAAGCTTTTCCAGGAGACTGTGAACAGATCATTCATTTTTTCGATGAAACAGCCCATGAAGATAAGAAAAACTCATCATCCGAAAAAAAGGTTGCGCACTTGCCGCCCGATAGTTTAGTTTTATTGGCAACCGAATTTGATTTGTGTGGCGCAGACTTCGTTATGAATAACGCCGCACCGAATGAACACTCAGAGAGACTGACATGACAAACGTTCTGATTAACCACCATCATCACCATCACCCTGACTAGTCTTGCAGGCGATTGGTGCTGGAAGACTGTCTAGATCTTCCAGTGGAGCAGAACGCAGAGAAAGCCCCCGGAAGAACACTTCCGGGGGCTTTTTTTTTGGCCTAACGAATTGAAGTAAAAGCATTTGTACAAAACTCTGCACACAACATTTACCAAAACATTAAAACTGAAAACAAAGAAATTGAGGTCATCATGCTGGATAAAACACGTTTACGGATAGCAATGCAGAAATCGGGTCGCCTGAGCGATGAGTCACGCGAATTGCTGGCACGCTGCGGGATTAAAATCAATCTGCAGGAACAACGCCTGATCGCCTTCGCAGAAAACATGCCGATCGACATTCTGCGTGTCCGTGATGACGACATTCCGGGGCTGGTAATGGACGGTGTGGTTGATCTGGGCATCATCGGTGAGAACGTGCTGGAAGAAGAGTTGCTGGCACGCCGTGCTCAGGGCGAAGATCCGCGTTATTTCACGCTGCGTCGCCTGGACTTCGGCGGTTGCCGTCTGTCGCTCGCGACCCCGCTTGACGCAGAATACACCGGCCCGCAAAGCCTGCAAAACTCCCGCATCGCCACCTCGTATCCGCACCTGCTCAAGCAATATCTCGACAAACAGGGCGTCGATTTCAAATCCTGTCTGCTGAACGGTTCTGTTGAAGTCGCGCCACGCGCCGGTCTTTCTGATGCAATTTGCGATCTGGTTTCCACCGGCGCCACGCTTGAAGCCAACGGCCTGCGCGAAGTGGAAGTGATTTACCGATCTAAAGCCTGTCTGATCCAGCGCGACGGCGAAATGCCGGAAGCCAAGCAGCAACTCATCGACAAAATGATGACCCGTATTCAGGGCGTCATTCAGGCCCGTGAATCCAAGTACATTATGCTGCACGCGCCAAGTGAGCGTCTGGACGAAATCGTTGCCCTGCTGCCAGGCGCTGAACGCCCGACCATTCTGCCGCTGGCCGGCGATCAGCAACGTGTGGCGATGCACATGGTCAGCAGCGAAACGCTGTTCTGGGAAACCATGGAAAAACTGAAAGCGCTGGGCGCCAGCTCAATTCTGGTTCTGCCAATCGAAAAAATGATGGAGTAATGCCATGCAGCCTAACGCGTTCACTACCCCGATTGACTGGCAGCAATGCGACGAACAACAGCGTCGCGATTTACTGACCCGTCCGGCGATTTCGGCATCCGACCGTATTACCGAATCTGTCAGCGAAATCCTGCGCCGCGTGCGCAGTGAAGGCGACAGTGCGTTGCGCGAGTTTTGCGCCCGCTTTGATAAAACTGAAGTGCAAGAGCTGCGCGTCACTGCGGCACAAATCGAGGCAGCATCCGCGCGTTTAGGCGATGACGTTAAACAGGCAATGGCGCACGCCGTTCGCAATATCGATACGTTCCACCAGGCGCAAAAGCTGTCCATTGTGGACATCGAAACTCAGCCGGGCGTGCGTTGCCAGCAACTGACCCGCCCGATCCAGTCTGTAGGTTTGTACATTCCGGGCGGATCTGCGCCGCTGGTATCCACGGTATTGATGTTAGCGACGCCCGCGCGGATTGCCGGATGCCAGAAAGTGGTGTTGTGCTCGCCGCCACCTGTGGCTGACGAAATTCTTTATGCCGCGAAGCTCTGCGGCGTGGAAGAGGTGTATCAGCTCGGCGGCGCACAGGCGATTGCCGCTCTGGCATTTGGCACAGAAAGCGTGCCACGCGTGGCGAAAATCTTCGGGCCGGGCAATGCCTATGTGACCGAAGCCAAACGTCAGGTCAGCCAGAGTCTGGACGGCGCGGCAATTGATATGCCAGCCGGGCCTTCCGAAGTGCTGGTGATTGCCGACAGCGGCGCGACACCTGACTTTGTCGCCTCTGATTTACTTTCTCAGGCAGAACACGGCCCGGATTCACAGGTCATTTTGCTGACGCCGGACGTTAACATGGCGCAGGCCGTTGGCGAAGCCGTTGAGCGCCAGCTGCAAACGCTGTCCCGCAGCGAGATTGCCCGTCAGGCACTGGCCAGCAGCCGTCTGATTGTCGCGAAAGACATCGCCCAGTGTATTGAAATCAGCAACGCCTACGGCCCGGAACACTTGATTCTGCAAACCCGTGAACCGGAACAGCTGGTTGACAGCATCACCAGCGCAGGTTCGGTGTTCCTCGGCGACTGGTCACCGGAATCGGCGGGCGATTACGCTTCCGGCACCAACCACGTTCTGCCAACTTACGGATACACCGCCACCTGTTCCAGCCTCGGTCTGGCGGATTTCCAGAAACGGATGACCGTTCAGCAGTTAACGCCGGAAGGTTTACTCGGTCTGGCGACCACCATCGAAACCCTGGCGCAGGCGGAGCAACTGACTGCACATAAAAATGCTGTGACACTGCGGGTCAATGCCCTGAAGGAGAAAGGATTATGAGCGATGAAAACACGCTGAGCATTCAGTCTCTGGCACGCCAGAACGTGCGCGAACTGACACCCTATCAGTCCGCCCGACGTCTCGGCGGTAACGGCGATGTCTGGCTTAACGCCAACGAATACGCCATTGCACCGCAGTTCGAACTTACCGCGCAGACCTTCAACCGGTATCCGGAGTGTCAGCCTGCGCTGGTGATCAACCGCTATGCGGCTTACGCCGGTGTTGATCCGGAACAGGTGCTGGTCAGCCGTGGCGCTGACGAAGGCATTGAGCTTTTGATCCGCGCATTCTGTGAGCCGGGCAAAGATGCCATCCTTTATTGTCCGCCAACTTATGGCATGTACAGCGTCAGCGCGGAGACGATTGGCGTGGAAGGCCGTACCGTTGCGGCAAAAGCTGACTGGTCTTTGGATCTTCCGGCAATTGAAGCTGCTCTTGACGGCGTAAAGCTGGTTTATATCTGTAGCCCGAATAACCCGACCGGCAATGTTATCAGCCCGGATGAACTTCGCACTGTATTAGACCTGACCCGTGGCCGCGCCATTGTGGCAATTGATGAAGCCTATATTGAGTTTTGCCCGCAGGCGACAGTCACCGGCTGGTTGCAGGAATATCCGCACCTCGCGGTTTTACGCACGCTTTCCAAAGCCTTTGCACTTGCCGGTCTGCGCTGCGGATTTACGATTGCCAACAGCGAACTGATTGCCTTATTAATGAAAGTGATCGCGCCCTATCCGTTATCTACGCCGGTGGCAGATATCGCGGCACAGGCGCTGAGCCCGGAAGGGCTGGCGATTATGCGTCAGCGCGTGACCGAAGTGACCCAAAATCGCGAATGGTTGCTGGCAGAGCTGAGAAAATGCGATTGCGTTGAACAGGTCTTCACCAGTGAGACGAACTATGTTCTCGCGCGTTTTACCGCATCAAGCGCAGTATTTAAAAACCTCTGGGATCAGGGCATTATCTTACGTGACCAGAACAAGCAACCGGGGCTTTCCGGCTGCTTACGTATCACTATCGGTACACGGCAGGAACTGCAGCGCGTCATTGATGCCTTGCAACCGCTACCGGGCGCCAATGCCCCTCTTATTCAACAGAACAGCCCCCGCAAGGAGCACATGTGAGCCAGAGTCCTTTATTGCAAAAAACGCTCTTCATCGACCGTGACGGCACCCTGATTTCAGAGCCGCCAGAAGATTTCCAGGTCGATCGTCTGGACAAACTGGCACTGGAACCGGGTGTGATCCCTGCCCTGCTGGCACTGCAAACCGCGGGATTTAAACTGGTGATGATCACCAATCAGGACGGGCTGGGTACCGACAGTTTCCCGCAGGAAACCTTCGATCCACCGCATGACCTGATGATGCAAATCCTGACCTCTCAGGGCATCGTTTTTGATGAGGTGCTGATTTGCCCTCACCTTCCGGCCGATCACTGCGACTGCCGTAAACCTAAAACCAAACTGGTGCAGGGCTACCTTGAAAGCGGGCTGCTCGATACGGCCAACAGTTATGTGATCGGCGATCGTGACACCGATATCCAGCTGGCGGCCAATATGGGCATCGCCGGGCTGCGTTATCAGCGCGACACCCTGAACTGGGCGGCCATCGCCGATCAGCTCACCAAACGCGACCGCCACGCCAGGGTGAACCGCGTGACCCGCGAAACGGCGATTGATGTGGATGTCTGGCTGGATCGCGAAGGCGAAAGCAAAATCCGCACCGGCGTAGGCTTTTTTGATCACATGTTGGATCAGATCGCCACGCACGGCGGTTTCCGTATGAACATCGAAGTGAAAGGCGATTTGTATATCGACGATCACCACACCGTGGAAGACACCGCTCTGGCGCTGGGCGAGGCCCTGAACAAAGCCCTCGGCGACAAGCGCGGGATTGGACGTTTCGGATTCGTGCTGCCAATGGATGAATGTCTGGCACGCTGCGCGCTGGATATCTCCGGGCGTCCGCACCTCGAATACAAAGCCGAGTTTAATTATCAGCGCGTCGGCGACCTGAGCACCGAAATGGTCGAGCACTTCTTCCGTTCACTGTCCTACGCTATGGCCTGTACCCTGCATCTGCGTACCAAAGGTAAAAACGATCATCACCGCGTCGAGAGCCTGTTCAAAGCCTTTGGCCGCACACTGCGCCAGGCAATTCGCGTTGATGGCAACACCCTGCCGAGTTCCAAAGGAGTGCTGTGATGAATGTCGTTATCCTTGATACCGGCTGTGCCAACCTCTCTTCGGTGAAATATGCGGTTCAGCGGCTGGGCTACGAGCCTACGGTGAGCCGGGAAGCCGAGATCGTGTTGCAGGCTGATAAGCTTTTTTTACCCGGCGTCGGGACTGCGCAGGCCGCGATGCAACAGCTGGAAGAACGTTCGTTAATCGAACTGATCAAAGCCTGTACCCAGCCTGTTCTCGGGATCTGTCTGGGTATGCAGTTGCTGGCATCCTCGAGTGAGGAAAACGGCGGGGTTGATACTCTCGGTATCATTGAAACGCCGGTGCAGCGCATGCCAGATCTCGGGCTGCCTCTTCCGCACATGGGCTGGAACCAGGTTATCGCCAACGCCGACAGCCATTTATTCCGCGGCATTGATGAAAATGCTTACTTCTATTTCGTCCACGGATTTGCCATGCCGGTATGCGAAAACACAGTCGCTCAGACACTTTACGGCGAGCCCTTCAGCGCCGCCGTTCAAAAAGACAACTTCTTCGGCGTGCAGTTTCATCCCGAGCGGTCCGGTGCCGCGGGCGCGAAGTTGCTGAAAAACTTTCTGGAGATGTAAACAGCATGATTATTCCCGCTTTGGATTTGATCGAAGGCAGTGTGGTGCGTTTGCATCAGGGCGATTACGGTCAGCAACGTGACTACGGCAACGATCCGCTGCCGCGATTGCAGGATTATCAGCAGCAGGGTGCGCAGGTTTTACACCTTGTCGATTTAACCGGCGCAAAAGACCCGTCGGCACGACAGATCCCGCTGCTGACGACATTACTGGCCGGTGTGTCCGTGCCGGTGCAGGTCGGCGGTGGCATCCGCAATGAGCAGGACGTCGAAGCGTTGCTGAATGCCGGTGCCACACGCGTGGTCGTCGGCTCAACGGCGGTCAAAGATCCGGCTACGGTTCAGGGCTGGTTCAGCCGTTTCGGCGCTGATGCGCTGGTGCTGGCGCTGGATGTTCGCATCGACAGCAACGGCACCAAAAACGTCGCCATCAGCGGCTGGCAGGAAAACTCAAACGCCACCCTGGAGCACATCGTCGAACAGTATTTGCCCTTTGGGCTGAAACATGTGCTGTGCACGGATATCTCCCGCGACGGTACACTGGCCGGTTCCAACGTCGAGCTTTATCGCGAAGTGACTGCACGCTATCCGCAGGTTGCATTTCAGGCCTCCGGCGGCATCGGCTCGCTGGATGATATTGCAGCTTTACGTGACAGCGGCGTTGAAGGCGTGATTGTCGGGCGCGCATTGCTCGACGGTAAATTTAATGTGACGGAGGCAATCTCATGCTGGCAAAACGGATAATCCCCTGCCTCGACGTAAAAGACGGTCAGGTAGTGAAAGGCGTGCAGTTCCGTAATCACGAAATCATTGGCGATATCGTGCCGCTGGCGCAGCGTTATGCCCAGGAAGGCGCGGACGAGCTGGTGTTCTACGACATCACCGCATCCAGTGACGGGCGCGTCGTGGATAAAAGCTGGGTGTCACGCGTGGCAGAAGTGATCGATATTCCATTCTGCGTGGCTGGCGGCATTAAAAGCCTCGAAGATGCAGGACGTATTTTGCAGTTCGGAGCGGACAAAATCTCCATCAACTCCCCTGCTCTGGCCGACCCGACGTTGATCAGCCGTCTCGCCGACCGTTATGGTGTACAGTGCATCGTGGTGGGCATCGATACCTGGCACGACGCAGCGACCGGAACCTATCAGGTTCATCAGTTCACCGGTGATGAAGCGCGCACCAAAATCACTACCTGGCAAACCATCGACTGGGTGAAGGAAGTTCAGGAGCGTGGTGCGGGTGAAATTGTGCTGAACATGATGAATCAGGACGGCGTGCGTAACGGCTACGATCTGGAGCAGTTGAAGATGATCCGCGAAGTGTGTCACGTTCCGCTGATCGCCTCCGGTGGCGCGGGCACCATGCCGCACTTCCTCGATGCCTTTACAGAAGCACGCGTCGATGGCGCACTGGCAGCCTCAGTGTTCCACAAACAAATCATTAATATTGGCGAGCTGAAAAGCTTCTTGGCCGAAAATGGCGTGGAGATCCGCTTGTGAGTAATCAGGATGTAAAAACCGGTCTGCTGACCGGAGAACAAATCAGCCAGCTCGACTGGGAAAAAGTGGATAACCTGATGCCGGCTATCATCCAGCATGCCGTGTCGGGTGAAGTGCTGATGCTTGGTTATATGAATCAGGAAGCGCTGAGCGTTACACAGTCTTCCGGCAAAGTGACTTTTTATTCCCGCACGAAAGAACGTCTGTGGACCAAAGGGGAGACATCAGAAAACTATCTGAATGTTGTCAGCATCACCCCGGATTGCGACAACGACACCCTGCTGGTTCTGGCAAATCCCGTCGGCCCGACCTGCCACAAAGGCAATAACAGCTGCTTCCATCCGGCAGAAACCGACTGGGCATTCCTCTATCAGCTGGAAGAGTTGCTCGCCTCACGCAAAACAGCCGACCCGGACAGCTCTTACACCGCGAAACTTTACGCCAGCGGCACCAAGCGTATTGCACAGAAAGTCGGTGAAGAAGGCGTCGAAGTTGCGCTGGCGGCAACGGTCAACGATCGCTTTGAACTGAAAAATGAAGCATCGGATCTGGTTTATCATCTGCTGGTCTTACTGCAGGATCAGGATCTGAACCTCAGTGCTGTGATTGAGAATTTACGTCAGCGCCATAAGAAGTAACGCTGGATTTCGGACACAAAAAGCCGCCTTTGCAGATGCATTGGCGGCTTTTTTTGTATGGCAATCTATCAGTTACGGGGGTTGTAACTCTTCACCATGTTTCGCCCCAGGACAATCACAGAACCCAGAATAATACCCAGAACGGCACCAAGCAGTAAAATTAACACTTTCTTAGGGCTGTCTCTATGTATTGGCAGATCAGGTTTCATAACGTAGCGAAGCGAATAAGTTGAATCAGGTTTAGATTTTAATGCAGCGATAGCTAACAACGTTTGACGAGCCTGAAAATAAGAAGCATCTAATGGCAATGGCCGTGTGGCTTCATTTTTAATGGTGGCAGACAGTGCATCGCTACCAAGAACAAAAAGAGTGTCTTCGGAGAGTGTTTCAGCCTGCTGAACCAGAGTATCTTTAATATTGGCCTGTTGGGCAACCAGCAATGCCTGATTCAACATTTTCAAACGAAGATCTTTCTTCTCCTGAGCGACCTTTTCCTGAGTTGCTAAATCCTCTTTGAGGTCTTCAACTTTAGAATTGATGCTAATTTGCAAGTCATTATCAAGTTCAGTAACTACCCGCTTGTTAATCTGCTGTATGTAAGTCGTGAGGGTTTTTTGTGCCTCCCCTGCAGTTTTAGCGGTATAACTGATTTTGAGAGGGACAGGTTGATCTTTAACGGCCGGAGTTATAATAAGCTTTTCCGGATCCGCCTGATTATCAAGCTGTTCAGATAAAGCAGAAATTGAAGCATTGAACCGGCTGAAAAAACGTTGTTGAACATCAACTACTGTTGGAGCATTTGAAGGATTCTGGCTGTACAACACACTCATCGCATTGTTGTAGTTAGCTATTTGACCAGAATCTGGATAAGTTATAATTGCATCTGAAGTCCATTTTTGTTTGGCTACCAGCACATAAACTGTCGCTAAAATAATTGCAAGTACCATAACAGAGATTATGACAACTTTCCCACGCCACAACTGCATGAGAACATCGATCAGGTCAATCTCTTCATTTTGCTTCGAAGACAGGTTATTTGTCATTTTATTATCTTGATTCATGATTACCCTACAGAAAACAGTCACATTTGGTCAGTGATATGTGTCCATCGATTATAGACAGATTTATTTCGAAATTTTCCATTAAAAGTAATAATTTTCTTAAGAATCCCCCGAAAAATAACTTAGGGTATTTATAGAAGGATATGCAAAAAAAACGCCCCTGATCTGGGGCGTAGTAGATTAAACAGCTTATATTAATCCAACCATTCCGTATGGAATACGCCGTCTTTATCAGTACGTTTGTAAGTATGTGCACCGAAGTAATCGCGTTGTGCCTGAATCAGGTTAGCTGGCAGAACCGCTGAACGGTAGCTGTCGTAGTAATTGATCGCAGCAGAGAACGTTGGCGTTGGAATGCCGTTCTGAACAGCATAAGACACCACATCACGCAGCGCTTGCTGGTATTCATCAGCGATATTTTTGAAGTACGGAGCGAGCAGCAGGTTAGCAATGGAAGCATTCTCAGCATACGCATCTGTAATTTTTTGCAGGAACTGGGCACGGATAATGCAACCGGCACGGAAGATCTTGGCGATTTCGCCGTAGTTCAGATCCCAGTTGTTTTCCTCAGAAGAGGCTTTCAACTGTGAGAAGCCCTGAGCGTAGGAAACAATTTTGCCCAGATACAGCGCGCGACGCACTTTCTCGATGAACTCAGCTTTGTCACCCTCGAAAGGTTTAACCGCCGGGCCAGACAATACTTTTGACGCAGCTACACGCTGATCTTTCAATGAAGACAGGTAACGGGCAAAGACTGATTCAGTGATCAGGGTCAGTGGCTCGCCGAGATCCAGAGAGCTCTGGCTGGTCCATTTACCGGTGCCTTTGTTGGCCGCTTCATCAAGAATAACGTCAACCAGGTATTTACCTTCTTCATCTTTCTTAGTGAAGATATCTTTGGTGATGTCGATAAGGTAGCTGTTAAGCTCACCTTTATTCCAGTCAGCAAAAGTAGCAGCAAGTTCTTCATTGTTCAGGTTGAGAGACTGTTTCAGCAGAGAATAAGCTTCAGCAATCAGCTGCATGTCACCGTATTCAATCCCGTTGTGAACCATCTTGACGTAGTGGCCTGCACCATCTGCGCCAATGTAAGCGACACAAGCATCACCATCATCAGCACGTGCTGCGATTTTCTCGAGGATTGGAGCAACCAGTGCATACGCTTCTTTCTGACCACCAGGCATGATAGATGGGCCTTTCAGTGCGCCCTCTTCTCCGCCGGAAACGCCAGTACCGATAAAGTTGAAGCCCTGCTCGGACAGTTCACGGTTACGACGAATGGTGTCTTTATAGTAAGTGTTGCCGCCATCGATGAGGATGTCGCCTTTATCCAAATGCGGAGTCAGGGATGCGATGGTTTTGTCAGTTGCTTCACCGGCTTTCACCATCAGCAAGATACGACGTGGTTTTTCCAGCGAGTCAACAAACTCTTCGACGGTGTAGTGCGGGACCAGATTTTTACCCGGGTTTTCAGCGATGACTTCATCAGTCTTGTCGCCGGAACGGTTAAAAATGGAAACGGAATAACCACGGCTTTCGATGTTAAGCGCGAGGTTACGGCCCATGACCGCCATACCGACAACGCCGATCTGTTGTTTGGACATTACAAACTCCTGTCTTTAGGATGGGTGCTACGACTACGATGCCGTACTGAATGCATTTCTGATGTTAACTCAGGAGATGTGAAGTGGATAGAGTTAGATGCCGCATTGCATTCAGTTGGTGGACTATCATTCAGAAAGGTGAAACCTTATGAAGAAAGAAGTTTCATAATTTCTGCAGTCTTTTGCTTCATCAGCAACTCATCACCGCGGGATTCAACATTTAACCGCACAACAGGCTCAGTATTAGAACTTCTAAGATTAAATCGCCAATTCTCAAAGCTCATACTTATTCCATCAGTATGATCAATCTCCTGAGCCAAAGGAGCAAAATGTTGATAAACATGGTCTATAGAAACTTTAGGATTAGCTAATTTACTGTTTATTTCCCCACTCGCTGGCCATGCAGCCACTCTATCTTCAACCAGTTGACTAAGTGTCTGACCCTTTAAACATAAAAGCTCAGCCACTAACAGCCAAGGGATCATTCCACTATCACAATATGCAAAATCGCGGAAGTAATGGTGAGCACTCATTTCACCACCATAAATAGCATCTTCTTCGCGCATACGTTCTTTGATGAAAGCATGCCCCGTCTTCGACATAATCGGCGTACCACCGCCTTTAGTCACAATATCGATAGTATTCCATGATAGTCGAGGATCGTGAATGATCTTCGAACCTGGATTTTTTTCTAGAAATGCGGCTGCGAGTAATCCGACAATATAATACCCTTCGATAAACTGTCCTTTTTCATCGAACAAGAAACACCTATCAAAATCTCCATCAAAAGCAATACCCATATCGGCACCATGCTTGACTACAGCATTACTGGTATCAGAACGGCACTCGGGCAATAATGGATTTGGGATACCATTAGGGAAAGTTCCATCAGGTTTATGATGAACTTTGACTAATGTCAGTGGAATATTTAGCTTTTTGAAACGCTTCTCGATTGCATCAATAATTGGCCCTGCAGCACCGTTGCCAGAGTTAATAACAAACTTTTTCGGAGTAATATTATCAACATTTACATAAGAAAACAGGTGATCGATATATTGGTCGACTACAGATATTTTCTCGTAACGTCCCCTATTGGAATCATCTACTGAAGAGAAATTGTTTTCCTCTGCTAAACGTTGAATATCTCGAAGTCCTGAGTCACCGCTGATTGGTCGTGAATCGCGGCGAACCAATTTCATGCCGTTATAATCCATTGGGTTATGACTGGCGGTAACTTCTATGCCGCCATCAACGTTGAGATGAGAAGTAGCAAAGTAAATCTCTTCTGTTCCGGATAAACCAATGTCCAGAACATCTACTCCTGCATCCTGTAAACCTCGCGCTAGTGCCAACTTCAAAGATTCACTGCTAAGGCGCACATCACCACCCAAAACAATTGTTTTGGGTTTCAAATATTCACCAAAAGCACGGCCAATTCTCCATGCTATATCTTCATTGAGCTCTTCACCCAAACGGCCACGGATATCGTAGGCCTTAAAACATGTTAGAGGGGGCATAATATCACTTTATAAATTGAGGTAATTTAGATAAGTTTTTAAACAAAAGTGCAATTGGCCAAAAAAGGCCATTCATTTTGATTACGTTTACGTCTTCTCTAGACTTTTGAATTATGTTTTTCAATGAACGATTGCTTATACCGCCAACGCGCATTTTAGTGAGCACCCTTGGCAAATATACAGCTTTTGCTTTGTGAACCCATAGATATCTAAGCAGGGAATCGTAATCAGCAGAAATTTTATAGTTTAAATTAAAAACACCCCATTCAATATAACGAGAGCGCTTCATATAGAAACTGGGGTGAGGTGGCATCCACCCATATTTCAGTTTATTGACGTTATAATCCCCACTTTTCCATTTTCTGACCACATGATTTGTATTGTCCTGCGAAACATATTCCAAATCTGCATAGACAGCATCGAAGTTACCTTCTGAAAATTTTGAAACAATATCAGTTATAGCATCAGGATAAGCTAGAATATCATCAGAATGTAAGAATCCTATTACATCACCAGTAGCAGCAGATATTCCCTTATTCAGAGCGTCATAAATGCCTTTATCGGGTTCACATATAACAGTTGACACACGAGTTGAGTACTCATTTATGATCTCAAGTGTATTATCTTTCGAATCCCCATCAACAATAATATACTCGATGTTATTATAAGTCTGACTTTCAAGTGATAAAATTGTATCTTGTATTGTTTTCGAACTATTAAAGGTCGCCGTAATAATAGTAACTTTCATGGTCAATATCCCACACCTCGATCATCGACACGAACAACATCATCTTCAGATAAGTAGGTCCCTGTCCTGACTTCAATAATTTCAAGGGGAATCTTACCTGGATTTTCAATTGAATGGGCGATTCCGATCGGTATATATGTAGACTCGTTTTCAGTCACTAAATATGTTTCATTACCTCTTCGAACTTTGGCTGTTCCGCTAACAACTATCCAATGTTCGGCGCGGTGGTGATGTATTTGTGTTGCGGTACGTTGTTCTGGATTAACAGTAACTTTTTTTACGTGAAATCTGGCACCCTCGGAAACTGCATCATGCGATCCCCATGGTCGGTAAACCTCACGATGCTGGAGATACTCTGTGCGATTGAGTGCTTTTAATTTATTAACAATTTCCTTTACATCTTGTACATGGCTTTTATTCGCAACCAGAAGAGCATCTTTAGTTTCAACTATGACTAAATTATCTACGCCGACAGTCGCCACTAATTTATTTTGCGAGTAAATATAGCTGTCATGCGTGTTAAACGTAATCACATCGCCACGTACTGCATTATTTGAATCATCTTTGGCATTCACGTCCCAAAGAGCAGACCAAGAACCCACATCGCTCCACTCTGCATCCATCGGCACTAGTACAGCGTCTTCTGTCTGCTCCATTACCGCGTAATCGACAGACTCCTCAGGACAGAGAAGGAATTCATCATCGTCTAGTCTGATAAAATCTAAATCAGTATGTTGCCCCGATAATGCCTTTAAGCAAGCGTTGTAAATTTCAGGGCGAAACTTTTTGATTTCAGATAAATATTTTGATGTTTTAAAAAGGAACATGCCACTGTTCCAATAATATTTTCCTGTGGATAAATATTCACACGCTTTATCCATATCTGGTTTTTCAACAAAAGCATCAACCTCATAGGCAGAATTACCCACTGGTTCGCCTTGCTTAATATAACCGTAACCCGTTTCAGGATATGATGGCACAATTCCAAAAGTAACTAGCTTTCCATTTTCAGCATGTGGCAAAGCAACTTCAACTGCCCTTAAAAAAGCATCCTCATCTTTAATGACATGGTCTGCTGCTAAGATAAGCAGAAGAGGATCATTTTGATTCTGTTGTGCCTGTAGTGCGGCAAGTGTAATTGCGGGAGCGGTATTACGACCAACAGGCTCTAAAAATATGCCACCGTATGATATATTTTTTGAACGAAGCTGTTCAGCAACTATAAAGCGGTGCTCTTCATTACAGATGAAATAGGCGGGTAGATGTGACACATTTTCCAATCTCGAAATAGTATTTTGCAACATAGTGCTTTCCGAGGTTAAAGCAAGAAATTGTTTGGGATAAAGTGCACGTGACAAAGGCCACAAACGACTACCAGCACCACCAGCCATAATTATTGGCAGCAATTTAGATGACATATCATTATTACCTATTCTGAAAATAGTTTTTTGTATACAAATGAACATCATCAGATTTCATGAGTTCATTTATGTCAAACCATTTATAACTATTATGTTGTTCTAAAGGCAAGCGTTCTAAATTAACATCTTCATTTACATCATATGCGAGCACAACATAATGAGTGGAAATCTTGTCACTAGCATAGCTATCTTCATAATGATGCTGATATACACCTCGGAGAGCAGCACCATTAAATTCAAGAGGTGTTTTTAACTCATCGAATGTCAACCGAAGAAATGCATCTTCAATTTTTTCATTTTTACGGATACGACCACCAGGGACAAACCAAAAATTCTTTGCTGGTTTATTAAGCCGTTTCCCCAAAAGAAACTCGCCGGAGCTATTTTGTATAATGAAGTCAATGGAAACGAGAGGTGTATTTTGAATAACTCTCAGAAAATCATCATCACTTAACAGATTCATAATACTATTTTCTTATCAGTTGCTGATTTTCCAAAAACCAGGCGTAGGTTTTTTCCAACCCTGTTTTCAAAGCGGTTGTGTAGGTCCAACCCATGTCGGCCAAGCGCTCGACATTCATCAATTTACGTGGTGTACCATCAGGTTTGGAGCTATCAAAGGATACTTTTCCTTTGAAATTAACAACATCTGCAATGGTCAAGGCCAGCTCTTTAATAGAGCAATCTTTTCCGGTTCCTACGTTAATATGGGATAACATTTCATGAGTATTTTCATTATAGGTAGACTGGGACAAATTCATTACAAAAATGCTGGCGTCAGCCATATCATCTACATACAAAAATTCTCTCATTGGCTGTCCGCTCCCCCAGACAACAACTTCTTCATCACCATTAAGCATTGCCTCATGAAAGCGACGTAACAAAGCAGGAACGACGTGCGAGTTTTCAGAGTGAAAATTATCATTCTCCCCATACAAATTTGTAGGCATTACACTGCGGTAGTCTCTGCCATATTGCCTGCTGTATGACTCACACATTTTTATTCCGGCTATCTTTGCTATTGCATAGGGCTCGTTCGTCGGTTCAAGGACACCAGTAAGTAAAGCGTTCTCTGCCATTGGTTGATCAGCATTTTTAGGATAAATGCAACTTGACCCCAAAAATAATAATTTCTGAACTCCTGACAAGTGAGCAGCATTTATAACGTTGCATTCGATCATCATATTTTCATATATGAATTCAGCGGGAAAAGCATTGTTAGCATGTATCCCACCCACTTTGGCGGCTGCCAAATAGACCTCATCTATATTCTCAGTTGAAAAGAATTCACTTACATCTTTTTGTGAAAGAAGATCAAGTTCCTGATGAGTACGGGTAATTAATTCGACATTTGAGATGGATGACAACTTTTTATAGATAGCCGAACCTACCATGCCACGATGACCTGCAATAAATATTCTTTTTTTCATCTTTAACTTTCCACAGAAATTGAAACGTCATAACCATTTGCTTTCAGTAACGCATGCTGTTTTGCCTTGCTGAGATCATGTCTTATCATTTCTGTACACATCTCCTCAACAGTAATAAGAGGTTCCCATCCTAATACATTCTTAGCTTTACTCGGGTCACCTAATAAGGTTTCAACTTCTGCAGGACGGAAATATCGAGGATTAACAGAAACAATAGTATCCCCAATTTTAACACCCGGTGCATCTTCTCCAACAACCGAAACTACTGTCGCAATTTCATCAATCCCGGTGCCACTAAATTGCAACTCGATGCCGAGCTGAGCAGCTGACATACGGACAAATTCTCGGACAGAGATTTGTTTGCCTGTTGCGATTACAAAATCATCGGCTTCATTTTGCTGCAGCATCATCCACTGCATACGGACATAGTCTTTTGCATGCCCCCAATCCCTCAAAGAATCCATATTGCCTAATTGGAGAGTAGTTTCTAAACCTTGAGCAATATTAGAAAGCGTACGGGTGATCTTGCGGGTGACAAATGTTTCTCCACGACGCGGAGACTCATGATTAAAGAGTATGCCATTGCAGGCATACATCCCATAAGATTCACGATAATTCACAGTGATCCAATAAGCATACATTTTAGCGACAGCATAGGGTGAGCGTGGATGGAAAGGGGTTGTCTCTTTTTGAGGAATTTCTTGCACCAAACCATATAACTCCGAAGTGGAAGCCTGGTAGAAGCGAGTTTTATTTTCCAATTTGCAAATACGGATCGCCTCTAAAAGTCTCAAAGTGCCAATCGCGTCGACGTCTGCGGTATATTCTGGGGACTCAAATGAGACGGCAACGTGGGACATAGCCCCCAGATTGTAAACTTCATCAGGTTCAATTTCTTGCATTAAACGGATCAAGTTAGATGAGTCTGTGAGGTCACCATAATGCAGATGAACATTTTTACTATTGCTCAGCGCGCTATCAATACGTTCTGTGTTAAAAGACGAAGTCCTGCGAATGATACCATGAACCTCATAGCCCTTTTCTAATAAGAGTTCAGCTAAATAAGAACCGTCTTGACCAGTAATACCTGTGATTAATGCTTTTTTCATTTTGGATCTCTTATTTCATTATAGAAATTTAAAGTTTGCTCTGCCATTTTCGACCATGAATATTTTTGAGAATGCTCAAATCCGGTAGCGATCAAATTACTGCGATAAACATCATCTTTTAGTACCACCAATGCATCACTAATCTTATCACTTGTAATATCGTCTATTAAAATTGCAGCGCCTGAAGCTATCTCACTTACTGAAGAACTATTACTACCGATGACCGGACAACCAGATTTCATAGCCTCAATAACTGGAATACCAAATCCTTCATACAATGACGGATAGATTAAACAATAGGCTTGTGAATATAAATCATTAAGAAGGACTTCTGTTACATAACCGGCATGTCGATATCTTCCAGGAACATTTTCTTCCAAAAAATTAATCTCGTCATTAGTAAACTGCCCGCCACCTACAACAACAAGATTTAGGTCAGAATGAGTCGACAATGACTGGACACAGGCGCTAAAGTTTTTATATCCATTTCGTGCACCGACGAAAAGCACATATTTCTCTGAAGATTTTTTGTTTGCTGCAGGCTTAAAATCACCCACACCATTATATATTACTTTAATTGGTATATTGGCTGCTTCTGGAATGAATTTTAATAAATCTTTTTTTGTACATTCTGAAATGCAAATAATACCATCGCTCCCTAAGATAGCTCTCTTCTTTTGCCAATGATGTACATAACTTTTAGCGCCACGAGAAAAAATCTCTTCAGTGAAGTCATGAACTGTTGTGATTACAGTTAACTCGCTCCTGATTTTTTTATTCGGCAAGCGATAATAACTTGAATGGAAAATAGAACTTCCTTTTTCGAAAAAACCCAGATCAACATCAAGAAACCGTTCAATGTTCATATTTAATCGAGTCTTAGTATTTACAGGCAACCCTTTAACATAAGGATTATTATTATCGTAAACAATCAAACTATAGGAAATATCGTTTTTTTTGATTTCTTTTATCAACTCATCGAAATAAACAGAAATCCCACCCGACTGTTGCAGGGAGAAAATAATACCGTCAATTATAATCACAAGCTCTCCAAGTAATTAGCCAGATAATCTTTAAATTGAACAAAGAAAAGTTAGCCCCATTTTATGCAGTACTTGACATTTTTGCTCTGCACGGGCGTAAAGACCACGGTCATCTAAATAGTTAATTTGCTGAAATATTGTTGTTTGATTTAAAATCCCGTATCTTGAATGGTCGTAAAGCAAAGGGCGTGCAATTTGAGATATTAAGAATAAGTACAACCATATTCTAATAAGTGGTATTTTTGCCCTATAATTTATCTTTTCAATAAATATTGAGTTAGAAATATTTGCACTCAACAAAATAACTAAAAATGGTACACCATACCAACCAATACGAGTCATTACTGGCATCATCTTTCCAATAATGATGCTAAAGCTAAAATACAAAACCACGCCAGGTATTATTATATTTAGAGAGGATTTTTGGAAATCATTATGCTTGTTAATATTGAGATAGGTTTTTATGACTATAAATAATAACAAAAAGTCAAAAATGGTACCAATACCCGCCGAAAATTGTGGTTGGTATGCTTCAGAACTCAGATAGTAACTAAGTTTTTGCTGTGCAATACTACCAGGCTGCAAAAGCATATACACCATATTTAAAGTTACAACAGGCATTACCAAAAATATAATTGATACAATTAACACACCGAATGAACTCAGCTTAGATAATCTTACTGAAATCATTGGAATTAGAAAAATCAAACCAATTAAAGCAGTAGTGTGAAATGTTGTTGCCAATATGATTAATAATGCGTACTTGTACTTTTCTTTACTAAATAAGTAAGGAATGGCAATTAATAATAATGAAATAGCTATCGATTGTCGTATAGCCTCAATATAAATAACCCAACTAAAAAAACTCATTAACGCGAAATATATAAATGCTGGATTTTCGAATTTCTTTGAGAATCGATTGATTGCATAAACATTAAAGGCAACAATTAGCGCGTTATACCCAAGAAAACCAAGCCCACCAAATGCTGAAACAAATATATTAAAACCGAACTCGAAAGTCGGTGTATTTACAGTACAAATACTATTTTCAATACAGTCATAATTCAGAAAATATCCTATCCAATCACCTCCAGCTGGGTAGGTACATGCAAATGTTATAAAGGTGATGATTAAAGATAATATTCTTCCTTGTCTCTGAAAACCATAAGCCGCTATGAATAACAACAAAGTAAAATAGATAAAATAGATCATCGTTTTACCATGAAAATAATGAAAATTAAGATTGAATAAGCTTTTTTACTTTGAAAAAAAATCGCTGGAAATATTTCTTTAAAAGCAAAACCAACGCTTTCTTTACCTTTGATATCTACTCCCTGGAGAATATCATTCGATGGTATATTTTTTGCTTCGTCAAGTAGAGTGTTTATACTTCCACGATACTTTATCATCTTAACAACATTCTTATTTAATGATAAAAGTTTTTTAATAAAGCCTTTATTTCCACCACCAACAACGTTGTTGCTATGTTGTCTATACCGAATAGTTCTAACGTCGAGGTATTCGAGACCGTTTTCAGTGGCGGCGTTTAGTGCCAACCAATTATCATGCATTGTTATTCCTGCAGGTATTGGCAGACATTTATCTAACAATCTTCTATTAAGTATAGTAGTACAACCATAAACGCTACATTTCCACAATAGTTGCACAGGGTTTAAATTCTTCAGAGGATCGATATAATTACTTTTATAAAAGCTCTCAGATATCATGACTAACTTGTCGTCTACAATTTCTAAGTCACTAAAAACCATCAGTGGTTTATCAAACGTATCTCTTGCAGAGATATAAGAAAACAGTTTCTCAACTCGATCATGATTCCAATAGTCATCTTGGTCTGCTAAAAGGACATAGTTTGCACGAGTCGCACTGAGTGCACAGTTGAAATTGTTAACAACCCCTCCCTGCCTTTCAGTATTAATCAGCTTTATTCGCGGATCTATTTTTTCGTATTTGTTAATAATGTCGAGTGTTTTGTCAGTTGATGCATCATCACTTATGTAGAGAGTCCATGAAGAGTATGTTTGATTAATAATAGAAAGTATTTGCTCTTCAATATAAGACTCTCCATTATAGGTTGCCATAGCTATATCAACGTGAGACATATTTCTTCCTAGACAAAATATATAATGCAAAAAAATCCAAACTAACTCTTAAGGTCCAGGCAATTGCTGTCCCAATAAGCGAAAAATGGTTCGTAAGATAATACAACGCTATTAAATATGGGACCAACTCACACATGTGAAGGGTAGCAGTAATTTTGGCGTACCCTGCTGCCTGAATTTTTGAAAATGGTATTTGCGCTAATGCGTTGAATATAAAGCCGATTAAAAGAATTCTTAATATAGTAGCAGGTTCACCCGCATAAGCACTCCCCATCCAAACAGTCATAATAGTATTTGCGAAGACAAAACCTACAATGACTATAGGTAAACACGCCCCGAGCATAAGATAAAAGCTCAGCTTCTCAAGTTTGTTTTTATCAGACGCCAGACTATTACTGCTCAACTTAGGAAACAATGCTCTCGACAAGGCCGCAGGTATGTTTAGGAGTCTTGCCACAGCCTCAGATGGTGCCGTATAAAATGCAACTTTATTCGCACCTAAAACGTGAGAAATTACAAAGCGATCGAAATAGACCATAATAGGACTAATAATATTACTGATAGTAATCCAACCACCAAACATAATTAGACGTCGCAATGTTTTATAATTGAAACGTATACCTGCACTGACAATGAATTTTTGTGCGAAAAAGAAGCTAATTGTTAGTGAGGCAATTCTACCGATTACCAAACCTAAAATTGCTGAATATAATGTATGATTATAGTATGCAAATATTGCAGGGAGTATTGCAAGGGCTGAGCTGGTTATAGTTCTCTGAATGTTTATATTAGCAAAGCGTTCCATCCCTTCCAGGGAGGCAAGCCAAATCTGATTTACCAAAAATACAGGCACTGCTATTGATAGTAATTTAAAAGATTTTTCAAAATTGCTAGTGAGATCATTCGAAACGTTTAGAAAACCGGCTATTTCACCTACTGATAAAAATATTAATATTGCAGCAAATAGCCCAAGAATTGCTACGGTAATAGTTGCTGTCGATATTATATTTTTTCTTTCTTGCAAATCCTCTCTAAATATTGAGATTTCTCTAATCACTGCTCTTGTGAGGCCAGCATCGAAAATGCTTGCATATCCCACTACAGCAAACGCAAGGGTAAATAAACCAAAACTCTCTGTTCCCAGCGTTCGAGCCAATATACCTAGACTAGGAATTGCTACTAATGTAGGGATAACAAAACCAGCTAGATTGTATATACTATGTTTTATTAGGCTCATATCTGCCTTAAGAATTTACATTTTTTGTATTTATATCTGCAAATTTATTACCTAAGAGATCTTTTGAAGATAGCTCAGGTTTTGAATTTTCAATTGGCCATTCAATTGCTAGGGTTGAGTCATCCCAAGCGATGCATGATTCATCTTTTGGAGAATAGTAATCCGTCGTTTTATATAAAAATTCTGTATTATCTTTAAGTGCATAAAAACCATGTGCAAAACCTTCAGGTATCCAAAGCTGACGTTTATTTTCAGCGGATAAGTAAACACCTACCCACTTCCCAAATGTCGGAGATGATTCCCTGATATCAACGGCAACGTCATATACCTCACCTTGCGCGCACCGAACAAGTTTACCTTGTGCATGCGGTGTACGCTGGTAATGCAATCCTCTAAGCACACCCTTTGAAGATTTGGAATGGTTATCTTGGACAAAATTCACTTTACCACCAACGGCTTCTTCAAATATCTTCTGGTTAAAACTTTCAAAGAAGAACCCACGGTCATCACCAAATACTTTTGGCTCGAAAATTAATACATCTGGAATTTCAGTTTTTATAACATTCATAAATCAATGACCTTTGACCATTTTCAGCAAATATTGACCATAGTTATTTTTTGATAGTGGTTCGGCTAATACCCTAACCTGTTCAGCTGTTATGAAACCTTTGCGGAAAGCGATTTCTTCGGGGCAAGCAACTTTCAGTCCTTGGCGCATTTCAATTGTTTGAATAAAGTTACTTGCCTCAATGAGGCTCTGATGTGTACCTGTATCCAACCATGCATAGCCCCTGCCCATCATTGCAACCTGAAGTCGGCCTTCTTCCATATAGATACGATTGATATCGGTAATTTCATACTCACCACGCTTAGACGGTTTTAATCCTTTTGCCATTTTAACAACGCTATTGTCATAAAAATATAAACCCGTAACTGCATAATTACTTTTAGGCTCTACAGGTTTCTCTTCTAAAGAGATGGCTACTCCTGCTTTATCAAACTCAACAACACCGTAGCGCTCAGGATCATGAACATGGTATGCAAATACCGTGGCACCAGACTTTTTAGCCACCGCTGTTTCTAGTTGTTTTTGAAGATCATTTCCGTAGAAAATATTGTCACCAAGTACCAGGGCACAATCATCGTCACCAATAAACTCTTCACCAATTACAAAAGCCTGAGCCAGACCATCCGGGGTTTCTTGAACTTTATATTGCAGGTTCAACCCCCACTGGCTACCGTCTCCCAGCAATTGTTCAAAACGCGGTGTATCTTGCGGGGTACTAATAATCAATATATCCCGAATGCCCGCCAGCATGAGTGTGCTGATCGGGTAATAAATCATAGGCTTGTCATAAATAGGTAAGAGTTGTTTACTCACTGCCATTGTTACAGGATATAAACGTGTACCAGATCCGCCTGCGAGAATAATTCCTTTACGAGTGGTCATATTAAGCTCTCAATTTTTTAATCTGCCCCTTGAGACAGTACAATCATTTTATAGGCCTGAAGGTGTGAATAACTCTGCAAGCATGCGTTTAACGCCGATATCCCAGGATGGCAAGGTTAAATTAAAGGTGTCCTGGAATTTACGGTTATCGAGCCTGGAGTTATTTGGGCGACGTGCGGGTGTTGGATACGCGCTTGTCGCAACAGGTAGCGTTTGCTTTAAGGCCAGTTTAAAGTCGTTATTCTGAGCTTCAGCAAAAACCAAATTTGCGTAGTCAAACCAGGTTGTTGAACCCGAAGCTACAAGATGGTAAAGACCCGCGACTTCAGGCTTACTAAGCGCTGCTCTGATTGCATGAGCAGTACAATCGGCAAGCAGTTCTGCACCTGTAGGCGCGCCAAACTGATCATTGATGATTGACAGTTCTTCTCTGTCTTTAGCAAGTCGAAGCATAGTCTTAGCAAAGTTGTTGCCTTTACCGGCATACACCCAACTTGTACGAAAAATCAGATGTTTCGGGCAATACTTCTGAACGGCCACTTCTCCGGCAAGTTTAGTCTCACCGTAAGTATTTAACGGCCCGGTTGTATCATCCTCAGACCATGGAGTTACACCATCACCAGGGAAAACGTAATCTGTGGAATAATGGACTAACCAAGCGCCGATGGCAGCCGCCTCTTTTGCAATAGCTTCAACACTTGTTGCATTTAATAGCTGTGCGAAATCCCGTTCTGATTCCGCTTTATCAACAGCTGTATGGGCAGCTGCGTTGACTATCACATCAGGTTTAATTCGGCGAACTGTTTCTGCAACGCCTTCAGGATTACTGAAATCTCCGCAATATTCTTGCGTATGTACGTCAAGCGCAATAACCTTTCCCAGCGGTGCGAGTGCTCGCTGTAATTCCCAACCTACCTGACCCGTTTTACCGAACAGAAGAATATTCATTATTTGCGCTCTCCATAATTCTGCTCAACCCAGGACTTGTAGGCCCCGCTTTTTACGTTGTTCACCCACAACTGATTATCTAAGTACCACTGAACAGTTTTGCGGATACCGCTTTCAAAGGTTTCGACCGGTTTCCAGCCAAGTGCATGATTAATTTTCTCTGCATCAATCGCATAACGACGGTCATGACCCGGGCGGTCAGTCACATACGTGATCTGTTCGCGATAGGATTTTTCTTTAGGAACCAGTTCATCCAGCAGATCACAAATAGTCAGAACCACATCGAAGTTTTTCTTCTCATTATGTCCTCCGATATTGTATGTCTCGCCAACTTCGCCGTTAGTGACCACGGTATAAAGCGCGCGAGCATGATCCTCTACATATAACCAGTCGCGAATCTGATCGCCCTTACCGTAAATCGGCAAACTCTTTCCTTCTAATGCATTTAAAATCACTAAAGGAATGAGTTTCTCCGGGAAATGATACGGCCCGTAATTGTTAGAACAGTTGGTGACAATACAAGGGAGGCCATACGTGCGCTGCCAGGCGCGAACCAGATGATCGCTTGATGCCTTCGATGCTGAATAAGGGCTGCTCGGTGCGTAAGGCGTTTTTTCAGTAAACAGAGGAAGTTTTTCCTCAGCATTCCACTCATCCGGATGAGGCAAGTCTCCATAAACTTCATCGGTGGAGATATGATGAAAACGAAATGCCTCTTTTTTATTGCCCGTCAGTTGTGACCAATAAGCACGCGTCGCTTCAAGTAAGGTATAAGTCCCTACAATATTGGTTTCAATAAATTCAGCCGGCCCCGTAATTGAGCGGTCAACATGACTTTCGGCAGCCAGATGCATGACGGCATCAGGTTGGTGCACCGCAAAAATCTGATCAATTGCCTCTTTATTGCAGATATCAGCCTGGACGAAAGCATAACGGTCATTTTGAGCGATCATGGAAACAGACTCAAGATTACCTGCGTAGGTCAGCTTATCGACATTAATCACGCTATCTTGAGTATTATTTATAATATGGCGAACTACCGCAGATCCTATGAACCCAGCACCACCTGTCACTAATATCTTCATTTAACTTTCTCTTTTTATCCATCTTAAATCTGAATTTTAAGTTTTAAAATATCGCTATGATCTATTATTTTCTTTAAGCGACCCTATCTTAGCCAGCTTATTTATAAACAACACAAAAGCGCCAAAACAAGCAATAAACAAAATGAGAACACCAAGCTGGTTATAATTCATCATATCAGCGTAGATGCCTACTGCAGAGAATGATATTGCTATGGCCAATACAACACCTAACGCAGTTGAATGCGTAAAACCATATTTCAATAATATGTGGTGTAAATGCTCACGATCGGGTTTGAAGGGACTGTCACCTCGTCTGACCCTTGAAATCATAACGCGAATCATGTCCATCAAAGGAACAGCGATAATCCATAATGCTGTAACCGGATGCAATATGGCAGTTGTACCCTGTGTCGCAAGAATAATTAACCAGATTACGGTAAATCCAATTAATGTACTCCCGGCGTCTCCCATGAACACTTTAAATTTACGTCCCCACGGGATGCCAAGATTGAGAAGAATATAGGGGAAACAGGCTATGGTTAAACAAATACACCACTGTGCGAGTTCATATTTTCCATGTAAAGTGAAGGCGATACCTAGGGAGGCGAAGCTTACGCATGATAATGCCCCCAAAAGTCCATCAATACCGTCCACCATATTGAATGCATTTATTGCACACATAACAGCAAAAATAGTAATCAGATATCCTAGTATGCCCAATCCAACAGCATAACCCAGGAATATATCGCCTAAAGAAGAAAGATGTAACCCACTGAACATCATAACAATAGCCACAAAAGCCTGGAGCAAAATTCGCGGCGTAACTGGCAAATCAAACCTGTCGTCTAATACACCAACAAATAACAGAAGACTCACACAGATAATGTAGTATTCAAAATTTGGAAACCAATTTGGTTGTAAAATAAACAACACCCAAATTGATATATATATTGAAACTCCGCCCACAAGAGGAATATGCCCGTTATGATGTTTCCTTGCATTAGGTTTATCTACTAATCCTACGCGCCGGGCAATCTTACGGGCAATAAATAATGAAGCTAACGCACTAAAAAATATTATAATATATTCTTGCATGACCGCACCATGTTCAATAGATTAATGTTTTATACACCCTAAATATTATTAATATATGATAAATACTTATGAAACTTCATGAACGTAGTTTTTTAGCCATTTAATAAATTTTGCTTCCGGTAAACTGACGACCTGAACAACCCTATCTGTCTTGGTGATGGAGACAAAAACGAAGTAAATTTGTACTGCGGGCAAACAGTGTACAGTAAAAATCCACGCTACCGCCCCTGGCTCTGAAGCTACCAATGTGCTTATCTTGATAAAAAACTAAATATCAAACACTTATAAGAGTAACATCTTCCACTCTTACTAACCAGGGAACCTCCCCTGACTGACTTAATCGGTAATTTTTATCCTAAACGTATGCGATAGCAAGACCTAATCATCTTAAAAGACATCGCGATAATCTTCAGAACACATTGATTTCGTTTAAAAACGTAACAGGTTAACGCTGAACTCAAATCGGTTAATAACAGTCACTCTACTTTTCCATCGTTAATTCAGTAATATATAATCTACAGAGTTGCCATAATATGATTTTCAGCCACGGTTTAATGTTGATTTATGTTTGTGCACATAGCCTAGCTCAATACTCTGATTAACGCAGCCTAAACACACGTATTTTGTGAATAAATGCCTGTTTAAACAACAACATTGTACAGATAACGTACTGTAGGTAATCGATGCATAAATGCTTCGGTCATGATTACTTTATAATAGGATTTCGATTAATAAATAAGTGACTGCTTGTCTATTTTTCAGGCATAAAGACGTAAATCACTCTTTCATAGAAGTCTTTTTAGCTGTGCGGTCATGTTCAAAAGCAGGATCTCTTCGCTCATAAAAAAGCACCATAAAAATGGTGCTTTCAGAACCACAAAAGTCAGTAGATTACTCGCCAGCAAACTCTTTAAGCCAGGCTTTGAAAGCGTCACCTTGTGAGTTATGGCGCACGCCGTACTCCACAAAGGCTTTCATGTAACCCAGCTTATCGCCACAGTCATGTGAACGACCGGTCATAGTGAAAGCTTCAACGGTTTTTTTCTTCATTAACAGTGCAATTGCATCTGTCAGCTGAATTTCGTTGCCTGCACCGTAAGGTGTGATCGCCAGCAGCGGCCAGATATCTTCAGAGAAAACATAACGTCCTACGACAGCCAGGTTGGATGGCGCATCTTTACGCTCTGGCTTTTCAACGATTGCCGTCATTGGTGTGCTTTTACCTGGCTCACCCTCAACGCCGTTACAATCGACAACGCCATATTTAGAGACGTCTTCTTCCGGCACTTCTTCAACCATAACCTGACTGTTACCGGTTTCTTTAAAACGGGTCAGCATGGCGGCAAGGTTATCTTTGCGCAGATCGCTGGTGGAATCGTCCATCAGAACGTCTGGCAGGATAACTGCGAAAGGTGAATTACCAATCAATGGCTTGGCGCACAGAACAGCATGACCCAGACCTTTGGATTGCCCCTGACGCACGTTCATGATGGTCACACCTTTAGGACAGATGGACTGCACCTCTTCCAGCAACTGACGCTTGACGCGTGTTTCCAGCATGCTTTCCAGTTCGAATGAGGTATCGAAGTGGTTTTCGATCGCATTTTTGGAGGAATGCGTAACCAAAATAATTTCTTTGATGCCCGCTGCAGCACATTCATTAACGATGTACTGGATTAAAGGCTTATCGACGATAGGCAGCATTTCTTTTGGAATGGCTTTCGTCGCTGGCAACATGCGTGTGCCCAGACCGGCAACAGGGATAACAGCTTTTAACATTGTAAAGGATACTCCTTGAAACCTATTGTGTGTAAATTCAGTCAGTTAGCACCAAAGTAAGTCAGGTAGTTCACCAGGCTGAAAATGTAAATGCAAACTTATTACCCAGCACGATATTTTCTTCCGTGAGTATAGACCCTGTGATGTCATTTAGGGGACCATACTGCTCACCCGGAACATCAAATACATATTCTGTATATGTGATTACGATACCAGTAAGCAGCACCAAACGGTAAGCCTAAGACGCAAAATTAGGAATGTTGAACCTGTTCGGCGGTTTTATCATCACAATTTGCTGCATTCCAAATCATTTGGTTTAACCACTCTAACTTAGCGGTCCCTGATGTGCCAATCCTCCCATCAGGCAGGGTACCCCACTGTTTTAGATTTGAATTTTCCTCCTCTGGCGCCCATTATTCAACGTGCGGCAACCGCCGTGTGACTAAAGGTGAAAAAAGTAATATGGAATGGATCGCCGATCCGTCGATTTGGGCCGGGCTGGCTACCCTGGTAGTACTCGAAATTGTTCTGGGCATAGACAATCTCATTTTTATCGCCATTCTTGCGGAAAAACTTCCTCGTCAGCAACGCGACAAGGCGCGTGTCACCGGGCTTTTACTGGCATTAGTGATGCGGTTACTGTTGCTGGCCTCGATCTCCTGGCTGTCTACACTCACCCGCCCTCTTCTGACGGTGCTGGGCCATGCATTCAGTGCCAGAGACATGATCATGCTCACCGGCGGTGTGTTCCTGCTGTTCAAAGCCACGATGGAGTTAAATGAGCGGCTTGAAGGGAAAGACGAAGAGCAAACTCAGCAACATACTGGGGCAAAATTTTGGCCCGTTGTCGCGCAAATTGTTGTGCTCGATGCCGTCTTCTCGCTGGACTCGGTCATCACGGCCGTCGGGATGGTCGATCACCTCGCCGTGATGATGGTTGCGGTATGTATCGCCATGGGTCTGATGTTGCTGGCAAGCCGTCCGCTGACGCGCTTTGTTAATGCGCATCCGACTATTGTGATTTTGTGCCTTAGCTTCCTGCTGATGATCGGGTTCAGTCTGGTTGCGGAAGGCTTCGGCTATGCGATCCCTAAGGGCTATCTTTACGCTGCAATTGGTTTTTCGGTAATTATTGAAGGCCTGAACCAGCTGGCACAGTTTAACCGTCGACGTTTTTTGTCCTCTCGCCGTTCATTGCGTGAACGCACTGCCGAGACGGTTCTGCGTGTTCTGCGCGGTAAGCATGAAGAAGCGGAACTGGATGCACATTCCTCGGGCATGATTGCCGACAGCACAAATGAAGAGGATGCGATTTTCAATCAGCAGGAACGTCACATGATTGAACGCGTTCTGGGCCTCGGACAACGCACCGTCAGCAGCGTGATGACCTCACGCCATGATGTTGACAACCTGGAGCTTAACGACCCGGTTGACGTGTTAACGCAGCAAATTGCCAACAATCAGCACACGCGTATTCTGGTGACAGAAGACAGCTCAACAGATGAACCGCTGGGCGTGGTTCACGTGGTTGATCTGCTGAAACAGCAATTGTTACAAAATGAACTCGACCTTAAAGCGCTGATTCGTCAACCGCTGATTTTCCCCGAACAACTTTCTTTGCTGATGGCACTCGAGCAGTTCCGTCAGGCCAAAACGCACTTTGCTTTCGTGGTCGATGAATTCGGTTCCGTTGAAGGCATTGTGACGCTGACGGATGTGATGGAAACCATCGCCGGGAACCTGCCGGAGTCGGATGAAACCCCTGACGCACGTCATGACATTCAGCAACTGGAAGACGGCACCTGGATTGCCAACGGCTATATGCCGCTTGAAGATTTGGTGATGTATATCGCCCTGCCGGTTGACGAGAAACGTGAATACCATACGCTGGCGGGGCTGCTGATGGAGCATACGCAAAGCATCCCGCAGGTGGGCGCACAGATCACAATCTATGATTATTTGTTCGAACCACTGGAAGTCAGCAGTCACCGGATCCTGAAAGTGAAAATCACATCACTGAAGCCGCAAAACGACAACGACTACGAAGTTTAATCATTGTTGTAAAAAAAACGGGTGCCCTGTTAAGGCACCCGTTTTTTATTCGTAAGACATTACTTATTCAGAAGCTTTTGTACTTCGTCATTTCCTTTGCTGTCTTTACGTTTATCTATCCAGTTCTGAATCGCGCTGCGCGCGCTCTGTTCCAGCGTCTGTCTCAGCACCTGATCAACCTGCAACTGATAACCCATCTGAGCCCACGGCCCATAAACCCGCAGGGGGATATCGGTGGTTTTCAGTGTATTAATCAGATTGCTGTCACCCTTCCAGCCACCGGTCACACGGATGAGCAAGTTCATGTCAACCTGCTGGTCTGCCATGTTAATGGTGCCGTTACCTTTCGCTGTCACCATCGGCGACTGACCTTCAAGATTTTTCAGGGTTAAGGTACCCGCGGCAAGTTGTCCCTGAGCTCTCAGCGTATCGATCTGACTGTAATGATCATAACGCTCAAGCCCCTGAACCTTGTCGCTGCTGCGGGCGACGGCCTGCTGGATAAGCTGCTGAATATTGATGCCATTCAGATGCGCATTATCCATTGAGAGTTGCCCTTCTCCCTGCCAGCGTCGCGCGAAATCTGCGGCGGAAAGCCCTTTGCCATTTACGTCACCTTTGAGTGAGAAGCTCCCGGTCAGCGCTTTTGGCAGGCCATAGGCAGCCAGTACATCACCCAACTCAATCTTGTTCACGTCAGGCACCAGATGAACCTGAATCTGTTTCCCGGTGACATCCATATCGCCAGGCAATGAGAAGGTACCTGTGCCCATGTTGCCGCTAAAGGTGGATAAACCGACCTGACCCTGCTGATTAACCGCATTCAGTACCAGATTTTGAATTTTCAAACCACGATAGGTCAACTCTGCCACCTTCAGCGCCAGGCTGGCATCAAAGTTTTGCAGATTACTCAAACCATTGGGTTGATTGTCCACATCACGGGCAATGACCGGTGCTGAGGTAACAGCAGGCGTGCTTTCACCGGATGTCTCATCCGTTTTGGGCTGCCAGCCGGTAAGGGCATCGAGATCGAGCTTATTGGCGGTTAAATTCAGCTGATAATCTGGACTATCGCCCAGCGTTGCAGATGCGGTTCCGGCGATCTGATTATCGTTCGCCGTTAAGTTCAGCTGGCTCAGTTTGACGGTATCCGTATCGCGCTGATAACTGGCCTGCATAGCACCGTTACCCTGAACGCCCTTCACCGGAATATCGGCACCGCTGAGTTGATAGGTAAATTTGCTGATATTCGCCGCGAAGGCCTGAGGATAATGCTGCATATCCAGTTCGGCAGTCATGGTGAATGCCAGATCACGCTGATTGCGGCTGATGCGACTGGAAACCTGAAGAGTGGCCTGGCGGTTATCGTTCTTGTCCATTTCCATGTTGATATCACGGACATTAATTTGATCATCGTTGCCACGCTGCCAGATAAGCAAACTGTCGACGATGCTCAATTTATCGATATCAAATTTCCAGCCAGCCTCAAGATCGGGCGCAGCCGGCGCCACTGGCGTCGGGGTGGAAGGGGCAACCGGCGCGCCGGGCTGATTTTCTTCACTGTCAGGCGTTAACCGCACAACCGCATTTTTCAGCAGCACTTGTTTTACCGCAAGCTGATGAGAAAGCAGCGGCCAAAGTTTGACGTCCAGCCGCATGTTTTCCGCGCTGACCACCGGCGCTTTCGCACCCGGCGCAGTCAGGGAGGTTTGCCCTGCGATAATGCTCATCTGAGGCCAGACATGCCAGCGCAACGGACCGTTAATCGCGAGCTGATAACCGCTTTTCATCTCAACCCGCTCCACCATGTACTGGCGGAAGTCGTTTGGATTGATCAGAAATACCAGCGAAGTCATGCCGGCAATGATAACCACCAGTAAAATAACCAGTGTCGTCAGTAGTCTTCTCATGCCTTCCTCACGTTTTTATCCGACCTGCGGATAAAAAGCTGAATCAGTCTTCATCAATACGGCTGGCAACCGCGCTTTGCTGGTCGCGATATTTCGCATCCTGACGGCTGTTATAAGGGCGTGCCGCCGGGCCGGAAAGCGGCTCGAAGCTCAATGCACCAATCAACATGCCAGGGCGAAGCGCCAGTGGCAATTTACCTGAATTATAGAACTCCAGCACGATGCGTCCCTGCCAGCCCGGATCGATACGGTGTGCCGTCACGTGAACCATCAACCCCAGACGTGCGAGGGAGGAACGCCCGTCCAGCCAGCCGACCAGATCGTCGGGAATAGAAACGGTTTCAAACGTCACGGCCAGCGCAAGTTCGCCCGGATGAAGGAAAAACGCCTCGCCTTCCGGCAGGACGATCTCATCACTCATCACTTTATCGAGAGAAGCACTGACTTCGTCCTTCGGGCCACTCAGATCGATAAAACCTGCGTTGTGCCCGAGGAAAACGCGAAATCCATTACCCAGACGTACATCTACTGTAGCACCGTTAATACGTTCAACAGGCGGACGCGGGGAAATGCCTAATTTGCCACTGTCCAGCCAGGCTTCTATATCTCGATCGCAAAGTCTCATCGTTTCTCCGGTATGGTTTTCTACGGCTGCATCCGCGATTAGTTAAAGAATTGGCTGATTTTCGCCTTGAGGATATCAATCGCAATCCGGTTCTTGCCGCCACGCGGCACAATGATGTCTGCGTATTGTTTGGAGGGTTCGATAAATTGCAGGAACATTGGGCGGACGGTTTTCTGATACTGCGCCATCACGGAATCCATTGAACGGCCACGTTCGTTGACGTCACGCTTCATGCGGCGCATGAGGCAGATATCCAGCGGCGTATCCACGAAGATGGAGAAGTTCATTTCCTGACGCAGACGCACATCCGTCAGCAGCAGGATCCCTTCCAGAATGATGACTTTCTTAGGTTTCAGCGTCACCGTTTCGGCAAGCCGTGTGTGCTCAATAAAGCTGTAGCTCGGCAATTCGATTGCCTGGCCTGATTTCAGCGCCTGTAAGTGCTGAAACAGCAAATTGTGGTCCATCGCACTTGGATGGTCGTAGTTGGTTTTGACCCGCTCTTCCATGGTCATGTGACTTTGGTCTTTATAGTAGCAATCTTCAGGGATCACCCCGATGTGCTCATCGCCTACCTGATCACGAAGTTCACGGTATAACGTACTGGCGATAAGGCTTTTTCCCGAAGCAGATGCGCCAGCGATACCTACGATGACACACTGATGGAATTTGTCAGACATAAAATTAAAGACCTGATTTGGAAGTTGGAAGGCAAGCACAGACGTGTGCTTTGAACGCGCCAATTATAAGTTCAAGACAGCGCCTGATGCCAGCGTTAAGGCTGTGTAATCGCTGACATCAGGCAATAAATCGCAGAGTTGAGAGATTAAACTGCGCGGAAAGCGATTTCTGTAGGAATTGCATCGCCTTTCCAGAACAGCTGTGATGCGACTTTTGACGCCAGTTCACGGTAAATCGTTGTAAATTCACTCTCCGGGTTAGACACCACCGTCGGTTCACCGCGATCTAAATCTTCACGAAGCGAGATGTGTAACGGCAATTGTGCCAGCAATTCACAACGGTATTTTTCTGCCAGCCGTTGCGCCCCGCCGGTGCCAAAAATCGGTTCGTGGTGACCGCAATTGCTGCAAACGTGCATGCTCATATTTTCAATAATGCCTAACACCGGCACATGCACTTTCTCGAACATAACGATGCCTTTCATCGCGTCGAGCAGCGCGATGTCCTGCGGCGTGGTGACAACCAACGCGCCGGTAACAGGAATATTTTGCGACAGCGTCAGCTGTATATCACCGGTACCCGGTGGCAGGTCGATGACCAGATAGTCCAGATCCGGCCACAGCGTATCCTGCAACATCTGCATCAATGCTTTGCTGGCCATCGGGCCACGCCAGACCATGGCGTTCTCATCGGTAACCAGATAACCAATTGAATTCGTTGCCAGCCCGTGCGCCATAATGGGCGACATATGCACACCATCCGGCGATGTCGGGCGCTCATCTTCAGTGCCCAGCATGTTTGGTACTGAGGGGCCATAGATATCAGCATCCAGAATCCCGACCTTTCCACCCTCGGCCGCCAGCGCCAGCGCCAGATTGACAGCGGTGGTGGACTTCCCTACGCCGCCTTTCCCCGAACTGACCGCGAGAATATTACGCACACCTTTAATACCCGGCTGCTCGTTGGCCCGTTTCATGGTGGCGATGTCGTGATGCAGGTTCCACTGAATGGCGGAGGCACCCGTCACGCGCAGCAGTTCGCCGCTGGTTTCATCTTTCAATACTTCGAAACCGCTTTTCCAGGCGAAGGGCAGCGTCAGATCGATATGCAAAACCTCATCCATTAACACGCAGTGATGCAGTGCTTTAATGGCGTTGAGATCTTTTTGCAGAGTGGAATGGCGGAAGGTGGCCAGTACGCCGGTCACTAGTGCGCGCAGCCCCGCGGGGGTGGTCTGCTGTGGGGATTGAGATGTCATCCCGGCTCCTTGAAAGGGGTTGTCAGACTATTTATTAAACGACTTATTCTCTAAATAGCATAACAGAAGAGATGTAGAGATCCCCCGTTTGTTTACGCGGGGCGGCGCTTTCGGTTAACATCAATACCCCTGATTTCAACAACAGAAAGCAAGCTCTTACTATGGCTCAAGTCGCGAAAAAAATTTTGGTAACCTGTGCACTTCCGTACGCCAACGGATCCATCCATCTTGGTCACATGCTCGAACACATCCAGGCTGACGTCTGGGTTCGTTTCCAGCGAATGCGCGGCCATGAGGTGCACTTCATCTGTGCGGACGATGCGCACGGCACGCCGATCATGCTGAAAGCACAGCAACTCGGTATCAAGCCGGAAGAGATGATTGCCGAAATGAGCCAGGAGCATCAGAAAGATTTCGCCGGCTTTGGCATCAGCTACGACAACTATCACTCCACGCACAGCGATGAAAACCGTGAGCTGTCCGAGCTGATTTATGGTCGTCTGAAAGAAAACGGCTTCATCAAGAATCGCACCATTTCTCAATTGTACGATCCGGAGAAAGGCATGTTCCTGCCTGACCGTTTCGTCAAAGGCACCTGCCCGAAATGTAAATCGCCCGACCAGTACGGCGATAACTGTGAAGTCTGCGGTGCGACCTACAGCCCGACCGAACTGATCGAGCCGAAGTCCGTGGTGTCTGGCGCTACACCGGTCATGCGTGATTCCGAGCACTACTTCTTCGATCTGCCAGAATTCAGCGCGATGTTACAGGCGTGGACCCGTTCAGGTGCATTGCAGGAGCAGGTCGCCAACAAAATGCAGGAATGGTTTGAGTCCGGTCTGCAACAATGGGATATCTCCCGTGATGCGCCATATTTCGGTTTCGAAATTCCGGATGCGCCGGGCAAATTCTTCTACGTCTGGCTGGATGCGCCTATCGGTTACATGGGTTCATTTAAGAATCTTTGCGACCGTCGCGGCGATCTGAACTTCGACGAATTCTGGAAGAAAGATTCAACGACCGAGCTGTATCACTTCATCGGTAAAGATATCGTTTATTTCCACAGCCTGTTCTGGCCAGCCATGCTGGAAGGCAGCAACTTCCGCAAGCCTACCAATCTGTTTGTTCACGGTTACGTGACGGTGAACGGCGCGAAGATGTCCAAATCACGCGGCACGTTCATCAAGGCCAGCACCTATCTGAACCATCTGGATGCCGATTGCCTGCGTTATTACTACACCGCCAAACTGTCTTCCCGTATTGATGATATCGATCTGAATCTGGAAGATTTCGTGCAGCGCGTGAACGCCGACATCGTCAATAAAGTGGTCAATCTGGCTTCCCGTAACGCTGGCTTCATCGCCAAACGTTTCGACGGAAAACTGGCGGATACACTGGCTGACGAAGCCCTGTTTAAAACCTTCACCGATGCCGCTGAGAGCATTGCGCAGGCGTATGACAGCCGCGAATCTGGTCGTGCTATCCGTGAAATCATGGCGCTGGCCGATTTGGCAAACCGTTACGTGGATGAGCAGGCACCGTGGGTTGTGGCGAAACAGGAAGGCCGCGACGCCGACCTGCAGGCTATCTGCTCAATGGGTATCAACCTGTTCCGCGTGCTGATGACGTATCTGAAACCTGTTCTGCCATCGCTGGCCGAGCGCAGTGAAGCCTTCCTTAACACCACGCTGAGCTGGGATTCCATTGCGCAGCCTTTACTGTCGCATCAGCTCAATCCGTTCAAAGCGCTGTTTAACCGTATCGAGCTGGATAAAGTGGCCGCGATGGTTGATGCGTCAAAAGAAGACATTGCGGCAGCGAAAGCGCCGGCAACAGGTCCGCTGGCGGATGACCCGATTCAGGACACCATCACATTTGATGATTTCGCTAAAGTGGACATGCGGATTGCGCTGATCAAAACCGCAGATTTCGTGGAAGGTTCGGACAAACTGCTGCGCCTGCAACTGGATCTGGGTGGCGAGACGCGTCAGATTTTCTCCGGCATTCGCTCTGCGTATCCTGATCCAAAAGCGCTGGAAGGCCGTCTGACCATCATGGTCGCTAACCTCGCACCGCGTAAAATGCGCTTCGGTATTTCTGAAGGAATGGTGATGGCGGCTGGCCCTGGCGGGAAAGAGATCTTCCTGCTCAGCCCGGATTCCGGTGCACAGCCTGGTATGCAGGTGAAATAAGAACGTATGACGACTCCTCCCCCGTCAGGGGGAGGACGTTAAATCACTTCGGCCAGTTCGGCCATACACTGCGTGGATATTCTCTGTCGATATCCGATTTCGCCAGCCCGATATCTTTCAGCTGATCCGCACTCAGTCCGTGTAAAATTTTGCGGCTGACCCGGCGCTCATTCCAGCCATGTACCACGGCAAACAACTGTTTTAACCATCCGCCTTTTTTAACCGGCATCTGTACTGCACGCTCAGCCACCCCGACATCCGCACAAACCCTTGCCTCACACCCTGCAAACTGACGTTCTTCAATGATATTTTTCATATTCTTCTCCCGTTAACGACCTGACAACAGGATCGGATAAACGGCAAAAACATTACAGATTCAGTTTTTTAGTATTTCAACCATACAGATCTGGATCCAATCACAGATACGGGGTTAGATTGTATGCATCTGTACTGTTTTGTTTGCGCCGAGGTTGAGGAAAAGATAATGAACCGTTATGAAAATCTGGCGAACGTATTGAGTGACCGCATCGAACAGGGGTTGTATCCCGCCGGGATCCGTCTGCCCTCCGTGCGTGTTTTGAGCAGTGAGCATGGCGTCAGCGTGAGTACGGTTCAGCAGGCTTACCGCGTGCTGGAAGAGAAACAGCTGGTGGAAGCGCGCCCTAAATCCGGCTACTTCGTGAAAGGCGCGAGGATACAGGCCGCCCTGCCCTCGGGATGCCGCCCGGCACAACGACCCGTTGAGATCTCACAGTGGGATCAGGTGCTGGATCTCATCACTTCCCCGCATCGTCCCGGCGTGGTGCAACTCGGGCGCGGCTCTCCGGATGTTACCGCGCCGACGCTCAAACCGCTCAGTCGCCTGATGGGGCGCGCCGGTCAGCATCAGAATCTCAACGCATTTCATTACGACAGCATCTACGGCTCGGAGGATTTACGCGAGCAGATCGCCCGGCTGATGATCGACAGCGGCAGCCATATGGATGCCAGCAATATCCTGATCACCACCGGCTGTCATGAAGCGCTGTCGATCGCCATCCGCTCCGTGTGCGAACATGGCGATATCGTCGCGGTCGATTCCCCGAGTTTTCACGGTGCAATGCAAACCCTGAAAGGCTTCGGCATGAAAGCACTGGAAATTCCTACCGACCCGGTCACCGGAATCAGCCTGGAAGCGCTGGAAATGGCGCTTGAACAGTGGCCCATCAAAGCGATACAGCTGACGCCTAACTGCAATAACCCGCTCGGCTACAACATGCCGGATGATCGCAAAAAAGGCTTACTGCGTCTGGCACAGCGTTACGATCTCGCGATTATCGAGGACGACGTCTATGGCGAACTGGCGTATCAGTATCCCCGCCCCGCCACCATCACCTCTTTCGATGAAGATGGACGCGTTCTGCTGTGCAGTTCGTTTTCAAAAACGCTGGCGCCCGGTTTGCGTGTCGGCTGGATTGCACCGGGCCGCTATCATGACCGCGCCATCCACATGAAATACATCACCACCGGCGCCTCCGCGACGCTGCCGCAAATTGCCATCGCCGACTTCATCAAACAGGGACACTATCTGCAACATATGCGCCGTATGCGCAATCAGTACCAGCGAAACCTGTGCGTAATGACCGACTGGGTCATGAAGTATTTTGCCTGCGGAACACGGGTCAGCCGTCCTCAGGGGGGATTTTTGCTGTGGATAGAACTGGATGAGCGTATTGATACGCTGCGGCTAAACCGAATGCTGGAAGAATATAACGTGCAGATCGCCATCGGTTCGATATTCTCCGCATCGGGAAAATACCGCAATTGCCTGCGGATGAATTACGCCCAGCCCCTGACGGCAAAAACCGAACGTGCGGTACAGCGGGTAGGGATGTTGGTTTCGCAGATGCTCGAAGAAAGCTGAACGTCATGACACCGCCAAGGCTGATCATCCGAGACTGTCAGCCCTGAAACCCTGCGCACCCTAATAAAAAGACGTTGGTGATTTTCTCCCCCCCAAAATCCGTGGCCTGTTTCTCGGGCTCGGATTTTTCTCACCTCAGGTTGATATAGCGCATAAAGCGTTTCCTCCGAAGCTTATATCTTGCCCAACGCCCGGCACGGGTTGCACAGCGAATAAAACAATAAAAACTTCCAAAGGAATTGGATATGAAACACCTCATGACTGCGCTGATTCTGTGCGCACCTCTCGCCACCACGGCATATGCTTCATCAGTAACACCACAAACACTTCATGATTCCGTCAAGAAAATCGGCGCTGCACAGGCCATCAGCCATCTGAATGAACAAGAATTTCAAACACTGACGTCCGGTATTACAAAGGCCGATCCTGAATGGCTAAAATTGGTACCGGAAATCGCACCGGGGATTGAAGGAGGCAACGCCAGTACCCTCGTCGAAGCGCTGGCAAGGGCTTTATCAAAGGATCCCAAAAACGTCATCAGCGCCCTGTCCGAGCCCGCATCCGCCAGTTTGCCGGGTAAAGAAAAGGTCTGTACGCTGCCTTTCCCCGGTGAAGCAGATGCTTATCTCGCACGCTATTATCGTCTGACCGAACCGGCACTGAAAAAAATGGGAGAAAAGGGAAAATCTTGCCTCAATGAGTTGCATGAAGCCTTTGGGAAAATAAGAACCACCGCCCAGGATCAGCAGAATTTTTCACTGAACCGGCAGAAAATTACGCCCGCTCTGCTGTGGGCTGCGATGGAGAAAAACGGTGCTGAAAAAGTCGCCAGCTCACTCTCCGTTGCCAGCCGAAAGACCCTGCAGGACGGAATTTCTCAGGGGGATCGTGAATGGCTGATGATTGCCGATGCTCTGGTCAATGTGACGGATCCGCAAACCCACGCGATGCTGATGCCCGCATTGGCGACAGCGCTCAGCCAGAATCCGGGGGATGTCCTCAAAGTGGCCGAAGGAAATATTGAAACCGAGATCCTCTGCGCCATGCCCTTCCCCGATGCCAGCACAAGTGCGCTCTCCGCGTACTATCAAAAAACGCAAACTGCACTGCTCAGGCTGCATCGCCGGGGAGAAAACTGCCTGAAGGTACTCCAGAGAGAACATGATTTGATGGTGAATAAATCCCGTTAAACCGCAAATCACGCGGCAGGGATCTTCCCCGTCATGTCCCGGCTTTCAGAAATAAACAGCAGCTGATGGTTTTTTATGACGATGAACCGGGGCGCGTTACACATCGTGACCGTCAGACATTGACCAGTAACAACAATTTGCTGGTCAACCGGGGTGTGCTTTGCAAATATAACAATACGTTAACTTTGTGAAGTGAATACGATGACCGAATTTGTAATTGCCGTACCTCAAACGCCGTCTCTGGCCGTTGAAGGCCAGAGTGCACGTTTCCCGCTACGCCGCGTCTACTGCGTTGGACGTAACTATTCTGAGCACGCCCGCGAAATGGGTCACGACCCCGATCGCGAGCCGCCTTTCTTCTTCTCCAAACCTGCCGATGCGGTTGTGCCTGCCAGCGGCAGCGTTCCCTATCCAGGACTGACGGAAGATTTGCATTACGAAGTCGAGCTGGTGGTCGCCATCGCCAAAGGCGGTAAAAATATCGCCGCCGCCGATGCTCTTTCGCACGTCTGGGGTTATACCGTGGGCGTCGATCTGACCCGCCGTGATCTTCAGGCACAGGCGAAGAAAATGGGCAGGCCGTGGGATTTCGCAAAAGGATTTGATGCCTCAGCACCCGCCAGCCCGCTGCTGCCGGTCAGTCAGACCGGTCATCCGGCGTCGGGTAAAATCTGGCTGGACGTCAACGGAGAGAAGCGCCAGCGCGGTGATCTGAGCGATCAGATCTGGCAAGTGGCAGATGTCATAAGTTATTTGTCGCAGGCCGTTGAATTGCAGCCGGGCGATCTGATTTACACCGGTACGCCAGCAGGCGTCGGTGCCGTGCAGCGCGGTGATGTGATCACCGGCGGCATTGAAGGCCTGAGCGATTTCAGCTTCACGATGGCCTGAAGATAACCGGACGCCTGATCTCAGGCGTCCTTTTCCCCGATTTTCTTCTGCATATCTTCTTCGATCAGCGGGATCAGCTTCTCAAACGCACAGGCACTCGCCGGGTCAAACAACGACAATGTCTCAATCTGGCTGAGCAGGATCACTTTGCGAAAATTCAGGGCATCCACCGGCTTCGATACCGGCGTGATGCCATGTTCGCTGTAATAGCGGGCGTAATTGTGTTCCACACGAAGTTCCAGCGTGTCCTTGTCGCAATAGCCACTGACCATCGGGATCACCACGACATTATCGGAGGAGGACGTTTCGCATCGTGCAGTATGCACCATGCCGATATAAACCCGGCGCGATTGCAAAGTGATGAACACCATGTCGCCCTGCTCCATACACTGGTACAAAATGCCTTCCACACCGTTGGCGCGCGTCAGTTGCTTGTAGAGTTCCTTGCGTCCGGCGGTGTTGAGCCGTAACCCCTGCGACCAGGTCGTGCGCATTAAACACAGCATCACCGACACCGCGAGCATAATGACCACCGGCGCCTGGATCCCGAGGAAACTCCAGTTGATAAAATCACGGTGGTAGTGCACATCCTGATGTAAATGCGACAGCTCAGGCAGCCAGTTCACCACGGTGGAAATGCCCCACAGCGCCAGATACACCAGTGCAATCACCAGTACGCCCTGTAAGACAAATATGCAGCCGTACAACGCCACCAGGAAATAGACATCCCAGCCGAACGTGCGTTTGAGTTTGAAACGAGATGAGATGTCGCGGGTGGTGTACCAGTACCCGCAGACCATTAACACCATAAATACCGCCGTTGCCATTACAACACGCTCATGCGTTTGACGTGACGGGCGAAATCTTCCTGCATCTCCTGATTGGCAGGATTAACCGAAGCGGTGCCATTTTCGTCGATCAAAATGCGCTCCCCTTCTTCAAGCGTATTTTCAATATCGGCAGCGCTGAACAACCCTAAAAACTTTTCAGGGCTGGAAAAAATTTGTAGCAGGATCTTAAACATGCGTCTCTCTTGTCTTTGCAAAGACCTAAGACTAGTCAACTGATGGGGAAAAAGGGACAAAGGCCGGGCAGTTTAGGAATAATTACTTGTGCTGGCTTAAAAAGCCGCAATGATAAAAAGGGCCGCCTTTGCGGGCAGCCCTTGGTCGTTTTTCACAGCAAGACGCGGAAGGAATTACTTCACTTCTGCGCCGTCATGATGTGCTTCTTCGTGCGCGTCCTGCGCTTGTTTGACTTCTGCAGCGCGTTTGCGCAGGCCTATCCAGCCCAGCACCAGCAGAATGATCAACACCGGAATGGTTGCAATGGTGTAGGTGCCGTTCGGGTAGTCAAACGCCATCAGCACCAGCACACTCGCCAGGAAGGCCAGCGTCAGCCAGGAAGTCACCGGCGCCCACGGCATTTTAAAGGACACGTCTTTCGCACGGCCTTCTTTAATCGCGGTACGCAGCTTCATCTGGCAGACGATGATAAATGCCCATGAACTGAGGATGCCCAGAGAGGCGACGTTCAGGACAATCTCAAACACCTGCGAAGGCACGTAGTAGTTCAGCACGACGCCGATAATATAAATCCCAACGGTAACCAGAATGCCCGCATAAGGCACCTGCTGCGCACTCATTTTCGACATGAATTTCGGCGCAGAACCGCCCATCGACAGAGAACGCAGGATACGGCCAGTGGAATACAGCCCGGAGTTCAGGCTCGACAGCGCCGCCGTCAGCACCACGATGTTCATGATGGTGCCGATGTAAGGCACGCCCAGTTTGCTGAAGAAAGTCACGAACGGACTTTGCCCCGCCTGATAGGCATTCCACGGCAGCAGCAGCACAAGCAGCACCACCGAACCCACGTAGAATAAGGCGATACGCCAGATCACGCTGTTGATGGCTTTTGGCAGCACTTTCTCAGGATCTTTGGTTTCGCCCGCCGCCGTCCCGACCAGTTCGATCGCGGCGAAGGCGAAGACCACGCCCTGCACAAGCACCAGCGCCGGCAAGAGGCCGTGCGGGAATATTCCGCCGTTATCTGTGATCAGATGCAGGCCGGTCGAATTGCCATCAAGCTCCTTACCCGTACCGAGGAATACCACGCCGACCACCAGGAAGATGGCGATGGCCGCGACTTTGATCAGCGCGAACCAGAACTCCATTTCGGCGAACCACTTCACACCAATCATGTTCATGGTGGCGACAATCGCCAGTGCGCCCAGCGCGAACATCCATTGCGGAACATCACCGAAGGTTCCCCAATAGTGCATATACAGAGCCACTGCGGTGATATCGACAATCCCGGTCATCGCCCAGTTAAGGAAATACATCCAGCCAGCAACGTAAGACGCTTTTTCGCCAAGAAACTCACGTGCATAAGAAACGAAACTGCCGCTGGTCGGACGGTGTAACACCAGTTCGCCAAGCGCACGCAGGATAAAGAAAGAGAAAATACCGCACACGGCGTAAACAATCGCCAATGCCGGACCGGCCATCTGCAAACGTGCGCCTGCACCGAGGAACAAACCGGTACCGATAGAGCCGCCGATAGCAATCATCTGAACCTGACGATTGCCCATGCTTTTGTGATACCCGTCGTCGTGCGAATCCAACCAGCGTCTTTTAGCAGCGCGTTTGGCCTCTGCCGACTTTTTATGAGACTTCATTCGATCTTGTTCTCCAAAAATGACCTTCGCCTGGACGTCTTATAGGGCAAGCAACCGATTGCAAGCCTGGACGTTTACGTGGTTTATCCACTGTATTTTTTTAGCCGGAACTGTTTTCAAGCAATAACGGCGAAGGATGCTACCTGTTCTCACTTACCGAGGCAAAAAAAACGTCACTAAAAATTGTTATCACTCATATTTCGCAGGACGAATTTTGTGGATACGTGCGGTCAGGATGTCTCTTTTGGCAGGCTCTCTTTTCTGACCCGCTCAATGTTAATTGACAGGTACATGACCTCTTCCGTGGTCAGCTCACGCTGATATTGCGCGCTCAGGTAATCACCAATCTTTTCGGCGCAGGTCCAGGCCTGCGGGTAATTTTCTTTGACCGCCACGTGCAGCGTCATGTCGTCGTCAGCCACTACCGTACGGCTCAGCATACGCTGTGCGAAAAATTTGAGATGGGTGACAAACCGCTGATAACTGAGCGATTCTTCGTCATACTCGAGCCGCAGCTGGTATTTCACCAGGTTAAGAATTTCCTGCATGACGCGGGTGATCTGCGCCACCTCAGGCATTTCGCCGTTAAGCTGAGCATTCACCAAATGGAGGGCAATAAATCCCGCCTCGTCGGGCGGCAGGCGAACGCCAAGGCGGCGGTCAATGATCTCAAGCGCGTCGAGCCCCAGCGCATATTCTTTCGGGTACAGACGGCGGGTTTCCCACAGCAGCGCATTACTGATCGGCACACCCTTTTTCTGCCGTTCGATGGCAAAATTGCAGTGATCGGTCAGCGCGATATACAGATTTTCCTGTAATTTTCCCAGACGGGTGCGCGCCAGCGTGATGATGTGATCACAGGTGGTCATCACTTCCATCGGAATATGGGATAAAAGCTCGGTCAGGCGGGCAACCAGTTCATCGTTTTGCAGCGCAAAGATTTTCTCGATTTTACTGTCGTCGAGTTCATCTCCCGTTTTTTTCATAAACGCCAGCCCGCAGCCCATGACCACCTGTTCGCGTTGCTGTTCGTTAACGACAACCACCACATTATTATTGAGTATTTTGGCGATTTTCATTCTAACTCCCTGAAAAGAAAAACCTGACCATCCGTACGGATGATCAGGTTTTGTCTGCCGCTGTCTACGGATCTGCCTGATAATATCAGGATTTCAACGATGCACCGTGAGATTTAATCACCTCGGTATACCAGAAGAAGCTTTTCTTACGGCGACGTTCCAGCGAGCCATTGCCCTGATCGTCGCGGTCAACGTAGATATAACCGTAGCGTTTGGAGAATTCAGCTTTCGACGCGCTCACCAGATCGATAGGCCCCCAGCTGGTGTAGCCCATCACTTCCACGCCGTCCTCAATCGCTTCACGCACCTGAACTAAATGGTCGTTGATGTACTGAATGCGGTAATCATCGTTGATACTGCCGTCGGCTTCGAGCTTATCGCGCGCACCCAGGCCGTTTTCAACAATAAATAACGGTTTCTGATAGCGGTCATACAGCTCATTCATCAGGAAGCGCAAACCTTCCGGGTCAATCTGCCAGCCCCATTCTGAACTTTCCAGATGCGGATTTGGCACCATGTTCAATATATTGGCGCGCGCTTTGATATTCAGCTCTGCATCGGTGGTCACGCAACCGGTCATGTAGTAACTGAAAGAAATAAAGTCGACAGTTTCTTTCAGCGCCTGTTTGTCTTCCGCGGTGATGATGATTTCCATGCCGCGATCTTTAAAGAAACGCGGCATATAGGCCGGGTACGCACCGCGCACCTGGACGTCACCGAAGAATAACCAGTCACGGTTCTGTTGCAGCGTTTCCATCATGTCTGCCGGTTTGCAGGTCAGCGGGTAGAGCATGCCGCCAAGCAACATGTTACCGATTTTGGCATCAGGAATAATCTCGTGGCAGGCTTTTACCGCTTTGGCGCTGGCAACCAGCTGATGGTGGATCGCCTGATAAATTTCCTGTTTGCTGCTGTCTTCCGGCAAGCCCACGCCGGTAAAGGGTGCGTGCAGCGACATATTGATTTCGTTGAACGTCAGCCAGTATTTGACCTTATCTTTGTAACGGCTGAATACGGTGCGGGCGTAGTTTTCAAAGAAGCCGATGGTGTCGCGGCTTCCCCAGCCGCCGTGTTTTTTTACCAACCCGTAAGGCATTTCGTAGTGAGAAAGCGTCACCAGCGGCGTAATGCCGTATTTTGCCATCTCATCAAACAGGCGGTCGTAAAAGGCCAGCCCGGCCTCGTTTGGCTGCGTTTCATCACCCTGCGGAAAAATACGCGTCCAGGCAATTGACGTCCGCAGAACGGTAAAACCCATTTCGGCAAACAGCTTCATATCTTCCGGGTAGCGGTGATAGAAATCGATCGCCTCGTCTTTGACGCCGAAATCACCCTCCACACGCTCCTGCACCGGACCGAAAACGCCCTGCGGCTGCAAGTCTGAGGTAGACAATCCTTTACCGTCGGTCAGGTATGCGCCTTCTACCTGATTGGCTGCCACTGCGCCGCCCCATAAAAAACCGTTTGGGAATTGCTTATTCATATGAACCTCCTGGCTCTGGTCGTTATCGAAAAAAAACTTATCGTAAAAGCGTAAGCAGTGGCGTTTGTTCACTGACGTTCTGGCCAATACTGGCCGGGATCACGTCAAGGTAATCGTCACTGTTGGTCATCAGCACCGGCGTTGTCAGATCGTATCCGGCGTCCGTGATGCCCTGAATATCGAATTCGAGCAGCAAATCGCCCTGCTTCACCACCGCATCGACGGCAACATGTGGCGTAAAGAATTTGCCGTCGAGCTTCACAGTATCGATGCCGACGTGGATCAAAATTTCCGCGCCGTCTTCGCCCTCAATTCCGATAGCATGATGCGTTTTAAACAGAGAAACCACCGTGCCGTTTACCGGTGAAACCACCCGCCCCGTAGTCGGTATAATGGCGACACCTTTACCCAGCAGACCGCTGGCAAACGTGGGATCTTTTACCTCTTCCAGCGCCACGCAGGTACCGGTCATCGGGCTTGCGATCAGCGTTTTACCCCGCGGTGCCTGTGCGGATTCTGCCGCCACTTTCGGATCGGGTTCGGCTGCGACCTCTTCTTCTTTCATACCGAAGAGATACGTTGCCAGGGCAGCAAACACCAGGGCAATCAGCGTACCGACAATGGCCGCGGTGACCGTCTGGTCAAAACCTGTCGGAGGGATCACCTGAGTGAATGTGAAAATGCTGGCAAAACCGAAGGAGTAAGCCGTGGTCTGGAAATAGCCAAGGATCGCCGACCCTAATGCACCGCCGACGCAGCCAAAGATAAACGGCCTGCGGCGCGGCAGGTTGATGCCATACACCGCAGGTTCAGTGATGCCGAAAATCCCGGCGCTGATGGCCGACCCCGCCAGCGCTTTAGTTCGCGCGTCTTTGGCGCGCAGCATGACGCCGATCACCGCACCGACCTGCCCCATAACCGCAGGGAGTAACAGCGGCAGCATGGTGTCGTGACCGAGAATACTGAAGTTATTGATCATCAGCGGCACCAGCCCCCAGTGCAGGCCGAATATCACACAAACCTGCCATAACGCCCCCATAAAGGCACCGGCGATCATCGGGCTGACGTGATAAATAAACTGATAACCGTTTGCCAGTTGCTGGCTCGCCCACGTCGCTACCGGGCCGATCACCAGGAATGTCAGCGGAACGATCACCATCAGGCAAATCAGCGGGGTAATAAAATTGCGCAGCGCACCGGGCAGGATTTTCATCGCCCGTTTTTCCAGCCAGCTGGATGCCCAGGCCGCGAGGATCACCGGGATAACCGATGACGCATAGTTAATGAAAATCAGCGGAATACCAAAGAAATGCTCGGCCGGAGCACCGGCCTGCTGAGCGTCAAAAGCGGCAATCATCAGCGGATGCACCATGGCTGCGCCAATCATCATCGTCACAAACGGATTACCACCGAATTTTTTACCCGCTGTAAACCCAATCACCAGCGGGAAGAAATAAAACATCGCATCGCTGGCGGCAAACCAGACTTTATACGTACCGCTTTCCGGCACCAGCCAGCCGCAGGCAAGCGCCAGTGCCAGAAACCCTTTGAGGATCCCTGAGGCAGCCATGATGCCGATGAACGGCGTAAAGATACCGGATATCACATCAATTGCCCGCGCAAACAGGCTGCCCTTGTCGCCGGACTCTTCGTCACCCCCTTCGGAAAGCGGGCTGGTTTTCACCAGCGCTTCGTAGACTGCGCCTACGTGATTGCCAATCACCACCTGAAACTGGCCGCCACTTTCCACAACCATGATCACACCGGGATTTTTTTTCAGCCCTTCCGCATCGGCCCTGGTGGTGTCTTTTAATTTAAAGCGTAAACGGGTTGCGCAATGCACCACGCTGTTCACGTTCTCTTTTCCGCCCACTCCGCGGAGAATTTCATCGGCTAACGTTTTGTATTCCATGGTGTTATCTCATCAGAGTAATGGCGTCGTGCACGACATTGCCGGTATATTCCACAGGGGCGGCCGGCCCCTGAATTCAGGCCAAAAAAAAACCTAAACATCCGGTCTCTCCGCACAATGCGAAGAAACAAGAAGTTTAGGTTTTGCCTGTCAGACAGTAACAATCCTGCTCTCTGAGGGGATTCTCTGGTGAATCCCTTCCGGATACAAGCCGTAATCTCGGACAAATCGTGAAAATGTGACCGGCCTCAGATTATGTGCAGAAGTCTTGCCTCACAAGCCCCCGGCCGGAGTTCGTTGCGGGCATAAAGCGCTAAATAAGCGGCGTAAGGCTGCAAAATTAGTAAGCTGTGTATTGCAACCTTGGTAACCGTTTACACGTTGCGCTATAATTCCTTGTCGCGGCAAAATCCGCGTCCGGGATTCTCAACCTGAATGTTCACTGGCGACATGGAATGCACACACATTCTATGTCTGAGTCTGCGCACACCTATTGCCTGTACAAACAACAAGCAATATCTCAATGGTGGCTCAGGCGGGGCTGACTTAGGTCAGGCCGGTATCCAGTAGAACCGGTGTTGAGAACCCCGTCAGGGCTACCACCAGCGAGATTCTCAACTCCAGTGGCGGCCAAACATTAATCTACTGGACAATGTGAAATGAAAGACAAGCCAAGGCAGGCACTCCCCCTCTCCCGGTCATTATGTGCCCCAGATACGCAGAGGCCGCATTATGACTAACTCCAGAGAAGACTGGCATCCCGCCGATATTATCGCGGCAATTCGCAAAAAAGGTTCAACGTTGACGGCACTCTCCCGGGAGTCCGGACTGGGTTCTTCCACACTCTCAAATACCCTTTCACGACGCTGGCCGAAAGGCGAAATGATCATCGCGCAAATGATTGGCGTACCGGCCTGGGAAATCTGGCCTAGTCGTTACTACAATGCCAAGGGTGAGTTAGTTGTGCCGAAGTTGCGTACCCCTAAAGCGGAAGTTTAGCCCGTTACGCGGTGAGAGCCCCGCTTTCACCGCCTTTTGAATCCAGCCGTTTACCTGCCTTTTCCTGAATTGCAGAAAACAAAACGGACGCTGATGCGTCCGTTGCAGGATATTTTGTCTGATATCGGGCTTATTCTTCGTCGCGAGAGAGTCCGAAATGCTTATAGGCATGATTGGTTGCCATTCGCCCGCGCGGCGTACGCTGAATAAAGCCCTGCTGGATCAGGAATGGTTCAATGACATCTTCGATGGTTTCACGTTCTTCACCAATCGCCGCCGCTAAGTTATCCAGGCCGACAGGTCCGCCGGAAAATTTATCTATAATCGCCAGCAGCAGCTTCCGGTCCATATAATCGAAACCTTCAGCATCCACGTCCAGCATATCCAAAGCGCCATTGGCGACATCACCGTTGATCGTTCCGTCACCTTTCACTTCAGCAAAGTCGCGCACGCGGCGCAGCAGACGGTTAGCGATACGTGGCGTGCCGCGTGAACGGCGGGCAATCTGATGAGCCCCCTCTTCGGACAACTCCAGCCCCAGGCATAATGCACTTCGCCCGACGATGTGTTGTAAATCCGCCACCTGATAAAACTCCAGGCGCTGCACAATACCGAAGCGGTCGCGCAAAGGAGATGTCAGGGAACCGGCGCGGGTCGTGGCGCCAATCAGAGTGAACGGCGGCAAATCGAGCTTGATCGAGCGCGCGGCAGGGCCTTCGCCGATCATGATGTCCAGCTGGTAGTCTTCCATCGCCGGATACAGAATTTCTTCAACAACCGGCGACAGACGGTGGATTTCATCGATGAACAACACATCGTGCGGCTCGAGGTTGGTAAGCATCGCGGCCAGATCGCCGGCCTTTTCCAGCACCGGCCCGGAGGTCGTGCGCAGGTTAACGCCCATTTCGTTCGCCACGATATTGGCGAGAGTGGTTTTCCCCAGCCCCGGAGGTCCGAAAATCAGCAGGTGATCGAGCGCGTCTTTGCGTTGCTTAGCCGCCTGAATAAAGATTTCCATTTGCGAGCGCACGTGAGGCTGGCCAACATATTCCGACAGCAGCTTGGGGCGGATCGCACGATCAATGACTTCTTCTTCGGTGAACACTTCGGACGAAATCAGGCGGTCAGCTTCGATCATCTCTTACCTCACAGCGCAGCGCGCAGCGCTTCTCTAATCAACGTTTCTGATTCAGCGCCGGGTTTGGCGACTTTGCTGATCATACGGCTGGCTTCTGGTGGTTTGTACCCGAGGGATATCAGGGCTGCAACGGCTTCGCCTTCAGCGTCAGATTCTTTCGCTTTCGACGCAGATGCAGGTAGCGTGATATCAGTATGATTGTTAAACAAATCACCGTTTAATCCTTTAAACCGGTCTTTCATTTCGACGACCAGACGTTCTGCGGTTTTCTTACCAACGCCAGGTAACTTGATTAAGGCGGTGATTTCTTCCTTTTCTACCGCACTGACGAACTGTTGTGCCGACATGCCTGACAGGATAGCCAGCGCCAGTTTTGGCCCGACGCCGTTAACTTTAATCAGCTCACGGAACAGCGCGCGCTCTTGTTTATCGTTAAATCCGTAGAGCAACTGAGCATCTTCACGGACGATAAATTGCGTGAAGATGATAGCTTCCTGACCCAGTTCCGGCAATTCGTAAAAACAGGTCATCGGCATATGCACTTCATAGCCCACGCCGTTGGTTTCCAGCAGCACCAAAGGGGGCTGTTTTTCCAGAATAATGCCTCGTAGTCTGCCTATCACGTTCATTTTCCTTATCAGGTCAAAAGCTGCGATGTTTATATCATAAAAAAGGCTGGATGGATATCCAGCCCAGGGGACTTGCGGCGTCTATCGCATACGTCCGCGTGCCATCTGTAATTTGTCCGTGCTGAGCCGGATAGCGTTCTGGCTCATGTGACAGTGAGTGATGGCAATCGCCAGCGCATCAGCCGCATCGGCCTGCGGATTAGCAGGGAGCTTCAGCAAGGAGCGCACCATGTGCTGAACCTGCGATTTCTCAGCGGCACCGGTACCCACGACGGTCTGTTTCACCTGCCGCGCGGCGTATTCAAACACCGGCAAATCCTGATTCACAGCGGCCACAATGGCGGCTCCGCGCGCCTGACCAAGCTTTAAAGCAGAGTCGGCATTCTTCGCCATGAATACGGATTCGATAGCAAAAAAATCAGGCTGAAATTGCGTAATAATTTCCGACACACCGGCATAAATCAGTTTCAGTCGTCCCGGCATATCGTCCACCACGGTACGGATACAACCGCTGCCGAGATAACTCAGCTGACGCCCTGTCTGGCGAATAATGCCATAGCCGGTGATACGCGAACCGGGGTCGATCCCCAGAATAATAGCCATAGCCAGTCAACGCCTTGTGTTGTCGTTTTTTTGCAAAGTTGGGGAGAGTATAAACTGCCGGGGGACAACAGGATAGCCAGCCGGTGGTAGCCACCGGCGGCACTGAGATTACAGAGTTTCTGCGATCTCGTCAGAGATTTCACCGTTGTGGTAAACCTCCTGAACATCATCACAATCTTCCAGCATGTCGATCAGGCGCAACAATTTAGGTGCAGTGTCTGCGTCCATGTCTGCTTTGGTCGATGGGATCATGGTGACTTCGGCGGAATCCGCTTTGAAACCGGCAGCTTCCAGCGCATCTTTCACGTCGCCCAGACTTTCCCAGGCAGTGAACACGTCGATAGCACCGTCATCGTAAGACACGATGTCTTCTGCGCCCGCTTCCAGCGCGGCTTCCATTACAACATCTTCATCCAGACCCGGTGCGAAAGTGATCACACCTTTTTTGGAGAACAGGTAAGCCACGGAGCCGTCTGTCCCCAGATTGCCACCGGTTTTGTTGAAAGCATGACGCACTTCCGCCACGGTACGGTTGCGGTTATCACTCAGACATTCAACCATCACCGCCGAACCACCAGGACCGTAACCTTCATAAATGATGGTTTCCATGTTGGTGTCGTCATCACCGCCCACGCCACGCGCCACGGCACGGTTGAGGGTGTCACGGGTCATGTTATTGGACAGGGCTTTGTCGATAGCCGCACGCAGACGCGGGTTAGCCGCAGGATCGCCGCCGCCGAGTTTTGCTGCCGTTACCAGCTCACGAATGATTTTGGTGAAAATCTTGCCACGTTTAGAATCTTGCGCCGCTTTGCGGTGCTTGGTGTTGGCCCACTTACTGTGACCTGCCATAAAAATCTCCAAAAAGTCTCAAGTCTTAACAGACCGAATAGTTTACAAATTCTTCAATCGCCTGCTGGTTGCTCGGGGAGACCGTCAGCGCTGCGGCTGCCGGCTTATCGAGCCACCGGTACGCGTGATGTTCCGTAAGAGGCACGTCACGCTCGTCGGGCAACGCCAGACAGAACCAATGTTCTTTGTTGCGGGTTACGCCCGGAGCATAGCGATGGCGCAAATGCGCAAATATTTCAAAGTCCTCACAGCGATGGCAGTCCTGAAGAGTCAGGTTTTCACCTGCGATGTCGATACCGACCTCTTCCATGACTTCGCGCTGCGTGGTTTGATTCGGGGATTCCCCGTCCTCCAGGCTGCCGGTTACCGACTGCCAGAAATTCGGGTCATCCTTTCGTTGAAGCATCAGCACCCTGCCGGTGTTTCTGGCGTAGATGACGCACAGTATCGACTCAGGACGCTTATAGCTCATTAGTTATTCTCTGTATTTGTGTCTGGCGTCACTTCTTTTTTCGCCACAACTGCGATGCCCAGTTCCAGCAGGGAAGCCGGATTGGCAAAGCTTGGGGCTTCTGTCATCAGACAGGCCGCTGCCGTGGTTTTCGGGAAGGCGATCACGTCACGGATGTTGTCCGTACCGGTCAGCAGCATCACCAGACGATCCAGACCAAATGCCAGACCCGCGTGCGGAGGCGTGCCGTATTTCAGGGCGTCGAGCAAGAAGCCGAATTTCTCGCGCTGTTCGTGTTCGTTAATACCCAGAATGCTGAACACGGTCTGCTGCATTTCGCTGCGGTGAATACGCACGGAACCGCCGCCAACTTCATAACCGTTGATGACCATATCGTAAGCATTCGCAATCGCGGAAACCGGATCCGCCGCCAGCTCTTCTGCGGTCATGTCTTTCGGCGCAGTGAATGGGTGGTGCATGGCGCTCAGGCCGCCTTCGTCGGTGTCTTCGAACATCGGGAAGTCGATCACCCACAGCGGCGCCCACACATCGTCCTGAGTAATTTTCAGGTCGCGGCCCACTTTCAGGCGCAGCGCACCGATAGCGTCAGTCACGATTTTCGCGCTGGCTGCGCCGAAGAAGATCATGTCGCCGTCTTGAGCGCCGGTGCGTTCAATCAGGGCAGACAGCAGTTCTTCGTTCAGGAATTTAGCGACCGGGCTCTGGATACCTTCCAGACCTTTCGCCACTTCATTCACTTTGATGTAAGCCAGACCTTTCGCGCCGTAGATTTCGATGAATTTCGCGTATTCGTCGATTTGCTTACGGCTCAGGGACGCACCGCCCGGCACACGCAATGCAGCCACGCGGCCTTTCGGATCGTTGGCCGGATCGGCAAACACTTTGAACTCGATATTTTTCATCAGGTCCGCAACGTCAACCATTTCCATCGGGTTGCGCAGGTCAGGTTTGTCGGAACCGAAACGACGCATCGCTTCTGCATAGGTCATGATCGGGAAGTCGCCGAGATCCACGCCTTTAATTTCCTGCCACAGCTCGCGCGCCAGTTTCTCCATCACTTCACGCACTTGTTCTGCGCTCATGAAAGAGGTTTCGACGTCAATCTGGGTAAATTCTGGCTGACGGTCAGCGCGTAAATCTTCATCACGGAAGCATTTTACGATCTGATAATAACGGTCAAAGCCGGACATCATCAGCAGCTGTTTGAACAACTGAGGAGACTGTGGCAAGGCATAGAATTTGCCTTTGTGCACACGGCTTGGCACCAGATAGTCACGCGCACCTTCCGGCGTGGCTTTGGTCAGCATCGGGGTTTCGATGTCGAGGAAATCATGGCTGTCCATGAAACGGCGCACGAAGCTGGTGATTTTTGCGCGCGCTTTCAGGCGGTTCGCCATCTCAGGGCGGCGCAGATCCAGATAACGGTATTTCAGGCGCGCTTCTTCGGAGTTGACGTGATTGGAGTCAAGCGGCAGGGATTCGGAACGGTTGATGATGTTCAGGCCGCTGGCAAACACTTCCACTTCACCGGTCGCCATGTCTTTGTTGAACTGGCTTTCAGGACGCGCGCGCACGGTGCCGGTAAGCTGAATGCAGAACTCGTTACGCAGTTCAGACGCCAGTTTATAGGCTTCTGCCTGATCGGGGTCGAAGAAAACCTGAACGATGCCTTCGCGGTCACGCATATCGATGAAAATCAGACCACCCAAATCGCGTCGACGGTTAACCCAGCCACACAATGTCACTTCCTGGCCCACATTGGACGCATTCAGTTTTCCACAATATACAGTACGCATAACGGTATCCTTTTGATCCCACTACCCGGCCTTATGGCGCACAGGTACAGAAACGGTTATTCACTCTGGTCGCCCGCCCGCAAAACGCTGCGGCGCGCGGAATAGGTTTTATACGGGTCGAAAAAAGGCGGCTATTATAAAGGAATTTCCTTCGCAGGATAAGTGCGAACACGTCAACGCGGGCGCGGAAATTCACTCATGTTGCAAGCTACACATAATTTAACAAAATTATCCCCAATGCGATCCCCGCGTTAGCATAGACTCGCGCAATCCCCTTTGTACACGCAGTTCATAATTCCTTTCGCTATTAATGAGATAACCGGGAGCTAAACGCCATGAAACTTGACCCTAACACTACCGCGCTGGTACTGATCGATTTACAGAAAGGAATTTTACCTTTCGCGGGTGGCCCGCACACGGCGCAGCAGGTGCTGGATAATGCCACTGAACTGGCAAACCGCTTCCGTAAACTGGGTGCCCCGGTAGTGATGGTGCGCGTGGGCTGGTCGGATTCTTTCGACGAGGCGCTGAAACAGCCGGTGGACATTCCCGCAGCAGCCCCCGAAGGCGGCCTGCCTGCCAGCTGGTGGGAATTCCCGGAGCAACTGGGCGTGACTGACAGCGATCTGCTGGTGATCAAACGTCAGTGGGGCGCGTTCTACGGCACCGACCTGGATCTGCAACTGCGCCGTCGTGGCATTAAAAGCATCGTGCTGGCGGGTATTTCCACCAATATCGGTGTGGAATCCACCGCGCGTAACGCCTGGGAACACGGCTATGAACTGGTCATCGCAGAAGATGCGTGCAGCGCGCATAACAACGATCATCATCAGTCCAGCGTACAGTTTATTTTCCCACGCATCAGCCGCGTACGTTCGACCCTTGAAGTGCTTGCCGCTCTGCCGGAGTAACGTTACCCTGCCCTGACGCATTAATTTTGCTATCCTGACGCCGCCCGCTGAGGCGGCGTTTTGTTATGGAAAAATCGGGAGAATTCGGCATGTATATTGGTTTACCGCAATGGCATCACAGCGCCTGGGCAAAGATTGGTTTGCGCGATCTGGCTGATTACGCGCGGTATTTCAACTGTGTCGAAGGCAACACCACCTTTTATGCCCTGCCAAAGCAGGAAGTGGTGATGCGCTGGCGCGACATGACACCGGGATCCTTCCGTTTCTGTTTCAAATTCCCTTCTGCCATCAGCCATAAAGCTGCACTGGCAAACTGCCAGGGAGATGTCGATACGTTTTACCGCACGCTCGGGCCGCTCGGCGAACGCATCGGCCAGTTATGGCTTCAGCTGCCCGCAACCTTTGCGCCGCAACATCTTGACCGCTTATGGCAATTTCTCGATGCGCTGCCCGCGGGATTTGATTACGGCGTCGAAGTCCGGCATCCGGATTTTTTTGCGAAAGGCGATGACGAGCGGAGGCTGAATCAGGGGTTACGCCAGCGGGGTGTCAACCGCGCTATTCTGGACAGCCGTCCGGTACACAGTTCCGTCTCGGTGACAGAAGCGGTACTCGAGGCCAAACGTAAAAAGCCCGTGCTGCCACTGCACGCCGTAGCCACTGCATCGCGCCCGCTGGTGCGTTTTATTGGCGGTGACGTGCTGGAAGATAACCGGCCTTTGTTTGCGCAGTGGATAACCAAACTTCAGGCGTGGGACGCACAAGGGCTTTCGCCCTATTTATTCATCCACACGCCGGATTGCACCGACGCTCCCCAGCAGGCAAGAAGCCTGTGGCAGCAACTGCGCCAGCAAATGCCTTCGGTGTCGCCGGAACCAGACTGGCCTTTGCAGGACACGTTGTTCTAAGAAAATTCTCTTTTTCATGACGACAGTATTTAGTCAGACCGCTATCATAGCCGCGCAGCGGAGAAGAAAATGGCTCCGCCGGATTACCTGGAATAACCAAGGAAGTCATCATGATTAGCGCGTTATATGTCGTGCTTGCCGCCATACTTTTGATCAAACTCTCTTTCGATGTTGTCCGTTTGCGTACCCAATACCGCATTGCCACCGGCGACGGCGGCTCTTACGAATTGCAAACGGCCATTCGCGTGCACGGTAACGCCGTCGAATATCTGCCGATTGGTTGTTTGTTATTGCTGTTTATGGAAATGAACGGTGCTGCCGTCTGGATGATCCACGCCTGCGGCCTGTTACTGATAGTCGGACGCTTATGTCATTATTACGGGCTAAAGAATCGCGAATTTGCCTGGCGTCGCAACGGCATGGCCGCCACCTATATCTCGCTGGTAGTGATGGTCATGGTGAATATTTTTTACCTGCCGTGGTCGCAGTTCCTCAACTTCAACTGATTTTGGATCTTTTTCCCGTCAGTTTGCAGTGAACACCGGTGCGCAGGTATCTGCCTGCGCCAGTATCTGCTAAAATCTGCCCTCAACTTTTTACCCACACTCTTTTCTGGCCTGACTCACCACTATGGCAAACCACGATACGCTTTTTTCTGCACCAATAGATAAGCTCGGCGACTGGACGTTCGATGAACGTGTGGCCGAAGTTTTCCCCGATATGATCCAACGTTCAGTACCGGGATATTCCAACATCATTTCGATGATTGGTATGCTCGCCGAACGCTTCGTTCAGCCTGATACGAATGTCTACGATCTCGGTTGTTCGCTGGGTGCCGCCACGCTGTCGATGCGTCGCAACATTAAGGTGCCGGGCTGCGAAATTATTGCTGTCGATAACTCCCCTGCCATGGTAGAGCGCTGCCGCCGACATATTGATGCTTTCCGCGCCGAGACGCCGGTTACCGTCATTGAATCGGATATTTTGAACATCGAGCTGAAAAATGCCTCGATGGTGGTGCTTAACTTCACCCTGCAGTTCCTCGAACCTGACGATCGTCAACGCCTGCTCAATCAGGTGTTTGAGGGAATGCGTCCGGGAGCGGCGCTGGTGCTGTCAGAAAAATTCAGCTTTGAAGATAAAGATGTCGGCGAGTTACTGTTCAATATGCATCACGATTTCAAACGTGCGAACGGCTACAGTGAACTGGAAATCAGCCAGAAACGCAGCATGCTCGAGAACGTGATGCTGACCGACTCCGTCGAGACACATAAAACCCGCCTGCGTCAGGCCGGTTTCCAGCACACGGAAGTCTGGTTCCAGTGCTTTAACTTCGGCTCACTGATTGCGCTGAAAGCCGGAGAAGCACAATGATCGATTTTGGTGATTTTTACCGCGTTATCGCCAAAGGGCCGTTAAGTCCGTGGCTCAATACCCTTCCCTCCCAGCTGACCGCCTGGCAAAAAGAGTCGCTGCACGGCAAGTTCAAACTGTGGTTCAACTCCGTCGACCGCCTGCCGCTGATCAAGCCAGAACGTCTGGATTTGCTGCACAGCGTCAGCGCTAATATGGAAGTGCCTTTACCGGACGGTCAGCGCGAAGGCATTGAAAACCTGCTGCGCAATATGATGCCATGGCGCAAAGGCCCGTTCTCATTGTATGACGTTGAAATCAATACCGAATGGCGTTCTGACTGGAAATGGGATCGCGTTCTGCCGCATATTTCCCCCCTGACCGGACGTACGATTCTGGACGTTGGCTGCGGCAGCGGTTATCACATGTGGCGCATGATTGGCGCAGGCGCACATCTGGCGGTCGGTATTGACCCGATGCAGTTGTTCCTGTGCCAGTTCGAAGCGGTGCGTAAATTGCTCGGTGGCGACCAGCGTGCGCACTTATTGCCGCTGGGCATTGAACAGCTGCCTGAACTCAATGCTTTCGACACCGTATTTTCAATGGGTGTGCTGTATCACCGTCGCTCGCCGTTGGATCACCTTTACCAGTTAAAAAACCAGCTGGTCAGCGGCGGCGAACTGGTGCTGGAAACTCTGGTGGTCGAAGGCGACAGCCAGCAGGTGCTGGTGCCAGGCGACCGTTATGCACAAATGGGCAATATCTACTTCATTCCTTCCGCTGATGCGTTAAAGGACTGGCTGGTGAAATGCGGTTTTGTTGATGTGCGCATTGCCGACGTCAGTGTCACCACCGTCGAAGAACAGCGCCGAACCGACTGGATGACCAGTGAGTCACTGGCCGAGTTTCTTGACCCGAACGATCCGACCAAAACCATTGAAGGCTATCCGGCACCGCGCCGCGCCCTGCTTATCGCCCGCAAACCATAACGCCTGCCCTTCCCTCCCGTCGCCCGGCGGGAGTTTTAATGTCGACACTTTCCTACACGTTCTGTAACACCATCAGCAACAACTTAAGTGAAAAAGGGCTAACCTTTTAGGGTTGGCTATCCGTTTGTTCTGACAGAGATCGTCGTTTACGTGTTGGGAGGAAATATGAAGTTCCCTAATGGCAGTATCGTTAAACACAGATCCGGAGACATCAAAGGTTCCGTCATGAATACTTTTGAATCGGCAAAGGGAGTGGTGTCGTACTACGTCACGTGGGGGGATGGAACCAGCAGCCTGCACCAGGAAAATGAGCTGCACTGGGCCAATATTGACGTCGCAATCCGGATTAAAAATTTCTACGAAAAGTAACCTGCCTGCAAATAATCCCCCGTCACTGGCGATAAACCCGCCGGGTTTATCGCTTTTATCTTACGTTAACGCGTGCTGTGTTACAGGCCTTTGTAAAGCTTCTGCTTTTTGCGCTTTATTAATGGATTGATGGATGCCGTTTCGTGTATAAAATCGTCCAAACTCCTTCATCTGATCGCGATGCCCCCGCCTCGCGGAGAACGTCATGCGCAGAAAAATCCGCTTCCTGTTAGACAGAGCCTTTATCGTTTTTGGCCTTTTCATTATGTGTCTGGTCGTCAAAGCTGGCATGTTTGGCGTGGCGCTGCTGACCTGGGGCTGAAAGCACGGCAGCAGGACTGCCTCGTTGCCGTAATTCGCGCGCAAAAAAAGCCCCGCCAAAATGACGGGGCCTGGTACTTGCGCAGGGCGACGCAATAAGGGTCGTAAGACCCAATTAAATCTGTTCAAACCTTGCGTCGATCACGCGGAGCGGGATATTTCATCGTCGAACTGCAATGTGTTTTTCATTGCGGCAACAATATCGCCATCCACGCAATAACGACTGAATTCATCAAAATCTGTGTCAGAACTCATGGTGACACCGGCTTTACGGTAGCGCATGGCTGATTTCACCTGACGCCCCGCCGAACTGTGCAATTCTGTCAGCCCGATATCCACGAACTTTTGCAAATTGGTCAGACGCACACCTGCGCCTGCCATAATGATAGGACCACGCGTTAGCTGATTCAGTTCCCGAAGCATCGGCAATCCGACTTCGGCATTCTGTTGCTGGCCAGAAGTCAGAATGCGCGCCACCCCTAACTGAGTCAACTGCTCGAGCGCGACCTTCGGATTGAGGCACATATCGAAGGCTCGGTGGAACGTGACCGCCATATCTGAGCACAGCGCCATCACTTCCCACATGCGCGGCATATCGATATGCCCTTCCGCATCCAGCATCCCGACCACGATGCCGGGGAAACCCATATCACGCATACAGGCAACGTCACTTTTCAGCACGTCGAATTCACTCTGGCTATAGCAAAAGTCACCACCCCGTGGCCGAACAATCGGATGCACCGGGATAGTCACTTTTTCCCTCGCCAGTTTGAGGGTACCGTAGCTCGGGGTGATTCCCCCGTCAGCCTGGCTCGCGCACAACTCGACGCGATCTGCACCGGCCTGCTCTGCCGTTAACGCACAATCTACGCTGTAACAACACACTTCTAACTTAGTCATGTGACCTCTCCTGAAAACGGCATTATGCTACAACACTTGTTTGTAACCGACCATGTCGCGTAGGCTCTTACAGATGAGCATCCCCGCCCAATTGCTAACTGCTTATTTAGGAAAACTAACTATGACACTCAATTTTGATTTATGGGTAGACCGCAGTCACAGCGATAGCCTTAAGTGGCATAAATACAATAATCAGGATGTCATTCCGCTTTGGGTAGCAGATTCCGATTTTACCGCTCCGCCTCAGGTGATCACCGAATTACAACAACGCGTCGCCGAGGGCGTTTTTGGGTACGGTTTTACCCCACCTGAACTGACTGAACTCGTGGTTCACCGCATGCGCGAGCGCCACAACTGGCACATTAAACCTGAGTGGATTGTCTGGCTGCCGGGCCTTGTTTGTGGTCTGAACGTCGCGGTACGCGCTAACGTTACTCAGCATCAAACCAGCCTGTTACCCATGCCGATATATCCGCCATTTATTCAGGCCGCACAGTCAGAAGGCCGCGGTTACAAAGCCGTGCCGGTCATCCAGCAACATCAACGCTGGGTGGCGGACTTCGCCGCAGTTGAAAGCCAGCTTGATGGCAGCGAAAAACTGTTGATGCTGTGCAATCCGTACAATCCGGGCGGCACGGTGTATCGCCGCGAAGAATTGCTGGAGCAGCAGGCGTTCGCACAACGTCACGATCTCGTGGTGTGCTCCGACGAAATACACTGCGACCTGATCCTCGAATCCGGTCTTCAGCACATTCCATTTGCCTCGCTAAATGACGATGCCGCGCAACGTTCAATTACGCTGCTTGCGCCGTCAAAAACCTTTAATCTTGCCGGGCTGGGCGCCTCAATGGCGATCATCCCGAATACTGAATTACGCCGTAAATTCCTCGAAACCAGCAAAGGCATCGTTCCTCACGTCAACATTCTGGCCTTCATCGCGGCAACCGCTGCCTATCGTGACGGAGATGCGTGGCTTGAGGCGCAACTCGATTATTTACGCGCTAACCGTACGCTTGCGACAACCCGCATCAATGCCATGCCTGGCTTAACCATGCTGGCACCGGAAGGCACCTACCTCGGCTGGATCGACGCAAGCGCATTGCCGGTGGCTGACCCATACCGCTTCTTTGTTGACGCAGGCGTGGGCTTTACGTCAGGGGCGGAATTTGGTGCTCCTTCCTTCGTTCGCATCAATTTTGCCTGCCAGCGCGCTTTACTTGAAAAGGCACTGGACCGCATGGATGCCGCCCTGCAAGAGCTGACGCGTTAATCCTCTTCCCTTTCGCTGGCAACAATCTCGCGCAGGCTGTGCGGGTGAAATTTGATCGTCACAGACCCGTCGGTGATCGCCAGCGTCGGGTTGGCCAGCCGCTCATGTTCACCTTTTGGGGCGCTTTGTTTGAGCTTGATGCCCGGCATTATCAGGGCATCGTCGGCAATCAGCGCCAGCGCACGCGTGTACAACCCTTCTTCGTCGCCCGGCAATACAATCTCAATGTGTTCCCAGCCTTCATGCGGATAACGCTTCTCACCAGGGTAAGGTAATTCTACCAGATCGATGTGCAGTGGCCCGACGGTGAGGGGCTCATCCAGCGTAAACAGGCAGATAGGACGCCCGTTAATCTCTGTCTCGTTAAGCAGTGTGCCGCAGCGGGCCAGCCCGGCACGCCAGCGGTCGGCCGTCGTGTTTTGATGGCAGCGCACGGAAATGTGATCGGCGTGAAAATCTGCCAGATTGATCTGCAACTTCGCCGCAAATGTTGTTAACACGCTGACAAAACGCGGTAAATCATCGGCTAAATCCTGTAATTCAGGCACATGTTTCATGGCAGGCATCCTAACTCTTTTCAGTTTGCGAATCTTCAGGGTCGGGTAATTTACACAGGCTTTCATCCGGTTGCCAGAGACACGCCGCAGAATCACGCTTTACTGCGCCACAGACGTGCGCCAATACTGACTCCACAGGCCTGATATGATATAAACACGCATCATTTTCGGTTCATCCGAAACAGAACGGGCAGTTAATCAAAACATAAGGTAATCCGGTGAATATACAGTCACTTCTTTCAGAAAAAGTCAGCCAGGCGCTGATCGCAGCAGGTGCATCTGCCGACAGCGAAGCGCAAGTCCGTCAGTCCGCCAAAGCCCAGTTTGGTGACTATCAGGCTAACGGTGTTATGTCAGTGGCAAAAAAACTCGGCATGCCACCGCGACAACTGGCAGAGAAAGTGGTTGAACTGTTGGATCTGAGCGGCATCGCCAATAAAGTTGAAATCGCCGGGCCGGGTTTCATCAACATTTTCCTCGATCCAGCCTTTGTCGGTGCGCACGTCGACAGCGCGCTGACTGACGCCAAACTGGGCGTCGCGCCGGTGGAACCGCAGACTATCGTCATCGACTACTCCGCTCCTAACGTGGCGAAAGAGATGCACGTTGGCCACATCCGCTCCACCATCATTGGTGATGCGGCGGTACGTACCAACGAATTCCTCGGCCACAAAGTGATCCGCGCCAACCACGTTGGCGACTGGGGCACCCAGTTCGGTATGCTGATTGCTTACCTTGAGAAAGTGCAAAACGAAAATGCCGGTGATATGAACCTGGCTGACCTCGAAGAATTCTACCGCGCTGCAAAGAAAAACTACGACGAAGACGAAGCCTTTGCCGAGCGTGCGCGCGGCTACGTAGTGAAACTACAAGGCGGCGACGACTATTGCCTGCAGATGTGGCGCAAGCTGGTCGATGTGACCATGAAGCAAAACCAGCTGACCTACAATCGTCTTAACGTCACTCTGACTCAGGACGATGTCATGGGTGAAAGCCTGTATAACAGCATGCTGCCGGGCATTGTTTCTGATCTGCAGGCCAAAGGTCTGGCCGTGGACAGTGAAGGCGCTGTAGTTGTCTATCTTGATGAGTATAAGAATAAAGAAGGCGATCCAATGGGGGTCATCATCCGTAAAAAAGATGGCGGCTACCTGTACACCACCACGGATATCGCCTGTGCGAAGTACCGCTACGAAACGTTGGGCGCCGATCGCGTTCTGTATTACATCGACTCCCGTCAGCATCAGCACCTGATGCAGGCATGGACTATCGCGCGTAAAGCCGGTTACGTCCCGGATTCCGTCGCACTCGAACACCATATGTTCGGCATGATGCTGGGTAAAGACGGTAAACCGTTCAAAACCCGTTCAGGCGGCACGGTGAAACTGTCCGATCTGCTGGATGAAGCGATCGATCGCGCCCGTAAGCTTATTACCGAGAAAAACCCGGAACTGAAAGACGCAGAAGAGCTGGATAAGCTGGTCAACGCTGTCGGTATCGGCGCGATCAAATACGCAGATTTGTCGAAAAGCCGTACCACTGACTACATCTTCGACTGGGATAACATGCTGGCGTTCGAGGGTAACACCGCGCCTTATATGCAATATGCGTATACCCGCGTTGCGTCCATCTTTAAACGTGCTGACATCGACGTGAACAGCCTGACACAGCCGGTTGTACTGCGCGAAGAACGCGAAGCGGCGCTCGCCACCCGCCTGTTGCAGTTCGAAGAAGTGCTGACCGTTGTTGCCCGCGAAGGTACGCCGCATACCATGTGCGCCTACCTGTACGATGTGGCCGGCCTGTTCTCCAGCTTCTACGAACATTGCCCGATCCTGAACGCAGAAGATGAAACCAGCCGCAACAGCCGCCTGAAGCTGGCACTGTTGACACAGCGCACGCTGAAAACCGGTCTGGATACACTGGGTATCGAAACCGTAGAACGTATGTAATTCGCGGTTTTGTGAGATTAAAAAAGGGCGCTCAGGCGCCCTTTTCTGTTTCTGTCATTCGTGGAATCAATCCAGACGTCGCGCAAATTCCTTCACCCGGAAACCCAGCAGGCCGAGTACGGCGAAATACGCCACCACACCCGCAGCGACCACTGCCGCAAGTCGCACCAGGCGATAAGCCATTCCGCCCACGTCCCAGGCTGGCATCAGCCACATCATGCCGATAAGTGCAGCGGACATCGCAAGCACCGCCACAAACAGCTTAATCAGGAAGACTTTCCAGCCCGGTTGCGGCTGGAAAATATCCTGCTTACGCAATTGCCAGTAAAGCAATGAGGCATTCAGGCAGGCGGCCAGACCAATCGACAGCGAAAGCCCTGCGTGTTTCAGCGGGCCGATAAACGCCAGGTTCATCACCTGCGTCATCAGCAAGGTAAACATGGCGATTTTCACCGGCGTTTTGATGTCCTGACGGGAATAGAAACCCGGCGCCAGCACTTTTACCACGATTAAACCCATCAGCCCGACGGAGTAGGCGACCAGCGCACGTTGAGTCATCAATGCATCAAACGCGCTGAATTTACCGTACTGGAACAGCGCAACGGTCAGCGGTTTCGCCAGAATGCCCAGCGCCACAGAGCTCGGTAACGCCAGCAGGAAACACAGACGCAGGCCCCAGTCCATCAGGCGGTTATATTCGGCATGATTACCGCTGGAGAAACTGCGTGCCAGCGAAGGCAGCAGGATAGTGCCCAGCGCCACGCCCAGCACACCGGACGGGAACTCCATCAGGCGATCGGCGTAATACATCCACGAAACTGAACCTGAAACCAGAAATGACGCAAAAATCGTGTTGATGATCAGTGAAATCTGGCTTACAGAAACGCCCAGAATCGCCGGTCCCATCTGGCGCATTACGCGCCATACGCCCGCATCTTTCAGGTTCAGGCGCGGGAGTACCAGCATGCCAATTTTCTTGAGGTGCGGAAGCTGGTAACCCAGTTGCAGCACGCCACCGGCGACGACCGCCCAGGCCAGCGCCAGCACGGGAGGATGAAAGTACGGGGCGGCAAATAAAGCAAAACCGATCATGCTGACGTTGAGGAACGTCGGCGCAAACGCCGGAATCGAAAAGCGGTTCCAGGTATTTAGGATCGCCCCCGCCAGTGAGGCCAGAGAAATCAACAGGATATAAGGGAACGTAATGCGTAACAGCGAACTGGTCAGCGCAAACTTATCCGGCGAATCAACAAAACCGGGCGCGGTGATGTAAATCACCCACGGCGCGGCGAACATCCCCAGTATCGTCACCACCGCCAGTACCAGCGTCAGTAAACCGGAGACATAGGCGATAAACGTCCTGGTCGCCTCTTCGCCCTGCTGGGTTTTATACTCAGCCAGGATTGGGACAAAAGCCTGAGAGAATGCGCCTTCGGCAAAGATTCGGCGCAGCAGATTGGGGAGTTTAAACGCCACAAAGAAGGCGTCGGTGACCATGCCGGCCCCAAAAACGCGTGCCACGATGGCGTCGCGCGCAAAGCCCAATACACGTGAAAACATCGTCATGGAACTGACGGCTGCCAGAGATTTAAGTAGGTTCATGTCATTTTTCTTAATTGCCGGTGGGACTTGTAAATCAACGCGTTAATCATCAAAAACCACCCGCCTGTCTCGAAGATGCGCATAGTCTACGCATCCGCTCTGCAATAGCCACCGGCAGTTGTTATATATTGTAACCATCTGAGCCGGTGCCGTTTTATCGCGACGCGTCAGTTTTCCAGCAGTTTCTCAATGAAGGTCTGGGCATAAATCGCCTGTTCGCCGCTGGTTTCCGGTGCGGTCTGGTTGGTCACACAGTCCACAAAGTGTTCAATCGCCCCGACGAATCCGCGCTGCGTCAGCGTGCTTTGCCAGCCCGGCACCGGTGGCTGAGTCAGAACATCTTGCTGTTCTTCACGCCAGAGCCGCATATCGTCAAGCTGATAGAAAGCCCCGTCGGTCACGGCCTGCACGCTTTCACGCGAAGTTCCCGCGCGGCGGTGCATTGAGGTCGTCACCAGCGTTTCACCGCACAGGAAATGGTGTTCGCCGTAAAGCATCTGGTTGGATTCATTCACCTGAATCAGCCCGCTTTCCAGACTGGCATTGCCGCCCGCCAGCCATAGTGCGGTATCAACCACATGCAGATAATCATCCAGTAAAGTGAAACGCAGATCGTTTGGCCCGACGCTGTCGGTGCGATGCTTATCCATGCGCACGGAGGCCGGTTCGCCCATCTGTTCTTTCAACTGGCGATACAACGGCGCATAGCGGCGGTTAAAGCCCACCATTAATGTTTTACCCGCTTTATGCGCCCGCTCAACCAACTGCTCAGCCTGCGACAGTTCCGCTGCCAGTGGTTTATCGACGTACACATGCACGCCCTGCGCCAGCAATTGCCCGACGACATCGAAATGGCTGGCCGTGCTGCTGTGAACAAACACCGCGTCACACTGGCTGGCCAGTTCATCGATGCGGGAGAAACAGGCCATGCGGTAACTGTCGCAAATGGCCTGAGCTTTTTGCTGATTGGGAGAAAAGCCCCCCACCAGCGTCCACTTTTCTGCATGGCTCAGTACCGGCAGATACGCTTTTTGCGCGATGCCGCCCAGACCGATAACTCCAATACGCAATTTACTCACAACCCGCTCCTGTTAATCGGCCAGATGTTGCAACACATTGTCCAGACGCTGCTTCAGTTCTGCCACTTCCGCTTCAAGGGTTTCCACACGCGCAGTCAGATCAGCGCTTTCCGGTGCGGCGCTGAACAGAGGTTCTTCAGCAGCGCTGGCAACATTGGTGACTTCGCCGCTGAACAAATGCATATAACGGCTTTCACGTTTACCCGGTTCACGCGCCAGACGCACGCAGAACGGGCCATCTTCACGGTGGGTCAGTTCTGTCAGCGTTTGTTCAACTTCAGCAACGTCAGAAAAATCATGCAGACGATTGGTGCGCGTACGCAATTCACCCGGCGTTTGTGCGCCGCGCAGCAACAGCGTAGTGACCACGGCCACTTCCTGCGGGGAAAACTTCAGATTGCCAAATTCGGAGTTACAGAAACGATGCTCGTATTTCATGGTGCGCGAACCGCTCAGGGTGCGGATAATGTGCTTTCTCAGCAGCAAATCCAGCGTTTGCTGAACGTCGCTTTCGCTAAACTCCATCACCGGTTCACGGTTGGTCTTCTGGTTGCAGGCCGTGGTTAATCCGTTGAGGGTCATCGGATATTGTTCTGGCGTCGTCAGCTGTTTTTCCAGCAAACAGCCCACCACGCGGGCCTCCCGGGCACTGAGTTCATGTTTCATCTTGCTTCCTTATCGGGACGGGGGTGTCCATTCTCGCCAGGTCAGGGCAGTCAGTACGTGATCCTGCCATTTACCGTCGATCAGCAAATAGTCGCTGGCATAGCCTTCGCGCTCGAAACCAAGGCGCTCGAGCAACTGACCGCTGCGTTTATTGTGCGGCATATAGTTGGCCATAATACGGTGCATTTTTTGCTGACGTTGCATATAACGGATCAGCGACTGCAATGCCTCCTGCATCAGTCCCTGCCCCTGCCATTCCTGCCCCAGCGAATAACCGAGAAAACAGGCGTGAAATGAGCCGCGTAATACGTTGCTGAAATTCGCCACGCCCATCACGCGATTTTCGTCAGGATCGAGCAAAATAAAATAGTACGCACTGCCCTGTTTCTGCATTTCGGTAATCAGGCTCAGACGAGCCTGCCACCCGGAGGGATAACAATGACTTTCGTCTCTGACCGGTTCCCAGGGTTTGAGAAACGCCCGGTTCTCCGCATAGTATTCCGCAAGCCGGTGCGCATCACGATCGTGCACCAGGCGCAGAACCATCCGGTCAGTGGTAAGCCGCACCTTAGGCGCGGCAGATTTATAGCCAAACATCCCTTCCCTCCACATCCCGCATGGGTCGATAAATAGAATTTATAGGAAACCATAAAACATGCCTAATTCTGCCAGTCAGAACGCGGCTTGACGATAAAAAAATATTATCTATAGCGCCCTATCTAAATGCCTGTTTCCGGTTCAGACTGGAACGGTCTTTTCTCCTTTCTGTATCTGCCGGACAGGATACAAATAATCGCTCATGGTGAAGCATGTCTCTGGTATCACAAGCTCGGAGCTTGGGTAAGTATTTTCTGTTATTAGACAACGCGCTGGTTATTTTAGGCTTTTTCGTAGTGTTTCCGTTGATCTCGATCCGATTTGTCGATCAACTGGGATGGGCCGCGATGATCGTAGGTCTGGCGCTGGGTGTCCGGCAGTTAACGCAACAGGGATTAGGGATATTCGGCGGTGCCATTGCTGACCGTTTCGGTGCCAAGCCGATGATCATCACAGGCATGTTGTTACGCGCCGCCGGTTTCGCCACCATGGCTATGGCCGACCAGCCGTGGATATTGATTTTCTCCTGCATTCTTTCCGGCCTGGGCGGCACCCTGTTTGATCCGCCCCGCACGGCACTGGTCATCAAACTCACCCGCCCGCATGAGCGCAGCCGCTTTTTCTCGCTGATGATGATGCAGGACAGCGCCGGTGCGGTGATCGGCGCGCTGATCGGCAGCTGGCTGCTGCAATATGATTTCCATTATGTCTGCTGGGCCGGTGCGGCCATCTTCTGTCTGGCCGCGGCCTGTAATGCCTGGCTGCTGCCGGCTTACCGCATTTCCACCATGCGCACCCCGATGCGTGAAGGCATGATGCGCGTGCTGCGCGACCGACGTTTTCTATCCTACGTGCTGACGCTGACCGGTTATTACATGCTGACCGTGCAGGTGATGCTGATGCTGCCGATCGCGGTTAATGACGTGGCGGGCAGCCCGGCAGCCGTGAAATGGATGTACGCCATTGAAGCCGTGCTGTCCCTGACCCTGCTCTACCCGATTGCGCGCTGGAGCGAGAAAAGGTTCCGCCTCGAACAACGCCTGATGTTTGGCCTGCTGATCATGACGCTGAGCCTGCTGCCGGTCGGGCTGGTCACCTCAATCAATCCGCTGCTGCTGCTCATCGGCTTTTTCTATATCGGCTCGATCATTGCTGAACCGGCGCGCGAAACCCTCAGCGCGTCGCTGGCCGATTCACGCGCACGCGGCAGTTACATGGGCTTCAGCCGCCTTGGGCTGGCGCTGGGCGGTGTCATCGGTTATACCGGCGGTGGCTGGATGTACGATACCGGACGCGCGCTCGAACTGCCTGAATTACCGTGGTTTTTACTCGGCGTCGTGGGCTTTATCACCCTCACTGGCCTGTACTGGCAATTCAACCTCCGACGCATTGAGCCAGCCATGCTCAGCGGCGGCTAATCTCTGTGCTTTACACCGCGCTTTCCGGAGCGCGGTTTGATCTCCCCGCCTTAATTACCCATACTGAATCTTATAGTTAGATAAAATCCGAACCTACATCCGGCATTTTCCACGCACCCTACAGGTCACCGCCGGCGAAAACAGGAGCCATGAAATATGAAACTTTACGTTTACGAACATTGCCCTTTCTGCGTAAAAGCACGCATGATTTTCGGTTTGAAGAACATTCCCGTTGAACTCAAAGTTTTGCTGAATGACGACGAGCAAACGCCGATTTCGATGGTGGGCAAGAAGATGGTGCCTATTCTGCAAAAACAGGACGGCAGTTTCATGCCAGAGAGCATGGATATCGTGAATTACATCGATAAAAGTGACGGAAAACCGCTGCTGACCGGCCCGACGAATGCGGCCATTGCCACCTGGCTGCGCCATGTTTCCGAATACACCGGCCGTCTGTTCCTGCCCCGCTTTGCTACCGCGCCACTGGAAGAGTTCTCCACCCCCGAAGCGCGTAAATATTTTTCCGATAAAAAACAGGCTGCCAGCGGAGATTTTCAGGAGCATCTGAAGCACTCCGACGGATTGATCAAGAAGGTCAGCCAGGATTTACGCGCCCTCGACAAACTGATCGTCGAACCTAACGCCGTGAACGGTGAGCTTTCTGAGGATGACATTCATCTGTGGCCGGTGCTGCGCTCGCTGTCCATTGTTCAGGGTGTTGAATGGCCCTCCCGCGTGCAAGCCTACCGCGACAATATGGCGAAGCAGACGCAGGTCAATTTGCTCACCCGCCTCGCAAGCTAACCTGTCATTGAGCCGGAGATCGTTCTCCGGCTTATTTTTACTTTCCATCTGCGCCCTCAGCACTTAGGCTAATCAGCGTTGTCTGATTGGAGCCATGCCGTATTACGGTCATGCTGACAAATAAAGTGTTCATGTAATGAGGGAAGAATGACAAAACGAATTCTCGGTGCCGCATTTTTGCTGTGCGCCACTGTGCTGACCGGGTGTAACCAGCTCACGCAGTACACCATCAGCGAGCAACAGGTGAATGATTACCTGCAAAAGAACAATAATTTCGAGAAGCAACTCGGTGTACCTGGGCTTGTGGATGCGAAAATTGTTCTGACTCATCTCAGCAGCCAGATTGGCCGCGCTGAGCCGGGCGTCGTGACCCTGACCGGTGACGCCAGTGTGGATATTTCCTCACTGTTCGGTCCTCAGAAAGCGGATATGCATCTGACCCTCAAGGCTAATCCTTCGTTCGATCGCGAGAAAAGCGCCATTTTCCTGAAAGATATGCAGGTGGTGGATTACACCATCAAGCCGGAAAAAATGGACAGCGTGATGAAAGGGCTGATGCCGTACCTGAACAATTCGCTGAAAACCTATTTTGATCAGCGTCCGGCCTACGTGCTGAACGGCGATCGCAGTAAAGGTGAAGCGATGGCGAAGAAACTGGCGAAAGGCATTGAAGTGAAACCGGGTGAACTGGTGATCCCTTTCACTGAATAATCATCGTCCGTAAAAAAGCCCGGCGCATTTTCATGGCCGGGCTTTTTGTCTTTTCAGGGGACGATTTACTGATCGTCTTCCTCGTCATCTTCCAGATCGTCTGGCAGCTGTTCTTCCAGTTCGTCGCGCATCGCCTGCAAGGCTTCACGGCTGATTTCAGACAATGTGCGGTAGAAACCGCTGGTGGCATGCGCTTCCACTTTACCGAGGAACTTGCCACACCACGGGAACAGGAATTCATCAAACAGCGTGATTTGCGCGCTGACTTCATCTTCCTTCGACTGATCTTCCAGCCATGACGCTGCCAGCAGCATTGCGCCGAAATGGTCGGCAGGCCCCTCGCCCAGCGGCATTCCGCGCTGTTGCAGGAAAGTGCGCACATCCATTTCATTCGCGCCTTCCACATAATCACTGCGGAAAGGCGAAACGGCGCATTCTGAACCGACAAACAGATGATTAAATTCAGCCGCCAGCGTTTCAGGGTTGGCGCTTTCCTGTAAACGTATCAGCAGCGCATTTTGTTCCAGCGGCCAGTGCTCACGCAGTTTTCCGTCCTGAATCAGGCCAAAAAGTGGAACCAGTAACGGATCCTGCGGCTGGCGGTAAAACAGCGTACCGAGTACGCGGCAAACAATAGAAAACTCATTCATAACAGTAACCTGATCAGACAATGAAAAGGGCTAAACCCCTGCGATTTGGCGGCGACAATGTCACAGTTCGCTGAGTTCTGCAATTGGCGCACGGCCACGCTTCTCCAGAAAATCCAGGAAACGGCGCGGGCTGACGTTCAGAATACGGTCTTCAGGGAAATCCACTTCACGCAGAATTCGCTCGCAATGTTCAAATCCGCCGAGTGAATAGGCGATATGCGAATCCGACCCCAGCGCCAGCCAGCCACCGGCTTCTTTCACCGCCAGCGCAATGGCGCGGCAATTAGGCTCGCTGCCTACGCGGGAGTGAATAAACGACGAATTATTCAGCTCCAGCGCCACGTCATATTTCGCGGCAGCCGCGGCGACGGCCGGAATGTCTATCGGGTATTTCGGGTTACCGGGATGCGAAATAATATGCACGTCTCCGCCCGCCATCGCGGCAATCATGGCGGCGGTGTGGGTTTCTTTATCGACAGGTTGCATCACCGGCTCGTGGAAACCGGCGATGATCACGTCGATCTCGGTGAGCATCGGGCCGGTACAGTCGATATCGCCATGAATATTTTTAATATTTGATTCGATACCGCGCAGGATGCCAACGCCGTTCACCAGACGCGGCCAGACCCGCATATTCATAAAGTGCCAGTAGTGCGGCGCATCGGCCATATCAGGGCCATGATCGGTAATGGCAAACAGCTTAATGCCCTTTTCCGCTGCTTCATCAATGTAATCATGCAGCGTGCTGTAAGCATGCGTGCTGGCCACAGTATGCATATGTAAATCGACCGGGTACGGCATGTACTCTCCTTGAGAATGTTCCGCTGTGGCTAAATGACCACAGCTTTAATCATGTTAGCAGACTCGTCAGTAACCTCGCGCAAGATCGACACGTCCTGCCGGTTCACGCCCCGCCTCTATCGCCAGAATATTATTCACAATGCTGTCCATCGCCTCTTCCGGCAGCGTGTCCGCCGCCACGTGCGGCGTAATGCTCACGCGCGGATGCGTCCAGAACGGATGCATAGCCGGTAACGGTTCTTCGACAAAGACGTCAAGCGTGGCGGCGGCAATCTGCCCGCTGTCGAGCGCGCGCAGTAAATCGCCTTCCACCAGATGTCCGCCACGGCCGAGGTTAATCAGGTAAGCATTATGATGTAAATATGTGAACAGTTGATGATCGAGAATACCGGCGGTGTGCGGCGTATTGGGCAACAGATTGATCAGCACTTTGCAACCGGTGGCAAATGCCTCCAGCTGGTCGTCGCCGAAGAAACTCTGCACGCCTTCCTGCGACTTGGCACTGCGGCTCCAGCTGCGCACGGTAAATTTCATCCCGGCCAGGGTTTTCGCCACGCTGCTGCCGAGCACGCCGGCGCCGAGAATACCGACGGTAAAATCACTGCGTGAATGCGGCGCAAGAGGTCGCCACTGTTTTTGTTGCTGGAAAAGCTGATATTCATCCATCCGGCGGAAATAGCGCAGCACACTCGCCAGCGCATACTCCTGCATCTGCAACGCCATGCCGGTGTCTTCGAGGCGGATCAGCGGCACACCGGCAGGCAGAGTGCCGGGCTGACGCGCTTCCTGGGTGAGAATGGCATCGACCCCCGCGCCCAGCGCGAAAATGCCTTTAAGCTGCGTTCGCGGCGCCAGCATGGCATGAGGCGGACGCCAAACCAGCGCGTAATCTGCCGGTTCTTCATCAGCCGCATTCCATACGCGGACGTTGGCCTGCGGTAATCTTTTGGTTATTCCGTCAATCCAGGGTTTGGCATCAAATGTAGGGTGGTAAAAAATTATGTTCATCTTTGTGACCTCCGGTGTGCTGATAGATTTCCCTGAATATCATCGGGATGCAACCCTGAGTCCGAAAAAAGAACAGGCCCCGAAAATCGGAGCCTGTGAAATAAATGATTGATGAGATAAAAAACTCAGGCAGCAGCAGGCTCACGGCTGATCAACCGGCGCAGCAGCGGGATCAACACCAGCAGTACCACACTGGTCGCGACAGAACCCCAGCCCAGCGCGTTGAACACCTGGCTGTAGCCCGGATTGGTGACTAACGGCGTGCTGCCCGCATTTTGCGGCATCAGCCCGGAGATATAACTCGCCAGTACCGAGGCCACGCCGGTGACCATCATCCAGCAGCCCATCATCACACCCTGATAGCGCGCCGGAGCCAGTTTACCGATCATGGCGTAACCTATCGGCGAAATCAGCAGCTCACCGATACTTTGCAGCAGGTAGCTGATGGCAATCCATTTGAACGCCACCAGACCGTCGCCGCCTGCCAGATGAATACCAAACGGCAGCACCAGCATACCCAGCCCCATACAGAACAGGGAGGCGGAGAACTGCGTCGGGATATCAATGTTCCAGCCGCGCTGACGCAGGTTTTTAAACCACAGCGCCATCAGCGGCCCGCCAATCACAATCACCAGCGTATTGATGTTCTGGATCCATTGCGGTGCCACACGAATGCCGTACACGTTCAGATCAATATTGTGCTCGGAGAACAGCATCAGGCCCATCGGCGCCAGCTGATAGAGCGTCCAGAACACCAGCGAACCGAGCGCCAGCAGCAGATAAGCTTTCATCCGGCGGCGTTCGTCAGTATCACGATGACGGAACGTCACCAGCGCCATCAGTGCAAAAATAATCACGCCCAGGACCACCACGAAATAACTGCTGAACTCGGCGTGGGTCAGCAGCATACGGATAACCGGCACCAGCACGATCAGAATGGCGATACCGACCGCCATCCGGCGTAACATCTGGCTGCGGCTGGCTTCTTTCAGCGGTGTGCTGATATCAGCCAGAATCGACCAGCGGGACAGCGTCACGACAATCGCCGCAACATTCCCCAGCGTGGCAAACAGGAACAGCGCACGGTAGTTTTCGCTCAGCTGGAAATACCCGGCCACGGCAAAGCCGATGAAGAAACCGAGGTTCATGCCGGCGTAGTTCCACAGGAAAGCCGACTCGCGGCGATCGTCGTCCGGCGCAAACCGCTGTGTCAGCATCATGTTCAGGCAGGTGACGTTCAGTCCGCTGCCGGTGAGGAACATCGCCAGCCCCCAGTAAAGGCCGGTCACGCCTTCAAGTGCAATCAGCGCACAGCCAAACACCTGCAACACCATGCCCAGCACAAACAGGTTACGGTTGCTGAGATAGCGCCCGCCAAGATAGCCGCCGAACATATGCAGACCGTAGTTGAACGCGCCAAACACGCCCATAATGGCGTTAGCATTATCTTCACTAAAGCCGAGTTTTTTCGTGGCATACAGCACCAGCGTGGAATACAACACGGCAAAGCCGAGTGTCGCAAAGGTCTGAACGAAGAATAAAGTGCCTGCACCCGCGGGTATCGCGGGCCGGTGTTGCGACGTGGTCGCGTTGTTTGGCTGACTCAAGAATAACCCCTGTCCCGGTTTATGGAATAACGCTGCTTCGTCTGACGACTTGTACAGTTCTTATAGGAAGCAATTTTTCGAAGGGCAATGTTATACCGCCACGACTGGCGCTTTTCACAACATATGTTGCTATTTGAGCGTAACAAAACGTGTTTGCGGGTTAATCACACACTTATGCGGTTTACTCATTATTGACTCTGCGAGATTAGAAAAATTAATCTCCCACGCAGCGCCCTCACGGTTGTTCAGGCTTAACGCGTTATTTGCTCTGTAAATCATCAAATTGCTCTAAGTTTGGCTAATCGGCACGGAACCTGCAAAAGAATGTTGACGATGAAGCGACTTTTCCCTACATTAGCGCCGGTCAGCAGCACTGCGGTGCGACTGACAGCTGGAGAGGTGTCTGAGTGGCTGAAGGAGCACGCCTGGAAAGTGTGTATATGAGCAATCGTATCGAGGGTTCGAACCCCTCTCTCTCCACCACATTAAACGGAAAAGGTTCTGATGAAAATCAGGACCTTTTCCGTTTTGGGCGCTCTAAAAATCCGGCTGCCCGTGAAATATTCCCGCTGAACAGACTCTGAGCGCCTGACACAAAACGCCGAAAATTTTCTTGACCCCTCGCGGCTGTCTCCCTATAGTAGCGCCCCGTTGCAACGCTCGCGCTGTAACGAACACGGTGAGGTGTCTGAGTGGCTGAAGGAGCACGCCTGGAAAGTGTGTATACGAGAAATCGTATCGAGGGTTCGAACCCCTCTCTCACCGCCAAATTAAAGAAAAGGGTCCTGATGAAAATCAGGACCCTTTTCTTTTGGTTGCCATTCTAACGCGTCAAATTTCATGATTTTCATCCATGAAAAAGGCGGGTCTCCCCCGCCTTATTGAGATCAGTTTCTTTCAGAACCCATCGTATTCGTCATAAATCATGTTCATATGATCCTCCCTGAACCGTTTAACTACGTTTTCGCGTAACAAAAACATGCAATGAATTCAACGTCATGCCGAATCCGATGAACACAAATTACTCACAAGAGCGCCATCTTGCAATACTGTATGAACAAATCAGGAAGACGTCTCGCAAAAATCACATCTTCACCAGCATCAGCCCTGCCCTTAATCCCAGTGCGACATTCGGGTTTGGGAACAGCACCGCTTCTTCGTCTGCTTCCACTTTATAGATCCTGCCGTTTTCCTGTGCGATGACAAAACCCTGGCTGAACGCGGTGAAATTCACAGCATCAGCCGGGACAAACAGCTGGAAATCTTCCTTTGAGCGGATCACATCCTGCACCACGCGGTAATGCACCAGCGGCGCGGTGGCGTCACGGGCGGGTAAGGGTTCGCCGCTGACCAGCGTTTCCAGCGCACGGCGGATGCCGGTGAACTGCGCATGATCGTTACTGCCAAACGGCAACGCTTTACCCAGTTCCAGCGTGCAGCTGTCTGCCTGAAAAACGTCGCTGCTGAAATGGGTAAAGGTGCCGCCCGGTGAGCGATGATGCACCAGGGCGTCCAGCCCGGCAGCGTTGAGCCATTCGAGCATAGACTCCGCTGGTGGCCGCGCCTGAAAAGGCAGCAAGCCGAAACGCACATGCCGGGATCCGCGGATCGCCGTGTGCAAGTCATAATGCAACCGCTGCGTGGCCCCGGCGGCGGAGGCGCTGCGGTAGAACAGCGCCATCACCTGCTCCAGCTCCTGCGCGCGGCGGGTTTCATCGTTAGGTTTATAACGGGCGTGGCGGCCACCAAACATGCGGTTCATGTCGGTATCCACATAACGTTTGTTGATGCGCATTGACGGCGGATTACCCAGCAACACCAGCAGCCGGGTTCGCAGCAGCCTTTCGCCTGACAACAGCTCACTGACCAGTTTACTAAGCAGCTCGATGGGTGCAGTTTCGTTACCGTGAACGCCCGCAGAAATCACCGCCGCCGTCTCACAAGGCTGGCGCGGTGAAAGCTCGAGGATCCCCTCGCCGCGCCACTGCCAGTCCAGCGTTTCCGTTTGTCCCGAAGGCTCAGACACCGGCTCGCCGGAAAGCGTCACCGCCAGAAAATCAAACATCTGTTCACTCCTGTGATGGCTCAGCGCTGGAACGGATAAATCGGCCCCAGACCGAGAATATTGGTCAGTTCATCGAGCGCGGTGCGCACTTCGGTAAGCAGTTGCGGATCGGCCAGATCTTTGGCCTGCATCCGGTCACGGTAATGTTTATCGACCCAGGTATTCAGGCTGATAAACTGCGTGTCGCTCATCAGGGAGCCCACATTGACCGCATTCAGTTCATTGCGATTAAGTGCCACGCGCAGACGCAAACACGCAGGTCCGCCGCCGTTACGCATGCTTTCGCGCAGATCAAACACTTCAATCTGATTCACCGGTCCGCCGCTTTCGATCAGCGCCGATAAATAAGACCAGACCCCCACATGCTGACGGGACTCTTCCGGCAGCACCAGCAGCATTTTGCCGTCGGATTTGGTCAGTAACTGGCTGTTAAACAGGTATGTCGCGACCGCATCGTCAAGAGACACTTTTGACTGCGGCACTTCAATGGGCTGGAAATCCAGATCCAGCGCGGCCATTTTGCGACGAATTTCCTCCAGTGCGACGGCAGAATTCACAAACGCCTGTTCGTGATGGAAAAGCACGTTGCCGTTGCTGACAGAAATGACGTCGTTATGAAACACACCGCTGTCGATGGCCTGCGGGTTTTGCTGAACAAACACCGTGCGTTGCGCATCCAGCTGATGCAGACGTGCCACCGCGTCACTGGCTAAGCGGGTCTGACGCGCAGGATAGCGCACCGGTTCGTTTTCGCCGGTGACCAGCCCGTCGCGTCCGTACACAAACACCTGCACGCCGGGCTTGTCATATTCGCCGCACAACCGGTTATGGTTGGCCGCCCCTTCATCACCCAGCGCGCCCACCTGCGGCAGCGCCCCGTGATGGGCAAAATAGCGGTCAGCATGAAAGGTCGCACGCAAAATGGCCGATGTGGTGTCGGCTTCGATCGCGCGATGAAATTTATTGTTCAGATTCGCCACCGTGAAATGCACACGGCCATCTGCACTGTCGGCTGAGGGCGACACCGTGGCGGCGTTCGCCACCCACATAGCCGATGCCGAGCTCAGTGACGACAGCAGACGCGGCGAGTACGCCTGCGCTTTGGTCAGCACTTCACGGTCGCTGCCGCCAAATCCCATCTGCCGTAAGGTGCTCAGATGCGGGCGTTCATGCGGCGGCAAAATGCCCTGCGCAAAGCCCAGATCGGCCAGCGCTTTCATTTTCAGCAGGCCCTGTTTGGCCGCCAGACGCGGGTTCGCCACTGCGTTCTGATTTTTGGTTGAGGCTTCGTTGCCAAACGACAGCCCCGCATAATGGTGCGTCGGCCCGACTAAACCGTCGAAATTTGCTTCACATCCAGACATGCCTGTCTCCTCAGGTTGTGCGGAAATCGATACCCGGCGACAGCGTCGCGGGGAGTTCCAGCGTGTCTGTTTCCAGCGAGGCCATTGGCCACGCGCAATAATCGGCTGCGTAATACGCGCTCGGACGATGATTCCCCGACGCGCCGATCCCGCCAAATGGCGCATTACTCGACGCGCCGGTGAGCGGTTTGTTCCAGTTCACAATTCCCGCCCGTGCTTCCAATAATAGCTGCTCAAACCGATCGCGCCCGGCGGAGATTAATCCGGTCGCCAGCCCGAAGCGGGTCTGATTCGCCAGGGCAATGGCGCTGTCAAAATCGCTGTAGCGGTAAATACTCAGCAACGGCCCGAAGTATTCTTCATCAGGCACGCCCGCCACGCCGGTCAGATCGATAATCCCTGGCGTCAGCACGGTATTAAGAGGATCAGGGCGGGTCAGCAGCAGCAGCGGTTTGCCGCCCAGCGCCAGTAATTCGTCCTGCGCTTTCAGCATATTGCGTGCGGCTGCGTCAGAAATCACCCCGCCCATAAACGGCTGGGGCTCATCATTCCAGCCACCGACGCGCAGCTGCAGGGTCACCTCCAGCAGGCGCGCGATAAACGCATCGCCCGCCGCGCCCTCTTTCACCAGCAGACGACGCGCACACGTGCAGCGCTGCCCGGCAGAAATAAACGCCGACTGAATGGTCAGGTTAACCGCCGCATCAATGTCTTCCACCGGCTCAACGATCAGCGCGTTATTACCGCCCATTTCCAGCGCCAGAATCTTTTCAGGCTGACCGGCCAGCTGGCGGTGCAACTGATAACCGGTTCCCGCGCTGCCGGTAAACAGCAACCCGTCGATATCTGCGCAGGCCGCCAGCGCTTCACCGGTGCTGCGCCCGCCCTGCACCAGATTCAACACGCCGTCGGGCAAACCGGCCTGTTGCCATAACTTCACGGTTTCTTCCGCCGTTTTAGGCGTCAGTTCACTCGGTTTGAAAATCACGGTATTGCCCGCCAGCAATGCCGGAACGATATGGCCGTTCGGCAAATGACCGGGGAAATTATACGGGCCGAACACCGCCAGTACGCCGTGCGGACGGTGGCGCAGCACCGCTTCGCCGTCCGGCATCGCGGTATGTTTTTCGCCGGTACGCTGCTGGTTGGCTTCCAGCGAAATCGCCACTTTGCCGATCATGGCCTGAATTTCGGTCAGCGTTTCCCAGCGCGGTTTGCTGGTTTCCTGGCTGATGATTTCCGCCAGCCGGGTTTTATGCTCCGTCAGTAAACCGGCAAAACGCTGAATAACCTCCGCGCGTTCTGCCACGGTTTTGCGCGCCCAGGCGGGAAATGCCGTGCGGGCAGCCCGGCAGGCCATATCAACATCTTCCGCGTCAGCGCTCAGCGCCGACCACAGCAGGGTATTGTCCGCCGGATTGATTTTGTTCAGCTGCGCGCCCTGTCCGCTGCGCCACTGGCCCTGAATAAAGAGTGCGGGTTGCATCATGCGAGAGTTTCCTTTTTGAGAGGTTGCGTGGGAGCGTTCAGGTTGCTGCCGGGAAACAGCGCCACGGCGCGCATCATGTCGCCCTCACGCAGCCCGAGAATGTCAGCTTCGGCTGAACTGAGCGTCAGGGACTGCGGCGATTCTTCGCCCGCAATCAGCAGCGCCCGGAAGTTCTGATACTGCTCATTGGCCACCAGATACAGCGGCTCGTCGTCGCCGTCCCGGTGTTCTGCCAGACGAACCGGCCACAGGCGGCTCTCTTTCACCGCGCGCAGCTGGTCAATTTCACCTTCCAGCGTCGGGCCGGCATCGAAAATATCCACATAGCCCTGATAACTCAGCCCTTCGCCTTCCAGCACCGCACGCGCCGGGGCGGTATGCGGATGCACTTCGCCGATCACTTCGCGGGCTTCGTGGCTGAGCAGATCGGTATATAAAGGATGTTTGGGCATCAGCTCGGCGATAAAGGATTTCTGCCCCATGCCGGTCAGGCGGTCGGCTTCGGCGAATTCCATCCCGAAGAAGTGCCGCCCGACGCTGTCCCAGAACGGCGAATGGCCGCTGTCGTCTGAAACACCGCGCATTTCGGCGATCACCTTGCGGGAGAAATATTCTCGAAACGCGGCCAGAAACAGAAAACGGACTTTCGCCAGCAGCTGACCGTTCTTGCCATTGCGGTAATCGGGATCGAGAAACAGCGTGCAAAGCTCGGTATAACCGGTGTGATCGTTACTGAGAAACAGCGTCGGCACCGGCTTATAAATATTCAGACTTTTGGAGGCGTGCACCAGCGTGCCGAGGCGGAAGTTGTACCACGGCTCGCTCAGGCCCACCGCCACTTCGATGGCGCTTACCCCCACCACTTTCGGCTGTTCTGTGTCTTCGAGCACAAACAGATAGCCCTGATCGGGTTTATCCAGACGGCCTTCCCAGGTCGCCACTGAACGCTCAATGCGCGCACGCAACTGCGCCTCATCCTTGGGCAAAGACGTTAAACCGATGCCGGTTTTGCCTGACAACTGCAGAATATCGGCGAGATCGCCGGGCCGCACAGGTCGAATCAACATCATGATGCTCTACCTCATTTATCCCAAAGAATCACGCGCACAGGCGCGCAACGGCACGCTCAAGGCGGTTCAGCCCTTCTTCAATATCTGCCCCCGGTATGATCAGGGACGGCGCGAAGCGCAATACATTCGGCCCGGCAATCAGCGCAATCAGCCCCTCTTCTGCGGCCAGCGTGTTCAGCTGTTTGGCCTGATCCTGATAACGCTCGCTCATCACGGCGCCGATCAGCAGGCCCTGCCCGCGCACTTCGCTGAACACCTGATATTGCTCATTGATGCGTTTCAGGCCGTCGGCAAACCACTGATGGCGCTTGTGCACGCCTGCCAGCACGTCCGGCGTATTGATCATCTCAAACACTTTGCCGGCCACCGCCGTTGCCAGCGGGTTGCCGCCGTACGTGGTGCCGTGCGTGCCCGGCTGGAACAGCACAGCGTAGCGGTCGGTGGTCAGCATTGCGCCAATAGGGAAACCGCCGCCCAGCGCTTTGGCACTGGTCAGAATGTCCGGCACCACGCCGTAATGCTGATACGCATACAGCTCGCCGGTGCGCCCGACGCCGGTCTGCACTTCATCAAAAATCAGCACCGCCTGATGCCTGTCACACAACTCACGCAGGCCTTGCAGGAATTCGGCCTGCGCAGGCACCACGCCGCCTTCGCCCTGGATCGGCTCGACAATCACCGCGCAGGTACGGGAGGAAATCTGGCTGGCGACCGCGGCCAGATCGTTGAACGGCAGATGGGTAATCGCCTGCGGTAACGGCGCAAAGTCTTCCGAGTATTTCGGCTGACCGCCGGTGGTGACGGTAAACAACGTGCGCCCGTGAAACGCGTTTTTGAAGGCGATGATTTCATTCTTTTCGCCGCCGGCTTTATTGCCGTAAAGGCGCGCCAGTTTGAGTGCCGCTTCGTTGGCTTCCGCCCCCGAGTTACAGAAAAACACCTTGTCGGCAAAGGTGGCGTCGATCAGCTGTTTCGCCAGACGCAATACCGGTTCGTTGGTATAGCCATTGCCCAGATGCCAGACTTTATCCGCCTGCTCAAGCAGCGTTTTACGAATTTCCGGATGGGCATGACCCAGCGCATTCACGGCAATGCCGCCCGCAAAATCGACATAATCTTTACCCGCCTGATCCCACAGCCAGGATCCTTCGCCGCGCACCGGAATAAACGCGGCAGGGGCATACACCGGCACCATCCAGTCATCAAAGTTCTGGCGGCTGACGTTTTGTGGCTGCTGTTGGTGTTCCATATAAACCTCTTAATGTAAGGCCAGTGACTGGCTGAATTCAGGGTGCAGGAGCCCGCCCCCCATACCGGCAGGATTTCTGGTTATTGGTTTGTTATTTAAAAGTTAATAAATAATCTCACTCAGTCACATCATAGAGTGCAGGCTTCGTGCCAGCAAAGGATAAAAGTGAATAAAAAGAATCAGCACCAGAAAAAACAATCACTTAAACGCGACCGTTATTCACTTTAAATGCATAAAAAATGAATAAACAAAAAAATCCCCTTTCGCAGCAACGAGGGGCAAAGAATGAGTATGCAGGGAAATATTTTGATTTTTGGCGCAATGTTTTCGTCAGGATTGTGATCCGGCGCGTATCACCTGTGCTGTCGCGCAGTGCATTGCCAGAAAACGGTGCAGGCGCGCACGGTTTTGGCGCATCCGCTGCCGTGACCCTGTTCACACTCTGCGCAAATAAAAAAAACCACAGGCGCATCCTTTCTGAAAAGCCCCCGTGATGGGCTTCATATGTGTTTAATTTGTTAATAAATTGATTACTTTTTGTTTCATTTTTATCGGTAACACCTGCCATAGCGCGCCCGCATGAACCTGGCGATAGATTTAATTAACCAATATTTTACATATAAAGTTATTAAATTTAACAATTAAGGGCTTTGATCACATTCTGTTTACGAGCGAGAGAAAACGGCTTTCCCGTTAAGTTAATCTCTGAGTGTGGAATAAATAACCACTGCCCGTTCCCTACACCAGAACAGAACATCATAAGAAAGGTACAGACATGAAATTTAACCTCGCATTAGTCAATGCATGTGTGGTTTCAGCATGCATGTTATTCACGACACCGACATTCGCCGCCAAGCCTTACGACATCGCCGTGGTCGCCAAAGTCACCGGCATTCCCTGGTTCACCCGCATGGAAGTCGGCGTAAAAGAAGCCGCGCAAAAACTGAATGTGAATGCCTATCAGGTTGGCGGTTCAACGCCTGATCCGGCACAGCAGGTTAAAGTGATTGAAGATCTGATCGCCAAAAAAGTGGACGCCATTATCGTGGTGCCCAACGACGCCAAAGTGCTGGAGCCGGTGCTGAAAAAAGCCCGCGATCAGGGCATCGTGGTGTTAACCCATGAATCGCCGGATCAGCAAATTGGTCAGTGGGATATCGAAACCATCGACAGCCAGAAATATGCCGAAGCCAATATGGATGAGCTGGCGAAAGACATGGGCGGCAAAGGCGGATACGCCATTTATGTCGGTTCCCTGACCGTGCCATTGCATAACGCCTGGGCAGACGCCGCCATTAAATATCAGAAAGAAAAATACCCCGATATGCATGAAGTCACCTCACGCCTGCCGGTGGCCGAAAACATCGATAAGTCTTACTCCACCACGCTGGATCTCATGAAAACCTACCCTGATCTGAAAGGGATTATCGGTTTCGGTTCCCTCGGCCCGATCGGTGCCGGTCAGGCCGTTCAGCAGAAACGTGCGAAAAACAAACTCGCGGTGGTGGGTATCGCCATGCCCGCTCAGGCTGCGCCCTACCTGATGCGCGGTGATATCAAGAAAGTCCTGTTGTGGGATCCGAAAGATGCCGGTTACGCCTTAGTGACCGTCGCCGACCAGTTGTTACAGGGTAAAGAAGTCACCAAAGACCTGAGCATCGAAGGGTTGGGCAAAGCGGATGTGGATATGGATAAACACGTGATCCGCTTTAATAAAATTCTGGAAGTCACGCCAGAGAATGCAAAATCACTCGGCTTCTGATGTAGCTTTTTAATTCTTTAATTTACCGGAGACATATTTATCTCCAGCGCCACACCAGGCAAATAGAAACAGATACGGCGTTGTGTGCTGTGCCGTATCTGAATTTCTAATCAGACATTGAATACTTATTCTAAATAGAACGTTGTAAGGATAATGTGATGAACACTCTCACTCCGTCGTCCGGTTCGCGCACGTCCCCTGCCCCTGCTGAGGCTTTTATCAGCCTCGAAAAAATCAGTAAAAAATTCCCCGGCGTATTAGCGCTGGATAATGTCAGCCTGACGCTGAATAAAGGCGAAGTGCACTGTCTCGCCGGTCAGAATGGCTGCGGTAAAAGCACCATCATTAAAGTCATTTCCGGCGTCTATCAGCCGGAAAAAGGCGCGGCAATTACGCTCGATGGAAAACTTTTTCATAGCCTGACGCCGCAACTTTCTTCTTATTACGGCATTCAGGTTATTTATCAGGATCTCTCTTTATTTCCGAATTTATCGGTTGCCGAAAATATTGCCATCCACCGTTATTTACCGGGCGGCGATTTTTGGGTACATCGCGAGGCAATGCGCAAAAAAGCTGTGGCCGCTATGCAACGGGTCGGAATTTCTCTGGATCCGGATCGTAAAGTCGAAAAGCTGTCGATCGCCGACCGTCAGTTAGTGGCAATATGCCGCGCAATCGCTGCTGACGCCAGCCTGGTGATCATGGATGAACCCACCGCGTCGCTGACCCGCACCGAAGTGAACGGCCTGCTGCGGGTGGTGAATGAACTGAAAGCCGCGGGTATCTGCGTGGTGTTCGTCAGCCACCGCCTTGATGAAGTGATGGAAGTCGCCGACCGCATCAGCGTGATGCGCGACGGCAAACTGGTGGGCACCTATCCGGCCAGTGAACTCGACAGCAATGAGCTGGCGTTCCTGATGACCGGACAGCGTTTTACCTACAGTCACCTGCCGCACCGCGCACCGGCCAACGTCACGCCGCTGCTGGAAGTCAGCCACCTGAGCCGCAAAGGCCAGTATCAGGATATTTCGCTGTCGCTGCGCCAGGGCGAAATCACCTCGATTATCGGCCTGCTGGGTTCAGGGCGTACTGAACTCTGTATGAGCTTATTCGGCATGAGCCAGCCGGACAGCGGCGAAATCCGCGTTAACGGCAAGGCGGTGAAATTTCACAGCAACCGCGACGCCATCCGTCACGGTATCGCTTATGTCTCGGAAGACCGTCTGACGCAGGGGCTGATCATGGAGCAATCCATTTACGACAACACACTGGTGTCGATTTTCGACAAGCTGCACACCGCCACCGGGCTGATGGATCACCGCAAAGCGGCGTCAGTGGTGAAAGACCTGATCCGTGACCTGAACATCAAAGTCTCCGACAGCGGCCTGCCGGTGAAAACGCTTTCCGGCGGCAATGCGCAGCGTATCGCCATCGCCAAATGGGTGGCGACGCAGCCGCATATTCTGATCCTCGATTCGCCGACCGTCGGCGTGGATATCGCCAATAAAGAAGGCATTTACCGTATTGCCCGTGACCTGGCGGAATCCGGCATGGCGGTACTGATGATTTGCGATGAAATTCCGGAAGCCTATTACAACAGTCACCGCGTGCTGGTGATGCGCAAAGGCGAACTGGTGGCGGAATTCGCCCCGCACCAGAGCAGCGAAGCGCAGATTGCGGAGGCGATCAATGGATAACAACGCACTGTCGAAACTGTTCTCCCGGCACGAATTCTGGCTGGGATTACTGGTCCTGCTGCTGGTCATCGGCCTGAGCCTCAGCACCAGTGAATTTATGACGCTCGGCAACCTGACCGACGTTGCCACCAGTTACGCCATTCTCGGCATTCTGGCCTGCGGCCTGTTTGTGGTGCTGATTGCCGGGGGTATCGACATCTCCTTCCCGGCGGTGACGTCCATCGGCCAGTACGTGATGGCGAGTTACATCCTCCATCATGGCGGCAGTTTTCCGCTGGCGTTTGCCATGTCGATGGGCACCGGTTTGCTGCTCGGGCTGGTCAATGGTTTTCTGGTGTACTGGCTGCGCGTGCCGGCCATCATCATTACCATCGCCACGCTGAATCTGTTCTACGGATTGCTGGTGTACCTGACCAACGGCACCTGGCTGTACGGCTTCCCCGACTGGTTTATGAATGGCATTAACTGGTTCTCCTTTACCGCCGCGGACGGCTACGACTATGGCCTGACGCTGCCGTTACTCAGCCTGCTCGGGGTGATTATCGCCACCGGTGTGCTGATGAACCGCACCCGCGTCGGACGGCAGATTTACGCCATGGGCAGCAACCGTGACGCCGCGTCGCGCCTTGGTCTGAACATTCTGCGGCTGCATTTTTACGTCTACGGCTTTATGGGATTACTGGCGGGTATTGCTGCGGTGGTTCAGGCGCAAATCACTCAGTCCGTCGCACCGAATTCCCTGCTCGGCTATGAGCTGACGGTGCTGGCGGCGGTGGTGTTAGGCGGTACCAGCATGACCGGCGGGCGCGGTTCGCTCACCGGCACCATTCTGGGTGTCATGCTGCTGGCCTTCCTGCAAAACGGCCTGACGCTGCTGAGTATCTCGTCTTACTGGCATCAGGTGTTCAGCGGCCTGATCATTCTGATCAGCATCAGCAGCACGGCGTGGAATGAAAAACGCAAACTGGCAAAGGGGATGTGACATGACGACCTTAACCCGATTTTTCCCCGGCGACCGCATCATCCGTTTGCAGTTGCTGATCATCGTTGCCGTGGCCGTGTTGTTCTCCTTCACGCTGGGCGGCAGTTTTTACAGCGTCGGCAATTTCCAGTCGATCTCTTCGCAGTTGCCTATTCTGGGCATGCTGGCGCTGGGGATGGGCATCACCATGCTTACCGGCGGCATCAACCTTTCGGTGATTGCCGGTGCGAATGCCTGCTCGCTGGCCATGGCGGCCATTATGGTGGCGCACCCGAATCAGCCGGAATATTTCGCGCTGGCGATGCTCGCCGGGCTGGGCGTGGCGGTGGCTATCGGTGTGCTTAACGGCGCGCTGATCGCCTATGTGGGTGTCTCGCCGATTCTGGCGACGCTCGGCACCATGACGCTGATTGCCGGGCTGAACATTCTGCTGACCAGCGGTGCGGTGATTTCCGGCTTCCCGGCGGCCATCCAATATCTCAGCAACGGCAGCCTGCTGGGCATTCCGGTCGCCCTGCTGTTGTTCCTGCTGGTGGCGCTGCTGTTATGGGTGTTGCTCGAACACACCACCCTTGGCCGCAGCCTGTATCTGATGGGCTCCAACGAACAGGCCACACGCTTTAGCGGCGTCAACACCCATAAAGTGACTATTGCGGTATACGTGCTTTCCGCCCTGCTCGGCTGGGGCGCGGCTCTGCTGATGATGTCCAAATTTAACTCGGCGAAAGCAGGCTACGGCGACTCCTATTTGCTGGTGACCATTCTGGCCTCCGTGCTCGGCGGGATTAACCCCGACGGCGGCTTTGGCCGGGTCATCGGGTTGGTGCTGGCGCTGATCGTCCTGCAAATGCTGGAAAGCGGCCTCAACCTGATGGGCGTCAGCAGTTACCTGACGATGGCCCTGTGGGGCGGCGTCCTGATCCTGTTTATCGCTCTGCAAAACAGAAAATCTTAAGCGAAAGCTTTTTACCGAAGGGAAAGAACATGGCGAGTTATTTTATTGGAGTTGACGTAGGAACCGGCAGCGCCCGCGCGGGCGTCTTCGACATGACCGGCCGCATGGTCGGCCAGGCCAGCCGTGAGATCACGTTGTACCGCCCGAAAGCCGATTTCGTCGAGCAATCTTCCGATGAGATCTGGCAGTCCGTCTGTAACGCCGTGAAAGACGCGGTGAATCAGGCCGACATCAACCCGATTCAGGTGAAAGGTATCGGTTTCGACGCCACCTGTTCGCTGGTGGTGCTGGATAAAGAAGGCAAACCGCTGACCGTCAGCCCGTCCGGGCGCAGCGAGCAGAACATCATTGTGTGGATGGATCACCGCGCCATTACGCAGGCGGAACGCATCAACGCCACCGGCCACCGCGTGCTGGAATTCGTCGGCGGGATTATTTCTCCGGAAATGCAGACGCCAAAACTGCTGTGGCTGAAACAGCATATGCCCACCACCTGGAACAACGTCGGGCACCTGTTCGATTTGCCGGATTTCCTGACCTGGCGCGCCACGCAGGACGCCACGCGCTCTCTGTGTTCCACCGTCTGTAAATGGACCTACATCGGCCACGAAGACCGCTGGGATCCGAGCTATTTCCGCCAGATCGGGCTGGAAGATTTGCTGGAAAATAATGCGGCGAAAATCGGCAGCGAAGTGAAAACCATGGGCGAACCGCTGGGGCACGGTCTGACCCAGCGCGCCGCCGCCGAAATGGGCCTGATGGCAGGCACGGCGGTCAGCGTCTCGATCATTGATGCGCACGCAGGCAGTCTTGGCATTCTCGGCGCCAGCGGCGCATCCGGCGAATCGGCAGATTTCGACAACCGCATCGCGCTGATCGGCGGCACCTCGACGGCACACATGGCGATGTCGCGCAGTGCGCGCTATATCGGCGGCATCTGGGGTCCGTATTACTCGGCGATTTTGCCGGATTACTGGCTGAACGAAGGCGGGCAATCCACCACCGGCGCGCTGATCGATCACGTCATTCAGTCGCACCCGTGCTATCAGGATCTGCTGAAACAGGGCAAAGACAGCGGCAAAACCATTTACGAAGTGCTTAACGGCATCCTGCGCAAAATGGCTGGCGAGCCGGAAGACATTGCCTTCCTGACCAAAGACATTCATATGCTGCCCTACTTCCACGGCAACCGTTCACCGCGCGCCAACCCGACGCTGACCGGTACGCTGACCGGCCTGAAACTCTCGCGTACGCCGGAAGATATGGCGCTGCATTATCTGGCGACCATTCAGGCGCTGGCGCTCGGCACCCGTCACATTATCGAAACTATGAACCAAAGCGGTTACCGCATTGATACCATGATGGCAAGCGGCGGCGGCACCAAAAACCCGGTGTTTGTGCAGGAGCATTCCAACGCCACCGGCTGCGCGATGTTATTGCCGGAAGAAAGCGAAGCGATGTTGCTCGGCAGCGCCATGATGGGCACCGTCGCGGCGGGTGCGTATGACTCGCTGCCGGAAGCCATGGCCGCCATGAGCCGCATCGGCAAAACCGTCACGCCGCAAACCAACAAAATCAAAGAGTATTACGACCGCAAATACCGCGTATTCCATGAGATGTACCACGACAGCATGAAGTACCGCCGCCTGATGCAGGGGGAAACCGAATGAATGCAGAGGAAGAATTTGCTCTGGCGTGTCAGGGCTGGCAAACCTACAGCCAGGAATTACTGGCATTGCAGCGCCATCTCGATGCCGATATCTGGCAGCAGTTGCTGACGCTGGTGACCGGCTGTAAGGGCAAAATTGCGGTGACCGGCGTGGGCACGTCGGGGATTGCGGCGCGCAAAATCGCCCATATGCTGGCGTGCGTTGAACAACCGGCGGTGTACCTCAGTGCCACCGATGCCGCGCACGGCGACTTAGGTTTTATGCGCAGTGATGACCTGATGATCCTGATTTCGCGCGGCGGAAATTCCGAAGAGCTGACGCGCCTGCTGCCGACGCTGAAAGCCAAAGGTGTGGCGATCGTCAGCGTGACCGAGAATCTGGATTCAGCCATTGCCCGTGCCGCCACGCTGGTGGTGAAAACCCATATCCAGCGGGAGATCGATCCGCTGAATATGCTGGCGACCACCTCTATCGTGCTGGTGCTGGCGGTGTTCGACGCGCTGTGCGGCAACATCATGCTGCGCAACGGCTTTGACCAGCAACGTTTACTGAAAGTGCATCCGGGCGGAAACGTCGGTAAGACGCTGCGGGAACAGGATGTCTGACAACGCGCTTTTCACTGTTTAATTTCCTCCGCCACCAGCGCCGCCAGAATCGAGATGGCGCGCGCGGTGTGCGGGGCCCATTCGAAAGACGTGTTGATGCGGATGCAGTGGCTGAAACGCTGATCGGCGGAAAACATGCTGCCGGGCGCCACACTGACGCCTTTCGCCAGCGCCAGCTGATAGACCCGCGCCGCATCGACGTTTCCCCCCAGATCCAGCCATAAAAAATAGCCGCCCTTTGGCTGGCTGACAGAAACCTGTGCGGGAAATTCGGCGAGAATGGCGTGATACATCGCCATTTGCCGCTGCTCGAGTACGCGGCGAAGGCGGCGCAGATGGGTGTCATATCCTCCCTGCTGTAAGTAATCGGCCAGCGCCAGCTGCACCGGCACGCTGGCCGATAAAGTGCTCATCAGCTGTAACCGCTGGATGCGCTCCGCGTATGCCCCCGCCGCCACCCAGCCGACGCGAAAACCCGGTGCCAGACATTTAGAAAATGACGAACAATGCAGGATCTCGCTGCGGTAGGACGAGGCCTTCAGCGGCACCGCGCGTTCACTGCCGAAATAGAGTTCGCTGTAAACGTCATCTTCAATAATGGCGACCTGGTGCGCCTGCAAAATATCCACCAGCCGGGCCTTGTTTTCCGGCGGCAAGGTACAGCCGAGCGGATTCTGATAGCTGGACATCAGCCAGCAGGCTTTGATCGGGTAGGTTTCCAGCGCTTTTTCCAATGCATCGGGATCCATGCCGTATCGCACGTCAGTCGGAATGGCGACCGCTTTGAGTTTGCGCCGCTCAATGGCCTGCAACACGCCATAAAAAGCCGGAGACTCAATCGCCACCCAGTCTCCCGGCTCGGTCACCATCTGCAAACTCAGCCCGAGTGACTCCATCGCGCCAGACGTAATGACGATTTCATCCGGCGCGACTTCGATACCGTTTTGCGCATAACGCTGGGCAATGCTGCGGCGCAGCTCTTCGTTACCCGGCGGCAGGTTGGCAGTGGCGCTGTGAGGGGACATCCGGCGCACGGCGCTGGCAAGCGATCGCGCCAGACGCGGCTGGGGAAATAACGTCGGATCCGGGAACGCCGAGCCAAGCGGCACCACGCCAGGATCTTGTCCGGCTTTGAGAATATCAAAAATGGCATCGTTGACGTCCACCTGCTCGGCGGCATGCAGACGCTCGTCCGGCTGATGCCGCACCGGACGCTGCAATCCGGCAGCCACGTAGTAACCGGACTGAGGCCGCGCGACGATCACTCCCTGACTTTCCAGCAGCTGGTAAGCCTGCAGGACTGTCATCAGGCTCAGGCCAGACTGCTTGCAGGTATCGCGCAATGAAGGCAGGCGATCGCCGGGCAGCCAGACCTGGGTGTCAATTTGTTTGCGCAGCGTGCGCGCCAGTTGGGCATAGCGGGATTCAGTCATAATGCGGATCACTGTTACAGGCGGTGTTAACGAAATGAAAACTATTATGCCTGTTTTCGCCTGTTCATCGCCAAGTAAACCGTGAGTAAACTTCAAACATTCTTTACACGCGGGCTATAGCGGCAAATCATTCATCATGTTAATGTTTGAATCCTTCGCATGACTCGGATTTATCCGAACCACCATTCACGTCTGTTCGCCTAACCTTACGCTTTCTAAACATTTTCTCCATGATTGCGCGAAATGTGTCTCTCCGACTTTCAGAATTTTACATCTACCTCGCATTACTATTCATTGGATTCAGTAGACTTGCTTTCGTCGAAACAAAACGGGCAACGTGCCTGAATCTTCAATAAGGAATTTTATTATGCGTAAACTTACCGCAATGATTGTGGCTTCAACCCTGGCTCTGAGCTCTGCTTCTTTCGCGTTTGCTGCTGAGACGACTGCACCTCCTGCACCTGATGCTGCTCACGGCAAAATGCTGCATCATAAAGGCCCGCAACACATGAACCCGTTTGCCGGCCTGAACCTGACTGAGCAGCAAAAAACTCAGATGAAAGACATCATGAAAGACAGCGGCGCACGCCCTGACCGTGCCGCTATGAAAGCGCAGATGGATCAGATGCACAGCCTGGTGGCGACCGACAGCTTCGACGAAGCTAAGGTGAAATCGCAGATTGATACCATCACCAAAGCACAGTCTGACCGTATGCTCGACCGTGCCCGTGCAGAGAACAAAATGTATAACCTGCTGACACCTGAGCAGAAAAAACAGTTCAACGAGAACTACCAGAAACGCTCTGCCAAAATGGAACAGATGCGTGACCACAAACCAGGCCAGGAAAAACCTGCTGCTGCAGAATAATCCCCGACCTGACAGAAATAGACCGGCCTTCGTGGCCGGTTTTTTTTGGTTTTTTCCTGCCCCGCCACAACTTTATTGTCATCCGACCAGTACTCTCTGCGCAAAGCGTAAACCGCATCACACTTCCGCTTTTAACTTCAAACTTTTCTGTTCAAAAACATTATTTTTGACCAGTAATTTAACATAGTCGCAACGTGCCGCTGGCGCGCCGACCCTTACCTCCCTACCTCACACTCTCACAAAAAAAGTGGCCAGCACGATAAAGGACCACTCACAAGGAGTTGTAATCATGAAAAGCGTCAAGTCCGGGATAACCTGGCTGGTGGTGGCGTTCATCGGAGCCTTTGCTTTTTGCATGCTGGCGTTAAGTCGTGGCGAACACGTCAACGCGCTCTGGCTGGTGGTTGCCGCCATTGCCTGTTACAGCATTGCCTACCGTTTTTACAGTCTGTTTATCGCCGAAAAAGTATTTGAACTCGATGATAAACGCATGACCCCCGCCGAGCGTCACAACGACGGGCTGGATTATGTGCCGACCAATAAATGGGTGCTGTTCGGCCACCACTTTGCGGCGATTGCCGGAGCAGGCCCGCTGGTCGGCCCGATCCTCGCTGCGCAAATGGGCTTTTTGCCGGGCACCATCTGGATTTTAGTCGGCGTCATGCTGGCCGGTGCGGTGCAGGATTTCCTGATCCTGTTTATCTCTACCCGCCGCGATGGCCGTTCTCTCGGGGAAATGGCGAAGCAGGAGCTGGGTAATTTCGCAGGCGTCATCACCATGCTCGGGGCGCTCGGCGTGATGATCATTATTCTGTCGGCGCTGGCGCTGGTGGTGGTCAAAGCGCTGGCCGACAGTCCGTGGGGGCTGTTCACTATTGCCGCGACCATTCCGATTGCCCTGTTTATGGGCATCTATATGCGCTTTCTGCGTCCGGGAAAAATCGCTGAAGTGTCGGTGATTGGCTTTGTGCTGATGATGCTCGCGATTGTTTACGGCGGCAACGTGGCGGCGGACCCGTACTGGGGGCCGTTCTTTACCCTGCACGGCACCACGCTGACCTGGGTGCTGGTGATTTATGGTTTTATTGCCTCGGTATTGCCGGTCTGGCTGCTGCTGGCACCGCGCGATTACCTCTCAACGTTTCTGAAAATCGGGGTGATTGCCGGGCTGGCAGTCGGTATCGTCTTCGCCATGCCGGAAATGAAAATGCCCGCCGTATCGCGTTTTATTGACGGCAGCGGCCCGGTATTCTCCGGCAGCCTGTTCCCGTTCCTGTTTATCACCATCGCCTGCGGGTCGATTTCAGGTTTCCACGCGCTGGTTTCCAGCGGCACGACGCCGAAACTGGTGGAGCGCGAAAGTCACATCCGCTTTATCGGCTACGGCGCGATGCTGATGGAATCGTTTGTGGCGATCATGGCGCTGATTTGTGCGTCGGTGATCGACCCTGGCGTCTATTTTGCGATGAACTCACCGGCGGCGCTGATTGGCACCACGGTGGAAAGTGCCTCGCAGGTGATTAACGGCTGGGGCTTTGTCATCACGCCGGACATTCTGACGCAAATTGCCAAAGACGTCGGCGAGCAGTCAATCCTGTCCCGCGCCGGTGGCGCACCGACCTTCGCCGTCGGCATGGCGCACATCATTACTGAGGTGTTTAACAGCCGCGCGATGATGGCCTTCTGGTATCACTTCGCGATCCTGTTCGAAGCCTTGTTCATCCTGACCGCCGTGGATGCCGGTACCCGCGCCTGCCGTTTTATGGTGCAGGATCTGGTGGGCGTTGCCGTCCCTTCTTTAGCCAATAACCGTTCGTGGATCGGCACGTTCGCCGGTACTACCGTCGCGGTCGCGGGCTGGGGTTTCTTCGTGTATCAGGGCGTGGTCGATCCGTTAGGGGGCATCAATACTCTGTGGCCGCTGTTCGGTATCGGCAATCAGATGCTGGCCTCGATGGCGCTGATCCTCGGCACCGTAGTGCTGTTCAAAATGAAAAAACAGCGTTATGCCTGGGTGACTATTTTGCCGACCATCTGGCTGTTCATCACCTCAATGACCGCAGGCTGGCAGAAGATTTTCCACGAAAAACCGTCGATTGGATTCCTGGCGCAGGCGAAGAAATTCTCTGCCGGGATCGACAGTGGTGAAATCATCAAACCGGCCAAAACGCTGGCTGATATGCATACCATCGTGCTGAATAATCAGATCAACGCCGTGCTGTGTGGCTTCTTTATGCTGGTGGCGGTGACGATGCTTGTGTCGTCGTTCTTTGTTATCCGCCGCGCACTGAAATCCGCCACGCCGACGGTACATGAAACAGCCGTGGTGCTGCGCCGTGAAGGCCGCCCGGTTGGCGAGGTGCGCCATGTCTGAGTCACGCGCATTGTTTAAAACACCGCGACCGGCGTCTTTTCGCATCATCAGCTGTCAGCCGCTGTTTATCGTCGAGCCGAAGCCGCACAACGTTTCCGGCTGGCTGAAGCTGGCTATCCGGCGCACTGCGCAGAGTTTCCGGCTGATGGTCGGCGTGCAGGATTACCAGAATTATGTGCAGCATATGAAGGTGCGACACCCGGATAACGAGCCGATGTCCGAGCGGGAGTTTCACCGCCGCTGTCTTGAGGCAAGATTCCCCAGCGAAGGCGGTAAGATGGGGAAATGTCCGTGCTGAGGCGCAGCGTTTCTGTGCCGTGAACTAAAACCTTGCGCAGCCCGTCACGGATGACGGGCTGATATGCTTAGTGTGCGAACAAAATTATCACGCGCGTTATCTTTCTGAAATTCAAACGCTATTATTTTTTTAAATTGCCGGCCGGTGTGTGGGATAAAAAACTCACTGTGCGGCCTAAGCCTTTCTGGTTAAGAAAAAACCTCGCCCGGTTGCGGCCTGCTCCCCTTTCGTCTTCTCACTTTTCGCGATTGCGCGGCTAAAAACCGTCACGCAAAAATGTGTGGCTATGTGATTTTTGCCCCGCGTCTTCTGGTGATAATTTAACCATACACAAGTTAACCGGTTTTATTCTTACCTTAGAGGAAAGCATCATGATTGGCGCAGCACATGCCAGAGATATCGTCACCATAGAGCACAGTATTGTTTTAGCCGTTATGGGAATGTCAGCGTGGGGTGGCGTCGTTCGCTACATCATGCTGAGACAGAAGAAGGCCTTCATGGATGAACTTAAGGCCTGTCTTTTGCAGGTTATCGTCTCCTGTTTCAGCGGCATGATATTGAGTATTTTCGTTTTGTCGCACGATGCCAACGATGACAAGCTACTGGTCATCGCCGGGCTGGGCGGCGTGTTTGCCGGGCCGATTATCACCCTGCTCGGTAAGAAAATTTCGGCGTTCATTGACACCATGACCCCCGCGCCGAAACAACAAGGTTAATCCTTTCCCCCGACAGACCCACGTCTGCGGGGGATTTTTTTTGCCCTCTTCCCGCGCTGTACGCCCTCTTCGTTCTGCTTTTACTGTCTCAACCTGTCACTCTCCTTCAGTACGCCAAACACCCTGCGCTGTCTCTGATACAGCCGGCTGAACCTGTGTGTCTGACGCGGGTTCGGCAAGCTGCACAACCCACCGTTGCAGCAAAAAAAAGCGGGACACCCGTAAGTGTCCCGCTTTGCGCTTTCATTAGCATGAGGTCAGAACCTCATGACATCTGCGTGGTGTAATCAGAGTAACTTCCACTGTGACCATTCACCGGTGAACTCTGCCAGACCTGGCTCGTTTGCCTGAGTCCAGTAGTTAGCCACGTAATCTTTTCCTTTATGGCTGACTTTATCGCCGGTGTTGTACACCTTGCCGGATTCCCACTCGTCGTATTTACCTGCCGGTGTCGGCGTTGGTGTCGGTTCCGGAGTCGGTTCTGGCGTAGGCTCAGGCGTCGGTTCTGGGGTAGGTTCCGGCGTCGGCTCCGGGGTCGGTTCTGGCGTCGGTTCAGGCGTTGGCGTCGGGTCGATCACTTCTTCACCAAAGACCACCAGCGTGTAGTTTTTGGCAACGGAAGTGGCCGCATGGGTGTCAGTGACCGTCAGGGAGAACTGGAACTCTGCACGGCTGACCACGGTTGGTGCGATAAAGGTAATGGTTGACGTGGTGGTGCTGTTTGGCGAAATGCCCGCCGGAACGCTCCACTTGTAGGTCAGCGCTTCGTTATCGGCATCGCTCGAGGCAGCACCGCTCAGACGCACTTTTGAACCGCTGATCACCTGCAACTGGATATCCGCAACCGGTGTGGTATTGGTAGCAGGTTTATCATCATCAGGCACTTCGCCGGCGACATTGATACCGTCGAAGTAGAACGGTGCCATATCGACAACCTGATTAGTCACGGTGCAACCCAGACCTTCACGCGCGGCGTTAACCAGCACGCCGTTGTCCTGATCGATAGTCCAGGTAAACAGTGCGCCGAGCCCTTTTTTCGCTACATACTGACCTTTAGCCCTGACGCTGCGCGGAGTATCAAGGGAGACGAACAGTTTGGTGTCTTTGTTGTAGAGGTAATCAGCGTCTGCAACCTGGTCGGTGTACACGCTGAAACCGTTACGGCCTTTCTGGTTTTCCAGATCAATATAGTTATTGATCAGGTCATACCATTCGCTGCAACCGCTTTCGAATGTGCCGGTAGTTTCAGCATTGGGTGTCGGTGAGTAGGTGCCTTTAAGCGGTGAGTAGCTTTCCAGAACCGCATTCTGGCCGTTACGTGAGTACCCCGCATAACCTACGTTAATGCGGTCAGCCGGGAAGCCTTTCGCCAGCAGGTAATCAACGATGGTATCCACGCCCCAGCCGCCTTCTACCAGCGCGTGCAGGTTGGTGTGGTGATCGAGTTTCTCTGCCCACGGCGTACCGTAGAAGTCGTACGTCATCACGTTGATGCTGTACAGACCGTTTTTCAGCAGAGTGGCGACATCTGATTTTTCCAAAATCGCTACCACCGCAGAACTGGCGATACTGATTTTGACGTCACTGCGTTTAATGGCTTTCAGCTCTTTGGTGATTTCAGCCAGCAGCAATGCATAGTTCGCACCATCAGAATCGCTGTAGGCATTGTTGTTACCGGCGTTGCCCGGATATTCCCAGTCGATATCCACTTCAGAGAACATCGGGAAGCGGGTAAACAGTTTTGCCACGCCTTTTGCAAAGGTGCTGCGCCCCGCAGACGTTTGCGACATGTTGTGGAAACCGCTGCTCATGGTCCAGCCGCCGATACTCATCGACAGTGCCAGGTCATGCCCCTGGGTTTTGGCTTTGGCTTGCAGATCACGCAGGCCGCCGACGATACCTTTTACTGTCGCCTGAGTGGCGGAGTTCACGTCCATTTCTTCCCAGCCGGACTCTTTCAGGCCAACGTTGTTGCTGGTCTGGAAGTCGCCCCATGGGTCGAGGAAGGTGGGTTCGTTAGTGGATTTGTTCAGATTGCTTGCTGCGCGGGCGATAACTTCCGCTTTTTCGCCGGTGCTGTCGCCGACGATGCCCAGGAAGCCAAGAATGATTTTGTCATACGCCGTCGGGCTGACGTTGGCTAAATCATAGCCGCGACCGCGGTTAGCCGGGGTGTCATCTCCGTCGGTCTGACGGCTGTCATACTGCGACCAGTCAGTGTAGTAACCGAAGACTTTAGGTTTATTGGTGGTGTCATACTTGTTGTACACCGGTTTAGCCACGCGGGCAGAGGTATAGCTATATTTCACCGTGTCTTTCGACGCGTCAAAACCGTCCGCTTTATAAGATTTGTCAGTCAGAGAATCTGTTTTAATCAATTTACTGGTAGCCATAATAGTTTCCTGAATAGAAGTTAAGGGTCTAACAGCATCTTGCTGTTGAAGCTATAATTAGTGAGAGGACGTTTTCTCTCAAATCATCATTCAGCATAAATATTTTTGACAACGATGATGTTCAGGAAATGAGCATCAATTTTTTATCTGATAGTGCAGGAAACTGGACAAGTAATGAGCTGCCGGGGTTTTGCAATCAAAAACATCAACCTGCCGGTTTAAGCAATGAGTCACAATACGGGTTTAATGTGCCACCGATGATATAAATAAAATCCTATAATTCAACGTCAATCATTCAATTTTTATATTTTCTATTTCAAGTTAAACTCAAAAGACTTTTTAATTTCACTCAAAAAACCCATCAACTTTTATAACAGATCACAACTTATCTAAAATTAATCACAATATTCTGATTGAATGTGGTGAATTTTAAAAAAGAAGATACGATAAATCCTATCAAAAAATGAATGTCAGCAATTTTCTACCACCGGACTGGAGAGTGTTGAAAGATGAGCGTTTATCTTATTAATGGGCTGTACGTTTTCAACGAAGGAACGAAAGAGTTAAAGACGCTGAATAATGGAATGAATATTAAACTGACCACGATGCGAGCCCGATGCCTCAGTTTTATCATTGAACACGCTAAAGACGAAGTGATAGAGAAGTCAGCGATATCTTATGCTTTATGGGGTGCCAGAAGTACCTTTACCAGCGACGCCAGCCTTACCCAAACACTCTATTTAATTCGCCGCGATCTTAAAACGTTAGGGTTGGATGAATTGTTTATCACCGTACCTAAATCAGGCATTCGGGTGAACACTTCAATAACAATCGATATAATTCAGGAAAAAAAACCCAAAACAAAAATATCATATAACCCTATTTTACTGAGTCTGATTGTATTAGTGCTGTTAATCGGAGTAGGTGTATATCTTACCTTAGTTATCTGAGATCTCTTTACTCACAGAGGGTTCCACTATGCCAAGCAATCCTATTATTGATGCCGTGCTGGAAAATGAAGGGGCTTATATCAACCATCCCGACGATCCGGGCGGCGCGACACATTGGGGCATCACCGAAAAGACCGCACGTGATTATGGCTATACCGGCGATATGAAAGCATTTACCCGTGAACAGGCATATATCATTCTGGAGAAAAACTACTGGTATCAGCCAGGGTTTGACAAAATCCACGCCTTGTCGCCGGCTCTGGCGTTGGAGCTGTGTGATACCGGGACAAATATGGGGCCCTCCGTGGGTATTAAGTGGCTACAGCGCTGGCTCAATGCATATAATCAGCAAGGCCAGGTTTATCCCGATATCACCGTTGACGGAAAAATTGGGCCTGCCACGCTGAATGCGCTGGCCGGGTTCCTGAGACTGCGCGGGCAGGAAGGAGACGCTGTTCTGGTCACTTCGCTCAATTGCAGCCAGGGACAACGGTATCTTGATTTAGCCGAAAGTAAGGCCAGTAATGAATCTTTCATTTACGGCTGGATGAGAAACCGGGTGCGCCTGATAACGCTTTAAACATAAGTGTTTCTTATACAAATAAATGAGCTGCAATAACTTCACTTGTGATGCACAACATCGTTTAGCTATTAGGAATTAATTCAAACCACTCATTAATGCATACAAATATCATGATATTTTGAGATTTTTTTACTTTATTTGTAGCATCACAATGTGAATGATGCAGGCTCCATATCTTGATGACGGAGAAAAGTAATGATTTACGATAAAATAAATGAGTTTGATTATAATCTGATCAAGATCATGAATGAAGTGATAGTCTCTGGTAGCCTTTCGCGCGCAGCTGAAAAACTTGAACTCTCCGTTTCTGCGGTCAGTCTTTCCATTAATAAATTACAACGTTTCTTAGCCGTCGAACTTTTTATCAGAACCGCTCAGGGCATGAAACCAACACAAATAGCCCTGGACATTCATGAATCTTTTTCACATGCCATGTGTATAATTGATGACGTCGTTCATAAAGCTAAAAATCAGGAAAAAACCGTCTCTTCAGTTAAAGTCATGTGTTCTGACTTAATCGAAAGTTTTTACTTTCAACGTTTACATCAGCAAGATGATTTACAGGAAACCCTTCTCGCCTTCACTAACTCCACCATATTTAACCATGATGAATGTGTGAGAAATCTGCTGCAATCTGGCAATGACATCGTGCTAAGTAATTTTGCCCTTCACCACCACAGCATCACCTCTGTTGAAATTGATTCCGTGGATGATTTCGTGGTGGTATGCAGTTCCGGCAGTTTACTGGCGTCACAACCCGCCTTTACGCTTTCACACTATTACACGTTACCCCATGCCGTGTATTGTCACAGCGAAGGCCAGACCATGAAACTGGTGTCGGTTAATAATCGTCATATCCAGAATGAAAAAACCAATATGCGCAAAGTCATTTATAACTCATCGTCTATGAATGGCATTATTGCTGCCGTTGAGCGCAGTGATATGATCGCCATCTTTCCCAGAAAAGTGGCAGAGTATTTTATTGAAAAACGTCACAGCAAATTAGTGACATTTACATTACCGGATGACATTCATCATGAAACTTTAAAAACATATGCAAACTTTGTCACCAGAACGACCAAAGTCCGGGGTGTCAATAATATCATTTCTTCACTCAAGGCCGTTGAAACCTGCTCCTGAAAATAAATGATTATCTCAACGGCACAACGCAAAATCACACGTAATTAATGATGGACAATGTTCTTATTTTAATAGTGAAGTAACCCGGTGAAGATTACCCTTTCAATGTTGGTCTGAGACTGACATTGAAAACACAAACTCCTCAGAGTTTTTATTCTTGTACTTATTGCAACGAATGAAGGGTATTCACTATGCATAGATTAAAGCCTCACTTTTATTTAAATCTTATTACCGCATCCTGTTTGCTGGCTGCAAGTTCTGCCGCGCTGGCGGAGGAAACCCCTGCCCCTTCAGAACCGTACGTTATTAAAGAAAGTGATCTGATCAAAAAAGAAAATTCATTAACACAAAACCCGCTGATGCAGGAAGTGAAAGCTTCCATCCGCACGCTGGATAATGATTCCGTTGAAAAAATTGCGCCGGGCCGTGCGGCAAACCCGGATAACGTAAAACGCGTTGAGAAAATCCTCAGCAAAGAGCAATGGGATTATATTTTCCCGCTCCGCGCGCCGGAATACAGTTATGAAAACTTCATTAAAGCGATAGGTAAATTCCCGGCAGTTTGCGGGACTTACACTGACGGCCGTGATTCCGACGCGATTTGCCGTAAAGGCCTGGCAACGATGTTTGCGCACTTCGCGCAGGAAACCGGCGGACATGAAAACTGGCGCCCTGAGGCGGAATGGCGACAGGGGCTGGTGTGGCTGCGTGAAATGGGCTGGGCCGAAGGCCAGAAAGGCGGCTATAACGGCGAATGTAATCCGGACGTCTGGCAGGGGCAAACCTGGCCTTGCGGTAAAGACGCGCAGGGGGACTTCGTCAGCTATTTTGGTCGCGGGGCAAAACAACTTTCCTATAACTACAACTACGGTCCGTTCTCAGACGCGATGTTTGGCACGGTCAGAACGCTGCTCGATAAACCGGAACTGGTCGCGGACACCTGGCTGAACCTCGCCAGCGCCGTGTTCTTCTTCGTCACACCGCAGGCACCGAAACCCAGCATGCTGCACGTGATCGACGGAACCTGGCAGCCTAACGCCCATGATAAAGAAAACGGCCTGGTACCGGGGTTCGGCGTGACCATCCAGATCATTAACGGCGGCGTGGAGTGCGGCGGTCCGACCGAAATTGCTCAGGGTGAAAACCGTATCTCCTACTACAAAAGTGAAGCGGAATACCTGAAAGTGCCGGTGCCTGCCAATGAAGTGCTCGGCTGTAAAAACATGAAACAGTTCGATGAAGGTGGCTCAGGCGCACTGCCACAGTACTGGGAGCAGGACTGGGGATGGGATCCGAGTACCCCGACAGGCGCGACGTATTCCTGTCAGTTAGTCGGCTATCAGACGCCATTCTCTGCGTTTAAAGAAGGCGACTACAAACGCTGCGTTCAGCACTTCTTTAATGTGTCGATTGTTGATGACTCCGGCAAGGTCGAGCCGGTCACGCCAGCGCCGGATCCGACGCCAGCGCCAACACCAACCCCGGATCCAACCCCTGCCCCGGCGGACACTAACGTGGCACCAGTGGCAAAACTGAGCGGGCCGATTGGTGATGTGGAAAGTCAGGCGAATGTGACACTTAACGCAGCCGCTTCCAGCGATGCGAACGGTGACAAACTGTCTTACTCCTGGCTGCTGCCAAACGGTAACACGCTGGAGGGTACCGACCGTGACAGCATCAGTTTTGTTGCGCCGACGGTGACGGTGAAAAAACAGTACACCTTCACACTGACCGTTTCGGACGGCAAGAAAAGCGATGTGGCTTCTTATACGCTGACGGTGACGCCGCAGGTGCAACCATTGCCGGATTCCGGCACGGGTAAAACCTGCGCGAACAACTGGGACGCACAAAAAATCTACTACGGAGGCGAAAGCGTTGTGTGGAAAGGCAAGGAGTATCTGGCTAACTATTGGACACAGAACAATGAACCTGGTAACCCGGAGTTCACTGGCGAATGGTCACAATGGAAGGAAATTAAAGCCTGTAAGTAAACCTTGTTTTAATGGTCACTCCTGACCGGGGAAAATCAAATGGGCGATCGACGATCGCCCATTTTTTCATGGTTCAGCTTGCCACCAGCATCGGTTCAGGAACTGGCGTGCTCTGCTCCGCAACCAGTCCCAGCAGGATTTTCTTCACCGCCATCGCCTCCGCCGACAGAGCCCGCGTTTCTGAGATACACAGTGAAAGCGGCACCTGAATGGCCGGGCTGCTTATGCATGACATCCAGGCTTTCGCCGGGCCGATCATGGCACGGGCGGCGGACTCCGGCAGGATCGTCGCACCCAGCCCGCTGGCTACTGCGGCGGTCAGCGTGGCGGAAGATTCAATTTCACCAATGATGTTAGCGCTCAGGCGACGCAAAGACATGGCATCGTCCACCAGACGGCGCATGACGTTATAAGCACGCGGCATAAACAGATTCAGCCTGGCCACTTCGCTCAGCTCAACGTATTTTCCCGGATTCGGTACAGCATGCGTGCCCACCAGATACAGATCTTCCCTCATCAGCGGCTGACTGCACAGCCCGGCTTCCGGGCGGGCGCCGTAAAGCACTGCCATGTCCATGCGGCCATCCAGCACCCATTCACCCAGCGCCGTGCCAAAGTTTTCATTGAGATACAGCAGAATGCCGGGGTGCTGCTCGCGCACTGCCTGCAACAGCGGCAGCGCCAGCTGTGAAGCCGCCGTGCCCGGCGCAAGGCCGACCGACACCTGCCCGCTGAGCGATTGCCCGGCGCTGCTTACGGCGCACTGCGCCTGCTCGCATTGACGCAAAATGGCCTGCGCATGGGAATAAAGAATGTGACCGGCTTCCGTGGGCGTGACGCCGCGCTTGGTGCGAATCAGCAATTGTTGCTGCAATTCACCTTCCAGCGTCGCCAGCTGCTGGCTCAGCGCCGGTTGAGCGATATGCAGAACCTCAGCGGCCTGCGTCAGGCTGCCGATATCGACGATTTTCACGAAGTACTTTAAACGCCTGAGATTCATCTCTGCCTCCATCTTGCGCGGTAAGGGGTACCCTGAACTGACGTAATGCACGAACAGCGTATTTATAAGCAGCTCTGATAAAAGCAAGAACTGCGCCAATCTCCGGCGGGCAGATGAAAAAACGGGCGCATCCCCGCCAATCCCCCGGAACATAAGAGAAAACGGTCGGATGGCCCGCACAATAAACGGCTGCGCAGAAAAAAATGCAGTGTGATCGCGCAATAATTTCATCGGGAGCGCACCAACATAATGCATTCTTATGGTTCAGCCTTATCAATTAGCAGGATGAATAACTGGCGGCTTTTAGGGGCATCAGACGCTCTATGATTGCAGCCCCAACCCCTCAAACCGGCCTTTTTGACTCTATTCTCAACAACTTGACCAAAGTATCAGCAAACGCACACATTTATGCAGTTTCCCCTTTGACATGCACAGGGGCAGTCGCTATTATTCGCCCCGTTCCAACGATTCCTCTGTAGTTCAGTCGGTAGAACGGCGGACTGTTAATCCGTATGTCACTGGTTCGAGTCCAGTCAGAGGAGCCAAATTAGAAACGCCCGCTTAAGGAAACTTAAGCGGGCGTTTTGCTTTGGTGTTTTTGATGTCCTTGCCTGCTTTGCCCCTTTTCTGCATAAAACTCCCCTTTCATTTTGCAAAAGCGTTTTAACCTGGCGGTTGACGCTGTAGTCTCAGTAGCGGTTTTTGTTAAGCTTTTTGATAACTCAATAACCTTTTGCCTATTTTAATAACGAAAAAGTTTAGAAATCTGAGGAACAGACAGGACAATTATGGACGCCATGCTCACTGCCCCCCGCCCCGATGAGGAAATACCTTCATATCGCCGTGCCCGCCGGGCTGCCTGGGGGAGCTTCGTCGGCGCAGTCGTCGACTGGTTTGATTTTTTACTCTACGGCATCACCGCCGCGCTGGTGTTTAACAGTGAATTTTTTCCGCAAATTGACCCGGCAATGGGCACGCTCGCGGCGTTTGCCACCTTCGGCGTAGGCTTCCTCTTCCGGCCGCTCGGCGGCATTGTCTTTGGCCATTTTGGCGATCGTTTAGGTCGCAAGCGGATGCTGATGATGACCGTCTGGATCATGGGCATCGCCACTGCATGCATCGGTATCCTCCCCTCTTTCGCAACCATTGGCTGGTGGGCCCCGGCTCTGCTGGTCACCCTGCGCGCCATTCAGGGTTTTGCGGTCGGCGGCGAATGGGGTGGCGCTGCGCTGCTGGCCGTTGAAAGTGCACCTTCGGGCAAAAAGGCGTTCTACAGCAGCGGCATCCAGATGGGATACGGCGTCGGTCTGCTGCTGGCTACCGGTCTGGTGTCGCTGATAAGCCACCTGACCACCGATGCCCAGTTCCTCAGCTGGGGCTGGCGTTTGCCGTTTCTGTTCAGCGTTGTGCTGGTGCTGGGCGCGCTGTGGGTCCGCAACGGCATGGAAGAGTCGGTCGAGTTCGAACGTGCTCAGGAGGCGCAGCCCAAAGAGGCGAAAAAAGGCCTGCCGGTCTTCGAAGCACTGAACCGCCACCCCGGCGCATTTTTGAAAATCATCCTTCTGCGCCTGTGCGAATTGCTGACGATGTACATTGTCACCGCGTTCGCACTGAACTATTCGACGCATAACCTGGGGATGTCGCGTGAGCTGTTTCTCAATATCGGATTGCTGGTCGGCGGGATAAGCTGCCTGACGATCCCGCTGTTTGCCTGGCTGGCAGATCGCTTCGGACGTCGCCGCATCTACATTACCGGCGCATTCGTCGGTGCCCTGAGTGCGTTCCCGTTCTTTATGGCGCTGGAAGCACGTTCCCTTGTCGGCGTGGTGATTTTCTCACTGCTGCTGGCTAATATCGCCCACGATATGGTGGTGTGCGTGCAGCAACCGATGTTCACGGAAATGTTCGGCGCAGGTTACCGCTACAGTGGTGCCGGGGTGGGTTATCAGGTCGCCAGCGTGGTGGGTGGCGGATTTACGCCGTTTATTGCCGCCGCATTGCTGAATTTCTCCGGCGGTGAATGGCATTCCGTCGCCATTTATCTGATGGCGGGCTGTTTACTCTCGGCCCTGACAGCGATAGTGATGAAAACACCTCAGCCGGACTGAAAAGAAAGCCATTAAAAAAGCCCGCTTAATGAAAGTTAAGCGGTTTTTTGCGTCCGGGGCGGCGTTAAACCACCCGCAACTCTTCGTAGGACACCATCACATGCTCCGCAAACGCCGGACGCTGTTTAAGTTTTTCATAATATTGTTCGATGGCCGGGTAAGGTGGCCGATCAATGGCGATATCAAAATAGCGATACAAACTGTGTCCAAACTGAATATCGGCCAGCGTGAATTCACTCCCGGCAAGGTAGCCATATCGGGCAATCTGCGCCTCAGCAATCGCCAGTTTCTTGTTCAGGTTCTGCAATGATTTTGTCAGTGCCTGATGATCCTGATCTTTCGCCGCCGTTCTCACTACCATCCAGAATACCGGCGCGGTGAAATTCATCGCCACCCCGATTTTTGCCCATTCGGTCCATTTATCAATGTGCGCACGCCGCTCAGCATCCTTCGGCCAGAATGTCTCAGCACCGTATTTTCCGACCAGATAGCGCAGTATGGCGCCGGTTTCCCACAGGGCCTCCCCTTCGCCATCGCGGATCACCGGTACGGTGCCATTCGGGTTCATCGCCAGAAATTCCGGCGTGTCATTGCCGCCGTATTTATGGCCGATGTCAGTTCTTTCATACTGCAGGCCCAATTCCCCGATACACCACATCAGCGCCTGCACATTAGACGACGTTTTTCTGCCCCATACCCGAATCATTCACTGTCCCCTGTTCGTTCATAAAAGCGTCATCCGGTTTTCATAGCCTAATAAAACATTGGCGGCGCTCTTCAGACAAGCCATATTTAGACTGAATGATGATGAACAAAGCACAAAGGAAAAGCGTATGGATAACACGTCCCTCACCGCGGTACAGGCGATTGAGAAGCTCGAAGAAATGTACAACAACTCGGTCGCCGCACTGCGGGATGCGATTAAAGATTTCATTGTTCAGGGCACGCTGCCGGACGTGGCTGACCGCGCGGCGGGATTATTTGTTTACCCTGAACTGCGTGTCAGCTGGGATGGCGTGACGCCTGCCAAAAATCCGACCCGCGCCTATGGCCGCTTCTCGCACCCCGGACGCTATTCCACCACCATCACCCATCCTGAACTTTTCCGTCATTATCTGACCGAGCAGCTGTCATTGCTGGAGGAAGAGTACAATGCGGTGATTGAAGTCGTGCCGTCGCAGCAGGAAATCCCTTACTCTTACGTGATCGACGGATCGGACCTGATGCTCGACCGCTCAATGAGCGCGGGGCTGGCGAAACATTTCCCCACCACGGAACTGTCGCAAATTGGCGATGAAACGGCAGACGGCCTGTATTACCCCGGCGATACCTTCCCGCTTTCTCATTTCAACGCGCTGCGGGCTGATTTTTCCCTCGCGCGCCTGCGCCATTACACCGGCACGTTGATTGAACATTTCCAACCTTACGTGTTGTTCACCAACTACACGCGCTATGTCGATGAATTTGTCAGCTGGGCGTGCGCGCAGATTGCCGATCCGGACAGCCCGTATGAAGCGCTGGCCTGCGCGGGCAGCGTGTTTATCACTGCCGATACACTTTATCCGGAACAGGCGGTGTCAGATCTGGCGTGGAAAAAACACCAGATGCCGGCCTATCACCTGATCGCCCGCGACGGCGCAGGGATCACGCTGGTGAACATCGGCGTCGGTCCGGCCAATGCCAAAACGATTTGCGATCACCTCGCGGTGCTGCGCCCGCACGTCTGGCTGATGATTGGTCACTGCGGCGGATTGCGTGAAACGCAGTCCATTGGTGATTACGTACTGGCGCACGCGTATCTGCGTGACGATCACGTGCTGGACGCGGTGTTACCGCCGGATATCCCTATCCCGAGCATTGCCGAAGTGCAGCGCGCGCTGTATGACGCCACCAAAAAGATGAGCGGAATGCCCGGCGAGGAAGTGAAACAGCGCCTGCGCACCGGCACGGTGGTCACGACGGACGATCGTAACTGGGAGCTGCGTTATGCCGCCTCGGCGCTGCGCTTTAACCTCAGCCGTGCCGTGGCCGTTGATATGGAAAGTGCGACCATTGCCGCGCAGGGTTACCGCTTCCGCGTCCCGTACGGCACGTTACTGTGCGTCTCCGATAAACCGCTGCACGGTGAAATCAAACTGCCCGGTCAGGCAAACAAGTTTTATGAAGGGGCGATTTCAGAGCATTTGCAAATCGGCATCTGTGCCATCGATCTGCTGCGTGCCGAAGGGGATCATCTGCATTCCCGAAAATTACGTACCTTTAACGAGCCTCCTTTCCGATAATTGTTTTTTAACACTTTAATTCAGCTCCTTCTTAAAAAAGACTTTGCATAATGCGAAGTCTTTTACCATCATAATTTAAAACGCTGTTCTACTTTCTGCCACACTGGAATTCTCTTGCAAAACGTCATCGTCTCTTTGCGCAAAGCCATCGAGCGCACGCCCTGGTATCCGAAACGGCGTTCTTACCGCACCCTGTTCTGGCGTGAAATCACGCCCCTCGCTGTGCCCATCTTCTTCGAGAATGCCTGCGTCCTGCTGATGGGCGTGCTGAGCACGTTTCTGGTCAGCTGGCTTGGCAAGGAAGCCATGGCGGGCGTGGGGCTGGCAGACAGCTTCAACATGGTGATCATTTCCTTTTTTGCCGCGGTCGATCTCGGCACGACGGTGGTGGTGGCCTTCAGCCTGGGTAAGCTCGATCACGAACGGGCGCGTGCCGCTGCGCGACAATCGCTGGCGATCATGACCGTTTTTGCCGTACTGCTGGCAATTCTTCTGCAATTTTCCGGGCATGTGATCATCGACATGATCGCCGGGAACGCCGAACCGGAAGTCAAAGAGATGGCGCTTTCCTATCTGCAAATGAGCAGCTGGAGCTATCCGGCGGCGGCCATTGCGCTGATCGGTTCCGGCGCGCTGCGCGGTGCCGGGAATACCAAAATTCCGATGCTGCTCAATGGCGGCATGAACATTCTCAATCTGGTGATCAGCAGCGTGCTGATTTACGGCTGCTTTGGCTGGAATGGACTGGGCTTTATCGGTGCGGGGCTCGGGCTGACCATAGCGCGCTATATCGGTGCCATCGCCGTCATTGCGGTGCTGATGGTCGGCTTTAATCCGTCGCTGAAAATCTCTCTTAAAAGTTATTTCCTGCCGCTCAATACCAATATTCTGCGCGAAGTGCTGGGCATTGGTATTCCGGCCAGCATTGAATCGGTGCTGTTTAACGGCGGTAAACTGCTGACGCAGGTTTTCGTCGCCGGTATGGGCACTAACGTTATCGCCGGTAACTTTATTGCCTTCTCCATTGCCGCATTGATTAACCTGCCGGGCAACGCGCTGGGCTCCGCGTCCACCATTATTGTCGGCACGCGGCTGGGCAAAGGGCAAATCGCACAGTCTGAGCGCCAGCTGCGCCATATCTTCTGGCTCTCGACATTTGGCCTGTGCGTTCTGGCGTTCATCTCGGTGCCCTTCGCCGGCGTGCTGGCGCGCTTTTACACCAATGAAGAAGACGTCATCGACGTCGTCAAAATACTGATCTGGCTGAACGCCGCGTTTATGCCTTTCTGGGCGGCGTCATGGGTGCTCCCTGCCGGATTAAAAGGCGCACGCGACGCCCGTTTCACCATGTATGTTTCGATGGTGGGCATGTGGGGTTGTCGTATTGTGGTGGGATATTTCCTGGGTATCGTGCTTGGTTTTGGCGTGGTGGGTATCTGGCTTGGCATGTTCCTGGACTGGATCGTGCGCGGTATTTTCTTCTACTGGCGCATGGCCAGCGGCCGCTGGCTGTGGAAATACCCGAAATCGAAGAGAACGGAATAACGGCCAACGTTAAGAGGTCAGTTCAGGCATCCGGCGGGGGTAAGTCTGAACGCGGGCGGAAAACGGTCTATATAAATAATTATTTCATATGCATTAATCAAATGCATATGAAATTAATATATCAACACAGTGAATAACATATTTTTTATACAAAAAAACAAAACAACTTAACTCATCGCCATCCGGCAACCCTCTGTATTTTATAAATAAAATTAGAATAAGGTTTGTAGTCTTATTTATAAATTGCTTCCACCTGGCGAATAAATTATATTCCGTGTCGCGTTTTTTATAATACCTCCCCATTAAAATAAGAAGGTTTAAATGCCAGCAGATATCGACAATCTTGTTACTACGCTTAACGGAAAAAGAAATAAATTCTTGCAGGATGATTATATTTCAGGAAATCAATGGGATAATATTAATCCTATGCAACGTCAAGGTGCATGGACAAACAATAATTATGACTCGCAGGGAAATATTCAATACCACGGCCTTGGAGCCGGAGTTTGCCTTGGACTGTCGAGTGCTTACTTAATTTCTGGTACGACATGGCCTGATTTTATGAACTATATTTCGAGTCCGCTGGGTAAAGTTCAGATTCGCGGCGTGCAGAATTTACTGAAGGAGCTTACTCTCTCCCGGCCAAAAAACCTGTCAACATATAAATGCCAGGGAAATATTAATTCCAAAGATGTCATGACAACCGTCCTGAGAAATAAAGGAATTTCTTATATAAAAGGGGGCAACATGATGACAAACAAACTATTAGAATCAATAAGAACGGATATACTTCAAAATATGTCTTCCCAAAACGGGTATATTATTATCATAGGTGGCCAGGCAGGACTTCATGCGTTCGCAATAAGAGCAGGAGTAAACGTTTTAAAATTTTTTGACCCCAACCATGGTGAATTTATTTTTCCGACCATGAATGGTCAGGGGGATTTAATGGCGCTTTTCTTGTTGACCTTTATCGTTGACCGTTACCCGAACTTTAATAAATGTGATGTTTCTTGTTTTAAACTTAGATGAATTAATTTTTTAAATCCTTTACATCATCGGCGCCGCGGAGTTTGCCGCCCGGCAAACTCCTGACTCTCATAGCACGTCTTATCCGGCAACCGCAGGCTTTTGTAAATCCACCGGCGTTTTCGACTTCTGGCAGCAGAGGTAGATGATCCCCAGCAGCGGGATCCAGCCGAGCAAAATGCCCAGCACCACATTCAGCACGGCGTAAGTCTCCGGCGAAGCGAACTGGATCAGGATCATATTCAGCAACCGCGAGACGACGCCCGCCAGATAGACACCGCCAAACCACCAGCCTGAACGGTTGATGTCATGCATGCGGCGGATGCCGACGGCCAGCAGCGGCAATGCCAGAACCAAGGCAAACAGGCTGTAGGCCATTCCGGCATACAGCACGCCGATATAAGGGTCGCCCGACATGGAAAAGAACGAAATCACGCCCATGACCAGCAGGATCATCAACAAAACATTGCCGAGGGTGAAAACCCAAAACGCCTTTCGGGTCGCTCTGCCCGAAAATTTCACATAGCCTTTCCAGCCCTGCAAATAACACTGCCATAAGGTCATTGCGTCACTTCCTTTTACTTTCCCAAAGAGTCCGGGGATTTAAACCGTTTCTTACTGGCCGCGCAACCGCGAAGCGAGTTTATCCAGCTGATCGGCAATCTGGTTCAGATCTTTGTCCTGCTCTCCCGGTGCACGGGTGGAGTTACGCACCACCAGCTTCGCCGGTAACAGGGTGGACTCGGTGACGTCATTTTTCGTCGCCAGCAGGCGTTCCACCGCCTCTTTGCTTTGCAGATCCAGATCCAGCGACACCGTGGTCAGCGCCGGATGGAAAAACGCGCTGTCGTAAGTATCATCGTAACCGATGATCGACACCTGTTCGGGAATGGCGACGTTATGCTGATGCAGCGCGCTGATAACGCCCAGCGCCATCTGATCGTTGCCCACCAGCATGGCGGTAAACTGCGGCGTCTCACGCAGGATATGCAGCGCATTGTAATAGCCGCTTTTGGCGCTCCAGTCACCGTGGATCACCGTGACCGGTGCCAGCCCCTTCTCCCTGAGCGTGTCCTGCCAGCTTTGCAGGCGCAGGCGCGATGACACCGACTCCTCCGGCCCTGCCAGCAGCGCGAAATCGCGATGCCCTAATTCCAGCAGATATTCCACGCTGGCGCGTGAGCCGTCGGCGGGATTGAAGCAGACGTTAAACACCGGGCTGCCCGGATCGACGTCGAGGAACAGACACAGAATATCGCGGTTATTTTCGTAGATGTGCTCTGCTTCAGCGCTTTCCAGCGGAATGTTGATGATGACGCGATCAACCCGCTGAGATTTCAGTTCGTTGATCGAGTCCTGAATGCTCTGGTTTACATCTTCATCAATCATCGAGATCAGCACCTGATAACCGGCCTGATGAGCATACTTTTTCACTGACGCTGCAATTTGCGAAGGCGCGTGTAAGGCCAGCGACGTGGTCACCAGCCCCAGCGTGAAACTCTGTTTACCCACCAGTTGCTGTGCCAGACGGTTAGGCACATAGCGCAGCACGTCTATCGCCTGTTCTACCTTCAGGCGGGTGGCTTCGGAAACGTTGGCTGACTTGTTTAACACCCGTGAAACGGTCTGATAAGAGACACCGGCGTAGCGGGCGACATCTTCCAGTGTCGAACTTTTCGATTTCATTCTTTTTCTCTGCCTGCAACCTGTGAACGTAGCTTACCTCCACAATCCTCGGGTCAAACTACGGGATCTCAGATAAAAGTTCAATCTGAGGCGCGCCGCACTGCATAAGTTATACGTTAACATTGCATAATCTTGTGATTTGAATCACTAACGGTTTATTTATAACACACAAGTTCTGGATCTAACTCACAATTCAGAATGTGTAAAATTGATCATTGTTGTTTCTGGGTATCTTATAGATTCCGTAAATGTGAACGTCATACAATCATAAGGAAAAATAATGAAACACAACTTACGCACTCTGGCTGTGGCGGTTTCCCTCGCCCTCACGGCAGGCCCTGCAGTGGCAAATGATATTGATTTTCATGGTTATCTGCGCTCCGGGCTGGGTGTTTCCGGCAGTGGCAGCTTAGAGCAATTCCAGAAAAACAAAGTCGGTCGTCTGGGCAACGAAAACGATACTTACGGAGAAGTGGAACTGGGCAGTGAAGTCTACAAAAAAGACGATGTCAGTTTTTATGTCGATTCGATGGTCAGCATGGTGTCCGACGGCTCAAATGATGATGAAAGCACCCTCAATGACGACGCGCAATTCGGGCTGCGTCAGCTGAATTTGCAAATTAAAGGGCTGGTGCCGTGGGATAAAGATGCGGTGATCTGGGGCGGTAAGCGTTACTACCAGCGCCATGATTTACACATCATCGACACCAAATACTGGAACATTTCCGGTGCCGGTGCCGGGGTGGAAAACCTGAAGCTGGGCGAAGGCGCGCTGTCGGTGGCCTGGATCCGTGGCGATGCCAATGACGTGGATTACCGCGTTGACGGCGATAACGACGTCAACATCAACTACATTGACGTGCGCTACGCCGGGATCAAACCGTGGAGCGGCGCGTGGATGGAGATCGGTGCCGACTACGCCATGCCAAACCTGACGCACGATCAGAAAGAGTACGGTGGCCTGTATGACGCGGATAACGGCGTGATGCTGACCGGCGAAATCAGCCAGGATATGTGGGGCGGCTATAACAAACTGGTTTTACAGTACGCAGACAAAGGCCTGGCGCAGAACATGATTTCCCAGGGCGGCGGCTGGTATGACATGTGGAATTACACCAATGACGCCACCGGTTATCGCGGCATCATCACCGGGCTGTTCCCGATCACCAGTAAATTCAGCCTCAACCACGTGCTGACCTACGGCCACGCCGACAACATCACCGCGTACACCGACACCACTGAACTGGTTTCTCTGGTGGGCCGTGCGCAGTACCAGTGGACGGATTACGTGCGTACCATTGGTGAAGTGGGTACGTTCTATCAGAAAGATGATTACAAGAACGGCTCGAACTATAAACAAGGTGGCCAGAAATACACCCTGGCGATGGGTCTGGCAGCCGGTCCTGAATTTATGTCGCGCCCGGAACTGCGTGTGTTTGCCTCGTATCTGAATGATTCCGAGCACGGCGATACTTTTGAAGATCACACGAAATCCGATACCTGGAACTTTGGGGTTCAGGTTGAAGCCTGGTGGTAAATTTCCTTTATTTCTGAAGCTGTCGCTGCGTTGGCTTGCCGACTTGCCACAACTTCACTGATTTTGGAAAGTTGAAGTCATGTTGTACAAAAAAGTCATATCCTCATTGTTATAAAGCGACAGATAAAAACTTAATTTCTCTTGTAGGGGATCGTTACGTTTTTTCTCCGCACAGCAGCATCATTATTATTGATTTAAAATAAGAAACAATAAAGGCAGCCTGGTGTCGGGCTGCCTTTATTTTTAGCGTTATTTAAAAAGACTTAATTACTGTTTAAACCAAATTTCTCTGTCATTAATTTCTTCAGGCTGTCGGACTGCTTACCAAATATGGCATGGACTTCCTGACCAATAATGACCACCCCTATCGCCCCCGCCTGCTGGATGGCACCGGAGTTAACCGGTTTAAGCGCTTTCACCTTGACGCGCAGCCTGGTGATACAGGCATCGACGTTAATAATATTATCGCGGCCACCGAGCGCCTCAATTAATAACGACACATCCGTGGACGGTGGTACGTCATCTTTCAGGTTTTTATTCTTCGCCGAGAACACATGCATAAAGTCTTTAATATTGACCATCATTAATCCTCTCTTGCAGAAATGAAAAAACGTGCAACAGGGAATATTCCCCGTTGCACGCCGGTAATACTTCTTATTGCGCGATTTTACGTGTCAGGATCTGATAACCAAATGCCGGTAACGTCAGTTTGCGCGGTAAATTGCCGCCGTGAACGATATCCTGATAATCCAGCGGCAATGTGACACTCTGACTTTGCGCACTGTAGTTTTGCAGGAAGATAAACTCGCTTTCACCGTCGGTACGCCTTGCAGCGGTCATGCCTTCCGGCAGCGGCGTGTTAATGGCGCGCGGCAGATGCATTTCTTTCGCCAGCGCGGTGAAGAAATCGGCATGGAACTGGGCGTCGTTGCGCGATGCCACGTAGTACGCCTGCCCTTTACCGTACAAATTGACGGTAACGGCCGGGGCACCGGCATAGAAATCATCGCCATAGGTGGCGAGCGCCGCCGCGCCTTCCAGATGGATCACCTCACACAGCTGCGATGCACGGTACGGCCCGCTTAACCCCAGCGCGTTGCCTTCGACACCGGCGACGCTGTTGTGCTGCTCGTCGGTCAGGCTGTCGATCTCTTCCGCCCAGATCCCGAGCACAGGGCGTAACGGTCCGGGGAATCCGTCGAGGAAACACAGGTCGGTTTCGTTGACGATGCCGCTCCAGTAGGTGGCGACAAAGCGCCCGCCGCTCTGCACGAAATGACTTATCCGCTCGCTGACCCCTTCGCGCACCATGTACAGCATCGGCGCGATCACCAGATCGTAGCCCTGTAAATCGCAGTCGGCGTTGATCACGTCGACGGCAATGCCTTGTGACCACAGCGCCCGGTAATGATCGGCCACGGTGTTTTCATAATGCAGACCGGCGTTGCGCGGCCCCATGGCATCGTCCATCGCCCAGCGGCTTTCCCAGTCAAAAATGATCGCCACTTTGGCTTCCACGCGGCTGCCCGCCACCGGTGCTAAGGCGGATAAAATCGTGCCGAGCTCGGCCACTTCGCGCCCCACGCGGGTATCAATATGCCCGACGTGATCGACCACGGCGCCGTGGAATTTCTCAGACGAGCCACGGCTTTTACGCCACTGGAAATACTGTACGGAATCCGCACCGTGCGCGACCGCCTGCAGCGAGGAAAGAATGTGCATTCCCGGCTTTTTCAGTTTGCTGGTCGGCTGCCAGTTGGTGAAGCTTGGCGTGGATTCCATCAGCACAAAGGGCTTGCCCTGCTTGAGGGTGCGCATCAGATCGTGGTACATCGCGGTGTACGCCGCGAGGCCGATATCATCCTGACGGGTGTGCCACATCGGGTAGCTGTCCCAGGAGATGAAATCCAGCACCCCGGCGAGCTTCCAGTAATCGTAATCGTAGAAATATTCCATGAAATTGGTGGTCGCCGGCAGCGCCGGGTTTTCGGCTTTCAGCGGGCGGATCTCGTCGCTGCAAAAACGCGTGACCTGGTCGGTATTAAAACGACGCCAGTCGAGATTCAGGCCGTGAACGCCACTTTCGCCCTGCGGCGACGGCGATTCCAGCTGTGACCAGTCCGTGTAAGTGTGGCTCCAGAACGTGCTCCACCAGGCCTGGTTCAGCGCATCCAGGGTGACGTAGCGCGCTTTCAGCCAGTCACGGAACTGCCCCTGACAGGTGTCACAATGACATTCGCCGCCGTACTCATTGGAGATGTGCCAGCCGATCACCGCCGGATGGTGGGCATAACGTTTTGCCAGCTGGCCGTTCATCAGTTGGACTTTTTCGCGATAAACCGGTGAGCTCAGACAGTGGTTGTGACGCCCGCCGTGCAACGCTTTGACGCGATCGCGCCCGACGCGCAACACTTGCGGGTATTTCTGCGACATCCACGCCGGACGTGCGCCGCTTGGCGTGGCGAGATAGACAAAAATGCCATTCTCATGCAGACGGTCGAGCACCTGATCCATCCAGTCAAACGTATAGCGCCCTTCTTCAGGCTCCAGCGCCGACCAGCTGAAAATTCCCACTGACATCACGTTGCAGCGCGCTTCTTTCATCATTTCGACGTCGCGGATCAGCACGTCAGGCGTGTCCAGCCATTGCTCGGGGTTGTAGTCCGCGCCGTGTAACAGGCCGGAAATCTTACTGCTCAGAAGAGGGAATTTCGTCATGCTTAATCCTTTAAATCCTTAAGAAAAAGTCAGTGCTCCCCGGCCAATGTGACCGGGGAAAAGGAAATTACTTGAATACCTGAATGGAAGGCAGAACCTGACCGTCACAGCTGAACAACGCCTGATTTTCGCGGGCATTGCCCTCTTTCCAGTGGTCGTTGATGTAGGTCATGCCCGCCGGCGTGGCCCAGCCTGCACCGCTGACCGGGATCCACGTCGGTTCCCAGTAGAACAGGCCTTTGCCACGGTTATCCGGCACGGCCACCAGACTTTTGATCATGTCGCTGAGGAAGTCTGCCTGCCCCTGCACAGTGCCCGGATAGCCGCCGTCTTTGGCTTCTTTTTCCGTGAAGCTGTTTTCAGCCGCGTCACAGTTTTGGGTGCTGTAGCCATACGCCACTTCCACCACGATCACGTCTTTGTTGTAGCGCTTGCTGATGTCGTCCATGTTGGTTTGCAGCGCAGAGATCGGGCCGTTCCAGTAGGTGTAAAACGACAGGCCGATGACGTCGTAAGGCACCTTGCGCTGATTGATTTCATCGAACCACCAGCGGAAGGTATCGTTCTTGGTGCCTTCAGCCAGATGCAGCATGATTTTGATGTCCGACGGATTTTTTTCATCGGCACGCACACCGGCAATCGCCGCATTCAGCAGCCCGGCCAGACGGTCAAACTCACCGCCGCCCTCGCCCCAGCTTTTGCCTTCCGGCCACAAAATCCCGCCGTTCATTTCATTGCCGACCTGCACCATGTCCGGCACCGTGCCCTGTTCACGGAATTTGGCGATCACTTCGCGGCTGTAATCATGAATGGCCGTTTTCAGCTGCGGATAATCCATTTTCGCCCAACTTTTCGGCTTGAACTGTTTACCGGGGTCGGTCCAGAAATCGCTGTAATGGAAATCGAGCAGGATTTTAAAACCCTGCGCTTTGGCGCGTTTCGCCAGTTCCAGCGTGGTGGCCAGATCGTTATTGCCGCCGCCGTAAGGTTTGCCATCCGCATCTTTCGGATCCACCCACAGGCGCAGGCGCACATAGTTGAAACCGTTCTGTCTGAGGATCACCATCGCATCGGTTTGCTTATGGTTTTGATCGAAGAACTTGCCGCCGTGCTTTTCCACATCAATCAGCGTCGAAATGTCTGCGCCTTTGATGAAATCCGCCGGGACGTTGGCGACTTTTTTAATCACCACGTCCTGCGCCATGCCGGAAAATGACATCGCCAGCAGCACGCAGGCCATTGCGCTTTTATTGAACATCTTTTTAGAAAAGAGAGTCATCGGATTATCCTTTGGTACTGCCAGCCGTCAGGCCGGAAACGAAGTATTTTTGTAAGGCGAGATAGAAAATGGCGACCGGCACGGCGATCAGCACCGCGCCTGCGGCGTACATGGTGTAATTCGCGCCCATTTTCTGCGCCACCAGGTTGTACAGGCCAATCGGCAAGGTGTACTTATCGGGCGTGCGCAAAATGGTGCTGGAGAGAATGAAATCCCCCAGCGGGCCGGTGAAGGAGAACAGCGCGATCACCGCCAGTATCGGTTTGGAGAGCGGCATAATGATTTCGATGAAAATACGGAAATTCCCCGCCCCGTCCATTCGCGCTGACTCGTCCAGATCTTTCGGAATGGCGTCGAGATAGCCTTTCATCAGATAGGTGTTCATCGGGATCATGCCGCCGACGTAAATCAGCACCAGCGCCAGATGGCTGTTGATTAACCCCAGTAACTGCGCCAGCACAAAGATGGCGATCAGCGCCGAAAACTGCGGGATCATCTGCAATAACAGGAACAGCATCAGCCCGTCTTTGCGGCCCTTAAAGCGAAAACGCGAGAAGGAATAGGCGGTGAAACTGACGCAAATCAGGGTCAGAACCATGGTCAGGAAGCTGATTTTCATCGAGTTCCAGTACCAGCCGACGTAATTCACGTCGCCGCTAAACAGGTCTTTGTAGTGCTGGAACGACACGTTCTCCGGAATAATCGAAGTACTGAGCAGGCTGTTACCGGCATTCAGCGACGCGCCGACGGTCCAGATCAGCGGATAAATAATAATGACCGCCACGATCAGTAACAGGACATAACTCAGCGAAAGGCGGATAAACCGGTTTCTTTTAATACTGCTGTTCTTACTCATCACCCTGCTCCCGCTTACGCCATATCATCTTGTTTAAATGAATTGGTTGAACGGAATTGCCACAGCGCAATACCGACAACAAATATCGACAGCAAAATCGTAATGGTCGCGGCAATGGCATATTGCGAGGATGACATGGTGAGTTTATATATCCATGACACCAGAATATCCGTACCGCCTGCATTCGATCCGGCCACCGCCGGGCCACCGTTATTAAACAGATAGATAATATTGAAGTTATTAAAGTTGAAGGTGTATTGCGTGATAATGATCGGCGCAATGGAATATAAAACCAGCGGCAGCGTAATGGTTTTTAATTTCTTCCAGGTGCTGGCACCGTCCATGGTGGCGGCCTCATACAAATCATTTGGAATGGCCTGCAAGACGCCGGTGGTCATCGCAAATACAAACGGGAAACCCAGCCAGGTCTGCATCATGATGAGCGCCGTTTTGGTCCAGAACGGATCCGTCATCCACGCCTTGGGTTCAATGCCTAACGCCGCCAGAATGCCGTTGTTGATCACCCCGAAAGAGTCGTTGAACATCCCGGCAAACACCAGAATAGTCACGAAGCCCGGTACCGCCCACGGCAAAATCAGAACGGTGCGGATAAGCGCTTTGAAACGTAAATCTTTCTGATTGACCAGGATGGCCAGCATAACGCCGACGCTGCATTGCAGCGTGGTCGCCAGCACCGTCCAGACCACCGTCCATTGCAATACGTCCAGCAATGTGGAGCGCCAGATATTGAGCGTGAAGATATTAATAAAGTTTTTGAACCCCACCCAGTCAACTAATTTAGCCGGTGGCGTGTGGTACAAATTGTAATTGGTGAACGCGATGGAGAAACCGAAAATAATCGGAAACACCACCACAAATACCAGCAATATAAAGCCCGGCGTGATCATTAAATAAGGGAAACCCTCGCGCAGCAATAAATGATATTGCTTTCTGACGCCGGGTAATTCCACACCCTGATCGCGTCGTTTGCCGTTAACCCAGGCATCGCGCAGGCTCAGATAATAAAAGCCGATACCAAAGGCGGCAATCAGGACGCTGATAATGCCTTTGGCTAATAAGAAGATGGAGTTATCACGCGGCACTTCTTCGCCCAGCGTATATAAGCCCCAAAATCCCTGTTGCAGGAAATCATAAAAGACACCGGCGAAACAAAACAAAATGACAAAAAACAGACTTCCCTTGGCCCATTGTCGGTTATAAAACTGACCAAAACCGGGAATAAGCGCCGCCGCCAGAGCCACCGGTGCATGGTGGCTGGCTGCGTGTGGCGCATGGTTTTCCTCGTGGAGACGCATAGACACAAAGATGTTCCTTTCACTGGTGAGGGCGTGAATTCACGCCCTCCTGTCAGACGTACAAAGTGTGTTACCGGATCACTCGTTGCTGGCTTTCGCCGCTTCGATTTGCATCTGGATATTTTTCACCGCGTCATTCATGGCGGCCTGCACCGGTTGCTTGCCGGTCACGCCCAGCTGAATACCGTTGTTGGCCGGCCCCCACACTTCCTGCATTTCCGGCACACCCGGCATCGCCGTAGCATGGGTGGATTGCAGCGCCACGGCGTTGGCGCGTTCATCATTTTTAATCATCGGATCGTTGACCAGCGCCGTCAGTGCCGGGATTTCTTTGGTCACTTCATAGCGCACCTTGGCGTATTTAGGCTGATTGATGAAGGTGATGAATTTCTCTGCCAGCGGTTTTTGCTTGCTGTAAGTGGATACCGCGTAGCCTTTCACGCCGAGGAAAGAGCTCATCGGTTTGCCATTAGGTAACAGCGGCAACGGCATCACGCCGTAGTGGATGCCCGCCGCTTCATACGGCTGGAACGCCCACGGGCCGGTGATGACGGCGGCGGCTTTCTTCTCCGTGAACAGGGAATCAATGGCATTCAGTCCGTTTTCGCCGGTGATCCCTGCCGGGAATAACCCGTCGGCATAGAATTTTTTCAGATAGGTCACCGCTTCAATGCTGCCCGGCTTGTTCAGGCCGATGTCTTCGACGTTGATCTCGCCCTTCGCATCTTTACCGAAAATGTACCCCCCCATCGATGCCATCGCGCCGTAGGCGTAATAGACTTCGTCAAACTTGGCTAACAGGCCGTATTTGCCTTTCGCCCGCTCTTCTTTGGAGAAGGTGTAATAATCGTCGAGCGTCGCCGGTGCTTTCGGCAGTAAGTCTTTGTTGTAAATCAGCACCAGCGTTTCCACCGCTTTTGGCACGCCGTAGGTCTGGCCTTTCAGCTGGAACGCGTTGATCGCCGAAGGCGTAAAGCTGTCAGTGAACGCTTTGTCGAGGGTCAGCGGGGCCAGTAACCCCTGCACAACCGCCGTACCGAGCTGATCATTAGGGATCACGACGACGTCGGGGCCAATGCCTGCCGGACCATCCAGACGTAATTTCTCCGTTTGTTGTGCATAAGGCGTTTCCTGCACAACGACTTTGACGTTGTTCTCTTTTTCAAAATCTTTCACCGCGTCGGAAATACCGGAAGATTTCTTAATATCTTCCCAGATAAGTAGCTGTCCCTCGGCTGCCCGGACAGCCTGGCTGCTCAGGCTTAACGACATCAGTACCAAGGCAGTAAGGTGTGTAATTTTCATTGTTGCTCCTGGATGTGAAGGTATAACATTTTTGTGTAGAACCTGACGACACCCAATCAATAACCCGTGTTTAAAACCCTTTAAAACCTGACAACACAGTGATTAATGTCGCTTCCGAATTCGTGTTATACGTTAAACTTTGAATCTTAAAATCACTACCAAAAGATGTGTATTGTGTGATCTCCTCTCCAAAATTCGAACCGACCTGTGCAAACGTTTACACAAGGTGGTTATAGTCCGAAATATCAGCGGTATGAATCTTTAAGAGGCCAAACATGTCCAGCATCAGACTTAAGAATGTGGTGAAGCGTTTCGATAAAACGGTCACGCTGCATGACATCAATATTGATATTGAAGACGGAGAATTTACGGTGTTTGTCGGGCCGTCCGGCTGCGGGAAATCCACATTGCTGCGCATGATTGCCGGGCTGGAAGACATTACCGAAGGTGACGTTTACATTGGCGAGCAGCGGGTGAACGACGTTGACCCTTCACGCCGCGGCGTGGCGATGGTGTTTCAGTCTTACGCGCTCTACCCGCACATGACCATTGCCGAAAACATGGGCTACGGACTGAAAGTGAACGGCGTGCCGAAAGAGGAAATCCGCCATCAGGTTGAGATGGTCGCCAAGACGTTACAACTTTCCCATCTGCTGGACAGAAAACCGAAGCAACTCTCCGGCGGTCAGCGCCAGCGCACCGCCATTGGCCGCGCGATTGTGCGCAATCCGCAGGTATTTATGTTCGATGAACCGCTTTCTAACCTGGATGCCGAACTGCGCGTTGATATGCGTTTACACATTTCCAAACTGCATCAGGAACTGAAAACCACCATGGTGTACGTGACGCACGATCAGACCGAAGCCATGACGCTGGCGGATAAAATCGTGGTGATGAATTACGGCAAAATAGAGCAGATGGGCGCGCCGATGGACCTTTACTACAATCCGGTCAATAAATTTGTTGCCGGTTTTATTGGTTCACCGAAAATGAATTTCCTGCCCGCCGAGGTGCTGAGCTGGCAGCCGGAGCGGCTGGAAGTGCGCCTTACGCCGGAGAAAACCCTGACGCTGGCATTGCGCACCCCCGAACTGGCGAGCGGCGAGCGCATTACGCTGGGCATTCGCCCCGAGCATTTGCTGTCAAAAGAAACAGAGAATGCGCTGGAATTTAACTGCGAAGTGGTTGAGCGACTGGGCAACAGCACCTATCTGTTCGGCCAGTGTTATGGCACCGACGGATTCAAAATGCTGCTGCCGGGCGATATGGCGTTCAACCCGTACCAGAGCCTGACCACCTGGTTTGAGGCCGAACGGTGCATGGTCTTCAACGATCAGGGTTTGCGGATAAGCGCGGCCAGCCTGTCTCATCTGCATTAATCGTCACTCACCTATTCTGGACATAAAAAAACCGGGCTTAAGCCCGGTTTTTGCTTTTGGCGACAACGAAATTACTTGGTTTCGTTGGCTTTGATTTCGCCCATCGCTTTCAGCTTTTTGGACATTTCACGACGTTCTTTCGACAGGTCTGCATTGCGGATGATGTAATCATCAACGCGATCTTCATAGTCGCCGCGCATGCTGGCAATGATCGCCTGAATTTCGTCGATGCTCATGCCTGGTTTGATGTAATCGCTCAGGTTGTCGAGCAACAGAACGCGCTTCTGGTTGTCGCGGATTTTCTTTTCGTTGTCTGCAATTTCACGCTGTAATTTGTTTTTACGACGGAAAATGCGCACAAACTCCAGAACGTCCTGGAAACTCGGCTTATTGATATTGTCCATTTTAACACCTTCGATTAAGTTACACAGATTCAGTGACTGACTTGTCGCAACCGCTTATTCACATGTGACTGACAGTGAATAACAACTTAGCAAAAAGAGGAGCAAAGTGCGTGCTGCGCGCTCAGATAATCGTCCAATACCGCCATCTTACCCGTTTTAGGCGGCAGAAAAAAATCCCTTCATGCTTTCGGCGTTTTACCGCTGCTTATTTGAGCTTCTTCTTTTTGCATGGTCAGGGTGATCAGATCTCCCATTGACTTCAGTTGTTCCGCCACCTGCGCGCTCAGCCAGACGTAACCATAGACTTGCGCTTCCAGATGGTGGGCGGCATTCATTTCTGCCATCAGCGCTTTCAGCTCTTCTGCGGATTCATTCAGCTGATGGCTGATTTTCAGTTCATCGCCCCGCGTGCCGTTAAGCAACATCAGGCTCAGTTTTTCCAGCGTATCCAGTATCAGCAACTGCGCACTGCGCAAGGTGCGCGCGTTGAGCATCAGGAAATGGCTTTCGCGCGAACTCCAGTAGGCATCGGCAAGCAGTTCGAGCGTACACAACAGATTACGGCTGAGGGTCTGGACAGCGTCAAACACCTCGCGGGGAATGTGCGATTCTTTGCTGGCGGGTGCAAACAGTGAACGCATTTTCACCATCTGACTCATCGCCGATTTCAGCTTGCCATGCAGGTGCGGGCGTTCAAGCAGATTGGGGGAAAGCCAGGCGCTGTAGATTTTGTTGAGGGACATCAGGTAGTCGGCCATCTGCATGCGCCAGTGAATAAAGGCGCGCTGCGGATAAATGCTGGCAAAAAACAGCGCCAGAAATGATCCGAATATCACATCACCGGAACGCCACAGCGCCATTTCCATATCTCCCGGCCCTGCCCCGCACACCACAGCCAGCGTAATGCCGATCAGCAGCGCCATGTAGGGACGTTTTCCGAGCGTCAGATAACCGCTGACGAACATCACGATGGCACACCAGACCAGCATCAGCGGCAGCGAATAGAGTTCCAGCCACAAGGCGATGAGGCCCGACGCCGATCCCAGAACCGTCCCGCTGACGCGCTCCATCACCCGCTGAACCACGTTACCCCAAAATGAAATCGGCCCCATCACCACCACCAGCGTGATAAGCGGCCAGGTTCCCTCAGGGATGTGAGTCAGGCGGACGATCAGGAATGTCAGGATAAACGCCAGTGCAATACGCAGCGCATGGGTGATGCGGTAGTGGCGATAGATGACGTTATCCAGCGGGGAAATTTTCTTGTCGAGACGCACGTTTGGCCTGCCATCGGCGATTATTCAATGAGAGCGTTAGTTTAGCCGAGTTAGTAAAGGGGATCACCCCGGTTTGGTCAGGGTTTTGCGGGATGCGTGCGGGAAATTCCGGCGATTTGCGGGGTCTGTTGCGCGACTGAGGATTTTGTCATGACATCGTTGCGTCGGATGGTATCCTATCCGGCGATTCACCCCCCAATTCCGCACTGATAAGGTTATCTTCGTCATGTCAGACAAGCCTCAAAAAACGTTTTACTTTCACGATTACGAGACATTCGGTAAAAATCCGGCGCTGGATCGCCCTGCGCAATTTGCCGGGGTGAGGACTGACGAAGAGTTCAATATCATCGAAGAGCCGTTAGTGATTTATTGTCGCCCTTCGGATGATTACCTGCCGGAACCGGAAGCGGTGATGATCACCGGCATAACGCCACAGATTGCGCTGGAACGCGGCCTGAGCGAAGCGGAGTTTACCGCGCAAATTCACCAGGCGTTCAGCGTGCCGGCCACCTGCATCGTCGGCTATAACAATATTCGTTTCGACGATGAAGTCAGCCGCAACATTCTTTACCGCAACTTTTACGACCCCTATGCCTACAGCTGGCAGAACGGCAATTCGCGCTGGGACCTCCTTGACGTGATGCGCGCCTGCTATGCGCTGCGCCCGGAAGGCATCAACTGGCCGGAAAACGACGAAGGCTTCCCCAGTTTCCGCCTCGAACATCTGACCAAAGCCAACGGCATCGAACACGAAAATGCCCACGACGCGATGGCCGATGTCTACGCGACTATCGCCATGGCGAAGCTGGTCAGGCAGGCACAACCGCGCCTGTTCAGCTTCCTGCTCGAGCATCGCAGCAAACATAAACTCAATACGCTGATCGACATTCCCTCGATGGCACCGCTGGTGCACGTCTCCGGCATGTTCGGTGCCGCGCGCGGCAACACCGCGTGGGTTGCGCCGCTGGCGTGGCATCCTGAGAATAAAAACGCCGTGATCATGTGCGATCTGGCCGGTGATATGTCGACGTTGCTGGATCTCACTCCTGATGAAATGCGCGAGCGTCTCTACAGCCGCCGCGACGCGTTGCAGGCGGGGCAATCGCCTTTGCCAATTAAACTGGTGCACGTCAATAAATGCCCGGTGCTGGCGCCGGCCAAAACGCTGCTGCCGGAAAACGCCGAGCGCCTGGGGATTGATCGTCAGCGCTGTCTGGAAAACCTGCAACTGTTGCGCCAGAACCCGCAGGTGCGCGAGAAAGTGGTGACGATGTACGCCGAAGCCGAGCCGTTTACGCCATCGGACGACGTTGATGCCCGCCTTTACGACGGTTTCTTTAGCGATGCCGATCGCGCCGCCATGCGCATCATTCTGGAAACCCGCCCGGAGAATCTTCCTGCGCTGGATCTGACGTTTAATGATTCCCGCATCGAACCGCTGTTGTTCCGTTTCCGCGCACGCAACTACCCCGAGACACTGACGGATGCCGAACAAAAGCGCTGGATGTTACATCGTCAGACCAAGCTCACTGACGAGCGTTTTCAGAATTATGCATTAGAGCTTGAAGCGCTCTATAACTTGCATGAGGGAGATGGGGAGAAGATGGCGCTTCTCGGGGCGCTGTTTGAATACGGCAAGAAACTGGTCGGGTGATTTAGTTCGGGGGCTTCCCCCAAATCTCCCTTTTCACTGCGTATCGAGATAATTTCGGTTTCTTACGTGCAGTGTTCAATTCATACACTGCGCCGAAACCGCCCAAAGGAGGGAAGTGCTTTCCCTCCTTTGGATTCCTCCCCGCTTTTTACTGCGCGCTATCGCTGGCACGGCGGACATATCCTGTGGCAACAGTGAGTGGCGCAAAACCCTGCCGCTGCGCGGTGCCCTCTCCCGGTCTTCGAGCCTAAGGTCTCGAATCCGCTCCGTTCGGCAGGATTTTTTGATCGCGCCCTCTCACCTTTTTTCAAAATCAAAACCAGATGAATGATGATTTCAAAATCAATATCAGATGAATGTGAGCAACGCGTTTGGCTTTTAAAGTGATCCGAACGGGTGAAGTTGTGACCCGGAAGCCAGTAGCCGCGTTCAAAAATCACGCCGGAGGGAGAGGTGAAAAACCGCGTTTTTTTGCGCGGGTTGTAACCCGACCGGAGGGAATCGCGCAGCGACGGGATTTTGCGGCAATAGCAGGAATAGCTGAAACATAGCCTGTCTGCATGGCACGGGTTTGAAAAAGCGAGGGGAGTGCAGAGGGGAAAAGTCTTTCCCCTCTGCTCGGTTTCGGCGCAAAAGTTCAGGTAATCGCAGACAGTGAGAAACCGAAATATCCTCAGTCCGCGTCAGCAATAAAAGCCCCCATTGCAGCGGCCCTCTGCAATTACGCCTCGGGGGCGATTTCCCCGCTCATCTGCGGCGGCTGCTTTCTGAAAGCATTGGTAATAAACGCCAGATAACCCAATCCGATAGCGCCCCACACCAGACCCAGCGTCATGGAGCTGGATTCCAGGTTCAGCCACAACGCCCCCACGGTCAGCGCACCAATCACCGGCAGGATCAGATAGTTGATGTGATCTTTCAGCGTGCGGTTACGTTTTTCACGGATGTAGAACTGGGAAATTACCGACAGGTTTACAAAGGTGAATGCCACCAGCGCGCCGAAGTTGATCAGCGCCGTCGCCGTGACCAGATCAAAGGTCACCGCAGACATCGCCACCACGCCAACCAGCAAGACGTTGAAGGTCGGGGTACGCCATTTCGGATGCACATAGCCAAACAGTTTTTCCGGGAATACGCCGTCACGGCCCATCACGTACAGCAGACGGGAAACACCGGCGTGCGCCGCCATGCCGGAAGCCAGAACGGTTACGCAGCTAAAGCACAGAATGACAGACTGGAAGAACTTACCGGCCACGTACAACATGATTTCAGGCTGTGAAGCGTCCGGATCTTTAAAGCGTGAAATGTCCGGGAAGTACAGTTGCAGGAAGTAAGACACCACAACAAAGATGATCCCGCCGATAAGCGCGGTCAGGAAAATCGCTTTCGGGATGACCTTGCCCGCGTTCGGCGTTTCTTCTGACAACGAACTGATGCCGTCAAAGCCGAGGAACGAGAAGCACAAAATGGTCGCACCGGTGATCATCGGCACCACGTGCGCGTTTTCACTGAAGAACGGCTTGGTGGTCGCCAGCGTCCCCATGCCCTCGCCCATGTAAACACCACGGACCAACAGCCCCAGGAACACCACCATGATCGCCACCTGCACCACCACAATAATGCTGTTGAGGTTAGCCACCACTTTGATGCCGCGCAGGTTGAACGCGGTCATCATCGCCACCAGTGCGGTAACGAATATCCACGACGGCACGCCGGGGAAGATCGCTTCCAGGTAAATTTTCGCCAGCAGGATGTTGATCATCGGCATGAACAGGTAGTCCAGCAGTGATGACCAGCCCACCATAAAGCCGACGTGCGGGCTGATGGCTTTTTGCGCGTAAGTATAAGCAGAACCGGCAGACGGGAAACGCTGCACCAGTTTGCCGTAGCTCACGGCGGTAAACAGAACGGCGATCAGCGCGAAGATGTACGCGGTCGCGACGTGACCATCGGTCAGGCCGGAAACGATGCCGAAGGTATCGAAAATGGTCATCGGTTGCAGATAGGCAAGACCCATCATCACAACCTGAACCAGCGTCAGGGTTTTACGCAGTTGAACGCGCTGAGTGGCCGGAGCGGCAGATGTATTAGCAGACATGGCTCAGTCCTCCCTGAATTGCAGACACCGGGCGCTTAAACGCCTCTGAACGCAACGTACAGGGAAAACTTCGTGAGTTATTACCAGTAAACGGGGGATAGATCTTCACATCGCTGGATACGCAAGTGAAGGCTGAGCGAATGTGGCCGCAGCGGAAAGAAGCACCGGCAGGCACCGGTACAGGTTTGAAATATTGCCCCATGTTACATTTCCTCATAGTGGCGACCGTTGTTAATTTGGGATCGCACACGAACCTTGTTATCTATCCGGATCTGGGTCCGGCCTCTGTTGAATTAGTTTGGGTACTGCACATACAAAAAAAATAACCGGCGCCTTTAAGCGTCGGTTATCTGCAGTGCGGCGTATTTTGCACAAATCACGCATGAATGACAAGATTCATAGGCTTTCAGTTACAAATTCTTTTCCAGATTTAAACATTCGTGCATGGATTTCCTCAAAGTGCGGGCGCTGATAACGTAAAAACGGCGCCCGTGGTGAAGGAAATCAGGCGTTACGCAGCATCCAGTCGATTTCGGTTTCGGTCACACGGCGTTCAAACTGCAACAGCTCATCGGATTTACAGGCGTGATAGACCTGCGAAAAACGTTCGCCGAGGTACTTTTTCAGCGCCGGTTGTTCATTAAAATCATACAGGGCATCGCTCTGGCGGATGGGCAGCGGAATACCCTCCTGCTCCAGACCGTTCCCGGTGACCGGTTCCGGCAACGGCAGATCGTTATCAAGCCCGAACAACATGCCCGCCAGCACGGTGGCGACCACTAAATAAGGGTTGGCATCCGCACCGGCAACGCGGTACTCAACGCGATGATCGGCCACGCCGCCGCAGGGTACGCGCAGCGCGACGGTGCGGTTGTTGTGCCCCCATGACGCCTGCGTCGGCACATACATGCCCGGCTGGAAGCGGCGGAACGCGTTGACGTTCGGCGCTAAAATCGCCATCGACGCGGGCATCAGTGCGATCATCCCGGCCAGTGAGCGTTTCATCAGTTCTGAATCCTGACCATCCGTATTGGCAAACAGGTTTTTGCCATTGTCATCGAGCACGCTGAGGTGGATATGCATCCCGCTGCCCGCGTAGTCGTCGTAAGGTTTCGCCATAAAAGTGGCGTCCATCTCATGATTTTCCGCCACCAGGCGTACCAGACGCTTAAGCATCAGGGCGTAATCACAGGCGCGCAGAATATTTTCGCTGTGCTGCAAATTGATTTCAAACTGTCCCGGTGAGGACTCCGCCACGGCACCCGAGGCTGGCAAGCCCTGAATGTGTGCCAGACGGTCAATGTCACTCAGCACATCGGCGAAGTGATCGAGATTATCCACGGAATAGACCTGCGTATGCATGCTGCGCTCTTGCGTACCGGGCGTGCACGGCGGCTGGATATAGCCTTCCGCATCGCGCTGCCTGTCGAGCAGATAAAACTCCAGCTCTACCGCTACCACCGGGAATAATCCCCGCTGGCGCAATGTTTGCCAGATATGATTCAGCACATTGCGGGGTTCAACGTCAAAGGGAGTGCCATCTTCGTCAAGCATGGTCAGCAAAAGCTGGCCGGTGTGTTCGGGGTCAGACGCTGACGGCGTTAAGGTGCCGGGGACAGGAATACAGTTACGATCGGGTTCGCCAAGCTCCTGCCCAAGACCCGCTTCTTCCACAACATTCCCGAGAATGTCCATGGCAAAAACCGATGCCGGGAAGTAACAGCCTTTTTCAAGTTTGCGCAGGGCGGAGATGGGAACGCGTTTGCCGCGGAAGGAACCATTGAGATCAGTGAGCAGGACGTCGACGTGAAGGGTTTGCGGGTGACGCTCCAGGTACTGGGTTACTTCATCCTGGAACGCGCTACTTCGCTCTTCAATGTGCTTAGCAAGAGAGGTGTTCTCGCTAATCTCTTTCTTAATTTCATTCATCAGTTCAGTCGCTTGCATAGGTTTTCCGCCATTTGCTGGATTCCGGCGTCAACGGCACCACCATGATGCCTGCCGGTTAAGCCTTACCGTTTGGTTGCTCTGTTCAACGCAGTTTTCTCATTTGTCATCTTCTTCTGGTGTGTCTGTTACCCGCCCGGCCATGCTCAAAATATAGGCCATATGATTAACCCTAGCCTTAACATAAATTTTTTGCAACACATACAATTCAGTAACAACTCTGTTTGAAAAGCCATCATGGCGCTGCTAAATTGGACAGAAGAAGGCCATCATCACTGATCAAATGCGTTAAAACAGCGTGCGGGGAGGCACGACCTGTTATTCCATTCACTTACTCAACGAGGCGGGACTATGGGCAATATATTTTCCACGGCATCAGCGGGGAAACAGACCAGCTACAGACCGATCATTGGGGTAGTCATGTGTGAGAATTCTGTTGATGAAAACCCTGCACTCACCGTTCACGAAAAGTATCTGGACGCCATTTTCAACGCCGACGCCCTGCCCGTCTGCCTGCCGCATGAGCTGGCAGCGCGCGAAGGCGCGATAGACCAGATCCTGCAAGGCCTTGACGGCATCTTCCTCACCGGCAGCCCCAGTAATATTGAGCCTCATCAGTACGGTGAAGAAGGTGTCGAGGAGCTTGCCGATCCAGGGCGGGATCGCCTGAGTCTGCAACTGATCCGCGCCACACTGGATAAGAAGATCCCGCTGTTCGCGGCCTGCCGCGGTTTGCAGGAGTTAGTGGTGGCCACCGGCGGCACGCTGCATCGCAAGGTACAGGAGGTGCCGGGATATATGGATCACCGCGAAGACACCACCCTGCCGCATGATGATCAATACAACGTTGTGCATCCGGTTCACATTGCGCCGGGGGGATTACTTTCGGAATTGTTACCTGATTATCAGCAGTTTCAGGTGAATTCCCTGCACGGTCAGGGGGCGAAAAGTCTGGGCGCAGAACTGAATGTGGAAGCCCGTGCGCCGGATAATCTGGTGGAAGCCGTGAGTGTGCGCGACCATCCCTTTGCTCTGGGTGTGCAATGGCACCCTGAATGGCACAGCCTGACGGACCCGGTGTCCCGTCAGTTGTTCAACGCATTTATCAATGCCTGCCGCAAAGGCCATCAGGCCCGGAGCGCTCGCGAGGAATAGACGGATGAGCGAAGTCAGTCTGGCGCCTGGTCGCCGGCTTTCTGAAATTCGTCAGCAACTCGGCATGTCCCAACGCAAAGCCGCCGAGTTGTCTGGCCTGACACACAGCGCCATCAGCACCATCGAGCAGGATAAAGTCAGCCCCGCCGTGAGTACGCTGCAAAAGTTATTACGGGTATATGGGCTGTCGTTATCGGAATTTTTTGCTGAAACGCGGGAAAGTGACAAACCGAGAATTGTCATTGATTCGGCGGAATTGATTGAAATCGGCAGCCGGGGAGTGTCCATGAAAATGGTGCACAACGGCACGCCAAACCACGCGGTCGCCATGCTGCTGGAAACCTATCAGCCCGGCAGCACCACTGGCGACAAAATCAAACATCAGGGAGAAGAAGTCGGTACGTTGTTAGAAGGAGAAATCATTTTAACCGTCAACGGTCAACGTTATCCGCTGCGTGCGGGGCAAAGCTATGCCATTAACACCGCTAACCCCCACAGCTTCAGTAATATTTCTACGCGGATTTGCAGGATAGTCAGTGCACATACCCCTAATACCTTCTAGTTGTCACCGGCTCCGGGCGTGGCAACGGGAACCCAAAGAAGGATGTCATTATGAGTGCTCAAACAGGAAGTCCCCGCGCCGTCGGCGCGCCTCACACCGACAGCTACTACGCCAGCTCCGTCAATGCGCATGCGCCCTGGCCGGAGCTGACTGACAATATTGAGTGCGATGTCTGTATTGTCGGCGCCGGTTACACCGGCATTTCTTCCGCCTTATACCTTTGTGAAGCCGGTTATGACGTGGTGGTGTTAGAAGCCGCCCGCGTCGGCTGGGGCGCCAGCGGGCGCAACGGCGGCCAGGTGGTCAATTCCTACAGCCGTGATATTGATGTGATTGAAGATCGTTACGGGCGGCAGACCGCAGATATGCTCGGCAGCATGATGTTTGAAGGCGCGAACATTATCCGTCAGCGCATCGACCAGTACGCTATTGACTGCGACTATCGCCCCGGCTGCGTGTTTGCCGCGCTGAGTTCACGCCAGTTGTCAAAACTGCGTGACCAGCAAAAGCTGTGGAACCGTTACGGGCATACCGAATTAACCCTGCTGGATGAAAGTGCCATCCGCCGGGAGATCGCCACCGACCGTTACGTCGGCGGGCTGCTGGATAAAAATGGCGGCCATATTCACCCGCTTAATCTGGTGCTGGGCGAAGCCGAAGCGGTGCGCCGTCACGGCGGGCGTATTTATGAAGGCTCAGCGGTGACGCGCATCGACCACGGCGACCCGGCGTTGGTCCACACGGCGAAAGGTCAGGTCAAAGCCAAATATGTGATCCTGGCCGGCAATGCGTATCTGAGCCAGCAACTGGCCCCGCGCCTTACGCGCCTCAGTATGCCGTGCGGCTCACAGATTGTTGCCACCGAACCCCTGTCGGACGATATGGCGCTCTCCCTGCTGCCCAATAATTATTGCGTGGAGGACTGCAATTATCTGCTGGATTATTTCCGCCTCACTGCCGACAACCGCCTGTTGTATGGCGGGGGCGTGACCTATGGCGGCAAAAATCCGCCGAATATTGATTCAGTGATCCTGCCCAAGCTCAACCGCACCTTCCCGCAGCTTAAGGGCGTGAAGATTGATTACCGCTGGGGCGGCAATTTCCTGCTGACGCTCTCGCGCCTGCCGCAGTTCGGACGGCTGGAAAATAATATCTACTATATGCAGGGAGACAGCGGGCACGGGGTGACGCTCACGCATCTGGCCGGAAAGCTCATCACCGAGATGTTGCGCGGCGACGCCGAACGGTTTGACGCGTTCGCCCGTCTGCCGCACATGCCCTTCTTCGGTGGCCGCAACTTCCAGGTGCCGTTCACCATGCTCGGCGCCGCTTACTATTCACTGCGTGACCGTTTGGGCGTGTAAAAAAGGCGTTCCCCGCGCGTGCGCGGGGCGGGGATTCAGCCTTTGCCGGACACCGGAAATTCCTCAGAGGTGCCCACTTCGGGCAACTCATCGAGTTCCGGCTGGATCCCTTGCGAAATGTAATCTTTTGCGGCCATTGCCTGCTCATTGCCCGCTGCATCACGGATAACCACATGTTTGATGCTGCCATCTTCCAGCACTTCACGGTGTACGCCGGTAAATTCACTCATTTGCTGCTCCTGTTGACTGATTGCAGATAGACTTCTCTCATCATTAAGCATAGTTTTTTATTCTTAAGTGCAACTAATAAAAATCCGAAATGACCCCAGCAAGGGGCTCATTTTCCTGATAAATTAGTCACCTCGTCACTGATGATGAAACCGCACTTCCCCCGCGCCACTCATGCTTTACAAGGAGAACACTCTTGGACGCCAGCACGATCAACACACTTTTCTTTATTGGCGCCCTGTTAGTCGCAGCGAGCATTTTGCTCAGTTCGTTCTCTTCTAAGCTTGGCATCCCTATTTTAGTCATTTTCCTCGCCATCGGTATGCTGGCGGGGGTCGACGGCATCGGCGGGATCGCATTCGATAATTATCCGGCAGCGTATCTGGTCAGTAACCTGGCGCTGGCGGTGATCCTGCTCGACGGCGGGATGCGCACACGGGCTTCGTCGTTTCGTGTCGCGCTGTGGCCTGCCCTGTCACTGGCCACCGTCGGCGTGCTGATCACCGCCGGGCTGACCGGCATGGCGGCGGCGTGGTTATTCCACATCGATCTGATGCAGGGCCTGCTGATTGGCGCGATTATCGGCTCGACCGATGCCGCCGCCGTGTTCTCACTGATTGGCGGTAAAGGCCTCAACGAACGTGTCAGCGCCACGCTGGAGATAGAATCCGGCAGTAATGACCCGATGGCGGTGTTCCTCACCATCACCCTGATCGACATGATTTCCAAAGGTGAACACGGGCTGAGCCTGATGTTTATCGTGGATGTGGTGCGCCAGTTTGGCCTCGGCATTGTGTTTGGCCTCGGCGGCGGCTGGCTGCTGCACAAGCTCATCAACAAAATCACCCTGGCCGCCGGTTTATACCCGCTGCTGGCCTTCAGCGGTGGCCTGCTGGTTTACGCCGCCACCATGGCGCTGGAAGGCAGCGGCATTCTGGCGGTTTACCTGTGCGGGCTGATGCTGGGTAATATGCCGATCCGCAACCGCCACGGGATTATGCAAACCTTCGACGGGCTGGCGTGGCTGAGCCAGATTGGCATGTTCCTGGTGCTGGGATTACTGCTGACGCCAAGCGATCTGTTGCCCATCGCTGTCGCTGCCCTGGCGCTCTCGCTGTGGATGATCCTGCTCGCGCGGCCGCTGTCGGTTTTCGTCAGTCTGATCCCGTTCAAAAACTTCACCCTGCGCGAACGGTTCTTTATCTCGTGGGTTGGCCTGCGCGGCGCGGTGCCGATCATTCTGGCGGTGTTCCCGATGATGGCCGGATTGCCGAACGCCACGCTGTTCTTCAACGTCGCCTTTTTCATCGTGCTGGTTTCCCTGCTGGTGCAGGGGACGTCGCTGGGTTTTGCGGCGAAAAAAGCGAAGGTACTGGTTCCGCCGCAGCCGACGCCGATTTCCCGCCTCGGGCTGGATATCGATGTGTATAACGACTGGGAACAGTTTATTTATCAGCTGGGCTCGGAGAAGTGGTGCGTCGGCGCAGCGCTGCGTGATCTGCAAATGCCGAAGGAAACGCGAATTGCCGCCCTGTTCCGTGGCAAAGAGATGTTGCACCCCACCGGCAGTACGCGGCTCAAAGAGGGCGATATTCTCTGTGTCATTGGTCAGGAAAAGCACCTGCCGGAGCTGGGTAAATTGTTCAGTGACAGCAATAAAGTGGTGCTCGACGACCGGTTCTTCGGTGATTTCATTTTGCAGGCCGATGCCCCTCTGGACGCTATTTCGCAGCTTTACGGGCTGAATCTGGAAGAAACGGTGGATCAGTCGCAGTCGCTGGGGCACTTCGTGATCAGGTTACTGGGCGGTGAGCCGGTCATCGGTGACCATATTGAATGGGATGGTCTGACGTGGACGATTGCCGAAATGGACGGTCATCAGGTGAGTAAAGTCGGTGTGAGGATTGTGACGGAGAAAGCCTGAGGTCTGATTCTTTCCCCTCTTGCGAGGGGAAAGCCGGGATGGCCGGTGAGCCTTCCCAGATAATTCAAAGCAGATTACTGAGCAGCTTGCGGGTCTTTGTCGTAGTCAGAACAAGACTGGTAGCCTTTGTTCATGACATGACCGGTGTCGTTATAGCTGACGAAGTAAGTCTGTGCTTTACCATCACGCGGAGCCACTGCATACGTCTGGCAAGTGCCTTTCGCATGGATAAGCGTCGCTTCTGTTGATGGTGGCCCTGCAATAGCGCGAACCTGCGTTTTCGTCATACCGACTTTCACATCGCTGACCACAGGCTCTTTAACGTAGCTCGCTGCGCGGTCGTAAGTCTGACACCCTGCCAGTACAGAAACGGCTGTCGCCACCACAAGTAACATTTTCTTATTCATAACATCTCCTCCTGAGTACTTTTTCTATTTTTGTATAAGCAAGTTAAGCATAGAAGAGATAAGGCATTTATCCACTGAATATGACTTCTATTTGTTGAAAGCTACAGTTTTTAAGTTTTATCTGATAAGCCGCCTGCGGGTTTCCCCTCTTAAATCTGTCTGACGAAGATGATTTTCAGACAGTTATGTTCTATACATGAAAGAGGTAAGCCATTGAGAGAAAAGGAGCCCGGCCTGATGCCTGTGGATCGACGTCGGTTTGTCACGTTGCTGGGTGTCATCGCTCTGATGCCACTGCCGCGTATTGGATTTGCCACCCCACGGGAGGTTGCGATGGAGACTTTACTGATTGATAAGCCGTCAGGCGGCGTGCCTAACAACCGGCTGCCGGTGATGATTTATCATCGCGTTATTCCGCCAAACGTTGCCGATAATGCCGACTATCTCGAGCACCTGTTCCGTTCAAACGGCTGGCCACCGCAGTGGCGCTACCCGGTCTACACCTTCACTCACTTCTATTCGAATACCCACGAAGCGCTGGGCGTGTTCGCCGGTTCCGCCACGCTGCAACTTGGCGGGGAAAAGGGAAAACTGATTGAGGTGAAAACCGGCGATGTGTTGCTGCTACCGGCGGGGATCGGTCATAAACAGATTTCCGCCGACGAGGATTTTATGCTGGTGGGCGCCTATCCGCCCCAGGTGAAAGCCGATCTTTGCCATGATGAGCCGTCACAGCTGGCGGCGCGCACCAAAGCGGTCAGCGCCGTACCGCTGCCTGCCAGCGATCCGGTGACCGGGCACAGTGAAGGCAGCATGATCACCTGGCACACGAAATAAGCGGGGATGTGCGCGCGGCAAAGGCTTATCCGCCTGCCCCCAGCGCAAAGCGCGCAACTGCTTTTTCCAGCCGTTGCGACTGACTCAGCAGTTGCCGCGAAGAGGCCGCGGCGTGATCGGCCAGCTTACCGTTTTGCAAAGTGACCTGATTGAGCGCGGAAATGCGCTCGGAGACATCGTGAACACTTTGCCCCTGATACAGGGTGGCGGCTGAAATCTCTTCCACCAGCGCGCTCAGGCCATTAAAGATGGCGATAATTTCTTCCAGGCTTTTCCCCAGCACCGTCACCGAGGCCGAACCGCGTCCGATTTGCTGCACGGAGTCATCAATCAGCTGATGAATGCCGCGTGTTGAATGGCTGCTTTTCTGCGCCAGCAGGCCAATTTCTTTCGCCACCACCGCAAACCCGCGCCCGTGCTGCCCGGCGTGCGCCGCTTCAATTGCGGCGTTCAGCGCCAGAATATTGGTCTGAAATGCCACGTTATCGATCATCGAGACAATTTCACTCATCTGTGAAGACTGGCTGACAATCTGCTTCATCGCCGTATCCACCTGCCCCATCACCTCACCGCCGCGTGTCGCCACGTTTTTGGCCTGCCCTGCCCGCTGGCTGGCCTGTTGTGCGTGGGCGGCGTTTTCTTTCACCCGTTCATTGAGCTGGGTGATATGCCCGGTGGCCGCATTCAGCTCCTGGCTCTGGATCGCCGCCTGTGCGGACAGCGCCTCGTTGCCCTCGGCCATCTGATTGATGTTCACTAAAATATGCGCCGAGGCATCGCGCACTTCGCTGACCAGCTTTTGCAGGCCGCGTTGCATATCGCGCAGGCTCACGCCCAGTTCGCGCATTTCGGTGACCCGCGAGTGATCATCTTTCACCTCGCGGGATAAATCCCCGGCGGCCAGCACGCTGATGTGGCCAATCATCCGCTGTAACGGGCGGATAACCCAGGCGGAAACGCCGCGCCAGACCAGCACCGCGATCACCGCCAGCACGGCAAGGGCAGCCATAAACAGGGTTTTCGCCTGAGTCAGCGCGTTAAGCAGCCGGTCGCTGAGTGAAACGGCGGTGTGCTCGTTCACGGCCAGATAGGCGTAATACTTCTGGCTAAAATCGTCCTGAAATGCCTGAACCGGCACTTCAAAGAAGGCATCAATATTGTTGTTTTTTTGCAGTCCGTCCGACTGTTCGCGCAGCCCGTCGTAGAACATCTGATAGCTGGCTTTCAGTTCTGTGGCGGCCTTGTCACTCTCTTTCGTCATCTTGCCGAAGCGGGCGAAGGCTGTCCGGGAGGCGCTGAGTGACGCGAGCGATTCCTCCAGCAGGCTGTTCCAGCTGCCCACTGAGCCGCTTTCTTTATCCTGCATGTAATAAATACCGGCGCGGTTCAGCTTGTCGCTCGCCATCAGCAATTCCATGCGGGCTTTGTCCATCACGGCTTGTTGCTGACGCAGACTTTCGGTGGCAATGACGTTGTTACGGGCATCCCTGAGGATGTTGGTGAGCACCAGCGTGGAGAATATCTGCAAAGCAGAAAACAGGGCGATAACGCAAATTACCCCGAAAAGTATGCCGCGTGGACGCTGAGTGAAAACGGATCGAAATAATCTGCTGAATCTGGCTTTGCCAGGCAAGGAGCTGAGCGTTAATATCATGATTATTCTGCATTATTTTAAGGAAGTGGCAGAATTTTACGCTCAGGAAATGACAGAAATATTTCACGGACAGCAGGAGACTGTCCGCAGAAGAAAGCAGGCAGCCGTCAGTTCAGAGGGCGCTGCATAATACTGACCCGCTCGCCGTTCACTTCTCGTTGTTCTACTTCCTGCCAGCCGAGACGCCCGTATAATCCCTGCTGATCGGGGGTATACAGCCACAGCGTATCAATGCCGGCCGCGCGTGAACGCGCAATGCAGGCTTTCACCAGCGCCGTGCCGATGCCTTTTCCGCGCAAATGATGACAGGTAAACACTTCGCCCAGCCAGTATTTGCGCTCCGCGACATCGCTGAGTTCATAACGCATCACGCCCGCCGTGCCCACCACCTGCTCTTTCTCATCAAGTGCGATCAGCACGCACTGACGGCCACGGCTGCCAATCCGTTGCACAAGGCGTTGGCGGATATAATCTTTTTGTGCCCAGTGTGCGAAGTCAGACCATTCGCCGTGCAGATATTCGGTGACCGTCTCGAGGTAGTGCGGAACATCAGCAAGGCTGGCGATTTTTACGGTGTCGTTGCCGTCGGGAGAGGTGTTTTGAGTCATGGAGAAACCGTTTTAAACAATCAGGGGGAACCAATTTGCGGATTCCCCCTGAGCCTGTCAAGTCGTTGCCTTAAGTTAACTCATTAAACTTTAGGGAAGATCCACACATGCTGTTCCGGTAAGGCCAGATGGCAATGCTGCGGATCGCGCACTTCCGCACCGTAGGCACGGATAACGAAGTCATCTCCGGCAGTGCGGAACAGATACTCCCAGCGGTCACCGAGATACATGCTGGTCAGCAGCGGTAATTCCAGCTGATTATCCCCCGGGCCGCCGGCCAGCACCACGCGCTCGACGCGGATCACTGCCGTCCCCTCCTGCCCGCTTTGCACCCCTTCGCCCGCCTGCCCCCATAATACCCAGCCTTTCCCTTCTATCCGCGCTTTGCCGTCGCGGACTTCGGTCACTTTGCCGTGCAGACGGTTGTTGCTGCCCATGAACTCGGCGGTAAACAGCGTTTTCGGCGAACCGTACATTTCCTGCGGTGTGCCCTGCTGTTCGATTTTGCCGTTATTGAGCAGCAGAATGCGATCCGAAATCGCCATCGCTTCGTTCTGATCGTGGGTCACCATCAGCGCTGACAGCCCGAGTTTGATGATCAGTTCGCGCAGGAAAACCCGTGCCTCTTCGCGCAGCTTGGCATCGAGATTCGACAGCGGTTCATCAAGCAAAATCACCGGCGGGTTGTAAACCAGTGCTCGGCCAATCGCCACCCGCTGCTGCTGCCCTCCGGAAAGCTGATGCGGATGGCGTTTGCCCAGATGCCCCAGCCCGAGCTGATCCAGTACCGCCTGCACGCGCCGGGTAATTTCCCCGGCAGAGACTTTGCGCAGCTTCAGCGGATAGGCCACATTCTCAAACACGGTTTTGTGCGGCCACAGCGCATAAGACTGAAAGACCAGCCCGAGATTGCGCTCTTCGGCAGGAATTTCGCTGCGCGGCGTGCCGTCGTAGACTCTGTTTTTGCCGATGATAATGGTGCCCTGTGTCGGTTTTTCCAGCCCGGCAACCGCACGCAGTAAGGTGGTTTTGCCACTGCCGGAAGGCCCGAGCAAGGACACCACTTCGCCACGTTTCAGATCCATCGACACGCCTTTGAGCACCGGATTGTCGCCGTAGGTTAAGTGCAGATTCTCGACCGATAATTCAATCATGTAATTTGACTCCAAAACGAAGGGCAATACCCAGACCTAACACCACCAGCAGGATGTTAATAAAGGAGAGCGCGGCGACGATATCAATGGCACCGGCCGCCCACAGGGAAACCAGCATCGAGCCAATGGTTTCGGTACCCGGCGAAAGCAGATACACACCGGTGGAATATTCACGCTCAAAAATCAGGAACATCAGCAACCACGAGCCGATCAGCCCGTAACGGGACAGCGGAATGGTGACGTGGCGGGTGATTTGTCCACGGGTTGCACCGGCACTACGCGCAGCCTCTTCCAGCTCCGGCCCGACCTGCAACAGCGTCGAGGAGATCAGCCGCAACCCGTATGCCATCCACACCACGGTATAGGCCAGCCAGACGCTGAAAATGGTGCTGCGCAGCGATCGCAGCCAGACCACCAGATTGTCACGCAACCACTGCGACCACGGCATACCGGAAAGCCAGCCGGATTTGAGGGCGTTGTCGAACCACATCGGCAGGAACAGGAACACCCACAGGAAAGCCAGACCGGCCAGCAGGCCCGGTACGGCACGCGGCACCAGCACGCTGTAATCGAGGAAGCGGGTGACACCGTCCGGTTTACGGTGCATGGCGATGCCGATAAACAGGTAACACGCCACCGCCAGCGCGCCGCCGATAACACCGATCGCCATTGAGTTGACGATGGCACGCAGCAGGTTCGGCTGCTCCCAGATGGTACGGAAAGTATTGAGCGACAGCTCATCCCACAGCGACACGCCAACCCCCCAGTTGGAGATAAACGCGCGCAGAACCACACCCAGCAACGGCACGCCGATGGTGACCGTCAGCCAGAACGCCACCACCGCACCGGCCACCCAGCGCCATTTGCCGAGCGGCAACGCGCGTGCCTGCGACGCTTTACCTTTCACGGTGACAAAACGGTTGGCGGTGCGCATCAGGCGGCGCTGCAACATCACCAGCGGAATAGTGATGCAAATCAGCACAACCGCCACGGCAGCCATCAGGTGATAAGACGGCGTCCCGAGCTTGTTGGTCAGCTGATACAGGTAGGTCGCCAGCACCATGTTGCCTTCCGGATCGCCCAGCACCAGCATCAGACCGAACACTTCCAGCCCGAGGAAAAACAGCAGCACGGTGGCGTAAAGAATCGACGGGCGCACCATCGGCAGACTGACGGCGGTCATCACCTGGAGCGGCGAAGCACCGGCGGTTCGCGCGGCTTCCTCAACATCCGACCCGACGCTGCGCAGCGCCGAGGAAATATAGAGATAGGCGTGCGGCACGTGCGTCAGACCCGCAATCACCACGATGCTCGACATGTCGTAGATGTTCCACGGCACGAAACCGAGGATCGCCTGCGCCCACAGCGAGAAGAACCCGACCGGCCCGGCGGCAACCACGTAACCGAAACCCAGGACCATCGGCGAAACGAAAATCGGCACCAGGATCAGCGGCTCAATCAGACGTCTGCCGGGGAGATCGGTGCGCACCATCAAAAATGCCAGGATGCCGCCAAGTGGAATGGCGATCACCACCAGCCCGAACGCCAGAATAAAGCCACTTTTCAGCGCCTTATAGAAATCAGGATCGGTGAAGATAAATTCAAAAGACTCAAGGCTCCATTCTTTGGACGGGGAAAAGAACGGCGCGGAGAGAAAACTTTGTATCACGATGAACGACAACGGAATGTAGATAACCAGAGCGGTTATCAGCACCACGATGCCACGCGGCAGGCTTTGCCACTTTCTGCGCAATGCATTCATGTTACTTCCCTTCGGTTAGCAGCGAAATCAGGCAAGAGAAAGGGAGGCGCGCAGAGCTGATGCGCGCCCCAACTGCTATTTTTGGGCAGCGGCGCGCCACTCTTTGATGTAATCGAGGCGTTTTTTCTGTTGCAGGTATTCCAGCAGGGTTTCGTCCACCGGAATTGGCTTGAGGGCGTTGCCTAACATTTTGGTCATGCCGTCGATGTCGTTTTTACCTTCGATATCGTTACGGATGGACGGAATGTCGGCCTGGTTCGCCAGAATGCTTTGGCCTTTTTCCGACAGCACATAATCCAGCCACAGTCTGGCGGCGTTACTGTTTTTCGATTCCTGGCTGATGAAGGAAACGCGGGAAAGCACCAGGGTGTAATCCTTCGGATAGGAGATGCCGAGCGACGGATCCGTTTTGGCGCGGGCTTCTGCGTAAGAACCGAGGATGTTAAAGCCGATCAGGTTTTCGCCGGAAGAAACGCGCTCCATCATGGTGCCGGTTGACGACTGCACCGCTAAACCGCCTTTGGCGACGTCAGCCAGCGTTTTGAAATAGTTCGGATCGGCTTTGAAATCCTGCACGGAGAGCATGAAGCCGAGGCCGGATTTCTCGATGTCGTACGTCGTGACCTTTTTCCTGAATTTATCGGTCTGGCTGGCAATCAGTTTCGCCAGCGCTGCGTGAGAATCTGGCACGTCACCGGCCGGGATCAGACGCTTGTTATAGATAAACACCACAGGTTCGTAAGTCGTGCCGTAGGCTTTGTCTTTCCACACCGCCCACTTCGGCAACTGCCCCTGTTCCGGCGATTTATATTCCTGCGCGTAATCGGTGGCCAGTTTCAGCGCGGTGTCCATGGAGGAGCTCCAGACCACGTCGCCGCTGGTACCGCCCGCCGCCTGTTCGCTGATATAACGGTTGTACAGTTCGGTGCTGTTCATGTCGTTATATTCAACTTTAATGCCGGGATAGGTGGCCTCAAAGCCCTGAATCAGCGGGCCTGCCGCTTTGGTATCGGTGGTGGAATACACCACGACTTTGCCTTCTTTGGTCGCCGCATCGACGATTTTTTGATAGTCGGCCGGATAGCCCTGAGGTAATGCAGACATGGCAGAGGAAGACATCATTACAGCCGCAGCAATCAGAGAGAATCGTAATTTGTTCGTCATTATTGTTAACCTCTAGTTACATTTGGGAAACTAAAAATCAACATAGCGCATAACATCTGGCAGGCAATAGGGTAAATTTTTTATCTTCCCGAAGTGTGATTCGGGGCGTTTTTTAGGCAATTAACTCCATTAACACCACGACAAAAAACGCAAACAGGTCAGCGGCGTGACCTGTTGTGCGTGGCTGTAAAATACGATTATTTGAAATAGCCGGCGGTGTCGATATCGGTCAGGAGATCCTGATGTTCAGGTTTCCAGCCCAGAACGTCGCGGGTGATCTGGCTGGAAGTCGGGTTGTTCAGTGAGGCGAAATGAGTAAACCAGCCAAAATGTTCTCCCGCCTCCTGCGCATTTTTACTCACCACCGGCAGGTTAAGGTGTTTGCCAATCAGGGTGGCGATCTCACGAAACGGCACGCCTTGTTCTGAATTCGCGTGATAAATGGCGTTCGACGCGCCCTTTTCCAGCGCCAGCACAAACACGCGGGCGGCATCCAGCCGGTGAACGGCTGGCCAGAGATTTTGCCCTGCGCCGATATAGGCGGATTCGCCCTTTTCCCGTGCCATGGCAATGATCATCGGCACAAATCCGTGGTCACCCGCGCCATGCACCGACGGCGGCAGACGCACCAGCGAGACGTGCACGCCCTGCTCTGCCAGCGCTGCGGCCGCCTGATCTGACGCTATGCGCGGGTTTCGCCCCTGCGGATCGGGTAAATCGTTTTCCGTCGCCAGGTGACCGTTACTCACCAGCGCAGTGCCCGAGGTGACGATCAGGGGTTTATCTGTGCCTTTCAGCGCGGCGCCTAACGCGCCAATCGCCAGCCGGTCTTTTTCGCAGTTCTCCAGAAATCGTGAAAAGTCATGGATAAACGCGGTGTGGATCACGCCGTCGGCCTGTGCTGCGCCTGAGGCCAGACTCTGCAAATCTTCAATACTGCCGCGATGCACGTCGGCACCCGCGTCGGTCAGCGCCTGCGCCGAGGCCTCCGAACGCGCGAGCCCCAGCACCTGATGACCGGCCTGCAGCAATGCCTGCACGACCGCAGAACCGACAAAACCTGTAGCACCTGTAACGAATACACGCATCTCGAATTCCCCTGTAGTTGGCTAAATTTGCTGTGGCTGAAAATGGGTATGCCTGAGTGAGCAAACTATAGGCGCTGGAGAAAAGACGATCTATGCGCTAATGTCCGCATTATCTTTGCAATCGTCCGGAGCCGCTGATGGATCCTCTTTCTGATGTGTTGTCACTGCTGAAGCCACGCAGTTATATGTCCAAAGGTTTTGAAGCCGGTGGCGCATGGTCGGTGCAATTCCCCGATCATTATCAGTCGATTAAATGTAACGCGATCATTACCGGTGAATGCTGGCTGGCGGTCGACTCCGTGCCAGGCGCCGTGCATCTGAAAGCCGGAGACTGCTTTGTGTTACCGGCCGGCCGCCCGTTCCGGCTCGCCAGCGATCTGTCTATTCCGCCCGTCGATGCCGGGCCAATTTTCCAGCAGGCGCGGGATGGCGGAACGGTTTCCTGCAACGGCGGCAAGGATTTTTTCCTCACCGGCAGCCGGTTTGCGGTCAGCGGCACCCACGCCTCTACCCTGCTGGCGATGCTGCCGCCGGTGGTACACATCTCGAAAGAATCTGACAAAGCCAGTTTGCGCTGGGCGGTTGAGCGGATGATGGAGGAATTGCGTGAGCAGCGGCCAGGCGGATTGCTGATCGCGCAGCATATGGCGCACATGATGCTGGTGCAGGCGCTGCGGATGCACGTCGATAACACAGCGGAAGGGGAAAGCAGCGGCTGGTTTGCCGCGCTGGCTGACAGGCAACTCTCCAAAGCGCTCAATGCAATGCATGAAAACCCGGCGCATCGCTGGACGGTGCAGACGCTGGCGGAGCAGGCAGGCATGTCGCGCTCGGTGTTCTCGCAAAAATTCAAGCTGGCCGTCGGCAGCGCGCCGCTGGAATACCTGACCCGCTGGCGGATGTTGCTGGCCGGTGACCGGCTGACAAACAGCAAAGAACCGGTATCGGCGGTGGCGTTGTCGCTGGGTTACGAATCAGAAAGCGCCTTCAGTACGGCGTTCAAACGCACGCTCGGGTGTTCACCAAGGCAGTACGGGCAGCAGCAAGCGGGCTGACATACTGCTAAGACAACGGGAAGTAACGAATGGATGTGCCGGATTACAGGCACAAAAAAAGCCGCTAATTGCTTAGCAGCTTTGATGTGTTGTTTATGGCGGAGGAGGAGAGATTCGAACTCTCGAATGGTTTCCCATCGCCGGTTTTCAAGACCGGTGCCTTCAGCCGCTCGGCCACCCCTCCGTAAACAACAAGCACTTTGCGACGTCAGTCGTTCAGTACGGGGCGTAGTATACAAGACCGGAAAAAAGATGCAAACATTATTTTCAATCTAGTTTGTTGATTTTATGAGCATTTAAAACGCATGCCCTGACGCGTGCCTGAATAACAGGCACAAAAAAAGCCGCTAATTACTTAGCAGCTTTCTTGTGTTGTTTATGGCGGAGGAGGAGAGATTCGAACTCTCGAATGGTTTCCCATCGCCGGTTTTCAAGACCGGTGCCTTCAGCCGCTCGGCCACCCCTCCGCAACGAAGCGAACTATAAACAGTGCCGATCCGCTTGTAAAGCCTGATTCTGTTCGTTTGCCTGAAAAACAGGCATTCTGTTCATAAGCGGCGATTTAAGCATCATTTCGGTGATTCTGACGTCAGGAAACCGCGCCCCGCACGCCCTGAGCAGGTAAAGAAGGGTAAAACGTCTTTAATGACGCGGCGCAACTACTTACACTCCGATCTGACTGTATTTTCACCGACTCCAATCCTTTTATAAGAGTGAGAATTTTATTATGGATCGTTACGTTGCCTCTTCGTCATCGCGCGCAGGCTCGTTGTTAAGCACACACCGGGTATTGCGTAACACCTATTTCCTGTTAGCCCTGACTCTCGGCGTTTCGGCGATCACTGCGACGGCGAGTACGGTGCTGAGATTGCCTTCTCCCGGCTTTCTGCTGACGATCGTCGGGTTTTATGGCCTGATGTTCCTGACCTACCGTACGGCTAACAGCCCGGCAGGTATTCTTTCCGCTTTCGCGTTGACCGGCTTTATGGGTTACACGCTGGGGCCATTGTTAAGTTCACTGCTGGCCGCCGGTGCCGGTGACATTATTATGCTCGCCCTGGGCGGTACAGCGCTGGTGTTCTTCTGTTGTTCGGCCTACGTGCTGACCACGCGCAAAGACATGTCGTTCCTGTCAGGCATGATGATGGCGGGCTTTGTGGTGCTGCTGGTGGCGGTTGTCGCCAACCTGTTCCTGCAAATTCCGGCGCTGTCTCTGGCGATCAGCTGCCTGTTCATTCTGTTCTCCGCAGGCGCGATTTTGTGGGAAACCAGTAATATTATTCATGGCGGCGAAACCAATTACATTCGCGCTACCGTGAGTTTGTATGTCTCGCTGTATAACGTGTTTGTCAGCCTGCTGAGCATTCTGGGTCTGTCATCCCGTAACTGATTGCTTTTCTTAGTTGTCGTCCGATGTAAATTGCAGCCCCGCCTTCCGGCGGGGCTTTTTATTTTTTCAGGCAGACCTTTTTTGCTAAACTGCCTGCTGCATTTTTACAGGTTTGAGGTTGTATGCTGGAGTTTGACGGTCAGGTTATTGAAACCGACGCTCAGGGTTACCTGAAAAACAGTAAAGACTGGCAGGAAGGCATGGCGCCACTGCTGGCAGAAGAAGAAGGGATCGTGCTGACAGATGCCCACTGGGAAGTCGTGCGTTTTGTGCGGGACTTTTACCTGGAGTTTAATACCTCGCCCGCCGTGCGGATGCTGGTCAAAGCCATGGCGCAAAAATATGGCGAAGAGAAAGGCAACAGCCGTTATCTCTTCCGGCTGTTCCCGAAAGGCCCGGCCAAGCAGGCGACAAAAATCGCGGGCCTGCCTAAACCGGTGAAGTGCCTGTAACCCCCGCGCCTCAGTATTTGATTTTGAACTCTTTATAATCGCCGGGTGCGGTCGGCTCACTGAGCACACGATCCACCCGCGCATGTGTCGGCCCGCCGGCTTTCAGCCAGACTAACAGCTGTTCCACCTTTTCCTGCTCCCCGCACGCCACCACTTCGACGCTGCCGTCATCAAGGTTTTTGGCGTATCCGGTCAGCCCCAGCGCGGTGGCCTGATGTTGTGTTGAAAACCGAAAACCGACACCCTGCACCATGCCGTAGACCCAGGCGGCTATACTGACTGTTGACATAATTATCTCTCCGTTAGCGGTATGGTTCGTTGCAATTTCACCTGCATGACCGGACAATGTCGCTCTTTTTTGTCTCCGAACCGACAGAACCTAATTTTATGACTGCACGTTTAATTCTGGCCAAAGGCCGCGAAAAATCTCTTCTGCGCCGCCATCCGTGGGTGTTTTCCGGTGCGGTTTCACGCATCGAAGGTAAAGCCAATTCCGGCGACACTATTGATATTGTAGACAGTCAGGGGAAATGGCTCGCGCGCGGCGCTTATTCTCCGTCGTCGCAAATCCGCGCCCGTGTCTGGACTTTCGAACCGCAGGAAGAGATCGACATCGATTTCTTTATCCGCCGCCTGCAACAGGCGCAAAGCTGGCGTGATTATATCGCCAAACGCGACGGGCTTGACGGTTACCGCCTGATTGCCGGTGAGTCTGACGGCCTTCCGGGCGTGACGATTGACCGCTTCCAGAATTTCCTGGTGTTGCAATTACTTTCTGCAGGGGCTGAATATCAGCGCGCGCCGCTGATTGCCGCCCTGCAACACTGCTACCCGGAATGCGCCATCTGGGATCGTTCCGACGTCGCGGTGCGTAAGAAAGAAGGCATGGAAATGGTGCAGGGTCATGTGCTTGGCGATGAGCCGCCTGCCCTGCTGCCTATCCAGGAGCACGGCATGAGCCTGCTGGTGGACATCAAAGAAGGTCATAAGACAGGTTTCTATCTCGACCAGCGCGACAGCCGCCTGGCTGCACGCCACTATGCGGCAGGCCGTGAAGTGCTGAACTGCTTCTCCTACACCGGCGCCTTTGCCGTGTCAGCGCTGATGGGCGGGTGCACGAAAGTCACTAACGTTGATACCTCGCAGGCAGCGCTTGATGTGGCGCGTCAGAACGTTGAGCTGAATAATCTGGATCTGTTGAAAGCAGAATTTGTGCGTGAAGACGTCTTCCAACTGCTGCGTAAATACCGCACCGAAGGCAGACTGTTCGACATGATTGTGATGGATCCGCCTAAATTCGTAGAGAATAAAAATCAGCTGGCGAGCGCGTGTCGCGGTTATAAAGATATCAATATGCTGGCGCTGCAGTTGCTGCGTCCGGGCGGTATCTTGCTGAGCTTCTCCTGCTCCGGCTTACTGCCCACTGACCTGTTCCAGAAAATCCTGGCCGATGCCGCGCTGGATGCGCATCGCGAAATTCAGTTTGTTGAGCAGTTCCGACAGGCTGCCGATCATCCGGTCACGGGCGCTTATCCGGAAGGTCTGTACCTGAAAGGTTTTGCCTGCCGGGTGACTCACTGATTGATCACGGTGTGCCCTGACAGGCGCACACCGGAGAATCTTTAGCGGATTAAGTGGTCAAAACTTGAAACAGCGCGTTTTATCTCCATATAGAAGATAAGACGCTAATTTCAGGAGATGACTATGATTGCCAGTAAATTTGGTATCGGCCAACAGGTCCGCCACAGAATGTTGGGCTATTTGGGTGTGGTAATCGATGTCGATGCGGAGTATTCGCTGGACAAACCTGACGTCGCTGAACTTGCCACTGATGACTCCCTGCGTGCGGCCCCCTGGTACCACGTGGTGATGGAAGATGAGGAAGGCCAGCCAATCCATACTTATCTGGCCGAAATACAGATCGATCACGAAGCGGCGCGGGCGCATCCGGAACAAACGTCTCTGGATGATTTAGCGGCCTCGGTGCGCAGTCAGCTTCAGGCCCCTCGCCTGCGTAACTGATGTCTCTGATTACAGATGTGAAAAACCGGCCTTTGCAGCCGGTTTTTTTACGCCATTTTTTTGTGCGTTACCGCTAAAAATCTATTTAATCCCCAGTCGCGGGATTTCAATTTTCGGGCAACGATCCATAACCACTTTTAGCCCGGCTTCTTTCGCCAGAACCGCCGCCTGTTCGTTGATAACGCCGATTTGCAGCCAGAGAACTTTGGCTTTTATCGCGATCGCTTCCTGCGCGACGCCGTAAGCGGCTTCAGCATTGCGAAATACATCGACCATATCCACCGGATGCGCAATGTCAGCCAGCGTGGCGACCACCTTCTGCCCCAGCAACTCTTGCCCTGCGAGTTTTGGGCTGACAGGCGTCACCTGATAACCCTGCGAAAGTAAGTACGCCATCACGCCATAACTAGGACGCCCCGGATTATCGCTGGCGCCGACCAGCGCGATGGTTTTCACATCCTGCAGAATGTTGCGAATATCATTATCTTGCACGGGATTTTCTCCTTTGACCTGTCTGAGCTAAGTGTAACTCAGCATTGTTATTCCGGCAGGCTGGCGGACAAAAAAGCCAGAAGACCGTCGTGGCGCGCCGTGTGAATTTAAAACATTTTGTAAAACTTTGACACACAATCACCGTTACTGAATAATAGAGGATGAACAACGTTGTGTTTGAGGAGAGAAGAATGAAAGTCTGTCATGCGCTGGTCGCATTAGCGAGTCTCAGCCTGATGGCGTCAGCTTCGGCGACCTCACTCAAACTTTCCCCAGACGTTGACCTGCTGGTGATCGACGGTAAACTGATGTCAGGCGCCATTCTCAAGGGGGCGGAAAGCCTCGAACTCGACGGCGGACAGCATCAGATCCTGTTTCAGGTCAGTAAAAATATTCATACTGCCAGCCCGCAGCCACCTCAGCTTTATCACTCTCCGGCCTTTATTGTGACCTTCAGCGCACATGATAACCGCTCAGTCTCCTTTGTTCTGCCATCGCTCAGTAATGAAAAAGAGATGGCGCAGTTTAGCCACGCGATGAACTACCAGCTGGTGAATGAACAAGGACGTCAGATTAAAACCCAGCGTGATGTGCTGAATATGTTTAATGCAGAACGCCTGGCTGACGCTGAAAAATTGATGATGACCTATAACCTTTCCGGCGCACGCGCGGCGGTGCCTGCTTTTGCCAAAAATAATTCAGACAGAAAAACGGCAATGACGCACGAACGCACTTCACAAATCGAAATGACCTATCTTCATCCGCTCTGGACCCGTCTCGCCGCCAATGCGGGTATCGAACAGTTTCTGCTCTGGTTCAGACAACCAGAAAAACAGGAACGGGCGTAGTAACGTCATCTGCATCACGCATTTTCTTCCTTAACGCCAAATTCTTGCCCCCGCGCTATGCAGTAAAACCCAGTTTCAGTATTCTGTGAGCCACTTTTACTTTCGCGTTGAAGGGAATTAGATGGAATTCACAACCCGCACGATCGCCAGCCAAAAGCATATTGCGCTGGTCGCCCATGACCACTGCAAAAATACGCTGATGAAATGGGTGGATAAAAACGTCGCTGAGCTTTCAAAGCACATTCTTTATGCCACTGGTACAACCGGAAATCTGGTTCAGCGTAACACCGGAATTAACGTCAAAAGTATGCTGAGTGGTCCGATGGGTGGCGATCAGCAGGTCGGCGCGCTGATCGCGGAAGGCAAAATTGATATGCTGATTTTCCTGTGGGATCCGCTCAATGCCGTTCCGCATGACCCGGATGTGAAGGCGCTGCTGCGTCTGGCGACGGTATGGAATATTCCTGTGGCGACGAACATTTCTACCGCTGATTTTCTGATTCAGTCGCCGATGTTTCAGTCGGAAGTTGAAATCACCATTCCTGACTATCAGCGCTATTTGTGGGCACGCCTGAAAGAATGAAGGATAAAAGGCCCGGAGCCAGTTCGCCGGGCCTTTTCGTTCAGGGCTTTCTCTGCACCGGTACACCGATGTCTTCAAGCTGTTCAACAAACACCGAAGGACGCGCTTTATCCTGCAGCAACCAGACCTGATGTTTCGCGCGGGTCATCGCCACATACAGCAAACGCCGCTCTTCCGCGTCCATGAAGTTCTCAGGTTCGGGCAGTAAAACCTGCTCCAGCACCGACTCGCGGGCCGGTGCAGGGAATCCATCATTGCCCTCATGCAACCCGACGATAATCACATAATCTGCCTGCTGACCTTTGCTGGCGTGGATGGTCATAAACTCAAGATTGAGTTTCGGCCAGCGCGTGGCGGCTTTCTCCAGTATTTGCGGACGCAGATGGTGATAACGCGCCAGCACCATAATCTGCTCCTGCGCCGTGACGTACCCGCTGAGTTTATCCAGTAATTTTTCCAGCTGGTCCTCAGGAAGAATAACGACATTTTTCTTGTTCCCCTTCGTCAGGCTGTTTAATGGTTTTTTCAGCTGATAAGGGTTTTGCTGGACAAATTTATTCGCGATTTCACCAATGCGATCATTGAAACGGTAGGTGGTATCGAGCGCACATTGCGCGCCTTCACCGAAGTTTTCAGCAAATGCGGTAGTCAGCGAAAGCTCTGCACCACTGAACCGGTAAATGGCCTGCCAGTCATCGCCAACGGCAAACAGGCTGGTGTGCTTGTTGAGTTTACGCAGGGCAGAAAGAAGCAGCGCACGCTGTGGCGAAATGTCCTGAAACTCATCCACCAGAATGTGTTTCCACGGGCTGACAAACCGCCCTTTCTCCAGAATATTGACGGCCTGATGAATCAGCCCTGAGAAATCCACTGCGCCCTCTTCTTTAAGCGCTGTTTTCCAGGCTTTCAGAAACGGTGCCATCAGGCGAATGCGCTTCTGGAATAGTTCTTTTACCTCTTCAGGGGCGGCGTCGGTCATCTCTGCCTGGCTGCCGCCATGCATACGCATCAGGCCGAGCCAGCGTTCAAGACGGCTGCACAGTCGCTCGGCCAGCGCTTTGTTCTTCCAGTAATCCCCCTCCGGAACGGTCCATTCTAGCTCATCGGTCATCCACTGCCGCCAGCCGCTGGCCTGGACTTTTTTCTCTGCACATTGCTGCTGCCAGGTTTTGATCAGTAAACTGCGGCGCGCTTTGGCATCCGTCTCCAGTTTGCTGATTTTCGGCGCTTTTTTGCTGCCTTCCGAAATAATCTGTAATGCCAGCGCATGGAAAGTCTTGGCTTTGATGCCCTCGGTATGCAGGCGCTCTTTTATACGGGTGTTCATTTCATCGGCGGCCTGACGTCCGAATGCCAGAAGCAGGATTTGCTCCGGCTGCGCTTCCTGACGCCTTAACAGCCAGCCAGCGCGCGCCACCAGTACCGACGTTTTGCCGCTGCCCGCACCTGCCAGCACCAGCACAGCATCTTCCCCGTTGACCACCGCCCGACACTGGCTGTCATTGAGCGGAGACACTTCGACGGTATCGAAGAAGTCACGATTATCGGCAATCACCCGATCAGTCCACGCCAGATTTCGTCTGTCGACGCTGCGTTTACCCTGCTCGAGCCAGCGCAGGCAGGTCTGATAATCGTCACGGCAGTTCTCAAATTCATTCAGGCGCTCAACCGGAACCGGTATCGCGGCAAAAGCGTCGGCGATATCTTTCTGCACATCAGCCAGATCAACACGCTTGAACCATTTGTCCTGCTCTTCAATGCGCTCGATTTTTTCCACCTGCCCGTGCAACACGCCGGCACTGACATCGCTCATTTCATCGCTCCAGCTCTGCCAGGCTTTGAGCAAATGCTGATAAAAACGCTGAGTTTCCTGCCACTCCGTGCCATGCAGACGCACGACTTTCTCTTCAGGAAGCTCGAATTCAAGCTCACCCCAGACAATGCCGCGTTTGCAGCGGATCTGGATCAGCTGATTGAAAGGGATCAGGTAGTGATGTTTGTCGCCGCTGACTTCAACGCCCGCGTTAAGCATGCGCACCCGATTGTAAGGATGCTGAGCCAGATGTTTCCCGAAAGAGGTCGATTTCAATTCCATATCATCACACCGTGTCTTTTCTTGATTCCTGACGGAAAAATAGTATGCGTTATTTTACATGTTCGGATTCGAAAGAGTATTTAGGAGTTCACCTTTGATAACCAGAGGCGATCCGGCACACGAAACAAGGTAGAATAAAGCAGGTGTTTCCATTTAGTGAACATGAAATCTTTTAACATTTTTAATAACTTCGGGAAGATCCCAACATGCGCACAGTGCTCAATATTCTTAACTTTGTTTTAGGTGGCTTTTTCACCACTCTCGCCTGGCTGTTTGCCACGCTGGTCAGTATTGTGCTGATTTTCACCCTGCCTCTGACCCGTTCATGCTGGGAAATCACCCGTCTGTCATTGCTGCCGTTCGGTAATGAAGCAGTACATGTCGATGATTTATATCCTGAGAGACGTAACGCGCTGCTTGCCGGTGGCGGTACTCTGCTGAATATCTTCTGGCTAATTTTCTTCGGCTGGTGGTTATGTATTTCCCACATTGTGGCGGGGATTGCTCAATGTATCAGTATTATTGGTATTCCAGTGGGCATCGCGAATTTTAAAATCGCCGCTATCGCACTTTGGCCGGTGGGCCGTCGGGTAGTTTCCGTTGAGCTGGCAAAACAAATGCGTGAATCCAATGCTGCGCGCCAACTTAATGACCGTCGCAATCGCTGAGCAACCTCGTTCGGCCAATTTTTTTAATCACTGATTATGTTTAACGTGGGGTTTTCGTGCTCTCTATTGCACCAGGGTTAAGGCGTTATGCCTATAACAGCAATGTTCTTTATCACATCAGGATTTTCATTGCGCTGACCGGTGCTGCTGCGGTGCCGTGGTGGCTCGGCCAGACAACGCTGACTATTCCGCTGACGCTGGGTGTGGTGGCCGCGGCGCTGGCCGACCTTGATGACCGGCTGGCAGGGCGTCTGCGTAATTTGCTGATCACCCTGGTGTGCTTTTTCATTGCCTCGGCATCAATAGAGTTGCTGTTTCCCCATCCGTGGCTGTTTGCGCCGGGCCTGATGCTCTCGACGTGCGGATTCATTCTGCTTGGTGCACTCGGACAACGTTATGCCACTATCGCGTTCGGCGCGTTGCTGATCGCGATTTATACCATGCTCGGCACCAGCATGTATCACATCTGGTATCAGCAACCCTTACTGCTGCTGGCAGGGGCAATCTGGTACAACGTATTGACGCTTGCCGGGCATTTAATTTTCCCCATCCGCCCGCTTCAGGACCAGATTTCCCGCTGTCTCACCCAACTGGCCGCCTATCTGGAAGCCAAGGCAACGTTGTTTGACCCCGATCAGGAAGACAACAATCAGCAACTGGTGGAACTGGCAATGGCCAACGGTCAGCTGGTTGCGACGCTCAATCAGACCAAGAATACGCTGCAGACCCGGCTTAAAGGCGACCGGGGTCAGAAAGGAACGCGACGCACCCTGCACTATTACTTTGTCGTACAGGATATTCATGAACGGGCCAGTTCCTCTCACGTGAAATACCTGAAACTCAGCGAACAGTTCCATCACAGCGACATTTTATTCCGCTTCCAGCGCCTGATGAGTATGCAGGCGCGTGCCTGTTTACAGCTTTCTCAGTGCATTCTTTATCGGCAACCCTATACGCATAACAGCCAGTTTGAACGCGCCTTTGCACGGCTGGAAGAGGCACTTAAGCGTCTGGAAACGCAGGGGGAACACCGGGAGATGTTGCAGGCGTTGCGCCACCTTTTGCGCAATCTGCATGCGATCGATGCACAGCTGGCGAATATTGAATCCGAGCAATCGTTGCCGGAAAATCAGGCCGGGAAAAGCCCGTTTGTTGAAGACCGCCTCACCGGCCTGGATGATATCTGGCTGCGGATTTCACGTCACTTCACGCCGCAATCGGTATTATTCCGCCACGCAATCCGCATGTCCGTCGTGCTGTTTGTCGGATATGTATTTATCCAGGTCAGCGGGCTGAATCACGGTTACTGGATTTTGCTGACCAGCCTGTTCGTATGCCAGCCTAACTACAGCGCAACTCGCCGGCGGTTAGCGCTGAGGATTATCGGGACCCTGGCCGGTATCGCGCTCGGAATACCCATCCTGTATTTCGTTCCCTCAGTGGATGGTCAGATGATCCTGATCGTGATCAGCGGGTTGCTCTTCTTCGCTTTTCGCACCGTGCAATATGCCCAGGCCACCATGTTTATCACCCTGCTGGTCTTGCTGTGCTTCAATTTGCTGGGCGAAGGGTTCGAAGTGGCAATCCCGAGGATTATTGATACGCTGATTGGCTGCGCCATTGCCTGGGCCGCCGTGACATTTATCTGGCCTGACTGGAAATTCCGCCAGATTGACCGGGTAGTCAGTAAAACCTTTCAGGCCAACTGCCGGTATCTTGATGCCATTCTGGTGCAATATCATCAGGGCAAGGACAACAGTCTTGATTATCGTCTTGCGCGACGTGATGCGCATAACTGCGATGCTGAACTGGCGTCCGTTGTCTCCAATATGAGCTCGGAGAAAAACAATGAGACGGCGACGCTTGAGGCAGCCTTTCGCCTGCTGTGCCTCAATCACACTATGCTCAGTTATATTTCAGCGTTGGGTGCCCACCGCGAAAAACTGCAGGATGCCGAAACGCTGCGCTTACTGGATGATGCTGCATGCTGTGTGGATGGCGCCCTGAATCATATGACAACCGAGACAGACCGGGTACAGCGCGCACTTGATCACCTGACCTCGCGGATTCAGATGCGTACGACAGAATCAGACAGTAAAGAGCAACTTGTACTGCAGCAAATCGGATTGCTGGTGGCTCATTTACCTGAGCTCACCAGCCTGAATAACAAGATTTCGCCGGAACAGCATCACTCCTGATACCGTTAACCTCCGGGCATTCACTCCAGCCCCATTAATGTGGATCCTGGAGTGGGTGTTCCGATTGCTCTTGCTGATGCCTGTACCATTGAATTAACGACTCACGGGATGACATCGGCAGAGCAGCCTCATGAAATCCAAGAATTGCCCCTTCCAGCGCCATTAATATGTTAATACCCAGATCTTTTTTCACGGTACAGAGCTTTTTGTACGTCAGACATGATCCCAGCGATTTAAGATCGCCCGAATTTTCAATACCCACCTCCCAGAGTAATTTTTCCAGCGCCAGCGTCAAATTGGGGAGATCTTTTAACCGCCCTGCCTCGTTTTTTTTACGTTTATTGATATCATGCTGCATTCCTGTGAGAGAAAGCATGGCCATCTGGCGCAGTTTTCTGGGTTTCTCCCACTGAGCTTTGCTCACTTTGAAATAACGAAGAAAAACGGGCATTCCGCGTTTACGATAAATCAGCCTTTCCATTCCTAGCTCGCAAAAATATTGCTCAGTTTCATCACTGGCGCGCAGGTACAACTCGCCGTCGGACACAAGAGCAAACATCACGCGGTCAGCCGATAAACTGTACCCACCGAACTGCGAGCGTGCACGTATGTTGCCCAATGAGGCAAAGAGTTCCGTACATTGAAGAATCCGTTTTTTTGACTGGCTTATCATTGCGTTATCCTTTTCATATTCATTCCATAGAACCATTTCTGGGTTAGCTAAACAGCTAAAATCAAAATACGCAATGTGGAGCACTGCGCCAAATACAAAATGCATTTGCAGTCAGTTACCTTCAAAATTTGCGAGATATCTTGGAAAAATTGGGTTGATCTTTGTGCACCGCCAGAGTACTGTACATTCATACAGTAACTCACTGGGGTACATCACTATGCGAACTCAACACCATGCAAATCATCATTTTAGTCAGCTTGCTTTGCCGGTAGATCATCAACAGGTAAATACGTCTGCGTCTCTGAATAATGGTCTGATCACTGAGTTCGTCTATAGTGCGAGCCAACCGGCGTTTGCCCAACTGTTACTGCCTCTGCTTCAACATCTCGGCACGCAATCACGCTGGCTGTTATGGCTCACGCCACAGCAAAAATTGAGCCGTATCTGGTTATCAGAATCGGGTTTGCCTGTAGATAAGATGGTGCAGGTAAATCAGATCACTGCGATGTCGACGGTGGACGCGATGGAGAAGGCATTACAGACCGGAAATTACAGTGTGGTATTAGGTTGGCTACCTGAATTGAACGATCTTGAGAGGGAAAGACTGCAAATTGCAGCCCGTCAGGGGGAGGCTTACGGGTTCGTGATGAAGCCGACAAATGAGCAGAGTTCAGCCAATGGACATCACTCAACCGTAAAAATTCACTCATTTGTATATCATTAGTTCAAATTAGGAATGTTCCGATGAAAATAATGCGGAACTTAGTGATTTGTGCTGGAACTGGCCCCAAAGCCAGTAAAAATGGGCATTCCTGACGCAGATATCCTCCAAGTTTTGTCAACAAAAGGTCAAACACGTTAAGAAATGTGTACATTTTTCCCTTTTTTTCCACAGCGTTAACACTTCAAGCTTGTAAGTTTCGCGCCACGTTGTAGACTTTACAACGCCAAGGTTGCTCTATAATGCCAACGTAAAGTGGCAAGTTCTTAATTGACGCAATAACCTTGGCGCAAGGATTTTAACCAAGGGCTTACAGCTTAAAGCTCAATTGCCTATTTGGATGATAACGAGGCGCAAAAATGAAAAAGACAGCTATCGCATTAGCAGTGGCACTGGCAGGTTTCGCTACCGTAGCGCAAGCCGCCCCTAAAGATAACACCTGGTATACCGGTGGTAAATTGGGCTGGTCCCAATACCATGACACTGGTTTCGCAAATGCTTACGAAGGTATCGGCAACGGCCCTACCCACGAAAGCCAACTGGGTGCAGGTGCGTTCTTGGGTTACCAAGCGAACCAATACCTGGGCTTTGAAATGGGATATGACTGGCTTGGTCGCATGCCTTCTAAAGGCAGCGTAAACAACGGCGCGTTCAAAGCACAAGGCGTTCAGCTGGCTGCTAAATTGAGCTACCCACTGACTGACGATCTGGACCTGTATACCCGTCTGGGTGGTATGGTTTGGCGTGCAGATTCAAAAGGTAACTTCAACAATGGCGCTGCTGGCCGCATCAGCGACCACGACACTGGTGTTTCTCCACTGGCAGCCGTTGGTGTTGAATACGCAGTAACCAAAAACTGGGCTACCCGTCTGGATTACCAGTGGGTTAACAACATCGGTGACGCAGCTACAGTTGGCGCACGTCCTGATAACGGCATGCTGTCTGTGGGTGTTTCTTACCGTTTCGGTCAAGATGAAGCAGCTGCTCCAGTTGTTGCTCCAGCACCAGCTCCAGCTCCAGTTGTAGAGACTAAGAAATTCACTCTGAAATCTGACGTTCTCTTCAACTTCAACAAATCGACCCTGAAACCAGAAGGCCAACAGGCTCTGGATCAACTGTACAGCCAGTTGAGCTCAATCGATCCTAAAGACGGTTCTGTTATCGTTCTGGGTTACACCGACCGTATCGGTTCAGAACAATACAACCAGAAACTGTCTGAGCAACGTGCACAGAGCGTAGTAGATTACCTGGTATCTAAAGGTATCCCTGCTAACAAGATCTCTGCACAAGGCCAAGGTAAATCTAACCCAGTTACTGGTTCTACCTGTGACTCCGTTAAAGGTCGTGCTGCTCTGATCGACTGCCTGGCACCAGACCGTCGTGTAGAAATCGAAGTTAAAGGCTACAAAGATACTGTTACTCAGCCACAGGCTTAATAACACTCTTTAGCTTTTGCTACAGATACTAAAAACCCCGCCTCGGCGGGGTTTTTTTATGTCCTGATTTAACCTTCAGAAGCCAAACCGGAACAGATAACGTTGCTGATCAGAAAGGATATGGAGACAGGTCAGCTATCTTGTTTACCCAGAATTTGCTGTAAATCTTCCTTCAGTGATGACATCTGATTCGCATATTTCTCTTTACGCTCAGCATCTTCAAGCAACTGTATAATCGTATCCGACAACGTTGCCCCGCGACGTTGTGCGAGCCCAGCAAGACGCTGCCAGACCAAAAACTCCAGATCGATAGACTTC
>NZ_MJIB01000004.1:192963-210998 GCF_003697865.1 Rahnella sp. Larv3_ips | reverse complement strand
GATGTTCAGCATTGAAATGGCGTTTACGGCGGGCGCGAATGGTTTGCTTGAGACGATTTTCCAGCGCCGGATTCATATTATTAGCAATCCAGTCCATGACCTTTACCGGTTCATTTTCCAGGCTAAGAAGTTGATTCACTGATTCATGCGCAGCGCTGTTTTCTAAATGGCGGGTGATCCGCTCACCTTCCCGGTGTTTTTTCACCAGATACTTCCATTTCCAACCGCTTTCGAGATTTTCCAGTTGCTGATATTTCATCGTGAACTCTTCTGTGACCACGTAACTTTACTAAGCATAACAGTTTTATTTCAATTTTCACTGCAAATAAACCCGCCAATTTGTTTGTTTTTTGCGCACCCGTTCAGCAATGTGCGTTAACTCGGATTTGGGGGTGACTCTCATTGTATGCAGCCGTGTTTATTCTTGTATAATCGCACTTTCCCTTTTTATAGAAAACAGCTAACACATTGACCAATAACCGACTTGACTGGCAGCTTTTACTGCCCGACTCCGCGCCTTATGAGGCAATCTTTGCAACGGCTGCCCAGTTAGCCCCTGTCGATTTCGCTGGAACTCAGCCTCGGCTGGAAAATGGTTTAACGCTGTTTTGTCATCCCCGCTCGCGCCCCCGCTTTATGGTTCTTAAAGCACAGGAAAACCGTGAGTATCTGTCACGTATCTCGAATGTGGTCAGCGAACTGCTCCCTGAGCCGCAAGAAATTGCCGGTAACCGCTATCACATCGAAGGCAATAAAGTGACGCTGCTGGCAGCAAAATCGGCAGAAGATGCCTTTGCAGCCAAATATACCTGTCAGTACCGTGAGTGGGTTGAGCCGGAACAGCTGTTTGGCTGCGTGCGGATCTATAAAGACCAGATTCAGCTTGAACCAGGATTGGTCCATCATCTGAACGGTGGCGTTCTGATTCTGTCGATTCGCAGCCTGCTCGCGCAGCCTCTGATGTGGTTACGTCTCAAGCAGATGATTACCGAAGGGCAATATCACTGGGTTTCTCCCGATGAAACACGCCCGTTGCCGGCAACCATTCCGCCAATGCCGTTGGATATCCGCCTGATTCTGGTGGGTGACCGCCTGTCTCTTGGCGATCTCAGCGACATGGAACCTGAGCTGATGGATTCCTCCATCTACGGTGAATTTGAAGCCGACCTGCCGTTGACTGAAACCAGCGATATGGAAACCTGGTGTGGTTACGTCAATACGCTGGCAGATGAGCTGGATGTCCCGCGTCTTGCCGCCGATGCCTGGCCAGAGTTTCTGAAGATAGCGATTCGCCAGAGCACCGATCAAGGTAGCCTGATTCTGGATCCGGTCTGGCTGAACACGCAGCTGAGTGAAGCCGCGCTCTACAATGAAGATGAATTGCTGAGTGCGAAAGCATTTGAAGCTGCGACCAGCTCCCGCGCATGGCGTGAGAGTTATTTACAAGAACGCATGCAGGATGAAATCGAACTTGGGCAAATTCTCATCGAAACCGATGGCGAAGTTGTCGGGCAGATCAATGGTCTGTCCGTTCTTGAATATCCGGGCCACCCGCGAGCACTGGGTGAACCTTCACGTATTAGTTGTGTCGTACACACCGGCGACGGTGAGTTTACTGACGTCGAGCGCAAAGCAGAACTGGGCGGCAATCTTCATGCGAAAGGCATGATGATCATGCAGGCCTTTCTGATTTCTGAACTGGAGCTCGACCAGCCTCTGCCCTTCTCCGCGTCTATTGTGTTTGAGCAATCTTACGGAGAAGTCGACGGCGACAGCGCCTCCCTGGCTGAACTTTGTGCACTGGTCAGTGCGCTTTCAATGCAGCCGATCAACCAGCAAATTGCTGTGACCGGTTCTGTTGATCAGTTTGGGAACGTGCAACCTATTGGTGGCGTAAATGAAAAAATCGAAGGTTTCTTCGAAGTTTGTCAGCGCCGTGGTCTGACCGGGAAACAAGGGGTCATTCTGCCCACCAGCAACGTGCGTAATTTGTGCCTGCATCCGCAGGTTATAGACGCCGTTCGCGAAGGCCAGTTTCATTTATGGGCAGTTGATAACGCAGCCGAAGCGCTGCCTATCCTGACCGGACTGATTTACTCAAACGAAGGTGAAGTTGAAGAAGAACGTCCGAGTTTGTTGGGGTTGATTCAGCAGCGCATTGCGCTGGCAACATCGCAAGGTGGCCCGCGTTATCCCTGGCCTCTTCGTTGGTTGAACTGGTTCAGTCGCAGCTGATCGGAGTTGTTCAGCTTACAGCTGTAAGCTAATCTTCGTCCTTCATTAAAATAAGGCTTACATAGAACATGGTAGATAAACGCGATTCCTATACGAAAGAAGACCTCATAGCTTCCGGCCGCAGTGAACTCTTCGGCGCAGGCGGTCCTCCGTTACCGTCAGGCAACATGCTGATGATGGATCGCATCGTCAAGATGCAAGAAGATGGCGGCACCCATGGCAAAGGCTATGTAGAAGCTGAACTGGATATCAATCCGGACCTGTGGTTCTTCGGTTGTCACTTCATCGGTGACCCGGTGATGCCTGGTTGTCTGGGTCTGGACGCTATGTGGCAGTTAGTGGGCTTCTATCTGGGCTGGCTCGGTGGCGAAGGCAAAGGCCGCGCACTGGGCGTCGGCGAGGTGAAATTCACCGGTCAGGTTCTGCCTACGGCTAAAGTGGTGACTTATCGCCTGAACTTCAAACGCGTGATCAACCGTAAACTGATCATGGGCGTTGCAGATGGTGAAGTGCTGGTTGACGGTGTCGTAATCTATACCGCAACAGATCTGAAAGTAGGTTTGTTCAAGGACGCTGCGGCGTTCTGATTCGGCAAATACTGCAATTAACAGAACGGCGGGTCTTCGGATCCGCCGTTTTTTTATGCCTGATTTATCTCTGATCTCTGATAAGAGATAATTGTGAGTGAGATAAACGTCTCAGTGATGACTGCCCGCATAAACGAAAACCTCCGCGCGTAGCGGAGGTTGTTCCTTTTTCTGCCAGTGCCGCCGCTTAAGCGGTTACGGCCCTGACCTCCATGGCTTGTCGCCACCCCCCGAGCCAATGTGATCGGGCATCTAATGATTGGTAGGGGCAAATCTCTTTTGAGCGCCCGCCAATACCTGCTTGATATCCACGTGATTGTGCCCGTTCCAGGCGATCGCGTTTTTGTCTCTTCATGCCTTGTATCCCTCATTATTCAGGTCAGGTGGAAAGAAAACAGTGGTGCGCTTCTGCGTCCACCCCTAATAAATAGCGGCTATCAGCAAGGAGGTCAATGCTCAAAATTCACGCCAATGTCATAAATGTGAGATATTTTATCGGATTGCGCGCAAATGAATCGCGCCTTAAGAATCACATCTGGCTGATCACAAATAAAAAATCCCGGCATCTGAAAATCAGAAGCCGGGATTTTTATTATTTAGCTCAAATTAAATTAAGCTTAAAAAGTTTTTATCTTACCTGAGCCGCTATCTGGCTTGCTTCTTGCTGCCAGCCGGTAGCCAGAGTTCTGACCAGTGCGTCATAACCGTCTTCACCCTGTTTCAGATTCAGCGCAAAATCACGCTGAATTGTCTGGCCGTTTCGGTTCAGCGTCCAGCTACCGCTCACCACCACGATGCCATCGTACCGGCCATGGAAACCGGTGACATTAACGTTCAACACGTCCTGATCGTCAGAGCTGGCGGGCTGACCGGAAACCAAATACCCCGGTAAATCACGGCGCAGATAGGTCACCAGAGACTGCTGTAGCTGCTGATCCAGCGGGCTGGCCCACAGGTTATTTTGAGTCAGCGTGTATTGCACATCATTGGTCTGATACACCAGCCCTGAACCTGCCAGGTAATCAGCGACACTCACGTGCTCTACCCACAGCTTACGCTGCTCGGTCATGCCGGACGACATTACGCTACCGGCGGCCGTTGTACTGCTTAGCAACGGCAGCTGGTAGTAGGTCTTCTGATTACTGCTGTTACAGGCAGTCAGGAATAATGCTAAGACGACAGGTATCCATTTTTTCATTATTTGGCCTTCTTCGGCTGAGGATCATCTTGCCCAGGGGCTGCGAAAATCAGAGCGTTACTTTTCTGGTTCAGCGTTTTCAGGACTGGCTGTAGCTCGCGCAAGGTCTTGTCCAGACTTTGCATATCGCCCACCAGATTGCCGTACGCCGGAGAACCAGGCTGGAATCCTTTCAGACTGCGGTTCAGCTGGATTAGCGTCTGCTGCATGTCTTTCGGCAGATTCTTCATCTCTTTGCTGCCAACGATCGCATTAAGAGATTCGATCGTTTTCTGCGTTGCCCGCATCGTTTTCTGACTTTCCGCCAGCGTGCTGGTGGCTTCACGCATCATAGGTTCGATAGGCAGATTGTTGATTTTATCCAGTGTGGCAATGAGTTTCTGCTGGATCTGCGCGAACCCACCGCTCACCGTTGGCAGCAGTTTGTGCCCGGCCAGTTCCAGCGGCCCTTTCCACGGTTTCTCATTAGGATAGAAATCAAGATCGATGTACATCGAGCCCGTCAGCAGGTTAGCGGATTTCATCGACGCACGAAGACCATGAGCAATGCCATCACGAATGTGATCTTCAATATTGAAGTTACTGCCGAGCAGTTGAACAAAGCGATCGGGTTCAATGCGGATCAGTACCGGAATACGATAATCGTCGGACATCTGCTGATTCAGCACATTCAACGGATAAGGAACTTCTGCTACTGTCCCCAGACGTATGCCACGGAATTCGACCGGCGCGCCAGGTTGCAGACCGCGAACGGAGTCAGAGAAGAACATCACGTAATCCATATGACGGGTATACAGCGATTCCTGAATACTTTTCTGGTCGTCAAACAGCTGATAGTTATCGCCGTTTTTAGCCGCCTGCCCCTGCGTCCAGCCATTAGGAATATCGAAACTCACGCCACCGCTGAACAGCGTGGTCAGAGAGCCCATTTCCACACGCATTCCGGCAGCAGACATATCAAAATTCACGCCGCTGTCTTTCCAGAAGCGGACATTGTCGGATACCAGCGTGTCGTAAGGCGCACGAATGAACAGCTGATATTTGATATTGCGGGCTTTAGGATCGAAGTGGCTGGTTTCCACTGTACCGACCTGGAATCCACGGAACAGCACCGGGTCACCCGGACTTAGCTGACCGGAGCGTTCACTTTCCAGGACGACACGGATCCCTTTGGCATCCGGTGACGCCAGTGGCGGGGAGTCATCGAGTTTATATTCCGTTTTCTCGCCGCCTTTATTTCCCGGCTGAAGCTGAATATAAGCCCCGGATAACAGTGTCCCCAAACCAGAAACGCCTTCACGGCCAATTTGCGGTTTCACCACCCAGAAGACGGAGTCATCGTGCAGCATTTTTTCCATGCCGGTGTTAAGACGCGCCTTGATAATCACCTGCTGAAGGTCATCGCTCAGGGTGACTGATTCAACTTTGCCGACGTCCACGTTACGGCTTTTGATGGTGGTTTTCCCGCCCTCAATGCCTTCGGCCGTCGCGGTGATCAGCGTCACTTCCGGTCCCTGGTGGCTGTAATGATAAAACAGGATCCATGCCCCGATCAGCGCAGTAACGATCGGGACAATCCACACCGGTGACCAGCGTTTAATCTTTTCTACTTTGGCAGTTCCGTCATGCTCTGCCATGTTATTTCCTGCCATCTTGTGGCTCCTTTGTAGACTTCATTCCGGCACGATCCCAAATGAGCCTTGGGTCAAACGTCATTGCAGCGAACATAGTGAGGATGACGACGCCAGCAAACAGCAGCGCGCCGATGTCCGGATAAATACTCATGAGCTGCCCCATTCTTACCAGTGCAGAAAGTACCGCAATCACAAACACGTCAATCATCGACCAGCGGCCAACAAATTCAACAAGTTCGTAAATCACATGCAACCTTTCACGGTCAATTTCTTTATTGCTGTTCGCATCCCAGCACAGCCAGGCAATCGCGATCATTTTTAACGTCGGCACCATGATACTGGCGATAAAAATCACCATCGCCACCGGATAAGAACCATCACTCCACAGCAGCACCACACCGGCCATGATCGTCGAAGGCATCGGAGTTCCCAGCACCTGAGTGATCATGATCGGCAACAGATTGGCCGGAAGATAGAGCAGAACCGAGGTGACCAAAAGCGCCATCGTCCATTGCAGGCTGTTTTTACGCCGTGCATGGCCCTGGCTCTTGCAGCGGCCGCACTCTTTTTGGTCAACGGGCAAAATCGCCATACAGCAGTGACATGAACGCAGCCCCTGTCGCAGGCCGCTTTCGCCCACGCGAACAGGGTGTTCAACCGCCGGAGCAGGCTCGATATGCTGCCATAACCAGAAGCGGTCAGTGCACTGGAACGCGCGTAGTTGCAGTAAACAGAACAGGACATAGGGGATGAAACTGGTCCCGACCCCAACGTCGCCGTAGGCCATCAGCTTAACGAAGCTGACCAGAACACCGGCGAGAAATATCTCCACCATGCACCAGCTTTTCAGCCTGAACAGGGTACGCGCGATACTCACTTTCCAGTGAACGGGGATGTTTATGCCCTGATAGAGAATAATGATAGACACCATGCAGATGGCCGGGAGCAGTTGCACCACGATCATAAACAGTGACGCCATACTGGCGTAATCTTCTGACACCAGCACCTGCGGGATTTGCACCAGCGTAACTTCGCTGCTCAGTCCGGCAACGTTCATATTCACAAAGGGGAAAAGGTTGGCGAGCAACAGCATAAACAAGGCGCTGATTGCGTAACCGACAGGACGTCTGCGAGGCTCATTCCAGCGGGTTGTCAGCGTCGTATGGCAACGTGGACAAACGGCCTTTTGCCCGATATTCAAACCAGGTATTGCCACCAGCATGTCGCATTGGGGGCATAAGATGTGCGGACCATGGGCATCAGAACACACAAGCGACTCCTCAATAGCGGAAAGGCCAAAGATATCGGCAACCGGTATTCCCTATAGCCGGTTGCCGATAAGCGTGCAGTGTTAGCCGTTTTTCTGCGCTTCCAGCGCTTCCCAACGTTCGAACGCCTGCTCTAACTCCTGCTCTGCAGCAGCGAAAGCCGCAAGCACTTGCTGAGTTTCTTCATGAGGAAGTGTGAAGAAATTCGCATCGCTCATCTGCTGTTGCAGTGCTTCAATTTTTTCTTCCAGTGTGCTGATTTGCAGTGGCAATTGTTCAAGCTCACGTTGTTGATTATAGCTGAGCTTGTTCGCCGTGCGTTTGGCCTGTTCTGCTTTCGGCTGTGCAGGTGCTTTATTTTCAGCTGCCGCAACCTGACGAATTGGCTTCTGATGACGGCGTTGATGCTGCGCGTCATGGTAACCGCCGACATAGCTGTTGATCACGCCGTTGCCTTCGTAAATCCAGCATTCAGTGGCCGAGTTATCAACAAATTCACGGTCATGGCTCACCAGCATTACGGTGCCCTGATAGGAATCGATCATCTCTTCCAGCAGCTCGAGAGTTTCCACATCCAGGTCATTGGTTGGTTCATCGAGAATCAACAGATTGCTTGGGCGCAGGAACAATTTTGCCAGCAGCAGACGGTTACGTTCGCCGCCCGAGAGTGCTTTCACCGGGGTCATTGCACGTTTTGGATGGAACAGGAAGTCCTGCAGGTAGCCCAGAACATGGCGTGAGCGGCCATTGACCATCACTTCCTGCTTACCTTCCGCGAGGTTATCCATCACGGTACGTTCAGGATCCAGCTCGGCACGGTGCTGATCGAAATACGCCACTTCCAGCTTGGTACCGCAGTGAACACGGCCACTGTCAGCCTTAATCTGGCTTAACATCAGTTTCAGCAGCGTCGTTTTGCCACAGCCGTTCGGACCGATCAGCGCAATTTTATCGCCGCGCATCACCTGAGCCGAGAAGTTGCTGACCAGTTGTTTACCGGCCACGCTGTAGTTAACGTCTTCCATTTCAAAGACGATCTTGCCGGAGCTTGCGGCTTCAACCACCTGCATCTTGGCGGTGCCCATCACTTCACGGCGATCGGAGCGCTCTTTACGCAGGGCTTTCAGGGCGCGTACGCGGCCTTCGTTACGGGTACGTCGGGCTTTGATACCCTGACGGATCCACACTTCTTCCTGCGCCAGTTTTTTATCAAACTCGGCATTTTGCAGCTCTTCAACGCGCAGCGCTTCTTCTTTCGCCAGCAGATAAGCTTCGTAGTTACCCGGGTAGGAAACCAGTTTGCCGCGGTCGAGATCGACAATGCGGGTCGCCATATTGCGGATGAAAGAACGGTCATGGGAAATGAAGATTATGCTGCCCTGGAATTCTTTCAGGAACTCTTCCAGCCACGCGATACTTTCGATATCCAGGTGGTTGGTCGGTTCATCGAGCAACAAAATCTGGGGAGCGCTGACCAGCGCACGTCCCAGCGCGGCTTTACGCAGCCAGCCGCCAGACAGCGCTTTCAGTTCGGTGTCAGCATCCAGACCCAGTTTCAAGAGCACTTCGTTGATACGGCTGTCGAGCTGCCACAGGCCCTGGTGATCGAGGATCTCCATCACCTGCGCCAGTTTGTTCAGGTTCTTTTCGCTCGGATCGGTTTCGACCAGATGCGAAATAGCGTGATACGCCTTCAGATGTTCGGCTTGCTCGAAGACGCCTTCAGAGACGAAATCGAATACGGTACCGGCAACGTTACGCGGCGGATCCTGTTGCAGACGCGCCACAATCAAATCCTGCTCGTACACGATGCGCCCGTCATCCAGCGGCACTTCACGGTTGAGAATTTTCATCAGCGTCGATTTACCGGCGCCGTTACGTCCAACCAGACACACGCGCTCGTTCGGCTCGATGTGCAATTCGGTGTTATCCAACAGCGGCGAGTCACTGAATGACAGCCAGGCACCTGACATACTAATTAACGACATAAACTTTATTTTTCCTCGCCAGCGTGAGAGAGCAGCCAGCAGTTATGAATTTGACGATTACGGGCGAAATCCTGTGACAGGGTTTGGCTGGTGATTTCTTTCGCGCTCAGACCCAGTTTGCTCAGTCCGTCGAGATCCATCTGGAAGCCGCGCTTGTTGTTGGAGAACATGATGGTACCGTTGCGACGCAGGATACGCTTCAAATCTTTCATTAATGAAAGGTGATCGCGCTGCACGTCGAAACTTTCAGCCATACGTTTGGAGTTTGAGAATGTCGGCGGATCGATAAAGATCACATCGAACTGTTCGTCGCACATGCCGAGATAGGACAGGCAATCCGCCTGAATCAGACGATGCTGACGACCGGTCAGGCCATTAACGCGCAGGTTTTTCTCAGCCCACTCAAGATAGGTACGGGACATATCTACGGTAGTCGTACTGCGTGCGCCGCCCAGCCCTGCATGAACACTGGCCGTTCCGGTATAAGCAAACAGGTTCAGGAAGTCTTTACCGTTACTCATTTCGCCCAGCATTTTGCGCGCGATGCGGTGATCGAGGAACAGACCTGTGTCGAGATAATCGGTCAGGTTCACCCACAGCTTAGCGTTAAATTCTTCTACCAGCTGGAACTCACCCTTTTGAGCCAGTTTCTCATACTGGTTAGTGCCCTTCTGACGTTCACGGGTTTTCAACACCAGCTGGCTGGAGGAAACATCCAGCACCGCAAGCGTAGCGTTGATCACGTCGAACAGACGCTGACGGGCTTTTTGCGCATCCACGGTTTTTGGTGGCGCATATTCCTGCACCACGACTTTACTGCCGTAGCGGTCAACCGCCACGTTGTAATCCGGCAAATCAGCGTCATACAGGCGATAGCATTCGATCCCCTGCTGTTTGGCCCATTTTTCCAGCTTTTTGACGTTCTTACGCAGACGGTTGGCATAGTCTTCTGCCATCTGCACGCCCGCAGCACCGGTTGGGTTTTCCGACAACTGATAGTTTTTCTGCACGCATTCCAGCGGTCCGTTCTTCGCTTTGAACTGGCGATCGGCGCGCAACTGCACACAGCTCAGCAGCTCAGGCGATGCGCTGAACAGGGACAACTGCCAGCCGCCAAACTGCATCTTCATGATGCGGCCCAGCTGATTATGCAAGGCAATCAGCGCCGGTTCACTTTCCAGACGCTCGCCGTATGGCGGGTTACTGATAACAGTACCGGTCGGGCCTTCAGGCAACGGATTAACCAGTTTGCCCACTTCAGCCGCTTCGAAGCTGATAATTTCTGACACGCCGGCGCGACGGGCGTTGGAGCGCGCCATCTCGATCACACGGCGGTCGATATCAGAACCGAAGAAACGAGAGGACGTTTCCTGCACAGCGCGGCGGGTACGAACCTGCGCTTCCGTTGTCAGTTCACGCCACAGCTCGGTATCGAATTTGTTCCACCCGGTGAAACCCCAGTGTGGACGGTGCAGACCCGGCGCACGATCGGCGGCGATCATTGCGGCTTCAATCAGCAAGGTGCCTGAACCACACATCGGATCCAGCATCGGTGTGCCCGACTGCCAGCCGGAGCGCATCACGATAGCGGCAGCCAGATTTTCTTTCAGCGGTGCCTGACCGGCAAGGTCACGGTAGCCACGCTGATGCAGGCCTTCGCCGCTCAGATCCAGCGCGACGCTGGCGGTATCACGTTGCAGAAATACGTTTACGCGGATGTCAGGCAACTGCTTCGCCACATTCGGACGTTCATCCATTTTGCGGGTAAAGCTGTCAACGATGGCGTCTTTCACTTTCAGCGCACCGTACTGACTGTTGCGGATTTCGTCGTTCAGGCCGCTGAAATGCACCGCGAAGGTTTTATCAACGCTGAAAATTTCCGGCCAGTCGATGGCCATCACGCCAAGATAAAGATCTAAGTCACTGTGGACTTTAAATTCGTTCAGAGGCAGCAGGATGCGCGAAGCCAGGCGGCTCCACAGCAAGCTTTTATACATCAGGCGATCGTCACCTTCAAAATGCACCCCTCCCTGCACAACTTTGCAGGCTTGCGCACCCAGCGTTTCCAGTTCGCTTTTTAACAGTTCTTCCAGTCCACGCGCCGTGCTGGCAAACAAAGAGTTCATATCGACATATCACCAAAAATAAAATTGTTGCGCATTATAGCTAATCCCGGGCGCTTGTCATAAAGTCTCTGGTTCTCTTTTAAGATCGAAAATCAGAGAGGCGATGTTAAGTGCCCATTCTTTCACGTTTATTTGTTCACCCGATAAAATCCATGCGTGGCCTGCAAGTGTCTCATTCGCTGGTCACCGCAACGGGTCTGGCGTTTGATCGCCAGTTTATGCTGACCGACCCTCAGGGCATGTTTATTACCGCCCGCCAGTATCCGAATCTGGTGTTGTTCACCCCGGTTCTGTTACCCGATGGCCTGATGATTGTCCCGCCGGAAGGTGAGAGCATCAGCGTCAAATTCAGTGAATTCAACGGCCAGAATCAGCCGACAGAAGTCTGGGGCAATCAGTTTACCTCACTCATCGCGCCAGAACCGGTAAATCGCTGGTTGAGTGGTTATTTAAAGCGTGATGTTCAGTTGCGCTGGGTAGGTGACGAACCGACCCGCCGGGTCAAAAAACATCCTGAAGTGCCGCTTTCGTTTGCCGACGGATTCCCGTATTTACTGATCAATGAAGCTTCGATGCAGGATTTACAACGTCGCTGTCCGGGTGGCGTCCGAACGGAGCAGTTCCGCCCTAATATCGTTGTGAGCGGCGCAGAAGCTTACGCCGAGGACACGTGGCAGACGATCCGTATCGGCGAAGTGATCTTCGATCTGGTGAAACCTTGCAGCCGCTGTATTTTCACTACCGTCAGTATTGAGCGAGGGCGTAAACATCCGGGCGGGGAGCCGCTGAAAACCCTGCAAAGCTACCGTACGGCCAGCGACGGCGATGTGGATTTCGGTCAGAACATGATTGCCCGCAATTCCGGCGTGATCCGCGCTGGTGACAGCGTGGAGATCCTGACGACTAAACCGCCCCGCCCTTACGGCGCGGGTCAAGTGATTGAAAGTGTTGAAGCACCTAAAAACAGCGCACAGACTCTGACCATTAATTATCAGGGCACCGAATTTACCGGCAACAATCAGCAGATTTTACTCGAGCAGCTGGAGTTACAGGGGTTACGCATCCCTTATTCATGCAGGGCGGGAATTTGCGGAGCCTGTAAAATGACGTTGAAAGACGGGCAGGTGTCACCGCTGAAAGAAAGTGCGGTAGGTAAAGACGGGACGATTCTGGCGTGCAGTTGTATTCCGGCCTCGGATATCGTGCTCAGCTAGAACTGTTTGAATTGGGAAATTTGAGTTCGGAAAGAACAGGCGGTTTTATCAGAGCGTCGCTGATAAAGGATTACACCGCCTGGTCATACACATCGCGGCTGCTGGTTCTGATCGTTGCGGGCATCAGCCGGTCATGCATGATTTTAATCGCATCCCCGAGCACCATGCCGCGCCCTGCCACTGTCAGCCTTTCCTGCGCCAGTAAGCACAAGCTCGCATTATCGCCTGATTCAACAATCAGCAGCGTGGCCTGTTCGCCGCTTTCCATCACCTGCACGTGTGCAAGCTGGCCGTTACCCGGCTGGAACGGACGAACCTGCTGACTGAAATGCCAGCTCTTGGGCATCAGCGGCTTTAAAAAACGAAAAGCGACCAGAGCGTTTAATACTAATTCGGCGCGCTGCTCTGCCCCGAGTTTAATCTGTTTACATTGTTCTTCGAAATCGAAATACAGCGCCGCATCATCGACGCAAAAAGTCATTTCGCCAAAAGCATCAGGCGTGAGCATTTTAGCCGGAAAACGGGAACGGAAAATCATGCCATTGGCGAGATCCAACATCAGTCGGTCATGTTCAGCATCAAAATACCAACGCCAATTATCATCTGGTTTGATTTTCATTTCGTCATCCTGTTCACCCTCAATGCCCGCAATCTGACTTCATTACCTGCTATCCCGATAAGAATAGATTTTTTTATAATGAAAAGAAATCAGACAAATCCTGAGCCTGAATTAAACTCAGTGGACAAAATATAGACGAGCCGGGTTAATAAATAAACCCCTGACTCGTCATGAGGAAGAAAAATATTAGATGTGGGTAACAATATCTTTGATCAGACCAGGGCCTTTGAAGATAAATCCGGAATAGATTTGAATTAAGGATGACCCGGCAGCCATCTTTTCACGCGCAGCGGTTAATGAATCAATCCCGCCCACGCCAATAATAGGCAGACGGCCTTGTAATTCATTCGACAACATGCGGATGATTTCTGTACTGCGAAGCTGTACCGGACGCCCGCTGAGGCCACCGACCTGCTCACAATAATTAAGCCCCTGAACGAGTTTACGATCGAGCGTGGTGTTAGTCGCAATTACGCCATCCATATTATGACGCACCAGACTGTCAGCTATTTGGATCAATTCTTCCTGAGAAAGATCGGGCGCGATCTTCACGGCAACAGGAACATATTTCTGATGACGCTGTTGGAGTTCGAGCTGTTTATTCTTGATCGCTGCCAGTAAATCATCCAGCGCTTCGCCGTATTGCAGCGAACGTAATCCCGGTGTGTTGGGGGATGAAATATTCACGGCGATATAGCCCGCATACGGATATACCTTCTCCATACAGGTCAGATAATCGTCTTTGCCCTGCTCGACCGGCGTATCTTTATTCTTACCGATATTAATGCCAATGATGCCGCCAAAATGGGATTTTTTGACGTTATTGACCAGATTATCAACACCGTGGTTATTAAAGCCCATGCGGTTAATCAGGCCTTCCGCTTCCACTATACGGAATAAACGCGGTTTATCATTGCCGTCCTGCGCACGCGGAGTCACGGTTCCGACCTCAATAAATCCAAAGCCCATCGCACCAAACGCATCAATACATTCGCCATCTTTATCAAGACCGGCGGCCAGCCCTAGCGGGTTTTTAAAAGACAGCCCCATACAGTTCACCGGTTTCGTCGGTACTGACTGGCGGATCAAAAATTCAAGGGGTGTGCCGGAAATACGGCTCAGCTGACGAAAGGTTAACTCGTGGGCGCGCTCTGGATTGAGCTGAAACAGTGCTTTCCTGATAAGAGGATAATACATGGAGACTCCTGGATTCCCGGTGGCTAGACGGGGCAGTATTATCGACTAACCGCCGGTCAATTGGAAACGATAACCGGCCAATTGCCGTAATAAATGCCCACGCGCGCAAACGATTACTTTTTCTTTACTTCTGATTCACGTTTTCTTCCGTTTCTGCCTCAGGGTGCCCCTCCCGCTGAGGGCGCTTTATCCGTTTTACGACTATTGATAGCCAAAATTGAGATTTCCGCTCCGCCGCCTCTGCCTGTTACGTTAATTTCACTTTGTTAATGAAAATAATGGTTCTATAACTATTTGTTATAAGGAATAGAGATGCGCGTTATAACTCTGGCAGGCAGCCCGCGACAACCCTCCCGCTCTTCTTCCCTGCTGGCGCTCAGTCACCAGTGGCTGGCGAGCCGTGGCGTGGAGGTCTTCACCTACAACCTTCAGGATTTTTCTGCCGATGACCTGCTGTTTGCAAATTTCTCCAGCCCGCAGCTGAAACAACTGATTGCCGAGCTGGCTAGTGCGGATGGTTTGATTGTCGCGACGCCGGTCTATAAAGCGTCGTTTTCAGGTGCGTTAAAAACGCTGCTGGATATGCTGCCGGAACGCGCACTGGATCACAAAGTCGTTCTGCCCCTGGCCACGGCGGGTTCCATCGGCCACATGCTGGCGGTGGATTACGCACTCAAACCGGTGCTCGCTTCGCTGAAAGCGCAGGAAGTTCTGCAAGGTGTTTTCGCCGATGACAGCCTGATCACTGATTATCAAACGTTCCCGGCCACGCTGGACCCGGCACTGGCCGAGCGTCTTAACGAATCGCTGGAAAACTTCTATCTGGCACTCAGCCGCCGCCGTCCGGTTGCCACGCCCGCAGCCTCTCTTTCAGCGCAAGTTCTGCGCGTCTGACAAAAAGGAATTCGCCATGACTGCGTCATTTTCGTTCTCTTTATCGTCTCTTCGCCGTCTGCCGGTGGTCGCCAGCTTGCTCACCAGCCTGCTCCTCAGCGGTTACGCGGTGGCTGACGAAAAGGCGCCGGAGCAACTTCGCATCGCCTATCAGAAAGGCTCAGTTGGTCTGGTGCTGGCAAAATCGCACAAATTACTGGAAACACGTTTTCCGAATACCAAAATCACCTGGATTGAGTTCCCGGCTGGGCCGCAAATTCTGGAAGCCCTTAACGTCGGCAGTATCGATTTAGGCGGCACCGGTGATCTCCCCCCGCTGTTCGCTCAGGCGGCGGGCGCCGATTTGCTCTATATCGGTTCGGAACCGCCGAAGCCGAAAGCCGAAGTCATTCTGGTTGATGAAAACAGCCCGATCAAAAGCGTCGCCGATCTGAAAGGTCACAAAGTGGCGTTTCAGAAAGGCTCAAGCTCGCATAATTTGCTGATCCGCGCCCTGCAACAGGCCGGGCTAAAACTCAGTGATATTCAGCCGGTATACCTGACACCAGCCGATGCCCGCGCCGCCTTCCAGCAACATGACGTTGATGCCTGGGCCATCTGGGATCCCTATTATTCTGCCGCACAGGTACAGGGAAAGGTCCGGGTGCTGACCGATGGTTCCTCATTGCATCAGACCGGTTCGTTCTATCTGGCCCCAAAGAAATATACCGAAGCCAATCCGCAGTTTATTCAACAGGTTCTGACGGTGTTAACGCAGGCGAATGCGCTGACCAAAACCGATCGTGAGCAAAGTATCAAACTGCTTTCCCAGTCGATGGGACTGCCCGAAAAAGTGGTTGCGTCATATCTGGATCATCTGCCGGATCTGCCGATTACGCCGGTCAGCGCTGAAACAGAAAAGCGCCAGCAGCAAACCGCCGATCTGTTCTATGAGAATCACATTTTGCCTAAGCAGGTCGAGATCAAAGACCGCATCTGGAAACCAACAGCTCAGGCTAATTAATTATCTGACGACTTAACCGCCATCACGAGCGGAAACAAACGAGAGAGGAGTAACCCTATGAGTCTCAACGTATTCTGGTTTTTACCTACCCACGGTGACGGTCGCTATTTAGGCACGGAAGAAGGTGCACGCGTCGTTGATCACGGTTATTTGCAACAAATTGCGCAAGCGGCTGACCGCCTCGGTTTCGGCGGCGTATTACTGCCGACCGGCCGTTCCTGCGAAGACTCATGGTTAGTGGCTGCTTCACTGATTTCTGTCACACAACGCCTGAAATTCCTGGTGGCGCTGCGTCCTGGCATTATTTCCCCGACACTGGCTGCCCGTCAGGCGGCAACGCTTGACCGGCTTTCCGGCGGCCGGGCACTGTTTAATCTGGTTACCGGAGGCGATCCGGCCGAGCTGGCTGCCGAGGGGCTGCACCTCAATCACAAAGAACGTTATGAAGCCTCGGCAGAATTCACCCGCATCTGGCGTCGTGTGCTGGAAGGCGAAACGGTGGATTACGAGGGCAAACATATTCAGGTGAAAGGCGCGAGCCTGATGCACCCGCCGGTTCAGTACCCTCGCCCGCCGTTGTATTTCGGCGGTTCTTCTGACGAAGCGCAGGATCTGGCCGCAGAACAGGTGGAACTGTACCTGACCTGGGGCGAGCCGCCGGCGTTAGTGAAAGAGAAAATCGAACAGGTGCGCGCGAAGGCCGCAGCAAAAGGCCGCACAGTGCGTTTCGGCATTCGTCTGCATGTAATTGTGCGCGAAACCAATGAGGAAGCGTGGCGCGCCGCCGACAAGCTGATCGCAAACGTTGATGATGAAACCATTCAACGCGCACAGGCAGCGTTTGCCAAAACCGACTCCGTCGGCCAGCACCGCATGGCGGCTTTGCACGGCGGCGATCGCAATAAACTGGAAATTTATCCAAATCTTTGGGCCGGTATTGGTCTGGTGCGTACCGGTGCAGGCACTGCGCTGGTTGGTGACGGTCCGACCGTTGCGGCGCGGATGCAGGAATATGCCGATCTGGGCATCGACACCTTTATTTTCTCCGGCTATCCGCATCTGGAGGAAGCGTACCGCGTCAGCGAACTGCTGTTCCCGCATCTGGATCTGGCGAAACCGGAAGACGAGAGCGTGGTGAAGAAAGCCATTTTGCCGCGTGGTGAACTGGTCGCTCACGACTTTGCCAATAAAAGCGTCACCCGTCAGCATTAAGGAGAACGGACATGAACGCATCACAACGCTGGCTGCACCGTATTTTGCCGTGGATTGTGCCGGTGGTGCTGATCGGGGGCTGGCAGGTGGCGGTCGAAGCGGACTGGTTATCCAACCGCATCCTTCCGGCGCCCAGCGCCGTGGTCGAAGCCTTCTGGACCTTAGCGAAAAGCGGCGATCTTTGGCAAAACCTGAAGATCAGTACGTTTCGCGCGCTGACCGGTTTCGCCATTGGCGGCAGCCTGGGTTTACTGCTCGGCTTTATTACCGGACTCTCGCGCTGGGGCGAGCGTCTGCTCGACAGTTCACTGCAAATGCTGCGCAACATTCCCCATCTGGCGCTGATCCCGCTGGTGATTTTGTGGTTCGGCATCGACGAAACCGCCAAAATTTTCCTGGTGGCACTGGGTACGCTGTTCCCGATTTATCTCAATACCTATCACGGCATCCGCAATATTGACCGTGGTTTACTGGAGATGTCCCGCAGCTACGGGTTGTCCGGTTTTCCGCTGTTTATTCAGGTGGTTTTACCGGGCGCACTGCCGTCCATTATGGTCGGTGTGCGCTTTGCGCTGGGTTTCATGTGGCTGACGCTGATTGTCGCCGAAACCATTTCTGCTAACTCAGGCATCGGCTATCTGGCGATGAATGCGCGCGAATTTTTGCAAACTGATGTTGTGGTCGTCGCCATCGTACTTTATGCCATCCTCGGCAAACTCGCCGATATTATGGCTCGTCAGCTGGAAAGTGTCTGGTTGCGCTGGCACCCCGCTTATCAGAAAAAACAAGGAGACGCCGCATGAGCGCACCTGCACGCATACCGCAAGGCACGCCGGTCACGTTGTCTGGCATCACCAAAA
>NZ_MJIB01000004.1:181881-192892 GCF_003697865.1 Rahnella sp. Larv3_ips | reverse complement strand
CGTGCTCAATGACATCAACCTGCGTATTCCTCCCGGCCAGTTTGTGGCGGTCGTGGGCCGCAGCGGTTGCGGAAAAAGTACGCTGTTGCGTCTTCTTGCCGGACTGGAAAAAACCACGCAGGGCGAGCTGCTCAGCGCCAGCGCCCCGCTCAGTCAGGTGCGTGACGACACCCGTCTGATGTTTCAGGACGACCGCCTGCTGCCGTGGAAGCGGGTGATTGATAACGTTGGCTTAGGCTTAAAAGGCAAATGGCGCGATGCAGCGCTTGCGGCCCTGGAAGAAGTCGGGCTGGCCGATCGCGCTGACGAATGGCCCTCGGCGCTGTCGGGTGGACAAAAACAACGGGTGGCGCTGGCACGTGCGTTGATTCATCGCCCACGCCTGCTGTTGCTCGACGAACCGCTGGGCGCGCTGGATGCCCTGACGCGCATCGAAATGCAAAGTCTGATCGAACGACTGTGGCAGCAACATGATTTCACCGTGCTGCTGGTGACGCATGATGTCAGTGAAGCGGTGACTGTCGCCGACCGGGTGATCCTGATCGACCAGGGGCAGATTGGTCTGGATTTGACGGTGGATTTGCCACGCCCGCGCCGTAAAGGCTCGGCGAAACTGGCTGAACTGGAAGCCGAAGTGCTGGAACGCGTACTGACGCCGCAATCTCAGCAAACCGTGCCGCCGCAGGCAAAACGCGCACAACACTGACCCTGGCATTCTGTGAATTCACAATGAAAAAAGGGCGATGTTTCCATCGCCCTTTTGCATTCCCGCTATTTACCGTTAACGGTGATTACGCATCTAACGCTTTGGTAATTTTCTCGAACAAATCACCGGACAGGTTTTCCAGTCCTTTCAGCTGTTCCAGCGCCTTGCGCATTTGCGCCTGACGGCCTGCGTCATAACGTTTCAGGCGGATCAGCGGTTCAATCATGCGTGCCGCCACCTGCGGGTTACGCGTATTCAAATCGGTCAGCATTTCGGTCAGGAACTGATAACCGCTGCCGTCGGCAGCGTGGAACGCTGAAGGGTTTGCAGACGCGAAGGCACCGACTAAAGAACGCACACGGTTCGGGTTGCCCATGCTGAATGAACGGTGGTTAAGCAGTGAACGCACTTTTTGCAGAACATCCGCAGACGGGCTGGTCGCTTGCAGGATAAACCATTTATCCATCACCAGGCCGTCGTGGTGCCAGCGCTCATCGTACGCCGCCATCAGCGCTTCACGGCAAGGCAACTGAGCCGACACAGCAGCCGACATCGCCGCCAGAGAATCGGTCATGTTGTCTGCCTGTTCGAACTGGGTTTTCACCAGCTGATCGGCCAGCGTCACATCTGCGAAGGCCAAATAACGCAGGCAGGTGTTACGCAGGGTACGTTTACCGATATCCTCGTGCACCACGCGGTAGGCTGGCAGACGGTTAGCGTTGTAAACCGCCAGGAACTCATCGGCCATTTCGGTTGCCAGGCAACGGGTAATGGCTTCATGCACGGCGCTGATCGCTTCGGGATCGATAATCTCAAACAACTCTGCGATTTCGTTATCCGTCGGCAGCGTAAGGATCTGCGCCGCCAGTCCCGGATCGATGCTCTCATCCAGCAATACTGCACGGAATGCGTCAGCTACGTGCAGCGGCAACGACAGAGGTTGCTTCTGCTGGTGACGCGCAACGTTCAGTTTGATGTAGATCGCCAGCAGGCTTTGCGCCGCATCCCAGCGGGCGAAATCGTTGCGTGCGTGTTTCATCAGGAAAGTCAGCTGATGATCGCCCCACTTGTAATCAAGTTTCACTGGCGCGGAGAATTCACGTAACAGAGAAGGCACCGGTGGCGCTTCGACGTCGTCGAACACAAACGTCTGCTCAGCTTCAGTGACATTGAGCACGTTGCTGACGATCTGACCATTTTGTTTCAGCGCAATCACGTTGCCCTGCGGATCGTACAATTCGATGTCCAGAGGAATATGCAATGGCAGCTTTTCAGTCTGATCTGGCGTCGGCGGCGTTTTCTGGCTGACGGTCAGGGTGTACTGCTGTTTTTCCACATCATAGTCGTCACGCACGGTCAGTACCGGCGTACCAGACTGACTGTACCAGCGGCGGAAAAGCGATAAATCCACATTGGAGGCATCTTCCATGGCCTGTACGAAATCGTCACAGGTCGCCGCACTGCCGTCATGACGTTCGAAATAGAGCTGGATGCCGGCCTGGAATTTCTCTTCGCCAAGCAGCGTATGCAGCATACGGATGACTTCAGACCCTTTCTCATACACCGTCAGGGTGTAGAAGTTATTCATCTCAATGACTTTATCGGGACGGATCGGGTGCGCCATCGGGCTGGCATCTTCCGAGAACTGTGCGCCACGCATAACGCGGACGTTATCAATACGGTTGACCGAGCGCGAACCGAGATCTGAGCTGAATTCCTGATCACGGAAAACTGTCAGGCCTTCTTTCAGGCTCAGCTGGAACCAGTCGCGACAGGTCACGCGGTTACCGGTCCAGTTATGGAAGTATTCGTGGCCGATCACCGCTTCGATACCCAGATAATCTTTGTCGGTGGCGGTTTCGGCTTTCGCCAGCACATATTTGGAGTTAAAGACGTTAAGGCCTTTATTTTCCATTGCGCCCATATTGAAGAAATCAACGGCGACAATCATGAAGATGTCGAGGTCGTATTCCAGATTGAAACGGGTTTCGTCCCATTTCATCGATTGTTTCAGGGATTCCATCGCCCAGCCGGCACGATCCAGATTGCCACGGTCGACGAACAATTCCAGCGCCACATCACGGCCTGAACGGGTTTTGAAGGTGTCACGCAGAACGTCGAAATCACCGGCCACCAGCGCAAACAGGTAGCAAGGTTTCGGGAACGGATCCTGCCATTTGATCCAATGTTTACCGCCTTCCAGTTCTCCCTGGTCGATACGGTTACCGTTCGACAGCAGGAAAGGATAACGGGCTTTATCGGCCACGATGCGGGTCGAGAAACGCGCCAGCACATCCGGACGGTCAAGATAATAAGTAATGTGGCGGAAGCCTTCAGCTTCGCACTGAGTACACAGTGCTTCACCCGACAGGTACAACCCTTCCAGCGCGGTGTTTTTCGCCGGATGAATTTCGTTGACGATGGTCAGTTCAAACGCTTCCGGCAGGCCGTCGATCGCCAGCGCACCTTCCTGCAGCTGATACTTCGGCCAGTCCTGACCGTTAATTTTCAGGCTGATCAGCGTCAGATCTTCACCATTGAGCACCAGGGAAGCACCTTCGGCACCAAGACGTTTGATCTGGCTGACTGCGGTCACCAACGTCTTCTGTGCATCAAGTTCAAAATTAAGGTCGATATCCGTGATCGTAAAGTCCGGCGCACGGTAATCGTGGCGAAACTTGGCTTGCGGCAGTTGAGTCATAAAAAACCTTTTAGCGTTTTCATAGTTAAGGATGATGACAATTTATGGCGATGAAGGGAGGTTCCTGTCATCAGCGCACGGCTGCACAGAACCTGAAACGACCTTCAGCTTTCTCTCTAAACTCTAACACAGGCATCAGGAAATCCCAGATTGTTGCAAGGTTGTGAGTTCGTATGCGCACCTTTCAACCAAAACACAGAGTTTTCCACAAAGTGAAGGGAAAGAACCCGGATTTGCGCGCCAGAATGTAATCAATTTGTGCCTTATTTATTGCGAAGAATGGCGTAAACAGCCTTTCAGGCCGCCTGTGAGCACATTTAAGCCTCGACCGATCGCGGACAATTATGATGTGATGTGGGTTCTTTAGCGGGATATTACGGTATACTTCACAGACTTTTGCTGTTTTATTCAGAACGTTTTTTTACGGAACGGTTGTTTGTGTTCAAACACTCAGTTTCTGACGAGGATGCTGTAAAGCGCTATGACTCCATACGCCTCCCCGATTTTGACTTCGCTGTTAGATACCGATGCCTACAAGCTTCATATGCAGCAAGCGGTTTTCCATCGCTATCATCAAATCAACGTGGTGGCCGAATTCCGATGCCGTGGCGATGAACTGCTGGGCGAATACGCCGACGACATCCGTCAGCAAATCCAGTTGATGAGCGAACTGGCGCTGACAGACGATGAGTTTACTTATCTCTCCGGGCTGCCGTTCTTCACGCAGGACTATCTCAGCTGGCTGAAAACGTTCCGCTATAATCCGCAACATGTCACGGTTTCTGACCGAGACGGGCATCTGCATGTGCGCATCGAAGGGCCATGGCGCGAAGTGATCATGTGGGAAGTGCCCCTGCTGGCCGTGATCAGCGAAGTGGTGCATCGTCATCGTTCACCGCAGATCACCGCCGGGATGGCCGTGGAACAACTGCGCATGAATCTGGCCAGCTTTAATGAACAAGCCGCTGATGTTGATCTTTCCGCTTTCCGTCTGATGGATTTCGGTACACGCCGACGTTTTTCAGGTGAGGTGCAGGAAGCCATTGTCAGTACCCTTAAAAACGAATTCCCGTACCTGGTCGGCACCAGCAATTACGATGTCGCCCACAAATTGCAACTGGCTCCGGTCGGTACGCAAGCGCATGAATGGTTCCAGGCGCATCAGCAGATAAGCCCGGTGCTGGCCAACAGCCAGCGTGCTGCGTTGCAGGCCTGGCTGGATGAATATCCTGACCAACTCGGCATCGCCCTCACCGACTGCATTACGATGGATGCCTTTTTGCGGGATTTCGGGCCGAAATTTGCTAACGCCTATCAGGGCCTGCGCCATGATTCCGGGGATCCGTTTGAATGGGGTGAAAAGGCTATCGCGCATTATCATGCACTTGATATTGATCCGATGACCAAGACGCTGGTGTTCTCCGATAATCTCGATCTGGATAAAGCGCTGCATTTATATCGCCATTTCCACAAGCGTGTGAATCTGGTCTTCGGAATAGGAACCCGGCTGACCTGTAATATTCCCGGTGTGAAACCGCTGAATATTGTGATCAAGCTGGTGCAATGTAATGGTAAACCGGTGGCGAAATTATCCGACAGCCCAGGTAAAACCATTTGTCAGGATAAAGCGTTCGTGAAAGCGCTGCGCAAAGCATTTGATCTGCCTCTGGTCAAAAAAGCCTCCTGATCTCCCCCCCAACGCCGGATCGCAAACATCCGGCGTTTTGCTGCTTTTTTCATCTCTGCCATTCTTTCCTTTATATAGATGATATTTAATTCGCTCGGCTTTCATTCATTCCATCCATAATTTCTGTTTATCGCAGGCCCGGCCTGATAATTCTTATCCCGCGACGATGATTTCTGCTTGTGTCCTGAGAAAGGCTAAGTAACATAGCAAAATCCCTTTTTACAGGGTGTCCATTATTTCTTAATCAACATCTGTATATAAAGAAAGAGAGAAATCTATGAGCGTTGTGCCTGTAGTCGACGTACTGCAAGGCCGTGCTGCGGTTGACAGTGAAGTCACCGTACGCGGTTGGGTACGTACCCGGAGAGATTCTAAAGCTGGTATCTCATTCCTCGCCGTTTATGACGGCTCCTGCTTTAATCCATTACAGGCCGTCGTCAATAATTCTCTGCCCAATTATCAGGACGATGTTTTGCACCTGACGACCGGTTGTTCTGTTGAAGTGACCGGCAACGTGGTGGCCTCCCCTGGCGAAGGCCAGAGTTTTGAACTGCAGGCGACCGCGATTAAAGTTGTTGGCTGGGTGGATGACCCTGATACCTATCCGATGGCAGCGAAACGTCACAGCATCGAGTATCTGCGTGAGGTGGCTCACCTGCGTCCGCGCACCAACCTGATTGGCGCAGTGGCTCGTGTGCGTAACACCCTGTCTCAGGCGATTCACCGTTTCTATCATGAAAACGGCTACTTCTGGGTGTCGACTCCGCTGATTACCGCATCCGATACCGAAGGTGCGGGTGAGATGTTCCGCGTATCTACACTGGATCTGCAAAACCTGCCACGCACTGACAAAGGCGAAATCGACTTCAGCGAAGACTTCTTTGGTAAAGAATCCTTCCTGACCGTATCCGGTCAGCTGAATGGCGAAGCTTACGCTTGCGCACTCTCCAAGGTGTACACCTTTGGCCCGACGTTCCGTGCAGAAAACTCCAACACCAGCCGTCACCTCGCTGAGTTCTGGATGGTCGAACCGGAAGTGGCATTTGCCACGCTGGACGACATCGCTTCTCTGGCTGAAAACATGCTCAAATATGTTTTCCAGGCAGTATTGAACGAACGTTCAGACGATATGGCCTTCTTCGCTGAGCGCGTAGACAAAGATGCGGTTGCCCGCCTTGAGCGTTTTGTAACCTCCGATTTCGCGCAGGTGGATTACACCGAAGCAGTAGAAATCTTAATGAATTGCGGTCAGAAATTCGAAAACGCGGTTTCATGGGGGGTCGATCTTTCTTCCGAGCATGAACGTTATCTTGCTGAGCAACATTTCAAAGCTCCGGTGGTCGTGAAAAACTATCCGAAAGATATCAAGTCCTTCTACATGCGCCTGAACGATGATGGCAAAACCGTTGCCGCAATGGACGTGTTAGCACCAGGTATCGGCGAAATCATCGGCGGTTCACAGCGTGAAGAACGTCTGGACGTATTGGATGCACGAATGGTCGAAATGGGACTCAAAACTGAAGATTATTGGTGGTATCGCGATCTTCGCCGTTACGGCACAGTGCCTCATTCCGGCTTCGGTTTAGGCTTTGAACGTTTAGTGGCCTATGTCACCGGGGTTCAGAACGTTCGTGACGTGATTCCGTTCCCGCGCACACCACGTAATGCAACCTTCTAATAAATTAAACTATTTTTAATTTACAGAATAATTACAAAACTAAGGCCAGCATTGCTGGCCTTAGTCATTTTTAAAAATAGATCCCCGTCACAAAGTTCCCTAAAATACACATTTTGTAATACATTCTTTCCCGCTGAAACATATTTAGTAATTTAGTAGCATTTTCGCTGTAGATTAAGCGAACCTCGGATGGAATAGTGCGTTCAGACACAGGAGACACCAAACTTTCATGAATAGTTCCCCAAAGAATTATTGACGGCAGTGGCAGGTGTCCGAATAAAACCAATGAGGGTAATAATAATGATGAAGCGCAACATTCTTGCAGTAGTAATCCCAGCATTGTTAGTAGCTGGCGCAGCTAATGCAGCAGAGATCTATAACAAAGACGGCAACAAACTGGATTTGTACGGTAAAGTTGACGCACGCCACAACTTCTCTGATAACGCCAGCGATGATGGCGACCAGACTTATGTTCGTTTCGGCTTCAAAGGCGAAACCCAAATTACTGACCAACTGACCGGTTACGGCCAGTGGGAATACAACGTTCAGGCTAACCATGCAGAAAGCGCTGGTGACGAAGGCAACAAAACTCGTCTGGGCTTCGCAGGTCTGAAATTTGGCGATGCAGGTTCATTCGACTACGGTCGTAACTACGGCGTAATCTACGACGTAATGTCCTACACCGACCAATTGCCAATCTTTGGTGATGACACTATGTACCAGAACAACGACAACTTTATGATTGGTCGTGGTAATGGTATGGCAACTTACCGTAACAGCAACTTCTTCGGTCTGGTTGATGGCCTGAGCTTCGCTGTTCAGTACCAGGGCAAAAACGACGAAGGTCGTGATAGCCGTGGCCCAATTGATTCCAATGGCGACGGCTGGGGTACTTCTGCAGCATACGCACTGGGCAACTCCGGTGTTAGCCTGACAGGTGCTTACTTCTCTTCTAACCGTACCTCTACTCAGAAAGCAGACGGTAACGGCGACAAAGCTGACGCATACGCATTCGGCGCGAAATACGACGCTAACAACCTGTACCTGGCAACCTTCTACGGTGAATCACGCAACACCACCGATTACGGCAACCCGGCTGCAATTGCTAACAAAACTCAGAACTTCGAAGTGGTTGCACAGTACCAGTTCGACTTCGGTCTGCGCCCATCAATCGCTTACCTGCAGTCTAAAGGCAAGCAGCTGAACGGCTTCACCGACAACGGCTCTACTTACACCGGCGGCGATGCTGACCTGGTTAAATACGTAGAAGTTGGTACTTACTACTACTTCAACAAAAACATGTCTACCTACGTTGACTACAAAATCAACCTGCTGGACGACAACAGCTACACCAAAGCCGCCGGTCGCAGCACCGACGACACTGTGGGTGTTGGCTTGCAATACCAGTTCTAATATCGCTTAACGATGCACTTACGGGTGCATCAAAGTGGATATCAAGGCAGAGCTTCGGCTCTGCCTTTTGCATTTATGTCTTCCTGAAAAGCCTCTTTACCCGCGGCTTGCCATAAAATATTTTAATCTCGGATTCGCCCTCACAACTCTGCTTACTTTTTCCCGCAAACGGTTGGCAAATAACCCTCTCTGGCGTTACCCTTAAAGCCTCTTTCGCACTATCAGGCTAATGGAAATTTCCAACATGTTTGAAAAAATCACAGCAGCACCCGCCGATCCTATTCTGGGTCTTTCCGATCTTTTCCGCGCTGACGACCGCTCTGATAAAATCAATCTTGGGATTGGTGTTTATAAAGATGAAACCGGTAAAACGCCGGTTCTGGCCAGCGTGAAAAAAGCCGAACAATTCCTGTTGGAAAATGAAACGACGAAAACCTATCTGAGCATCGACGGGTTGCCTGATTTCGCACACTGCACGCAGGAATTGCTGTTCGGAAAAGACAGTGCCGTGATCGCGGAAAAACGCGCCCGCACCGCGCAGACCCCAGGCGGCACCGGCGCGTTGCGTATTGCTGCTGATTTCATTGCCACGCAGACCAGCGCTAAACGCGTGTGGGTCAGTAACCCGAGCTGGCCAAACCATAAAGGCGTGTTTAATGCCGCCGGTCTTGAAGTCGCTGAATACAATTATTATGACGCGCCGAATCACACCCTTGATTTCGACGGTATGCTGAAAAGCCTGAGCGAAGCCCAGGCCGGTGACGTGGTGTTATTCCACGGCTGCTGCCATAACCCGACCGGTATCGATCCTACGCAAGCGCAGTGGGCACAACTGGCTGAACTCTCCGTCAGGAAAGGCTGGTTGCCGCTGTTTGATTTCGCCTACCAGGGCTTTGCCAAAGGTCTGGAAGAAGATGCGGGTGGCCTGCGCCTGTTCGTGGAAAAACACAAAGAGTTACTGGTCGCCAGCTCCTACTCCAAAAACTTTGGTCTCTATAACGAACGAGTGGGCGCCTGTACTTTAGTTGCCGCAGATGCCGACACTGCAGATCGCGCCTTCAGTCAGGTGAAATCCGTTATCCGTGCAAACTACTCTAACCCACCGGCACACGGCGCAGCCGTTGTGGCGACCATATTGGGTAACCCTGCCCTGCGCACCTTGTGGGAGCAGGAACTGAGCGACATGCGCCAGCGTATCCACCGCATGCGTCAGTTGTTCGTCACCACCTTGCAGGAAAAAGGCGCTAAACAGGACTTTAGTTTTATTATCAATCAGAACGGCATGTTCTCTTTCAGCGGCCTGACCAAAGATCAGGTTTTGCGTCTGCGTGATGAATTCGGCGTTTACGCGGTGAATTCTGGCCGTATTAACGTGGCAGGTATTACGCTGGACAATATGGCTCCTCTGTGTGAAGCCATTGTCGCGGTCATCTAAAAGATAAGCAGCGCTGTTCCATTAAAAAAGCCCGTCAGGTGACTGACGGGCTTTTTGCTGTTCCCAATATGGCAGAAAAATTACCAGACCGGCAATTCATCCTGCAGGAACGGATTGGTTTTACGCTCATAACCAAAATCAGACATCGGGCCGTGACCGGGGATGAAAACAATATCATCGCCCAGTGGCAATAATTTGGTTTTGATAGAGTTGATCAGCGCCTGATGATCGCCGCGCGGGAAATCACTGCGGCCTACGCCACCTTTGAAAATCACGTCACCGGAAACGGCTAAACGCGCTTTGTCATTGATGAAGACAATATGCCCCGGCGTATGACCCGGACAATGCAGGACGGAGAGCGCTTCTTCGCCAACGCTGACGGTGTCGCCTTCTTCCAGCCAGGTGTCTGGCGTCAACGGGTCACAGTGTTCCAGTCCAAACATCTGGCTCTGAGCGGGCAGCCCATCCAGCAGGAATTGATCTTCTTTTTGCGGGCCGATCACTGGCACCTGATAGTGTTCTGCCAGTTCAGCAGCGGCGCCGACGTGATCAAGATGTCCGTGAGTCAGCAGGATCTGAGTGACCAGAACGCCCTGAGCGGAAACTTCCCGAATAATTTTGGCTGCTTCACCGCCCGGATCGACAAGCGCGGCCTGATTGGTTTTAGTACACCAGATCAATGAGCAATTTTGGCTGAACGCCGTGACAGTAATGAGATGGGTTTTCATAGTGCTCCACAAAATGGCCTGTCCGTTTGGGCAGGCCACTAATGACACACATCACCAGGTCCGGGCAGGGCCGGTATCGATGTGCACAAAGTTACTTCGTGGATAATATCCTACACCACCCATCCGCATTTTTAATGCTGCTTTGCGGATATTACTCAGTTCAATGCCCTGGATGTGGAAATCCATTGCCTGCCCAAGCGTATGGTAGCTGTGTTTCGCTACCCCACTTCCTGGTTCGCGCATGCTGTTGTTGGTGGCCAGCGAACGGTAACCGGAAATCAGCTGAACGGGCTTGTTCGTTCCACCGAGCATGACCTGTAAACGATAAAGATGATCGAACAGAGCAGGATCAATGGACTTCACTTTTTCCGCGCGATAGTCCCTGAACAAATGATTTAACCGGGCCAATTCATCCTTGTTGTAACGCTTTCCATCAAAAAATTCAGTTTTGAGGGTTTCGCCGGTATTTAGATTGTTAACGACCAGAATACGCGGACGAGGAGTGGAAAGAGTGGCGAATGCACGACTCGGAAGTAATGCAATCCCCATAGCGGCACTGCCTAATGCCAGCCATTTACGGCGATGTTTGTCGATTTCATTCATGTACAGTTTACTATCCGGTAAGAGTGTCAAAAATAGGTGCAATGCCAGCACCGTTTCGAA
>NZ_MJIB01000004.1:181016-181770 GCF_003697865.1 Rahnella sp. Larv3_ips | reverse complement strand
TATCAGATTAGTTTTACTGCATTTATTGCAATAATTTCTCTGCCTGAGGCAATATTTGTGCACCAGATCTCACGGTTGAATCATAATTGTAAATATCTGTGCGGAATTGCGGCTTACCATCTTCAGCAACCCAGGCTGTCAGATAAAACAGTTTAACGGGTATGTGATGGCGAATTGACACATACGTCGTATTCCCACCCTGCAGAGCCGAGGAAATCCGCGTGTCATTCCAGCCGGCATCCTGCAACAGCATATTCGCCAGTTCTGACGCTTTATTTACCCGCACACAGCCTGAACTTAATGCGCGAATGTCTTTGCTGAACAGGTTGTGATTCGGCGTGTCATGCAGATAGATAGCATCCGAACTTGGCATATTAAACTTATAGCGGCCCAACGAATTACTGGCACCCGGCGCCTGACGAATGCGATACGGGAAATGGCTCGGTGACACCATGGCCCAGTCAATCATCATCGGGTCGATCACTTCCGCATCATTGCTCCAGCCCGACAGAACCTGATAACCGTGTTGCTGGAAATACGTCGGGTTGTTCCTGGCTTTCGGCACAATATCTTCGCGCACCAGCGTGGTCGGCACGTTCCATGGCGGGTTCACCACCACATTATTCAACGCACTGCTCATCAGTGGCGTTTTACGGCTCGGACGCCCGACAATCACTCTTGAAGACAACACTTCGTTGCCGTTGAGATAGTAAGTCAGCTGGTAGTTGGGGATGTTCACCATAATGCCGGTGTT
>NZ_MJIB01000004.1:77502-180883 GCF_003697865.1 Rahnella sp. Larv3_ips | reverse complement strand
CTGGCGGGTACGGGCACCAATGATGCCGTCAGCTTCCAGCCCTTGCCATTTCTGGAAACGTTTAACCGCCTCCACCAGCTCTGGTGTGTACTGGTTATTGGACACCACAACTGGCGCGACCGGCGCCGGGCTTTCGGCAGACTGCACGGTAGGCAGGACATCCTGCACTGACGTTGCAGAAGGACTCACCGCAGGCGTTGCGTTCTGCGCTTTGTCAGCTGTTTCATCGACGGAAAGATCGTCATTGGCTGCGCTGCCCGGCACATTTGGCGCGATGGTTTCGTCCGTCGGCTTAGGTGCTTTGATCTCTTCCGGCGCGGCAACCATCATGCCGGTGCGGTCGAGAATTTCACGCAGGGCAGGAATGTCGTCACTGATCTGGTCAGGACGCAAACTTGATGCTCCGGTCATGGCAGGCCATGGGCGGTTATCCGCCAGCATGATTTTCAGTGCTTCGTGCATTTTCGCGTAGTAAGGGTGCTGCGGAGTCAGTGTCGATAAATACTGCGCCGTTGTATCTTTGCGCACCGCCAGCTGCCACTGATTGATGACGGTGAGCGGTGGTGTGGTCATTTTGTAAGGGACATTGCTGTACAGCCAGGTGTCGCCTTTCGCTTCAACGCTGCTGGTGAACTGCAAATACCCAAGCATGGCGTCAGACAATACGACGTCACGCGCCATCCCGGTGATTTGCGGATCTGTCAGCCACCTTACCCATTGGGTAAATTGAGGCTGTATACCAGAAATAGCCAGTTCTGCGAGTTGTTGCTGGAAAATCTGGACGGTTTCCCTGTCCTTCCACATGGGCTGCATGTGGTTTGCCGCATACAGTGACGACAGAGAAGACAGATATAGCGGACGGATACCTCGCGGTAACAGTTCAGCCTGGAGCTGGCTCATACTCTGTACGCTGGAAAGCGTGGTAGTTCGCACTGGCATGGTCGGTACTGCCGCCCAGGCAGCAAACCATGGCGATAACCCGCTGGCCAGCAAGCAGCTGGCGACTAAAAACTTGAGAGACCTTTGATTCATCAACATCTTCCCTTGCCTCCCGGTAAATTTATCAATTTCATCCCCGAAATAATCCAGCGATACTGAGATTAAGTATATAAAGAGAATTCTTTTTTTGCGTAGAAACTCAATTAAATAGAGTCCGCGTCTGACGTGATGACTCTATGCCAGCCGTCAGCCGAAATAAAGCCTTCATTACGGCGTTTTTAATTCATTCGCCTATATTTCAGGCAAGGCAGGACGATTGTTTTTTTTGCTATTTGAAACCACTTATTTTTTATCTGAAAGCATAAGTAAAATGAATAATTAGACGTAAAAAGCCCCGGCATTCTTCGCCAGGGCTTTCAGACATTCAAGACACTTTCATATTAAAAAATGCTCAGGAAACGTCTTCTTCCGTGCTCGCCAGCGCAGGGACTTCTGGTGCAAAACCACGTAAACCCACCACGTGAACATGCTCATTGTTACCGAACATTTTACGCACCAGCTTATAAGTCGTCCCCTTTTCAGGGCTGATGTTTTCCGGTGCGGCAATAATCAACTGCATTTCCAGACGATCGCACAACTCGAAAAGTGTCGCGATAGATTTGGCATCCAGACGCGCCGCTTCATCGAGGAACAACAGGCGGCACGGTGAAATATCTTTCCCGCGCATACGGCTCGATTCGTCTTCCCAGCTCTGTACGACCATCACCAGAATCGACATACCGGTACCGATCGCCTCACCCGTTGACAGCGCGCCACTCTCTGCACGCAGCCAGCCGTCAGAGCCGCGGTTCACCTCGACTTCCATCTCGAGATAGTTACGGTAGTCGAGCAGCTCTTCACCGATCGTTTGTGGCGTGCGTTGCCCCATGTCGATTTGCGGGTTCAGACGCTGGTACAACTTCGCCAGGGCTTCGGAGAAGGTCAGACGGTTGCTGCTGAACAGATCCTGATGTTGTTCCTGTTGCTCGGAGAGCACATCCAGCAAGCCGGCATGCGCCTCGCGCACATTGACGTTCAGCCGCACGCTCTTCACCTGACCAAATGCCACGGCCTGCAGCCCCTGGTTCAGCTGACGAATACGGTTCTGCTCACGCTGAATCGTTTTGCGAATGATGTTGGCCACGCTCTTAGAGCTGATCGCCAGTTGTTGTTCGCGTGCAGTCAGTTCTTCCGTCAAACGCCCAAGTTCAATTTCCATCTGTTCGATGGCTTCAACCGGATCATCAGTACGAATGATATCCTGCCGGATACGTTCGCGCAGATGCTGATACACCGCGATGTAGAACTGGATTTTACGCTCAGGACGTTTTGGATCTTCTGAAAGACGAAGCACATCACGCAGATGCTCGTTATCAGACACCGCCAAACGCAGTGCACCCAATGATTTATCCGACATAGAACGCAGCTCATCGCCGTCCATATAGGCCAGCTCACGGCGATGTAAGCGACGCTCAACACCGTTATCTTTCACCAGACGCATGACGGCACACCAGCCCGCTTTCGAGGAGACAACCTGCTCACGGCTCTGATGATAATCACGTTCCAGCTTACGTAATTTCTTCTGCAGGTTATCCATTTCGGCTTCGCAGAAGGTGATCTGTTTTTCAAGCTGGTTGCAGCGCGCCCGGTTAGTGCTGAGCGCCGAGTGCAATTCATCGCGACGCGTTTTGGCGCGCGCTTCGGCATTGGGATCGGCCTGAACGCCGATATCCTGCAACTCCTGCCCCAGTTCTTTAAGCATGTCACGCTTAGCGTCGAACGAGCTTTTCAGCGAGGCCAGCACCTGGCTGTATTGCGCATATTGCGCCTGATGCTGACGCATTTGTTCACGGGCACGGGTACGTTCGGCTTCGGCATGTTCGAGGCGCTGACGCAACTGGTCGTTCAGATCAGCATTCTCATTCAACATTCCGGCAGAGTCGGTATAGCTGAAGTGAGCACGGCGCTGAACGACTTCGGTCAGGGCGAACGCCTGTTGTTTCGCCAGACGCTGGGCGTGCTGAGCCTGTGCATAATCTTCTTTCAGCTGTTCGTGTTGTTCCGGGTCGCTTTGCAGAACGGAAACCAGCGGTTCCAGCTTGCTGAGAGAAATACCATGTTGCTGAATGAAACGGGCGGCATCCTGCGCCTCTTCCATTTCATCGCGAATTTCTTCCACACGATCGATCAACGTTTCATCGCACAGCAAACCTACGCGCGGCTGAAGTTTGTTGAGCATCGCGATGGCGTCTTTTGCCTGCTCGTACTGCTGACGCTGTTGCTGATTCTGGCCTTCGTGCGCATTAAGTGCACGCTCCAGTTCACCACGGCGACCGCTCAGACTACGAATCTCAGCCTCAGGATCGGCATCAAACGCCACGGCAAGATGACTGCCGATAAAGCGGCTGAAAGCCTGATGTGCACGCTGAATTTTCTGCACATCAAATGACAGCGTGGCATAACGCTCGGACAAACTTTCGCGTTCTTTATGCAGCGTTTCCAGACGGTTTTCACGCGCCGCACGGCCAAACAACGGCACCTGCGGGAAGTGCGAATAACGCCACTGGCGGTCACCGGTTTTCACCAGCACCGCGCCCTGCATTTCATCGACTTCAAAAACGTTATCATCGAAGGACTGCGGATCCCCTTCAATCAGATAGAGATCTTCAGGGCAATCGTCCAGGCCGTCCAGCTGATCGCGGATCAGCGATAAATCAGGCACCACAATTGCGTGGCGCGACGGGCCATACAACGCCGAGAAATAAGGTGCATCGTCGATGGTGACATCATCGTAAATCTCTGACAGCAGCACGCCACCAAAACGCTCTGCCAGCGCAATCATGCGGGAATCTTCCGCACCGCTTGGCTGGCTGAGACGGGTGATCTGGCCTTCAATTCGACGCTTACGTGCCGCCACTTCGTCACGTTCGACGGTGGTATCACGCTCACTTTCCAGCAACTGCTGCATGTACTCTGTGACCTGCTGGCTGTTTTCCAGCGGCTCTTTGCTCTGCTCGCTTAACTGACTCAGGGCTTCCTGAGCGGCCAGCCAGACAGGTGCGCGTGCGGTCAGTTCACGGATGCGGGCCTGCACCTGCTCAAGTTCCTGACGCATTTCCATGCGACGTTCACCGGCCTGTGATACCACAATCTGTAATTCTTCAATCTGCACGTCCAGCTCGCGCTGCATTTCGTCCAGATCTTCCGGTTGCACATCCTGCCCGGTGCGTTTACAGAATTCCTGCAACTGACGCTCAGCGTCCTGCTGCTCGCGCAGACGCCCTTCCAGCTCGGACAAACGCATACGCAGCGGCTCAACGCGCTCAGCCTGATGCAGTTGTGAGGACCACTCGCGCAACAGTTCACGCGCCGTCTTCCAGGCATCACTGCGGCTGACTTCTCCGGCGATTTTCACGACCAGCTGGTAGGCCGTTTCGAACTGGCTGTGTGCGGCAGAGGCCACACTCATTTTTTGTTCCAGCATCAGCAGGATTTCGGTCGCTTCCTGCTCTTTGCTCTGGAACGTATCCAGCCATTGTTCACTGTTTTGCGTGCTCAGATCAGGGATCTGGCACAGCTCACGGGCGCGCTCAATCGCCTGCAAGGCTTGCTGATATTGAATAGCACGGGTCTGCTGAACATCCAGCGCCTGCTGATAATCTGCCAGCTGGCTCTTCAGTTCATCCACTTCCAGCTCGGCGGCCTCAGCACGGGCTTCATGCTCAGCGTGCAGTTCGCTGGCTTCAGCGACGACTTCGTTCTGCTCTTCCAGACGATAGGTCAGCTCTTCGAGATCGCTTTCATAACGCTCGATTTTTTCCTGCTGACGCATCGCTGTCTGTACCAGACTCAGATGATCGCTGGCGGCCTGATAATCTGTTTCCAGATCGCTTTGCGCACCGCTTTGTTCTGCCAGCTCACGCGCCATTTCAACATGGCGGTATTGTTCACCGGAGAGCTGTTTGCGGCTGGTTAACAAATCATTACGCAGCACCAGCGCACCATCAAGATGGATACGGCGTTCATTGGCGTGACGCATGTAGTCGGCGGCCACGTAAGAAGTCGCTTCAGAAATCAGATGCTTAAACAGGTCACGGTCAGATTGCGTAACGCGGATGGCTTCCAGCGTCATGCGGTTTTCGCGCAGCGCCGCTTCCATATCCTGGAAAGCTTTACGCACACCGCTGTTTTCCGGTAACAGGTAGTCACGCAGGGAACGGGTGATGGCGCTGGAAATACCGCCGTACAGCGAGGCCTCAATCAGACGATAGAACTTGCTGCGGTCTGACGCTGAACGTAAACGGCGCGGGATCACGCCCAGATCAAACATCAGGGCATGATAATCAGTAATCGAGTTGAACTGCTTAAATTGCACGCCTTCCATTGCTTCGACACGATCTTTCAGTTCCTGCAAAGACAACACGCGCGCCTGGCGTTCTCCGACCGTTTCAGTCAGCATTTCCGTCGGGTTTACCGCCACCGGCAATCCCTGAATGGTGAAGGGTTTGATATCGACTTTGCGATCGCGACCGGCAATTTGTTGCAGGCGAACGCCCACCACAATGCGCTGGTGACGTGAGTTCACCACGTCCAGCACCGAATAACACACGCCCGCACGTAGTTTTCCGTGCAGACCTTTGTCGCGTGAACCGGAAGTCGCGCCCGCTTCCGTGGTATTACGGAAATGCAGCAGCGTCAGATCGGGGATAAGCGCCGTGACGAAGGCAGCCATGGTGGTGGATTTACCCGCACCGTTGCCGCCGGAAAGCGTAGTCACCAGTGAATCGAGGTCAAAAGTACGGGCAAAAAAGCCGTTCCAGTTAACCAGCGTCAGTGAGCGAAATTTACCGCGTTCAATCATTCCTGTTCATCCTCTGCGCTCTGGTGTCCTTGCTGCCCGGTCTGGGCTTCACTGTCATCGGGCTCATCGTTTAATGACAATGCGCTGTCAACAGGCATCGCTTCGCCGTCGCGGATCATCCGCAACTGCGCTTCACGTGCATCATCTCCGCTGCGGACATCAGCACCGAAACGAAATACAGCTTCGGTGATACGGAATTTCGTGCTGTCGACGCCCATGAAAAACACCATACCCAGACGGCGCAGACGGTTCAGTGACGTTCTGACTTTGTCCTGTAACTTCTGGCGGTCGAGATCGGAGCCGGTGGAGCGCTGGTTCACGTATTTGAGCAATTTATTTTCATCAGCCAGGCTCAGCAACTCATCATAAAGTTCCTGCTGGGTGAAAATGCCTTCATGCGCCAGACGTTCAGGGCTGAGATACAGATAGCAAAGAATTTTCCCCACCATCATGTCCAGCTCAGATAAAACCGAGCGCGGGATAAGCGTGGTAGAACGCGGGCGTAAATAGAAGAAACCTTCCGGTGCCCGAATCAATTCCACGTGATAGCGGCTGTAAAAGAGTTCCATTTCTTCCTGATAGTCCATCAGGAAAGCGTGGTTATCCAGTTCATCAATGCCGATGTGGCGGCCGGAACGTAACTGGCTGTCGAGAGCAGGAAACACTGAGTTCGCCAGTGCCTGCGCCAGCTTAGCTGGCATTATGTGTTCAATATTTGTCGATGACATGGGCCTGCACCTTGGCTCCGTAATCATTGATTGCCTGCCATTCGGCGTGCAACCCTGAAAAATCTGCTTCAGCCACACCAAGGCGCACTGCCTGGTCGACCACAATTCGCGCGACATCAAAGTGTCGGGCTCGCGGATACTGTATGAGGTATTCGCGCATCACCATGCCCAGATTGAGCGGCGTTTTCTGTTGTTGATAAACTTGTAATGCCTGTTCAATCAATGCCGCAAGTTGTTCACGGATTTCATTAAATTCTTCGAATTCAAGATCTGGCGGAAGTTCGCCCGTCACTTCCTCACTGCGCAGCGCCAGTTCTTCGTCGCGCATGTCCAGCAGACGATCGGCATTGGCAAAAGTCAGTGTCCACGGCTGATCAAAATAGTTCTGAACCGACTGGCGAAGACGCTGAGCAAATACGCGATTTTTATCCATATCGATCGCGGTACGGATAAATTTGTGTACATGACGGTCATAACCGATCCACAGGTCAATGGCCTGCTGACCCCAGCTGGTAATGCGATCGAGTTTGTTTTGTAAGTCGAAAACCAGTTTGTCGACGAATCCCAGATCCATGTCGATCATGGTGGCGTCCTGAATACGCATCAGGTGCGCCTGCAGCAGGTTACCCGCCGCTTCCAGCGTATCCTGCAATTCGCGCAGTGTACCGGAGGTTTCTGACAGAAGAAGTTCACAGCTGGAAATAGCTGCGCGCCAGTCTTTGTTGAGCAGCCCGGCAATATCGTCTTTCACGCCCTGCTGCTGCTCATCCATGATGCGCTGAGTCATATCTATGCTGTCGAAGATTTCCGCAACGGAATATTTCAGCGGCGCGTAAACGTTGCGATGCCAGTGGAAATCATCACCGCCTTCGTCGGCTGCATCGGCGGCGCGCTTGAGTTCCTGCGCCACGATCGACAGCTGCATAGACAGACGCAGCGTGGAGAACTCACGCTGACGGATATAATAATCGGAGATACCGATCGCCAGAGGCGTCAGGCGATAAATAGCATTGCCGTCAGCCATTTCACTGACAAAACGGTTGAGCAAACGCTGGCGCACCATGTCATTGATGGCGTTATTGGCACGTACGTTAATCGTTTCATTCGTCTGCTCAAAACCTTTACTGACATGACGAAACGCATCAACCAGTTCACCTTCACTCATTTCCCCATCAAGGCGCTCGCTGTTTAATGTGGCAATCGCCAGAAGAAAAGCCAGTCGCTCCGTTGGCAGCGAAATTGAGAAATCATTTTTCCGTGCCCAGGCGACCAGTTCGGGTACAGTCTGGGAAAATTCACTCATAATTCGTCCTTCAGAATGGGTTTGTGCGCCATCACGTGGATGTAACGTCCCAAACTAACAAAAGGTTCCTGGCGGCAATAGCGCTGTTCCAGCGCCAGAAGCTCGTCAAAATCCTGTTTATGTTGTTGTCTGTTTCGCAAATAATCGTGGAACACTCTAACACCGGTCTTGCCACTGATCTGCATTCCAAGCTCTTCCAGCCACTGATAGACCTGCGCGGGTTCCAGCGGGTGATCAGGTAACAGGGAGCTTTTTTTGATTTTTGGTACGCCCGCGTCGACATGACCAAAATTGCCGAGGATCATGTGCCGCATGACCAGGCCGTGGATATTGTAAAACATCAGCGATAGCGCGCCACCGGGTGCCAGACAATCGACCAGCGCGGCAAGCGCCGCTTGCGGCTCTGCCAGCCATTCGATGACCGCATGGAACAATATCAGATCAACTGGCTGTTCTAAATGTTCTGCGATGTGCTGAGCGGGGCATTGTACAAATTGCATGTTACCGCTCACACCTTTTTCAATCGCAGCGGCCTGAGCGCGGCGGATCATCTCACCTGACAGATCGCACAACAAGACCTGATGTCCTAAAGCGGCCAGTTCGCAGGCCATTTGTCCTTCGCCGCCGCCCGCATCTAAAATGCGCAGAGGCCGCTGCGGTAAAGATTTCAGTAATTCCTGCAGATCCTGACCCAGCACAGCCTGACGGATACGTCCCTTCGTTGTGCCGTAGATATTGCGCGAAAATTTTTCGGCCATATCGTCAAAATTACGATCCTGCATGAAGTCTTACCTGTTCGCTGTTGAGCATTTTGGTGGAAACCAATCCACGTGAATAATTTGGTGTGCAGCTATCTGGCTGCTATTTTGGCACAGGCGGGCATAGAATAAATCATCCTGACGCGGAATCACGCCCGGATGTCGTTTTTTCACCCAAAAGGAACGGTTTCAGATGTTATTTATCCTAAAAAAGACCCTTGGCGGCCTGCTGCTTCCCCTGCCCTTTATTTTGCTGATCATGGCAATCGCGCTGGTGTTGCTGTGGATGACCCGCTGGCAGAAAACCGGTAAAGTGTGTTTTTTGCTAAGTTGGCTGCTGTTGCTGCTTCTGAGCCTGCAACCCGTGGCTGACAGCCTGCTGCGACCGATTGAATCAGAATACCCGACTTATCAGGCGCAGGCGCATCCGCCGGTGAAATTTGTGGTGGTGCTGGGAGGCGGTTATACCTTCAATCCTGAGTGGGCGCCGAGCTCGAATTTGCTCAGCAACAGTCTGCCGCGCGTCACCGAAGGGATCCGTATTTATCGTGCTAATCCGGGAGCCAGGTTGGTCTTTACCGGCGGCAAGGCAATGACGAACCCGGTCAGCAGTGCGTCAGTGGCAGGAAAAGTGGCAGAAAGTTTAGGCGTTCCTGAGAGCGATATCCTGTTGCTTGATAAACCGAAAGATACTCATGAAGAATCTGAGCAGGTCAAAGCCCTGGTCGGACAACAACCTTTCGCTCTGGTAACGTCCGCCAATCACCTCCCGCGCGCAATGATTTTCTTCCGGCAGCAAGGACTGACGCCAATACCTGCGCCAGCCAATCAGCTGGCGATCAATTCCCCGCTTAATCCGTGGGAAAAAGCCCTCCCGCAGGCATTTTATTTATCTCACAGCGAACGGGTATGGTATGAATCGCTGGGACGCCTGTGGCAATGGTTTACCGGGTCGCAGTCTGCGGCGAACTGATTCAGTCCAGCCACGGCAGCAACTGCTGCCGTGCGTAATCAAACTGGCGACGATCGAGCTTGCCGGTATGAATCAGATGCGCCACCGATTCCCACACCAGATACATCCAGCGACGGGAAAGGAATGATTCGGAAACTGGCGCTTTCTGTAAATAGGTAAATAGCAGCTGTTCGCTCATGCCCTTTTCCCATAACCGGAAAAGCTCAAATTCGCGTGGTGCCCAGAGTACGGTGCCGGGATTGATCATCGCTAACAACTGATCGCTGCGCGGGTCTTTGAGCATACTTCGCAGGGAAAGATTGCCATGAACCAGGACCGGCGTGTCGTCGAAGTCTTTAAACATGGCGCCCAGACACTGACGTGAACGAAACAGCATCGTGCGGTCTTCTGCGGTGAGTTCGGGCGCCTGCAAATGGGTTAACGTCGCCCATAACACCTCTATCCGCTGCGGATACCAGTTTTCCCAGCGATTTTCCTGCGTACTGTCAACGGAACCCACGCAACCGTGACTGTCAATACGATGCCACGCCAGCATCGCCTCCACCATTTGCTCCTGCAAAACGTGCCAGCGTTCAGGCGTTCGTGTGGGCGCTTCTGCCGAAACACCACGCAGCCGCTCTATCAGCAGGATCTCCTGGTAGGGTTTTTGATGGGTGGTGACCATGCCATAAACCGTCGGTACACGGACTACCCCTTCTCGCGCCAGCATGGAAAGTTTATAGGCCTCCTGCCCGGCGATCCCCTGACAGGTAAAGCTTTTCGCCATCAAAGGCATCGCATAGCCCTGCTCATCATAGAGTGAAAAAAGATGGGCATAGGGCTGCTCACTGACGCATTCCAGGCGGGATAAACGCTCACCCAGCACAATACTTAATTCGGCTTTTAGCTGTTCCATAACGTGTTCGCAGTGACGAAAAGAGTAAGGGTTATGATGGAAGCTTCAATGCAGGAATACCCCGTTTCAGATCAAACAAAAACCGGATAATCGGAAGAGAAAAAGGAAGGAAGTGCGCAAAAAGGCATGAAAATAATGTAAATCAGAAATGAGTAAACGGAATGCCGTAACATTCCGTTTTCGCAAACATCAGTGACTCAGGATAGCGCGCACGCGTTCCAAATCTTCCGGAGTATCGACCCCGACGGAAGGGATGGCTTTTGCCACATCAACATGGATTTTTTCACCGTACCACAGCACCCGCAGTTGTTCGAGAAGTTCGATGTGCTCCAGTTCGCTCGGTTCCCATTTCACATACTGACGGATAAATCCGGCACGATAGGCGTAAATGCCGATATGGCGCAGGAAGACATCGCCAATTGTTTCTTTAGACACGGCAAAACGTTCGCGCTCCCAGGGAATGGCCGCCCGTGAGAAGTACATGGCATAGCCTTTAGCATTGCGCACAACTTTTACGGCGTTGGGATTGAAAGCTTCTTCTGCGGTTTCAATCGGTACCGCCAGCGTGGACATGCCCGCTTCGCTGTTTGCCAGATTTTCAGCCACCTGACGGATAATCACCGGCGGAATTAAGGGTTCGTCGCCCTGCACGTTAACGATGATTTCGTCATCAGCAAACTGGCATAGCTCGATCACTTCAGCCAGACGCTCAGTCCCGGACTGATGATCCGCACGGGTCATGCAGACTTCGCCACCGGCCGCTTCAACCGCTTTTACCACTTCCGGATGATCGGTTGCGACGATCACACGTTTCGCGCCTGATTCGAGCGCACGTTCCATGACATGGACAACCATCGGTTTACCGTTGATGTCCGCCAGAGGTTTACCCGGCAAACGACTTGAGCCATAACGGGCAGGAATAATGGCAATAAAACTCATGGATGTGTCTCATCTACAGAAAGCGGGCGGGCCTCATTTTCTAATAATACGGGAATTCCGTCACGAACCGGGTACGCGAGGCTGTCCGCTTTGCAGACCAATTCCTGAGACTCTTTATTAAAATACAACTTCCCGTTACAGACAGGGCAGGCAACGATTTCAAGCAAACGGTGATCCATAAATTTCTCCGGAGGCAAATACACCAGATTATCAATGTGGTGCAGCGCAAAAACGCATTGGAAAACACGATACGACGGTGCATCAGGATAGCATAACCGCCCCACCAGCGTTACTCCTCACACCTTTGTGTCACACAGATGTGGAACCTTCGTAATGTGACGATAAAATTTCATGTTGTAATGATTGCGTTGCAGATTGAGGCAGAGTAGAATTTTTTGTGACCTGCGTCACATATATAACTTCAAATATGAGCCTTAAAATGAAAACCATTAACAAAATCATCGCAATGTTCGCAAACTTCAGCAACTAATAGTGCCTGACACCTGCAATCATCGTGAATCAACGGCTGCCTGGCGCAGCCGTTTTCTTTTGCTTAGCTCAGTTGCCAGTTTTTATTCCAGTGACGGGTTAAAGAGTCAGGAATGTTGCCCGTTATGACTTCGCCAGCCCCCTGCCAAACCGCAAAACGGTTAATCGCACCAGTGAGATCCCGAACCCGCCGTGCAGTCAGTGTAATCCCCGGTTCAAAATGTAAGCTTTTGATCTCGAAAATTTTATTCTTGCGATGCATTTTGGCATCAACCCGACCGATCAGCTCCCCCCGCTGCAAAACAGGTAAGGTAAAATAGCCATATTGCCGTTTTGCCTCCGGCGTATAGCATTCGATCCGATAGTCAAAATTGAACAAAACCGACGCGCGTTTACGATCCCATACCACCGGATCAAATGGCGAAAGTAATGTCGTCACCGACGAAGAAATACCGGATTCCAGCGCCTGCTGCAAAAGAGGCCATTGCTGCTGATGGACATAAAAAACACCGGTCAACCCTTCCACTTCCACCGGCGTTATTTCGTTGTCTGCCAGCAACTGAGCAATCACCTTTTTGGTATCAACACGCTTAAGCCGGTAATAATCAGCCAGCCATTCAGGCCTGAACAATCCGAGGCATTGGGCCGAACACCTGAGCATTTGAAACTCTGCGTCCTCTTTCGTGAGAGCCTGTGTCGCATCATCCCAACCCGGCATCACGCGCTCTGCTAAATCGTATACCCGGTGGAAATTACGTCGCTCAGCGACCATAAGTTTGCCGGAGGTAAATAGCGTTTCCAGGTGCTTCTTATGCGGTTTCCAGTCCCACCATCCACTGTTCGATTTCTTTTCCGCGCTGAAATCTGCGGAACGAACAGGTCCGTTCTCAGCAATGTGTGTCAGCAAAGCCTGTATGTCATGCTCATGTTGATCAAACCACGTCTGTGAGAATTTCCAGCCCATTTTTTCCGGGTTCAACATCCGGTGACGCAACAGTCCATAATCTTCACTGGGAATAAAGCAGGCCTCATGCGCCCAATATTCAAAGATCTTTCCCGCCGACAATGATTCTTCAAGCCACTGCGTCGGGTAATTACCGAGGCGGCTGAATAACACCAGATATGGACTGCGTGCAACCACGCTGATCGTGTCGATTTGCAGCAATCCCATCTTACGAATCGCCTGAATGACATCAGCAGCAGTGAGTTTTTGGGTGGCAGGTTTTAAGAGATTTTGTGCAGATAAATGCAAGGTACGGGCTGAAGCGAGAGATATAACCGGGTGAGACATATCGGTATCCATTGCAGCGGGTAGACTGCGGATACCGATAGCATATTTTTACCGAAGCGTAAAATTCAGCTTAACGGAGAACAACATAAATCAGATTCAGAACCCGATAACGTCAGCCGCTGAAGGACCGTGTGCGACGCTGCGGTAAGTGGTGAATTCAACTCGCTGACCGGCACTCAGGGATTTATTTCCCGTATTGGCGATCGAAGTACGCTGAACGTAAATTTCAGAAGAACCATCGAGCGGGCAAATAAAACCATAGCCTTTAGCCTGGTTGTACCATTTAACTAAACCCATTTTTAACATCATAATTTCTATCCTTTCTTTTGGGCATCCATGAACACACTTTTTTATTATTGTTCGGATGCGTTTGCCCATTTCTAAGTTATTTTTTTATAAAAAACCTCTAATGAGCGAATTTGTTTTAACGATTATTTTTACTACTTTTCGACGTTTTTATTAACGCCGCATTTACCTTCTCAGGTATGAAAAACCCGCCATCCGGCGGGCTTTACTCTGCTGATATGATTAGCGAATATCGTTATTTCATATCATCACGTCAGCCTCTTTTCAGAGCGCAATAACGTTAGCAGCAGCAGGACCGCGCGGGCTATCCTGAATGGTGTATTCTACACGCTGGCCTTCAGCCAGAGTTTTGAAACCATCGGTTGCGATTGCAGAGAAATGTACGAAGACATCTTTCTCGCCATCAGCCTGCTCAATAAAACCAAAACCTTTGCTTTCATTGAACCACTTAACCTGACCATTTTTCTTAGACATATTTAAAACCTTTTAACGAAATATAAAATCCTGCCATTCGGCAATGTTAGCCAATAGTTCAGACAATTACTTATGGGGAGGACTTAGAAGGTTCGTCTTGGAAGCGGAATCATCGGGAAAGAGATAACGTCTGGGAGGAACTGCTTTACTCAACACTCATACATAAATAGCGCTGCAACACAGGCTGCACGCATTAACTCACACGCCAGAATGAATAGCAAGCACTGTGTTACTATTATTCTTACGAGCTGAATCAAAACCATAAAGATCTGTTTGAAATCAGCGTGTTTACGTTTTCCTGCACGAGTAAATATTTTCGTTAAAGCCTGAGTCTGACGTTTTTAATGTGCTTTTTTCAAAATAAGATCAGTAATTTTTTGCAGCAGGTTTTCAGCCGAAATACCCTGAATCTTCGCTTCAACAGGTAAATACCACCAATTCTGCTGAGCAAAATAACGACATTTTACCGCGTCTTTCTCCGTCATCAGAAGCGTTCCTCCTCCCGTCACTAAGGCCGAAAGTTGTTCTGCCTGGTAAGCCTGATGATCGGCAAAAGTGACCTCTTTTTGCAACGTGACGCCCAATTGCTTAAGGGTGGCAAAAAAACGAGGCGGATGTCCGATTCCGGCCATCGCGACGACATTTTGCAACGCTGTAGCATCGCGTTGTTCGCCGGTAAGCAGGTTCACTGCTTTTCCCGGTTGCAACATCATTGACAGTTCACCTGTCTGCGCGTTTCCACCGTTGGTAATCACTGCATCGACCGAAAGCAAACGTGAAGCACGTTCCCGCATTGGGCCCGCAGGTAACCAGTGGCCATTACCGAAACGCCTCACACCATCAACAACGACAATTTCGACATCCCGCTCAAGCGCGTAATGCTGTAAACCATCGTCCGTGACGATGACATCGAGCTCGTGCTCGCTCAATAACGCTTTGACTGCCTCAGAACGAACCGGGGATACCGCAACCGGTGCCCCTGTTCGCTGAAAAATCAGTACAGGCTCATCACCCGCCTGTACCGTCGAGGTATTTTCATTAAGCACCAGCGGATAGTGTGCTGATTTGCCACCATAGCCACGTGACACTACGCCAACACGAAATCCGTGCTGTTGCAGTGTTTCAACCAGCCAGATCACCACAGGCGTTTTACCGTTACCTCCGGCGGTCAGATTGCCGACCACCACCACTGGCACCGGAGCACGCCAGCTTTTTCTGAACCCTGATGTGTAACTATAACGGATGACCGTTGCGATCAATCCGTATAACCACGACAGAGGCAAAAGTAACAAGTAAAGCGGTGATTTTCCTGACCAGATGCGCTCAATCATTGGCCAAACTGCATCCGGTAAAGCTGTGAGTAAACACCGCGCTCTTCCAGCAAGGCAGCATGCGAACCACGCTCAACAATCCGGCCATCTTCAATCACCAGAATTTCATCGGCTTTTTCGATCGTTGACAAGCGGTGTGCTATCACCAGAGAGGTTCTGTTTTTCTGCAGTTCGTCGAGTGCAGCCTGAATGGCACGCTCAGACTCTGTATCCAGCGCGGATGTTGCTTCATCAAGGATCAGGATTGGCGAGTCGCGCAGCAATGCACGTGCGATAGCAATACGCTGACGCTGACCACCTGAAAGCAACACACCGTTCTCGCCAATAACAGTGTCCAGGCCCTGGTCCATTTTACCAATGAAGTCCATGGCATATGCCATGGTGGCGGCTTTTTCGATTTCTTCGCGTGAATACATATCCGTACGGGCATACGCAATATTGTTAGCGATCGTATCGTTAAAAAGATGAACGTTCTGCGATACCAGTGCGACCTGATCACGCAGTGAGGACAAGGTGTACTCACGCAAATCATGCCCATCCATCAGGATTTGCCCTTCCTGGATGTCGTAAAAACGCGTCAGGAGGTTGGCAATGGTAGATTTACCTGAACCAGAGCGGCCTACCAGCGCGATCGTTTTCCCTTCAGGCAGGTCGAAGGAAATATCACGCAGTGCAGGAATATCGCGGCCAGGGTACGTGAAGGTCACATTTTTGAACTCAACATCGCCTTTGGCACGTTTAACTTCCAGCTTACCTTCGTCCTTCTCCTGCTCCATATCGAGGATCGAGAACAGAGTCTGACAAGCTGCCATACCGCGCTGGAACTGTGAGTTGACGTTGGTCAGAGACTTGAGCGGACGCATAAGTGCAATCATCGATGAGAACACTACCGTGATCGTACCGGCACTCAGCGTTTCCATAACAGACGGGAAGCTCGCGGCATACAACACGAAGGCCAGTGCAAGTGAGGCAATAAGCTGAATAATCGGGTCTGATATTGAAGAGGCAGAAACCATGCGCATACCTTGCTGACGCATGCGGTTACTGACTTTATCAAATCTCTGCGTCTCGACTTTCTGACCACCAAAGATAAGCACTTCTTTGTGACCTTTCAGCATTTGTTCAGCGCTAGTCGTGACTTGCCCCATGGTGTTCTGCATCGATTTACTGATGTTACGAAAGCGTTTCGACACCACACGGATAACCACAGACACAATCGGCGCGATAACCAGCAGGATCACAGATAACTGCCAGCTGTAGTAGAACATCATGATGAACAAACCGATAATCGACGCGCCTTCACGCACAACTGTCACCAGTGCGCTGGAGGAGGAAGATGCTACCTGTTCGGAATCATAGGTAATACGAGAGAGCAAAGTACCCGTGGACTGTTGATCAAAGAAGGCAACAGGCATTCTCATCATATGGCCGAACAGGCGGCGACGCATATGCATGACCACTTTGCCTGACACCCACGAGATGCAGTAACTTGAAATATAGCCACTCACGCCACGCACAATCATCAGGCCGATAACGACCAGTGGCATCCAGAGTAAAATTGAGCGGTCGGCTTTGCCAAACCCATCATCAAGCAGCGGCTTCAGCAAAGACAGCATGAATGTGTCACTGGCGGCGTTAGCGACCAGTGCAATAGCCGCAGCGATAAGCCCGGCCTTAAAAGGTGTGATCATCGGCCATAAGCGACGAAATGTCTGCCACGTGGAGAGATCTTTATCGTTCATCATGCAATATCAACCAGCATCGAAAGAAATAGCGGTCTATTCTACTCATTATCTTCTGATACTCCAAACCGGTGGTGGTACCAACGTGGGATTAATTGCTCACGTAAGCCCTTAATTGCCCAATAATCATCATAAATGAACAGACTCAGTTGGCCTGATATTGATGTCGAGCGCCAGTCATGGCGGGCTTTGTTGTATCTGCTAACAACTTTACGGGCAGGAAGGTGCCATTTATTGAAGCGGGCAGCCGATGCCAGGGCAATATCCGGCTGAACGGCACGCAGGAAAGGCGGCGTCGAGGAAGTGTTGCTGCCATGATGCGGCACCTGAAGGAACGTAGACTTTAACCCCTCCCGCCATTTCTTGATGAGCGCTTTCTCGCTTGCCGACTCGATATCGCCGGTTAACAGGAGACTGTATCTTCCATCATCAACACGTATGACACAGCTGTCCGCATTGCGCGCATCCGCAGTAGGCTTCTCCGGCCAAAGCACGGTGAAATTCAGCCCCTGCCACAGCCATTGCTGACCCGCAATACAGGGAAGATGAGGTACACCGGAAATCGAACTGTCACGAAGATTTGCAGCAGGATACATCGTTTGCAGAAACTCAAAGCCGCCGCGGTGGTCCATGTCATTGTGGCTGATAATAATCTGTTCAAGCTGAATATTTTTCCAGCGCAGAAATGGGGCGATATTTTGCTCTGCCGCGGAACCTCCTTCCCAGCGGTTGCCTGTGTCGTAAAGTACACCTTTCCCGTCCTTACTGATAAGTACAGAAAGCCCGTGCCCGACATCCAGCATGTCCACCCTCCAGCGCTCAGGCGGTGTTCGTGTACACCAGCAGAACGAGATCAGCCCAAGTGAAATTAGTATCGACAGGTAATGCCTGAGACAACACAGTCGCCAAAAGACAATGGTCAGCCACCCGGAAAGGCTGATGAGCAGGAAAGATTCTCCCAGCGGATGCCAGCCTTCAGAAAACAACTTAACCCCCCACATTGCCAGGCTGAGCGTATGGTCTGCCATCTTCCAGATTATATTCTGTACTTCATGCATCCATCCGGCAGGCGGTATGTTTAGCATGAGTGCCAGCAAAACCAGCGGCACCGTCACCAGAGATACGATGGGAACAGCCCACATGTTAGCCATGAAGGACGATATGTTAAGACCGTGGAAAATGGCAATTTGTAAGGGCAGCAGCAGTAACGTCATGCCTGCCTGCAAATGTCCCCAGCGTAAAAAAGACCAATACCAGGCTCGCTGAAAATTTGCAGGTAATGGCATCCATTGAAACCAGAAAATTAATGAAGCCACGGCAAAACAGGATAACCAGAAACTGTCTGACAAAATATTCATCGGGTCAGCCAGTAAAAGTAAAGCCACACCCCATAACCAGACCTGCCACGGATGGCAACGCAAGCGGAGCAAACGCAGTAATATCCACAGAGAGACCGCCAGCGCGGCGCGCAATGCTGGCGCATTACAACCTGAAAGCCAGGTATAGGTCAGAAGGAAAAGCTCACTGATTAGCAGAGGGAACCGATAGTCAATCAGCCTTACCGGCAAAATAAATTGTAATCCGCGTGCAAACCACCAACCAAACAAGGCCGCGATTCCGATGTGCAACCCTGAAATGGCCACCAGATGGGCAATACCCGTTCGTTGCAGCAGAAGTTTTTCTTCGCCGTCGATCAACCCTTTCTCGCCAAAAGCTAATGCAATCAGAACCGGTGTATTCTTAAGTTCGGGCATCGCATGTTGTACCCGCTGAATGAATTGCTGGCGAAACGAGCTGTCGACATCAAGCAGCACGCCATGCTGGATAGTTGCCGTCAGCGGTGCATGGCCTGCCAGTGCCCAACGTTGAGCGTCAAAACCGCCTTCATTTAACAGGCTATGAACAGGACGAATGTTGGCGGTCATTTTCCATCGTTGGCCTGCTAACAGCGGGGTTTGTGCCCCTTCCCACCTGGCACGAAACAGCAGAGGTGGAAATACCCACTTTCCTTCTATCTTTTCTATTTTATAAAACTGCGAGGAGGCGCCCTCTTCTCCCAGATTGATACTTTGCAAGCGAGCTACGACTTCACGATTCGTGCCCGTCAGGGTGAGCGCTTGCTGCACCAGGGTTCCGCCTTGTATCGCAGCCCAAATGAAAGCCAGCAGAGCGAGTGAAGTTAGCGTGAATATTTTTGGCTGTAATCCCGGTAGCACCCATGCGATACATCCCAGAACTATGAGTTGCAGTGTCGACGGAAGGTGAGCAACAAACACCAGCGGCACCATCCCGACAATGATGGCAACAGCGACCTCGTCCAATGAGATTTTAATAGTATTCCCTCTGCGTTAGTCATAGAGCCACCCTGGCCAGATTCTGGCTGGAGTATGTTATTCAGCACATGAGGGAACAAGTATCAGATTGATGCGGTGCGAGGTATTACGCAAAAAGTAAGAAGAAAATCAAAGAAAGGAGTTGGCTGAATTTGAAGCAAAAAAAACGGCGCCTTAAAGGCACCGTTTTAGCATTCGCTATAGGCAGTCATGTATGTTTCAGGCCGAAACCTTAGCCATAAATGTTCGCGCGATCACGCAGCTCTTTGCCTGGTTTAAAGTGAGGGACATACTTGCCATCCAACTCAACTTTGTCGCCAGTTTTAGGGTTGCGCCCAACACGCGGAGCACGGTAGTGAAGAGAAAAACTGCCAAACCCACGGATCTCGATGCGTTCACCATCAGCCAAGGTTGCAGCCATATGTTCAAGCATCTCTTTCACTGCATCCTCAACAGCTTTCGCCGGGATATGAGAGTGCTGGCCAGCAAGTCTTTCAATAAGTTCAGACTTGGTCATAGTACCTCCAAGCTTTGCAGCTAAACTACCGTATCGGGGCGGCAGGACCGCCCCCCGTCATTACTCGCCTTTTGCCGCTTTGAACGCTTCAGCCATAGCGTTAGAGAAGTTGCTTTCTTCTGCTGGTTTGTTGTTAACCACAGCGATTGCATCTTTCTCGTCTGCTTCGTCCTTAGCACGGACGGACAGGCTTACTACGCGGTTCTTACGATCAACACCGGTGAATTTAGCTTCAACTTCATCACCAACGCTCAGAACCAGAGTTGCGTCTTCAATACGGTCGCGAGAAGCTTCTGAAGCGCGCAGGTAACCTTCTACGCCGCCAGCTAATTCAACTGTAGCACCTTTGGCGTCAACTGCAGTGACTTTACCAGTAACAATAGTACCTTTCTTGTTAACAGACAGGTAGTTATTGAATGGATCTTCAGCCAGTTGCTTCACGCCCAGGGAGATACGTTCACGTTCTGCGTCAACCTGCAGGACCACAGCTGCGATTTCGTCGCCTTTTTTGTATTCACGTACTGCTTCTTCGCCTGCAACGTTCCAGGAGATGTCAGACAGGTGAACCAGGCCGTCGATGCCGCCGTCCAGACCAATGAAGATACCGAAGTCAGTGATTGACTTGATTTTACCTTCAACACGGTCATTTTTGTTGTGGGTTTCTGCAAACAGCTGCCATGGGTTAGATTTGCATTGTTTCAGGCCCAGGGAGATACGACGACGTTCTTCGTCGATGTCCAGAACCATAACTTCAACAACATCACCCACGTTAACAACTTTAGATGGGTGGATGTTTTTGTTAGTCCAATCCATTTCAGAAACGTGAACCAGACCTTCAACGCCTTCTTCGATTTCTACGAAGCAGCCGTAATCAGTCAGGTTGGTAACGCGACCAGTCAGTTTAGTACCTTCTGGGTAACGTTTAGCGATAGCGACCCATGGATCTTCGCCCAGCTGTTTCAAGCCAAGGGATACACGTGTACGTTCACGGTCGAATTTAAGCACTTTAACAGTGATTTCATCGCCAACATTGACGATTTCGCTTGGGTGTTTAACACGTTTCCAAGCCATATCAGTGATGTGCAGCAGGCCATCAACGCCGCCCAGATCAACGAATGCACCGTAGTCAGTAAGGTTTTTAACGATACCTTTAACTTCCATGCCTTCCTGCAGGTTTTCCAGCAGTTGATCGCGCTCTGCGCTGTTCTCAGACTCAATTACTGCACGACGGGAAACAACAACGTTGTTGCGTTTCTGGTCCAGTTTGATGACTTTGAACTCAAGATCTTTGCCTTCAAGATGCAGCGTGTCGCGAACAGGACGAACGTCTACCAGTGAACCTGGCAAGAACGCACGGATACCGTTCAGCTCAACAGTGAAACCGCCTTTAACTTTACCGTTGATAACACCGGTAACAGTTGCAGATTCTTCGTAAGCTTTTTCCAGCGTGATCCAAGCTTCATGACGTTTAGCTTTTTCACGGGACAGCAGAGTTTCACCGAAGCCGTCTTCGACAGCGTCCAGCGCAACATCAACTTCGTCGCCAACCTGGATTTCCAGTTCGCCCTGTGCGTTTTTGAATTGTTCTGCCGGGATTGCAGACTCAGATTTCAGACCGGCGTCAACCAGTACGATATCTTTGTCGATGGACACAACAACACCACGAACGATGGAACCAGGACGGGTTTCGATTGTTTTTAAGGATTCTTCAAAGAGTTGAGCAAAAGATTCAGTCATGTTGTTAATCTTTAGGTTCTTAAGTTTAACGTCCATCTGGCGTCCTGCTGGATGGGGTTGTTTCAAATGCCCCGCTACAGATCCTTGCGGCGAGGTTAAAAAAAACTATAGCCAAAATTGGCACTGAATAGATTCCAGCGCCAAATTAAGGCTCGATTACCGGGTTTGTTTTTGCGGCAATCCTAAAATTTCTGTGGCATAAGCCAGCGCTTTTTCGATGACTTCATCAATGGACATACTGGTTGAATCCAGTAATAACGCATCGGAAGCAGCCACTAAGGGCGCAATGGATCGGTTACGATCTCGGTCATCACGTTCCTTGATCTCGGCTAAAAGCCGTTCAAAGTTAACACTAAAGCCCTTTTCCTGCAACTGTAGCATTCTTCTGTTTGCACGCTCTTCTGAGCTGGCGTCGAGAAATATTTTGACCGGCGCATCGGGAAAGACCACCGTGCCCATGTCTCGCCCGTCGGCAATCAGGCCTGGCGCCTCACGGAACGCGCGCTGACGACGCAGTAATGCTTCGCGAACGCGAGGGAAAGCGGCCGCCTGAGACGCGGTATTACCTACCGTTTCGGTGCGGATCTCATTACTGACATCCTCACCTTCTAAAATTACCTTTAACTGCCCATCCTGAGCGACAAAACGCACGTCGAGATGTGCGGCAAGCGGAACTAACGCCTCTTCTGAGACGATATCAACCTGATGATGAAGTGCTGCCAGCGCTAAAACCCGGTAGATTGCTCCGGAATCCAGTAAACGCCAGTTAAGGGCTTCGGCCAAAGCTTTACACAATGTACCTTTACCTGCACCACTTGGCCCATCAACGGTGATTACCGGGGCTATAGCCGTCATTTTTGTCTCCTTTCGGTGGGTGATACCCGCTTCATTAGCCTCATAGGACTAATTCAGGAGCGGCATTATACGCTGCCTTTGCGGCAACTGTTACCCCACATTTATCAGTTGTCTAAAAAGCGGACGGTTCTCAATGATAAAAGCAAAAAAAAACGGACATCCAGGATGTCCGCTCTCTGACCCACCTAGTTATAGACTATGCCAGCGTACTTATTGCGGCGAGACGATCAAAATAATCAGGGAAGGTCTTCGCGGTACACTTAGGATCGAGGATCGTTACCGGCGTATCGGACAACGCCACCAGCGAGAAACACATCGCCATGCGGTGATCGTTATAGGTGCCAATCTCTGCGAATTTAAGGGATTGCGGTGGCTCAATGCGAATATAATCCTCACCCTCTTCCACCGTTGCACCGACTTTACGCAGTTCGGTCGCCATTGCCGTCAGACGATCCGTTTCTTTCACGCGCCAGTTATAAATGTTGCGCAGCGTAGTGGTCCCTTCAGCAAACAGCGCTGCCGTCGCGATGGTCATTGCAGCATCCGGAATATGGTTCATGTCCATATCAATGCCTTTCAGTTCGCCGCGGGTACATTCGATGTAATCATCCGCCCAATGAATAGTTGCACCCATTTTTTCCAGCACATCTGCAAAGCGGATATCACCCTGCATGCTGTTTTTGCCGATACCGGTGACGCGAACGGTGCCGCCTTTGATAGCCGCAGCGGCCAGGAAGTAGGACGCAGAAGACGCATCGCCTTCAACGAGGTACGAACCTGGAGAAACATACTGCTGACGGCCTTTGATGCTAAATTTCTGGTACTGGTGATTTTCTACATCAATACCAAAGGTTTTCATCAGATTTAGCGTGATATCAATATAAGGTTTGGAAACCAGATCACCTTTAATCTGAATCGTTGTGTCGTTATCAGCCAGCGGAGCTGTCATTAATAACGCGGTCAGGAATTGGCTGGAAACACTTCCATCGACACTGACGTCCCCGCCGGTAAAGCCACCGCGCAGGCGCAATGGCGGATAATCTTGCTGCTCGAGATAATCAATTTGCGCACCACCCTGACGCAGCGCGTCAACCAGATGCCCGATCGGACGCTCCTTCATGCGTGGCTCACCGGTCAGCACAACATCCTGTTCACCCAGACATAACGCCGCAGCCAGCGGACGCATTGCTGTACCTGCGTTACCGAGAAACAATTCCAGACCTTTAGCATTGGAGAAAGCGGTGCCCAGCCCCTCGATTTCACACTCAGTACGGGAGGCTGACAGGCGATGAGTCACACCCAGCTGTGTCAGTGCATTTAGCATGTGGCGCACATCGTCACTGTCGAGCAGGTTAGTCAGCCGGGTAGTGCCCTGTGCAAAAGCAGCCAGTAACAGTGCACGGTTAGAAACACTTTTTGAGCCAGGTAAATTGATGCTGCCGTTAACCAGTGCAACGGGTTGTAATGTCAGGGATTCCACTCTTTCTCCAATTCTTCTTTTCATAAAATGACCCCGGACATTGAGCCGGGGTCATTTTTAAGGCTTTTTACTAAAGCATTCTGCAGGCCTGAAAGCCAGCACACTTAACCGTGGCGTTTTTCGAACTCCGCCATAAAGTCGGTCAGCGCTTTTACGCCTTCAATCGGCATTGCATTATAAATAGATGCGCGCATACCGCCAGCAACACGGTGACCTTTAAGCGCATGCAGGCCGGCGTCCTGTGCCTGATCGAGGAACAATTTGTCCAAAGAAGCATCCGCCATCTGGAAAGGAACGTTCATCCACGAACGGTTGGCCGTCGCTACCATGTTGCGGTAAAAACCGGTGCGATCGATAGCGCCATAAAGTAATTCGGCTTTGGCCTGGTTACGTTTCTCCATCTCGCGTAAACCGCCCTGCTCTTTCAGCCACTTAAAGACCATACCAGAGAGGTACCAGGCGAAAGTCGGCGGAGTATTGAACATAGAGTCGTTCTCAGCCAGCACGGTGTAATCAAGGATGGACGGCAGTTCAGTGCGGGCTTTCCCCAGCAAATCTTCGCGGACGATCACCAGCGTCAGACCTGCAGGGCCAATATTTTTCTGCGCGCCCGCGTAAATCACGCCAAACCGGCTGACATCAATCGGGCGGGACAGGATACAAGAGGAATAGTCGGCGACCACAATCTTGTCACCGAAATCAGGCATTTCATCAATGGAAACACCGTCGATTGTTTCATTCGGGCAGTAATGAACGTAAGCGGAATCTGAATTCAGTTTCCATTCGCTCATCGGCAGAATGCCACGCTTACCGTCAAGGTTCGTGGTGACATCAATCACGTTCGGGGTGCAGTATTTTTTGGCTTCATTGACTGCGCTGTGCGCCCAGTAACCACCATCGATGTAATCAGCAGAGGATTTATCGCCCAGCAGGTTCATTGGCACCGCGGCGAATTGAGCACGTGCGCCACCGTGGCAGAACAGCACTTTATAGTTCTGAGGAATATTCAGGAGGTCGCGGATATCCTTCTCGGACTCTTCAGCAACCTGGATAAACTCCTTACTGCGGTGACTGATTTCCATCACCGATGTACCCAGTCCGTGCCAGTTACAAAGTTCCTGTTCCGCACGACGCAATACTTCAGCCGGGATCATTGCCGGGCCAGCACTAAAATTATAAACCTGAGTCATTTCCCCTCACCACTTCTCTGAGACAGCCACATTGTAAGCACTAATTTAACGGTTTTATCATCCGAGACAAGGAGTCTGCAACGGATATTCATTACGACCTGATAAACAGCGATGAGATCTCGGTCACAAGGTTCATTCCTCCCTGGAAAGCTGATTTAACAGGATTATCTGTTCATGCCCGAACCCTGCTCCGCGCCTTTGACCAGGCAAGTTACAACGCGATTACATTCTTAACACGAATACATGGAGGTGCATCGCAAAACCCCGTATCATTGCGCGTTTTTAGCACGCTCAAAAGTGAACTCAATGACGCAAACTTTTATTCCTGGTAAAGACGCGGCGCTGGAAGACTCCATTTCCCGCTTCCAACAAAAACTCACCGATCTCGGTTTTAATATCGAAGAAGCCTCCTGGCTGAATCCGGTTCCGCACGTCTGGTCAGTGCACATTCGCGACCGCGACTGCCCGCTGTGTTTCACCAACGGAAAAGGTGCGAGCAAGAAAGCCGCTCTGGCGTCTGCACTGGGTGAATATTTTGAGCGTCTGTCGACGAACTATTTCTTTGCCGATTTCTATCTGGGTAAAGAAATTGCCAATGGTGATTTCGTTCATTATCCGAACGAAAAATGGTTCCCTGTGGCTGAAGATAACAGCCTGCCGGAAGGAATTCTGGACGAGCGTCTGCATGAATTTTACGATGCCGATAAAGAGCTGGTTGCCAGTGATCTGATCGACCTGCAATCAGGCAACCCGGATCGCGGGATCTGCGCGCTACCATTCACCCGTCAGTCAGATCTGCAAACCGTTTATATTCCCATGAATATCATCGGTAACCTGTATGTTTCTAACGGGATGTCAGCCGGTAATACCGCTAATGAAGCGCGTGTTCAGGGGCTGTCTGAAGTCTTCGAGCGTTACGTTAAAAATCGTATCATCGCGGAATCCATCAGCCTGCCGGAAATTCCTGCTGACGTGCTGGCGCGTTATCCGGGCGTGGTGGAAGCCATCGCTAAACTGGAAGAAGAAGGGTTCCCGATCCTTTCTTATGACGCGTCACTGGGCGGCAATTATCCGGTCATTTGTGTGGTGCTGTTCAACCCTGCAAACGGCACCTGCTTCGCTTCCTTTGGCGCCCACCCTGATTTCGGTGTGGCACTTGAGCGTACTGTCACCGAATTACTACAGGGCCGCAGCCTGAAAGATCTGGACGTGTTCACCGCCCCGACCTTTGATGACGAAGAAGTTGCCGAGCACGCAAACCTCGAAACCCACTTCATCGACTCAAGTGGTTTGATTTCATGGGATATGTTCAAACAAGATGCAGACTACCCGTTTGCAGACTGGAGCTTCAGTGGCAGCACTGAAGAAGAGTTCGCGACGCTGATGGCAATTTTCGACAAAGAAGATGCTGAAGTGTACATCGCCGATTACGAACATCTGGACGTTTATGCCTGCCGCATCATCGTTCCGGGCATGTCTGATATTTATCCGGCTGAAGATTTACTGCTGGCAAATAACAGTATGGGTGCACATTTGCGTGATCAACTGCTGGCACTGCCGGAAAGCGATCTGCCAAAAGAAACCTATCTCGAGATGATTACTCAACTTGATGATGAAGGTCTGGATGACTTTACCCGCGTGCGTGAACTGCTGGGTATTGCCAGCGGCAAGGACAATGGCTGGTACACCCTGCGCGTTGGCGAACTGAAATCTATGCTGGCACTGGCGGGCGGCGATTTCGATCAGGCACTGACCTGGGCTGAGTGGGCTCACGAGTTCAACTCATCGGTTTACAGCGACGAACGCAATAACTACTACCGTTGCCTGCAAACCTTGTTGCAGTTGTCACTGGAAGAAGATCGCGAGCCAGCGCAGTATTACAACGCTTTCGTAAAAATGTACGGCCAGAAAGCCGTGGAAGATGCCTCTGCTGCAATCAGCGGCGAAGTTCGCTTCCACAGCCTGTTTGCGGTTGATCCTGACCTCAAAGCGCTGCCCGCCCATCAGGCATTGCTCCGTGCTTATGAAAAGCTGCAGGTCGCTAAACGTCGTCACTGGTCGAAAGCCTGATGTAAACAGCCCCCTGACTGAACCTGAACCGGCAGAGCACTCTGCCGGTTTTTTTATTTCTGGTTCGTCTGAGCTCCCTTATTTGGATAGCGGGATTTGACTCGGGGCAGGAAATGGCGTGTAATTTCGCGCGCTATACTGACGGGTTAGCATTTTTACAGGATAAATAAATTCCGAAGCCTGAAAAGTTAATTGGGTGTAAAGAAATCAAATTCAAATCAATGACAATAATTAACAGCCAATGTTTTTTATTTACCTATTAAGAAGAATAATTTAAGTATTCATCAACTTTTTTTGTAAAAATTAAAATGTTTTTATTTAATTAATTTCAACAAGTTAAGTTAAAAAGTACCTATGCAGTAGTAGACAATAATGCATCGAAATCCTCCCCGTATGATCCACGTCAATTTTTACGTTATACTGCTTTGCTAGTATCTCGTTGCGCAGTGCATAGCCCTGAATAAGAGAGTTAATGTGAAAACTGACAACCCCTTCGATCTTATATTACCCGCCGCTACAGCTAAAGTTGCTGAAGATGCCGGCGTTTATAAAGCCACCAAACAGCCGTTAAAAACGTTCTTTTTAGCCATTACTGCTGGCGTCTTTATTTCTATTGCCTTTGCTTTTTATATCACTTCCACCACAGGTACCGGCACCGTTCCTTTCGGTCTGGCAAAACTTGTCGGGGGCATATGCTTCTCTCTGGGTCTTATGCTGGTCGTGGTATGTGGTGCTGATCTCTTTACCTCTACGGTGCTGATTGTCATTGCGAAAGCCAGCGGTCGTATCACCTGGGGGCAACTGGCACGCAACTGGGCCAATGTCTATATTGGTAACCTGATTGGCTGTCTGTTCTTTGTCGCCCTGATTTGGTTCTCCGGTGAATATATGGTGGATAACGGTTTGTGGGGACTCAACGTTCTGCAAACAGCCGACCATAAGATGCATCACACCTTTATCGAAGCTGTGTGTCTCGGGATCCTGGCTAACCTGATGGTTTGCCTGGCTGTCTGGATGAGTTACTCCGGCCGCAGCCTGATGGATAAGATGTTTGCCATGATTCTGCCGGTAGCCATGTTTGTCGCCAGCGGCTTCGAGCATAGCATCGCCAACATGTTCATGATCCCGTTAGGTATTGTCGTTAAGAACTTTGCAACACCCGAATTCTGGCAGGCTGTCGGTGCAACACCGGCACAATTCGCAGAACTGAACGTCAGTAACTTTATCATCGATAATCTCATCCCTGTGACCATAGGTAACATCATCGGGGGTGGCTTGCTGGTAGGGTTAACGTACTGGGTTATATATCTTCGCGATGAGAAAAATCACTGATTCAACGTGGATTCTCGTTACGACAGTTTTACACGCGATTTTTAAAGAAATCCAAATTAGAAGGTAGGTGCAAGATGTCCAAGCTCAATGAAAAATTGACCAACGCATGGCAAGGCTTTAGTGCTGGTGAATGGCAGAATGGCGTAAACGTCCGTGACTTCATTCAGAAGAACTACACCCCGTATGAAGGTGATGAGTCCTTCCTGGCTGGCGCGACTCAGGCGACAACCACCCTGTGGGATAAAGTAATGGACGGTATCAAACTGGAGAACAGCACCAAAGCTCCGGTTGACTTCGATACTGACGTTGCGGCTACCATCACTTCTCATGACGCTGGCTACATCAATAAATCTCTGGAAACCATCGTTGGTCTGCAAACTGACGCGCCATTGAAACGTGCCCTGATCCCATTCGGCGGCATCAAAATGGTAGAAGGTTCATGTAAAGTTTATGGTCGTGAACTGGATCCAGCGCTGAAAAAAATCTTCACCGATTACCGCAAAACGCATAACCAGGGTGTGTTCGACGTTTACACAAAAGACATCCTGAACTGCCGTAAATCTGGCGTGCTGACCGGTTTACCCGATGCCTATGGCCGTGGCCGTATCATTGGTGACTACCGTCGCGTTGCACTTTACGGTATCGACTTCCTGATGGCTGACAAATTCGCACAGTTCCAGTCTCTGCAAGACGACCTGGAAAATGGCGTGAATCTGGAAATGACCATCCAGCTGCGTGAAGAAATCTCAGAACAACATCGTGCTCTGGGTCAGATTAAAGAAATGGCTGCTAAATACGGCTACGACATTTCTGGTCCTGCAACCAGCGCGCAGGAAGCTGTTCAGTGGACTTACTTCGGCTACCTGGCTGCGGTTAAATCTCAGAACGGTGCAGCAATGTCCTTCGGCCGCGTATCTACTTTCCTTGACGTGTTCATCGAACGTGATATCAAAGCAGGCAAACTGAACGAAGAACAAGCTCAGGAACTGATTGACCATCTGGTTATGAAACTGCGTATGGTACGTTTCCTGCGTACTCCTGAATATGATGAACTGTTCTCTGGTGACCCAATCTGGGCAACAGAATCCCTGGCGGGTATGGGTGTTGATGGCCGTACTCTGGTGACCAAAAACAGCTATCGTTTCCTGAATACCCTGTACACCATGGGGCCTTCACCAGAACCGAACATGACCATTCTGTGGTCTGAAAAGCTGCCAATGAACTTCAAAAAGTACGCAGCCAAAGTGTCTATCGATACCTCATCTGTACAGTATGAGAACGATGACCTGATGCGTCCTGACTTCAACAACGATGACTACGCTATCGCTTGTTGTGTGAGCCCGATGGTTGTGGGTAAACAAATGCAGTTCTTCGGTGCTCGTGCAAACCTGGCGAAAACCATGTTGTACGCAATCAACGGCGGCGTTGATGAAAAAATGAAAATCCAGGTTGGCCCGAAAGAAGCGCCAATGATGGATACCGTGCTGGACTATGACAAAGTCATGGATCGCATGGACCACTTTATGGACTGGTTAGCAAAACAGTACGTGACTGCACTGAACATCATTCACTACATGCATGATAAATACAGCTACGAAGCTGCATTGATGGCACTGCATGACCGTGATGTTTATCGCACCATGGCGTGTGGTATCGCAGGTCTGTCTGTTGCAGCTGACTCCCTGTCTGCTATCAAATATGCCAAAGTCAGCACCATCCGCGACGAAGACGGCCTGGCTGTCGACTTCAAAATTGAAGGCGAATATCCACAGTTCGGTAACAACGATTCTCGCGTAGATGACATCGCTTGTGACCTGGTAGAACGTTTCATGAAGAAAATTCAGAAACTGCGTACCTACCGTGGCGCTGTGGCAACTCAGTCTGTTCTGACCATCACCTCTAACGTGGTTTATGGTAAGAAAACCGGTAACACTCCAGACGGTCGTCGTGCTGGTGCGCCATTCGGTCCAGGTGCAAACCCAATGCACGGTCGTGATCAGAAAGGTGCCGTTGCCTCCCTGACTTCCGTTGCTAAACTGCCGTTTGCTTACGCGAAAGATGGTATTTCTTATACCTTCTCTATCGTTCCTAACGCGCTGGGTAAAGACGATGATGTGCGTAAAGCGAACCTTGCGGGTCTGATGGATGGTTACTTCCATCACGAAGCGTCCATCGAAGGTGGTCAACACCTGAACGTGAACGTCATGAACCGTGAGATGCTGTTAGATGCGATGGAACACCCTGAGAACTATCCTCAGCTGACCATCCGTGTTTCAGGTTACGCGGTACGCTTCAACTCACTGACTAAAGAACAGCAACAAGACGTTATTACCCGTACTTTCACTAAGTCCCTGTAATAAGTCACCCTTTCGTTTAGTGTGATAAAAAGGCTCCACATCGTGGAGCCTTTGTTTCATCCGCCCTACTCTTTACTGTCTTCATGACAGTCTGTTTTGCCAGAGCGCTATAGTTGTGGATCTCTGGCAAAGCAGTTCCGGCAATCGCTGGCAATCAACCTTATTGATTGTCTGGTATCATAAACAGATGGTTCCCAGTTTATCTCTGCCAGGCCAGCATCCGCACTTTTAGACTGCTATTCATTGGTCAATATGGAGAATAACCCGCAATGTCAGTTCAAGGTCGAATCCACTCATATGAATCCTGTGGCACGGTAGACGGCCCAGGTATCCGCTTTATTGTTTTCTTCCAGGGTTGCCTGATGCGTTGCATGTATTGCCACAACCGCGATACCTGGGACACTCATGGCGGCAAAGAAATCAATGTCGACGATTTGATGAAAGAAGTCGTGACCTATCGCCACTTTATGAATGCTTCCGGCGGCGGTGTAACAGCCTCTGGCGGTGAAGCGATCCTTCAGGCGGAATTCGTGCGTGACTGGTTCCGCGCCTGCCAGAAAGAAGGGATCAATACCTGTCTGGATACCAACGGTTTTGTCCGCCGCTATGATCCGGTGATAGATGAATTGCTCGATGCCTCTGACCTGGTAATGCTCGATCTAAAACAGATGAACGACGATATCCATCAGAATTTGGTCGGTGTCTCCAACCATCGCACGCTGGACTTTGCGCGCTATCTGGCAAAACGTAATCAACGCACCTGGATCCGCTACGTTGTGGTGCCGGGCTGGTCTGATGATGATGAATCCGCGCACAAACTTGGCGAGTTCACCAAAGACATGACCAATATCGAAAAGATTGAGCTGCTGCCTTACCACGAGCTTGGTAAACATAAATGGACGGCAATGGGTGAAAAGTACGGCCTGGATGGCGTAAACCCACCAACGACCGAAATTATGGATAGAGTGAAAAACATTCTTGCCAGCTACGGGCACAAAGTCATCTACTGATATTTCTGATCAGATAACAGGCTTTTGAAACCAAAAAGACGCCATCTTCGGCGTCTTTTTATTGGGCTGGGTTCAGGTCAGGTTAGCCATTTTTAAGCATTACGCGGCTGCCACCGGATTGTGGCTCTGATCTGCCTTACGCATCAACATCACCAGATAGACCAGTGAAACCACCGCGATCATCACAAACAGCAGGCGGTCGGAATAGCTCTGCATCAGCATCGCTGTCATCGTCGGGCCAGCAAGACTGCCGATGGTGTAGCTCATCAGCAGAGCCTGATTCATTGCCACCAGCTCCTCAGAACTGACCTTCTCGCACGCCCACGACATCGCAACCGGATAAAGGGTGAAACCAGCGCATCCGAGAATAAATAGCGTAGGAGCCATCGCATAACCACTGAGCATTGCAATGCTGCCGAGGATGACACAAAAAATCTGGATGCGTAAAACCATCAGACGGCCATAGCGATCGGCAAGACGTCCTACCGGCCACTGCCCGACAATTCCCGCACTGACCAGCAGCGCCATCCAGTAGCCGACATTGGCATCGCTCATGCCCTGATGCGTCAGGAAAAGCGGCATCAGCCCATACAGCGACCCCAGAACGATGCCGGAAATAATGCATCCGTTAATTCCAAGACGCGCATTACGACGACGGAACATGGGTAAAACTGAATGACGAGGCTGTTCGCTGTCCTGATTTTCCAGATGAGCAAACAGCAGCGGTAACATGGCGATAACGATGAGCGAGGTTACCCATGGCAATACGCTGAATATCTGCGTTGGCACAGTGCCGACCAGAAGTTGTCCAACCACAGTACCGATGTAATACATGATCATGTATGCCGCCAGCAGTTGCCCGCGGTTCTTCACCGTACCGCTGCGCATCAGCGCGCTTTCCACTACCACCCAAATCAGCGCACAGCCGACACCGGCAATAAAACGTGCACCGATCCAGCTCCAGAAACTCATGGAAAGCGCCAGGCCCGCGGTAGCACCGGCAAACAGGAAGCACGACAAGTAATAACTGCGATTAAAACCGAAACGCTTTATCAGGCCACCGGCGATCAACGTACCGAGTAAATTACCGGTAAAATAAGATGAGCTGACGAGGCCAACCTGCCAGGTCGGTAATTGCTCGTGGCTCAGCCACAAAGGGACAAGCGTGTTTAAAACGGCGATAGAAATCGTCAGCAGAAGAAGTCCGCAAAGCAGCAGTGAAACGGGACGGGAATAGGCGGACATAAGGCGTTGATGACCACAAAGACGAAGAAATTGCGCGCATCATGCCACCGGCGAATAAAATGTCAATCTGGCAAAAACCCGTCTGCGCACAAACTGGAGGGTGATGATTGAAATCGTTAATCAAGCGGTGTGATTATGCTTCATGATGATTTAATGACAATCTGATATCACCATGATAACAAACAAGTTTGCATTTCCCGCAGCCGTCACATTTTTCGTCATCAACGGAGGGCTGATTCTGTTGATTAAAAAATATTGCCGTGCGCGGACACGCAATTTCACACATCCTGCACATATTATCCATTCGCCCGAGACATTGTGGCAGATGCACAGGTCGTAACCCGGTATCCGCCCTGACGGAGGCATCCAGTGCACCGGTTTCACAAGCCTGAGTGCAGGCTCCGCAGAAATCGCAGTCTGCATATTCAATGCTCAGGGCTGGCTTACCTTCCTGAAGGTGCAGCATACCGACCGGACAAGCTTGGGTGCAGTTTCGGCACCCGCTACATCTTTGGAGGAATAAGGATTCTGCCACCGCCTGGGGAGGACGGGGAAGCAAACACTGCGGGAGTGATTCAGCAGGTGCAGCTGTCTGCTCTTTGGTCTGTTTCGCCGAAGCCAGCAAGCCGCGAAATAATCCGCGACGGCTGACCTGGCGAGCGCTCATTCCGCTTTCAGAATTGCTCATCAGAAATAGAGATCTGCTGAAGGGATTTTCAGCGCCAGTTGCAGCTGCCAGCCTGACAATGTGGAACCGGCAAGAAGGGCAACCCCCTGATAAAGCGGATGTTCGGATTTTTGCTGCAACAATTCGAGGTATCGGCCTGACCACGGCAATAAATGCTGCGACATAAACTCATTCAGCAATGACGGGGAATTCTCAGCCAGCCATGCGCACATCATCAGTAACAGGCCAATATGATCCTCCGGCTCGGCCTGCGTCAGGAGCGGTTCGATATGGTTTTCACGCATCCACTGGCGCAGTGCCAGGGTTGAATCACCAAACACTACCGATTCTTTATCCAGATAGACCGAACCCCAAGGCGGAGCGGGTAATGCGTACGGCCCGATAAATAACCGCTGATAAGCCTGCCCGGCACTTTCTTCTGCCTCATCGATTTGCGCGAATAATTCGGCTGCCTGAGCCTTAATCTCGGCCGTGGCAAACGGCCATAACGGGGCCCAGTCGCTGGTTTTCAACAACGCAATCAGCGGCTGAACCTCTTCCGACGCTGGCGGATAGTACAGCATCGCACCCAATACTTTACTCGTTAAACTTATTGATTCTGCTGACATAATTCACTCATTTTCACGTGGGGACGCGCCACCGACGGCGAGGCGTCCCCAGACAAAGATAACAGTTCTGTAATTAACCGCTTACCGCCATACCCACGGTCATATGCAGACCGTAGAAAATTGCGCGTCCCACCAGTTCTCCCGAGAAGACCAGCACAAATGCCAGAATCATTGAGAGCAGCGCAGGACGTTTACGCATGATCAACGGACAGAACCAGCAGCCTAATCCCAGAATGATCAGCACCAGCCGCCATGCAGACAAGCTGCCATATTGCGGGATCAATGCAGATGCCGCCTGAACCGAACTGTGGATATTCGCCAGACCTGTACTTTGCATCACCACCAGCACCATGCTGATCACCAGCCCTGACAGGCTGATGACCGGTAACAGACGCAGACCACAACCCTGGATATTCGCGCCACGCAGCAGCAGATAGCCGAGAACCGGGCCACCAATCAGAACTGTCAGTCCGAAGCTGAATGCGGTGTAAAGGTTATTCCAGGTAGGCACCGTATTGATTTCATAAACACGGCACATTGCGTAAACAAACCCGATACCCGCCAGCATAGTGACCACCAGCCAAATTTTACCCAACAGGCGCGGCATTTTGTTGATCATTGCCAGCAGCCAGTAAATGCCACCAAGCGCAAAGAACAGTGAACCGCTGCCAATCTCGTTACTCAGCGGAGAAGCGCCGAGACGGTTGAGCGAATTAAATGCGCGCAGCGGTGAGCCCAGATGCAAGACCGAAGCAATAAACGCCACCGCCATCAGTGCCCAAAGGAAAAACATCGACAGGTGAATACGACGTTGCTCTTCTGCAGAGCGCTGAGTCAGCAATGCCATAGCCAGCACGATAAATGCCCCTACAACACACTGCCCCAACACGGTAAAGACCATTAAAGGCCATTCATGCCATCCGTTTCCCATCTCAAACCTCCTTCGGGTTAGCCAGATAACCCGTTGTATCGCCTACAGGGCGGCAATTCGCATTGGGTTTAATGACGATATTTGGGTGCGTGAAATGCGCAGCCGGCAAGGGTGCCACTTCTGCCAGATCGCCATATTTCGCACGCAGTTCTTCGATCGGTGCCATATCAAGCGCACGCAGCGGGCAGGACTCGACGCAAATAGGTTTTTTACCTTCCGCAACGCGCTCATAACAGCCGTCGCATTTGGTCATATGCCCTTTCGCTTCGTTGTACTGCGGCGCGCCATAAGGACAGGCCATATGGCAGTAGCGACAGCCAATACAGACGTCTTCGTTGACCACAACAAATCCGTCTTCACGTTTGTGCATTGCACCGCTCGGGCACACTTTGGTACAGGCTGGATCTGCGCAGTGGTTGCAGGAAATCGACAGATAATAAGCGAAAACATTCTGATTCCAGCCATCACCGTCCTTCTGCCAGTCGCCACCGGCATATTCATAAATGCGGCGGAAATTAACGTCAGGCGTTAAATTTTTGAAGTCTTTACAGGCCAGTTCGCAGGTTTTGCATCCTGTGCAGCGGCTTGAATCAATATAAAAACCATATTGAGTTGTCATTTATTGCTCCGTTAAACCTTAGCCACTTGCACAAGGTTGGTATGAGAGGGGTTACCTTTCGCCAGCGGTGAAGGTCTTTGAGAAGTCAGTACGTTGATGCTGCCCGCACGGTCAATTCTTTTGCTGTCAGGGGTGTACCAGGCACCTTCGCCAAGCGCGACGACACCCGGCATCATGCGCGGCGTCACTTTCGCGGCAATCTGCACTTCCCCGCGATCGTTAAAGATGCGGATCATGTCGCCATTGGTTATGCCACGCTGCGCAGCATCCATCGGGTTAATCCACATTTCCTGACGGCATGCGGCTTTCAGCACATCCACATTTCCGTAAGTTGAATGCACCCGACCTTTGAAATGGAAACCTGTCAGTTGCAGGGGATAACGGCTGGCCAGCGGATCGTCATAGTTTTCGAATCCGGCGGCGTAAACCGGCAAAGGATCGATAATGTCTTCTTTTTCCAGCTGCCATTTCGCTGCGATATCAGCCAGCGCGGCCGAATAGATTTCAATTTTTCCGGACGGCGTTTCCAGAGGATTGGCAAGCGGATCTTCACGGAATGATTTGTACGCCACGTGGTGTTGCTCAGGGTCACGCTGCTTGAAAATCCCCTGCTGGCGGAAGGTATCGAAATCAGGAAGCGCGGGAATGGCCTGCACAGATTGCTGGTACAAGTGACGCATCCACTCTTCCTGCGTGCGGCCTTCCGTAAATTTCTGCTCAACGCCCATGCGTTTCGCCAGTTCGCTGGTCATCTCATAAATGTTTTTGCATTCAAAACGAGGTTTGATGACCTGATCGGCAAAAATGACATACGCCATATTCCCGGATGAGGCATCGAGACAGAAATCCATCTGCTCAGAGGCCGTGCAGTCAGGCAGGATAATATCCGCGTATCGGGCAGACGCTGTCATGTGGTTGTCGATGACCACGATCATTTCACACTGCTTGTCATCCTGCAGGATGTCGTGCGTACGGTTGATCTCAGAGTGCTGGTTTATCAGACTGTTACCGGCATAATTCCAGATAAACTTAATCGGTACGCTGAGTTTATCTTTCCCGCGAATACCGTCTTTTAAAGCGGTCAGTTCCGGCCCGCGTTTAACCGCATCGGTCCACAGGAAAAACGGAATGCTGGTCGTTACCGGGTTTTCAAAAGCAGGCATGCGAACAAAGGGCAGGCTGTAGAATCCTTCACAGGCACCGGAGTTACCGCCATTGATCCCTACGTTGCCGGTAAGAATTGCCAGCATTGCGATTGCACGGGTCGCGAGTTCACCATTGGCATGACGCTGTGGCCCCCAGCCCTGTGCGATAAACGCAGGTTTTGCCTGACCGATTTCGCGGGCAAGTTTGACAATTTTGTCTACGGTGATGCCGGTGATCTTTGACGCCCATTCAGGTGTTTTGGCTGTTCCGTCTTCCCCGCTACCCAAAATGTAAGCTTTGTAATGCCCGTTGGCAGGCGCGCCTGCAGGTAAGGTTTTTTCATCGTAGCCGACGCAATACTTATCAAGGAACGGCTGATCGACCAGATTTTCAGTGATCATCACGTGAGCGAGGGCCGCAGCAAGCGCAGCGTCTGTTCCGGGGCGAATAGGGATCCACTCATCTTCACGCCCTGCAGCTGTATCGGTATAACGTGGATCGATGATGATCATGCGGGCATTGGATTTTTCCCGTGCCTGCGCCAGATAGTAAGTCACACCACCGCCACTGAGCCGGGTTTCGCCGGGGTTATTACCGAAAAACACCACCAGTTTGCTGTTTTCGATATCCGACGGGCTGTTACCATCGGCCCATCCGCCATAGGTATAATTAAGGCCGGCCGCGATTTGCGCCGAGCTGTAATCACCATAATGGTTCAGATAACCGCCACAGCAATTCATCAGACGGGCAATCAATGTGGAGCCCGGCGGCCATGAACGGGTCATGGTGCCGCCTAACGTTCCGGTACCGTAATTGAGATAAACCGCCTCATTACCGTATTTGCCGATGATGTCTTTCAGGCTGCCAGAAATCGTCTCGAAGGCTTCTTCCCAGCTGATACGAATGAATTTTCCTTCTCCGCGCGCACCCACCCGCTTCATCGGAAACTTCAAACGATCAGGGTTATACACTCGACGACGCATCGAGCGCCCGCGCAGACAGGCCCTGACCTGATGTAATCCTTCGTAATTGTCATCGCCGGTGTTATCGGTTTCGACATAACGAATTTCACCATCAACAACATGCATTCTTAACGGGCAGCGGCTTTCACAGTTAACCGTACAGGCACTCCATACCACTTTTTCGTCGGTAAGTTTGCTGTCGGTGGCAGTCCCGGCCGCCTGCGCGTGCCTGAAAGGCATCGTTACCCCTCCGGCTGCGGCAACCAGTCCCACCAATGCGGAATTTTTCATCAACGTTCGACGACTTATTCCTGCGGCTGTCCCTGCATTTCCTTGCATTTTATTCGACATATCCTTGCTCCTTAATATCCCTTCATAAACAGCAAAGGGATGAAACGTTAACGACCACTTCTGTACGACGCCTTATCGGCCTTCGCTAATTTCTATATTTTTTCTATTTGAATGAGATTCGTATGTTGCGGATTTCCCTTCGCCAGCGGGGACGGGCGTTGGGTGGTCAGCGTGTTCATACACGCGCCATGGTCAATACGATCACCTTTCATATTGGCCTGATGCCATGCGCCCTGCCCCATAGCCACAACGCCGGGCATGATCCGTGGCGTCACTTTTGCCGCGACACGTACTTCACCGCGATCGTTAAAGACCTTCACTTTGTCGCCGTTTTCAATGCCACGGGTTTTGGCATCCAGTGGATTGATCCACACTTCCTGACGGCAGGCGGCCTGCAGCACATCAATATTGCCGTAGGTCGAGTGAGTGCGCGCTTTGTAATGGAAACCGAACATCTGCAACGGGAACTGGCTGCGTTTCGGATCGTCCCAGCCTTCAAAGGTCGAGGCATACACCGGTAACGGGCTGATGGTTTCGTCTTTTTTCAATTCCCATTCACCGGCAATTTTTGCCAGTGCAGAAGAGTAAATTTCGATTTTTCCGGACGGAGTTTTAAGCGGATTAGCCTGCGGATCCTGACGGAATTTTTTATAAGCAACAAAATGCCCTGCGGGGTCTTTGCGCTTATAAATTCCCATGTCACGCAAGGCTTCATAGGCAGGCAATGCCGGGTCTTTCAGCAGCATTTTGGCGTAGAGATATTGCAACCACTCACGCTGAGTACGGCCCTCTGTGAACTTGTCGTAAACATCTGGCCCAAGACGACGCGCCACTTCGCTCATCATCTCGTAAATGCCTTTTCGCCCGAACTTAGCCGAGGTCGCTGGCTGAATGAAAATCAGATAGCCCATATTTCCGGCGTAATCATTCGGGATGATATCTTCCTGCTCAACGGTCATGAGATCAGGCAGCAGGATGTCGGCATACTTAGCTGAGGAGGTCATGAAGTTTTCGATCACGACAATCATTTCGCAGTCCTGATCGTCCTGCAAAATATCGTGAGTTTTGTTGATGTCGGAATGCTGATTGGTGATGGTATTCCCGGCATAGTTCCAGATGAACTTGATCGGCACATCCAGCTTGTCTTTACCCCGTACACCATCGGCTTTAGCCGTCATTTCAGGGCCACGCGCAATGGCGTCGGTCCAGCTGAAACAGGAAATCTGCGTTTCTACCGGGTTTTCCAGCACAGGCATTCGTTCAATGGTGAGGGTATAAGTCGACTCACGCGCGCCGCTGTTACCGCCGTTAATACCCACGTTACCGGTTAAAATTGGCAGCATAGCAATGGCGCGTGACGTCAGCTCACCGTTGGCCTGGCGCTGCGGCCCCCATCCCTGAGAAATGTACGCAGGCTTAGCCTGACCGATTTCCCGCGCAAGCTTAACGATTCGCGATGCCGGAATGCCGGTGATGTGCGAGGCCCATTCCGGTGTTTTGGGCGTGGCATCCGCACCCTGACCCAGAATGTAAGCTTTATAGTGGCTATTGGCGGGTGCATCGGCAGGCAATGTTTTTTCTTCATAGCCCACGCAATACGTATCCAGGAAAGGCTGATCCACCAAATTTTCGCTGATCAGCACATGTGCAAGGCCGGCGACCAACGCGGCATCCGTGCCCGGACGGATGGGGATCCATTCGTCTTCGCGGCCTGCTGCAGTATCGGTATAACGCGGGTCGATCACGATCATGCGGGCATTGGAACGCTGACGCGCCTCTTCGAGGTAATACGTGATCCCGCCGCCACTCATACGCGTCTCGGCAGGATTATTACCAAAGAGCACCACCAGTTTGCTGTTTTCGATATCAGACGTGCTGTTGCCGTCGTTGCTGCCATAGGTGTAGGGCATGGCGCAGGAAATTTGAGCGGTGCTGTAAGTGCCGTAATGACTGAGGAAACCGCCGTAGCAGTTCATCAGGCGGGCTACCAGCGAGGCGTAAGGAGATGAACGGGTGATGTTGCCGCCAACCACGCCAGAGGTGTAGTTGATATATACCGCTTCGTTGCCGTATTTAGCGACGATACGCTTCAGATTATTGGCAATCTCGTCAAAAGCCTCTTCCCAGCTGATGCGGACAAACTTACCTTCTCCGCGCTTACCCACGCGTTTCATCGGATAGTTTAACCGGTCCGGGTGATTCATACGCCGGCGCATGGAGCGCCCACGCAGGCAGGCGCGCACCTGGTGATCACCATAAATATCATTGCCGGTATTATCCGTTTCAACCCAATACACTTCATCGTCGCGAACGTGTAACCGCAATGCACATCGGCTGCCGCAGTTAACGGTACAGGCACCCCAGACCACTTTATCCTCAGGCGTGGGATGTGTTTCTTCCCCTATCGCCGCGGCTAAAGCACTTTGTCCAAATGGCAGCGAGACGCCTCCTGCAGCAAGAGCCAGCCCGGCCAGTGAAGAGGTTTTCATCAACGTCCGCCGGCTGATACCTGTATTTTCAGGAATAATTTCTGGTTTTATTTCCGACATATTTCCGCTCCGGTAAGTTGCTTCGTCATCCGGACCGGTGCTTACAATGACACCAGACTTTGACGAAGAATTGAGCGGGCAGAAATGCAAAGCACAGGGAGTATTTGGGTACCCACTCGGAATGCATGGATATTACTCACCATGAGGTAGGAAACTTTGTTTGCTATCAAGATAAGAAAGGATTGGGGGAGACGGAACAGCAGAACCCTCGTACAACGCACGATTTCAGACATAAAAAAAGCGCCCGGAGGCGCCTTTCGCTATATTGTAAAGTATATAGCGGCATTAGCCGATATATTCTAAACCGCCCATGTAAGGACGCAGCACTTCCGGCACTTCGATACGGCCATCTGCTTGCTGATAGTTTTCCAGCACGGCAACCAGTGTACGGCCAACGGCCAGACCGGAACCGTTCAGAGTGTGAACCAGACGTGGCTTCTTCTCTGTTTTGCTACGGCAGCGAGCCTGCATGCGACGCGCCTGGAAATCCCACATGTTAGAACACGAGGAGATTTCACGGTACGTATCCTGAGCGGGCAGCCACACTTCCAGATCATAGGTTTTGCTTGAACCAAAGCCCATATCGCCGGTGCACAGCAACATTTTGCGGTATGGCAGATTCAGCAGCTGAAGGACTTTTTCGGCATGGCCAGTCAGTTCTTCAAGCGCCTGCATTGAATCTTCCGGACGAACAATCTGAACCATCTCGACTTTATCGAACTGGTGCATACGGATCAGACCACGGGTATCACGTCCGTAGGAACCGGCTTCTGAACGGAAACATGGCGTATGCGCAGTCATCTTCAGAGGCAGTGATTCCTCATCGAGGATTTCGTCACGCACCAGATTGGTCAGAGGCACTTCTGCCGTTGGGATCAGCGCATAGTTGCTGCTGCCCGCTTCTTCGTCCAAAGGCTTGGTATGGAACAAGTCTTCGCCAAACTTAGGCAACTGACCGGTACCATAAAGCGTTTCATGGTTGACCAGATAAGGAACGTACGCTTCCAGATAACCGTGCTGCTCAGTATGCAAATCCAGCATGAACTGAGAAAGTGCGCGATGCATGCGGGCAATTTGCCCTTTCATGACAACAAAACGAGAACCGGTCAGCTTAACCGCAGCGGCGAAATCCAGACCGCCCGCCATTTCACCAAGCGATACGTGATCGCGTACGGCGAAATCGTACTGGCGCGGTGTGCCCCAGCGGCTGACTTCCTGATTATCGTTTTCATCTTTACCAGCAGGTACGGAATCATCTGGCAAGTTAGGAATAGCAGAAGCGACATCACGGATATCATTTTGCAATGCGTCCAGTTCAGCTTTTGCTGCATCCAGCTTCTCACCCAGCGTAAACACTTCCTGACGCAGGGGTTCGATGTCTTCGCCACGGGCTTTAGCCTGACCGATAGTTTTCGATCGTGCGTTACGTTCAGCCTGGAGAGTTTCCGTTTCTACCTGCAAGACTTTGCGGCGCTCTTCCTGAGAACGCAGCTTTTCCACATCGAGTTTAAAACCTCTGCGAGCGAGTTTTTCTGCAACTGCGTCTAGCTCATTACGCAGCAGATTGGGATCGAGCATGCTAATCCTGTACGTGTCGTTATTGAATGTTAATTTGATGAAGCACGCCGCGTTAAACGGCAGCGTGTCAAAGAGTTATCCAGGTAACCTTACCGCAACGATAAAGTTAGCGGTAGCGTTTTGTCGGGCTATTTTGATCTTGTTCAGCAAGCCAAGCCAGCTTTTCACCGATCTTGCCTTCCAGACCGCGAGAGGTGGGATAATAATACTGAGTTCGGGCCATTTCCGGTGGGAAATAATCCTCTCCGGCGGCGTACGCGTTCGGCTCATCGTGGGCATAACGATATTCTTTACCCAGCCCCATTTCTTTCATCAGCTTGGTCGGGGCATTACGCAAATGTTCCGGCACATCGAAGTCGGATTTTTCACGCGCATCACGCATTGCTGCTTTAAACGCACTGTAAACTGCATTACTTTTTGGCGCGCAAGCAAGATAGACAATCGCCTGAGCTATCGCCCGTTCACCTTCTGCGGGACCGACGCGGGTGAAACAATCCCAGGCTGCAATCGCCACCTGCATTGCGCGAGGATCGGCATTGCCCACATCTTCAGACGCGATGGCTAACAACCGGCGGGCTACGTAGAGAGGATCTCCTCCGGCGGTGATAATACGGGCATACCAGTAAAGTGCGCCGTCCGGAGATGAGCCACGAACCGATTTGTGCAATGCAGAAATTAAGTCGTAGAAGCGATCGCCTTTGTTATCAAATCGCGCGCTGCGCTCACCGGAAATTTCGGTTAATAATTCGGGCGTGAGTGTCCGGAAACCTTTTGCATCGACTTCTGCCATATCGGCCATCATTTCGATGCTGTTGAGCGCGCGGCGGGCATCGCCATTCACCAGCTCCGACAACATCCTGCGCGTATCGGGCGGAACACGAATTTTTTCATTGGCGTATCCGCGCTCGGCATTGGTGAGTGCCTGGTCGATGACTTTTTCGATATCTTCCGCAGTGAGGGATTTCAGCAGATAAACGCGGGCGCGTGACAGCAATGCAGAATTGAGTTCGAACGAGGGATTTTCCGTCGTCGCACCAATAAATGTAATGGTGCCGTCTTCGATATGCGGCAGGAATGCATCCTGCTGGCTTTTGTTAAAGCGATGGACTTCATCGACAAACAGAATAGTACGACGCCCGGCATCGCGATTTTGACGGGCGCGTTCAATAGCTTCACGGATCTCTTTGATGCCTGAAGTGACCGCTGAAATGCGCTCGACGTCAGCATTTGCATAGCGGCCAATCAGTTCTGCCAGCGTCGTTTTTCCGGTGCCCGGCGGCCCCCACAAGATCATCGAATGCAACTGCCCTGCTTCAATCGCGCGTGGCAAAGGTTTGCCTGGCGCTAACAGATGTTGCTGTCCGATATATTCTGCAAGAGTGACTGGCCGCATTCTGGCGGCCAGTGGCTGGAATTCATTCTGGGAAAAATCGAGTGACATATTACTCAAAGGGGCCTCACTGACGCTGGTCGTCCACCGTCACACCTTGTGGTGGAGTAAATTTAAATTTGGCATCGTCAACGGTCGCATTCTGCTCACCTTTGAGAACGTAAGCGCTTTTCTGCCCGTCCTGCTCGATAGCCGAGAAACTCTTGATGGTGCCGGTCGGCGTCACGTTGATGGTGAATTGTTTCAGATTACCGGTTGCGCCTTTAGGCGTTAATTCGAAATCATCGCCTTTTTGCTTCACGTTATATTTTGCCCAGTCACTGCTGTCATTACGGGTGATCAGCATAAACGGCGTGTTACCGGTCGCATTTTTCAACCAGGTTGCAGTCACTTGCTCAACAAACGGATTGTAGAACCACAGGGTTTTGCCATCGGAAACCAAAATGCTTTCATCTGGCGTGGTCATATGCCAGTTGAACAGGTTCGGACGTTTTACCCACAGCTGACCTTCGCCCTGCTGAACAGCGGCGCCATCATCACTGGTCACGGTCTGCGTAAAGCTGGCGTGGAAGGTGTTCAGTTTGCCCAGGCGGGATTTAAGATCGCTGCTGGCATCCGCCAAAACAGAAGCGGAGGTAAATGCAGTCAGTAAACACCCTACCATTAACAATTTTTTCATTCTTATTATTACCTCAGGGATCCAAAAACTCAGACGATGCCTTTCACACTGGCAAAAGACGTATGGTGCGAACTCTATCCGAGGCGGCGCCCCGGCGGTAGCTCAATCATCTGAAAAACATGTGTTTTACGCATCTTTGCACAAGGGCCGCTTTCGCGACCCTTCTTAACCTAATACGAGCAGTTCAGACAAGGCTCATTCATGCGAAGGGGGGGCCAGTACTTCACGGTTGCCGTTATGGCCCGGCGTACTCACGATCCCCTGTGCTTCCATTTGCTCAACGATTCGCGCTGCACGGTTGTAACCGATACGGAACTGACGCTGTACGCCGGAGATTGAAGCACGACGCTTATCAACAACGAAAGCGACTGCCTGATCGAACAACGCATCAAGTTCTTCGTCATCACCCAGACCCAGCCCGCCACCTTCACCATCATCGCCACCGGAAATGATGCTTTCGATGTATTTAGGCCGCCCGCGCGCTTTCCAGTCCTGCACAACAGCGTGCACTTCCTGATCGCGAACAAACGCACCGTGAACACGTACGGGTATCGATGAGTTAGGTGCCATATACAACATGTCACCCATTCCCAGCAGAGACTCTGCTCCCCCTTGATCGAGGATGGTACGGGAGTCAATTTTACTTGATACCGTAAACGCAATACGGGTCGGAATGTTGGCCTTAATCAGGCCAGTGATGACGTCAACCGACGGACGCTGGGTGGCGAGCACCAGATGGATCCCTGCTGCACGGGCTTTCTGGGCCAGTCGGGCAATCAGCTCTTCCACCTTTTTACCCACGGTCATCATCAGATCAGCGAACTCATCAACCAGCACGACGATAAATGGCTCTTTGCCCAGGAATGGCGGCTCAGCAGCCATTCCGTCGCCCGGCTTCCAGAATGGATCAGGGATCGGGCGGCCCATGGCTTCCGCTTCCTGAATACGTTCGTTATAACCGGCCAGATTACGGACACCCAGCGCTGACATCAGTTTGTAGCGGCGTTCCATCTCACCGACACACCAACGCAGCGCATTAGCGGCGTCTTTCATATCGGTAACCACTTCCGTCAGCAAATGCGGGATGCCTTCATACACAGATAACTCGAGCATTTTCGGGTCAATCATGATGAAGCGCACTTCTTCAGGCGTAGCCTTATAGAGCATGCTGAGGATCATGGCGTTAACGCCTACCGATTTACCGGAACCGGTGGTACCCGCCACCAGTAAGTGCGGCATTTTCGCCAGATCGGCCACCACAGGCTCGCCGGAAATATCTTTACCCAATACGATAGTCAATGGCGAAGGACTGTCTTTGAACTTAGCGCAGTCCAACACTTCCCGCAGATACACGGTCTGACGCTTTTTATTCGGTAACTCAAGGCCCACATAAGGTTTACCTGGAATGACTTCCACAACGCGGACTGCGACAGCAGATAACGAACGCGCAAGGTCACGCGAGAGGTTCGAAATGCGCGCTGCCTTTACACCCGGTGCCAGATCCAACTCGAATCGGGTGATCACCGGCCCCGGCAATTTGCCGACGACGTCCGCTTTGATACGATAATCGTTCAGTCGCGCTTCAATCAGGTTACCCATCTGCTCAAGCGCAAATTCATCCACAGGCTCAGCTTCTGCCGGCGGAGACGTCAGTAAATCCAGTGACGGCAATGGCGTCGTAGGTTTTACCAGCGGCTGCTCGTGACGCATCAGGAATGGGTGGATCAGGCTATCCATATCCGGTTTAGCCGCAGGCGGTGACTGGCGCGGCGCTTCATACTCTTGCGCATGTTGCACAGGCTGAGGCGATTGCGGCCGTTGGTAAGGTTCTTGTGCAAATGCTGCGGGCTGCGGTTCTTCTTCTGCCTGCGCAGACAAGGTAAACAGCGGCTCGGAAGGCGTATCGTCGACCAGATCAGCCATTGGCGAGAAGCTGAATGCGTCATGCTGGCTGAGCTTCATGGCCGCAGCGGCAAAATCATCCGCTGCAGACGTTGCGGACTCTGCCCGCTGCTGCTGTGGATCATTTGCCTGAGAATGATGATGCTGAACTACGCCACTTTGCGGCTCAACGTCTTGCTGGTAACGGGTCTGTTCACGTGCAGCAAATGCGTTACGCAATTCCGCTTCCTGCAAGGCCGCCTCATCATCAGGCTCATCTTGCGCAGCCGTTTCGCCGTAACGCTGTTGCTGCTGATCGGAAAACGCCTGACGTAATGCGGCTTCCTGCATCGCAGCTTCATCCGCCAGAGACTGCTCGTCCTGATAGACCGGTTCCTGAGTGGCACTCTGCTGCGCCGTTTGCTCTTGCTGCTCAGCCATACGCTGTGAAGGCAGTTTTATCCCGTAGGATGCCAGCTCGCGACGCGTCGGGATCCGCACAGGGTTCGGTCTTGGCAATTCAGGGCCAAAACCTTTTTTGACCTGCGGATTTTCATCACTGACGGCGCTGAATGCAGGCATGAAAGTATTACCGGCAGTGGACGCGGCAGACTGCCCGGCTTGCGCCAGACCGGTTGCCAGCGCTGCCGTGGCAGCCACACTCGCAGCGTGAGCGCTGTCAGGTGTTGGCGAACTGAAGTCAAACGGCGAACGGGTGTTGTGTTCCGCCGCGGTCTGCCAGTTACCCATACGTGGCCCGTCATCTTCATTGTGTTCAGGTTGCACCGGTGACGGCGATTGCTGAACAGGCTGAGGATGGCGCGGTACCGGTGTTTCTTCCGGAATTTCGAAGCTGTATAACGGCGGCGCGGCAGGTTCATGGGCTGCAGGAGGTGGTGCAATATTCGCGACCGGCGGCTCTGCGGCATAACGACTGACGGCCTCAGGTGCAACGGGCGACGTTTCAGCCACCGGCGCGGCATCAGCCATTGCGGGCTGAGGGGCAGATTCATTCACTGACGGGGCCGAGAACAGCACGTCATCTTCATCTGCAGGCGCGGCTGCCACAGGTGATGCGGCTGCAGTTGTCGCTGCAACAGTTGCCGGAGCAGCATGCGCTACCGGTTTTGCATCACCCTCTTCTTCCAGCAACGGATCATCGTGTTCGTCGTCATAATACTCATCGTCGTCACGGCGTGAACGGTTGGTCACAATATTAGTGACACCGAGCACTGCACCACCAATTTTCTCAGCGATGGTCAGCCATGACCAGCCGGTAAACAGCGTCAGTCCGGCAGCCCAGACACACAGCAGAACCAGCGTGGCACCGACATTGTTAAAGTAGGGTGTCATCGCCGTGCTCAGCAAACTGCCGATCACTCCGCCAGAGGCGAAATAATAGAGGTCATCGATGTTGACTGAGGCCAGTCCGCAAGACGTGACAATAAGCGCCAGCGTCCCAATGAGACGCAGCGACCAGGCAAAATAGTCGATGAAATCCTGATTATCGCGCTGACGGAAAGCCGCCCAGCACAAACACAGGATAATAGGGGGGATCGCGTAACCAAAAACGCCAAAGATGAAGAACAGCGTATCCGCCATCCACGCGCCAACGCCGCCACCCCAGTTATGAATAGGCCCATGCCAGGCGGTTTGCGACCAGCTTGGATCTGAGGGGTTAAAACTCACCAGTGCTGCTATCAAATACGCAGCAAATATCGCCACCACAACCAGCAACGCCTCCACAATACGGCGGCCATTGCTCAGTCTTTTGAGGGTAACGTCTTTATCTTCTGTATATTCCTGGCTCAAGAAAGGCTCTCCAGGTTCCTGTGAACTGAGAAAAAGCAACAGCGCCGAGAGTTGACCCCGGCGCCATAGCTGTATAGATACACAGGAGTGTAGCTAAAGTTACAAGGTTTTGCACCTGACAATTACCGGGTCTTGATGACCAGGCGATTCGTCTGTTTCACTTCTTCCATTACCACATAGGTACGGGTGTCGTTAACACCCGGCAGACGAAGCAATGTCTCACCTAACAGCTTACGGTAAGCAGACATATCCGGTACGCGGGTTTTCAACAGGTAGTCGAAATCCCCTGAAACCAAATGACACTCCTGAATATCTTCGAGTTTTTGTACTGCCGCATTGAACTGCTCAAACACATCCGGCGCACCGCGGTTGAGGGTTATCTCAACAAAAACCAGCAGCGATGCATCAAGATAATGTGGGTTAAGCAGTGCGGTATAACCATTAATGAAGCCCTGACGTTCCAGACGACGAACGCGCTCCAGACATGGCGTTGGAGATAATCCCACACGTTTGGAAAGCTCGACGTTTGAAATCCGGCCATCCTTTTGAAGTTCGTTGAGGATGTTACGGTCAATACGGTCGAGATCTTTTCCCGGACGTTTTTTGTTGTCTACCATTATTATTGTCTCTCTGCTGTCCTTCCCTGCACCTGCCTACCCCAGCCAACTTCAATGTCTAAGGGTTGTCCCAAGCGAAGACCCGATTATTAAGGTTTACGCATCCAAAAGCCGTGTTTATCCCCTGTCATAAGGAACACGGCCAAAACCGGACACTCAAAAGAAATAACTCTGTGGAATTAATAGATTGGAAACAACCAATCTGATTCACCAAACCCTGTGGCAACACAAAAACCCAAAAGCAACACCAGAACGGGTCGGGTAGCAGCCATTTGGATAAATTTAAGTCACTGACAGGCAGTTAATTTCTTCTTACCCTGATGTTTTCGCAAATGCACAGCGGATTGTCAAAGTAAAAGAAGCAAAATCAGAAGAACGTGCCAGATTGAAAAGCCACCGCCCCCTTTTTAGCTATCTTTTCTCTTTGAACAATAACAATTCCGTTCACACGTTATTTCAGCCATATCCCTACAAATTACCGTGATATGTGGCTATTTTAGCGTGTTATAGACAACGTCCAGACTATCCCGACACTCAGACATGCTGGTTTTTTATGCTTACCATCAATCAGTTACCTGAAACATGGTGAAGCGCGAAATCCTTTTTACGCCGGTTGCGCAGTAAAAACTATCAGACAAATCGCTAACAACATCTGAGTTTGCTTTTTTTAACACGCAGTTTTCCCTACAATCGCTTATCGCTAGTCACCATCGCGGAGTTAGATTGCCCATGAGTACGGTTAAACACAGTAAATTATTGATTTTAGGTTCTGGCCCGGCAGGTTATACCGCCGCGGTTTACGCAGCGCGCGCCAACCTCAATCCTGTTTTGATTACCGGCGTGGAAAAAGGCGGTCAGCTGACCACAACCACCGAAGTGGAAAACTGGCCGGGAGATCCCGAAGGTCTGACCGGTCCGGCATTGATGGATCGCATGCATGAGCACGCCACTAAATTCAACACCGAGATCATTTTCGACCATATCAACAAGGTGGATCTGCAAAATCGTCCGTTCCGTCTGACGGGCGACAGCGGCGAATACACCTGTGATGCGTTGATCATCGCCACCGGCGCCTCTGCCCGTTACATTGGTTTGCCATCCGAAGAAGCGTTTAAAGGCCGTGGCGTCTCAGCCTGTGCCACCTGCGATGGTTTCTTCTACCGCAATCAGAAAGTGGCCGTTGTGGGCGGCGGGAATACCGCTGTGGAAGAAGCGCTTTATCTGGCTAACATCGCCTCAGAAGTCCATTTAATTCACCGCCGCGACAGTTTCCGTGCTGAAAAAATTCTGGTTGATCGCCTGAATGACAAAGTCGCCAGCGGCAACATTGTTCTTCACACCCACAAAACGCTGGACGAAGTGGTCGGCGATCAGATGGGCGTGACGGGCGCAAGCCTGATGGATGTCCGTACCGATGAAAAATCCCAGGTTGACGTCGCGGGCGTATTTATCGCTATCGGTCACAGCCCGAATACCGGCATTTTCGAAGGCCAGCTTGAGCTTAAAGACGGCTACATCAAAGTGCAGTCCGGCTCGCACGGCAATGCCACGCAAACAAGCATCCCGGGTGTTTTTGCCGCGGGTGACGTAATGGACCATATCTACCGTCAGGCGATCACGTCCGCCGGGACCGGTTGTATGGCCGCACTGGATGCTGAGCGTTATCTGGATGGCTTATCGCAAGCACCGGATTTGTAATCCTCTTTTCTGCGTTTTATTTTCCATCATCCTGATGAATAAGGCGGCTATCTGGCCGCCTTATTCTTTTTGTTTTCTCCCCTCAGCATGTAACATGTTCAGCCTCCGAACCGGATAGCTGCACAGACTGATGCCTGATGAATAAAACACGACAACAAGAACTTATCCGCTGGTTAAAACAACAAAGCTCACGCGCCAAAGGCTGGATCCGTCTGTCTATGATGCTGGGTTTACTCTCGGGTTTACTGATTTTGGCGCAGGCATGGCTGATGGCCGGTCTGCTGCACAACCTGATTATCCAGCACACGCCCCGTGAAGACTTGCTGCAAAGTTTCCTGCTGATGGCGCTGACCTTTGTTTTGCGTGCCGTGGTGAGCTGGCTGCGGGAACAGGTGGGCTTTATTTGCGGACGTGTCATTCGTCAGGAGATGCGTAAATTAGTGCTCGATCGTCTGGAAAAACTGGGGCCAGCCTGGATACAGGGCAAACCGGCGGGCAGTTGGGCGACCATCATTCTTGAACAAATCGAAGATATGCAGGATTACTATGCCCGCTATCTGCCACAAATCGCTCTTGCGGGGATCATTCCGCTGCTGATTCTGGTCAGCATTTTCCCGATCAACTGGGCGGCAGGGATGATTCTGCTGGTCACTGCGCCGCTGATCCCGATTTTCATGGCGCTGGTCGGTATGGGTGCAGCCGATGCGAATCGTCGCAACTTTGTCGCCCTCGCGCGTCTTAGCGGCAACTTCCTCGACAGCCTGCGCGGCCTCGATACCCTTCGCCTCTTCCACCGCGGCACTGCGGAAATCGATCAGATCAAACGCTCTACCGAAAGCTTTCGTGCGCGCACCATGGACGTTCTGCGCCTGGCTTTCCTCTCCTCCGCCGTACTGGAATTTTTCGCGTCAATCTCTATCGCCGTTGTGGCGGTTTACTTCGGCTTCTCTTATCTCGGCGAACTGAATTTCGGCAGCTATGGCACGCCGGTCACCCTTTTTGCCGGTTTTCTGGTGCTGATCCTCGCCCCTGAATTCTTCCAGCCGCTGCGTGATTTGGGTGCCTTTTATCATGCCAAAGCGCAGGCGGTGGGTGCAGCAGAAAGTCTGGTGACGTTCCTGACAGCCGAAAGTGCAGAGATGGGCGACGGCAGCCAGAACTGGCCACAGGGTGAGAAAGTGTCACTGCACGCCCGCGAGATGTTGATTCAATCGCCGCAGGGCAAAACGCTCGCCGGCCCGCTGACGTTCAACATTCATCCTGGCCAACGCATTGCGATTGTAGGGCTGAGCGGTGCCGGTAAAAGCTCGCTGCTCAATGCCCTGCTGGGCTTTTTGCCTTATCAGGGATCGCTGACGGTCAGCGGCATTGAACTGAAAACCTTGCGCAATGAGGAATGGCGTAAGCGGCTCAGCTGGGTCGGACAGAATCCACATCTGCCCGAACATACCCTGCGTGACAATATTCTGCTGAATCAGCCGGATGTCAGCGAGCAGCAACTCCAGTCAGCCATAGAGCGTGCGTATGTCAGTGAATTTTTACCACTGCTGCCTCAGGGGCTTGAAACCGAACTGGGCGACAGTGCGGCACGTTTGTCGGTCGGTCAGGCACAGCGTGTCGCCGTGGCCCGTGCCCTGCTCTCTCCCTGCGAATTATTGTTGCTGGACGAACCTACCGCAAGCCTCGATGCGCATAGCGAAAAACGCGTGATGAGCGCGCTGAACGAAGCGTCTGAAGCCCAGACATCCCTGCTGGTCACCCATCAGCTGGAGGACACCCGTGACTATGATGAAATCTGGGTAATGGACAAAGGTCAGATCGCTGAGCGTGGCACCTTCCCTGATCTGGTTGCTCAGGGCGGATTATTTGCCAGCCTGTTGTCTCAGCGCAGTAAGGAGCTGTAATCATGAAAATTCTTCTGCCTTATCTCGCCCTGTATCGCCGTCACTGGTTCCGTCTGTCACTGGGTATCATTCTGGCGATTGTGACCCTGCTCGCCAGCATTGGCCTGCTGACGCTCTCTGGCTGGTTCCTGGCGGCCTCTGCCGTTGCCGGTATCGCCGGGTTGTACACGTTCAATTACATGCTTCCGGCAGCCGGTGTGCGCGGTGCCGCAATATTTCGTACTGCGGGGCGTTACGCTGAACGCCTGGTCAGCCACGATGCGACCTTCCGCGTACTGGCGCATTTGCGCGTGTTCACTTTCACTAAAATTATGCCGCTGTCGCCGGGTGGCATTGCGCGGTTTCGTCAGGCTGATCTGCTGAACCGGCTGGTCGCCGATGTGGATACGCTGGATCATCTGTATCTGCGTGTTATCTCTCCGTTGATCAGCGCTCTGGTGGTGATTGCGCTGGTGACCTTTGGGCTGAGTTTCCTTGACGTGAAACTGGCCCTGACGCTCGGCGGCATCATGATGATTCTGATGCTGCTCCTGCCGGTGATGTTCTATCGCGCAGGTAAACCCGCCGGACGCGAACTGACCGCTCTGCGCAGTGATTACCGGATGCAGTTGACGTCGTGGTTACAGGGCCAGTCAGAACTGGTGGTATTCGGCGCGCAAGCGCGGTTCCGGCAGAAACTGAATGATATTGAACGCCGCTGGATGCTGCGCCAGCAGCAGCAGGCCAGGCTCACCGGGCTGTCACAGGCGGTGGTCATTGCCGCGGCGGGTCTGACCGTAACGCTGATGCTGTGGCTTGCTGCCGGCGGGATCGGGACAATCGCAAACCCCGGCGCACTGATTGCGTTGTTCGTGTTTACCCCGCTGGCTGCTTTCGAAGCGCTGGGGCCCGTCGCCGCGGCTTTCCAGCATCTGGGTCAGGTGATTGCCTCGGCGCAGCGTGTCAGTCAGATCATCGATCAGCCCGCCGATGTCACTTTCCCGGCACGAGGGCCGCAGGCCGCAGAACACGTCACTCTGTCACTGAAAAACGTGAATTTCACTTATCCCGGACAGCCGTTACCGGTGCTTAAAAATATTACGCTGGAAGTGGCTGCTGGTGAGCACATCGCCCTTCTCGGCCAGACCGGCTGTGGCAAATCGACCCTGTTGCAACTGCTGACGCGCGGCTGGGATATCAACAGCGGCGCATTGAGCATTAACGGTCATGCGATAACGACCTACGATGAAGCGTCGCTGCGTCAGATGATCACCGTCGTCAGTCAGCGCGTGCATATTTTCAATAATACGCTGCGTGAAAACCTGCGGATGGCCTCTCCCCAACGCTCCGATGACCAGCTTGCTCAGGCACTCAGGCAGGTGGATTTACATGTTCTGCTTGAAGACGAAGGCCTGAACGCATGGCTTGGAGAAGGTGGCCGTCAGCTTTCAGGCGGCGAACAGCGTCGTTTAGGCCTGGCGCGTGCCCTGCTGCATAACGCCCCGCTGTGGTTGCTGGACGAACCCACCGAAGGGCTGGATGCAGAAACGGAAAACCATATTCTGGCCTTGCTGCACAAGCATTGTGAAAATAAAACGCTACTCTTAGTGACGCACCGTTTACAAGGTCTTGAAAACCTCGACAGAATTTGTGTGATGGAAGAAGGCGAGATTGTGGAACAAGGTGATCACCCGACGTTAGCCGCCTCACACGGCCGGTACGCCCGTTTTCTTGCGCGCGGCTGATGTCTGTAACTGATTTATGTGGCGGCCTGCCAGCCGCCGGATAAGGAGATCTATGCGGTTAGTTAAACTCGAAGCCAGTTCTGTTCATTTTCCGGATCCTGATACTGCGTTACAGGACCCGAACGGCCTGCTGGCTATCGGTGGCGACCTGACCTCACCGCGTTTGCTTTCCGCGTATCAGCATGGCATTTTCCCCTGGTTTGAGCCCGGAGAGATGATCCTCTGGTGGTCACCCGATCCGCGCGCAATTTTAGTCCCTGAAGAGCGCCACATCAGCCGGAGTTTGCAGCGGTTCATGCGTAAGATGCCTTTTCGTTTTACGCTCAATCAACGTTTCGAGCAGGTGATCCACGCCTGTGCGATGCAACGTGAAGAAGGCACCTGGATCGGCCCGCTGGTTCAGCGCGGTTATCAGGAATTGCACGAGGCCGGGCATGCCCACTCCGTCGAAGTCTGGGAAGGTGATGAGCTGGTCGGCGGTTTGTACGGCGTATCCGTCGGAAGTCTGTTTTGCGGTGAATCGATGTTTAGCCGCCGTGAAAATGCCTCCAAGTGCGCGCTCATGATGTTTTGCCAACATTTTTCCCGCAATGGTGGAGAACTGATTGACTGTCAGGTGCTCAACCCTCACACTGCGTCGCTGGGTGCGAGAGAGATCCCCCGCCGCCAATTTTTGCAGCAGTTATCCAAACTTTCGCAACGCGCGTTAGCACCGGATTGCTGGTTGCCACAAGACTTATCCCCACATGATGAAGACCTGCCGGTATTTCCGAAGGATAGGGAATAGGTGCGGTCATGAACCATACTTCTTTACATAATGTGGGTTTTTCGGCATTATCTTGCCGGTTAAAAACTATGGTAGTTAGACCTAGAGGATTCGATGGCCAAAGAAGACAACATTGAAATGCAGGGCACCGTACTTGATACGCTGCCAAACACTATGTTCCGCGTAGAATTAGAAAACGGACACGTAGTTACCGCACACATCTCCGGTAAAATGCGTAAGAACTATATCCGCATCCTGACGGGCGACAAAGTCACTGTAGAGCTGACCCCGTACGACCTGAGCAAAGGCCGCATTGTCTTCCGTAGCCGTTAATAAACGGCTCACTCATCGCTGATTTTCCGGCGATACCCGAGGATACCCTCTTCGCCCTTCCTGCACTTGCAAGGGCGTTTTGTGGTATCCGCAATTCGGCATGTGTTCCACTATCCTTTCTGAAATCCCTCACTGATTCCTGCAATTAAATAAAGAATTTCGGAAAGAAAAAAGGCGATGTTTTCACATCGCCTTTTGTTTTTTCATCACCGATGAAAATTAATGCACCGCACCTTCCGGCTTTTTCTTCTGCGCGCTCATGAAGTGGTAAGTCAGCTTATCGGCTTCCTTATCCAGCGCCACAGACACCGAGCCACCGTCTACCAGTGAACCAAACAGCAGTTCATTGGCCAGCGGTTTTTTCAGGTTTTCCTGCACGGTGCGGGTCATCGGACGCGCGCCCATCGCACGGTCATAACCTTTCACGGTCAGCCAGTCACGGGCTTCATCACTGACTTCCAGCGAGACGCCTTTGGCATCCAGTTGCGCCTGCAGTTCGACGATAAACTTATCGACCACCAGCTGGATCACATCGGTAGACAGATGGTTGAACCAGATCACGTTGTCCAGACGGTTACGGAACTCTGGTGTAAACACCTTCTTGATCTCTTCCATAGCGTCAGGGCTGTTGTCCTGATGGATAAGGCCAATCGATTTACGTTCAGTTTCACGTACACCGGCGTTCGTGGTCATCACCAAAATCACGTTACGGAAATCAGCTTTGCGCCCGTTGTTATCGGTCAGCGTACCGTTGTCCATGACCTGCAACAGCAGGTTGAAGACATCCGGATGCGCCTTCTCGATTTCATCGAGCAGCACCACCGCGTGAGGATGTTTAAGTACAGCATCCGTCAGTAAGCCGCCCTGATCAAAGCCAACGTACCCCGGAGGTGCACCGATCAAACGGCTGACCGTATGACGCTCCATGTATTCCGACATATCAAAGCGCAGCAGTTCGATATCCATCGCTTTCGCCAGCTGAACCGTCACTTCGGTTTTACCCACACCGGTAGGACCGGCGAACAGGAAGGAACCGACCGGTTTGCGATCCTGACCCAGACCCGCACGGCTCATTTTGATCGCTTCTGTCAGGGCTTCGATGGCAGGATCTTGCCCGAAGACCAGCATTTTCAGGCGGTCACCGAGATTTTTCAGCACATCCCGATCGGTTGCTGACACGGTTTTTTCCGGAATCCGGGCGATACGCGCCACCACACTTTCGATGTCGCTGACGTTAACGGTTTTCTTGCGTTTACTGACCGGCATTAACCGGCTGCGCGCGCCTGCTTCATCAATAACGTCAATGGCTTTGTCCGGCAGGTGACGGTCATTGATATATTTGACCGACAGCTCCACCGCCGCACGCACCGCTTTCGCGGTATAACGTACATCGTGGTGCGCTTCGTATTTGGTTTTCAGGCCATTGATGATCTGCACGGTTTCTTCGACGGTCGGTTCAGTAATATCAATTTTCTGGAAGCGACGCGCCAGGGCACGGTCTTTCTCAAAGATATTGCTGAATTCCTGGTACGTCGTCGAACCGATCACCCGGATCTTCCCGCTCGACAGCAACGGTTTGATCAGGTTAGCCGCATCCACCTGACCGCCGGACGCCGCACCGGCACCGATAATCGTGTGGATTTCATCAATAAACAGAATGCTGTTCTTATCCTGTTCAAGCTGTTTGAGCAGCGATTTGAAACGTTTTTCAAAATCACCACGGTATTTCGTGCCTGCCAGCAGAGAACCGATATCCAGAGAATACAGGGTGCAGTCGGCCATCACTTCCGGCACGTCGCCCTGCTCGATTCGCCATGCCAGACCTTCAGCAATTGCGGTTTTACCTACGCCGGATTCCCCCACCAGCAGCGGGTTATTCTTACGGCGACGGCAGAGCACCTGAATGGCGCGCTCCAGTTCTTTGTCACGGCCAATCAGCGGATCGATGCCACCTACACGCGCTAACTGGTTAAGATTAGTGGTGAAGTTCTCCATACGATCTTCCCCCGCCGACTGCTCTTCGTTAACTGGGTTTTCCGCATTGTTTGGCGCCTGGCTACCCGATTCATCTTTACGGGTACCGTGCGAAATAAAGTTCACCACATCAAGGCGGCTGACATCATGTTTACGCAGGAGATAGGCAGCCTGAGATTCCTGTTCGCTGAAAATCGCGACCAGAACGTTAGCGCCGGATACTTCACTGCGGCCAGAAGATTGCACGTGGAATACCGCACGTTGCAGAACGCGCTGGAAACTCAGCGTAGGCTGGGTGTCACGTTCCTCTTCACTGGCGGGTAAGGTGGGTGTGGTTTGCTCGATGAAGGCTTCCAGCTCCTGGCGTAATGCCACCAGATCGACTGTACAAGCTTCAAGCGCTTCACGGGCAGCAGGGTTGCTGAGCAACGCCAGCAACAGGTGCTCCACGGTCATAAACTCATGCCGGTGCTCACGGGCTCTTGCGAAAGCCATGTTGAGACTGAGTTCAAGTTCTTGATTGAGCATAGGCACCTCCCAAATAGATTGCCTTAATCAGGCTTTTTCCAGCGTACACAGCAACGGATGCTCATTCTCCTTGGCGTACTCATTTACGTGTGCGACCTTGGTTTCGGCGACTTCGGCGGTATAAACGCCGCATATCGCTTTGCCTCTATAGTGCACCTGGAGCATCAGTTGCGTTGCACGTTCAATATCATAAGAAAAGAACTTTTGCAGAACGTCAATCACAAATTCCATTGGAGTGTAATCGTCGTTGTTTAATATAACTTTATACATAGATGGCGGTTTTACCTCATCCTTTTGCTTATTCGCCGTCAAATGTTCAAAATTTAGCCAGTCTTGTTTGTCGCCCATTGCCTGCTCGTCACCTGTGAAGATCGTATTGGATGCTAAATACCTGACGTGAAAGCTTTCTGCGGGGCTTCACGCGGCTATTTCCCCATTTTACCATCTCTTGCGTCACGGTGCCGCTGCACAAAATGTCCTCTTTGCCATCAGCCCCGCTGGCATATATTTAACAAAATATGTCAATAGCGTTACCTGCTTCAAAGTTTGGTTATCTGCCCCCTTATGACAAATGCCGTTTCCTTGATCTCTAAACCGTTTCCACTAGAGTGTAAATTCGTGAGCTGAACGTCTTTTGAACAGGCCATCACTGGCCAGGTTCTGGTCTTCCCGCTCACCCAACTGGCTTTCACGCTAACGACCAGACTAGTCATGAGAGGGATGAAGAAGCATGCTGACGGGTACAGTGAAATGGTTCAATAATGCTAAAGGTTTTGGCTTCATCTGCCCGGAAAGTGGCGGAGAAGACATTTTTGCTCACTACTCCACCATTCAGATGGAGGGCTACCGGACATTAAAGGCAGGCCAGCAGGTCAGCTTTGATGTTCATGAAGGCCCGAAGGGGAATCATGCCAGCCTCATTATTCCAGTGGAAAGTGCAGCGGTCGCCTGACCTGTTCTGTTACAGCGGTTCGGATAAAAAATAATGCCTGTCACTCACTGACTGGCATTTTTTATTTATGGGGGAGAATGCGTCAGGCTTCAAGCCCTGAACGATAAATAAAGTACATTTTTTAGACACCGATTGCTAAGACACGACACAAAACAAATTAAATCTAAACACAATCTCAACAAATCGCGTTCAATCTCTCCCTCTTTTTGCCCGTTGTGCCCCTGTTTATTGTTGGCCTGTTGAAATAGCCGTTATTGACATCCGGCCAGACACAACAGGTAAACACCATGACCACATTCAGTTACCCATGCGAAGAAAAGGCTCCGCTTTCGGGTCTTCAGTTGATGACGGCGCTGCTCTCCCGTCGTCTGGTACCGGGACCTTCGTGGAAATTGCCGCGCTACCGTTTTAAATTCCTTTTTCGCGCGCTGACGCATCCGCGCCGCACCTTTAGCATGCTGGATTACCTGGCGCAGCATCCGCAGCGTGATGAGATCCTGACGGCGCAGCCGAGCCTGCCCTGCAAGTTACACCGCGTCTATCAGGCCGCCAATATCACGCCGGAGCAGGCGATGAAACGCATCACCGATCATTACGACATGATCGGCCACTGCCTGCCGGACGCCATTAACCACGGTTATCTGAGCAAAAAGCCGATGGCGATTGCCACCCTGACCGGTAAAGATGAGCAACGTTTCGCGATCACCTTCAATTCGGTCAGCCGTCTGGATAAAGAAGGTGAAGCAACGCTGACCTTCAACAACCCGCAGGGTGAACCGATCGCCATTGTGACGTTCTCGTTTATCCACTATCAGGGTCAGCCGACGCTGTTCATCGGTGCGCTTCAGGGGCCTCGCGCGCACGTCGATCATCACGAAATACAGACGGCAACCAAAGCCTGCCACGGTTTATTCCCGAAACGTCTGGTCATTGAAGCGCTGACCACGCTGGCTGAACTGGCGGGCATGACGCAGATTGTTGCGGTAGGAAATCACACCCACATTTACGAAAACCCGCGCTACAAAAAACGTAAAGGTATGGTGTTTGCGGATTACGACAGCTTCTGGGAAACGATGGACGCCAAACAAGGCGAGGACGGTTATTTCCATCTGCCGCGCCAGATTACACACCGTCCGCTGGAAGAAATTGCCAGTAAACGACGCGCTGAGTATCGCCGCCGTTACCAGTTGTTAGATGAGCTGGAAACCCAAATCCGCCAGACATTTTCCAGCGGACATGGGCATGCGATGCTGACTGAAGAGAGCCGCGCGGCTTAATCTGCCCTGCCGCGTGCCAGCCAGGCGACGCGTGAAAACATTTGCCGCAGCAACGGGGGAATCGATGAGGTTCCCCGCAGCGAAGCCGCCTGCGCCACATCTATCGCCAGATCGGGCTTTGAGCTGCGGTGAATGGCTTTGTCGATGATGCGTCTCGGCGACATCGGCACATTCTCCGCAATGGCGGAATGCTTGCGATACACGTCTTCAAAACCTTCCCGATACAGAAAATATTCGATGTCCTGAGAAGGCAGCGCGGTCAGGCGGTAGCGCAGATTATCATCATGATTCTCAACGTTAGCTTTCACCGTCGCCGCATATTTACGCCCGGCTTCATCGCCGTCCACCAGAGTATGCCACTCAATGCCCATCTGCCGGGCGAAGCGCAGTAAGGGTTTTAACCCGCACTGGGCAAACTCGATCACCTTGATCCCTTCCGACTCAAAATGATAGCCGCACTGACGCGCCAGCTGATTGAGCAGCCAGACTTCGGTTTCCCCTTCCACCAGCAACCAGCAGCGGGCGAAAAGCGACGACGGGCGGTTAAAACGGATATGAAACGCAATGCGGCGGCTGTCCTCCATACTCAGCCCTTCCGGGCCAATGGCATAAGCCGCCACGCGGGATGACTCGCGCACCAGGCGACAAATCTGTTCAACCGGCACCAGTGAAAGTAAATCGCCGGAGTTGGTGGTGGTGATGCGCTGCAACGGCAGCTGATCCAGTAATCCCCACGCCACGGACAGCATAATCGGATGCAGACGGGTTTCGGGGTCTTCGATCAGCAGCAGCGGCCGCGCATCCGGATGCAGCACCACCGAGCCTTTCGCCTGCAACAGCGTGGAGAACATGCCGAGCAGCATCACGCGCATACTGCGGCTGTTCGGCTCGGCAATCATCCGGTTAATATTATCCAGTGAACGCCATGCCCGGCGGCTTTCCGCACGGCCATGACGCTTCTGCTGCCACGGCGCGCTGCTGGACGTGCCCTGCTCTGCAAAATAATGTTCCAGCAGTTGCTGCATGGCCGACAGCCCGCTGCGCAGTTCGCTGTTGGTCAGCGATTGCGGATTGCGCACCAGCCCGCGCGTCAGCTCATCGAGTTGCTGCGCCAGTTGTTCATTATTGGTGGAAAGTCGCGGTGCCAGCGTGTCACTGCGCAGCCGGCGGATAAAGCGCGCATCCCGCAGGCGTAAGACCGGGTTCAGGCGGATCAGCGCCAGCGCCAGCGGGTCGATAGTCGTCAGATTCAGCGGCTGTCCGTTGGATGACAGAAAGCTGCGCAGCGTCATCACGCTGCCGTCATCTTCCAGCTCACCTTCCAGACGGTAATAAATGCGGTTCAGACGATCCGGGCATTTCACCCACAGCGGAGACAGCGTATTAAAGCGCGGCGACATATGATGCCCGGCCTGATTTTCGCAGAAGGTAAACACGATATGCAGATACTGCGATTTCGACTCTTTTTCGCCCGCCGGAAAATAAAAATCTTCTTCTTTGAAGCAATACAGTTTTGCTTCGGGCGAAAGCAGCAGCGTCAACGCATCCAGCAGGCTGGATTTTCCCCAGGCATTTTCGCCGATAAGAACGGTGTTGGTCAGAAAGGATTCGGTCTGCCCCTGCTGCGCCGGGCCGGTGATTGATGCCCCCCGTTGCGCAGGCTGAGTCAGGGTCAGAGAGAGCCGGTTAATACCGCGAAAACCGACAATATCAATATGTTCCAGATACATCAGACGCCTCCTGTGCGCTCAGTACTTAGCTGAGCATGGCGTTAAAAATCGGTTTCCGTCAAGGCTGCCCGACGATCTCTGTGTCGCAAAGCTGCTTTACAGTCAGATAACTTTTGGTTAGCGTGACGGGCGGTATTTTCTGTGCCGCCCTCCTCTCAGGGAGCCTCACTTTTCAGGGATTTGATCTCATGTATTCCGGCCTGTTGATTATTCTTTTGCCGTTGATTCTCGGTTACCTTATTCCGGTTAAAAACCGCGCTCTGCTGCACGTTGTGAACCAGATGTTGAGCTGGATGGTGTATGTCATCCTGTTCATTATGGGGATCAGCCTGGCCTTCCTCGACAATCTCAGCACCAATTTATTACTGATTTTCAAATATGCCGCCGTCTGTTTCCTGTGCATCTTTGTGATGAACTACGCGGCGCTTTGGCTGCTCGAACGCCGCCGTCCGTGGAAAACCCAGCATAAACAGGAAAAGTTACCGTCGCGTTTACACATGGCGCTGGAATCTCTGAAACTGTGCGGCGTGGTGATCGGTGGCTTCGCGCTCGGCCTGACGCAATGGCACTGGCTGACTTTCGCCTCGCAGGCCAGTGAACTCGCCCTGCTCTTCCTGCTGGCGCTGGTCGGTATCCAGCTGCGCAACAGCAGCATGACCCTGCGCCAGATCATCCTTAACCGCCGCGGCATGATAGTGGCGGTGGTGGTGGCGATCAGCGCGTTGATCGGCGGTGCGCTGGCCGCCCTGCTGCTCGGGTTGCCGCTGAAAACCGGGCTGGCGCTCGCCTCCGGTTATGGCTGGTACTCGCTTTCCGGCATCGTTCTCACCGACTCTTTCGGGCCGGTCATCGGCAGCGCCGCATTCTTTAACGATCTGGCGCGTGAGCTGTGCGCAATCATGCTGATCCCGACGCTGGTACGCAGCAGCCGTTCCACCGCGCTGGGTCTGTGCGGCGCAACGTCAATGGATTTCACCCTGCCGGTCTTACAGCGCAGCGGCGGGCTGGATATGGTGCCGCCTGCGGTGGTTCACGGTTTCGTGCTCAGCCTGTTATCCCCGGTTCTGATGGCCTTTTTCTCGGCCTGATGACGCCGTCATCCCGCTGCGTGATGCGGCGGGAAACGTCCTTCCCTGCCTGCAAAACTTGCGATAAATCAAGTTCAGCTCACTTCCTCTGAAAATCCCTTCATTTTTGAGCCTGCCGGTCTTAGGCTTGCATTAAAACAAGCATTTCAAATGCAACTTTAAAAAAGGACCTCATTATGTTTTGTGTGCAATGTGAACAAACAGTCCGTACCCCGGCGGGCAATGGCTGCGCGTATGCGCAGGGAATGTGTGGCAAAACGGCAGAAACCTCTGATTTACAAGACTTACTGGTCGCAGTGTTAGAAGGCCTTTCCGCCTGGGCACTGACGGCACGCGGCTACGGCATCATTGATGAAGAGATCGACAGCTTCGCGCCCCGCGCCTTTTTCTCCACCCTGACCAACGTGAACTTCGATTCAGATCGTATCGTCGGCTATGCCCGTGAAGCCATTCTTTACCGTGAATCGCTGGCCGTTCGCTGTCGCCTGATGGACCCGGAGATCACCGTCAGTCACCCGCTGGCCGCGCTGGAACTGGTCAGCGATAACCTGAGCGAGCTGCAACAACAGGCGCAACAGTTTGCGCTCAACGGTGATAAAGCGCAGATCGGCGATGACATTCATGGCCTGCGCATGTTGTGTCTGTATGGCCTGAAAGGGGCGGCGGCATACATGGAACACGCCCATGTTTTGGGCGAGTCAGATACCGCCATTTACGCCGAATATCACCGTCTGATGGCGTGGCTCGGTACGCAACCCGCCGACATGGGCGAACTGCTCGACAACGCGATGGCGATCGGCAAAATGAACTTTAGCGTGATGGCCATCCTGGATAAAGGTGAAACCGACGCCTACGGCCATCCGCAGCCTACGGCGGTAAACGTCCGTCCGCTGGCAGGCAAAGCGATTCTGATTTCCGGTCACGATCTGAAAGATTTGCAGATGCTGCTCGAGCAAACCGCCGGTACCGGCATCAACGTTTATACCCACGGCGAAATGCTGCCCGCGCACGGTTATCCGGAACTGAAAAAATTCCCGCATCTGGCCGGTAACTACGGCAGCGGCTGGCAAAATCAGCAGGTGGAATTCGCGAAATTCCCCGGCCCGGTGGTCATGACGTCCAACTGTATTATTGATCCGAACGTCGGCAATTATGGCGACCGCATCTGGACCCGCAGCATCGTCGGCTGGCCGGGCGTGCAGCATCTGGAAGGCGAAGATTTTGCGCAGGTCATCTCACAGGCGTTGCAGCTTCCGGGTTTCCGTTACAGTGAAATCGAACAGGAAATCACTGTCGGATTTGGCCGCCAGACTTTGCTCAGTGCAGCCGATACCGTCATTGATCTGGTCGCCACCAAAAAACTGCGCCACATCTTCCTGATTGGCGGCTGTGACGGCAGCCGCGGCGAACGCAGTTACTTCACCGATCTGGCGGTCAGCGTACCGAAAGACTGCCTGATCATGACCCTCGCTTGCGGCAAATACCGCTTCAACAAACTGGATTTCGGCACCATTGAAGGATTGCCGCGTCTGCTGGACGTCGGTCAGTGCAACGATGCCTATTCCGCCATTATTCTGGCTGTGAATCTTGCCGAGAAATTAGGTTGTGGCGTGAATGAGTTACCGCTGAGTCTGGTGCTGTCGTGGTTCGAGCAAAAAGCCATTGTGATCCTGCTGACCCTGCTGTCGCTCGGTGTGAAAAACATCGCCACCGGCCCGACGGCGCCGGCCTTCCTGACCGATAACCTGCTGGCGATCCTCAATGAAAAATTTGGCCTGCGTGCAATCACTTCGGTGGAGCAGGATCTGAAAACCATGCTGCCGGAGTAAACCGAGATGAATTTTCCGTTATTCCCCGATCAGCCAACGGCGCTGTGCCAGAACCGTATGCAGGTCTATTCGGTTGCACAGGAAACGCCCGATGTCTGGACTATTTCCCTGATCAATCATGATGTTTATGATTATCAGCCCGGCCAGTTTGCGCTGGTGAACATCGGCCAGCGCGGCGATGTTCAGCGCGCTTACACGCTCTCCTCCACGCCGGGGCAAAGCCCGTTTATTCAGCTGACGGTGCGCCGCATCGACGGCGGCGCAGGCTCACAGTGGCTGACAACGCAGATCAAACCCGGTGATTACGTCTGGCTGAGTGACGCCCTGGGAGAATTTACCTGCGAAACCCGGCAGCCGTTGTTATTGCTGGCGGCCGGTTGCGGCGTGACGCCGGTGATGTCTGTCGCACGCGATATTCTGGCGCATCATCCTGCGCAAAGTGTGCAGGTGTTTTACAGCGTGCGCAGCCCGCAGGACATTATCTTTGCGCAGGAATGGCAGCACCTGTGCGCAACATATCCGCAACTGGATCTGACCCTTCTTGCGGAAAATGGCGCCGGATCCGGGCACATCGCCGGACGGCTGAGCCAGGATTTGCTGCAAAGTCGGGTGCCGGATATCCGTGACCGTCGGGTGATGATTTGCGGGCCTGCACCTTATATGCAACTGGCGGGCGACTGGGCGAAAGAACTCGGTGTGGCGGCGGATAACATCGTTAAAGAGCAGTTTCAGGCGACGGAAACCGGGGTGTCTTCCGGTCAGCAACTGACGCTGACCCGCCTGACGCCGTTGCAGAATTACCGCGTACCGGTCGGTTCCACGCTGCTGGCCGTGATGGAGCAGCATAAAATACCGGTCACCGCCGCGTGCCGCGCAGGCGTGTGCGGCAGCTGTAAAACCCGCATACTCAGCGGCGATTACCAGACCACCAGCCGCATGACGCTGACCGATGAAGACGTCGCTCAGGGATATGTGCTGGCCTGCAGTTGTCAGCTTCAGGGCGACGTCACCCTCGCCTGAACCCCGCGTTAACTCGCTGCCCGCACATGATTCTTTACAGTCTGAGCGGGCAGTTTTACAAAATTTCACCCCCCTCCTCTGCATAATTTTGTATGGTTTAAGGCTGAACATTCAAGGATGTAATCAGTGGACTATGCTTAACCCAGTCTTTTTTATGAAATACACCGAGGGAACTGAAGATGAAGCAAAGCGTAGCGTCATATCTGGCGAAAACATTAGAAGCGGCGGGCGTTAAACGCATCTGGGGCGTCACCGGTGACTCACTGAACGGCCTGAGTGACAGCCTGAACCGTATGGGCACCATTGAATGGCTGGGCACGCGTCATGAAGAAGTGGCTGCGTTTGCCGCCGGTGCCGAAGCACAAATCACCGGTGAACTGGCGGTGTGCGCCGGTTCCTGCGGGCCGGGCAACCTGCACCTGATCAACGGCCTGTTCGACTGTCACCGCAATCACGTTCCCGTGGTCGCCATTGCCGCTCATATTCCGTCGAGCGAAATCGGCAGCGGTTATTTTCAGGAAACCCATCCGACCGAGCTTTTCCGCGAATGCAGCCACTACTGTGAAATGGTGACCAATCCTGAACAGTTGCCGCAGGTGCTGGCGATCGCCATGCGCAAAGCCATTCTCAACCGTGGCGTGTCGGTGATTGTGTTACCTGGCGACGTCGCGCTTAAACCCGCGCCTGAAGATGCCAAAATCAGCTGGTATCCGCCGGTGCTGCCAAGGGTTATTCCGCAGCAAACCGAACTGGCAAAGCTGGCTGAACTGCTCAACGGTGCGACCAATATTACGATGATGTGCGGCAGCGGCTGTGCGGGCGCGCACGACGAAGTGATCAGGCTGGCTGAAACGCTGAAAGCGCCGGTGGTGCATGCACTGCGCGGCAAAGAGCATATCGAGTGGGATAACCCTTACAGCGTCGGCATGACCGGGCTTATCGGCTTCTCTTCCGGCTTCCACGCCATGATGAATGCGGACACGCTGATCCTGCTCGGCACACAATTCCCGTACCGCGCCTTTTATCCGACGGACGCGAAAATCATTCAGATTGATATCAATCCGGGCAGCATCGGCTCCCATTGTCATGTCGATATGGCGCTGGTCGGTGACATCAAATCCACGCTGACCGCGCTCCTGCCACAGTTACAGGCCAAAACTGAACGCAAGTTCCTCGACAAAGCGCTGAAGCATTATGAAGAAGCGCGTAAAGATCTCGACGGACTGGCGACGCCGAATGACAAGCAGGCTATTCACCCGCAGTATCTGGCGCAACAGATCAGCCGGTTCGCCGCATCGGATGCCATCTTTACCTGTGACGTCGGCACGCCGACCGTCTGGGCGTGCCGTTATCTGCAAATGAACGGCCAGCGCCGTCTGCTCGGTTCGTTCAACCACGGTTCGATGGCCAACGCCATGCCGCAGGCCATAGGTGCGCAGGCGATTGACCGCTCGCGGCAGGTGGTGGCGCTGTGCGGCGACGGCGGATTCGCCATGCTGATGGGGGATTTTCTGACGCTGGCGCAGCAAAAGCTGCCGGTGAAAATCGTCATCTTTAACAACAGCGTGCTGGGATTTGTGGCGATGGAAATGAAAGCAGGCGGGTATCTGACGGACGGCACTGAGCTGAAAAACCCGGATTTCGCCGCCATTGCCGAGGCCGCCGGCATCAAAGGGATCCGTGTGGAGAAAGCGTCGGACATTGACGCCGCCTTGCAGGATGCGTTTGCTTACGAAGGGCCGGTGCTGGTAGATGTGATCACCGCCACCGAAGAACTGGCGATGCCGCCACAGATCAAATTCGAGCAAGCCAAGGGCTTCAGTCTGTACATGCTGCGTGCGGTGATAAGTGGCCGGGGTGATGAAGTCGTCGAACTGGCAAAAACCAACTGGCTGCGATAACCCTGACAGGGCTATAGTGGAAGGTCAGGCGGGCTCTCAGCCCGTCTGATCTTACATTCTAAAAACACAGCAGAAGGAAGCCCACGTTGATCGACTTACGCAGTGATACCGTAACCCGCCCCAGTGAAGCGATGCGTCAGGCCATGGCCCATGCTGAAGTCGGCGATGATGTCTACGGCGATGACCCAACGGTAAATGCTTTACAGGCACTGGCGGCAAAAATGTGTGGTAAAGAAGCCGCCCTGTTTTTACCGACCGGCACCCAGGCAAATCTGGTGGCATTGCTGACCCACTGTCAGCGCGGCGAAGAGTATATCGTCGGCCAGAAAGCCCACAATTATATGTATGAGGCCGGTGGCGCTGCGGTACTCGGCAGCATCCAGCCGCAACCGCTGGATATGTCCGCCGATGGCTCCATTGCGCTGGATAAAATCGCCGCCGCCATCAAACCTGATGACATCCATTTCGCCCGCACGCGCCTGCTGAGCCTGGAAAATACGCACAGCGGGAAAGTGCTTCCTCTCGATTATCTGCAAAAAGCCTACGCGCTGACCCGTGAAAAAGGGCTGGCACTGCACATCGACGGGGCACGCATCATGAATGCCGCCGTGGCTCAGGGCGTTGAGTTACGCGAAATCACCCAATATTGCGATACCCTGACCATCTGCCTTTCAAAAGGTCTGGGTGCGCCGATCGGTTCGCTGCTGGTCGGCAGCAAAGAGTACATCCACCGCGCTAACCGCTGGCGTAAAATGACCGGCGGCGGCATGCGCCAGTCCGGCATTCTGGCAGCGGCGGCGATCTATGCGCTGGAAAATAACGTTGCGCGGCTCAAAGACGATCACGATAACGCTCAGTGGCTGGCAGAAGAGCTGACCAAAATCGGCGTGGAAATCGCCGAGCCGGGTGCGCAAACCAACGTGCTGTACATCAGACAAAGCGCTGAGCTGGCGGCCAAAATGGGCCCGTGGATGCGTGAACGCGGCGTGATCATCAGCGCCGGCCCCCTGACGCGCGTGCTCACCCACATCAACATCAGCCGTGAAGATCTGCAAAAAGTCGTCGCACTGTGGCAGGAATTCCTGCACCAGCACGCCTGATCACTGCCAGCCTGCGGCGATAATCTCCGGGTTATTGCCGCATTTCCATGATTCCTTTTACCCCTAGCAAAACGGATTATGCACATGCCACGGATCGTCATACTCGGTGCCAGCGGATACATCGGCCAACACCTGACTGCCCACCTGAGCCAGAACGGTTTTCAGGTCACAGCCGCCGCGCGCCGCATTGAATGGCTGCAACAACAGAAATGGCAAAACGTCCGCTGTTGTTTTGCCGACGTCTACCAGAGTAAAACGCTGGCCGCGGCCTTTGAAGGGGCCGACGTACTGGTGTATCTGGTTCACGCCATGACGGAAGACGACGATCTGCTGGAAAAAGAGCGGCAGGCAGCCCAGCACACCTTGCTGGCGCTGAAAGAGTCGTCGATAAAACACATTGTTTACCTCGGTTCGATGCAGCCGGAAGACAGCGATTCTCCGCATTTACAGGCACGTAAACTCACCGGCGATCTCCTGCGTATGAGCCATATTCCGGTGACCGAACTGCGTGCGGGCATCGTGATTGGCGCGGGGTCGGCGGCGTTCGAAGTGATGCGCGACATGGTGTATAACCTGCCGGTTCTCACGCCGCCGCGCTGGGTTCGCTCAAAATCTTCCCCCCTGGCACTGGAAAACCTGCTGGTGTATCTGCGCGAACTGGTGGCGTTACCTGCGCACGGCAATCGCATTCTTGAGGCTGCCGGGCCGGAGTACATCAGCTATCAGACGCTGTTCGAACGCTTTATCGCCATGAGCGGAAAGCGCCGCTGGCTGATCCCCCTGCCGATGCCGACATCGTTCGTCTCCGTCTATTTCCTCAGCCTGATCACCTCGGTACCGACGCCGCTGGCAAAAGCGCTTATTCAGGGGCTGAAGCACGATCTCCCTGCCGACAGCGCGCCGCTGCAACAGCTGATCCCACAAGAACTGATCCCCGTCGATGAGGCGATCCGCACTACGCTGGAAAAAGAACAGCAGCAGGTGATGGATTCACCCGACTGGGGATATGACGCCGACGCCCGTGAACGCTGGCGCGCTGGCTACGGCTATTACCCGAAACAGGCCGGATTTACTCTGGAAACGTCTGCCTCAAAAGCCGCGTTGTGGAAAGTGGTGCAGCAACTGGGTGGCAGCGAAGGGTATTTTTATGCCAACGGTTTATGGAAAACGCGGGCGAGAATGGATGATTTGCTCGGCGGCAAAGTGAAATATGGTCGCCCCGAACGCGATTTCCTTAAGCCGGGTGACAAAATTGATGGCTGGAAAGTGATTGGTTTGAAACCACAGCGCGAACTGGTGCTGCTTTTTGGTATGAAAGCACCGGGGCTGGGGCGGCTGACCTTTACCATCACGGATAACGGCGAAAGCCGCAGCCTGGATGTGCGTGCCTGGTGGCATCCTGCCGGTTTCCGTGGCCTGCTCTACTGGTTCAGCATGATGCCCGCGCATCAGTTTATTTTCCGCGGAATGGCAAAACGTATCGCCAGCCTTGCACGACAGAAAGATCGTTGCGGGCGATAAAGGGTTATTTAACGCGCTTTCAGACATTGCTCACTCCCTTTCCCATTGCAAGCCGCACAAATTCACGAAAGAATGGCACCCTTATTGCTGCGGGGTGTCATCACTTCACAGCTGACAACAATTTTTCTCCATTTATGAAGGCATTGGCCTGTTTATGAAGGTATTGGTCACCGGCGCGAGCAGCGGCCTTGGGCGCAACGCGGTCGAGTTTCTGCGTAATAAAGGCATCAGCGTCAGGGCGACGGGTCGCAATGCCGCAATGGGCTCACTTTTGCAGAAAATCGGTGCGGAATTTATTCATGCCGATCTCACCACCCTGGTGTCTTCGCAGGCTAAAGCACTGCTCGCCGACATCGATACCGTCTGGCACTGTTCCGGGCTGATGTCGCCGTGGGGCAGTGAAAAGGAATTCGAACTGGCAAACGTGCGCGCTACGCGACGTCTGGGAGAGTGGTCAGCGGCCTATGGCGTGGAAAACTTCGTCCACATTTCCTCCCCGGCCATCTACTTCGATTTTCATCATCACCGCGATATTCAGGAAGACTTCCGCCCTCACCGCTTCGCCAACTCTTTCGCCCGCAGTAAGGCGGCCGGAGAACAGGTGATCCACACACTGGCGCTCTCCAACCCGCAAACCCATTTCACCATTTTGCGTCCGCAGGGCCTGTTCGGGCCGCACGATAACGTGCTGCTGCCGCGCCTGCTGCAAATGCTGAAATACGGCGGCACGCTGATGCTGCCACGCGGGGGGGAAGCGCTGGTTGACATGACCTACGTCGAAAATGCCGTTCATGCTATGTGGCTGGCGACGCAGACTGACGCGACAGAATCGGGGCGGGCATTCAACATCACCAACCAGCAACCGCGGCCATTGCGCACGCTGGTCAGGCAGCTGATGGAAAATCTGGACATTAAATACCGCATCCGTTCTGTGCCCTACCCGCTGCTGGATGTGATGGCGCGCGGCATGGAGCGCATCAGCAAAAGCTCGCATAAAGAGCCGGTGCTGACGCATTACAGCGTGGCAAAACTGAATTTTGATCTGACACTCGATACCCGGCGCGCACAGAAAGAACTCGGCTATGTACCGGTGATTTCGCTCGATCAGGGGATTATCCGCACCGCCGACTGGCTGCGTGATCACGGCAAACTTCAGGGCCTGCACGGCATCGGCCCGAAACGCGACTGACCCTTCTCGTCAGCCGCTTTTCTCAGTCATTCTTATCCGGAAACTGCTGCAATAACGCCTGCACAATCGCCTGAGTTTGTGCATCGGCATTGCCGCGGTAGTCGCTCTGCCTGAAATGCATCTGAAACGCGGCAATTACCCGGCGTTGCTGGGCCTGTGTCATGTCATCCGTCACCGTATAACCGTACTGTTTCAGCAAGGCTAGCAGCTGTGCCTGATCAACCGGCTGCTGCGGATCGCGCCCGGCCAGTCTGGCCTGCACGATACCGGCGTCCGGCCATGCGCCAATCCCGCGCTGAGCCATTTCCTGCCACGGGAACAGCGGACCGGGATCGTCTTTACGCTGCGGTGCAATATCGCTGTGTGCCACCACATTGCGCGGCTCTATCTGATAGCGCGCAACAATTTCTTTGCTCAGGTTAGCCAGCAGACCGATTTGTGCAGGCGGAAAAGGATAAAACTTCTTGCCCAGCAAATGTTTACTGTAGCCTTTATTCTCCAGCTCAATGCCGACGGACGTATCGTTCAAATTGGTCCGCCCGCGCCAGCCGCTGGCCCCCGCATGCCACGCGCGCATCTCTTCCGGCACCAGTTGCCACGCCACCGGCTTGCCCTGTTCCAGCGGCGGTTTGGCCGGGATCAGGTAATGCGCGCTGACGTGTTCATCGGTAAGGGTCGTTAATGCGTTGTGGAAATCTTCAGCAGTGTAATGGATCACCAGAAAACGGATCCGCTGATCCGCGCCCTGTGCCTGATGAGTTGTTTCCAGCCGGAACGGTGAGTTCACCGCTGACTGGCTGGTGCTCTGGCAACCGGCCAGCAGGAGCAGCAAGGCCGCGCACGCACCGGCCTTCAGGCCACGGCACATCATTTGCGATGCACAATCACAGCGGTGCCGGAGATGCTGACCATCAGCATACTGGCGTTTTTACCCACGGTTTCGTAATCGATATCCACGCCGACCACCGCATTCGCTCCGCGCTCTTTGGCCTGTTCTTCCAGCTCGCTGAACGCGATTTCACGGGCTTTACGCAGCTCTTTCTCATAAGCCCCGGAACGTCCGCCGACGATATCGCGCACACCGGCGAAAAAATCGCGGAAAATATTGGCACCTAAAATCGCCTCACCGGTCACCACGCCGCAGTATTCCGCAATGATGAAACCTTCCAGCGTCGGGGTCGTTGAAATTTGCATGAGTATTCCTTATCAGTTGTCGTCCGGGATTCATTTAAAAGCGCCTGAATAGCATAAAGTATGCGCACGGAAAAAACGTATCATTTTCTCTTCGCCATGCATTAAGCCAAATCGGTTTTATACTGTATGGTAAAGAAAGTCATGGTGAAAACGTTCAATCTTTCAGTAAGGAATACAATGAAAAAGAAAATTCTTGCCGCCACCATCCCGCTGGTGCTGATGCTCAGTGCCTGTACCACGGTCGAACCTGCGTATAAGGATATCGGCAGCCGCGCGGCTCCCTGCATCGACGGCGGCCCGGACAGCGTTGCCCAGCAATTTTACGATTTCCGCATCAAACAAGGCGGCAGCGGTGTACCCAACTCCAGCCAGCTGGCAGCATACCGCCCTTACCTGAGCACCGGACTGTATAACGCGCTGCAAAAAGCGCAGTCCCAGCCGAAAGTGGATATCGCCGCCTCTCCGAACGAGAAAGCCGGAGCCGGTTCCGGTGATGGCGACGTGTTCTCCAGCCTGTTTGACGGGCCGACCTCCGCCTCTGTAGACAGCGCCTCGACCATTCCTAACACCGATGCCCGCAATATTCCTCTGCGCGTGACTTTCACGCATGAGAAAGACAAAGGCGCCTCCAGCACCTGGAAAGATGAAGTTCTGATGGTGCGCGAAGGCACCTGCTGGACTGTCGATGACGTCCGTTACATGGCCGATCTCGACTTCGCCTCAAGCGGCACTTTGCGTCAGGTTTTGGAAAATCAGTAACATTATCCTTTCCTGAATAAACGCAATAACGCGTATGCATAATGTTGGTCAAGGGTGAATAACATCATTGACCAACATCTGCGTCACAGTGATGCAACAATATCTTGTGCTACACTTTGGCATTCCTGCGGCTACAGATAATTTTTAAGCCGCGATCGTTGCATAACTATGCTGTGGAAGTTACCATCTGCGGCATCAATGGCTATTCACTATTTGCGCATGAGTATTCAACTTAATAGCATCAACTGCTTCTACGGCGTGCATCAGGCGCTTTTTGACATCCAGCTCAACTGTCCCGCCGGTGAAACCCTGGTTTTACTTGGGCCAAGTGGTGCAGGCAAAAGCTCCCTGTTACGTGTTCTGAACCTGCTGGAAATGCCCCGTTCAGGCACACTGCAAATCGCCGGTAACACCTTCGATTTCACCCGCAAACCGGATGAAAAAGCGATCCGCGAACTGCGTCAGAATGTCGGCATGGTTTTCCAGCAATACAATCTGTGGCCGCACCGCACCGTGCTCGACAACTTACTGGAAGCCCCGATGCGTGTATTGGGTCTGACCAAAGAGGTCGCGATGCAACGCGCTCAGAAATTGCTGACCCGTCTGCGACTGACTGATTATGCCGATCGTTTTCCGCTGCATCTTTCCGGTGGCCAGCAACAGCGTGTGGCCATTGCCCGTGCGCTGATGATGGAGCCTCAGGTTCTGCTGTTTGATGAACCGACCGCCGCGCTTGACCCGGAAATCACCGCCCAGATCGTCAGCATTATTCGTGAACTGGCTGGCACCGGCATTACTCAGGTTATCGTGACCCACGAAGTGGAAGTCGCGCGTAAAACCGCGAGCCGCGTGGTGTACATGGAAAACGGACGGATCGTGGAACAAGGCGACGCCTCTGTTTTCGCCCAGCCGCAAACCAAAGAGTTTGCCAGCTACCTGTCCCATTAATTTGGTTGTCTATAAATACATTAATTGATGTTTTCTACGGAGTTAGCGATGAAAAAATTAGTAATTGCCGCGGTTCTGGCTACCGTCAGTTTGTCAGCCAGCGCTGCTGACACCATCCGTTTCGCGATGGAAGCGTCTTATCCTCCGTTTGAGTTTGTAGACTCCAGTAACCAGATCCAGGGCTTTGATGTCGATCTGGCGAACGCCATGTGTAAAGAGATGCAGGCGACCTGTACCTTTACTAACCAGGCATTCGACAGCCTGATCCCAAGCCTGAAATTCCGTCGTTTTGACGCCGTGATCTCCGGTATGGACATCACCCCTGAGCGCCAGAAACAAGTGGCGTTCACCAACGCGTACTACGACAACTCCGCCTTGTTCATCGCGCACTCCGGCCAGTTCACTGACGTCGCTGCGCTGAAAGGCAAACGTGTCGGTATGCAAAACGGCACCACGCATCAGAAATACCTGATGGATAAACACCCTGAAATCACCGCTGTGCCTTATGACAGCTATCAGAATGCCGTGCTGGATCTGAAAAATGGTCGTCTGGATGCGGTGTTCGGTGATACTGCCGTGGTCAACGAGTGGCTCAAGCAGAACAAAAACCTGGCCGCCGTGGGTGACAAAATCACTGACGCGACTTACTTCGGTACCGGTCTGGGTGTCGCTGTTCGTCAGAACAATACCGAATTGCTGACGAAGCTCAATGATGCACTGGCGAAAGTCAAAGCTGACGGCACCTACAAGACGCTGTATTCAAAATGGTTCCAGCAATAAGTTTGCCTATCAATGAATGAATTCCAACCTTTAGCCAGCGCCGCCGGGATGACCGTCGGCCTTGCCGTTTGTGCGCTGATCCTCGGCCTGGTGCTGGCGATGATTTTCGCTGTCTGGGAATCCGCACCCTGGAAGCCGCTCAGCTGGCTGGGCACCGCGTGGGTCACCGTGCTGCGAGGCCTGCCGGAAATTCTGGTGGTGCTGTTCATCTATTTCGGCTCCTCACAGTTGCTGATGGTGCTGGCCGATGGCTTTAGCATCAATCTCGGCCTGTTTGCCATTCCGATTAAGTTGCCCATCGAGAACTTCGAAGTCAGCCCGTTCGTTTGTGGCGTGATCGCCCTTTCCCTGCTCTATTCCGCCTATGCCTCGCAGACATTGCGTGGCGCGCTGAAAGCCGTACCGCAGGGCCAGTGGGAATCCGGTCAGGTGCTGGGCATGAAAAAATCGGCGATTTTCTTTCGCCTGATCATGCCGCAAATGTGGCGTCACGCGTTACCGGGTCTGAGTAATCAGTGGCTGGTGCTGTTGAAAGACACCGCGCTGGTGTCGCTTATCAGCGTGAACGACCTGATGCTGCAAACCAAAAGCATTGCGACCCGCACTCAGGAGCCGTTTACCTGGTACGTGATTGCGGCGTGCATTTATCTGCTTGTCACCCTGTTCAGCCAGTTCGTGATTAAACGCATCGAACTGCGTACCACCCGCTTTGAACGGAGTGCTTCGTGATGTGGGAATATTTACCTGAAGTCCTCAAAGGATTGCACACCAGCCTGACGCTGACCGTGGCAGCCTTGGTTGTGGCGCTGATTCTGGCCATGCTGTTCACCGTGATCCTGACGCTGAAAGTGCCGGTCGTCAGCCAGATCGTGAAAGCCTATATCACGCTGTTTACCGGTACCCCGCTGCTGGTACAAATCTTCCTGATTTACTACGGTCCGGGCCAGTTTCCGTCGATCCGTGAAATTCCCTGGTTGTGGGAAGTGCTGTCACAGCCGTGGCTTTGCGCGATGTTTGCGCTGGCGCTGAACAGCGCGGCGTACACCACGCAGCTGTTTACCGGCGCGGTGCGGGCCATCCCGTCCGGCCAGTGGCAATCCTGTGAAGCGCTGGGCATGTCGAAACCGCAAACCCTGCGCATTCTTCTGCCGTACGCGTTTAAACGTGCACTCTCGTCCTATTCCAACGAAGTGGTGCTGGTCTTTAAAAGTACCTCACTGGCTTACACCATCACCCTGATGGATGTGATGGGCCACAGCCAACTGATGTATGGCCGCACCTACGATGTGATGGTGTTTGGCGCCGCAGGCCTGGTCTATCTTTGCGTGAACGGGTTACTGACCCTGATGATGCGTCTGATAGAACGTCGCGCGCTGGCCTTTGAACGCCGCAACTGATTCTGATATGCAAAACGAAAGGGACGAGAAATCGTCCCTTTTTTTACATCCAAATTTCGGCGCACATTCTGCTTTATAATTTTTTAATCAAATTTATTGCATATAAATTCATTTGATGGCACTTTAAACGAAGTCTCACTTCCTGCCAGTTAGCCGATTACATTAATAAAATCAGTAAACTGTATCATGAAGGGAATGTCATTTTTTGAACAGGAATGTATTGCATGAAAAAGCTGATCCTCGCTGCCCTCTTGTCTGCCACTGCTTTTGCTGCCACCGCTGCGGATACGATTCGTTTCGGCACATCGGCGACTTATCCGCCGTTTGAATCGATCGGCGCTGACAATCAGATTATTGGTTTTGATATCGATCTGGCGAACGCGCTGTGCAAGCAGATGCAGGAAACCTGCACCTTTACCAATCAGCCTTTTGACGGCCTGATCCCGGCACTGAAATTCCGTCGTTTTGACGTGATCATCTCCGGAATGGATATCACCGAAGAGCGCAGCAAGCAGGTGACGTTTACTCAACCGTACTACGCCAATACCGCGATGATCATCGGGCCGAAGGGCAAATTCGCTTCAATGGCCGATCTGAAAGGTAAACGTGTCGGGCTGGAAAATGGCACCACGCACCAGAAATACCTGATGGAAAAACACCCTGAAATCACCACCGTCGGTTATGACAGCTATCAGAATGCGATTCTGGATCTGAAAAGTGGTCGTCTGGATGGCCTGCTGGGCGATACGGCGGTGCTGAATGGCTGGCTGAAATCCAACCCGAATTTAGGCGAAGTTGGCGAGCTTATCAAAGACCCGCAATACTTTGGTACCGGAGTCGGTATGGCAGTGCGTCCTGATAATAAGGAACTGCTGGCGAAGCTGAACACGGCGCTCGAAGGCATTAAAGCGAACGGCGAATTCCAGAAGATTAATGACAAGTGGTTCCCCGCTCACTGATTTCTGTCTGATCCTTCTTTAACAGCCGTCTTAAAAGACGGCTGTTATGCGTAACATCTCTCAAAAATGCAAACCAGCTAAAGTTATTACATTCAAAAAGTGACATCCGTCACACTTAGTTCATGAAATGACTTCTACACTGTGAAACCGTAACTACTTCGAGATCGAATGTTTATGCACGCACGTTTTCACACCGCCTTTGCGGCACTCCCTGAAAATCTGTCCTCCGCGCTTGAGCCGCTTTTGCGACATGATGACTTCCCGGCAATGCTCACCGCGGCTGACGTTGCGCATGTAAAACAGGCGACCGGACTGGACGACGACGCACTGGCCTTTGCGCTGTTACCTCTGGCAGCGGCCTGTTCCGTTACCCCGATATCGCATTTCCACGTCGGCGCGATTGCACGCGGCATCTCCGGCAACCTTTATTTCGGTGCCAATATGGAGTTCGCCGGTGCGCCAATGCAGCAAACCGTTCACGCGGAACAGTCTGCGGTCACGCACGCCTGGCTGCGCGGCGAAACACGTCTGGCTTCCATCACGGTGAATTACACGCCTTGCGGCCACTGCCGTCAGTTTATGAACGAACTGACCAGCGGCACGGCGCTGGATATCCATCTGCCCGATCGTGATGTCGCCACACTCGGCGATTATCTGCCGCACTCTTTCGGGCCAAAAGATTTAGACATCACCACCCTGCTGATGGACAAGGTCAATCACGGTTATCAGCTTGAAGGAGCTGACTCACTGGCTCAGCTGGCGCTGGATGCCTGCAATCAGAGCCATGCGCCTTACAGTCAGTCGCACAGCGGCGTGGCGCTGGAAACCCACAGCGGCAAACAGTTTGGCGGCCGCTACGCCGAAAACGCCGCATTCAACCCGGGCCTGCCTCCGCTCCAGGCGGCACTGATCCTGCTGAATATGTCCGGTGAGGATTGCCTGAAAGTACGCCGCGCCGTGCTGGTGGAAAACGCCGGTGCGCTTATCACGCAAAATGACGCCACCCGCGCCACGCTCAACGCCATCGGCTGCGGTGACGTCACCACCCTGACCTGCTGATAATTCGTGATCGGCATAACACTAATGACTACGTCGCCGTAGTCATTAGTTACATAACAGTGCCAGATTTGAATTCCCCGTTTCCTCTCTGTTACCCTCATGCCTCTAAAATATAAAAATTAACATTCTGAGCACCGGAAGAGTAAAACGATGGAACTTGAATACGAAAGTAAACGCCCCCTGTATATCCCGCATGCCGGCCCTATCCTGTTAGAATTTCCGTTACTGAATAAAGGCAGCGCGTTCACTGAAGAAGAACGCAACAACTTCAACCTCCACGGTCTTTTACCTGAAGCGGTGGAAACCATTGAAGAGCAGGCAGACCGCGCCTACCGTCAGTTTCAGAATTTCAAAACAGATATCGATAAACACATCTATCTGAGAAACATTCAGGACACCAACGAGACGCTGTTCTACCGTCTGCTGGACAGTCATCTCAGCGAAATGATGCCGGTCATTTACACGCCGACCGTGGGTGAAGCCTGCGAGCATTTCTCTGATATTTATCGTCGCGCCCGTGGCCTGTTCATCTCCTACCCGAACCGCGCGCACATCGACGACATGTTGCAAAACGCCACCAAACAGCACGTTAAAGTGGTGGTGGTGACCGACGGCGAACGCATTCTTGGCCTGGGCGACCAGGGCATCGGCGGCATGGGCATTCCGATCGGTAAACTGTCGCTGTATACCGCCTGTGGTGGCATCAGCCCGGCCTACACCCTGCCGGTGGTGCTGGATGCCGGTACCAATAACCCGCAACTGCTCAATGACCCGCTGTACATGGGCTGGCGTCATCCGCGCATCACCGGCGAAGAGTACGATGCCTTTGTGGATCAGTTCATTCAGGCGGTGAAAATTCGCTGGCCAAATGTGCTGTTGCAGTTCGAAGATTTCGCCCAAAAAAATGCGATGCCGATCCTCACCCGTTACCGCGATGAGTTGTGCTGCTTTAATGATGACATTCAGGGTACCGCGTCCGTGGCGCTGGGCAGCCTGATTGCTGCCAGCAAAGCCGCCGGTGGCAAGCTGAGTGACCAGACCGTTGCGTTCCTCGGTGCCGGTTCTGCCGGTTGCGGGATCGCCGAGCAAATCGTCGCACAGATGAAATCCGAAGGTCTGAGTGAAGAAGAAGCGCGCGGGAAAGTCTTCATGGTAGATCGTTTCGGTTTACTGACCGACAAACTGCCGAACCTGCTGGATTTCCAGAGCAAGCTGACGCAAAAAAGTAGCACGCTGGCCGGCTGGGGAATGGAAAATGACAGCATTTCACTGCTGGATGTGGTGCGCCACGCCAAACCTACCGTGCTTATTGGCGTCTCCGGCCAGCCGGGACTGTTCACCGAAGAGATCATCCGCGAGATGCACAAACATTGTGCGCGCCCGGTAGTCATGCCGCTGAGCAACCCGACTTCCCGCGTGGAAGCCACACCGGCGGATATCCTGAACTGGACCGACGGTGCCGCACTGGTCGCCACCGGCAGCCCGTTTGCCCCGGTCAATTACAAAGGCAAACTCTATCCTATCGCGCAGTGCAACAACTCCTTCATCTTCCCTGGCATCGGGCTGGGTGTCATCGCCTCGGGCGCAACCCGCGTCACCGATGGCATGCTGATGGCCGCCAGCCGCACGCTGGCCGAGTGTTCTCCGCTCGCTACCGAAGGCAAAGGTTCCCTGCTGCCGGACGTGGATGATATTCAGGGCGTCTCAAAATGTATCGCGATGGAAGTCGCCAAAGCCGCACAACTGCAAGGTGTGGCGATGGTAACCTCAGAAGATACGCTGTCAAAAGCGATCGAACACAACTTCTGGGCTCCTCAGTACCGCACGTACAAACGTACGTCGTTCTGACGGAGTAATCAGACTGACCTGATCCTGACCAATGCCTTGTGCATTGGTCTTTTTTTTGGCGAAAAATGCAACTCTCTACGCATATCACTAAGTAATTCACTGAAAAGCGCTGAAAAAAACGGCGAAGCCCGAGGATGCAGACTTCAACGTATTGCGTCACCCTGACAGGTACAGTAGCCTTGGATCCGATTTCCATCCGATCATAAACAGGGATAACTATGATTAAGCGAATTATAGCTGGCATTACCGGCATCTTTATTCTGATGCTGGCGGTCGCTATCGGGCTTGATCGGTGGATCAGTTTGCGTACGCAACCCTACATTTATGACGAGGTGCAGTCGTTACCGCACCGTCAGGTCGGCGTGGTGCTCGGTACCTCCAAATACTACCGTACCGGCGTTATCAACCAGTATTATCTCTACCGGATCCAGGGCGCGATCAACGCTTACAACAGCGGCAAAGTGAAATATCTGCTGCTGAGCGGTGATAACGCACAACAAAGTTACAACGAACCGAGCACCATGCGTCGTGATCTGATTGCCGCCGGGATCCCTTCCAGCGATATCGTGCTCGACTATGCCGGTTTCCGCACCCTCGATTCCATCGTGCGTACCCGCAAGGTGTTCGACACCAACGATTTCATCATTATCACTCAGCGCTTCCATTGCGAACGCGCCCTGTTTATCGCCCTGCACATGGGCATTCAGGCGCAATGCTTCGCCGTGCCTTCTCCGAAAAATATGCTCAGCGTGCGCAGCCGTGAGATCTTCGCCCGCCTCGGCGCGCTGACGGATTTGTATTTGCTCAAACGCGAGCCGCGCTTCCTGGGCCCGCTGATCCCGATCCCTGCCATCCACAACGTTCCCGATGATGCTCAGGGCTATCCTGCCGTCACGCCGGAGCAGGTTCTGGCATTGCAGCAGCAACTGGAAGCCGAGAAAAAGGCCGCCATCGCCAAAGCGTCAGCCGAAAAGGCCGCTGCAGACAAAGCCGCAGCCGATAAAGCCGCGGCGGATGAAGCACAAAGACTGAAAACGGAACAGGAAGAGAATGACGCGGCGCAGGATGAAACCGAAGAGGTTGAGCCAGCGGCGAAGCCCGAACCGGCGAAACCGGTGGGCAGAAATCCTTTCAGGCAGTGATTGCATGACGACGCCCGCCCTGCAAAGGCAGAGCGAGTGACCTCCCGTCTTTCTTCGCCAAAACAAAAGGCCGCATAAGCGGCCTTTCTTTTACTGCCCGATATCTTATTTCTTCTTGGCGTACTTCAGGGAATCCAGCGCTACCGCGAAGATGATGATGCTGCCCTTGATGATGTACTGCCAGTACGGGTTGACGCCGATATACGTCAGGCCGTAGTTGATGACGGTGAAGATCAGTACCCCGGTCACCACCCCTGCCACAGAACCGACACCACCGGCGAATGACACGCCGCCGACCACACAGGCTGCGATGGCATCCAGTTCATACATAAAGCCGAGGTTGTTGGTCGCACTGCCGATACGCCCTGCTTCCAGCAAACCGCCGAATGCATAGAACACACCAGACAACGCATAAATCATGATCAGGTTTAACGGAACGTTAACGCCGGAGACTTTCGCCGCTTCCGGGTTACCACCGATAGCAAAGATGTTTTTACCAAAGCGGGTTTTGTTCCACAGCACCCAGACGAAACCGATAGCGATCAGCGCGTAGAAGGTGATGTAGGAGATTTTCAGACCGCCCAGATGGATAAAGCCCTGAGCAAACTGTGAGAAGCCCGGATCAAAACCGGCCACCGGTGAGGAACCCACATAGTCGTAATACAGTGAGTTAATCCCGTAAACGATAATCATGGTGCCCAGGGTGGTAATAAACGGGGTCACGTTCAGGTAGGCGATGATCACGCCGTTGAGCAAACCAATCAGCGCGCCAACGATACACACGGTCAGAATAACCAGCGGGATCGGCACCACGTCAAGATGCGGGAAGACCTTGTTCACGTTGTCCATCGCCTGCAGCATGGTGGCCGCGACAACGGCCGCTAACCCCACCTGACGCCCGGCTGACAGGTCAGTACCCTGCGTGACAATCAGACCCGCGACGCCCAGTGCGATAATAACGCGCACGGAAGACTGCGTCAGAATGTTACTTAAGTTGACCAGACTGAGGAAACTTGGATCCTGGATGATAATAATGGCCAGCAGGACCAATAACACCACATAAATCCCGCCCTCTTTTAAATAAGTGAGCACACTTTTCTTATTTAATGCTTTCATAATAAGAACCCTTAAAAATTAGAGATGCAAGGAAGCCAGGCGTAAAATTTCGTTCTGCGAGGTATGTTTGGTTTCAACAATACCCGCAACCTGTCCATTACTCATAACCAATATTCTGTCAGTAATACCCAGCAACTCCGGCATTTCAGAGGAGATAATAATGATCCCCTTTTCTCTTTTCGCCAACTCGGTGATTAACTGGTAAATTTCAAATTTCGCCCCAACGTCAATCCCGCGCGTCGGTTCGTCCAGCATCAATATTTCCGGCTTGGTGAGTAACCAGCGCCCGATAATGACTTTTTGCTGATTCCCGCCAGACAATGAACCAATACTGGTTTTATGCCCCGGCGTTTTTACCCGCATGGAGTCGATAACCCATTGGGTATCGCTTTTCATTCGGGCGGTATCGAGCAAGCCGACTTTATTTTTATATTGACGAATATTTGAAATCAGCGAGTTAAAACCAATATCCAGATACGCATAGATACCGGTTGAACGTCGTTCTTCCGTCACCAGCGCGAAGCCGTGGTTAATGGCTTCATTCGCACTGTGATTATTAATTTTTTTGCCGTGCAGTTTAATGGTTCCGGAGACTTTCTCACGAATACCAAATAACGTCTCGACGATATCCGTACGCTTTGCACCCACTAATCCGGCGATCCCCAGAATTTCACCTTTGTGCAAATCAAAGGAAATATCACGGATCGACGGCTGGCGCATTGAGGTCAGATTGCGCACTTCGAGGATAACTTCACCCGGCACATTCAGTCGGTCAGGGAAACGCTGGCTCAGTGAACGACCGACCATCATGGAGATAATTTTATCCATGTCGAGGCCTTCCAGCGGCTGCGTGATGATCCACTGGCCGTCGCGCAGGATGGTGATTTCATCGCACAGCTGGAAAATTTCTTCCATCTTATGAGAGATATACACGATACCGCAGCCGCGATCCTTCAGCTTACGGATGATAGTGAACAGATGGTTCACCTCTTTTTCCGTCAGCGAGGAAGTGGGTTCGTCCATGATGACGATTTTTGCATTGTAGGAAAACGCCTTGGCGATTTCGATCATCTGCATCTGCGAAACGGACAATTTACCGACCTTGTCGCGCGGGTCGATATCAATGTCCAGCTCGTCAAAAATCGCTTTAGTGTCTTTGTACATTTTGTCCTGATCGACAAAAATGCCTTTCGTCGGGTAACGTCCCAGCCACATGTTGTCCATGACGGTACGTTGCAACACCAGGTTTAATTCCTGATGCACCATCGACACGCCCGTTTCGAGCGCTTCTTTTGAACTTTTAAAATTGACTTCCTGTCCCTGAAAAAGAATCGTACCGGAGTCTTTGCTGTAAATCCCAAAAAGGCATTTTAATAATGTGGATTTACCGGCGCCATTTTCACCCATCAGGGCATGAATAGAGCTGGGGCGCACTTTTAAATTCACATTATCCAACGCCCTGACGCCAGGAAATGATTTATTGATACCACTCATTTCCAGCAGGAATTCGTCCGGCTTTTCTGTTGGTGTGTCAGATAACGAATTATCGGCCATAGTTATACCTGGCTAAAGATAAAAATAAACGGGTGTATTAATACCTGATGTCAGCCCTGCGTGCGGTCAGTAAACTCACCACACGCAGGGCGACATGACGTCCTGTCAGATAAGCATTAACGTCTAATAACACTTAGTCTTTATTTACGGCTTAACCGCAATTATTTATGCCACTGCTTAGCTTTGTTTTTTATTGCTATCTGTCTTTACTGCTTGTGCCGTATTTTTTATTTCACGAAAGAAGACAGATTGTCTTTATCTACCGCTACGTAAGGAATACGAACCACTTTATTTTCGAGCTTCCAGTTGGTGCCATCGGCGGCTGGTTTACCTGCGGCCAGATTTCTTGCCAGATCAAACGTGGCTTTCGCCTGGTTGTTGGCATCGTTAAGCACGGTACCGGCCATCGCACCGGATTTCACCAGCGCCAGCGCTTCTGCCAGGGCATCCACACCGAAGACAGGAATGCTGGATTTGTTATGAGATTTCAGTGCTTCTACTGCGCCCATTGCCATGGCGTCGTTGTTGGCAATAACCACTTCGATTTTGTTAGCATTCGGACCAGACAACCATGCATCCATCTTGTCTTTCGCCTGTGCGGTATCCCACATTGCGGTATCAAGTTGCAGCTGGTCAGTTTTCAGGCCTTCTTTGCCATTCAGTGTGCTGATGACGTATTTGGTACGCGCTTCAGCATCCGGGTGGCCCGGTTCGCCTTTGATCAGCACATATTGGATCACGCCGTCTTTGTTCAGATCCCAGGCCGGATTCGCTTTCCAGTGTTTGGCAATCAGCTCGCCCTGGATAACGCCAGACTCTTTAGAGTCAGTACCGACGTAGTAAGCTTTATCGTAGCTGTCGAGATCTTTACGGGAAGGTTCTTTGTTATAGAAAACAACCGGAATGCCAGCGCCGCGGGCTTTCTCGATGATGACCGGGGCTGCAGCAGGGTCAACCAGGTTGATGGCTAACGCCTTCACACCCTTCGCCAGCATGACGTCTACCTGGTCATTCTGGGTGGACTGGCTGTTTTGCGAGTCATTCATCAGCAGTTGCACATCTGGCGTCGCTTTCGCATCTTTCTCGATGGCTTTACGAACTTCAGACATGAAGTTGTCGTCATATTTATAGATGGTGACGCCAATTTTAGTGTCAGCAGCATGCGCGGCAAAACCAAACATCATGCTTGCAGCCAGAGTAGCCAGGGTGAAGACCTTCTTATTCATTTGTATCTCCGGTTATGTAGGGTGTTACAGAATTTGGCACCGGAACTCCATGCGGGAGCAGTACAGTTCCACATCATGTTTGTGGGTGCCTGCCATCCTTGACCTGTCACGTCCTGACTCGCTGTGAAACCAGTCCGGTGATCCGGACTCAAAGTGAATCATGTTGAAAACGAATGAATCATAATGTGCGCGATGTTAATAAACTGTGAAAGTTCTCACAGATTGAAAACGGTTACATCGCGTTATTTGATCAATAAGTGACGGGCGCCACATTTTGCCACGGCGCAACCGAGTGGCGTCTGACCAGCGTCGGCATAAAACAGTGGGAAATGCCTTGTGACAGCTGTTCTGCCGTCCCTTTCAGCGCCAGTTCGGTCGCCAGGGTCGCCATAGAAACAATCGGATAGCGCACCGTGGTCATTTTCGGGCTGGTGTAACGGGCGATCGGAATATCATCAAAGCCCACCAGTGAAAAATCAGCCGGCACATTAATTCCGTTTTCTTTCAACACTGCCATGGCACCGGCGGCCATTGAATCGTTGTAAGTAAACACCGCGCTGAGGTGCAGATTACGCCCCAGCAGCTCCACCATGGCCGCTTCGCCCCCCTGCAGATCCGGGGAACCCTGCGCACGCCAGATGGCCGGCGGTGGCTCGGATGTCTGATGTGCCTGAGTCAGCGGCTGCGTCATCGCCTGTAAATACCCCTGATAACGCTGCACATCGTCCTCAATGGCGTGGCTGGAACCGATGTAACCAATGCGCTGATGCCCCTGCGAAAGCAGTAAACGGGTCGCCATTTCCGCGCCGCTGACGTTGTTAAGCCACACGCAGCGGTGCTCGTAGCCGGGGATCACCCTGTTAATCAACACCATACCGGAAACCTGATCCATAAAGCGCGACAGCTCGTCATCGCCCAGCGCTTTGGAATGCACGATCAGCGCGTTACAGCGTTGACGAATCAACACTTCAATGGCGTGCCTTTCTTTTTCAGCAATATGATAGCTGTTGCCTATCAACACATATTTTTGATGCAACTGCGCGACGGTATCCACCGCTTTCACCAGCGCACCAAAAAAGGGATCGGACACGTCCATGACCACCACACCGATGGTATCGCTGCTTTGCGTCGCCAGCGCCTGGGCATTGGCATTAGGCCGGTAACCTAAGGTTTCAACAGCGCGCAGCACCTGTTCACGCGCCTCTTTACTGGCAATAGAAGGATTGTTCAGAACGCGGGACACGGTGGCGACAGACACCCCCGCGAGCCGGGCGACATCACGAATGGTGACCATGCGTCGCTCCGTGATCTGCCAGGGTTTGGTAAGGAGGAATACGGAAATTAATCACCCAGGAGGTAAGTAATGCAGATAAAGAGAAGCGAGGTGAAGTGCTCATGGCGTTTCCTTATTAGAGTAGTGGTCGTCAGACTGGCACGACCGCTATCCTAATCATTTTGAGGAAACGCCTGCGTGAATCTCGTCACAGGAAAGAAAACGTTTACATACAATTATGCAACGTCCATCCCAAATCTATCATTTAGGATGATGTGACAGTACAAAAATCAGTCAACCTTGAGTTCAGTGCCCGATGCGCGAAGCGTCAGTTTACGCCACAGCCATTCGACCGGCCCCTGACGGAAATGCCGTAACCACAGCAGCGTCACCAGCAGATTGCACGCCCACACCAGCGGTACCAGCGCGACCAGTTGCAACCTGTCGAAGTGCATAAAGAAGCCGAACACATTGAAGAACGTGGTGCAGATGAGGGTCTGTAACAGATAGTTGCTCAGCGCCATTCGCCCGACCTGCGAGATCCAGTGAGTGATGCGCCAGCCGGAAATCACCGACCAGAAACCGTAGCACAGCGCCAGATAGCTGACCGCCTGCATCAGCGAGCCGATTTCACGCGGCACCTGTAACAGAAAACCGCTCCAGCGATAGTCCCAGCCGGTCTTCCATTGCATATAAATCGCCGGGATCTGAATGAGCAATGAAAGCGGTAACAGTGCCGCAGCCACTTTACGATAATGCGACTCGCGAAATTCCCCTTTCAGCCAGCCACTGCGCATCAGCCCTGCCCCTGTCATCATCGCCCCCGCCAGCTCCCAGCCGTATTGCGCGCCAATCGCCAGCAGGCTTGAAGACAACAAGTCGAGCCGGTTTTGAATCGCTTCCCAGCCGCCTTTCAGCTTCCAGAACTGTTCATACTGGATCTCTGCCGGGCCGGGCATCCAGAATGTGCCGGGTGAAGGTGAGGTGATCAGGCCGAGCATCGCCAGCACGGCCACGCCAATCAGATACAAAATGATGCCGGTGGAAATCATCGACTGGCTGCTGCGCCCTTCCCGCACCATGCGCCAGCACACCAGACCGATCAGGCCGTAAGAAAGCAGAATGTCGCCGTCCCACAGAAAAATGGCGTGCAAAAATCCGCATAACAGCAACAGCGATAATCGCGCCTGGATCCAGTGTTTGCCGCGTGGCAGCAGTAAATACAAGCCGCCGCCGAACAGCATCGCGAACATCATCAGGAATTTACCCTGCGCCACGGCGTCGAGCACCGCCCAGGTCCAGACGTCTGACGTTGAAGGTGCACCGGCAAAACCGGGATTCAGGTAGGCGGCCTTCGGCAAGCCAAAGGCACTGATATTGAGCAGAAGAATGCCAAAAATGGCGAGGCCACGGGCAAAATCGAGCGTGGCAATACGTGAGCGCATACCAGACGTTCCTGTTAGATAAGGGGGCAAAAAGTTGCGGGCTTCAGACAGACTAACGGCACCCGTAAGGTGCCGCAATATCAAACTTTCTGACCGGTTAACGCACCGCCGCTTAGCTGGCGTGTCTTACGGTACGCAGGAATTCCTGACGCGTATTCTGGCTCGATTTGAACAGTCCGCCCAGCGATGTGGTGGTGGTGGCGCTGGTCGCGTCGCGCACGCCACGCGCTTTCACGCAGTAGTGCACGGCATCAATAGAGACAGCCACGTTGGTGGTACCAAGCAACGTTTGCAGTGCCACCAGAATTTGCTGGGTCAGACGTTCCTGAACCTGCGGACGCTGGGAGAAGAACTGCACGATGCGGTTGATTTTCGACAGGCCGATCACCGTCTCTTTCGGGATATATGCCACGGTCGCTTTGCCGTCGATGGTCACAAAATGATGTTCACAGGTGCTGGTCAGCGTGATGTCGCGCACGGTCACCATTTCATCCACTTTCATCTTATTTTCGATGACAGTGATTTTTGGGAAATTGGCGTAATCCAGCCCGGAGAAGATTTCATCGACATACATTTTCGCGATGCGGCTTGGCGTTTCCATCAGACTGTCGTCGGAGAGATCCAGATTGAGAAGCTGCATGATGCCGGTCATGTGTTCCTGAATACGCTGTTTGCGCGTCTCATTGTCGATCGGCAGCGCTTCACGCAAAGGGGTTTCCAGACCACGGGCTAACAGGGCATCGTGAACTAAAATGGCTTCTTTACTCAGGGTAGGCATTCTTTCTTCTCCGGCAGATGTAATCACTTTGACGCAGATCACGCTAAAGTGAGGTGGCTTACTGTAGTGGAGAGCGGATTCAGAATCCAGTGATTGTGTTTCATGATGGATGAAATCGCCGCAAGTTATCAGCGGCGGCGAAACACCAGAGCACCTGCAATAATAAATCCTGCCAGGGCGACATACAGCGCAGGTTCCAGACGGTGCGTGAGCGCCGTGGAGATGGCCGACAATATCGGGCCACACAATTGCCCCACGGCGTAGCCGGTGGTCAGCAGCCCCGCCATGTAACGGCTATGATTCGGTGCCAGTTCGCGGCTGCATTGTAAGGCCAGTTGCACCACGCTCAGGAACCCGCCGCCGGTCAGTAACGCTCCCAGCACCAGCCCGCTGACGCCCGGCACCACTTCCGCACATAAAATCCCCAGCGCCTGGATCCACAATGTCAGCGCCAGGCGCCGGTGAGTGGTCAGGCAATGACGCGTCAAAATCCCTATTACAATGCCAATGACCGCCGCACCGCCGAACACCGGCCAGACAAACTGTGCAAACAGGCTGTCTGGAAAACGGGCATTCGCCATCTGCGAAAGAAAAGTGGCAGGCAGAATGTAGCCGAACCCCGCCAGACTGTAGCTCCACACCAGGCGTTTCAGCGCGGGCGTCATCACCAGCGGTTCCGTCGCCACGTGCGAACGGTGCAAATCTCCCTTACGCGGCAGATTCGGCGTGATGATCGCCACGAAAATCAACGCCAGCACGCCGTATACGCACCAGGCCTGCGCCGAACTGAGCTGCAAACTGTGAATGCCCACGGCTAACATGCCGCTGAGGAAAATCCCCGCGCCCGGCCCGGCAAACACCGCCGCGCTCATTGCCGGACGGCCATAGTGCGCCAGCCGCTCGTTACACCACGCCGACACCATCACCATCGCCCAGCCGCTGGTCCAGCCAATCATAAACCGCACAATGCTGTGCAGCACTTCGCCGGAAATCACCGCCGACAGCAACGTCAGCACCACTCCGCCCCACACGCCGAGCCAGAGACGACGCTCAAGGTGGCGGGTCGCGCGCATGGCGTCAAAAGCACCACACAGATAACCGAGATAATTGAACGCGGCCACCAGCCCCGCACCGGTCAGGCTGAACTGATGTTCAGCTATCATTAAAGGAACCTGCGGCGTAAAGGCAAAGCGCCCGATGCCCATCGCGACCACAAAGGCCAGAAAACCACTTAACGCAATACGAAAAGCCATAACCGCTCCGAAAGGTGAAACCGCGACGCAACATTATAGAAACAGTGGGTAAACATACTGAAAGCGGATCTCCGTTAACAGTGCCTTTCTGAAAAAGAAAGTTGTCATGCATGATGCAGTAAAGTTACAATCACGAAAACTGAATAATACAAACCAAGTTGTTTACGATAAGAGAACACAGGAACTCATCATGGATCTCACCCAGTTGCGAATGTTTTGCTGCGTGGCAGAAACGGGCTCACTGGCGCGTGCGGCAGAGCAGTTACACCGCGTGCCGTCAAACCTGACCACCCGTCTGCGCCAGCTCGAACTCGAACTGGGCACCGATTTGTTTATCCGTGAGAAGCAGCGCATCCGCCTTTCCGCGATGGGCCATAACTTTCTTAATTACGCCGAGCGGATTCTGGCGCTGAGCGAAGAAGCGATGAGCATCACGCACGCAGGCGAACCCGCCGGGAACTTCGCTTTAGGCTCAATGGAAAGCACCGCCGCTACCCGTCTGCCGTCACTGCTCGCGGCCTATCATCAGGCGTACCCGCAAGTGGCCCTTTCGCTGGTCACCGGCACGTCCGGCGAAATCATCGACAGCGTGCGGGCAGGACGTCTTGCGGCGGCGCTGGTCGACGGCCCGATCGACTTTGACGATCTCAACGGCTGTATTTCGTATCGTGAACGGATGGTGGTGATCACCCCGCCGGGCGAATCGCCTCTTGAAGCCCCCTCAGGCCGCAGCGGCCATACCGTTTTCGCCTTCCGCCCGAGCTGTTCGTATCGCCAGCGTTTACAGGGGTGGATTAAGCAGATGAATGTGCCGGTGGCGAACACGCTGGAAATTCAGTCTTACCACTCGATGATGGCGTGCGTTGCCAGCGGTGCGGGCATCGCCATGGTGCCGCGATCGGTGCTGGAGCAACTGCCCGGCCACGAGCGCGTAAATATTCACGAAATCCCGGATGAATTCGCCGATACCGCCACCTGGCTTATCTGGCGGCGGGATGCTTTCGGCCCCAACGTGCGGGCGCTGAAAGAACAGATCATCGTACAAAATGACGGGGTGGTCCCGTTACTGAAACACCCGCTTGCCGGTGAACATGACCCGGCACTGCATCCCACCTATTAAGTAAAAACACCTGACTGGAGCTACATAATGAAAATGATCAAAACGCGCGCGGCCGTCGCCTGGGGCCCGAATCAACCTCTTTCCATCGAAGAAGTGGATTTGATGCCACCGCAAAAAGGCGAAGTGCTGGTGCGTATCGTCGCCACCGGTGTTTGTCATACTGATGCTTACACGCTGTCCGGCAAAGATCCGGAAGGCGTATTCCCGGCGATCCTCGGCCATGAAGGCGGCGGCGTGGTAGAAGCAGTCGGCGAAGGCGTCACCACTCTGGCCGTGGGCGACCATGTGATCCCGTTGTACACGCCGGAATGTGGCGAGTGTAAATACTGTAAATCCGGCAAAACTAACCTGTGTCAGGCAATCCGCACCACGCAGGGCAAAGGCCTGATGCCGGATGGCACCACGCGTTTCTCTAAAGATGGCAAGCCGATTTTCCACTACATGGGCACGTCAACATTCTCTGAATACACCGTAGTACCGGAAATTTCACTGGCGAAAATCAACAAAGAAGCGCCGCTGGAAGAGGTCTGCCTGCTGGGTTGTGGCGTCACTACCGGTATGGGCGCGGTCATGAACACCGCAAAAGTGAAGAAAGGCGACACCGTGGCGATCTTCGGCCTCGGCGGTATCGGTCTTTCTGCGGTGATCGGTGCCGTAATGGCGGGCGCAGGCCGCATTATTGGTGTTGATCTGAACACCAGTAAGTTCGATCTGGCACGCAAACTTGGCGCAACCGACCTGATCAATCCGAAAGATTTTGATAAGCCGATTCAGGAAGTGATCGTCGAAATGACCGACGGCGGCGTGGACTTCTCCTTCGAATGCATCGGTAACGTCAACGTGATGCGTTCAGCGCTGGAATGCTGCCATAAAGGCTGGGGCGAATCCGTCATCATCGGCGTGGCCGGAGCGGGTGAAGAGATCTCCACCCGTCCGTTCCAGCTGGTGACAGGCCGCGTATGGCGCGGTTCCGCTTTCGGTGGCGTCAAAGGCCGCAGCGAGTTGCCGGGCATTGTGCAGCGTTATCTGGATGGCGAATTCGCCCTCAACGATTTCATCACGCACACCATGCCGCTGGAAGACATCAATGAAGCCTTTGATTTGATGCACGAAGGTAAGTCGATCCGTACGGTGATTCATTTCAACAAGTAAGGAAGTGTCGATGAGCAGCTCAATTGAACTCCTCGAAGAACACCGGATGTTTGGCGGCTGGCAGCAGCGCTACCGCCATACCTCGGCGAGCCTGAATTGCAGCATGACGTTCAGCATTTACCTGCCGCCGGCGAAGGACGACACGCCGCCGCCGGTGCTGTACTGGCTGTCGGGCCTGACCTGTAATGACGAAAACTTTACCGTTAAAGCCGGGGCGCAGCGCGTCGCGGCAGAACTCGGTCTGGTGCTGGTGATGCCGGATACCAGCCCGCGCGGTGAAGGCGTCGCCAACGATGAGGGTTACGATCTCGGTCAGGGTGCAGGCTTCTATCTGAACGCCACGCAGGCGCCCTGGGCGGCTCATTACCGGATGTACGATTATCTGGTGGATGAACTGCCTGCGCTGATTAACAGCCACTTTAAGGTCAGCGATCGTCAGTCGATTTCCGGCCACTCCATGGGCGGCCACGGGGCATTGATGCTGGCATTGCGTAATCCGCAGCGTTTCCTTTCAGTGTCTGCTTTTGCACCGATCGTGAATCCGTCACAGGTGCCATGGGGGCGTAAAGCTTTCAGCGCGTATCTGGGTGATGACGAGAGTCAGTGGCTGCAATACGACAGTTGCCACCTGCTGAGTTCACTGCCAGCGAATCAGTACCCGTTCCCGATTTTAGTCGATCAGGGCGATGGTGATCAGTTCCTGGCGGATCAGCTGCAACCCTCAAAACTGGCAGAAATCGCCCGTCAGCGCGGATGGCCGTTACAGCTGCGCGCGCAGCCGGGTTATGACCACAGTTACTTTACGATTGCGTCATTTGTGGAAGAACACCTGAGATTCCATGCGGAGTTTTTGCATCCGAAGGTGTGAGTACGTAATGCCTTTCGATGCTGAGTGAGAAATTTTCGGTTTCTCAATAACGGTTACCACGTTGCAATGAGTGCAAAACCGGCCAGAGAGGGCGATGACAGCCCTCTCTGGCATTTGCACGTCTTAATCTCCCCGCTGCGCAACCCCTTAATTCTTCAGTTTTGGATCCAGCGCATCCCGTAATCCATCGCCCAATAAATTAAACGCCAGCACGGTCAGGAATATTGCCAGGCTTGGGAATATGGCCACGTGCGGCGCCATGACCATGTCAGCGCGGGCTTCGTTGAGCATCGCGCCCCACTCCGGCGTTGGCGGTTGCGCGCCCATGCCGAGGAATGACAGGCTGGCCGCGGTGATAATCGACGTGCCGATACGCATGGTGAAATAGACCACGATCGAGGAAAGCGTGCCGGGCAGAATGTGGCGGAAGAGGATGGTGGCGTCTGAGGCGCCGATGCTGCGTGCAGATTCAATGTAGGTCTGCTGTTTAAGCACCAGCGTGTTGCCACGCACCAGCCGCGCGAACGCCGGGATGCTGAATATTGCCACGGCAATGATGACGTTCGACATGCCGTTGCCCATCACCGCCACCACGGCGATCGCCAGCAGAATGCCGGGAAAGGCGAACAATACGTCGCAAACTCGCATGGTGATGCGATCCCACCAGCCTTCGTAATATCCCGCCAGCAGCCCGAACACCGTGCCGATCGCCGCGCCAAGCACCACAGAAAGTACGCCCGCCGTCAGTGAAATCCGCGTCCCCATCAGAATACGGCTGAAAATATCGCGCCCGAGAGAATCGACGCCCAGCCAGTGAATCATTGACGGGCCTTCGTTCAGCCGGTCGTAATCAAAGTAATTTTCCGGATCAAAGGGCACCAGCCACGGCGCAAGAAGTGCCGCAGCAATCAGCAGCAGGATAAAAACACCCGCTATCATCGCGATATGCTGACGGCGAAAACGACGCCAGAACGCCTTCCACGGCGTCCTGACAGATTGCGCGCTGGCCGTTTGTGCAGTGACCATCGGCAGACCCGCGAGTACGGCATTTCGCCGCCAGTTTTTCATGCGCTTGCTCACTTGTATCGGATGGAAGGGTTAATCACGGCGTACAACATGTCCACCAGCAGATTGATCAAAATGAATTCCAGCGAGAACAGCAACACTTCGGCCTGGATCACCGGGTAATCACGCATCTCCACCGAATCCACCAGCAACCGCCCTAACCCCGGCCAGTTGAAGACTTTTTCTACCACAATCGAACCGCCGAGCAGGAAACCAAACTGCAACCCCATCATGGTGACCACCGGGATCATTGCGTTACGCAAGCCGTGTTTGACGACCACAAACCCCTCGTGGACGCCCTTCGCGCGCGCGGTGCGCATGTAATCTTCCTGCATCACTTCGACGAACGAGGCGCGGGTAAAGCGCGCCATGATGGCCGCCACCGCCGCCCCCAGCGTAATGGAAGGCAGAATGTAGTGTTGCCAGGTGTCGGCGCCCACGGTCGGCAGCCAGCCCAGTTCGACGGAGAACACCTGCATCAGTAACATGCCCAGAGCAAAAGCCGGAAAGGAAATACCGGAGACGGCCAGCGCCATACCGAGACGATCGGGCCAGCGGTTGCGCCAGACGGCTGACACCACGCCAATCACCAGCCCGAAAATCACAGACCACACCATGCTGGTCAGCGTCAGCCAGAACGTCGGCATAAAACGGGAACTGATTTCATCGATCACCGGGCGCTTCGACACCATCGAGTGGCCGAAATCGCCGGTCAGCGCATTGCCGAAGAAAGTGAGAAATTGCTGATACAGCGGCTTATCCAGCCCCAGATCCTGACGCACCAGCGCCACAACGCTGGCATCCGCGTCCTGACCGGCCATCAGCCGTGCCGGATCGCCGGGCAAAAGATGAACAAACAAAAAGACCAGCACGGCCACGATCAGCAGTGTGGGGATCAATCCAAGCAGTCGTTTTAGAAAATAATTAAGCATGATTCGCTGTCTGTGATTTCACGGTACGACATCCATGTTCCGGCCACACGGAACACACGACTTCAGGGCGTACAGCAACCACGCCGCACGCCCTGAAAACTCCATCGCGAATTATTTCACATCAGCTTCATCAAAGCTGAATGCCGTATCAGGCATCACGTAGAACCCGGTCAGACGTTTGTTTTTAGCCGATACCAGACGTTCAGTCACCAGGAATGCCCAGGGCGCATCTGTCCAGATTTGTTTCTGAGCATCCGCATACAGTTTGGCTTTCTCGGCTTTGTCGGTGGTTTTCAGGGCATCGGACAAATCTTTATCGACCTGCGCATTGCTGTAAAACGCCGTGCCGAACTGTTTCGGCGGAGCCGCCTGCGTGGAGAACAGCGGCGATAACGCCCAGTCTGCTTCACCGGTAGAGGCCGACCAGCCGGTGTAGAACATGCGGACACCCGCTTCTTTCTGCCCGACGTTCTCGACCTGAGCCGCACGCTGCGCGGCATCCATCGCGGTCACGTTCACTTTGATGCCCACCTGCGCCAGCTGCTGCTGCGTGAACTGCAAGACTTTCTGCGAGGTGCTGTTGTTATGCGACGACCACAGGGTGGTCGTGAAACCGTCCGGGTAGCCCGCTTCTTTCAGCAGTGCTTTCGCCTTGGCCGGATCGTAAGGCCAGGGTTTGAATTTTGCAGCGTATTCGATGCCCTGTGGCAACGGCCCTTCCGACGGCACGGCATAACCGGCAAACGCCACTTTGATCAGCGCCTGTTTATTGATGGCGTAGTTGATTGCCTCACGCACTTTCACGTTATCAAACGGTTTTTGCGTGACGTTCAGACTGATGTAACGATGCAGAATCGACGGCGCGGTCACCAGATCCAGCTTCGGATTTTTCTCCAGCAGGGCCGCCTGCTCGTAAGGCACCGGGAAGGCGAAATCCGCTTCGCCGGTTTGCAGCATCGCTGCGCGGGTGTTGTTATCAACCACCGGACGCCATGTGATGGTGTCGAGTTTTGTTTCGTCTTTCTTCCAGTAGCCATCAAATTTCTTCACTTTCACGAAGTCAGTCTGATTCCACTGATCCAGCGTATACGGACCGGTACCGACCGGATGGAAACCGATCTCTTTGCCGTATTTGGTCAGCGCCGCCGGGGAAATCATCACCGCAGACGGGTGCGCCAGAATGTTGATGAACGCCGAGAACGGTTCTTTCAGCGTGATTTTCACCGTGGTGTCATCCACCGCTTCGGTGCTGGCGATATTTTTGAACAGGTTATAACGCTTGAGGTGGCTGTCCGGGTTGCTGGCGCGGTCGAAGTTCACTTTTACCGCCGCCGCGTTGAAATCCGTGCCGTCCTGGAATTTGATCCCCGGATGCAGTTTAACGGTATAAACCAGACCGTCCGCGCTGACCGTGTAGCTGTCTGCCAGCACGTTCTCCAGTTTCATGTTTTTATCAAAGCCAAACAGACCCTGATAGAAGGATTTGGCGACCGCCTGAGACAGCGTGTCGTTGGCGTCATAAGGATCGAGCGAGGTAAAATTAGAGCCTACCGCCACCACCACGTCTTTTGCTGCCCACGCCGAAGCGGACGCCAGCGAACCGAAAACAGCGGCAGCGAGCACGGCCTGACGAATAACGTTCTTACCTTTACGTTTCTGCTGATTCATCTCAGTTCCTTTTCCTGTCTAACCCGTTTGTCTTACGAAGATTGGCGGCTCAAAATAAGCCGCCACAAAAATCAATACACGCCGGCAATCGCATGCCGCGCCACGAAATGCCCTTCCGCCACCTGCACCAGCGGCGCAACCAAAGGCTCATCATGCAAATCATGGATCGGGCTGGGAATATCATCGACCAGCAGCGCCTGCTCTTTTCGTTTATGCGCCGGATCGGCCACCGGCACAGCCGCCATCAGTTTGCGGGTGTAAGCATGCTGGGGATTTTCAAACACCGCGCGGCGCGGGCCGATCTCAACAATCTGCCCGAGATACATCACCGCCACGCGGTGACTGATGCGCTCCACCACCGCCATGTCGTGCGAAATAAACAGAAAGGCCAGGCCAAACTCTTTCTGCAGATCCATCAGTAAATTGATGATCTGCGCCTGAATAGACACGTCCAGCGCCGACACGGATTCATCAGCAATGACCACTTTAGGATTGAGCGCCAGCGCGCGGGCGATGCAAATGCGCTGCCGCTGCCCTCCGGAAAATTCGTGAGGATAGCGCTGCGCGTGCTCCGGCAGCAGCCCGACTTTTTCCAGCAGCCAGGCAACGCGTGCCTCCGCCTCTTTCCCCTTCGCGATGTGGTGAACCAGCAAGGGTTCCATGATCGAATACCCCACCGTCAGGCGCGGATCGAGCGAAGCGTAGGGATCCTGAAAGATAAACTGAATGTCGCGGCGCAAATGTTGCAGTGCGCTGCCGCTGACGTGGGTCAGCGGCTCGCCGTTAAAGGTGATCGTTCCACCCTGACTTTTCACCAGCTTCAGCAACGAGCGGCCGGTGGTGGATTTTCCGCAGCCGGATTCACCGACCAGCGCCAGCGTTTCGCCGGGGTATAAATCGAAACTGACTTTTTCCACTGCGTGAATGCGCCGGGTGACGCGGTTAAAAATACCGCTGCGCACATCAAAGCGGGTGACCAGATTTTTCACCTGCAAAATCGGCGCGGCGCCCGGCGTCAGGGTATTTTGCACCAGTGCCGGATCGCTCTCTTGTTGCTCAGGCAGCGGAAAGCGCGCAGGGAGCGGTTTGCCGTGCATCGAACCGAGTTTCGGCACCGCCGCCAGCAGCGCCTGGGTATACGGCTGCTGCGGGGCATGGAAAATTGCCGTGACGTCGCCGGTTTCCACGCTGTTGCCTTTATGCATCACCAGCACGCGGTCGGCAATTTCAGCCACCACGCCCATATCGTGGGTGATAAAAATGACGCCCATCTGCATCTCTTTTTGCAGCACGCGGATGAGTTGCAGGATTTGCGCCTGAATCGTCACATCCAGCGCGGTAGTCGGTTCGTCGGCAATCAGCAACGCAGGTTTGCATGACAGCGCCATCGCAATCATCACCCGCTGGCGCATGCCGCCGGAAAGCTGATGAGGAAAGCTGTCGAGGATATTTTTGGCTTCGGGAATGCGCACCAGATCCAGCATCCGCAACGCTTCGGCACGGGCGGCGCGATGGTCTTTCCCCTGGTGCAGACGGATGGATTCGGCAATTTGTTCGCCCACCGGAAATACCGGATTGAGCGACGTCATCGGCTCCTGAAATATCATCGCCATATCGGCACCGCGCAGGCTGCGCATCTGCGACTGCGACGCGGCCATCAGTTCAACCACTTCGCCGTTACGACGCCGAAACTGCATGTTGCCCTGTGAAATCTGCCCGCCTCCCTGCTCCACCAGACGCATCAGCGCCAGCGAAGTGACCGATTTACCGGAGCCGGATTCGCCAACAATCGCCAGCGTTTCGCCGCGCCCGACGTCAAAGCTCAGACGGTTAACCGCCGGGATCACCTGACCCTCGTGCGAAAACTGTACGCTGAGATTATTCACCGCCAGAACCTGGCCGGGCGGCAGGATCAGAGAAGGGTTCATGGCATCCTTCATGAACGGTAGATACTGACGCTCGGCACGTCGCCCACGCGGGCAAATCCGCGGTACATGCCTTCGCTGTTAAAAGGTAAAACGACGTTGCCGAAACGGTCGATGGCGATCATGCCGCCGATACCGCCGAGCGGCAGCAGCTTTTCCTGCACCACTCTGTGCGTCGCTTCTTCAAGGGATAAACCGGCGTATTCGATCAGCGCCGCCACGTCGTACGCCGCCACCGTGCGCATAAACACTTCGCCGGTGCCGGTGCTGGAAATGGCGACTGTTTTGTTGCTGGCATAGCAGCCCGCGCCGATGATCGGTGAATCACCTACACGGCCAGCCTGTTTGTTGGTCATGCCGCCGGTGGACGTCGCCGCGGCCAGATTCCCCAGCGCGTCCATCGCCACCGCGCCCACGGTGCCAAATTTATGTTCCGGATCGAGCGGATCGCCGGACGGCGTGGCGCTCTGCGATGCGCCATCGTGATCGAGGATAACGCCGCTGTCTGCGGCGATGGCCCGTTGCAGCTGGTCGTAGCGTTCCTGCGTAAAGAAGTAGTCCGGCCCGACCATCTCCTGCCCCTGTTCGCGGGCAAAGGCTTCTGCGCCCGCGCCGGTGAACATCACGTGCGGGCTGACTTCCAGCACTTTACGCGCGGTGAGGATAGGGTTACGGATGTGATTGACACAGCTGATGGCACCGGCATCCAGCGTGCGGCCATCCATGATGCAGGCGTCTAATTCGTGGGTGCCCTGATGGGTGAAAACCGCGCCCTTTCCGGCATTAAACAGCGGGCACTCTTCCAGTAAACGCACCGCCTCGGTCACCGCATCGAGCGCGCTGCCTCCCGAAGCCAGAATGGCCTGCCCGCTGGCGACAATGCGCTCGAGCTCCGCTAAATAAAGTTGTTCTTTTTCGGCACTCATCGCCGCGCGGGTGATCGCCCCTGCACCGCCATGAATCGCAATGACCGGACACAACGTGTTCGAAACGGAAGCCGCTGAATTATCAGTAGAAGAACTCATTAGCACTGCACCCTGTGTTGTTGTATTTATGTAAAGAGAAATGCTGACCTGTTTTTGACTATATTTAGCCCGCTACAGTATGTAAAGCAGAAATGTAAAACCACTGATAACGCGCTAATTGCTTAGATTGTTTAAGAAAATTAAATAAGGGGATCGAATAAACATCCAAGACAAATGACTAAAGAACGGGAATAATAAACGTCCTAACCGTGGATAAAAGCACCTCTGGCTAAGCTTCCTGCGGCCTTTTTATATTTTTTCTTTTTAGGAAATCAGTTATGGAAACTGTCTATAACCGCCGTCGGATCAATGTGATCTCCTGGCTCAGTTACTTCTTTACCGGTGGACTGGTTTCCACCCTCGGTATCGTTATCGGGCCAGTGGCAACCGCATTCAACAAAGATCCGGGCTTTATCGGGCAAATGTTCTCATTAATGAATATTGGTTTGTTCCTGCCGATTATGGTCAGCGGCATCCTGATGCGGAAATTTGATCTCGGCAAACAGCTGATGACCGGCTCGCTGGTTTCTGTGCTGGTGTGTATCGCGCTGTTCGTGATGCCGTCGATCACGCTGTTTGGTGTGGGTGTCTTCCTGATTGGTGCCACTGCGGGCCTGATGATGTCTATCGGCAGCTATCTGGTGGTGCGCATTAATGACGATCCGAAAAAGCGCTCGGCCAACCTCATCTTCACCGATTTCTTCTTTGCCCTCTCCGGCATGACGCTGTCGCTGGTGCTCGGTTTCCTGTTCAAGCACGGCGCAAGCTGGCTGGCGATGTACGGCATTATGGGCGTACTCAGCCTGCTGATGATCCTGCTGTGTGCAGGCCAGAAATTCCCGACCGTAGCGCGCCCGGTGAAAACCGAGAAAAACAGCAGTGTCGCGCAGGAACCCTGGGGCATCGCTGTGTTTTTCCTGTGTATCGCACTGTTCGCCTTCGTGTTCACCGAACTGGTCTTTACGCTGTGGATGCCAAGCTGGCTGCATGAGCATTTCGCCATGGAAACCGATCGCGCCGCGATTTACATCACCACCTACTGGATGGTGAAAGCGATTGGCCTGTTCCTGAACCAGTTCACCGTTCGCTTCGTCAAACTGCGCACCTTCCTGCTGGTGTCCGTGGTAGTCGGTATGGCGAGCCTGAGCGTGCTGACCACCAGCAACTCGGCGTCGCTGGTGCTGTTCGCGGTCGGTCTGTTCGGTTTCTGTAACTCCGGCCTGTTCTCCGGCCTGATGAGCTACGGCAGCCTGCAGGTGAAAAACTCTCCGCCAACGCTGACCTCAGCGCTGCTGACCACCAGCTCCGTCGGTACGCTGATTTTTGCGTCGTTCTCTTCGTTCATCTACAACCGATACGGCTTGTTCTGGGCGCTGAATATCGCGACCATTTCCTACGCGTTACTGGTGCTGATGGTGATTTTCGCCAGCCTGAAAAGTAAGGCCGAAAAGATTAACCACGACGTTTCCGCGCACTAAGATTTTCCCTCACAGCAGGGCTCCGGCCCTGCTGCTTCAAACGCCCTCCCCCAGTGAATCCAGAAAACGTGCCGCCGCCGGTGTCAGCGAATCCGCCTGATACAGGGCATACAAATCGACCGGTAACCGTTCGCTCAGCGCGCAGAAACGCACGCCCGGCCAGTGGATCCGCGCATAGCTTTCCGGCAGCAGCGTGATGCCATAACCGTTCGCCACCAGCGCCAGCGCGGTTTGTGGCTCGTTCACCTGATGCCTGACCTGCGGCAAAAAGCCGTGCTGACGGCACATCGAATAGAGATAACCGCCGAGGCTGGACGTGTTCATTGGCATCAGAATGAAATCCTCATGCGCCAGCTCGCCCAGCACCACGCTGTTTTTCGCGGCCAGCGGATGATTTTCCGCAATCGCCAGAGCGACGTTTTCGCGCCCCATCAGCCTGCTGGATAACCCCTGCGGCAGCGTCAGTTTAGCTTCGCGCCAGATACCGATATCAATCCTTTGCAGTTGCAGGGCATCAATTTGCTGTAACGGCGTCAGTTCGGTAATCGACCAGGTGATCTCCGGCGCACTCTCACCGAACCGGTTCAGTGCGGGCATCAGCGGCCCCCACGCGGCGGTGCCCACGGTGCCGAACTGAATATGGCCGACCTCACCGCGCCCGATTTTACGTACCTGATGCAACGAACGGTTGATGCCGTCGAGCATCAGCCCGGCTTCACGCATCAGCGCCGCACCGGCAGGCGTCAGCGCCACCGAACGCGTGGTGCGCAAAAACAGCGGCGTGCCGAGCATCACTTCCAGCTCTTTAATATGCAGGCTGAGCGGCGGTTGCGACATATTCAGCCGCACCGCAGCTTTGCTGAAACTCAGCTCCTCCGCCACCACGCGAAAATAGTGCATAAGCCGCAGATTGATCTGACCCAGATCGAACACCGAATCCGTAAAGGGGCGCGTCATACTTCTCTCCAAAACATCCGTTTATCCCGCATTCATGGCGCATCCGATTTATAGATTTTGACTATAAATCCCGGCGCAGAACGGTATTAGACCTGAACAGCCGCTCACCCTAGCATTGCTGTTAACTCCCACCTACTGTCAACAATGAGAGAAGTGATCATGCTCAATAACCATGCTTTTGACTGCGCAGCGATTATCCGCCAGCGTGCGCCCGGCTTTATTCCTCAGGCTGCGCTGATTTTAGGCTCCGGCCTCGGGACGTTGTGTGACGATATGACCGATGCCATCACCCTTCCCTACAGCGAACTGCCGGGATTCCCGCAGAGCAGCGTCGCCGGTCACGCCGGTGAACTGGTGCTCGGGACGCTGGAAGGCATTCCGGTGATGTGTATGAAAGGTCGCGGCCATATGTATGAAGGCCACGGCATGTCAGTGATGACCAGCGCGGTTCGCACCTTCAAACTGCTCGGCTGCGAGTTCATGCTGGCGACCAATGCCGCCGGTTCGATGCGTAAAAGCGTGGCGCCCGGTCGGCTGGTTGCGCTGACCGACCATGTCAGCTTTATGCCGGAATCCCCGCTGGCAGGCCCGAATGACGATCGATTTGGCCCGCGTTTCTTCAGCCTCGCTAACGCCTATGACAAAGACCTGCGTGCGCAGCTCCACGCCGTGGCGGGCACGCTGGGCATCGACGTCGCCGAAGGCGTCTTCGCGGCCTATACCGGCCCGAACTTCGAAACGCCGGCTGAGATCCGCATGATGCAAACTCTCGGCTGCGACGTGGTCGGTATGTCCATCGTGCCGGAAGTGATTTCCGCCCGTCACTGCGGCCTGAAAGTGCTGGCGATTTCTGCCATGACCAACTTCGCCGAAGGCCTTTCCGATACGCCGCTTTCACACGAACAGACCCTGAGCTGCGCC
>NZ_MJIB01000004.1:1208-77361 GCF_003697865.1 Rahnella sp. Larv3_ips | reverse complement strand
CCCCCGCCTGATCCGCGCGTTCTTCGCCAGCCTGTCAGCCACTGCAAAATAAGGAACGGCAATGGAACAGACATTCAACCGCCAGCGGATCAATATGATCTCATGGCTCAGTTACTTCTTTACCGGTGCACTGGTTTCCACACTAGGCATCGTAATCGGCCCGGTTTCACAGGCTTTTGGCAAAGATCCGGGCTTTATCGGTCAGATGTTTACGCTGATGAACATCGGTCTGTTTCTGCCGATCATGATAAGCGGCGTGCTGATGCGCAGATTCAATCTGGGCAAACAGCTGATCACTGGCTCAGCGGTTTCCGTGCTGACCTGCGTGGCACTTTTCCTGATGCCGACCATCACCATGTTCGGCATCGGCGTTTTTCTGATTGGCGCCGCCTCCGGCATCATGATGTCCATCGGCAGCTATCTGGTGGTGCGCATTAATGAAGATCCCAAAAAACGTTCGGCGAACCTGATCCTCACCGACTTTTTCTTCGCGCTGGCGGGCGTGGTGTTATCGCTGCTGCTGGGCTATCTGTTCCAGCACGGCGCAAGCTGGCTGGCCATGTACGGCGTAATGGCGGTGCTGAGTCTGGCGATGATTGTGTTGTGCGTCGGGCAAAAATTCCCGTCGATTCCGCAGGTCGCGGATAGCAAGCCAGGGTCTGAAAGCCAGCAACACCACTGGGGCGTTTCCGTGTGGGTGCTGTGTTTCGCACTGTTTGCTTTCCTGCTGGCGGAACCGATTTTCACCATGTGGCTGCCAAGCTGGCTCAAAGAGCATTTCGGCATGGCGGCAGACAGCGCGGCGTTTTACATCACGACTTACTGGACGGTGAAATCCATCGGCCTGTTTGTGAATCAGTTTACGGTGCGCTTTGTGAAGTTGCGGACTTACCTGCTGCTTTCCGCCATCGTGGGTCTGGCCTGTCTGGCCACTGCGGCGAACAGCGCAAACCCGACGCTTATCCTGATTTGCGCCGGTCTGTTCGGATTCTGCAACTCCGGGCTGTTCTCCGGCATCATGAGTTACGGCAGCCTGCAGGTGAAGAATTCTCCGCCAACGCTGACGTCTGCCCTGCTGACTATCGGCACGATAGGCACGCTGATTTTCTCCACGCTGTCGTCGCTGGTGTACAGCCGTTACGGTTTGTTCTGGGCGCTGAATACCGCCACTCTCGCCTACGTATGCCTGCTGGCCGCGTTGATTATTGCCTCGGTGAGCAGCAAGGCCGAAGCGCTGGAGCAGCAATCCGCGCATTGAGATGAAAACCGACGCATAAAAAAGGGAAGGCATTGAATTGCCTTCCCTTTTCTTATTGTCACTGCCCGATCACATCTGAGGACAGCGCTGCAAACTGTTGAGCCAGGATGTCTGAGGCTGTGCGACCAGACGGCGTGCACGTCCGTGACGACGCAGGATCAGACCTTTATCCTGCATTTCACTGAGATCGCGGCGAATGGTTTCGAGACTCACATCCAGCGATTGTGCCAGTTCGCTTACCTGTAACACTTCATGCTGTTCGACCAGCTGAAGGATGGCCTGATGGCGATTTTTTTTAAGCACCGGTTATTCCTGTTTGTATGACAGTTGTGTGACGGATGTCACAAATAACGGTAAACATCATACCTGCGTTACATTGTTAATTTTGGGATCGATCTCAATTTTTCGAAAATACCCTCAAAGTTTTTCCGCCTGCCGCGATTTTTGGTTCGTCCCGATTCTCTGTCATACTGTGCGCATGCTTTTATAACCGCCCGGCTCCGGCGCAGACACCCGCACCACCGGGACGGTATCACTGAGGAATTTTTATGGAATTCAATACCGCCGGTTTGATCTCACTCCAGGAAGCGCTGGATAAAATGCGCGCTCATGTGCCGCCAAAGCACGCACAAGACGCCGAATCAGTTGCTCTGAATATGGCCGCTGGCCGCATTACCGCCGCGCCGGTACGTTCTCCGGTGTTCGTGCCTCCTTTTGATAATGCGGCGATGGACGGTTATGCCGTCCGCTGTGGCGATCTGCACGACGACGCCGTGTTACCGGTTGCGGGCAAAGCCTTCGCGGGTGCGCCCTTCCACGGTGAATGGCCTGCCGGGACCTGTATCCGCATCATGACCGGCGCGCCGGTCCCCCAAGGTGCCGACGCTGTGGTCATGCAGGAACAAGCGGAGGTGACCGATGCGGGCGTGCGTTTCACCCACACAGCGGAGAACGGCCTGAATATCCGCCTGACGGGCGACGACATCAAACAAGGCGACAGCGTGTTGCCGCAGGGCGTACGTCTGGGTGCGGCGGAATTGCCGCTGCTGGCATCGCTCGGCGTCACGCACGTTGAAGTCTGGAAGCCCCTCAACGTTGCCGTTTTCTCCACGGGCGACGAACTGCAACCGGTGGGGACGCCATTGCAGGAAGGGCAAATTTACGACACCAACCGTTTTGCCGTACGCCTGATGCTGGAACAACTGGGATGCAACGTGCTGGATCTGGGCATCATCCGCGATGATCCGCAGGCGCTGCGTAACGCCTTTGAAGAAGCCAATGCCTTCGCCGATCTGGTGATTTCCAGCGGCGGTGTCTCGGTCGGAGAAGCGGATTACACCCGGCAAATGCTGGATGAACTGGGCGAGATTGGTTTCTGGAAACTGGCCATGAAACCCGGCAAACCTTTCGCTTTCGGCAAACTGAAAAACAGCTGGTTCTGCGGTCTGCCGGGGAATCCGGTGTCTGCGGCGCTGACGTTTTATCAACTGGTGCAGCCGTTTATTGCGCAACTGGCAGGCCATACCGCGTGGCAGTTCCCGCCGCGTTTGCAGGCTGTTTCGGTTTCGGGGCTTAAAAAATCAGCGGGCCGTCTCGATTTCCAGCGCGGTATTTTCAGCACCAACGCGCAGGGCCAGCTCGAAGTCCGTACCACCGGCCATCAGGGGTCGCACGTTTTCAGCTCTTTCAGCCAGGCGAATTGCTTTATCGTGCTGGAGCGCGAACGCGATAATGTCGCGGCGGGTGAACTCGTTGAAATCGAACCGTTTAACGCCCTTTTACGGAGCTGAATATGGCCACTCTGCCGGAACTGACGGACGCTGAAACCCTGCGTTATAACCGCCAGATCGTCCTGAAAGGGTTTGATTTTGACGCGCAGGAACAGCTGAAAGCCAGCCATGCGCTGATTGTCGGATTAGGCGGTTTAGGCTGCGCGGCGGCGCAATATCTGGCTGCCGCAGGAACCGGCACGCTGACGCTGCTGGATTTCGACAAGGTGTCGCTGTCTAACCTGCAGCGCCAGACGCTGCACACCGACGCACGCATCGGCATGTCGAAAGTGGAATCTGCCGCCATCGCGCTTTGCGCAATGAATCCGCACATCCGTCTGAATCAGATCAATGCGCAGGCGGACGATGACATGCTGAGCGAACTGATCGCCGCCTGCGATGTGGTGGTCGATTGCACCGATAACGTCACCACGCGCAATCAGCTGAACCGGGAATGTTTCGCGCAGAAAAAACCGCTGGTGTCCGGCGCCGCCATCCGTATGGAAGGCCAGCTCAGCGTCTTTACCTATCAGCCGCATGAACCCTGCTACCGCTGCCTGAGCCGCTTATTTGGCGAAAATGCCCTGACCTGCGTGGAAGCCGGCGTGATGGCGCCCCTGGTGGGTACCATCGGCAGTTTACAGGCCATGGAAACCATCAAACTGCTGACAAAATTCGGTGAAACTCCGCGCGGCAAACTGCTGATGTTTGATGCCATGACGTTACAGTTTCGGGAAATGAAACTGATGAAGGACCCGCATTGTGAGGTGTGTGGCTGTCATTAACAGTTCAGAAAATAAATAGAACAAGGAATGAAGGTATTTAGGTTGTTGAACATGTCAGCCGCTACGCAATCCGTTTAACCGATAAAGAATTCACCTTTCTGGAATAAAAAAAGGCCGCAACGTTAACCGTTGCGGCCTTTTTATCGACATCAATAATCAGCTATTAATGCCCTGGCTACGGAGATAGTCTTCGTAGTTACCCGAGAAATCGATAACACGGGTCGGTGTCATTTCCAGAATACGGGTGGCCAGTGAGCTCACGAATTCACGGTCGTGGGAAACGAAGATCAGTGTGCCTTCGTACATTTCCAGCGCCATGTTCAGTGACTCGATAGATTCCATATCAAGGTGGTTGGTTGGTTCATCCATGATCAGGATGTTAGGACGCTGCATCATCAGTTTCCCGAATAACATACGACCTTTTTCACCACCGGAAAGCACTTTGACTTTCTTCTTGATATCGTCCTGACCGAACAGCAGACGGCCCAGCACGCCGCGTACAGCCTGCTCGTCGTCTTTCTCGGATTTCCACTGGCTCATCCAGTCGAATACGTTCATGGAGTCATCGAATTCATATTCGTGATCCTGCGCGTAGTAACCGATTTTTGAGTTTTCGGACCATTTCACTGAACCGGTTTCCGGCTCATGCTCACCGACCAGCGTTTTCAGCAGCGTCGATTTACCGATACCGTTCGCGCCCAGAATGGCGACTTTCTCGCCCACTTCCAGCATCAGACCGAGGTTTTTAAACAGCGGGCCGTTATCGAAACCTTTGGTGATTTTTTCCACTTCCAGCGCATTACGGAACAATTTCTTATCCTGTTCAAAACGCATGTAAGGGTTCTGACGGCTTGAGGCTTTGATTTCGTCGAGCTGAATTTTGTCAATCTGACGGGCACGGGAAGTCGCCTGTTTAGATTTGGAGGCGTTGGCGCTAAAGCGGCTGACGAAAGATTGCAGTTCAGCAATCTGCGCTTTCTTCTTGGCGTTATTGGCGCTCAGAAGTTCACGAGCCTGCGTTGCCGCCGTCATGTATTCGTCGTAGTTGCCCGGATAAACGCGCAGCTCGCCGTAGTCCAGATCCGCCATGTGCGTACACACCATGTTCAGGAAGTGACGGTCATGCGAAATGATGATCATGGTGCTGTTACGTTCGTTCAGCACCTGCTCCAGCCAGCGAATGGTATCGATGTCCAGGTTGTTCGTTGGTTCGTCGAGCAGCAGAATTTCCGGGTCAGAGAACAGCGCCTGCGCCAGCAATACGCGCAGTTTAAAGCCCGGTGCGATTTCGCTCATCAGGCCATAATGTTGCTCTACCGGAATACCCACGCCGAGCAGCAGTTCGCCCGCACGGGATTCAGCGCTGTAACCGTCCATCTCGCCGTATTCAACTTCGAGATCTGCCACTTTATAGCCGTCGGCTTCGCTCATTTCCGCCATCGCGTAAATGCGGTCGCGCTCTTCTTTCACAGCCCACAATTCGTTGTGGCCCATGATCACGGTGTCCAGCACGGTGAATTCTTCGAAGGCGAACTGATCCTGACGTAATTTACCCAGACGCTCGTTCGGGTCGAGTACGACGTTACCCGCTGAAGGCACTAAGTCGCCACCGAGGATCTTCATGAAAGTGGACTTGCCACAACCGTTCGCGCCGATAAGGCCATAACGGTTACCGCCGCCAAATTTCACGTTAATGTTTTCAAATAACGGCTTGCTGCCGAATTGCATGGTGATGTTGTAAGTACTTAGCACAACGCTCGCTCTTAATTGGGAAATGTGATTTGGCGCGCATTATGCCACAACGGCGCGTCGGGATCGCCTCTCGTTGTGTACAAATTTCACTCGATAGTAAAAAAATTCGTCATGCGCGGGGAAATGTTTGAATTACACACACAAAAAACCCGGCCTCAGCCGGGTTTTCCAGTACAACGCCTGAAATCAGAAGTTGTAACCGATCACGCCGTAGTAACCCCAGCCGGTAGATTTCACATCGAAATTACCGTTACCGAAGTTCAGCTCAGCGCCGTCAGCCCACTGGCCGCCGTTGTGGAAGTAACGCGCCACAAACGAGTAATGCCAGTGTGTGTAGTTCAGCGAGAGGATATGGCTGGACGCGATAGAGTTGTTAGAACGCGCTTTGTTGCCGTTCAGGTCACGGAAATCGTCGTCGCCCAGTGAGGAACCCCAGTCGAAGTTGGTGAACCCGATGTAGCTCAGGTTACCGCCCCACATTTCAGTCAACGGAACGAAGTATTTCACTTTGAAACGGTAACCGTCCCAGCTGTTTTCGTTGGCCGCGCTGTAGTTTTCCCACTGGTATTTTGCATACACGTTCAGAGACAGGCTCATCGGCAGATGGGTATCGATGTCGGTGCCCAGACCCATGTACCAGGTGTTCTGACGGTTATCGCTGTCCGGACCCATATCGTAGATATAGTTGTTGGCGAAGTACCATTCTTTGAACGGACCGAAGCTCAGATCGGTGCCGGTCAGCTTATCAATAGAGAAACGCGGTTCGATCTCCATAAACAGCGGAGAACCGTTTTTGTCCCAGATACCGGTGTCGTTGCCGTTACCGGCGCCGAAGGTTTTAGGAATATCGATATAGCCGTAGAAATCGAACCAGTCTTTGTGCGCAAACGCTTCATATTCAAGGTAAACGTCGTTACGCAGGGTCGGTCCGAAACGGGTATCGGCGCTGCCTACAACGTTTACACTCTGGTGCCACCAGTCAGAAACAAATTCGCCCTTGCTATCATCAGCGAGCACGGTCGCGCTGTAGGACAAAGCCATCAAAGCGCCTGCTGCAATAATTTTATTTTTCATATTTATACCAGAAGCGGGGGAGGAACAGCGCCTTGCCACTTTCAGACGCTGCATATATCAAACCCTAAAACTGTGATCCGCAACCGATTGCTGCACATAGTATAAAAACATGCAATTACCAGTGACTTCCTACAAGAGTTAACTTTTCTTAGCTAATAAATAGATTTGGTCAAGGTTTGTCAATTTGTGTTTCATCCTGATACATCCTCAATGTGATATCGATCACAGATATGTTTCAGGACGAATTCATTCAGTTGCCTGAAGCGGTGATAAACCCGTGCTGATAAAATGACCATTCGTTATTTGTCATGCTATAATCATGACAAATAACGGTGCGGAGGCACACATCATGAATATCAAAAATACCGGGCTGTCTTCAGGCTCTGTGCAAGATTCTGCAACGCCGCTCTGGCAGTCTGCGGGACTTCCCGCAAGCAGCGGAATCAGTTTGGTTAACGCCATACAAAAGGGCTTTCCGGTTGATAGTATTAGCCGTCTTAATACTGAGCTGGGATGGCCGAAAATGGTGTTACTGGAAATAATGGGCATTAACGAACGCAACTATGCGCGTCGTAAGGCCGGAAACGGATTACTGAAAAGTGAAGAGAGCGAGCGTGTGGCGCGTCTGGTGCGCATTGTGGATGCCGCAACGGATTTGTTCGAAGGGGATCGTATCTCCGCGCTCGAGTGGTTCACCCGCCCTGCGCCGGCGCTGGACGGTTCACGTCCGCTGGAGTTGCTGTCTTCTGAAGCGGGCGCGGTGGAAGTGAGCCGCCTGATTGGTCGTCTGCAACACGGTGTCTTCAGTTGAAGCTGTTTCGCATCGTACAGAACCGCCATCTGGCTACGGCCTGGTCGGGCGCGGGTGCGCAGCTTTATGGCGGGCGCTGGAATCCGCCGGGCAGGCCGGTCGTCTATGTCACCACCAGCATTTCGCTGGCCATACTGGAAATGCTGGTGCACTTACAAAACAGCATGCTGATGCGGTCCTACACGTTGCTGAGTATTGAGGTGCCGGAAGAATTGCTCGACAGGCTGGATGTGTCGGAACTGGCCGCAGACTGGCGAAGCGCATCTCCGCCGGACAGCACACAACGTCAGGGTGACGCCTGGCTGGCGGAAGGTGATTACGTCGGGCTGAAAGTGCCGTCGGTCATTGTCCCGACGGAATACAACGTGCTGCTCAATCCGCAGCATCCTGCGTTTGCGGATTTACTGAGTTCAGTACAACGTGAGCCGATGATGTTTGACCCGCGCCTGCAATAACCTTTGCAACGCGGGCCGGACACTCACTCTGCTTTTCTGTTGCTGCGATAAATCAGGGCCAGCGCGATGACCAGACAAGGTATCGCCGCCAGACGGTGCCATGAGAACGGGATGGACGGATTATCCAGCCAGCCGAAGTTATCAATCAGCATGCCCATCGCCAGTTGCCCCAGAATTACCGCGACCGTCGCCACCGCCGTCCCCACTCGCGGTACTGCCGTCACCATAATGATGATGTAAGGCACGCCAAACAGTGCGCCAGCCAGCTGCCATTTCGGTACGGTCAGTAACGTCGCCTGCTGCGGCGTTTGCAGAAACAGGATCAGCACAGCCGTGATCGCCGCGCCCACGCTGAAGGTCAGGAAGGCACTTTTCAGGACGCCCACTTTTTCACCCAGCTGACCGTTTACCGCCGCCTGCATACTCAGCGCAGCCCCCGCCACAATCGCCAGAATAATCATAATCAGTTCAGTCATCGGTTAACTCCAGGCAATCAGAACAAGGGCGGCAACGATAAACAGCAGAGCCAGTAAACGCTCCCTGCCGACTTTTTTATGTGGCGTACCGAACCAGCCGTAATGGTCGATCAAGACGCTTTTCGCCACCTGCCCTGACAAAATCGCGATCATGGTCATGCCGATGCCAATCACCGGCGTCGCCAGCGTCAGCACCACGACATACAACGGCCCCAGCAAGCCGCCAAGCAGTGTCCAGCCGGGTTGTTCGGTAAACGACGGCGCATTGCGCGGGCTGAAAAACAGCACCAGCAATCCGGTCAGCACTGCGCCGACCCCAAAAATACTCAGCGTGGCCCACAGGTGCCCCACTTCCGTCCCTAACGGCCCGATCAAACCGGCCTCCAGCGATAACCCCATCCCCGCCAGAACGACCAGAGGAATTAACATCAGATTCATTAGTAGTGTGCTCATATTATTTTAAGAAGCGGCGACTATAGCGTGGCACTGCTTTGCGAAAAACAGCACAATAAGGAAAATACCTTTGCGGATATTGCACAGATGAAAAGTTTCAATCAGATCAACATCCAGTCTTTACGGCTGTTTGTTGCGGTGCTCGACCAGGGAAATTTCTCAGAAGTGGCCCGCCGCGAAGCGATGTCGCCCTCGACGGTATCGCGCGTCATTTCGCAACTGGAGCAGGCATTACAAACCCAGTTGCTGTATCGGAATACGCGTGCAGTCAGCCCGACCGAATCCGGAAAATTGCTGGCTGAACGCGCACGTCAGGTACTGGCTCAGCTTGAACTGGCAGAACTGGATCTGCAGGAGCAGGACAGCGAGCCGGGTGGCCTGATACGCATCAATGCGCCGGTGGTTTTTGGCCAGCGGCATATCGCCCCCTGGCTGCATGAGCTGAGCGCCCGTTATCCGCGTCTGAATATTGAGCTGATGCAGACCGACGATTTCATTGATCCGTTACAGGACAGCGTAGATCTGCTGATCCGAATCGGCGTGATGGCAGATTCCACCCTGCAGGCGCGCACGCTCGGACAGCAGAACTTCCGTCTCGCCGCCAGCCCTGCCTATCTAGCCCGTACAGGCACACCACAAACGCCGGAAGAGTTAGCCGCTCACAGCTGCCTGGTGTTTAAAGGATTCGCCGGTTCGCAACGCTGGTACTTCCGCCAGCCGGAACAGGAATGGCGTTCGTACAGCCTGCGCGGCGTCCTGACCAGTAATAATGCGGAAACCCTGACAAAGGCAGCCGTGGATGGCATGGGGCTGGTGGTATTCCCCACCTGGTTAATCGGCGACGCCCTGCGCGACGGGCGGCTGGTCAGCGTGCTGGAAGATCATCAGGTATCCACCTCGCCCGAGCCGCAGACCATATCCGCGCTGTACCCCAATGCACGAAAAGCCTCGATCAAAGTGCGGGCAGTGATTGATTTTCTGGTGGAGAAATTTGGCAGCCCGGCATACTGGGAGTGAGTCTGTTGCACTGAAGCTTTTTTAAAGACAGATCGAGAATATTTCGGTTTCTCAGGTGCGGCGATCACTTAACTCACCGCGCCGAAACCGACCAGAGGGGAAAGGCTTTTCCCCACTGAACTCCCCTCGCTTTTTTCAACACGCGCTCTGCCTGCTGGCTATGTTTCAGGTATCACCGCGACAGGCTGGAAATCTTGCCGCTGCGCGGTGCCTTCTCTCGGTCCTGAAGCCTTAGGTCTTCAGGCCGCTCCGTTCAGCAAGATTTCTTAATCGCCCGCAGGAGCTTAAATTCAAGAACAGAACAGATTTATCTTTTAGAAAAAGTTGATTGGCGTGCTCAAAATTCAGCTGAACAAAGCGGCTGCGGGACCTATGGCTTCAGGCCGCTCCGTTCAGCAACATTTCTGAATCGCCCGCAGGATCTTAAATTCAAGAACAGATTTATCTTTTAGAAGAAGTTGATTGGCGTGCTCAACATTCAGCTGAACAGAGCGGCTTCGGGACCTATGGCTTCAGGCCACTCCGTTCAGCAAAATTTCTGAATCGCCCGCAGGATCTTAAATTCAAGAACAGAACAGATTTATCTTTTAGAAAATGTTGATTGGCGTCCTCAAAATTCAGCTGAACGAAGCGGCTTCGGGACCTATGGCTTCAGGCCACTCCGTTCAGCAAGATTTCTGAATCACCCGCAGGATCTTAAATTCAAAACCGCTCTGCTTTTCAGGGAAAATAAATAGCAAGGTTGCGCAGTATAAGCCTGCGGCCGCTTTCAAAAATCACGCCGGAGGAGAGGTGGAAAACCGCGCGTCTTATTGCGCGGGTTGTAACCCGAACGGAGGGCACCGCGCAGCGGCGGGATTTTGCGGCAATAGGAGGAGTGTCTGAAACATAGCCCGCGAGCGGCAGCGCGCAGTAAAAAGAGCCCGGGATTCTTAAGGGTGGCGGCGATAAGCCACCCTTAAGGCCGGTGTGGGTGGCAACCCACGGTGTTGACCTTAAAGCTGAATGCTAAAAGCTGAAAGCTAAAAGCCCCCCAACACCATCCCCACATGCGCTATCCCATCTTCATCATAAATGTCGGTATTCGCCACAAACCCCAGCCTGCCGTAGAAACTCTGTAAATGCGCCTGTGCGGAGATCACCACGCGCGCACCCGGCCAGTGTTTATGGCAGGCTGCCAGCGCCTGTTCCATCAGCTGATACCCCAGCTTCAGGCCGCGGGCTGACGGGGCGACAATCACCCGCCCGATCGCCACATCATCGGCATGGCGCAGGATCCGTGCGTAGGCGGCAGGTTTTCCCTCCAGCCAGGCGACGATATGCCGGTTTTCACCGGCCAGATCCTGCCCGTCGATATCCTGATAAACACAGGTTTGTTCCACGATAAAAACTTCCGTTCTCAGCGCCAGAATGGCGTAAAGCTGCGCCGCGTTCAGGTCGCTGTGATGATAATCCTGCCAGTAAAGCGATGATGAGTCGGTCATGAAGAAGTGCCCTGCCTGTTTCTGAAAGCCAAAAAAAAGAGATATTCCTGAGAATATCTCTTTTTAACATAGATTTTACAGCCAAATTATCAGGCGGTTTTTTTCATCGGCTCGGTGCGAACCGGTGCATCGCCTGCGGTGTAATACTCCGCGGTGCTGCGCGGCAGGGACTGACGGCCACGGATTTTATCGGCAATCTTTTCGGCGATCATGATGGTTGTCGCGTTCAGGTTGCCGGTAATGATCTGCGGCATGATGGACGCATCCACCACGCGCAGGCTTTCGATTCCGTGAACGCGCCCTTCGCCGTCCACGACCGCCATCTCATCGCTGCCCATTTTACAGGTACACGACGGATGGAAGGCGGTTTCCGCATGTTCGCGGATAAACGCATCCAGTTCTTCGTCAGTCTGCACGTTTTCGCCCGGACTGATTTCCCGGCCACGGTATTTATCCAGCGCGGGCTGATTCATGATTTCACGGGTGATGCGGATGGCATCGCGGAACTCATGCCAGTCCTGCTCTGTCGACATGTAGTTGAACAGAATGCTCGGGTGCTGGCGCGGATCTTTTGATTTCACCTGCACACGGCCACGGCTTGGTGAGCGCATGGAACCGACGTGTGCCTGGAAACCGTGCTCTTTCACCGCGTTGCTGCCGTTGTAATTGATCGCTACCGGCAGGAAGTGATACTGAATATTCGGCCAGGTAAATTCTTCACGGCTGCGGATAAAACCGCCCGCTTCAAACTGATTGCTGGCCCCCACGCCGGTGCCTTTAAACAGCCACTCCGCCCCAATCGCGGGCTGGTTATGCATCTGCAATGCCGGGTACAAAGACACCGGCTGGGTGCAACTGTATTGCAGGTACATTTCCAGGTGATCCTGCAGATTTTCACCGACACCCGGCAGATCGTGCACCAGCGGGATCTCCAGACGGTTCAGCAGTTCAGCCGCGCCGACGCCGGAACGTTGCAGGATTTGCGGCGAGGCAATCGCGCCGCTGCACAACAGCACTTCGCGTTTCGCGTTCGCCGTTTTCGCGTTGTAATCGTCGCCTTTGAAATAGCTGACGCCCACGGAACGCTTGCCGTCGAAAAGAATTCTGTCGGTCAGCGCGTGCGTCACAATGGTCAGATTGGCACGCGGTTTGGCCTGATCCAGATAGCCACGGGCAGTGCTGGCGCGGCGGCCTTTTGGCGTCACGGTGCGGTCCATCGGGCCGAAACCTTCCTGTTTGTAGCCGTTCAGATCGTCAGTACGGGAATAGCCCGCCTGCGCACCGGCTTCGATCATCGCTGCAAACAACGGATTGTTGCCATTTTTTGGCGTCGCGACGCTGACCGGGCCTTCACCGCCATGGAAATCGTTCGGGCCGATATCACGGGTTTCCGCTTTACGGAAATACGGCAGGCAGTCCAGATAACTCCAGTCTTCCAGACCCGGCGCTTTCGCCCAGTTGTCGAAATCCATCGCGTTACCGCGGATGTAGCACATGCCGTTAATCAGCGATGAGCCGCCCAGACCTTTCCCGCGCCCGCATTCCATACGGCGGTTGTTCATGTGCGGTTCCGGGTCCGTTTCATACGCCCAGTTGTAACGGCGCCCCTGCAGCGGGAACGCCAGCGCCGCAGGCATTTGTGTGCGGAAATCCAGACGGTAATCCGGGCCACCGGCTTCGAGTAACAGCACGCTCACGCTGCTGTCTTCGGTCAGGCGGGTGGCGAGTACGTTGCCGGCAGAACCGGCACCGATAATGATGTAATCGTAATCCATTAAAATCTCCTCTGTTGCGGCGGATTAAAAGACTGAGCTGAATTCGCCCAGTTCGACCTGCACGGATTTGATTTGGGTGTAATGCTCAAGCGTGGTGATGCCATTTTCGCGCCCGACGCCGGAATGCTTATAGCCACCCACCGGCATTTCTGCGGCGGATTCGCCCCAGGTGTTGATCCAGCAAATCCCGGCTTCGAGTTTGTGGATCACGCGGTGCGCGCGGTTGAGATCCTGCGTCACCAGTCCGGCCGCCAGACCGTATTCGGTATCATTGGCGCGGCGGATCACTTCTTCTTCGCTTTCATAGGTCAGGATGCTCATCACCGGCCCGAAGATCTCTTCACGGACGATCAGCATGTCATCGCGGCAGTCGGTAAAGACCGTCGGCGCAACGTAAGCGCCTTTGGCGTATTCCCCGCCGGTCATGCGCTCACCGCCGGTCAGCAGCGTCGCGCCTTCCTGTTTGCCGCTTTCGATGTAACGCAGCACGGATTCCATGTGCGCAAAGCTCACCAGCGGGCCGAAGTTGACGTTTTCGTCAGTCGGATCGCCGGCACGGATGCGTTTCACGCGCTCCAGTATTTTGGCTTCAAAGGCTTTATGTAACGTTTCTGGCACAAACACGCGGGTGCCGTTGGTGCACACCTGGCCGGAGCTGTAGAAGTTCGCCATCATCGCGATGTCAGCGGCTTTGTCGAGATCCGCATCGTCAAAGATGATCAGCGGCGACTTGCCGCCCAGTTCCATGGTCACTTCTTTCAGCGTGGAAGCCGAGGCGCTGGCCATGACTTTTTTGCCGGTTTTGATGCCGCCGGTGAACGAGACTTTAGCGATATCCGGATGATCGGTTAACGCCTGCCCGACGCTGGCCGCACCTGTCACCACGCTGAACACGCCATCCGGCACGCCTGCTTCGCTGTAAATTTCGGCCAGTTTCAGGGCGGTCAGTGAGGTATTTTCGCTCGGTTTAAACACCATCGCGTTACCCGCTGCCAGCGCCGGAGCGGATTTCCACAGCGCTATCTGAATCGGGTAGTTCCAGGCACCGATCCCGGCTACCACGCCCAGCGGCTCGCGGCGGGTGTAGACGAAGGAAGAATCGCGCAGCGGAATTTGCTGGCCTTCAATCGCCGGGATCAGGCCTGCGTAATACTCCAGCACATCCGCGCCGGTCACGATATCGACGGCCAGCGTTTCAGACAGCGGTTTACCGGTGTCGGCGGTTTCGATGGCCGCCAGTTCGTCGTTACGCTCACGCAGAATGTCCACGGCGCGGCGCAAGATGCGCGAGCGGCTCATGGCGGTCATCGCTGCCCAGACTTTCTGGCCTTTCTGCGCGGATTTCACCGCCAGATCGACATCTTCCTGCGTGGCGGATGGCAGGGTCGCAATCACCTCGCCGTTGGCCGGGTTCACTGCATCGAAGGTTTCATCACCGGTGCTGTCCTGAAAACGCCCGTTGATATAAAGTTTTTGCTTGCCGTAGCGGGACATACATCTCTCCTCGGTCTGTGCGGTCTGAAAGTTTTCTGCTGTGCTCAGGTGAGCTGTGATTCAATGTGGCGGCGGGTGATTTGCATCGCCTCGGCGCGGTTGAACTCTTTACCGCTGAGTGCGCCGCGCAGCCACAGGCCATCAATCAGTGCGGCAGTGCTTTGTGCCGCAAGACGCGCCTCTTTTTTCGGCAGAAAACGTCTGAATTCAGAACATAAATTTGAATAGAGCCGGCGGCTGTTGACCTGTTGCAGCCGGTACAACTGCGGGTGATGCATACTGCTCGCCCAGAAGGCCAGCCAGGTTTTCATCGCCGCGCTGTTGGTCTGACTGTCGTCAAAATTGGCTTCTGCAATCGCATGCAGCCGCGCCGTCGGTGCGGTATCCGTCAGCTGCGATAACCGCAACTGCACCCCTTCCCCCAGATGACTGAGCAAATAACGCATGGTCGCTTCCAGCAGCCCATTCTTGTCACGAAAGTAGTGACTGATGATGCCGTTGGAGACGCCAGCCCGGCGGGCGATTTGCGAAATCGAGGCATCGTGCATGCCGACTTCGTTCACCGCTGCCAGGGTTGCCTCAATCAATTGCTGCCGTCTTATGGGCTGCATTCCTACTTTGGGCATGGTTCCGGCTCCTGAAAATGAGCGGGTTGAAACGCGCTTAAAAAACCTTTTTTTTACGCTGTCGCTCAACCTTGTTAACGCTCTGACGTCACCTATTTAACTTTTTTTTGATTGAACGTTCAATTAAAAATGCATATATTTTATTACCAATACGTTAGTAATTTGTATGAATTTTGAGATGAAGTAGCATCTATTTTATTGAAAATTAGAAAGTAATTAACACATCAGGGGAAAACATGGCGACTGCCGATACGACAGAAAAACATGCTGAGAAACCTCGGGACCAGCTGAACAAGGTGGTGTTCTTCACCTCCGCCGGTCTGATTTTAGCCTTCACATTAATGACCATTTTCTTCACCGATTTTTCCGGAAAATGGATAAGCCTGACCCTTAACTGGGTATCCGCCACCTTCGGCTGGTATTACATGCTGGCGGCGACGCTGTACATCGTGTTTGTAGTGTTCATTGCCTGCTCGCGCTTCGGCTCGATCAAACTCGGTCCTGAACAATCCAAACCCGAATTCAGCATGATGAGCTGGGCGGCCATGCTGTTTGCCGCCGGGATCGGTATCGACCTGATGTTCTTCTCGGTCGCCGAACCGGTGACGCAATACATGCTGCCGCCGGAAGGCAACGGGCAAACGCTGGAAGCGGCGCGGCAGGCAATGACCTGGACGCTGTTCCACTACGGCCTGACTGGCTGGGCGATGTACGCGCTGATGGGGATTGCGCTCGGCTATTTCAGCTACCGCTATAACCTGCCGCTGACCATCCGTTCGGCGCTGTACCCTATTTTCGGCAAACGCATTAACGGGCCTATCGGCCACAGCGTGGATATCGCTGCCGTGGTCGGCACCATTTTTGGTATCGCCACCACGCTCGGTATCGGCGTGGTTCAGCTGAATTACGGGCTGAAAGTGCTGTTCCAGATCCCGGAAAACCTGACCGTTCAGGCGGCACTGATCCTGCTTTCGGTGATTATGGCGACGGTGTCGGTCACCTCCGGCGTGAACAAAGGCATCCGTATTCTGTCGGAACTCAACGTGCTGCTGGCGCTGGGGCTGATTCTGTTCCTGCTGTTCTTCGGCAATACCGAATTCCTGCTTAATGCGCTGGTGCTCAATATCGGCGATTACATCAACCGCTTTATGGGCATGACGCTCAACACCTTTGCCTTTGACCGCCCGACCGAATGGATGAACAGCTGGACCTTGTTCTTCTGGGCCTGGTGGGTGGCCTGGTCGCCGTTTGTCGGCCTGTTCCTGGCGCGTATTTCGCGCGGGCGCACCATCCGTCAGTTCGTGCTCGGCACGCTGATCATCCCGTTTGTCTTCACCCTGCTGTGGCTGTCGATTTTCGGTAACAGCGCGTTGTACCAGATCCTGCATGGCAATCTGGATTTCGCCAACGAGGTGATTGCGCACCCTGAGCGCGGCGTTTACAGCCTGCTGGCGCAGTATCCGGGCTTTACCCTGAGTGCTTCTGTCGCCACCATCACCGGCCTGCTGTTTTATGTCACGTCGGCGGATTCCGGCTCGCTGGTGCTGGGGAATTTCACCTCAAAACTGGCTGACATTAATAACGATGCCCCTAACTGGCTGCGGATCTTCTGGTCGGTCACCATCGGCGTGCTGACGCTGGGCATGCTGATGACCGACGGGGTTTCCGCGCTGCAAAACACCACGGTGATCATGGGGCTGCCGTTCAGTTTTGTGATCTTCTTCATCATGGCCGGCTTGTATAAATCACTGCGCCTGGAAGATTACCGCCGCGCCAGCAGCCAGCAGACAATGGCTCCGCTGCCCGCAACCAGTGACGCCGCGCTGAACTGGAAACAGCGTCTGTCACGGGTGATGAATTATCCGGGCACGCGCCATACCCAGAAAATGATGGATAACGTGTGCCGCCCTGCGATGCAGGAAGTGGCGCAGGAACTGGAACTGCGCGGGGCAAAAGTGACCTTTAACGAGCACGAGCCTCAGGAAGACGAGAAAATCGGGCCGCTGGAATTGCAGGTCGCGCTGGGCGAAGAGCAAAACTTTGTCTATCAGATCTGGCCGGTGCGCTATGCGGTTCCCGCCTTTACCTATCGCGCACGCGCCGGTAAATCGCATTATTACCGTCTGGAAACCTTCCTGCTGGAAGGCACGCAGGGTAATGACCTGATGGACTTCACCAAACATCAGGTGATCAATGACATTCTTGATCAGTACGAACGTCATCTGAACTTCCTGCACATCAACCGTGAAGCGCCGGGTAACACCCTCACCTTCCCGGAACAACCGGTATAATCTGAGCTCACAAAAAACCCGCGCAATGCGGGTTTTTTTATACGCGTCAGAACATCCGGCACGTCAGCGAAGAAACGGCAGCACTTTCTCCAGCAACAGTTGCGGTTGTTCTTCAGCAAGATAATGCCCGCACGGCAACGCCTCTCCCTGAACGTCTTCCGCCACCTTTGCCCATTCCTCCAGCGGCGCAAAACAGGTGCCGACAGTGCCTTTTTCGCCCCACAGGATCAACAGCGGACAACGCACTTTGCGGGATGCATTCCGGTCAATCTGATCATGTTGCAGGTCTACCGCAGCAGAAGCCCGATAGTCCTCGCAAATTCCGCGCGCCGTCCCATCAAGTTGCAGACAACGCAAATAATCTGCGTAAGCTTCGTCGGTGAAAGGTTGCATACCGGCGCTGCGGCTGCCCATTACGCTGCGCAGGTAGAGATCAGGATCTGCCAGGATAAGGGTTTCCGGCAGCGGTGCCGGGCGGATCAGAAAGAACCAGTGCCAGTAAGCGCGCGCAAAGGCCTCGCTGGTTTGCTGATACATCGCAAGCGTCGGCGCGATGTCCATCAGCACCATCCGCTTCACTGCCTGCGGATGATCGAGCGCCAGCCGGTGTGCGACCCGCGCTCCGCGGTCGTGGGCGATCACGCTGAACTGGCTGAAACCGAGCGCGGCCATCAGCTCGAGCTGGTCCTGCGCCATTTCGCGCTTGCTGTAACGCAGATGCTCCGCGTCCGGTTCGGGTTTACCGCTGTCGCCGTAACCGCGTAAATCAGCCAGCACCACGGTGAACTGAGAAGTGAGGTGCGGCGCGACGTTATGCCAGATCGCCTGGGTTTGCGGGTGTCCGTGCAGCAATAACAGCGGCTCGCCCTGCCCGGCGATGCGGTAAGCAATCTCCGTTCCGCTGACCGCCATCCGGCCTTGGGTAAAATGTTCAAACATGGGTTTTCTCCTTTTTTACCCATCTTAGCCGCTGGCCGGTCAGCAACAAGGCCACAAATGAAGATCGTCGGTTTACGATCTGTGTTTTGACGCACCACACTCAGGCCGTTGCCCGATAACCGCGAAGTTGCGACGCTGGCATTATCCGTTACGTTTATCAGGGCAATAAAATGAAGCCAAAAACGCTGTATGAAAAACACATCGACAGCCACAGCGTCCGCGCGCTGGATGATAAAGGCCACGTGTTGCTTTACATCGACCGGCAGGTGATTAACGAATACACCAGCCCGCAGGCGTTCAGCGGTTTGCGCGAGGCGAACCGTCGCGTCTGGCGGCCTGAAACCTCGCTGGCGGTGGTCGATCACGTTAACCCGACGACGCCGTTACGCACCCGCCAGATGCCGGATGCCGGGGGGGCGCGTCAGGTGTCCTATCTGGCAGAAAACTGCGCCGAATTTGGCATTGAGCTGTTTGATATTCTCGATATGCGTCAGGGCATCGAACACGTGGTGGCACCGGAACAGGGCTTTATTTTGCCCGGCATGGTGATTGCCGCCGGAGACAGCCACACCACTACCTACGGCGCGTTAGGCGCGTTTGGTTTTGGTATCGGCACGTCCGAAATTGAGCACCTGCTGGCCACGCAGACGCTGGTCTATAAACGCCTGAAAACGATGCGTGTCACCGTCAGCGGTGAACTGAAAACCGGCATCACCGCCAAAGACGTGGTGATGGCGCTGGTGGCAAAAATCGGCGCGGCGGGCGCGACCGGTTATGCCATCGAATTCTGCGGTCAGGGCATCGACATGCTGAGCGTGGAAGGCCGCATGACGATATGCAATATGGCCGTTGAAGCCGGGGCGCGCGGGGCGTTTATGGCACCCGACGACAAAGTGTTTGATTACCTGAAAGACAAACCGCGTGCGCCGAAAGGCCAGCAATGGACGGATGCCGTGAATGTCTGGCGTGAACTGCACAGCGATGCGGACGCCGTGTTTGACCGCGAAGTTGAACTGAGCGCCGCAGAAATTGCGCCGATGGTCAGCTGGGGCACCAGCCCCGATCAGGCGCAGGCGATTCACGGCCAGGTACCGGATCCGCTGGCAGAATCAGATGCCTCACGCCGCAAGGATTTACAGCGTGCGTTGCAGTACATGGGGCTGCGCGCCGGTCAGGCGCTGAACAGCATCCGCATCAGCCATGCGTTTATCGGTTCCTGCACTAATGCGCGCATCGAGGATTTACGCGCTGCCGCCGAAGTGGTTCGCGGGAAAACTGTCGCACCGACCGTACGCGCAATGATCGTGCCCGGCTCCAGCCAGGTGCGCGCGCAGGCTGAGCAGGAAGGTCTGGCAGACATATTTATTCAGGCCGGTTTCGAATGGCGGCAATCGGGGTGCTCTATGTGTCTGGCGATGAACGACGACGTGCTCGCCCCCGGCGACCGCTGCGCATCCAGCACAAACCGTAATTTTGAAGGCCGTCAGGGCGCGGGCGCACGTACCCACCTGATGAGCCCGGCGATGGTGGCTGCGGCGGCCATTTGCGGCCATCTGACCGATGTCCGTGACCTGTAAGGAGAAATCATGGAAGCATTTAACGTACTGACCGGTATTGCCGCGCCGTTGCCTGCGGCGAACGTAGATACCGATGTGATCATGCCGAAACAGTTTCTCAAGGGCATCGACCGCAACGGGCTGGATCGCGGGGTATTTTTCGATTTGCGTTTCCTGGCGGACGGTTCGCCCGATCCGGCGTTTATCCTCAATCAGCCTGAGTGGCAGAATGCCAAATTCTTACTGGTCGGGCCGAATTTCGGCTGCGGCTCCAGCCGTGAACATGCGGTGTGGGGGCTGAAACAGCTCGGGATCCGGGCGCTGATCGGCACGACGTTTGCGGGGATTTTCTTCGATAACTGTCAGCGTAACGGCGTGCTGACGGTACAGCTGGATCCCAAGCAGTGGGCGCAGATTGCGCTGGAAGTGGTTCACGGCGACAAAAACAAAATTACCCTGGATCTGCCGGCGCAACGGATTGGCCTGCAAAACGGTGAAGTGATTGATTTTGCTATCGATGAGCTGAGTAAGGTTTCGCTGCTCAACGGGCTGGATGCTATCGGCACCACGCTGCAATATGGCGATGACATCCGTGAGTTTCAGCAAGGGCATTTGCAGCGCAATCCGTGGCTGGCTTAACGCTAACCAGGTAAACGGCTTCAGCTCAGTAACTGGCTGAAACGCTGATGCAGAAACTCAACGCACACCCGCAATTTTGCTGAGTCCGCCAGCCGCGTGGGGTACACCGCCCAGACGCTGGCGGGCTGGGAGAATTGCGGTAACACCTGTACCAGCTCGCCCCGCGCAATGTAAGGCTGCACGTCCCACTCCGAGCGCAAAATGATGCCGTGGTGGCGGAGCGCCCACTGCAACACCACTTCGCCACTGTTAGACGACAGCGCCCCTTTCACCCTGACCCGGTGCTCCTCGCCTTCTGCGGTCAGCGACCAGAGTCCGAAAGGATTGTCGCGCTCTTTGAGCACCAGACACTGATGCTGTGCGAGCGCTTCCGGCGAATCCGGCTCACCGTGGGCGGCCAGATACTCCGGGGATGCGCAGAGGATCCGCTGATGCTCGGCCAGTTTTTTACCGATGTGCTGCTCCGGAATGTCATCGCCCACCAGAATTTCCAGATCAATACCTTCTGCAACCAGGTCGACCACGCGGTCAAACAGATCAAGGCGGAGATTCAGTTGCGGATAACGCTCGGCCAGCTCGGCCACTGCCGGCGCCACATGACAGCGTCCGAAACCGAACGAGCTGCAGATATGCACGTTGCCGCGCGCTTCACTGCGCGAATCCGACAGGTCGCCGATGAAGTGATCAAACGTATCGAGGATTTGCAGTGCCCAGCGCTGCGTGCGTTCGCCGTCTTCGGTCAGCCGTACGCCGCGGGTCGAACGGTGCAGCAAACGGCAATTCAGCGTCTCTTCGAGGATCTGAATGCGTTTGCTGACATAGGCCGGAGACTGCCCGAGCTCCGTGGCGGCGGCAGCAAAACTCTGCTTATTCACGACCGCCAGAAAAACCCGTAAGTCTTCGGCCAGTGGCAAACGCGCACGTTCGCTGGTCATGATTACAGACCGAAGACCGGCTGGTTCAGTTTTTCCGCCCTGTGCACGTCGCTGGTTTTCACACCCGCGATCTGCATTTTTTCCTCGGCTTCTTCAATGTCTTCATTATCGATTTCCAGCGATTCCTGATCCTGCCCTTCCTGAGGCGTCAGCGCCAGTTCGACCATGATGGGAAAGTGATCCGAGCCCATGAATCCGAGGCGTTGCAGGCCGATGAGCGTGAAATGTTTACTGTGGAAAACGTGATCCAGCGGCCAGCGCAGGAACGGATAACTGGCGTGGAACGTGTTGTACATGCCACGGCCACGACGCGGATCGAGCAGACCGCTGACTTTCATGAACAGGCGCGTGGTACGCGACCATGCGACGTCGTTCAGGTCGCCGGTCACAATGGTCGGGTAGGTCGCTTTGGCCGCGGTGTGCCCGACGGCGATAAGCTCACCGTCGCGGTCAGTGGATTCATCGGCTTCGGTCGGGCTTGGCGGCATCGGATGCAGGCAGTGCAGCACGACCTGTTCCCCGGAGGCCAGTTCGGCGCGAAAATGCATCGACGGAATATCGTCGGCCACCAGATACTGAATCTGTGCATCGTGCAGCGGCAGGCGCGAGTAAACGTGCATGCCGTAGAGATTATCCAGCGGGCAGCGCAGGCTGTGCGGGTAATCCGGCTCAAGCGGTGCCATCTGATCTTCCCACCACTGATCCGTTTCCAGCAGGACCACGATATCGGGCTTATTTTGCTGGATAAGGCTCAGTAATTTACCGGCCTGACGGTTGGTGGTCAGCACGTTGCTGTTGATAATTTTGATGCGGGAATGCCCGTTCGGCGCGACTTTTTTGACCTGCACCGGATGCAGGCGCGTATAGGGCAAAATCCACCAGCTCTGATAGAGCATGCAGGCCACCGTCAGCACGATGGTGATGGTCGAGAGCACGCCGCCAAACGGCAGAATATACAGCTCAGTCAGCAGGAAAAGTAAACATAAAGACGCCATTTGCAGGCGGGGGAAATCCCATACCCGCACCCACCAGTGTTGATTGCGGGAGAGGGGCAGCAGCGTCAGAAGGGTCATTATGACCGTCAGTACGCAAACTGTAATTCGAAGTGCTTCCATCGGTCATCAGCCCTGATAAAAAAATAGCAGAAGAGAATACTCTCAATACCTTGTTAAGCGATTGTGACTTAAAAAACGAGGAACGACCAGAAGGATGTCGCCACCTTTTCTGGTTGAAGAAAAAGATGGCGACGTCGGGCGAGGGTTATTTTGCCGGTGCAGCCTGATCGGCTACGTGGCACCAGTTATGCTGCTGGACAATCCCGCCGTCCGGAGACGTGTAGCCGATACAGCCGAGCAGGGTGTCATACAGTTTTTCATGGAAAGCAGGCTTCTTCTGCGCAGCCATTTTTTGCAGCTGTTCGAAACCGGCTCTGTTCTGATCGTTGGCGAGGAATTTGTCCGACGCCCAGACCATAATCGGCACGGTACGCTGCTCAGGTGGCGCGTGATCACGCGGTGTGCCGTGGAAGTGCATACTTTTTGAAATCGACTCGCCGTGATCGGATGCGTAGAACACGATGGCGTTTTTATCGCGCAACTGGTCAAACACCTGCGACAGGAAATAATCGGTATACAGCAGTGAGTTGTCGTAGGCGTTGATCATCTCCTGGGTAGAACAGGAGTCATCAATGCCCATGCATTCCGGCTGATATTTGGCGAATGAACGCGGATAGCGGTCGGAATAGAGATAATGCGACCCTTTGGTGTGCAGGATGATCAGATGTTTACCGTTCGGATGGTTATTCAGCGAATCTTTCATTTCATCGATCAGCAACATGTCATCGACCGGCTTACCGGCGTTGCGCTTCTCAGAAGCAATGTTTTCACGCAGGGAATAATCGTCGGCGCGGGTTTTGTTGTAGAACCAGGCTTCACTTTGCATGGAATACAACTCCGAGCTCCAGCCTTTGCTTTTCAGCACGGAGAACACGTTAGCTTCCTTGAGCGTACGCTGCGGCGCTTCAGACGCCCCGCCCTCGCGCACAAACATACAGCGCAGGGAAAGCTTGGTGGCGGTGTCGCAGGAATAGCCCTGCAAGGCCACAAGATTCTTCTCTTTATCGAGATTCGGCGTGTTATCACGATCGTAGCCATACAGGCCCATGTGATCGCGACGTGCACTTTCACCAATCACAAACACCACGTACATGTCTTTGGCATCTGCCGGTTCGTTATAGGTGAAGTGTTTGGCCGGATCGAACAGGTTTTTGGTGTCTTCCGCCTGGCTGTAGCTGCTGTAGACATACAGCCCCAGCGCTGAAAGCCAGTTGGACGGCGAATAAGTGCCCGCCACCACGCCACCGTAGCTTGCCATCATGCGGTTATTCACCAGATCATGACGATCCTGCACTTTGCCCATCATTTGCAGCGGCAGGTAACAGAGCAAACCGGAGACGACCAGCAGAACGATTTTCACTGCCAGTTTTTTCAGGGTGGTTTCTCTGAATGCCGCGCCGGGCATGGTGCTCAGCCACAACAGCAGTACCGGGATCAGGCTGACCAGCACCGTCCAGGCGATGAAATGGGTACCGATGGATTCTTTCGATAAATCAATGGAGTCTGACGCCAGTGCCGCCGCCAAAATACCGTAACCGATATCGACGTTGAACAGGATCATGTAGTAGCTGGCTGCGGCGGAGGAGATCACCACCACGCTCATCAGAATGCGAAAGACCGTTTTCCCGGTAAACGACAGCAGCACACACAGGAAATAGACCAGCGCAAAGGCGGCCAGCATTTCAACGGCGATCGACAACGCATTGTCATAGTGCAACTGGGAGTAACGTCGGAAGAAAATCGGAAGGTTAAGCAGGATCCCAAGATAAAGCGCAATGAACAGAAAAATGCTCTGTTGCGAAAGTAATCGTAATTTTTGCATTGGTAATAAATGGCTCTTTGGTGAGTCTGTTTACGTCATGTTGACCGCTCGTACCGGAGGATTGAAAACACTCCTTAGGACTATTCAGACTCCGGGCCGCGTATTTTCGTTCAAATTCATTCGTTTCTTCCAATGTGATAATGTAACAGGATTAACGAAACCTTTATCTTTCAGTGAGATAATGCTGATAATTTTCTTACACCCGCTGCCCGTTTCTTACGTTTATTGAGAAACTACTGAGAAAGCTTGTGCTCTTCGCGCGGGAAAGTGAGCGTGAAGCGGGTTTCCCCCTGCGCGGAACTCACCACCCGGACGCTGCCCTGATGCAGCGCCATAATGGCCTGCACGATGGACAAACCCAGCCCGCTGGAGCTGCCGCCTTCGCTGCGCGAGGCATCGGCGCGATAGAAACGGTCAAACAGTTTGCCGAGTTTTTCAGGCGGGATCGGGTCACCCTGGCTTATCACATGGATATCCATGCCTTTCCCATGAGACTCAGCGCGCACGCAGATTGCCGTTCCCTGATGCGCATAGCGCACGGCATTGGCGACCAGATTACTGAGCGCACGCTGGAACAAAATGGCATCGGCGTAAACAATCCCCTCGCCTGCGCTGTGCAACGTCATCTCGCGCTCTTCCGCCAGTCCTTCGAAATACTCCTGAATACGGGTCATTTCCGCCGACACATCAATACTGGTGAGGGTCAACACCGAACGCGCATCGGTGGCGCGCGCCAGGAACAGAATGTTTTCCACCATGCGTGAAATACGCTCCAGCTCTTCCATGTTGTTCGCCAGCAGCGTTTCATATTCCTCGGTGCTGCGCGGCTGATACAGCGCCACCTGACAATGCCCCATCAGCGCGCCCACCGGCGTGCGGATCTCATGCGCCAGATCGGCGGAGAACTGCGTCAGGCGCTGATAACCTTCCGCCAGCCTCTCCAGCATGTCGTTAAAGGAAAAGATCAACTGCTGCAATTCCTGCGGCGCATTTTCACTGCTCAGACGGGTGGATAAACTGGCCGGATGAATTTTCGTTGCCTCCTGCGCCATATGCCGCAGCGGGCGCAGCCCCCGGCGGATGACGCCATAGCCCAGCGCGGCAATCAGAAAATAGGCAAACAGCACTGCGCCGGTTATCTGCCAGCGGAACGTTGACAGCATCCGCGCTTCGCCGGTCATGAAGTGCGCCGCGGTGATCTCCACCGTGCTGCCATCCTGCATTCTGACGGCGGCACGGGCGAAGCGCACCGGCGTGCCGTCGGGCGCAGAGAGGCTGTGCACGGTGCCAAGGGTTAACGGCTGGCCGTCCGGCACCGGTGCCACTACCGGTAACTGTAAACGCGAGGGATTGACGTTAATCAGCGCGGGCTGCCCGCTGAGGCGGAAGGTCAGAATATCGCGCTCGTTGCCGAGCATATTTTCGAACAGGCCGGGGTTGTGGCTGAGCTGTGACAGCGGAAATTCGCTCGCCAGCAAATGACGAAAATACTGCACGCGCCCGCTGACCTGATAATCGGCGCGGCGCACCAGCTCTTTTTCCAGCGAGTAATAGAGGTACACCCCGACGGCGCTCACCACCAGAGAGGCTAACAGCGCAAACAGCAGCGTGGCCCGCAGCGTCAGGGACATCGCGCGTTGTGGTGTTGATTTCGCAGCAAATTCAGTCATGGCGCACTTCGCAGACATAGCCGATGCCGCGCACGGTATGGATCAGTTTGACCTCAAAGGCGCGGTCGATTTTGGCGCGCAGGCGTTTGATGGCCACATCCACCACGTTGGTGTCGCTGTCAAAATTCATATCCCACACCTGAGAAGCGATCATGGTGCGCGACAGCACTTCGCCTTCGCGGCGCATCAGCAAATGCAGCAGCATAAATTCTTTGTTGGTCAGCGCGATGATCTGATCCTGACGGGTGACGCGGCGGCGAAGCAGATCGAGATTGAGATCGGCGACGCTGTAGATATCCGGCTCACGGGCGGCGGGACGGCGCAGCAGCGTGCGAATACGCAGCACCAGTTCGGTGAAGGAGAAAGGTTTGATGAGGTAATCGTCTGCGCCCAACTCCAGACCGTGAATGCGATCCTGCACTTCGTCGCGTGCGGTCAGGAACAGCACCGGCACGTCGCTTTTTTTACGCAGCACTTCCATCACCTGCCAGCCATCAAGCCCCGGCAGCATGACGTCAAGGATCACCGCGTCGTAACCGTCCTCGAGCGCCAGAAACAGCCCGTCTGCGCCGTTACGCGCCAGATCCACGCTGTAACCCGCTTCGGTCAGCCCTTTTTTCAGGTAATCGCCTGTGCTGACATCATCTTCTATCACCAGTATCCGCATTCAGGCCCTCAGCGCCGCATGACCATTCACCCAAAGAATGATTCCTGGGAAGTTTATCAGTTTCGTCAGACACCTTTGATGACAATTTTGTCATCAACTTGTCATCTGCCAATCCCGGTTTATCGTCCACTCTTAATGAAGTCATTCCTCACTGCCTCGTGCAGTGATACCTCTACCTGAATGAAAATACGTAAGAAACTGGAGAGTTAAACATGAACACACCAACACGTCTGGCCGGTCTGTTACTCGGTTCATTGCTGATGTGCAGCGGCATGACATCTGCCTTTGCTGCGGACAACGTCATCAAACCTACGCGCGGAACCATTGAATCCGTTAATGATTCCTCCATGCAGATCACCACCCGTCAGGGCGATAAGCTGGACGTTAAACTGACCGATCAGACCAAAATCAACGCGGTGACGAAAGGCCAGATCAGTGACATCAAAGCGGACAGCTTCATCGGTACCGCGGCCGTTCCACAGGCCAACGGCACCCTGAAAGCGCTGGAAGTGCACGTCTTCGCGCCAAGCCTGCGCGGCAGCGGCGAAGGGTTCAACCCGTTTGAATCCGCCGATGGCAAAATCAATACCATGACCAACGGTACCGTCGGCAAACTGGTGAACACCAATGGCCGCACGCTGACCGTGAAATATCATGACGCAGAAAAAACGGTTGTAGTGCCTGACGATGTGCCGGTGGTTCTGCTGGCGCCAGGCGACCGCAGCCTGCTGAAACCTGGGACAAAAATCGTGCTGTTTGCGATGAAAGACGATAAAGGCGCACTGGTTGCCCGTGGTATCGCCGCCGGTAAAGATGGCGTCGCACCGCCGATGTAACCCTTTAGCACGCTGCTCCGGCGGGCCGTGTCTGTCAGCCGCAAGCAGTGGTTCCTGAAGAACTGCGCAGGGTGAATCCTCCCTCATTCACGTTGCGCAGTTTCTCATTACGCAGGAGTTTATCCGTGAAATCTCAACCCTCCCCGCTGCGTACCTCCTCTGCACAAAGTGCCTCCACGCCGCCCTCTTTGCCGAAAAAAAAGCGTATTCATCCCTGGCCGGTTCGCCTGTGCCACTGGATTAATCTTTTCGCGATGATCGGCATGGTGATGAGCGGCTGGGGAATTTATAACGCCGACCCGATTTTTTCTTTTACCTTTCCGCAAAGCACCACCCTCGGCGGCTGGCTGGGTGGCAACATTGCCTGGCATCTGGCGGTGATGTGGCTGATGGCGGCCAACGCCCTGTTTTATGTGCTGTGGGGGCTGTTCAGCGGCCATTTCAGGCATGACTTTTTCCCGTTCAGCCCACGCTCTGTCTGGCGGGATACGGTCCGTGCCGTGACGTTCAGGCTGCCGCACAAACCCGGCCAGTACAACGCGGTGCAAAAGCTGATGTACGTCGGCGTGCTGCTGCTCGGCCTGCTGCTGGTGCTCTCAGGGTTATCTATCTGGAAACCGGTTCAGTTCAGCGGCCTGGTGTGGCTGTTTGGCGGTTTTGATATCGCCCGTTATGTCCATTTCTTTGCCATGAGCGGCGTGATGCTGTTCGTGGTGGTTCACGTGGTGATGGTGTTGCTGGTGCCGAAAACGTTCGTTGCCATGATCACCGGTGGCAAAAAAATCAGTACGCAGGAGAACACGGATGAGTGATAAATCAGACCGGCCAAAAATCATTGTTGAGCCCGACCAGCGCAAACAGCTGGTGAATATTCAGCGCCGTCTGTTGCTGCGTTCCGGCCTGACGCTGGGCGCGGTATCGATGCTGACCGGCTGTAATTTGCAGGACGGCGATCAGGTCGACAAAGTGCTGTGGGCGATGTCGCGCTGGAACGATCGGGTTCAGGGCTGGCTATTCAGCGGTCAGAAACTGGCGCAAACCTACCGCGAAGATCAGATAACCACGCCGTTCCGCTTCAATGCTTTTTATCCGGAATACAACGTTCCGGAGATAGACATCCCCAATTACCGGCTGGAAGTCTCCGGGCTGGTGCAGAAAAAAGCGCCGTGGACGCTGGAACAATTGCAGCGCCTGCCGCAGGAAAGCCAGATCACCCGTCTGATTTGCATTGAAGGCTGGAGCGCCATCGGCCAGTGGAAAGGCGTGCCGCTGAAAACCTTCCTGCAACATATCGGGGCGGATCTCACCGCCAAATATGTCGGGTTTAAATGCGATGACCGCTATTATTCCAGCATTGATATGGCGACGGCGCTGCATCCGCAGACCATTCTCGCTCTGGATTTTGGCGGTAAACCGCTGCCGCCGGATTTCGGTTACCCGTTACGCCTGCGCATGCCGACCAAACTGGGCTTTAAAAATGCCAAACACATCGGCGCGATTTTCGTCACCAATGAATATCCGGGCGGATACTGGGAAGATCAGGGGTATAACTGGTTTAGCGGGATTTAAGTATTAATAAACGCCCCATCCCGGCTGGAAAAAAGGGATAAAAAAACCGCTCAATGAGCGGTTTTTGTTTTCGCGGGAGGGTAACGTCAAAGCGTTACGCTGCGGCGAAGAATTAGAAGCTGTAACCTACGCCAGCGATCCAGGTGCCAACATCAACACTGCGGATACGGGACTGTTCGTAAGAAACGTCCAGAGCAACGTTCTGGATTGGGTTGAACTGCAGACCAGCGCCGTAAGATACGCCGTAGTCGCTGTTGTCAAATTTCTGACGGTTTGCAGTAGATGCTGCGTTGTCGTTCTGCTGGAATTTACCGTAGCCCACACCTACAACACCGTAGATGGAAACCCAGTCAGCCAGACGGTAAGCAGGACCCGCAGTCAGACCGTAGTATTGTGCTTTACGGTAGTCACCAGAAGACGGAGTGCTGTCGTCTTCAATGTAGGTGAAAGAACCGATAACGCCCAGTGGGTTGTTATCTTGTTCCCAACGGTATTTCAAGTTGAAGCCGTTTGCTTTGTTAGCAACGCCTTGCATATCACCCTGAGCGTAACCAGCGGTTACGGTGCTGGTGTCAGCGAATGCGCTTGTTGAAACGCCCAGTGCTACTACGCAAGCTAATGCGGAAAGACATGCAATTTTTTTCATAAACCACCTCAAAATGGGAAACCAAAGTAACCTTCACGTTTGAAAATATAACAAAAACCAGCGTGAAACTCTGCCTGAATATAGATGTCCAAAGCACTCTATCGTGTAACATAAAGTTTCCAACACGCTATATCTTATTAATTTTACTGTGATTTTCGTCACTAAAACTATAAGAAAAACTTATTGAACTTTTTAAGATTAGCAGATAATTCCTAAAGTTTTGGACGAAAAATCGACATTTTTTCGCAACATTTTCGGCTTTTTAAAATTTTTTTCGGAAAATCCGCTGCCGAAAAAAACTTTTTTCACTGATTTTTTCTTGCCCCATTTCCCTCTACACTGACGGTGCTTTACCTTTCTTTTCAAAACTATAAATCTCAAGATAATCGTTAAAACGGATCACCTCCTAAGGCGCTATGGATGACACAGTCAGGAAAAAAAATGCAGGCCGCCGTGCCCGCAGAAGAACACAACAACAGCCCGCCGGTGCCGGCATTACCTAAGAAAGCCTCACCTCTGGTCGCCATCCTGCTGCTGCTCATCGCCATGCTTTCCTTACAGGGTGGCGCGTCACTGGCGAAAACGCTGTTCCCGGTCGTCGGCCCGCAGGGCGTAACGGCGCTGCGTCTCGGGCTGGGTTCCATTCTGCTGCTGATCTATTTCCGACCGTGGCGCTTTAAAATGCGCGGCGGTAATTTTCGCGCACTGCTGATGTACGGGCTTGCGCTGGGTTGTATGAACTACAGCTTCTATCTGGCGCTGCGCACCGTGCCGCTCGGGATTGCCGTTGCGCTCGAGTTCACCGGGCCGCTGGCGGTGGCGATGTTCTCTTCCCGCCGCCCGGTGGATTTTGTCTGGGTGGCGCTGGCCGTGACCGGATTACTGTTTTTGCTGCCGCTCGGACAAAGTGCCGGTGGCGTTGATCTCAAGGGAGCGTGCTTTGCGCTGATCGCCGGTGCCTGCTGGGCGGTCTATATTCTTGCCGGGCAGCGTGCAGGCAGTAGCTACGGGCCAGGGACTGCCGCGATGGGCTCGGTTATCGCCGCCCTGATCTTCTTCCCGATTGGCATCGCGCAGGCGCACACCTCTATATTCAGCTGGGAAATCTTGCCGCTCGGCTTGCTGATCGCCCTGCTCACCTCTGCCATCCCTTATTCGCTGGAAATGATGGCGCTGACCAAGCTGCCCGCCAAAACCTTCGGCACGCTGATGAGTATGGAACCGGCCATGGCCGCGCTTTCCGGAATTATCTTCCTGGGCGAGTTCCTGACGGCGTCACAGTGGCTGGGGCTGGCGGCAATTATCGCGGCTTCTGCCGGTTCAACGCTGACGATCCAGCGTAAAATCAAAATCGAAACGGTGGAAGTGCCCGGAAATAATCCGTCGGGGAAATAATCTCTGCGTTATTCCAATAAAAAACCACGCCAATGCGCGTGGTTTTTTTATTGATAATCAATGTGTTGAAAATAACGTTGGTTTATTTCACTTTTTTTCATCTTTTCCTGCATCCAAAAGCGGGGTGTCGTTCGTATGTATAGATGTGAGGCAAGACCTTACCTACTCAACTTACGAAGGACTACATCATGAAAACATTAATCCGTACCGCTATCTGTGCTTCGCTGCTGCTGAGCACCGCGTCAATGGCTGCAATGATGTCTCAAAACACCACCATGGTGGGTGGCGCTGAAATGTATCCGTCCAAAAATATCGTAGAGAATGCCCTGAACTCCAAAGACCACACCACGCTGGTTGCCGCCGTGAAAGCTGCCGGTCTGGTGGACACGTTGCAGGGTAAAGGTCCGTTCACCGTGTTTGCCCCGACCAATGCCGCGTTTGCTAAATTGCCGGCGGGCACCGTCGAGAATCTGGTGAAACCTGAAAACAAAGCCACACTCACCAGCATCCTCACCTACCACGTGGTGGCCGGTAAATATGAAATGAAAGATCTGGAAAAACTGCTGAAAAAAGGGAACGGCACCGCGGAACTGAAAACCGTTAACGGCCAGCCACTGTGGATCCTCAACAACGGCCCGCACAATATTCAGCTGAAAGACGGCAAAGGGAATATCGCCAATATCAGTACCTATGACGTTCAACAGAAAAACGGTGTAATCGACGTGGTCGATACCGTACTGATGCCTAAATAATACCGGCTGCCCCTTCATACTTCGCGTTGCAGAGGCGTTCGCTGAAGGCTGTGATCAGCTTCTGCCCAGGCACTGCAACACGAATTATTTTGGGGACTATACTGAGAGCTGGATTTCCTTATGAAACAGTATCTCAGAAAGTCAGGATGGGCGAATGCATGACCCTTTATTGAAAAATACGACACCAGAGAAAGCGCTGGAAGTTCAGCGTGAACTGATGAGCGCCATGGCCAGTGGCGACCGTCAGGCATTCGAGCAACTCTACCGTCTGACTTCCCCGAGACTTTTTGCCGTGGCATTACGCATGTTGCGGCGACACGCCTGGGCAGAGGAAGTTTTGCACGACAGCTACATCACCGCGTGGAACCGGGCGGCGTCTTATAACCCCGCCCTCAGTTCCCCGATGACCTGGCTCACTCACATTGTCCGCAACCGCGCCATCGACTGGATGCGCGGCAGCGATAACCAGACAGACGAACTGGACGACAGCGTGGCGGACCGTTACGTCGAAGAAAGTGATGAACCCCTGCAAAGATTGCAACAAGACAGCGATGCCAAAGTGCTGGCGAACTGTCTGGCGCACCTTCCCGCCGAACAACGACAAAGCCTGATCCTTGCCTATTATCAGGGTCTGTCTCACGGCGAGGTTTCATCTCATCTACAACAACCTCTGGGGACGATAAAAAGCTGGATCCGTCGCGCCCTGGATCACTTAAAGAGCTGCGTGGGACTATGAAAAGCAGAAGCCATTATCATGCTGCCCTCGCCGCTGAATATGCGCTCGGCACGTTGCGCGGCGCAGCAAAAATTCAATTCGAGCAAAAAATGCAGGAAGACCCTGAGCTGGCGGCCGAAGTGGCGCGCTGGCAGGAAGCCTTCACACAACTGGATAACCAGATCATCCCGGTGATCCCACCCGCTTCGGTGTGGAAGCGCATTCAACATAACCTCGCGCTGCAACCTGCAAATCGTGCGGCCCCCGCCAAAACGCCGCTGCGCGGTTATCTTGGCTGGGCACTGGCCGCCGGGCTGGCGGCACTGCTGCTGATCCCGCGTCTGCTGGTACAACCGGGCGTGCCTATGCCGGTGGCGATCCTCGCCAGCAGTGAAGGCGCTCCCGGCGGGCAATGGGTGGTGAGCGCGGATGCCAGCACGCGCAGCCTGATGCTGACCCCGCTCAATGCGCAGCGCGTGGCGGATGACCGCAGCCTGGAACTCTGGGCCATCCCGCCGGGCGGCAAACCGCGTTCGCTGGGCTTACTCAATACCCGGCAACCCACTCAGCTGGCGCTGGCGGCAAAAATGCCGGATCCGGGTTACACGCTGGCGATCAGTGTTGAACCACGCGGCGGCTCTCCTACCGGGCAACCGACCGGTGCCGTGCTGTACAGCGGTGCGCTGACGCTGTGAAACCGGTATTCAGCAGGCAGTGAAACCTCTTAATAATCAACGGCGGGAAATATTTCCCCCGTTGATTATTTTCAGCAAAAAATAGTGTTAAATTGGCAATCATTCTCAGGCGAGAATATTTATCATTCTCTGTTTTTGCTGTCATAAATATAGACATAACATGTCATGTTACATTCAGGAATAATTCAACATCCCGGTTGACCCACTATTTACGTGAATTCAGGAACATTCCTATCCACCTTAAAAATCAACATGATAAATTAATAAACATCGTCTGGCAGGCAATATATGGCACACGCTATCGGAACGATAGGAACGACTTTCCTGCAAAACTGAAATTTATTGCTATACTGGATCCAGTTACGAGATATATGCATTAACTAATAAGTAAATCTAACAAGGAGATATAAATATGAGTACCGCTAAACTGGTCAAAACGAAATCTTCTGAACTTATCTATACACGCAACGATTTAGATGAAAACGTTAAACTGAGCACCATCAAAGTGCTGAACCGCCTGGTGGCGGAATACATCGATCTGTCGCTGATCATCAAGCAGGCACACTGGAACATGCGTGGCGCAAACTTCATCGCCGTGCACGAAATGCTTGATGGATTCCGTACCGCAGTTATCGATCATCAGGACACCATCGCAGAACGTGTGGTGCAGCTAGGTGGCGTTGCGCTGGGTACCGTGCAAGTGGTTAACGATAAAACCCCACTGAAAAGCTACCCGACTAACATCCATACCGTGCAAGAACACCTGAAAGCGCTGGCAGATCGTTTTGCCGTTGTCGCCAACGACACGCGTAAAGCCATTGGCGAAGTGGAAGACGAGGACACCGCAGATATCTTTACCGCCGCATCACGCGATTTGGATAAATTCCTGTGGTTCATCGAATCTAATATCGAGTAATCAGGACTCGGTAATCGCAGCCTGATCAAGGCTGCGGCTAATCATCGGATCAATGCAAAAAATAAGGCCAGTGGCGTAAGCGACTGGCCTTTTCTATTTTCATCCCCCTCCCCTCCCGATACCTCGTTTTGCGCTGAAATCCCTGACTCATAACGTTTTTTGTAAGAACTTTGAATAATAACTTATATGAATAGTTTCTATATAAACTAATTCAGAACTAATTAGTCCTGAAACCGGTACCACTAGCCGACTGATAAATAAGAGTTTTATTAGACGTGTCAGAAAGCTCTTAGATCAATAGGTGTGATGAATGTTTAAAGGCAAATTAATAGACCAAAGCAATTTTACATGAATGCGATATGACCTGTAACTTGCTGAAATATTTAGTCGTAACCTTTACTTTTTTGTGAATTTAGGCATTGAAATAAAACACTGAAAGTTAAGAGAATTCTTACAATGGACGTTCACTCCGGCATGGCCCCTCCAATAGTAACTTATGGAAAAGTGACACTCCTTCTGCGGCTACCTCACTGAGGTTAAATACCACGCCGTTTCCCACAATCTGACCCTGATTTCAGCACATTGGTAGCCATAAGCCAGGGGCGGTAGCGTGGAAAATCGAATAAAAACTGGACAAAACAGATGGCACGTAGTGGCTTGGAAGTACAAAAAGCGGCCGTAAAAGCGCTTTTTTTAAGAGAGATTAAGACCCGTTTTGGTAAGTACCGGTTGGGGTATCTGTGGGCAGCGCTGGAGCCAATGGCGCATATGCTAATTTTGTTAGGAATCTTCGGTTATATTATGCACCGAACTATGCCTGATATTTCTTTTCCAGTATTTTTGATTAACGGTATCATCCCTTTCTTTGTTTTCAGTAATATTACCAACCGCTCAATAGGCGCTATTGAAGCAAATCAAGGGTTATTTAATTATCGACCCGTGCGCCCTATTGATACCATTATTGCCAGGGCAATATTGGAAGCGCTAATTTATGCAGTCGTATATGTATTGCTCATGTCTATTATTGGTTTGCTTGGAGAGGAATTTAAAGTAACAGGGCTCATAACTATAGTTATGGTATGGGTATTAATTGTTTTATTATCCTGTGGTATAGGCCTAATTTTTATGGTGATCGGCAAAACCTTTCCAGAAACGGAAAAATTCTTACCTATTGTAGTTAAACCATTATATTTTGTTTCTTGTATTATGTTTTCATTGCATAGCATTCCAAAAGACTATTGGCCTTATTTGCTATGGAACCCTATTGTTCATGCTGTAGAACTATGTAGAGCTTCAGTAGTGCCTGGCTATTCTAGTGAAGGGGTAAGTATCAACTATTTGGCAGGATGTACTTTGGTTATATTGTTCATTGGTTTAGCCCTTTATCGTAATCGAGAGGCAGCAATGCTGACATCATGATAAAAATCGAAAATCTGACAAAATCCTACCGCACACCAAAAGGCCGCCATTACGTTTTTAAAGATCTCAACGTTGAACTGCCTTCCGGTAAAAGCGTAGCTTTAATTGGCCGAAACGGTGCGGGTAAATCAACGTTACTACGCGTCATCGGCGGCATTGACCGCCCTGATTCCGGTAACATTCAGACTGATAAAACGATTTCCTGGCCGGTCGGCTTAGCCGGCGGATTTCAGGGCAGCCTGACAGGTCGGGAAAATGTGAAATTCGTCGCACGCCTCTATTCCAAGCCAGACCAGTTACGCGAAAAAGTGGCTTTTGTGGAAGAGTTTGCCGAGCTGGGTAAATACTTTGATATGCCCATTAAAACCTATTCCTCCGGTATGAAATCCCGCCTGGGCTTTGGCCTGAGCATGGCATTTAAATTTGATTACTATCTTGTCGATGAAGTCACTGCCGTCGGCGATGCCAGATTTAAACAAAAATGTGCTGATTTGTTCAAAGCACGGCATAAAGAAGCGAGTTTTTTGATGGTGTCGCACAGTCTGGGATCACTTAAAGAATTCTGCGATGTAGCATTATTTATCGGGCGAGATAATAAAGTAAAATATTACGATTCAGTTTCAGACGCAATTGAATCGTACAAAATAGACGAAAACCTCTAATCTTGATTGTAATTAATAATTCCTAATGAGTTAAAAATGAAAAATAACAAATTTAATGTTAGCGTAATAATCCCTGTAAAATATAGAGACGAATATGATATTTGTCAGAGATTAATAATGAAGTCAAAGTTAGAAATCCCTGGGAACTTTAACTTCATTATTGTTGATTATGGTTCAGAATTAGCGCGCGCACAAGAGATTGAAAACACATGCGAAAATATTGGATTTGATTATGTATACGTTGATAAACCTAATGGTCTATGGAACGCATCTGCTGCAAGAAACGTAGGATTAAAAAAATCAAAATCTGAATATGTAATCTTCGAAGATGTAGATTTGTATCACTCTGTGGATTTTTATCAGAAAATTAATATTGAAATAGAAAATCTAATTGAAAGTGGTGACTGGCCATTCTTTGTTATCCCAGTTGTGTATTTGACAGAGAAAGGTTCAGAACTTATCTTGGAGGATTTGAATCCAGCCATTTATAGTAAAATGATTGGCGAAATTTATAAACCCACTTCTGAGTTAATTGTACATCATGCACCTGCTTCATCATTTTTAATTTGCAAACGCCAAGATGCAATTTTAATTGGCGGATACGATGAAAGCTTTGAAGGTTGGGGTTTTGAAGACTCTGACTTCTGGGTAAGACTTCTAAGAAAGTTTAAAATTGAACGCCCGCGCGATTTTTACCAACTAGACACACGTAATTATAGTAAACAAGTAAATTGGCGAGGATGGCGTTCGCTGTTTAGAATTTTTGCAGATTTAGTTTCAAATAAAGGAATTTATTCATTTCATATCCATCACCCTATTGCGGAACATCGTTCCACAGCAATTAGGGCAAAAAATCATAAGATTTTCTTAGAAAATTGCAAACGATATTCTAATGATAACTATATTACGACCCCTCTAATTAGAGAGGAATTAAAAAAACAACTTTTCTTATCAAAAAATCCACATTCATTTAATGAGCGAGTCTTCCAACATTTTGATAATCCAATATTAATAGAAGAGAAATATTTAAATATTTTCAACTTAGAAAAAAGCATTATTGACAACAATATTGAAAGTATTATTTTCAATAATCCATATGGTAACGAAAATAGGCTTTCTATATATAACAAAGCCAAGGAACTTGGTATAAAAACCTATGTTATCGAAAGAGGTGCATTACCGTGGTCTATTTATATTGATAGTAATGGTTTTTGCGCTGAAAGTACTTCATACTTGCCAGAAAACTGGGAACAACATGAACTATCGGCTGAAAAACTGTCGAACACATTAGAATTTATAAATGAAACTATACACTCAGGTGAATCTCTGGAACCTCAAGGTAATATTATTGGAGGAGATAATCTAAAAAGAAGAATTGCTGGAGATTCTGAGAATATAAAAATCCTGTTTATTGCCTTACAATCACCCAGCGATACTACAACTAGATATTTCTGCGGCGATGTTGGCAGCTATGATAATTACTTAAATGAACTAAGTATGCTTCCCTACCTTCTTCCTGAAAACTGGAAGATAGTGGTTAAGAATCATCCATTAAGTATTGAAAAGTTTTCTCATGAGAAAATGATCAATGTTGATGAATATCATATAGGCGACTTATTATCTTGCTGTGATGCTGTTGCATTACTTAATAGCGGGGTTGGGATAATGGCTCAACTATATCAAAAGCACGTTTTTGCGTTCGGTCAAGCACACTATATTTGCGATGGGATCAATTCGAACGTAAAAACAGCTACCGAAGTCGCGGGACTAATAACAAGCGATAATTTTAATTTTGATAAAAATAAATCTTTAAAATTCTTAAGTTATCTTGTTAATGATTTTTATTCTTTTGCATCTTGGATTAGAAGTGAAAGAAAACACACTGAAAAAGCAAATCTCTCTATATCTTTAAATATTGAATACAAGTCTGTTAGAGTGATTAATGAAGGTACGTATTTATTTGAAAAAGAAGAAGTGATTGATATAAGAGAAAGCATTCTTTTTGATCGATATAGATTAGATGAGTATATCTCGCGTAAACCGGCTACAATTCAACAACCAAAGCCAAAAATAGTTCCTGAAGTATCTGTGGCAACTCCTTCAAAAATTGACAACGTCGAAATAAAGATTGGAAATGGTGTTAAAAACAAAAGTAAGTTATCTCGGAAGTTTAAAAAACTAGCTACCAATCCAAGTTTATTTTTCCGTGATGCATTGAGAAATAGGGTTAATTAACCAACCCTTCACCCTTAGTTATCTATTTTAATCACTAGATAACTAAGGGTTATAATAAAATATTAGGCTTTTTAAAAAACTAACTTCCTGCATTACTTAACAGTTTCAAAAAGCTTTCTTATTAATTCGTAGCATTCATGTGTCGGATGTATACTTGAATCAACTATAAGTTCGCTTAGATTATTAAACCCATCCACATTATTCTCCATGTCTATCACCGCATTTTTATATATTTTTTTTAGTTTTGAATAATTCCAAATGGGATGATCATACTCTCCGTCCAAATTAATATACTTACCTTCTTTTTTATTCAAAAACTCCCTTCCAAACAAACACCAAAAAAATAACTTAACTTTACCCGTCTTTATCAACTTATCTAAAGATTCAAGGCCAAGTTCATAGCATTTTATAGAGTTTTCATCACCTGTAATATCCTGCCTAATGTACCTCCCGTCTTTCGTTTTTTTATCTGTTGCAACATTCCCTATACGAAAATCAGGCACAAACAAAATAACATCATCAAACCATTCCAACCACCACTTCACCAATGAATGTAACTGATCACTGAAGGAAGATAATGCCGGGATAGGAATGAGATGCGAATTTTTAGGGATGGGCGTTTGCCTTCTATTATATTTCGTAAACCATAAATCAACATGAGAAGGCCCCACGATCATGCGACTCGACTCATCAACTGCGAAAGTTTTCCTAACGGTATTTATATGGATTCTTTTCTTGGTAAGTTCTGGTAGTTTTCTATTATGCACATTATCTATTAAAGTGAAGTTATTCACATAATCAATGGTATTTGATTTTCCAACATTAGTTAATGAACTAATATCTTTCATCCACCACTTTGAACTTAGTAATTTTGAAATGTAAACTTCAGGAAATCTATATCCAACTATTACTGCTGGCGTTCCGGAAGCTATGGCATAGGGGGGGATGTTAGTATTAACGAATGAATTTGGCTCAATAATGACCCCATCAGAAATACAGCATCCTTCAGTGATTGTTGAGTTTCGACCTATAAGGACATCACTTCCAATAAAAGTGTATTTCCCTTGCTCATAATAGTATCTAGATTTTATTTTTTCATAATATTCATCTGAGGCTGAAAAGTCGGTGTCACGCGCAAATGAGTGAACTGAAAAGTTTGATATTTTCCTCTCCTCATAACCTAAAGTTACGCCATCTTCTATGGTTGAGAACCTACCAATAAAGCAGTTTAAACACTTTGCAGTTTCATTTATTTTTGAATAAGCCCCAACGTAGAACCGCCCTTTAAGTATGCCATAAATTACGCTCTCTTGCTCAAGCCAACCATCTCCTTCTATCGAAGAGTCTTCACTTACTACAATATTATTTAATTCAAAAAAATCATTATTCATTAACAACCTCAATTATTAAATCCGTTATTTATAATTCTCATCCTTACCCCCGCAAACCTATTCCCCTCCACCACATTGTTATCGGCATAATCGGCAAAATATTTACCCGATCCATCTCTCGGTTTATCCCCGCAGTCAAATCCTGATAAATCCCGGTTCTGCCGGGATGCCAGCCAGATGCCGACGGGTTCGTTGATGAAGGTGTTGTTACGGATGACGTTGTGGTCACTGTGCTGCCAGCGGATCACGGATTTGCCGGTGCTGAAATGTTCCCCGCAGTTCTTATACAGAAACACGCCCCCTGCCCCGTTCGATTCGAAACGGTTGCCTTCGATCAGGTTATAGGCCGATGAATCCACCGCTAATCCTTCACGCTTTCCCTTGCCGAAGCTCTCATGCCCATTGTTGATTATCTGGTTATTCACAATGTTGTTATTTCGCGATGAGTGTTCCAGATAAATGCCCGACATATACGAATCGCGAACCACGGAATTCTTCAGCGTTGAGTGGGTGACGTAATCATCAAAGTAGATCCCCACGCGACCGCTGCCGCTCACCTCGACGTTATCAAGCGTGATGCGCGTCGGTGTTCTGCGGTAATTCTCTTCATGGTCTGAGCTGAGTTTGTTTGCCGCTATGTCAGACGTGACCCGGATACCGCTGTGCGTGTAGTTTCGCACTTTGCAGTTTCTGATCGTCACATCAGACATGGGTTTGCCTTTGCTGTTGATGAATATCCCAAATGATTTCTCGTTATCGCCATCGAGCACCGCACCACGGCAATCGACCGTGGTGTGACTGGCGGTGATGACCATCTCCTGGTGATAAACGCAGGAAGGCACTAACGAGACGTTACCGCGCATGGCGGGTAACCGGCATTCGTGGGAAGCGGATGCTGAATCAGCAACCGCGCAGGCCGTCAGGGAAAGAGGCAGAAGGATGATGAAAGAGAAACAGGCACAGGGTGTAAACATCCGTTTTGCTGGCATCTGTGCATGGTCCTCAATTCATTCAGGAAGGCTGTCGTTTAGTGTAGTTCATCACCAGTTTTTGACTGATGAAGACCGGCTTGTACTGGGCATCGGCAATCGCGGCTTTGTCTTTTTTATGCCCGCCATAAAACACCGCATTAATCTGCGTATTCTGCAGCAAGTATAGCCGGAACTGTTTGAAAAGCTTCATATCGGGCTTAAATCCTGAGGTCCAAAACTGGTTCAGATGGCCCTGATAAGTAATGCCTTTAATGTCGTACAGCGCGTTGCCCATCACCTTCAGCGGCTTGTTATGGATCAGTGCGGATATCCCCGCCGTGCTGTTGATGGTCACTACCGCTTTGGCGTGGGTCAGCAATTCCGGCATCGGCAGGTCGTGGACGTAAATCACGCGATTATTGATGCGGTATTTTTTACCGAGCTGGCGGATAAGCGGCCCGTATAAACGGTGCCCCCGGTCCATCGGGTGATGTTTGATCACCAGAAACTCGGTCGGCGGCGCTTTCTTGGCGAAGGAATGCATCACTTCGTTGATGTAATCGCGCACGTCGTTATACGGGCTGTGGTTGCGGATCTGGCTGTCGTTGTAGACCTGCAAAATCGCCAGGAAGTAGCGCTGATCCAGATCCGTCTGAAGTTGCTGCAACACATTGCGCTGACGGAAGGCATACACCTTTTTGCGCCAGGCAGCACGGGTCCAGCAGCGCGCCTCATACCACGGCGAGAAGGATTTGTGATGGCGGTATTTCGGGAAATCATGGCGAGCGCCCCACCCGACCAGATAGTAGGTTATCGCATGACGGACGCGCTGCCAGGCCGAAGGTTTGATCTGCTCGATGTCCGGCATAGTCATTGGTGGCAGGTTGCGGTAAAACTCTGCCTCGCGCGGCACACTGGAATAGGCATTCACGCCGTTCTGTTCCAGCGTGATGTAGTGCGGGCGCAGATAGCCCTCCTCAAATGCGAGGAAGCGCACACCTTTGGCCTGTGCCCAGCGCTTAGCTGCCTGATGCAACGGACGACAATCCCCGAAACACACAATGGTGTCGAAGTCGTAATCCTGCCACGTCTCTTTCAGCCAGGTCGGAAACTCTTTTGGGGTCTGCTGAAACAAGCGGTATTCACGTTTACGCGAATATCGCCTGTCGCCGCCGTTGAAAACGACGTTCACCGCTTCCCGCCCCAGAGACTCAAGCCACTGTGCCAGATCGCTGAAGAAAGGCCCCATCGGCCCCTGCAACAGCAGATACTTTTTTCCAGAAAGTAATGTAGTAAGCGCCTTACTGTCCATTTTCGTCCACGCTACAAACTTTGAGTAATTATCTGATTCATCGGGAAAAGGTCACGCGAATCAGCATGAGCAATTTTCTGTAATACCGGACTATCCTGCCCGCTTTAACTCGTGTGAATTGCAACTCTGCCCTCGGCGTTGCAGCAAGAAGTTCAACCGCCTGCTCCGCTAAAATGGGCTCCCGACTGTGCGGGTGGATATACGACGGGTAGGCAATCAGCGCCTGATAAACCACATCGTCTAACGTGAGGCGGCGCGTACGGCGTGAACACCTGTGTTCATCCTGCGTCAGCCCCCATCCGGCATAAAAAGGCATGCCGTAACACACCACTTTTTTACCGTGCAATAAGGCTTCAAATCCCGACAACGAGGTCAGCGTATGCAGCTCGTCGGCGGCCTGAATGCATTGAATAATGTCGGCGTCTAATGCCTGACTGTCTGCCCAGCGGCTGACATCTTCGGCGGGGATCTGCCCCTGCCGGTTCCCCACCAGAACATCCGGGTGCGGTTTATAAATGATGTAGGCATCCGGATGGCGTTCGCGCACAGCCCGTAACAGCCCGCCGTTGGTGCAAACCGACAGCGTGCCGGTCAGGATCGAGGCGTCATCTTCCACCTGCCCCGGAACCAGAATCACCGTCTTTCCGGCGGCGTCGGCGGGCAGCGTGAACGCTGCGCCGAGGTTATATTTACTGACTTTGCTGGCAACCAGCCGGTGGCGCAGCGCCGCGGCGCGTTGTTGCTGATACGCCGTCAGGTGGCTTTGGCTGAGCAGATGCTCCAGATCGCTCGGGCGCGTGGCATCGTAGTAGATGCCCGTTTTATCCAGCACCAGCGAAAGCGGCGGATGCAGATCTGAGCCCAGCCCGGCGGAGCGCAGAAAACCGTCTTCCATACGCCACTGCGGCAGCTGATGTTGCGCAGCGGCACTTTGCCAGCGAGCCTCACCTTTAATGCCCCACACCACGCAGGCAGACTCACCGGCGAAGCGCTTACTGAAATTCACCTTGTTGCCGGTGGTGCGCAGAAACGGCGTCAAAATCGTGCGCTTCCACAGCGTCAGCCCCGGCGACCATAAACGTCCTGCGCGCTGCTGGTGATGCTGTCGTTGCATCATCAGCCAGCTGAGGACGTCAAACAATGTGCCGCGTTTGCCGTCTGCCGGATTGATATACCGCGTGTAGCGCAGGCAGGCCGCGCTGAACAAATCTTCCAGAGTGGCACTGCCGCGTCGCGCGCTGAGGGATGGCGACTGCGCGTGGCGGTCGTCGGTCAGCCCCCATCCTGCGTACCACGGTTGACCAAATACGCTGACCGGCTTACCGGCCATCAGCGCTTCAAAACCGTAATTCGACGTCACCACATAAACGCGGCTCACCCGGCGCAGCAGCGACTGCGGGCTGACATCCATCGCCAGCAGTCTGATACGCGGGTTCTGCTTCGCCAGTTGCGCTATCTGGCTGAAATAGCCTGATTTTTTTCCCTGAAGCACGTCGGGATGAATTTTCACCCAAATCTCCGCTTCCGGGTTCTCCGCCATTGCGGCCTGTAACATGCTGTCGAACTGTTCCGCCCCGGCGTTGCCGTACACCACGGCCATATCGCCAAAGGTCTGATCCACCACCAGCACCGCGCCCTGCGATGGTGACGTGAGCGTGCACGCCGGTGCCTGGTTGTATTTCGATAAATCCCCGCTGACGATCATCTGCATCGCCTGGCGCGCATCGTCATGCAGTAACTGATTGTCTTCGTGCTGATGAATCAGCCCTTCAAGCGAACTGGGGCGCGAAGCGTCGTAATACATGCCTTCGCTGTCCAGCACCATGGAGAGCGGCGGCGAACCGGTCACCCCTAACCCCAGCGAGCGGATAAAACCGTCTTCGAGGCGCAGCACCGGCAGGCCTTTTTTCTCTGCCAGCGCCACCGCTTTGGTGCCGCTCGGGCGATAGCCCCAGACCGCAATCCGCGTGATGTCATCCGGCAGCGGCCGCACCAGCGACACCTTGAAGCAAGGCTCGCCGAGAAACGCCGTCAGATGCGGGATCCGGTAGATACCGCCAGAAAAAATCCCCAGCATTACAGGGTCAGCACCACTTTCGCGGCCACGGCCAGCTGGTAAAGAATGGTCGAAATGCCACGGGTGACTTCGATGTTCTTCGACTCATACTTCGGCAGCACCATCAGCTCGTCGCCCGGTTGCAGCGTTTTGACGTCTTCGGCATTCACCGCTTCGCCGTTTTGTCTGATCAGGATGACTTTCGAATTGCCGGATTTTTGGGTAAAGCCCCCCACTTTCTCGATGTAATCTTCCGGGCTGAGGCCTTTCTGCCAGCTCACCGCATTCGGGAACAGCACTTCGCCGTGGATCATGACCAGCGAGGTTTTCTCCGGAATATTGATGACGTCGCCATCTTCCAGGATCACCTGATTAAGGTTGTCTTCGCTGAGCACCACTTCGCCTTTCGGCACCACCTGACGCGCTTTATTGACAAAGCGGCTGACCAGCTGGGCTTCCTGAGTACGCAAACGGGCCTCTTCCTGAGTCGAAGACTGCGCGGAAAGTGAAGCTTCTTCGAGTTTCTGCAATGTCAGATCCAGCATCTCTTTCTGACGCAGGGCGACAGAACGGCGGTACAGCTGGATGGCGTTAATCTGCGACATGCTGTTGGTACGAATTTTTGGCAACAGCTGGCTCATGGTTGCGCCGTAAGGCAGCACCACCGCGTGCTCGCCGGAATGCGCACCTTCGATGCGAACCTGAATCGTACCGGCGTAGCGGTCCGAACTGATGATCAGCTTGTCGCCGTCCTGCAATGACCGGCCCGGTGCCGAGCTCAGCGGGTAATACTCGCTGCGCTTCATGCTGCCCTGCTGGCGGATAATGGTCATGTGCGTCGCGCCCGGTTTCGGGCGAGCCCAGCTCAGGGCTTCGCTGACCGGGATCGTGCTGTCACGAAATTCAAAGTCATAGCTGTTGAAGACGTCGCCATCCACGCTGAAGGTATGCTGACGCGGCCCGACCACAATGGTGTCGCCATCAGAGAACTGCGAGAGGCGCAGATCGCCGTTGAGCAGGAAGTCATACAAATTGATGCGTGAACGCACGCGATCGTTGTGCTTAACCACGATGTCCACGTAGCTGCCGCGCTCGGTATCTACGCCACCGGCTTTGCTCAGGTACGAGAGCAGGGAGTCAGAGGCTACGCCGCCGTAAAGGCCGGGGTTGGTGACATAACCGGTCACAAACACTTTCACCGGCTGCGCCTGCAACAGCGAGGCGTACACATTCACGTTTGCCTGATAAACCTGTTTCACTTTGGTGGTGATCACGCTGTTCAGCTGGCTGTTCGAAATCCCTGCCACTTTCAGCGGGCCGACGTTAGGCAGGAAGATATTGCCTTTCGGATCGACGGTCAGTGCGCCATCAAAGTTGAACGCGCCCCACAGGCGGATCTGCACCTGATCGCCCAGCCCGATAATGTAGTTCGGGTTGAAACCGATGCTGGCGGCGTTGTCTGCCGCGGCGCCGCCGGTGAAGAGCTGTGCGCCAAACATACGGCTCATGACGGCCTGAACCGCCGGACGCGGAGTATCGTCGAAACCGCTGTCAGAACCGGTTTGCTGAGTCTGGCCGGACAAAAATGCAGGCAACGGCGCAGCGCCGGTCATCTCAGGATCGGCATTAATCCCGATGGCATGTGCCTGCGTAAACTGGCAGGCGAGCAAAATCAAAACGGACTTCAATAATTTCATAACAAGCTCTGTGTGCGATTCTTCAGGCTAAAAGGGATAGCGGAACAAACCGCGTTAATCTTTATGGTCATCAATGACCGCCAGCAATAATTTGACGGTGCCGAACAGCAGGCAGCAAATCAGCAGCCAGCTCGCGATCATGTAAGGCGTATTTGGGAATTTGGACTCTTGCGGCAGCTGCGGGGAACTGATCACCGACAGCACTTTGAGTTTTCTCGCCGCTTCGACGCGGGTCTTTTCGATAGAGGTCAGCGTGAGCTTGTAGAGATCGGTATCAAACTGAACTTTGGCTTTAATCTCTTCAAAATCCACCGCCATGCTGTTGAGCTTGTGGCCGTCCGGCGCGGTGATTTTGCTTTTTTCCTGATCAATCTGTTTGCCCAGCGAGGTAATGGCGTTCTGCGCGCTGATCACCTGCGGCGCGTCTTCACGCAGATAAGTCAGTAAGTTACGCAGCTCCGCTTCCATCTGGATTTTCTGACCGACCAGCGTGTTCACCAGCGTCGTGGCCGCGATGGCCTGCGCTTCCGGATCCAGAATGTTGTTCTGGTTCTGGTACGCGAGTAACTGAGTTTTGCTGGTGTTCAGGCGTGCCCGCGCCTGCAGCATTTCGTTTTCGGCGAACGCCTGCTGATCGCGCGCAATTTTGTGCGAGATTTCGTTGATGAAACGCTCGGATTCTTTCAGTACCGCTTTGTTGAACTGCTCGGCAAATTCAGGGGTAAAACCCTGCGTTCCGATGGTCAGCAGGCCGGTTTTATCGTCGTAGGTGACGGCGATACGGTCGCGGTAATAATTGAGGAATTGCTCACGCGTGGCATCTTTCGGCAGATGGTAGAAGAAATCCAGACCGCTCTGACCAAAGACTTCGTGGAAATTCAGTTGTTTATCGAGCACCGCGAGCATATCGGGGGAATTGATATACTCTTTCAGGTACATCGCGTCTTCTGCGGTGCTCGGATTGGCGGCACCCAGCAGCAGACCGACATTCAGGCTGCTGCCGCTGATGTCATTAGAACTTTTGATCGCAACCGTTGATTCGCTGAGATAGCGCGGATGGCTGAAAATAAGCAGATAGACGATCAGCAAGGCCATTGGCAGGCCGATGATGATTTTGCCCAGATTCTGATTGAGCGTTGCCATACTCAGAAAAGGTGATCGACGAACCCTGGCAATGTGTTCGCCGGGCCATGCAGACTTCAGTTTTTCAATAAACATTTCTTATCATCATGACAAATCGCACGTTTTTAACATCGTGCTTTATTAAAAGTACCGTGATCCTGCGTGTCTTTCCCCTGCAATCAGATCACGGTGCGCAATGTTTTCAGTCGAAAATACGAACCAGACCCGCCACGTTGTTTTCTTTATCTGTCACCAGCAGCACGGAAACGCGGTGCTTTTGCATCAGCGTTTCGGCATCGGTGATCATCATGTCCGCCGGTAACGTCAGCGGCGAACGGGTCATCATGTCGGCAGCACAGGCACTCTCGAGCTGGGTGCTTTTTTCCATATACCGGCGTAAATCCCCGTCAGTAATGATGCCCGTCAGTTGCTGTTGCTGATTGTTTACCGCCACCATGCCCTGACACCCGCAGGTGATGGCAGAAATCACCTGACGGAATCCGGTATCTTCACGGACGGTCGGCACAACCGGCAGCATCACATCTGACACGCGGGTGAGCAGACGGCGGCCGAGAGAACCTCCCGGATGGTAACGGGCGAAATCGGTAGGCAAGAATTTACGCTGACGGATCAAAGCCACAGCCAGCGCGTCGCCAATTGCCATAGTCAGCGTGGTCGAGGTGGTCGGTGCCAGATTGTTCGGGCAGCTTTCGCTTTCCATCATCAGTTCCAGCGTGGCGTCGGCATGTTTTGCCAGCGTCGACGCGTTGTGATTGGTGATCGCAATAATGCGATTACCGAACTGGCGCAGTGACGGAATTAATTTCAGGATTTCATCCGTTTCCCCGCTGGCTGAAATGAGGATCAGCAAGTCGTACGGGGTGATCATGCCGAGATCGCCATGAAAGGCTTCGGCGGGATGAATAAAGAAGCTTGGTGTACCGGTGGAAGCCAGCGTCGCGGAGATCTTTCTGCCCACGTGGCCGGATTTGCCCATACCGGACAAAATGACGTGACCCTGGCATTCAATGATAAGCCGGAGGGCTGTCTGATATTGCCCGCTGTCGAGATGCGAAGAAAGGTGATGCAGCGCATCAGCCTGTTCAGAAAGCGTACTGCGCACTGAGTCAATCAGACCGGGTTGTACAGACGCGCCCGTGGTGCCGCCAACTACCTGATTATCTGCCACATTAATGCCCTGATTGGGGTAAGACACACTCAGACGCCACGCCAAAGTGGTTACTCATTATGGTTAGCCGAGCAAGTAAAATGTGCCCTGAAGAAGTCCATTTCATGGTCTGGCCGGTCGCTACTGCGTCGCAGTATGAGAAATTGAATGAGGAGTGACCGGAAATCAGCGCCGGTAAAGTGAGTTTTCAGCTGGCTGAAAAAGTTACACATTAGCGAAAAAATATACAAATTCACGCGAACTATAAACAATCGAAACACATTCATTCAATTGATGCATTTTTTAACATACAGCACGATATAACACAAACTGTATCGGAGTTTTCTTATCAAAATCCCGACTATACTCAATGAAGGCTAAGACACATCGGGTTTTCAATAGATTGTTATATAACAAATAGTTATTTGTATATGACAAAGACAGAGGCGGCGAAGAATCAATCAACATGGATTATTCTTAATCATAAAGACAGACATATTGTGAGGTTTTATGGCAAGCGGATGGGCGCAAGATGGCGCAGTACAAGATCAGATAGATTCCACGGTGAATGATGCTGTTGATCGCGCACGTCAGTCACTCGGCCAGGGTGAAAGTGCGGAGTTCTGCCACGAATGTGGTGAGCCTATTCCACTGGCGCGCAGAAAGGCGCTTAAGGGCGTGCAATATTGTGTCACCTGCCAGGCCGCGCTGGATAAAAAACAGCAGGATCACGCCGGGTATAATCGTCGCGGCAGTAAAGACAGTCAGCTTCGTTAACGCCTCCTCCTCCCTCCTCTTTTATGCTTATGACCCATTGCACCATTATGGTTCAATAAAAGTCATTTCGCAGGTGAATATCCGGTTCCTCCTCTTTACATCTGCTTCAAAATTGAGCACAGGTTTTGTTTTCGTTCCGCAAAAGTTAGAGCGAGTTATCATTTGCGCGGCGTAGTTGTTAATTAATGATTGTTTAAAAGACAACATCTGGTTAATGATAAAGCGCTGCACCACGAGAGAACATTGCAAAGTGTAACAATGCACCATCACAGTGCGCCCCATGTTAAATTTTTTGCTTGAACGGTTCAGCACGCCGTTAAGCCATTGAATTTTAGCATGCATGAACTTTGGCATGAATATTGCAGTGAAGCGTCGTAACATAAGATCGTTCCCATAATATGTACAAAGGAAATTCACTGATGAAGTCACTCTTAAAAGTTTCCCTGGCCGCGTTGACTCTGGCCTTTGCCGTAAGCTCACACGCAGCAGACAAAAAACTGATCGTTGCTACTGACACAGCGTTTGTCCCGTTTGAATTCAAACAAGGTGACAAATACGTCGGCTTCGATATCGACCTGTGGGACGCGGTCGCCAAAGAGATGAAAGTCTCTTATGAACTGAAACCAATGGACTTCGGCGGCATCATCCCTGCCCTGCAAACACACAACATCGATCTGGCGCTGGCGGGTATCACCATCACGCCTGAGCGCAAGAAAGCCATCGACTTCTCTGACGGCTATTACAACAGCGGTCTGATGGTCATGGTCAAAAGCAACAACGACGCCATCAAAAGCGTGGCTGATCTGAAAGGCAAAACCGTGGCAGTGAAAAGCGGCACCAGCTCCGTGGATTACATGAAAGCCAACGTACAGACCAAAGATCTGCGTCAGTTCCCGAACATCGACAGCGCTTACATGGAACTGGGTACAGGCCGTGCGGATGCGGTGATGCATGACACCCCGAACATCCTGTACTTCATCAAAACGGCCGGTAAAGGTCAGTTCAAAGCGGTTGGCGATTCACTGGCTGGCCAGCAATACGGTATCGCTTTCCCTCAGGGCAGCGAACTGCGTGAGAAAGCCAACGCCGCGCTGAAAACCATCAAAGAGAATGGTACCTACGCCGCCATCTATAAAAAATGGTTCGATACCGAACCTAAATAAGCGTTGTTCATTTAAGTCGTTCCCTTTTAGAGAAAGCTGACTTGATATTATGCGCCTGCCGGGATTTATTCCGCGCAGGCGCAGTAAGTTGTTTGACCAGGAGATAATCCATGCAGTTTGACTGGAGCGTAATTTGGCCCGCTCTGCCTATCCTGCTCGAAGGCGCCAAGATGACATTGTGGATCTCGGTCCTCGGTCTGGTTGGCGGTCTGATTATTGGTGTGATTGCGGGTTTTGCCCGCGCGTTTGGTGGCTGGTTTAGCAGCAACGTCGCACTGGTATTTATCGAGCTCATTCGCGGTACGCCTATTGTCGTACAGGTAATGTTTATTTACTTCGCCCTGCCGATGATGGTTCCCGATCTGCGTATCGACCCGTTCAGCGCCGCGGTGGTGACCATCATCATTAACTCCGGTGCCTATATCGCTGAAATTACGCGTGGCGCGGTGTTGTCTATCCACAATGGTTTTCGCGAAGCCGGTCTGGCGCTGGGTCTGTCCCGTCGTGCGACCCTGCGTTACATCATCATGCCGCTGGCGCTGCGCCGCATGTTGCCACCGCTGGGTAACCAGTGGATTGTGAGTATCAAAGATACGTCACTGTTTATCGTCATCGGTGTCGCCGAGCTGACCCGTCAGGGCCAGGAAATCATCGCCGGTAACTTCCGCGCCATGGAAATCTGGAGTGCGGTTGCCGTTATCTATCTGATCATTACGCTGGCTCTGAGCTTTGTTCTGCGCCGCTTAGAACGCAAACTGAAAATTATATGATTGAATTCAAGAACGTCTCAAAACACTTTGGCAAAACCCAGGTGCTCCACGACATCGATCTGAACATTTCTCAGGGTGAAGTGGTGGTGATTATCGGGCCGTCCGGCTCCGGCAAATCTACCTTGCTGCGCTGCATCAATAAGCTGGAAGAGATCACCTCCGGCGATTTGATCGTTGATGGCCTGAAAGTGAATGATCCGAAAGTCGATGAACGCCTGATCCGTCAGGAAGCCGGCATGGTGTTCCAGCAGTTCTATCTGTTCCCGCACATGACCGCGCTGGAAAACGTGGCCTTCGGCCCGATCCGCGTACGTGGTGCGTCGAAAGAAGAAGCCAATAAACTGGCGAAAGAACTGCTGGCGAAAGTCGGTCTGTCCGAGCGCGCGCATCACTACCCTTCCGAGCTCTCCGGTGGTCAGCAACAGCGTGTGGCGATTGCCCGTGCGCTGGCGGTCAAACCTAAACTGATGCTGTTTGATGAGCCGACCTCTGCGCTCGATCCGGAACTGCGTCATGAAGTGCTGACCGTGATGAAGCAACTGGCTGACGAAGGCATGACGATGGTCATCGTGACTCACGAAGTCGGCTTCGCCGAAAAAGTGGCATCACGTCTGATCTTCATCGATAAAGGCCGTATTGCGGAAGACGGGAAACCCGCCGATCTGGTTAATAACCCGCCGAGCGAACGTCTGCGCGAGTTCCTGCAACACGTTTCCTGATGCCAAAGGCCGCGGCAAGCGCGGCTTTTAACGCTGACCGCAATGATGTCGGTTTCTCAGGTGCGCTGATCACTTAACGCGCTGCGCCGAACCGCCCGAAGGGGGAAAAGCTTTTCCCCTTTTGGATTCCCCCTCGCTTTTTACTCCGCGCTGTCGCTTGCTGGCTATGCTCCGGTTACCCGCCTATGGCACGTCACCCCACAACGTTTTGCCACAAATTATCTACAATACGGTCACTCTTGTTTTACCCTTAGGGCTGCCACACCCCCATTAACCGCCATTTTGAGAGAGGAACAATGCCGCATAACGACAGGACTCCGTTGGCTCACCGCATCCAGACACATCTATTTTCGGTTTTGCTGTTTATCACCCTCGCCATGTTCAGCGCTTTCAGCCACGCGGCTGAGGAGAAACCCGCTGCGGCAGATCAGCAAAAAGCCTCATACGCCGCACTGGCCGATATTCTTCAGGATGATAAAGCCCGCGCCGAACTGATTACCCATCTGCGTGACGCTGCCCGCACAGCCCCGCAGGCGGCTAAAACGGCCAGCGAAAATACGCCACCGCAGGCTGAACAGTTGTCGCTGATTGATCAGCTGGTCGATACCACCCAGCAGACAGCGTCCGGGATCATGAAGCGCGTTCAGACGCTGAAAGACACCATCAATTCAGGGCCGGAACGCCACTTTAACCCGGCCCGTTTCTTCCCGGCGGTCGGTTATTTTCTGCTGACCGTGGCAGTGACTTTTGCTTTCTTCCACCTGATCCGCCGGTTAATCGGGCCGCTCTATCTGCGCCTTGGCCGCTGGGGAAATCATGCGCGGATGCGGGAAACGCACTGGTACAAGTTGCCCGCCAGCATCCTGGGCGCGTTCGCCGTCGATCTGGGTATTTTGCTGCTGACCGTTGCTGCCGGTAACCTGTTTGCGCAATACGTCAACGGCGGCAGCCCGCTGATCGCCCGGTTGCAGGCACTATTTCTCAGCGCGTTCGCGGTAATAGAATTCTTTAAAGCGGTTTTGCGCCTGATTTTTTCCCCCGGTTTCAGCTACCTGCGCCCTTTCCCGCTGGCAGACGTTACCGCCCGTTACTGGAACACCCGTCTGGCGTGGGTCAGCGGCCTGATCGGGTATGCGCTGATGGTGGGCGTGCCGGTCGTCGCCACACAAATCAATTACACCACCGCCGCCGTGGTCAATTTTGTGGTGATGCTGGCGCTGACGGTTTACGCCAGCTGGCTGATCCTGCATAACCGCCGCACCATCCACCATGAATTTAATCAGCTGGCTGAGCGGTCAATGGCGTTCTTCAGCGTCATCCTGCGCGCGCTCGGCCATGTCTGGCATTTGCTGGCCGTCAGTTATTTCGTCGTGCTGTTCTTCCTCTCACAGTTTGATTTTGCCGGCAGCCTGCGGTTTATGATGGCAGCGACCATCAAAAGTCTGGTGATCATCGGCCTTGGCGCGCTGATCTCCGGCCTGCTCTCGCGCTGGATCAGCCGCCGGATCACCCTGCCTGATGACGTCAACCGCCGTTATCCGCTGCTGCAAAAGCGGATTAACTCTTACATTCCGGCAGGTCTGAAAATCATCCGCGTGCTGGTGGTCCTGAGCGTAACGCTCTCACTGCTTGATGCCTGGCAGATTTTCAATCTGAACAAATGGTTTATGACGGAAACTGGCGAGAAAGTGATAAGCGGGCTGGGCCACATGCTGTTTATTCTGTGCTTTGCCATTGTCGCCTGGACGCTGCTGGCGAGCGTGATTGAGCACCGACTGGCGCAGGAACTCAGCAACGGTGCGCGTCCCAGCGCCCGTGAGCGCACGCTGCTGACGCTGTTTCGCAACGTGCTGGCTATCGTGATTTGTACTATCACCATTATGATCATGCTGTCGCAGGTCGGGCTGAACATCGCGCCGTTGCTGGCCGGTGCGGGTGCGCTCGGTCTGGCGGTCAGCTTTGGTGCCCAGACGCTGGTTAAAGATGTGATCACCGGTATTTTCATCCAGTTCGAAAACGGCATGAATACCGGGGAATACGTCACGGTGATGGGCATCAGTGGCACCGTCGAGCGCATGACGATCCGCTCGATTGGCCTGCGCGATATTTACGGCGTCTATCACATCGTGCCCTATTCTTCGATCACCACGCTTTCAAATTATGAACGCGAGTTTGGGGTGTATCGCGCCAGCTATAATGTCAGCCGCGAGGAAGATGTGGATGCGGCCAACGCCGTGCTGCGCAAAGCGGTCGAAGCCCTGCAACAGGATGAAGCCATCAAACCGCTGCTGCTTGGCGAGCCAACCTATCAGGGCGTGGTGGGATTAGGAGATCAGTTCTTCACCCTGCGGGTGCTGGTGCGCACCAAAGCGCTGGAACAATGGACGGTGCAGTACGCGCTTGACCGGCTGGTGAAGAATCACTTTGCTGAGGCGGGGATCGAAATGCCCAAGCAGGCAGTACAGATTTATAATGGAGACGTACCGCAGCCTGGGATCAATGCGGGTATCGCGCCATAGTAGCTTGAATAATGACCGGGAGTATTTCGATTTTTAATTGCAGCGATCCCTGGCCATTCGCGCCGAAACGGGGAAAGGGATCGCTGTGACTCAGGAACCGGCATTTCCCAAAAATGGCAAAACCGGTCCGGCTCCCCGCTTTACTGTCTGGTCCGCTCGCCCGCGATCACCGAAAACTCCGCCATCATCCGCACCAGATCCTGCATCCCCAGATTGACCTGATTGATGACTTCCCCTGCGTTACGGCTGAGTGTGACGCCGCCGCCTGCGCGGTTGACGCAGTTACCCATGCCGTCAATGGCCGCCATGACGCCTTCGCGGATGTGTTGCGTCAGCTGGTCAATCTCAACCGCGGCTTTGCGGGACTGATCGGCAAGCGAGCGCACTTCACCGGCGACCACGGCGAATCCCCTGCCCTGTTCACCGGCGTGCGCGGCTTCGATGGTGGCGTTGATCGCCAGTAAATTTGTCTGGGAGGAGATACGGCGGATGGTATCGACCATTTCACCAATGCGTTCTGATGTCTGGCCGAGCTGGCCGATGATGTCTGAGGTCCGGCGCGCTAACGCCTCGACCTCCTGCATGTCTTCGACCGCCTGCTGGACGATAGTGACACCCTCGGCGGCGGTTTTATCGGTGGTCAGCGACAACGCGTGGACGTGCGTCATCATGCTTTCCTGCTGCCGCTGCTGGTCCATCTGGCAGGTAATATCCTGAGCGATTTTAACCACTTTAAGCACTTTGCCGTCGTCATCCATCACCGGGTTGTAACTCGCTTCCAGCCAGATACTCTGCCCCCGGCCATTCATGCGCTCAAAACGCCCCAGAATAAATTCGCCGTTTTTCAGGCGCTGCCAGTGATTACGGTATTCATGGGAATCACGATAGTGTGGTAAACAAAACATACCGTGGGAATGGCCCTGAATCTGCTGAAGGGAATACCCCATGACTTTCAGAAAGTTATTGTTTGCAGAAATGACGTGACCGTCAGGGGTAAAGGTGATGAGCGCCATCGAACGTTCGAGCGCCTGATAAATACCGTGATGTTCGTGAGATTCATTCACCCGTTCAGAGACGTCACTGGCAATTTTAATTATTTCAGTGACTTTACCTTGTTTATTTCTCACCGGTACATAGGTCGCTTCAAGCCAGAGAATGCTGCCATTCTTATGCACCCGTTTAATATTCCCGCTGATGGATTTCCCTTGCCGTAAACCTTCCCAGTGCAAACGATAGGCATCGCTGACGACAAACTCCGGCGTACAAAACATCCGGTGTGGCTGGCCTACGACTTCCTGTCTGCTGTAGCCCATTCCCTTAAGAAACAGATCGTTCACCTCAAGCACCACGCCGTCTGGCGTGAAAGCTATCATCGGAACCGCCTGCTGGATCGCAGAGAATTTTTCACGCCATGCCGTACTAAACTGATGAGAAAATAATTGCATAGGACAGACACCCTGTGGCTGATAACGTGAATTAATGCGTGACCGCAATTAATTGAAATAAACACGTGCTACATCCCGCGGGTTATTAGCGTTGAAACCAATAAACAGCGAAACCGTAGTCTGACCCCTGGGTGGGTTGCAGGCAGGAAAACACAATCAACAATGCTGTGATAAACAAATAAGGCAAATAATGATTACAGTGAAAACGAATAAGCTTTTTTTATAGTGAATTAAGCATAATTTAATCCACTCAAAAAGAAAGGGGACGACCGGACTATTTTTCCAGCGTACGCATCAACAGATGAACACGCTGGAATCATTCATTTCACGACGTGATCAGACTGACCAGCGTTTAATTGCCCAGCTTTTTTGCTGTGATGGCGTCAGGAAAGTCCAGGCCACGAAGCGGCTGATTTTGTTCCCGTGCACCATTTCGATGGTGCGAATGTCGGTTGCACCTTCTTCGTTTAACGCGTCATACAGCAACGGCAAGGTGGTTTTTTTGGACACCAGCACGGTGTACCAGAAACAGTTCTGCGCTTTGCCCGCACTCTCTTCGGCCATGTGAACCACAAAGGCTTCTTCGCCGCCTTCGCACCACAGTTCGTTGTGCTGACCACCAAAGTTCAGTTCGGTCGTGCCACGGCGATCTAACCCCAGATTCTGGCGTTTACGCTGGCTGCCCGAGGCCGCATCGGCCGCTGACGCATGGAAAGGCGGATTACACAGCACGGCGTCATAGCGTTCGTCGTGGCGGATAATGGTATCGAGAATACGCTGCGGTTTGGCCTGCAGACGGAAACGCACCTGATTGGTCAGTTGCGGGTTGGTGGCAACGATTTTCTTGGCTGCCGCCATGGAAACCGGGTCGATCTCACTGGCAGTAAAACGCCAGCCGTATTCGCGCAGGCCGATAATCGGGTAAATACAGTTCGCGCCAACGCCGATATCCAGCACGGAAATGTCTTTACCCTGCGGAATGTTGCCGTTGTTGCTGCTGGCCAGCAAATCCGCCAGATGGTGCACGTAATCCGCACGGCCAGGGATCGGCGGGCAGAGATAATCGGCCGGAATATCCCAGTTAGCAATCTGATAGCAGTCATGCAGCAAGGCACGGTTCAGCGCTTTTACCGCCTGAGCATTGGCGAAATCTACCGACAAATCGCCCCACTTGTTTTCCGTAACGAACGGCGCCAGTTCGGGGTTATTGGCAATCAGGGCCGGGAAATCATAGCGGCTGCGATGACGATTTCGCGGGTGAAGACCGCTTTTTTCCTGAGGGAAGACTTTCTTTTTTTCCACCTGAGTGACTCTCCGAAAAGGTGTGCGCGACGCATACAACATGCGCGGGGACGCTGGATGTTCATGAATTGGCGCACAAGATACCACAAACCGTCGCCGCCTGCCGGATGCTCACTGGCCGGGGCACATAAAAACCGTCACTTCCCGCCTAAAATGGGTAATCTGACATTCAAAATTGAAATCAATATGTTGACCGAGGAATACCATGAACGCTGATGATCGCTACTATTACGAACCCGCTGCCGGTCACGGCCTGCCGCACGACCCGCTGAATGCCATTGTCGGCCCGCGTCCGATTGGCTGGATTTCCTCACGCAATGCGGCGGGCCAGCGTAATCTCGCGCCCTACAGCTTCTTCAACTGTTTCAATTATCGTCCACCGATCATTGGTTTCGCCAGCAGCGGCTGGAAAGACAGCGTGGCAAACATTGTCGAAACCGGCGAATTTGTCTGGAACCTGACGACGCGCGCGCTGGCGGTGCAAATGAATGAAAGTTCGGCCTCGCTGGAACGCGGTAACGATGAGTTTACGTTTGCCGGTCTGACGCCGCAGCCGGGCAACATCGTCGCCGCCGATCGCGTGCTGGAAAGCCCGGTGAACTTTGAGTGCAAGCTGACGCAATGCATCCAGCTGAAAACGGCCACCGGCGGGGATATTGATACCTGGCTGGTGCTCGGTGAAGTGGTGGCTGTGCATATCGCCAAACATTTACTGGTGGAGGGCGTTTACCAGACCGCCCTCGCCGAGCCGGTGTTGCGTGCCGGGGGGCCTTCCGCCTATTACGGCATTTCTGAAGCGCTACGTTTCGATTTAACCCGCCCCGACGCCCGCTGACCGACACAAAAAAACCGCCGCCGGAATTCTGCTCGGCGGCGGTTTTTTTATGTCTGAAGCTGAACGGCCCGGATTATCTGACCGGGTAGTTCTGTTCCACGAAATCTGCAAAATCCTGACACATGGCATCATCACCGTCTGCGCTGTCGGCCAGAATGCGCTTGCCGTCGATCACCCGGATATGCACGTTGAGATCGAAATCCGCTTCCGGCTGTTCGCGTGTTGAGGCCAGTTCAATGGTGTGTTGCGCATCCTGCCACGCCGCATCGATGGTCTGATTACACGCCTGCGCCAGATACGCCGGATTGAATCCCTCACCGGTCAGGCTGCGTAACGTATCGTCATGGCTGACGCTGTTGCCCGGCGTCCAGTAATGCTTCGCCAGATCCGGGCCGATGGCCGGATTATCGGTGAGGTAGCCGTCGCGTTTAAGGAAGAACGCGCGCGTTTGCTCAACCGCCATCATCGCCAGCAGATATCCCTGATAAGAACAGGCTGATTCCATCGACAGCAGATGCGGGATAGCCAGCGTCGGACGCGGGCTGCCGGTCACGCCCAGAATGTGGGTTTCGATATCACGTGCCAGCGCGATCATCGCCTCCGGAGTACGTTTTTCATCAGGCCACTGATAGAGCTGCCATTCGAAATACGGAACCAGCAGGATATGGCGCTCATTGAACGAGCGCATCGGCTGACGGGCTTCGATGGTGGCGCGGATCAGTTCATCAGGAACGGATTCTCCAGCGGCGTTTTTCGCGTAGCGTTTCAGCCAGTCCGCGTCATCAAGCAGGCTGTCGCAAAACATTGACTGGGTTTCGGCATAGGCCATCGACGTCGGCGGGAATTCCTGCGAGAAGCACGGCGCATTCTGGCGGATGTTGGCGAAATGCGCTGCGTGGCCGCCTTCGTGGAACAGCGTATTCAGGCCACCTGCCCCGCTGCCGACCTGATCGGGTTTCGCCAGACTGGTGAAGTTGATCACCGCAGGCACCCATTGACCGTTGTCGTAAAATGGCGGAACCGGGCCATGCATAAAACCGTTTTCGTATTTGCCTTCGCGCACCAGCAGATCCAGCTGCATATCCGCGCCGTTAAAACCGATATTCAGACGCTTAAAGCTGTCGATCCAGCGGCGCAGGGAATCGGCAAATGGGAAGTAAGGGTCGAGCTGGCGGGTGACATCACCGGCGCTGGCAAAACGGATATTCCATGGCAGCAGTGCGGCATCGCCTTCACGCGCGACCAGCTCATTCAGGCTGCGCGTGTTGCTTTCACGGGTTTGTTCTTCGAAACGATCGAGGATGGCGAATAACTGTTCCGGCGTCATGCGCTCGGTTTTATTCACTTTATAATCGAAATAGTTGCGGTAACCGAGCTGGCGGGCGAAGCGGTTGCGCAGGCCAATCAGCTCCGGCAGGCCGTTGTGCAGCAGCCACTCTTCCAGTTCCCGCAGCGCATTTTGTGAACTGCGGCGATAGGTTTCGTTTTCGTTGTTCGCCTGATTGGTCAGCAGCTCACCCAGCGATGCACTGACGCGCTCGCCTTTGCTGTTGATGTGCGTCATCCGGTACTGCTTACGTTTACCAAACAGCACGGATTCAGCCTGAATGATCTCGTCGAGCAGCGCCTGCGCTTTGGGATCTTCAATCACGTTGCAGTCGAAGAAACTCAGCCATCCGCGCAGGCCGTGGAGCAGTGCTTCGCCGTCCTGATCGCGTTTTTGATTATCGAGCTGTGCGATTAACTCGCGTAATTCTGCCGGGCGGGAAGGTTCGGCGATAAAACGTTTGTAGGCGGTTTCAGCGGCGGAGAAAGCCGCGGAGACATGGTCATCACCGATGCCCATATAGTTTTGCCAGAACAAATTTTCTTTGTCCTGATGCACTTTAAGGTAATCGCGGTTGAGGGCGTTAAAGTAGTCCTGAGCCTGTTTCATGCAATCTTCTCTGCTGAAAGTTAACGAGATTATGCATTGAGTGTATGTTCAGACAGCGGTTCTGTCGATATGGCAAAACCGCTCATCACTGCCAGGCAACCAGGGAGGGGATCAGTTTTTCTTCACGAACTCGGATTTGAGTTTCATCTGACCAAAACCGTCAATTTTGCAGTCGATGTTGTGGTCGCCTTCAACCAGACGGATGCCTTTCACTTTGGTGCCGATCTTCAGCATGGAAGAGCTGCCCTTCACTTTCAGGTCTTTGATCACCGTAACAGAATCACCGTCTGCCAGCAGATTGCCGTTGGCATCGATCACTTTCAGGACGTCATCTTCCGCGGCTGCATCACCGCTCATGGACCACACATGGCCACATTCAGGGCAATTGAGCATTTCACCGTCCTGCCAGGTGAATTCAGAGTGACACGTCGGGCAAGCCGGTAAAGTTTCCATCGTTAAATCTCCATAAAAGTTTATAAAAAAACCAATAAAATCATGAAATAGATTTCGTAGTTCCTCTATTTTAGCCTTTAACCACACTATTGAACAGGGTAAGAGGGGTTTTGTGGCACTGAGATGAATATAAACGCAGGATTTACAGCGTGATGCGGGGTATTTTTTTAATGCCTCCCCTGCGAAGAGGGAGGCCGGGACGGGGGATATAAGACGAAATGAATGTTCAGGCAGGCTTTAACGCCTGATTTTGCGCTTAATCCCCCGCTTCACGGGGAAGGGCGTTAAAACACCTGTTCCACAATCATTCTGGCTTCGGCCATATCGGCACACACCCCTGCGGCCACCAGACAACATGCCATTTGGGTGAGGAGTGCCTGCGGGATAGCGCGTTCGCCCTTCAGGCATTGCTGAATGTAGTTCACGGTAGTGTCGACGTCTTTGGACGCGGGCAGATCCGCTGCAAAAATCTCTTCTTTTTCTGCCAGAACACTCAGCTCACCCCCGGCGATAAAGTGGGTCTGCGGGAACCGCTGCGGATTCGCATAGACTTCGCCTTCCGTGCCCTGGGTCAGCAAGGCGCGCCCGTCGATCTGGCGGAAGAAGGAAGAGACGCGCTGGATATATTCCGGGTGCGAAACGCTCGATAAGCGCAACGCATCCTGCCCGGTGAAGGGCGTAATTAACTTCGCCAGCGTGTGGCTGCTGTTACGCACGCCCATCTGCCAGCGCAGTGAAAGCTGTTTGTCGATGGGCGGGCACAGCACTGAAACCGGGATGAACACCGGAGCGGAACCGGCGTCGAGCTGCTGCTGTGCCTGCGCCTGCGTGTGTGCCGCCTCAATGCCCAGCGAACGGAAAACCTCAGCGCTGGTGATGCGGGTCGGATCTTCATCAACGCCGTGCACCACCACCGGCAAACCAAGACGGCTGAGTAACATCGCCAGCAACGGCGTGAGATTCGCCTGTTTGCGCGCGCCGTTATAGGTTGGGATCACCACCGGCAGAGGGCGATCAGCGGGCGCCTGAAGGCGCATCACGCACTCTTCCATAGCCTGATAAAAGCCGAGCATCTCTTCTTCCGCTTCGCCTTTAATACGAAACGCAATCAGCAGCGCACCGAGCTGTAAATCCGGCACGTCACCGGCCAGGATCTCGCGGTACAGCGCAAGCGACTGCTCACGGTCCAGATCGCGCGCGTGATTTTTTCCGCGCCCCACTTCTTTAATGAGTTTGGTGTAATCCATCGTAGCGTTACCTTCTCGGTGTAATGACTTTTCTTCAGGAATAATTATCGCCGGCGGGTGCGGCGGCGAACCGGATCTTTCTTTGCCGTTTTCAGAATATCAGGACGTTTCACTGATCCGGGCGCAGGCATTTCGCGGTGTTCAATCGGGAACACCGGCAACGCCGCCAGCAGGCGCGCACCGTAACTTTTGGTCAGCAGGCGCTGGTCATAAATGACGATTTCGCCGGTGCATTCATGGCTGCGGATCAGCCGTCCAACCTGTTGGATCAGGTTAAACGACGCGCTCGGCAGGCTTTGCACTTCGAACGGATAGCGCTTAAGCGTTTTCAGCCATTCGCCTTCGGTGAGGATCACCGGGCTGTCGACCGGCGGAAACGCAATTTTATGGATATGCACCTGTGTCAGCAGTTCACCTTTCAGATCCAGCCCTTCGGCGAACGATTGCAGACCAATCAGCACGCTGGTGGTGCCCGCTGAAACACGTTTACGGTGCTCTTCCACCAGCCGGTAGCGCGGCTGATCGCCCTGCACCAGCAGCATCAGACGCAAATCCGGTAGCAGCGAGACAAACTGTTGCATCGCGCGGTTGCTGGCGAACAGCACCAGCTGGCCGGTGTGTTGCCCTTTCGCCAGTTCGCTGCGGAAAAAATCGGCCATCTCCTGCAAATGTGCCGCTTCGTTCGCCATCAGAGGCTCGAGGGTCATCTGCGGGATCACCAGTTTGCCCTGCGAAACATGGTTAAACGGCGAATCCAGGCTGACGAAGCGGTCACCGGCTTTTTCGCTCAGGCCGCTCATCTCCTGCAAACGGGAGAAACTGTTCAGCGAACGCAGCGTGGCGGAGGTGATAACGACATGCGGCACTTTGCGCCACAGCATTTTTTCCAGCTGATCGCTCACGCGGATCCCCGCGCAGTGAAACACCAGATGCGTCTGGTTATCAAAATACGTCCGCGTCACCCATTTGCTGATTGGCGCGTTCGAGGCTTTATCCAGCGCCGCCAGCCGCCACAGCTTGCTCATGGTTTCCAGATAACTTTGCATCCGGCTCATGTGCAGGATCGCGCGGTGCAGACGCATAATGTCGTGCTTGCCGGTCTTCTCACTGAGATCGTTGACCATGTATTCCGCCAGACTGCGCAGCCCGTCGGTCAGTTTAAACAGGCGACTGCACTGTTCGGTCAGTTCCGGCGGCAAGGCGCCGAGTTCAAAACGGTGCTCCGCTTCCGGGGTGTCCGGCGGCAGATACTGACTGACCGATTGTTCGATAAGTAGCAGCAGCTCGCGCATCTCGGCGCAGTGATTGTGCAGGCGCTCGGCGTTGGTCAGCGGCGGCGGATTTTTCGGCGTAAACAGCGACAGACATTGCTCAATCTGGCGCACAAAATTGTCCAGTTGCAGGCTGTTCCACATGGCCGTGATTTCAGCATCAACTTCCAGCGCATCGCGTGCCACTTCCGGCAGGTGATGCCCTTCATCGAGCACCAGCAGCAGATCTTTCGCCGGTGGCAGCACCGATTCCGACTCCAGCGCAGCCATCACTAAAGCGTGGTTGGTGACCACCACATCGGCGCTTTCAATCTCTTTGCGCGCCACGAAATACGGGCATTCGCGAAAATAATGGCAGTTACGGCTCAGGCAGTTGGCTTTATCGGTACTGATTTTGATCCACAAAGGATCGTCGATGGTTTTCTTGTAGTGGTCGCGCAGTCCGTCCCACTCATAGCGCGAGAGCGCGGTTTCCAGCGTTTTCGCCAGTTTCTGCTCTTCGCCGCTGGAGGGCGCCAGTTCGTCACCCAAAAATAACCCGAGATCGCCCTGCGCGTTTTCGTTGCTCATCGCCGCCAGATTGCGCGGGCACACATAACGCCCGCGGCCAAATGCGCCGGTAAATTTGAGGTCAGGAATAATTTTTTTCAGCAGCGGTAAATCTTTGCTGTAAATCTGATCCTGCAACGCGACGTTGGCCGTGCTGACAATCAGCGGTTTTTCTTCTTCGCGGCTGACGGCAATACCGGGGATGAGATAGGACAGCGTTTTCCCGACGCCGGTCGGCGCCTCAATGGCCAGATGCCGCGCTGAGTCACCCGAGAACGCCTTCGCCACCTCTGCAATCATCTGACGTTGCGGGGCGCGGGGAATGAAATCCGGGATTTGCTCTTGCAGGGCTTTGTACCACTGGCTGATCTGATTTTTTACTGCGGGGGAAAGCGCCATGCATCTCTTTTTGTTGGGGGTCAGGACCGAAGTGTGGCGGCTATTGTCCCACAGACCGGCTGATGGCGCAGCCCGAAATCAGGGTGACTGCACAAATTTACGTCAGTCATTTATTAAATAAAGTAAAAGTTCATTTTCAATTGTCATAAATTGATCACATATCTAAGGTAAAAAACCCTCGCTGAGAAAATTCCGAGCACACACGGAATGCATAGCAAAAATGATGAATAGCGTCTTTCCACAAGACTTCATATAAAGCTTTCCAACCAAAGCTTTTAATAAAGAATGCAGGGTAAAAATTCATGAAACGTAATATTCTGGCACTTTTAATTCCTGGTTTATTGATTGCATCAGGCGCGCACGCAGCAGAAGTTTATAATAAAGACGGCAACAAACTTGACCTGTACGGTAAAGTAAAAGGTCTGCATTATTTCTCTGATGCTCCCGGCAATGACGGCGACCAGAGTTATGTGCGTTTCGGTTTTAAAGGTCAGACACAAATTAACGATCTGATCACCGGTTACGGCCAGTGGGAATATAACGTTCAGGCTAACCACGCCGAATCCGACAGCAAATCCCCAAGCACCACCGGCACCAAAACCCGTCTGGGCTTTGCCGGTCTGAAATTTGGTCAGTACGGTTCATTCGACTACGGTCGTAACTACGGCGCACTGTACGACGTCGAAGCCTGGACCGATATGTTCCCTGAGTTCGGTGGCGATGGTTACACCAAAGCAGACCGCTTCATGACGGGCCGTACCAACGGCGTGGCTACCTACCGTAACCGTGGCTTCTTCGGTCTGGTGGATGGCCTGAACGTGGCGTTACAGTACCAGGGCAAAAACGAAAATGACGGTCGCAGCAGCAGCACAGCAAACGGCGACGGTTATGCACTTTCTACCACTTACGCACTGGGTGATACCGGCGTGAGCTTCGGCGGTGCCTACGCGTCTTCTGACCGCACCATCGGCCAGAGCACCTCCGCTTACGGCAAAGGTGATAAAGCTGACGCATGGACCGGCGGCATGAAATATGACGCTAACGGGGTGTATTTAGCAGCGATGTATGCTGAAACCCGTAATATGATTGCCATTACCGTTCCGGCAGGTATTGCAAGCGCACCGGCTGGCAGCGGCTTTGCAAATAAAACACAAACTGTTGAAGCGGTCGCGCAATATCAGTTCGACTTCGGCCTGCGCCCTTCTCTGGGTTATGTGCAGACCAAAGGGAAAGATATTGAAGGCATCGGCGACGTTGACCTGGTTAAATATTTCGACGTGGGCGCCACCTATTATTTCAACAAAAACATGTCAGCCTATGTTGATTATAAAATCAACCAGCTGGATGACGATAATAAACTGGGTCTGAATAACGACGACGTTACTGCCGTTGGCCTGGTTTATCAGTTCTGATTTAAGTCAAATACCACCTCATTGTTATTATTCTCTGTCTTGATTTTTTTCGGCCGGACTCACCCTCCGGCCTTTTTTGTTTTTGTCCTTTTTCGTGCCATCTCGCGTAATTTGCCTTTTCCTCTTTCGCAGCCCGCTGAATCTGCTAAAGTTTCAGGGAATTTTACGAATGAGAACTTCTCTTAACAAAAACAGGGATACCCAATGAATAAAGTTTCGCTTTGTACCACCAGTGCATTGATTATGCTGGCCCTGAGCGGCTGTGCGCAGCAAAAGAACGATGCCCAGCAAACGCTGAACGATCAGTCCGTGATGGCGCTGAACTGGTTCCAGCAATCCGGTGAATATCAGGCACTGACCTATCAGGCATTCAACGCGGCTAAAATGGCCTTTGATCAAGCGCAGCCGCTGGCGGGTCAGAAGAAAGCCGTGGTGGTGGATCTGGATGAAACCATGCTTGATAACAGCGCTTACAGCGCGTGGCAGGTCAAAGCGAACAAGCCATTCGACAGCAAAACCTGGTCACAGTGGACCGCCGCACGTCAGGCGACCGCCATTCCGGGCGCAGTGGAATTTGCTAATTACGTCAATTCGCACGGCGGCACGATGTTCTATGTCTCCAACCGTAAAACCAGCGAATACGCTGCCACACTGGACAACATGAACCGTCTGGGCTTCTCCGGCGCGAATGATAAAACCATGTTGCTGAGCTCCGACACCTCAAACAAACAGGTGCGTTTCGATTCCATTAAAGCCGCGGGTTACCACATCGTCTTGTTCGTCGGTGACAACCTGAACGATTTCGGTGCCGCGACCTACCATAAAGGCAACGAACAGCGCCGCGCTTTTGTGAATCAGAACCATCAGCAGTTCGGCACCCAATACATCGTGCTGCCAAACCCGCTGTACGGCGACTGGGAAAGTGGGCTGGCGAAGGATTACAACAAGTTAACGCCGGAGCAGAAACTGTCCGTGCGTGATCAGAATTTGAAAGCGTGGAACGGTAAGTAACAGCGGGCAGAAAGCGGTGAAATTTTCAGTGACTCAATGGCTGTGATTTCCCGGCTTTCTGTACCCTGACCGGCCACGAGAGGGAACCTCTTCCCTCTCGTGGCACTCTCCTGCATGTCGGCTGCGCGGGTCAGTCGCCCTGCCTCACCCTCTCAGCACCGTCTGTCAGAAACTGTAGTCAACCGCCGCGAAATACCTTCTTCCGTCTTCGTTGTAGCTGTAATCATCGCGGTTCAAATCTTTATCCCCGAGGTTCAGCACACCTGCGCGCAGTTTCACGGCTTTATTGACCTGATAGGAACCGCCGGTGTTCCAGACGGTATATCCGCCCGGCGTGGCGTTTCCGTCGGTGACGGTGCGGCTTTTGCCTTTATAGTTGGCGGAAATATAGAAGCTCCAGTCCTCAAGCGGTTTCCAGTCCAGCGTCGCATTCGACGTGTGGAACGGTAACTCGGACAACGGTTTGTTGCCGCCGTTACTCAGATCACGGGCGTCGTTATAGGTGTAGTTCAGCTTCAGGTTCAGCACGTCAGTGACCGGTAAACTCAGCTCCGTTTCCAGGCCACGGATGCGCGCTTTATTGACGTTGTAGTAGCGGAAAATCGGGTTACCGCTGGCGTCGAAGCCGACGAAGTTCTGATACGTCTGTGCCAGATTGCGGTTCGCAGTGCGGATAACCGTGATCATGTCGTCGATGTCGTTCTGGAACACCGTCGCGCTGGCATTCACATCTTCCAGCCACCCTTCTTCACCGGCGTAGTACAGACCGAATTCGACGCTTTCGCTGGTTTCTGCTTTCAGATCTTTGCTGCCCACCACATTACAGCTGCCACGGCAGGACGCACTTTGCCAGTCCGGGCTGAGTTGCAACAACGAAGGCGCTTTGAAGGCCGATGCCCAGCCGCCTTTCACCGTCACGGTGTCGGTGGCGTTGTAGACCAGATACGCACGCGGGCTCCAGTTGACGCCGTAGTTCTGGTGATCATCCATGCGCACGCCGCCGGTCAGCGCCAGGTTTTCAAAAATACGCCACTCGTCCTCGAGGAACAGCGCATATTGATTGGCCTGCGTGCTGCCGCCGTTTTGCATGTTTACGCCGTCTTCGAGTTTGTCGTTGCGGTATTCACCGCCGAAGGTCAGCAACTGGTTGTAATCACCCAGCGGGATCACGACTTTGCCGTCGAGAGAGTTGTTTTTCGAGGTAATGGTTTCGGCGTTTTTATTCTCGATGTTTTCGCCGTAGAAACGCAGTTCGGTATTCGCCAGCCCCCAGCGGCCATTGTGGCCGAGCGAGTAGTTTTCACGTTCAATGCGGTTCTTATCCAGCGTGTCGGAATCGCGATCCTGACGATCGAGGCCGTAACCGAAAGTGATGTCCTGATCTTTGTCCGGGGTCAGGGAGAACTCGACGTTGGCGTTGCGCGAGGTATAGCCCTCAATGCGCGGCTGGCCGGTGCTGCCGCTGGAGGAACTGGCCTGATCTTTTTCACGTTTACCCAGCGCACCGTAAACTTTCACCCCTAACAGGTCATCAACCAGCGGGCCGCTGGCGAAGAAGTTGCCGTTGCCGCTGTCGCCGCGATCGCGATGTTCCTGCACGGTAGTATCGGCGCTCAGCGTCCCGTGCCAGGCTTTGCCGACTTTACGGGTGATGATGTTGACCACACCGCCCAGCGCGTCCGAACCGTAAAGCGAGGACATCGGGCCACGCACCACTTCGATACGCTCGATGGATTCTGCGGGGATCCAGCTCAAATCGAAATCGTTATGACGGAAGACGGCGTTGCGGGAGTTCACGCGTTTGCCGTCCACCAGAATCAGGGTATAACCGCTGCTCAGACCACGGATGCTGACGCCCTGACGGTTGTCGCTTTCGTTAGTGATCTGCACGCCCGGTACGTCTTTCAGCACGTCTTTGAGGTTTTGAACCGGTTTCTTTTGCAGGTCTTCGCGGGTGATCACGCTGATACTTGCCGGGGCGTCTTTGAGGTTTTGCTCGACGGCGGAGGCGGTCACCACCATCTGGTCTTCCCGTTCTTTTACGTCGGTCGTCTCTTCTGCCATCACCGGAAACGTGGCGGCAAACAGCTGTGCGAATAACCCGGCTTTCAGTGCCGGTGTAAATTTAACCTTAACCATTTCTTCTCTCCATGAGGATAAAACAACCCCGGCACTGCGGGACGTTGTATTTTTTTCCATCAAACCGTCAAAAAAAGTGCGAACGGAATCGCCCGGTTTATCAGGATTTTCTTTTAAGTTTCAGGCTCACAATGTGAAAGGCGGACGCCGCTACGTTGGCTGCGTCCGTTTTTACTACGTCATGTATTTAAATCGAGGGGTCGCCAACCAGTCCGTCGATGAGGATTTGCGGCGTTCCCTGCGAGCAGCGTTCAATACGTCCGCGCACGCCGTAAACGCGCGCCAGACTGTCAGCGGTGATCACCGCTTCGGGTTCACCATCGGCGATCAGATGCCCGTCTTTGAGCATCAGCACACGATCGCCGTGGCGCAGCGCGATGTTGATGTCATGCACCACCACCACGGTCACAATATTGCGTTTTTGCGTTTCCTTACGCACCAGATCCATAACGTGGAACTGATAATTAAGATCGAGCGCGCTGAGCGGTTCGTCGAGCAGTAACAAAGAGGGCTGACGAATCAGTGACTGCGCCAGACCCACCAGCTGTTTCTGACCACCGGAAAGCTGATCGAGATAGCTGAGCGCCAGATGTTCGATGCCCAGCTGACGCAGCAGCGCCATCACCTTATCAGTGCCATCGGTCACTTTGCTTTTGCCGCCGGACGCGCGCTGCGCCACGATAATCGACTCGAGCACATGCAGATGCACACCAGCAGGCAGGGTTTGCGGCAGATAGACCACCTGCTCGGCACGGCGCGCAAACGGCATCGGCATCAGATCGTGGCCGTCGAGCATCAGCTGCCCTTCCGCCCGGTTCAGCCCGGCCAGCGAGCGCAGCAGGGTCGATTTCCCGCTGCCGTTTGGCCCGAGCAACACGGTAATTTTCCCACGCGGCAGCATCGGCACGTTGAGATGGCGGATCACCGGGCGCTTCGGATACCCCGCGTTAAAATCGCGGATTTGCAGCCCCTGCGTGGCGGCATTCAGAAATTCTTCAGGACGCGTTTCCAGCATGGCAGACATCAGACGTTCCCCCGATGACGAAGAATAATGCTCAGGAAGAACGGCACGCCGACCAGCGAGGTCACGATACCCACAGGAATGATCACGCCCGGCACCAGATTTTTCGAGGCAACCGACGCCATCGACAGCACCAGCGCACCGATCAGCGCACTGGCCGGCAGGTAGAAGCGGTGATCTTCACCAAACATCAGACGGGCAATGTGCGGCGCAACCAGACCGATAAAGCCGATCGGGCCGACAAACGCCACCGCCAGCGCGGAAAGGATACTGATACGCAGCAGGGTGCCGAGGCGCAGACGGCGCACGTCGATACCAAAACTGACCGCACGATCTTCACCCAGACGCAGCGCCGTCAGCTTCCACGCACTCATCATTGACCACGGCAGCAGGATCAGAAACGCGAACATCATCACGCCGAGTTTCACCCAGGATGCCCGCGCCAGGCTGCCCATCGTCCAGAAAACCAGCCCCTGTAAGGTGTCTTCGGTCGCAATGAACTGCATCAGTGACACCAGTGCGTTAAAGGTAAAGACCAGCGCGATACCAAACAGCACCACGCCGGAGCTGGCGACGCGCGTCCAGCGGGTGATGCCGTCAAGCATCAGCGCAGCCAGCAGGGCAAAAATGAAGGCGTTGGCGGAGATAAACCACTGATCCGGCACCCCCGGAATACCGATGCCCAGCACAATCGCCAGCGCGGCACCGAAGGCCGCCGCAGACGACACGCCGAGCGTAAACGGGCTTGCCAGCGGATTATTAAGGATGGTCTGCATTTCCGCCCCGGCAAGGCCAAGAGACATGCCGACGGCGATCGCCATCAGCGCATACGGCAGGCGGATATCCCAGACGATCACCCGTGTACCGGGATCGGCAGCGGCCGCATCAAACAGCGTTTTCCACAGCGTGGAGAGTGACAACCCCGAAGGCCCCATAATGAAATCAATCACCAGTGAGACGAGGATCGCCAACACCAGGATCAGCATAATCAACAAACGGCGGCGTACAATATTTTGGTATTGTCCCATGACGCTTTGTCCGGCGGTGTTATCTGCCGTCAGCGCGGGTTCGGTAGTTGCACTCATGTTTCGCTTCAATCTCATTAACGTAAAAACTTACAGCAGGATAACTTACTTCCCGCTTTCCGGTTTAACTGCATCCGTCCAGTAGGTCCCCGTTGGCTCAACGGCGAGGAACTGCTTATAAAGCTGATTCTGCGTCTGCTGCGGATCGAGATCCGCAAATTTCTGCGGATAGAAGGCTTTGGCAAACACCTGTACCGCCAGCACGTTGTACGGCGAATTGTAATAGTTGTGCCAGATGCCGAAACTGCGCCCTTCTTCCACGGCTTTCAGCGTGCTGATGCCTTTACGCTGCAACAGCGGCGTCATGCTGGCGCGCGCCTGCTCCGGCGTGGTCTGCGCGCCGAGCACCAGACCGGTCGGTGCCGGATCGCCTGCTTTGGCCGGTTTGCCGCCGCCGCTTATCAGGTACACATCAGGCTGAGAGGCGATCACTTTTTCCAGATTCACCAGCCCCAGCGGCCCCGGCAGCAACGGTTTGGAAATGTTCACGCCACCCGCCTGATCGATAAAATCACCCATATTGCCCTTTCCGGCAGACCGGCAGCATTCATCGGCGGTAGACGCACGCAGTTCGATGAAGACTTTCGGTTTGTCCTGGTCAGGGATGTGTTGGGTGATGTCGGTAACGCGTTTAATGTTGTCCTGATAGAACCTGATGTAGTCCTGCGCCTGCTTTTCGCGGTTCAGCACTTTGCCCAGCAATTCCATGCTCGGCAGGGTATTTTTCAGCGGTGAGGTGCGAAAATCAACAAAGACCACCGGCACACCGGCTTTCTGTAACTGAGTCACCAGTGCGCTTTCTTTGCCCGGACCATGCCCCGACAAACCAAAGATCGCCACCTGCGGATTCAGCGTCAGCACTTTTTCCGGGCTGATGCTGTCGGCGCTGGTGTTACCAATCAGCGGGATGTTGTCGATTTGCGGGAATTTAGCCTGATAGGTGGCATAGGTTTGCGGATCCAGCTTACGGAAATCTCCCTGCCAGCCGACAATGCGGTCGAAAGGCTTCTGGCCTTCCAGCAGAGAAACGGCAAAGAACAACCGCCCTTCTCCGAGAACCACGCGCTGAACATCATCCGGCACGGTGACGGTTCGCCCGGCAATATCGGTGACGGTGACCGCCTGTGCGCCTGTGCTCATGACGCCCATCGCCAGTGCAAAAAGACCGCCTGCAACGCGGGCACTCACCCATTTCTGCTGATAATTCATCTTCTTCCGATTCCTTTACGTTTCCCTGAAGAGGCGCTAACAATAAAAGAAATGATAACGATTATCAATGCAGTTTACACAACCTATCAAGCCTACCTATAGTTGGTGCGAAACGAAACAATGCTGAGGTAACAAAGCATTACGCGATGTGGCGAGGGGGCCGCGATAAGCGGCATAAAAAAAGCGGAGCCTGAGCTCCGCTTCAATCACCGCAGGAAAGAGGTGGATATCACTTCGCGTCTTTGCGCGGTGGCTCGACGTATTTCGGGAATTCCATCTCGCTGTATTTCACCACTTTGGTGCCTTTGGTCAGCTTATAACCAAACCAGATGATGAGGAACAGCGGCAGCCCGATGTAGGTGGCGGCAACGCCGTACCAGTCGATGGTGTCTTTCAGGAATGCCTGATAGTTCTGGCCGAGAGTAATAATCAGACACAACACAAAGGCGAATACCGGTCCGAACGGGAAGAAGCCGGAGAGATACGGCAGATCTTTCAGATCACGTCCCTGCGACACATAACCACGACGGAAACGATAATGGCTGATGGCGATACCCAGCCAGGCAATAAAGCCGGTCATCCCCGAGGTATTCAGTAGCCACAGGTAAACGGTCTGATTACCAAACATCGAGCTGAGGAAGCACAACGCGGCCACGATGGTGGTGGCATACAGCGCGTTGCGCGGCACGCCGCCTTTGGACAATTTAGCAAATATGCGCGGCGCTTTGCCTTCGCTGGCCAGCGTGAACAGCATACGGGTTGACGCATACATGCCTGAGTTACCGGCGGAGAGCACGGCGGTCAGGATCACGGCGTTCATCACCGCCGCTGCCGACAGCAGACCGGCATTACGGAATACCAGCGTGAACGGGCTGACGGAAATATCGCCCACTTCATTGCGCAGCAGATTCGGGTCGGTGTAAGGAATGATCAGGCTGATCACCAGAATCGCCAGAATATAGAACAGCAGAATGCGCCAGAAGACCTGACGAACCGCGCGTGGAATATTCTTGGCAGGATTTTCAGACTCGCCCGCAGCCACGCCGATAAGCTCAGTTCCCTGGAAGGAGAAACCGACGATCATCGCCACGCCTATCATCGAGGCAAATCCACCGGCAAACGGCGCATCGCCGATGGCCCAGTTGTGCCAGCCCGCCGTTTCGCCACCGCGCATGATACCGGTGATCATCAACACGCCCACGGCGATAAAGATGATGACCGTGACCACTTTGATCAGCGAGAACCAGTATTCGGCTTCACCGAAACCGCGCACCGAGATGTAGTTCAGCAGGAAGATCAGGCTGAGGAACAAGGCGCTCCAGATCCAGCCCGGCGTGTCCGGGAACCAGTAGTTCATAACCAGCTGCGAGGCCACGAGGTCTACGGCGATGGTCACCGCCCAGTTGTACCAGTAGTTCCAGCCCAGTGCGAAACCGAACCCTTCTTCTACATAGCGGGAGCCGTAGGTGGAGAATGAGCCTGAAACGGGCATAAACGCCGCCAGCTCGCCGAGGCTGGTCATCAGGAAGTACACCATGATGCCGATTAACGCGTAGGAGAGCAGTGCGCCGCCTGGGCCTGCCTGCGAAACCGTCGCGCCGGAGGCAACGAATAACCCTGTACCAATCGAGCCGCCAATGGCGATCATCGTTAAGTGACGTGCCTTCAGCTCGCGACGCAGTGTAGGTGCTACCTGCGTAGTTTTTGTAGGTTGTTGAGCCATTTTTTCCCTATATCCGCTCGTCATTATAAAATTTAAGCGCGGATTGTAGCAAAACCTGCTGCTCTGAATAGCAGGAACGACCTGTTATAAGACACCTTCATAACTGGCCGCAGATCATTAGCGAAAGACCGTTATTGCGATTCCCGGCAATACGTTAAAAACCGCGATAACGCGCTGGAAATATGCTTCTGCCGGTGGTGGATCAGGTAGAGTTTGCGCACCAGCGGCCCGACCGGCAGCGGAATTTCCACCAGCGTCCCGCTGCTGAGTTGCTCTGCAATCACCCGCCGCGAGAGGCAACTGATGCCGATACCGTGGCGCACGGCATGTTTGATCGCTTCGGAATTGCCCAGTTCCATCACCAGATTAAAATCCGGCAGTTGCGGCAGCAGCAGGTGATCCAGCACTTCACGCGTACCGGAACCGCGTTCACGTAAAATCCACGGTTCACGCGCCAGCGCATCCAGCGTCACCGGATGCGTTGCCAGCGGATTCTCCGGCGCAACAAACACCACCAGTTCATCATCCAGCCACGGCTGGGTGATCAGTTCCGGCATCTGGCACGGGCCTTCGATAAGCCCCAGATCAACACGGAAATCCGCCACGGCGTTGATCACATCATTGGTATTGCCGACGTTGAGTTCGAGCGGCGTCGCCGGGAAGTCCAGACGATATTCCGCCAGCATCGCCGGCAGCATGTAGTTACCGATGGTGCTGCTGGCCCCGATGCGCAATGACCCGTTGTCATGGTTGAACAGACGCTCGATTTCGCCCGCCTGTTCCAGCAACGCCAGCGCCTTCGGATAGAGCAGGCGGCCATGTTCGTTAATCACCAGTCGCTTACCGACGCGGTCAAATAACTGTACGCCTAGCTGGTTTTCGATATCGGCCAGCGAGGCGCTGACGGCAGATTGTGAAAGTGAAAGCACAACCGATGCCTGTGTGGTCGAGCCGCTTTTCAGCACCTCGGCAAACACTTCAAGTTGTCGCAATGTAATGTGCATAAATGTCCCGCTCTTCTCACGCGCCTGACAACGCGCTTGCTTTATTCAGTATAGACCGTCGGTCAGCCCGCCCTGTTCGTCTGCCTTTCTTATACCAGTTTTAGCGATAGGTTATAAAGTTATAATCAATTTCATTTTTATATAAGGGCGGCGTAGCCTTGTCTCATCACGCCTCAACGAGGAAAGGACGATGAACAAAATCCACACGCTTACCCCCCATTTCCCGAAGCCCGGCATTGAGAAACACACCCGGCTTAACCGCCTGTTACCCGGCCTGGCGCTGACCGGCGCTATCACCGCGCTGTCGGTCTGGCTGAGCGATTTCCCCGCCCTGAGCCATCTTGGCCTGAGCGCGCTGACCCTGGCGATTGTCATTGGCATGGTGATTGGCAATACGCTGTACCCGGCGGCGAAACCCTGGTGTGAAGAGGGGGTGACGCTGGCGAAACAGCGCCTGCTGCGCCTCGGCATCATCCTCTACGGCCTGCGGCTGACCTTCGCGCAAATCGCCGACGTCGGGGCGACCGGGATTGTGATCGACGCCCTGATGCTGTGCTCCACTTTTGCCCTCGCCTGCTGGCTGGGACAGCGGGTGTTTAAATTAGACCGCGATACGTCGATGTTGATCGGCGCGGGCAGCAGTATTTGTGGTGCCGCCGCCGTGATGGCGACGGAGCCGGTGCTCAACGCCAAAGCGGAAAAAGTGACGGTCGCCGTCGCCACCGTAGTCATTTTCGGCACGGCGGCTATCTTTCTGTATCCGTGGTTGTGGCAGCTTAACGCGCACTATCACTGGCTGAATGTCACGGCATCGCAGTTTGGTATTTATACCGGTTCAACGGTGCATGAAGTGGCGCAGGTGGTCGCCGCCGGTCAGGGCGTCAGCCCGGAAGCTGAAAACGCCGCCGTGATCGCCAAAATGATCCGCGTGATGATGCTGGCCCCTTTCCTGCTGCTGCTCTCTGGCTGGAAATCCCGCAGTGCGGTGCAACAAGGCGGCCAGAACCCTGGCATGCGTAACATCACCATTCCGTGGTTCGCGCTGCTGTTTATTCTGGTGGCGGCGTTTAACTCACTGGATATATTGCCGCACAGCTGGATCCCGGCACTGATTACGCTCGACACGGTTTTACTGGCCATGGCGATGGCGGCACTCGGTCTGACCACGCACCTGAGCGCACTGCGTCAGGCGGGGCTGAAACCGATGCTGCTGGCCGCGATACTGTTCATCTGGCTGATTGTCGGTGGTGCGGGCATTAACCAGCTGGTGCATCATCTTTTTGTGCGGATGTGACGGCTTTTACACTTCAGTGCTGCGCCTCCTTCGCCAAGGCGCTATCATCCTTTCATTAACGCGATGAATAACTGAGGAGCAAAAATGAAGTTTGTGGGAGCACACGTAAGTGCGGCGGGCGGTGTTGATCAGGCCGTACTGAGGGCGCACGAGCTGGAAGCCACGGCTTTTGCGCTTTTCACCAAGAATCAGCGTCAGTGGAAAGCCGCACCATTGCCGGAAGACGTGATCGAAAAATTCAAAGCGGCCTGTCAGAAATACGGTTACCAGAGCAATCAGATTTTGCCGCACGACAGTTATCTGATTAATCTCGGCCATCCGGTGACCGACGCGCTGGAGAAATCCCGCGAGGCGTTCCTCGACGAACTGCAACGTTGTGAACAACTGGGGCTTTCGCTGCTGAACTTCCATCCGGGCAGCCACCTGATGCAAATCGACGAAGACAAATGC
>NZ_MJIB01000004.1:0-1136 GCF_003697865.1 Rahnella sp. Larv3_ips | reverse complement strand
CTGAACATTGCACTGTCGCAGACTGAGGGCGTCACGGCGGTCATCGAAAACACCGCCGGTCAGGGCAGCAATCTCGGTTTCCGCTTTGAGCATCTGGCAAAAATCATTGAAGGTGTGGAAGACAAAAGCCGCGTTGGCGTCTGCATCGACACCTGCCACGCCTTCGCGGCGGGTTACGATCTGCGCACCGTGGAAGCGTGTGAAAACACCTTTAAACATTTCAGCGATGTGGTCGGATTTGAGTACCTGCGCGGCATGCACCTCAACGATGCCAAAAGTGAATTCAACAGCCGCGTTGACCGCCATCACAGCCTGGGCGAAGGCAACATCGGCAAAACGGTGTTCGGCTGGATCATGCGCGACCCGCGTTTCGACGGCATCCCGATGATCCTTGAAACGGTAGAACCGGAGATCTGGGGCGAGGAAATCGCCTGGCTGAAAGCGCAGGAAACCGCAGAGGCGGATGAGGCAGCGGCCTGATTCCGCTTAAAACCAATTCAAGGTCGTGGGCGTCGGCCCACACCGACCAGAGGGAGAATAAACCTTCTCCCTCTGGACTCCCGCGTTTTTTAAAACACGTGATCCGCGCGCTGGCTATGTTTCAGAAACTCCTCCTATTGCCGCAAAATCCCGCCGCTGCGCGGTGCCCTCCGCTCGGGTTACAACCCGCGCAAACAGACGCGCGGTTTTCCACCACTCCCTCCGGCGTGATTTTTGAGCGCGGCCAATGGCTATGTCATTCAAAAGATCATTGAGACTTAAGTTTTGAATTAAAAAGTCGAAAACGGTGCCTCTCCCTCCGGCGTGATTTTTGAGCGCGGCCGATGGCTATGTCATTCAAAAGATCATTGAGACTTAAGTTTTGAATTAAAAAGTCGAAAACGGTGCCTCTCCCTCCGGCGTGATTTTTGAGCGCGGCCAATGGTATTTCAAAGTGAAAGGCAGTTTATTCAGATTTGGAAAGGTGAGGTTGCGCTTTAAAAAGCCTCTGGCCGCGCTCAAAACGACGTCGAATGAACGGTGAGAAACCGCGAGGGGGTTTTTCCGAGCGGGTCCGAACCTGAAATGAGAGGACCGCGCAGCGGCGGCGTTTGCGGCAATAGCCGGAGCCGCTGGAATATAGCCTGCCAGCGGCA
>NZ_MJIB01000007.1:6199-49511 GCF_003697865.1 Rahnella sp. Larv3_ips | reverse complement strand
GTTACGCGCTTTCGCTTGCTAACTCGAGGTGGCGTATATTACGCTTTCCTCATTCAGTGTCAACCGTTTATTTCACCCGGTCATCACTGTTTTTAATCTTTCCGACCCGGTTACTTCGTGATGTTGTTCACGTTGTTCCCTGTCGATGGAGCGGCATTATAGGGAGTTCTGAGCAGGCCGCAAGGGTTTATTGAAAATACTTTTCCGACCGTTCACAAATAAAGCAAATGGATTAATAACGTTCAAAATACGCATAAAAAACGGGCTCCAAATTACTTTGGAGCCCGTTTTGACCTCTATAGCCTTAGATTACTGCCTTGCGACGATATGATCATTTTCCACATCAACAACAATAGGCTTACCTGGAATCAACTTACCCGACAAAATTTGCTGGGCAAGCGGGTTCTCAATTTGCTGCTGGATGGCACGTTTCAATGGGCGTGCACCATATACAGGATCAAATCCGGTATTCCCGAGCAACTCCAGGGCCGCATCTGTCAGCGTTGCTGAGTAGCCGTGTTCTTCGAGACGTTTGTACAAACGCTCCAGCTGGATTTTCGCGATATTTTTGATATGCGCATGAGCCAGCGGATGGAATACCACGACTTCATCTATACGGTTGATGAATTCCGGACGGAAGCTGTGAGTGACAACTTCCATTACCGACTCTTTCATCTGCGCATAGGTGGCCTCACCAAAGTGCTGCTGAATGATGTCAGAACCCAGGTTAGAGGTCATGATCACAACGGTATTACGGAAATCGACCGTTCTGCCCTGTCCGTCAGTTAAACGTCCGTCATCCAGCACCTGTAATAAGATGTTGAACACATCCGGATGCGCCTTCTCTACTTCATCTAATAAGATGACAGAGTAAGGACGACGACGAACCGCTTCAGTCAGGTAACCCCCTTCCTCATAACCGACATAACCCGGAGGCGCACCGACCAGACGTGAAACGGAGTGTTTCTCCATAAACTCTGACATATCGATGCGGACCATCGCGTCATCACTGTTAAACAGGAATGTCGCCAGCGCTTTACACAACTCTGTTTTACCCACACCGGTCGGACCGAGGAACAAGAATGACCCGATCGGACGGTTTGGATCCGACAAACCTGCGCGACTACGACGGATAGCATTCGATACCGCTTCAACCGCTTCGTTCTGACCGATTACACGGCTGTGCAGTTCCGCTTCCATACGCAGCAGTTTTTCGCGTTCACCTTCCAGCATCCGGGCGACAGGGATCCCTGTCCAGCGTGCCAGCACGTCCGCAATTTCCACATCAGTGACGCGGTTACGCAGCAGCTTCATGGTTTTGCCTTCGGCCTGAGTCGCTGCAGCCAGCTGTTTTTCCAGCTCAGGTATTTTGCCGTACTGCAATTCAGACATGCGACCCAAATCGCCAACACGACGTGCCTGCTCAAGCGTGATCTTAGCCTGCTCCAGCTCAGCTTTAATATTCTGCGTCCCCGTCAATGAGGCTTTCTCAGCTTTCCACTCTTCTTCCAGCTCAGAGTATTCACGTTCTTTCTGGTTAAGCTCCGTTTCCAGCATCTCCAGGCGTTTCACACTGGCATCATCAGACTCTTTCTTGAGTGCCTGTTGTTCCAGCTTGAGCTGAATAATACGGCGCTCGAGTCGGTCCAGAGACTCAGGCTTCGAGTCCATCTGCATACGGATACTGGATGCAGCCTCATCTATAAGGTCAATGGCTTTATCGGGCAACTGACGATCCGAAATGTAGCGATGCGAAAGCGTAGCCGCCGCGACAATTGCCGGGTCAGTAATCTGAACATGATGATGCAACTCATAGCGTTCTTTCAGACCACGTAAAATAGCGATGGTGTCTTCAACAGAAGGCTCGGCAACAAACACTTTCTGGAAACGACGCTCTAACGCCGCGTCCTTCTCTATATACTGACGATATTCATTTAAGGTTGTCGCACCGACGCAGTGAAGTTCACCGCGCGCCAGCGCAGGTTTGAGCATGTTGCCGGCATCCATCGCACCGTCGGCTTTACCTGCGCCTACCATCGTGTGCAATTCATCGATGAACAGAATGACGTTACCTTCCTGTTTTGCCAGATCGCTCAACAGGCCTTTCAGACGTTCTTCGAATTCACCGCGATATTTCGCCCCGGCCACCAGCGCACCCATGTCTAATGACAGTACGCGTTTGTTTTTCAGCCCTTCAGGCACTTCACCATTAATGATGCGCTGCGCCAGACCTTCGGCAATCGCTGTTTTACCTACACCCGGCTCACCAATCAGAACCGGGTTATTTTTGGTACGACGCTGCAGAACCTGAATGGTCCGGCGAATTTCTTCATCACGACCGATGACCGGATCCAGTTTGCCTTGCTCGGCACGTTCGGTCAGATCGATAGTGAATTTTTTCAATGCCTGACGTTGGTCTTCGGCATTCTGATCATCCACTTTCTCACCCCCACGCATTTGATCGATAGCCGCAGTCATTTTCTCGGCTGTTGCGCCGCAAGCTTTTAACATATCTGTTAATGAGCCGCGGTCTTTCATAACAGCCAGAACAAAGAGTTCTGACGAAATAAACGTATCGGCACGTTGCTGTGCCAATTTGTCACAAAGGTTTAAAACACGTACCAGTTCATGCGAGGGCTGAACATCCCCGCCGGTACCTTCAACTTGCGGCAAACGCCCCAAAGCCTGATCAACCTCCGTGCGCAGTTTCTGGGTATCAACCCCAGCAGCTGTTAATAAAGGGCGCACGGTTCCGCCTTCCTGCGTGAGCAAAGCGCTCATCAGGTGGACAGGTTCGATAAATTGATTGTCGCGCCCGAGCGCGAGAGACTGAGCATCCGCGAGGGCAAGCTGGAATTTACTTGTAAGACGATCCAGACGCATAACACCTCCAATACTGAACAAAATTGCTACTGGAGAATAGATGAGGTCAACCCTGACGTTTTCAAGGTTATCTTGTCAGTATATTAATTGGACTATCGGGATGAGTGGTGAAGGGGATTGATTTAAAGGGTTATACCCGCCAAATCAGACTGGCCTGGCGTCCGGTGATCCCGTCACGCCGATAAGAGTAAAATTGGGTGTTGTCAGACACAGTGCAATACTCACCGCCGTAGATGGCGGTGACGCCCGCACTTTGCAAGCGCAGCCGTGCGAGTTGGTAAATGTCGGCCATGAATTTGGCACCTGCCGGTGTAAAAGCCGCTGATGCAGCAGAGTCTGCAGCAACAAAGGCTTCACGCACTTCGCCACCCACTTCAAAATGAGCAGGGCCGATCGCCGGTCCCATCCATGCCATGATCTGTTCAGGTGCGGCTTCAAATTGCGCAACCGTGTTTTCCAGCACACCCGCACACAATCCGCGCCAGCCAGCATGTGCTGCCGCGACTTCATCACCCGAGCGGCTGCAAAACAGCACAGGCAAACAATCTGCCGTCATCGCAGCGCAAACTACGCCTGGTTCGCAAGTATAGGCAGCATCAGCAATAAGGGTGGGTACTACGGGAGTGTGCGAAGTAAGACGAACAACATCGGTGCCATGTATCTGCTCCAGCCAGTGCGGTGCAGCAGGTAAACCGCCGAGCGCAATCAGGCGCTGCCGGTTGGCCGAGACGATCTCTGGCTCGTCCCCGACATGGCTGCCGAGGTTGAGCGAACCGTAAGGAGGCAAACTGATGCCTCCTTTACGGGTTGTCGCACATGACCGAACCGAGGCGGGTTGCGGCCACTGAGGCAGAATAAGCGCACTCATTACCAGTTCATCTGATCCTTGAACTCTTCGGTATCCGCTTTCAGCGCCGTAATCAGGTCAACCATATCCTGAGGAAGTGGCGCATGCCATTCCATCTGAATACCGGTTACCGGATGGTAAAGGCGCAGCATTGTCGCGTGAAGAGCCTGACGATCGAATCCGCGCAGCATATTGATAAAGGACTCGGAGGCCCCTTTTGGCAAACGCGGACGGCCACCGTACAGCTGGTCACCCAGCAGAGGATGGTTGATGTGCGCCATATGCACACGGATCTGGTGAGTACGGCCAGATTCCAGACGCAAACGCAAACGCGTATGGGCGCGGAAATGTTCCATGATGCGATAGTGCGTGGTCGCCGGTTTGCCGGTTGGATGCACCGCCATATGCGTGCGCTTGGTGGAATGGCGCGCAATCGGCTCATTCACTGTGCCGCCTGCCGTCATTGTACCAATCGCCACAGCTTCATATTCACGGGTAATTTCGCGGGCCTGAAGAGCAACAACCAGGTGAGTTTGCGCAGGGACTGACTTCGCCACTACCATCAAACCGGTGGTATCTTTATCAAGACGGTGAACGATGCCGCAACGTGGAACATCTATAATCGCAGGGTAGTAATGCAGTAAAGCATTCAGTACCGTGCCGTCTGGATTCCCTGCGCCCGGATGAACAACCAGATCGCGGGGTTTATTGATGACTAAAATATCGTTATCTTCATAGACGATATCTAAAGGGATATCTTGTGGCAGCCAACGCGCTTCTTCTTCAATTTGCGCATCGATTGCGATAGCCTCGCCACCCAACACTTTTTCTTTTGGTTTGGTCACTTTTTTGCCATTGACCGTAACCCTGTCTTCAAGGATCCAATCTTTTATGCGAGATCTTGAATAATCAGGGAACAATTCGGCCAAAGCCTGATCTAACCGTTGACCGAGTTGAGATTCGGCCACCGTTGCGGTGAGTTGTACTTGTTGTGCCATATGCAGCTTCTTGGTTAACGTTGGGTTTTCACGGCGATGCCGTTTAAAATAATGTGCTATTGTAGCTGGTCTTTGTCGGGAGCTTAACGGACAGTCTCCCAGAATAACACCTGAGGATAATCAAAACGTCATGACGCGTGTGAAATATCTGGTGGCAGCAGCCACGTTGAGCCTGGCGCTGGTCGGTTGCTCCAGTTCCAAAGAAACGGTTCCCGATAACCCGCCTAACGTCCTTTATGCCACTGCCCAGCAAAAGCTGCAGGACGGTAACTTTAAAGGGGCGATTGCGCAATTAGAAGCGTTGGATAACCGCTATCCATTTGGACCTTACTCGCAGCAAGTTCAGTTAGATCTGATTTATGCCTATTACAAGTCTGCTGACTTGCCAATGGCTCAGGCCTCTATTGATCGCTTTATGCGTCTGAATCCAACCCATCCAAATATTGACTACGTCATGTATATGCGTGGTTTAACGGATATGGCGCTGGATGACAGTGCACTGCAAGGATTCTTCGGTGTCGATCGTTCTGACCGCGATCCGCAGCATGCACGCGCGGCATTCCGTGATTTCAGCCAGCTTATCCACGCATATCCAAACAGCCAGTACGCAACTGATGCGACTAAACGTTTGGTATTCCTGAAAGAGCGTCTGGCGAAATACGAGCTGTCAGTGGTGCAATACTACACTAAACGCGGTGCTTACGTCGCTGTCGTTAACCGTGTAGAGCAAATGCTGAAAGATTATCCGGATACTCAGGCAACGCACGACGCGCTGCCGTTGATGGAAAGTGCCTATCGCGAACTGCAGCTGAACAACCAGGCTGATAAAGTTGCGAAAATTATTGCCGCCAACAGCGCTGCATAATTTCAAATGTCCGAACACAAAAACGGTAGCTCTGGCTGCCGTTTTTTTTTGGGATTTTTTTAAGGCACGAACTGAAGGGATTAAAAAACAAGCAGAAAATGATGGGAGTGAAGATCAGGAAAAGCGCACTGATCTTATCAATCATGCTTCATCCGCTGACAAGTCTCAAGACCTTTCCCGCCATTCATTACCCTGAGTCACAGAATCATCACCATTGACAAAAAGTGACAAAAAACCACGACACAGGGGACGCAATTCACAAAAAAGGCTGGTATGTTGGATTCATCGGAGACGGAAAGAAGAGAGGTAAATTATATGACAGTCAACATTACCAGCAAGCAAATGGACATCACTGCCGCTATTCGTGACCACATCGAAGGCCGTCTGAAAAAACTGGAAAAATGGCAAACTCAGTTAATTAACCCGCACATTGTTCTGTCGAAAGAACCACAGGGATTTGTCGCCGTTGCGACCATCAGTACGCCAAACGGCCAGCTGATCGCCAGTGCGACCCACGATGATATGTATGCCGCGATTAACGAGATGACAGCCAAGCTTGAACGTCAGCTCAACAAAGCGCAGCACAAAGGTGAAGCCCGCCGTGCCGAGTCCGGTGTGAAGGAATTGAACCTTGAACCGGTGGAGGAAGAAGAGGAATAACCGGCTTAACAACATGTCTGTGAACAACGCGCTCCTGGAGCGCGTTTTTTGTGTCCAAAGGAAATCTTATTGACACAGGGAAAACCCAGCGGTTACTTTAAGACTCTGCTCAAACTTATGGAAACAATGTATACATGAATACCCGTCTGTTTTTCTTCGCATTCTTTTTTACCTTCCCCTGATTGGGAGGCGTTTCGTCGCGAAAGAATGAATGCGAAGACGAACAATAAAGCCTCCTGAAAAGGGGGCTTTTTTTATGCCTGCGTTTTACACATTTTGCTGAAAGAAAGAACATCTAAAAGGGTAACAACATGACCGAGAACTCATTGCTGGCACTGCGCGAACGCATCAGCGCATTAGATCTGAAACTGCTGGCCCTGCTGGCAGAGCGACGCACAATGGCGATAGAAGTCGCGCAATCTAAAATGCACTCTCACCGCCCTATCCGCGATAAAGAACGTGAAGCAGAACTGATTAACACTTTGATTCAGGAAGGAAAAAAACAAGGACTGGACGGACATTACATCACCCGCGTTTATCAGCTGATCATTGAAGATTCTGTGCTGACGCAGCAGGCTCTATTGCAGCAACATCTGAATAAAACCCCTTCTGATTCCGCCCGTGTTGCCTTCCTCGGCCCTAAAGGATCCTACTCCCATCTTGCAGCACGTCAGTTCGCCGCCCGTCATTTCGATCAATTCATCGAATGTGGCTGCCAGAAATTCCAGGATATCTTCTCTCAGGTCGAAACCGGCCAGGCCGATTACGCCGTGTTGCCGATCGAAAACACCAGTTCCGGCTCAATCAACGACGTTTACGATTTGCTGCAACACACCAGCCTTTCGATTGTGGGTGAACTGACTAACCCAATCAATCACTGCGTGCTGGTAGCGACCGACACTGACTTGTCGCAAATCCAGACCGTTTACAGCCATCCGCAGCCGTTCCAGCAATGCAGCCAGTTCATTAACCGCTTCCCGCACTGGAAAATTGAATATTGCGAAAGCACTGCAGCGGCAATGGAAAAAGTGGCGGCCGCCAATTCTCCACACGTTGCCGCGCTCGGCAGCGAAGCGGGTGGTGCGTTGTATCAGTTACAGGTTCTGGAACATAACCTGGCTAATCAGCAGGAAAATATTACCCGTTTCATCGTGCTGGCCCGCAAAGCGATTGAAGTGACAGATCAGGTTCCGGCCAAAACCACGCTCATCATGGCGACCGGGCAACAGGCGGGTGCGCTGGTGAACGCGCTGCTGGTGCTGCGTGAACAAGGCATCATCATGACCAAGCTGGAGTCACGCCCGATCAACGGCAATCCGTGGGAAGAGATGTTTTACATTGATGTACAGGCCAACCTGCGTTCAGACGAGATGAAAAAAGCGCTGAAGGATCTGGCGCCGATCACCCGCTCGTTGAAAGTGCTCGGCTGTTATCCAAGCGAAAACGTCGTCTCCGTCGATCTGTAATTACGCAAATAAAAAGGGCGCTGCACGGATGCAACGCCCTTTTCTTTCATCATGGATAACTTACTTGCGGTTGTCGTTTGCTTGTCTCAGCAATGCGCCACTTTCCTTGAGGAAACGCGGGGCATAATCGCCAAACCAGTTTTCAACCTTTCTGAATTTATCGATAAATGCTTGTTTATCGCCATTTTCCAGCAACGCTAACGCATCACCAAAACGCTGGTAGTAACGTTTTATCAGCGCCAGATTGCTTTCTGACGACATAATAATATCCGCATACAGTTGCGGATCCTGCGCAAACAGCCTTCCGACCATGGCCAGTTCGAGACGATAAATCGGCGAAGACAGCGCCAGCAACTGCTCAATCTGAACATTCTCTTCGGAAAGATGCAGGCCGTACGCAAAGGTCGCAAAGTGTCGTAATGCCTGAATAAAGGCCATGTTCTGATCGTGTTCGACGGCACTTATCTTGTGCAAACGCGCGCCCCAAACCTGCAACTGCTCCAGCAACCACTGGTACGCCTGCGGTTCGCGACCATCGCAATACACGACAACCTGTTTTGCCAGACTGCTGACATCCGGGCCGAACATCGGGTGCAGGCCCAGCACCGGGCCTTCGTGCACCGCCAGCATCGCCTGTAACGGGCGGTTTTTCACTGATGCCAGATCCACCAGAATACAGTCTTCAGGCAACTTCGGCAGACGGGCAATGACCTGTTCCGTCAAATGGATCGGCACACTGACAATCACCATACCGGCATCGGCAAGCAGCGTGTCTGCCTGCGGCCAGTCTTCCTGCTCAAGGATTTTGACCTGATAACCCGACAACTCCAGCAGACGGGTAAATAACCGCCCCATCTGACCGCCACCGCCGATAATCACCACCGGGCGCAATTCAGGATGCAGCGTTTTAAAACCTTTGTCGTTTTCGCTTGAGTAGGACTCACGCATCACACGGCGCAATACATCTTCGATCAGATCGGGCGGAACGCCCAGGTTCTGCGCCTCCTGACGACGTGAAGCCAGCATCGCTGCTTCACGTTCAGGCACATAGATCGGCAAACCATAACGGCTTTTGACTTCCCCGACTTCTGCCACCAGCGCCAGACGCCGTGATAAGAGATCCAACAACGCTTTATCTACGTCGTCGATCTGATCGCGCAACGCGTTAAGTTCTGCCACCATAAAAACTTACTCTCCTGCGATTCGTGCCGCCAGCGCGTCGCCCAGTTCCTGATGCATGGTGCGCAGCAGGGTTTCCGTGGTTTCCCAGTTAATGCAGGCGTCCGTGACAGACACGCCGTATTTCATTTCTGAGCGCGGTTGTTCAGACGACTGGCTGCCTTCATTGAGATGGCTTTCCAGCATCAGGCCCGTAATAGAGCGGTTGCCTGCTTTAATCTGATCAATCACTGACTGAGCCACAACAGGCTGACGACGATAGTCTTTGTTTGAGTTGCCGTGACTGCAATCTATCATCAAGGAAGGATGGAGTCCCGCGTCGCTCATCTGTTTTTCACAAGCCTTAACGTCCTGCTCGCTGTAGTTTGGCGTCTTACCACCGCGCAAAATCACATGCCCATCAGGGTTACCCTGCGTTTGCAGCAGACAAACCTGCCCGGCCTGATTGATCCCCACAAAACGGTGCGCCATTTCTGCCGCACGCATAGCGTTAATCGCCGTACCCAGGCTGCCGTCAGTGCCATTTTTGAAACCTACCGGCATGGATAAACCCGATGCCATTTCACGGTGAGTCTGAGATTCCGTGGTACGCGCACCAATTGCCGACCAGCTGAACAGGTCGCCTAAGTATTGCGGGCTGTTAGGATCCAGTGCTTCAGTCGCCAGCGGCAAGCCCATGCCGACCAGTTGCAGCAGCAGGTTACGCGCAATGTGCAAACCCGCTTCCACATCAAAAGTGCCGTCCATGTGCGGATCGTTGATAAGCCCTTTCCAGCCCACGGTGGTACGCGGTTTTTCGAAGTACACGCGCATCACGATGTACAGGCGATCGCTTAATTCAGCCGCAAGCGTTTTCAGATGGCGCGCATAGTCCAGCGCAGCATCCAGATCGTGAATAGAGCATGGGCCACAAACCACCAGCAGACGAGGATCACGGCCATGCACGATATCCGCGATAGTTTTACGGGCTTCTGCAATGCTGGTTTCATCACTCACGCTCAACGGAAAACGATTTTTCAGCTCTTCCGGCGTGATAAGAATTTGTTCAGCAGTGATATGGACATTATTCAGGGCATCTTTTTGCATGATAGTGATTCGCTATTCAGGAAAATGGGCAGCCACTCAGGCATCTGCGGACAACATTAACACAGCGCGTAAAGTTATCAAGCCTTAGTTGTAAACTTAAGATTACCAATTGCCGGATATAAAACGAAAAGTGGAAATTAAAGTTTACATTATGTCGATTAATGACGAAGAGAGTGTACCGCCAGCATTACATGGCATTATTGCTTAACAGGGAAGTCACAACGAATGAGGGTAAAAAGAGAAGGATAGCGGCGGGAATAACACCGGCCACCTGCGGCAGCCGGGAGAAACGATTACAGGTTACGATCCAGAGTGATAAAGACCTGTCCAAGCGCAGAGACGTCATCAACGCTGCACTCAAAATGGCTGTCCTGACGCGTGACTTTCAGGCGGTTGCCGGGAATTCGCGCCACGTCATAAACGTCGACATCACCGTCGATATCCAGCAACCAGCGGCCATTGCCCGGATGAGTGCTGCCCATATCGATAATCCACGAGTCGTTGCCTTTAACAATATAAGCCGGATCAGCCAGTGAATCGTCCAGCAAGGAAGAGTCGGCGGTCCACAGACCTTCATCCTCCAGCGCCCCGCCTCGCAATCTCAACTTTCTAAGCTGGCGGACACCTTGCGTTGCCCCGGTTCCTGTAACGGCGGGATCCTGCATCGTGCCCTTACCCGTCGCCAGCCAGCGCAACGAAACACCCGTATCCAGCGCACAGGCCACGACCACATCACCGGGGAAATAATCTCTTCTCACCCAGGTACTTATCGTGCCAGACGACAAACCATACAGATCACCCAACTCTTTCTGCATGCTAAAGCCATACGCCTGAAGCATGCGCGACAGTACGGCTTTTCCTCCTTCGAGTTCATCTAATTGCATCTGGCGAAAACCCCTGGGCTTGTAAATACCAACTTGACAACTCGCAAATGCAAGTTTAGATTGTTTATGTAATATACCGAACCCCGTCATGATACCAAATTTACGGCGTGGGGGGAGGATCAGTAAGAAATCTCGCCATAACGTTAAAGACAGTCAATGAGGAGTCGCGATGTTTTTAGGAACAGAGCAACAGCGCCAGACGGGCTTACGTCACATTGCCCATCTGAAAGACACCCATTTCTCTGATAAGAGAAATAAGGTCGAAAACATATTTGATAATGCCCCTGATAAATGGAAAACCACATTGTGTTTTCATGCCGGTCTTAAACGCCGCCATGTTCATCTTCCGTATGCCGATATGACGTCCGATGAACAATTAAAAATAATTCAGGCTTTATTATCACTACGTCATTTTTCATCATTATTAAGAGGAGATTTTTACTGATGGCAGACTGGATAGATGAATCACAAGAACACCAGCTCCGGTTACTGGAAGAACAGATTGCAAAGGTAACCCAAACACGGCACGGCGCATCAGCCCTCTTCTGTGAAGACTGTGACACGCCCATCCCGGAACAGCGACGAAGCGCAATATACGGTGTCCGGCGTTGTATTGAATGTCAGGAAATTAATGAAATTAAAAGCAGGAATTATCGCCCGATATAATTAATTCATCGTCTGTTATTTCAATAAAGTTTTATCCTGAAATATTCATTTTCGGGAGCGGCATTCTATTACTTTTATGACGGAATTAACGCCATGCCTGATAATATAAGAGCAAGGATTTTCCCTGCCTCACCTCCTGCCATTAATGGCACAACGGATAAACCCTTTCAGGGTTTATGGTGGTGGAATGCGCCGCGACCGGCGATGACGTGCCCTCTCGAAAAACCGCTGACACGGGATTTCTGCCAGCGCCAGCATGCTGCACTTTCACTTATCGCCACCCTGCCGCGCTGCCTGCGCACGCCCTTGCAGCAGCGTTATCAGTTTTTGCTTAACACCAAAGGCGTCCGTCCTGCCTTTCACTTTCTGATGACGGTGTTCATGCAGCGTCTCTGGCCACGCATACAGCGGGTTAATGAACGCCATCAGTATTCGCGATATATCTCGCAAAAGCATCTTGCCGCAGAAGAGACGTTTAACCGTTTACCTGATTTGAATGACAACAGCCTGAAACGTCTGGCGAATCAACTGGCGATTGCCATGCAGGATGCCTGTGAGTATCAGTGTGAAAAGTGGCTGAAAAGCCGCCCCGCAGAACCGGACATTCTGCTGAGAGACAGCACACAAAATAAAATTTATGGTCACCTTGCCGCGATGGCGCGCGCCTGTCGCGTTCAGCCGCTTTACTGGCGCGCCTTTAAAAATGGCCGGTTAACAGCCCATACCGCCGTCGCCAGCATGTTACGTCTGGTCAGCGGCGACTGGTGGGAGAAACAATTACGTGCGCAGCAGCGTCTGTGGCGGGAAGCCCTGATGATTGCCTGTGGTTACGTGAGCCGTGCCACGTCGCCTTACGCCAGCAAAAATGCCATTCGCGATGTGGTATCACGTCGTCTGTCGGCGCTGAATTATCTTCGGCAGTGCGATATCGAAAATATCCAGTCGGGAGAAAAGCTGAGTCTGCTGGACACAGTTTTAGCCAGTATTTCCAATCCAAAACTGCGCCGCATGGAGCTCATGACCCTGATTGCCGGCGTCGAGGACGTTGCGGATCAGCAACAGGATCGCGGGTTGTTCATTACCCTGACCACGCCTTCAAAATATCATCCGATGAAAACCACCGGCCCGCACTCTGCCCCGCAGTTTAACCATAAATGGGATGCGCAGGCGTTTACGCCGAAAGATGCGCAGCGTTACCTGGTCGCTGTCTGGGCGAAAATCCGCACCACGTTCAAAGACCGAAATCTGAAGGTCTACGGCGTACGGGTCGTGGAACCCCATCACGACGGCACGCCGCACTGGCACATGATGCTGTTTACGCCACCGGCGCAGCAGCAAAAAGTCATCGACGTCATGCGCAAATACGCCCTTGAGGAAGACGCGCAGGAGCCGGGTGCCGACGTGTCGCGTTTCAATTGCAAGCCGCTCAACCGGGGAGGAGCGGCAGGATACATTGCCAAATATGTGGCTAAAAATATCGACGGTTACGCGCTGGAAGGTGAAACCGATTTTGATTCGGGTCGTCCGCTGACTGACGTCGCCACTTCCGTCACGGCCTGGGCATCCACATGGCGGATCCCGCAGTTTCACGCCATCGGGATCCCCTCCGTAGGCGCATACCGTGAGTGTCGCCGCATTCGCCATATCAGCCTTGCCTGCCAGTTTGATACGCGGGTCGAAGCCGTACGCTGCGCGGCTGATAGCGGCGACTATGCCGCTTACATTCATGCGCAGGGCGGCATTCATATCGGGCGAAAAGATCACACCGTACGGGTCGCCCGCCAGCAGACCGATGAACTGAATGTCTATGGCGAACCCCAAAATAAAGTCGTGGGTATCTACGCCCCGCATCTTGGTGCTTCGCACATTTTCCCCACTCACACGGAACGCTGGCGAATCGTCCGCCGCCGGTCCTCTTCACCTGAAAGATCACAGGCAATACCGGCATTGTGCCCGCCTTGGAGTTCTGTCAATAACTGTGGATCGCTGGCTTCGCCCTTAAAGCTGTTATCTATACAAAGTCCGAGCCAATAAAAATTAATCCGTAAATTCAATGAATTGTATTTTTTAAAATGCGCAGAGTGTTGACGTATTAGCTCAATTAAAGAATACTGTATATAAACACAGTATCTGGCGAGGGGAGAAAATGGAAAACCTGACTAAACAACAGCTAACGTTGTCCAGGATACAACTGATCGCAGACATTTCGCAGACGGCGCAGTGCAATCCAAAAGAATTTCTGGTCGTGATGTCACTGATATCGGAACTGGCCAGCCAGGCTCTGACGGACGAACATCAGGATGCACTCTTCTGTAACGGGAGCACTGACGACGCCCACTGATCGCCAGAGACTACGGGCGGTGTTTGTCACATACCCGGCGCTTACCCTTCCCCTTTCAGGCCGGACTAAGCGCCCCGCCATTTTCGTCCATCCCCCTTTCTTGTTGTGCCAATAGTTTCACAACCCCCTTACGTTGCCGCCTTCCTCTCTCTTGCGCAGACTGAAATCACCTTCTGACGATTTCATTCACCCGCGGAGAACCCCCATGAAACTTTACGCAGAACAGGGCGACACAGTGGATTCCATGTGCTGGCGTTATTACGGCCGAACCGCTGTTGTTGTCGAGAAAGTCTATGCGGCGAACAAAGGCATTGCCGATCTGGGCGCATTGTTACCCCACGGCACTGCCATCGACATGCCAGATGTCGCGGAGCAACCCCAGCAGGAAATACTCAAATTATGGGACTGAATACCGAACGCATCAGCTCAGCCTGCGCATATTTCATCGCCACGTCACTGACCTGGCTGGCGGGTATCACCTCGCAGGACATTGCCTTTCTGATTGGATCCGCCGTCGGTATCGGCACCTTTTTAGTTAACTGGTACTACCGGCGCAAAAGCTTTCAGCTGCTGGCACGCAACGGTCTGAACAAAGACACCTATGAAAACCTCAACTCTTAAACGCTGCAGCGCCGCGGTGGTGTTAGGGCTGATGGCGGCACTGCCAGGCTACACGTCATTACAGGTTTCGGAAGAAGGTTTACGGCTGATCACCGATTTTGAAGGCTGTCAGCTGCAACCCTATCAGTGCAGCGCTGGCGTATGGACCAGCGGTATCGGCCACACGGCAGGAGTGAAGCCGGCGCAGGAGATAACCGAACATCAGGCCGCTGAAAACCTGCTGGCAGATATTCAGCGAACCGAGCGCGTCCTCAAAAAATGCATGCCGGGCGTGATGCCGCAGCCGGTTTTTGATGCCGTGGTGTCATTCAGTTTTAACGTCGGCACCGGAGCTGCGTGTCAGTCAACACTGGCGTTTTTCATCAACAAGCAACAATGGCAACAAGCCTGTGACCAGCTGCCACGCTGGGTTTTCGTCAACGGTGACCGCAACCGGGGTCTGGAACGCCGGCGAAACGCCGAACGTGCTCTCTGCCTGAAAGGGGTCTGAATGCGCATATTACTGGTCATTCTGACCGCCATGTTTTTGCTGATCGTCATCCTGCTGCTTTCCAATCGCTCACTACAGCACGATCTCAACCACGCCGCTCAGCAACGCGACGCGCTGGCGATTTCACTGCAACAACGTGAGCAGACGATCACTGCGCTGAACCAACAAATGCGCCAGCGCGAACAGGCTGAACTGGCATTACGCGAAGACCTGAGTTCCGCCCGGCAAATAATGCAAACCCGCGAACAGCAAAGACAAAGGAGCCTTCATGTTAATGCGCAAAACCGTCAGTGGGCTGACGGCGGGCTGCCTGCTGATATTAGCCGGTTGCACCAGCGCCCCGCCTTCAGCTCCGCCAGCGATTATTTACGTTGGCTGTCCGGCGGTCAGCGCCTGCCCGATTCCGGCCAGCCATCCCGTCACTAACCAGGATCTGAGCGCCGACATTCTTCAGCTGGAATCTGCGCTGATGGACTGCGGCTTACAAATTGAAGCCATCAAAAAGTGTCAGGAGGCACAACATGCAAAAACCGATTCAGTTGCAACAACGGCTGATTGAACAGATCCCGCTGCTTGCAGCCGCACCTGAAAAACTGGTGCTCGCCACCGGCCCCGGCAAGGTGGTCGCCACATCAGCGCCGTCGCTTTCTTTTGAATACCGCTATCCGCTGACGCTGACCTTTACAGACGACGCACTCAGCGAAACCCTGGTTGATTTGGCCGTGGTCACCGTTCTCGACTGGCTGCAGGTTAATCAGCCTGAAATTCTTGGCAACGCCCTGCACCGGCTGAATGATTTCACGTTCACTCAGCAGGCGGGCAGCCTGGTGCTGACGCTGCAACTGACCGAGCGCGTGCAGGTTTCCGATACAGGTGATGTTCGCACCATCACTCACCTGCCTGAACCGCCGCTGCCGGAAAACGTGGCGCTGCCGCGTCAGGTTTATCTTAACGGAGAACTGATCAGCAGCTGGACGGTGTGACCCGATAAACCTTGTTGTGTCAGCCGCGGCCGAACGGCCACCGGTTGTCGCTCAACCCCCTGAAACGGCATCCTTTATCCCATGAATACGACTCTTCAACTCAACGACATAATGCGACTGATTGGCAATCTGGTGCGCATCGGTAACGTCTCAGAACTGGATCTGGCTAACGCCCGCTGCCGCGTCGCGACGGGCAGCAACGTGACGGCCTGGCTGCCGTGGATGACGCACCGCGCAGGCCGCACGCGCAGCTGGTGGGCGCCCTCTGTCGGCGAACAGGTGTTGCTGCTCTCGATGGGCGGTGAACTGAATACGGCATTCGTCTTACCGGCTGTTTTTTCGGATGCCTCGCCCGCACCTTCGGCTTCGGCGGATGCCCTTCATCTGGCCTTTCCGGACGGCGCCATTTTTGAATACGAACCGGCAAGCGGCGCGCTAAAAGTCACCGGCGTCAAAACGGCGGTGATCAATGCATCGCAGAACGTGGAGGTCACAGCACCGGAAATCCGCTGCACCGCCAGTACGCGCATCACTCTGGATACGCCGGAAGTGGTTTGCACCAGCAAGCTGACCACCGGCTCACTCGAGGTCAAACAAGGCGGCACGCTGACCGGCAATGTAATTCACAGCGGCGGCAGCCTGACATCCAACGGCATTATTGTGCACACCCACCGCCACAGCGGCGTCCAGACCGGCGGTGGCCAGACAGGAGGCCCGCAATGAGCAAACCTAAATACCTGGGAATGGACAGAAACAGCGGCACGGCAATTGAAGATCTCGACCATATCCGCCAGTCCGTGAGCGACATTTTGACTACACCGGTGGGTTCCCGTGTGATGCGCCGCCATTACGGCTCGCTGCTTTCTGAACTGATTGACCAGCCGCAAAACGGCGCGTTGCGGCTGCAAATGACCGCAATTTGCTACACCGCGCTGTTGCAGTGGGAGCCCCGCATCTCACTGAATGCCATCACTTTCGACTCCGATTACACCGGCAAGATGGTGGTGGAACTGACCGGAAGCCGTACCGATACGGCGACGGATTTCTCCCTGAACATTCCTGTGAGCTGACACTTATGGCAACGATCGATTTGAGCCAGTTACCGGCCCCCGATGTGGTCGAACAACTGGATTATGAAAGCCTGCTTGAAGAACGTAAAACGACGCTGATCTCCCTATACCCGGCCGACCAGCAGGAAGCTATCAGCCGCACGCTGACACTGGAATCCGAACCGCTGGTCAAGCTGTTGCAGGAGAACGCCTACCGCGAACTGATCCTGCGCCAGCGCGTCAACGAATCCGCAAGGGCGGTGATGGTGGCGTATGCGACGGGCAGTGATTTGGATCAGCTGGCGGCAAACAATGGCGTACAGCGACTGGTACTGACGCCTGCGGATAACACCAAAGTTCCACCCGTCCCGGCGGTCATGGAAAGTGATGCCGACTTCCGAACGCGCATCCCGCAGGCCTTTGAAGGAATGAGCGTCGCCGGTCCTTCCGGCTCTTACGAATTCCACGGCCTGTCAGCCGATGGGCGGGTAGCGGATATTTCGGTTATCAGCCCGTCCCCCGCGAATGTCACCATTTCCGTGCTGTCACGCGAAGCCAATGGCATCGCTCCGGAAGATTTATTGGCCAAGGTGCGCATCGCATTAAACGACGAAAATGTTAGGCCAATAGCCGACCGGGTTCTGGTTCAGTCGGCCAGCGTGGTGCCGTATGAAATTGACGCCACGCTATACCTGTATCCGGGGCCTGAGTCTGAACCTATCACCCTCGCAGCCGAAGAAAAGCTGAAATCTTATATCAGCGATCAGCACCGCCTCGGACGTGACATTCGGCTATCTGCCATCTATGCCGCATTGCACGTAGAAGGCGTCCAGCGTGTGGAACTTGCTAAACCCGCCGCAGATATTGTGCTCGACAGTACACAAGCTTCTTACTGTACAAACTACGTCATTACCGTCGGAGGCTCCGATGAGTAACAGGTTGCTACCCAGTGGTTCCTCCGCGCTGGAACTGGCAGCCGCAGAAGCCTGCGCTGAACTGGCCCGTGTAAATGTTCCGCTGAAAACGTTATGGGATCCGCAAACCTGCCCGGCCAACTTTTTGCCCTATCTGGCATGGGCGCTGTCTGTCGACCGATGGGACAGTGAATGGCCTACGACGACAAAGCGCAGCGTGATTCAGTCCGCCTGGTTCATCCATCAGCACAAAGGCACCATCAGCGCTATCAAACGCGTGGTCGAGCCACTGGGTTATGTCATTAAGGTCACAGAATGGTGGGAAACCGATGATCCACCGGGCACTTTCAAACTCGATATCGGCGTCCTCGATTCCGGTATTGATGAAGCTATGTACAAAGAAATGGAACGCCTGATTGATGATGCGAAGCCTGCCAGCCGTCACCTAATCGGGCTGACAATTACCCAGGATATTCCCGGCACCGTTTATCTTGCCGCGGCAATGTATGACGCAGAAATACTCACAGTTTATCCGGACTGATAAGGAATCTTATGAGCAAATTTAAATCCGTCGTCACTACCCTCGGGCAGGCGCGCATCGCGTCAGCCATCGCAAGTGGAAAAGACGTCAATATTACCCAGCTGGCCGTCGGTGACGGTAATGGCAGCGCGACTGAACCCTCTATGGGGCAGACGGCACTGGTCCATGAAACCTACCGCCTGAAGCTGAACTCCATCAAAATCGATAATAAAAATGCCAACTGGATTATTGCTGAAGCCATTATCCCGGCAGAAATCGGCGGTTTCTGGATTCGTGAAATGGGGTTATTTTCCGCAGAAGGTGAACTGATTGCCGTCAGTAATATGGCCGACAGCTATAAACCTACGCTCGAAGAAGGTTCCGGCCGGACACAAACCCTGCGCATGGTGTTAACCGTCACAGATACCGATGCGGTCAGCCTGACCATTGATGACACCCTGATTATTGCGACCGAAGAATACGTTAATAATTTGCTGGCAGAACACGAAGCCTCACGGCATCACCCCGACGGTACGCTTACCGCGAAAGGTTTCGTTCAGCTGAGCAACGCGGTGGACAGCACCAGTGAAATTCTGGCAGCAACGCCGAAGGCAGTAAAAACGTCTTACGACCTGGCGAAATCTGCGAATGATAATGCTAACGGGCGCTTACCCGCAGGCGGAACTGCTGTTGCAGCGGCCAAGCTGGCGACGGCAAGGAAAATAGCAGGAGTGGCATTTGATGGGACGGCGGATATCTCGCTTAATGCATCTAACATTGGACTCGGAAATGTAGGCAATTACCAGGCAGTCCAGGCTGGCGGTGGATTAAATTACGTGGAAAATCACAGAATTTATATTGACTGGGGTAAAGGCGATAAACTTTATGCGACCGTGGATAATGTGAGTCAGGGTGTTATTTACACGGGGAAAAATCCACCGACTCCTGGGGAAGTAGGTGCCTATCCGTCTACAGGAGGAAATGTATCCGGTTATGTAAATGCACAATTCTTAGGTGCAAATGGATTGCCGAATCCAGGTTTAGGGCAAGGCACATATATTGGCTGGAATGAAAGTAATGGGCAGGGTGAATCAAGTTTTGTAAATAATAAGGGCGGTGGTTCTGGAGGATTTAATTTCAGAATAGTCAATTACCAAAACAGCGTACAAACAGGTCAAGTTACTATCTCTGGCACCGGCAACCTTAATACATCAGGAATACTGAGTGAGGCAGGGCAACGTGTTTATAGCCCTAACAATCCACCACCATCAGGTGTAACCCGAACAGGAAATTATTCCGCTTATTACTCACATTCAAACGGTCAGATATTTTTGCAATCTATAGGTGGTATTAATTCAAATTCTAGTACTAATCCAGATGTAACTATTACTCTGCCTGCGACATTCCCAACGGGAATAATTGCAATCAGCGGCTCCTATACTGGTACCGGCGGTAAGGACTCAAGCAGTTGGTGGACAGCTACACCTGTTGGGAATAATCAAATCAAGCTTCATACAACCAATTGCAGCGGAAGTTGGGCATTCATAGTGGCGGGGTATTAATGATGAGCAACTATTATTTTAGTTCTAAAAAATGCGGATTTTATCCCTCATCTTTAAAGTCAGCCTATGAAGCATCCCCTGAAGGATGGCCAGATGATGGTATTCCTGTAAGCGATGACGATTATTACGCTCTTTTTGCCGGACAAAAAAAAGGGCAAATAATAACATCGGACAGTGAAGGACGTCCGTCGCTATCCGCACCTGCAGCTTTAACCCGGGAACAATTCGTTCTTATAGCGCAAGAAAAACTTACCACTCAATTAGTATTAGCTGCAAAAGCAATCTTGCCGCTGCAAGATTCTGTCGATCTTGATATTGCAACAGAATCAGAGTTGCTTCTTCTCAAAGACTGGAAAACCTACCGTGTCGCTCTGAACCGCCTGGATCTTTCAACCGCCCCTGACATCACCTGGCCTGAAATTCCGGCCTGACTTAAGCCCCTCCGGGGGCTTTTTTATTATCTAATCCCCCCTCTGTTGTGCCACCGCCCCCACGCCCCTGATCGAATGCGCTTTTTGTTGTGAACCGGCATCCTTGCTTCACCACCCACAACAGAGAGAGTCACCCTGATGGCTGATTATCATCACGGCGTACGTGTCGTTGAAATCAACGACGGCACCCGCGTTATTTCTACCGTTTCCACCGCAATTATCGGCATGGTTTGTACCGCAGAAGATGCGGATGCCACTGTATTTCCTCTCAACACGCCGGTTCTTATCACTGACGTTCTGGCGGCCAGCGGGAAAGCCGGGACCAGCGGGACGTTGCGTGCTGCGCTTCTGGCGATTGCTGACCAGTGTAAACCGGTCACCGTCGTGGTACGTGTTGCCACTGGCGATGACGAGGCCGCGACCACCAGCAATATCATTGGCGGTTCTGATGCCAATGGCCGTTACACCGGCATGAAGGCACTGCTTTCTGCGCAGGCAGAACTGGGCGTGAAACCGCGTATTCTGGGCGTCCCTGGGCTGGATAATCAGGCTGTCGCAACCGCGCTGGCAGCCGTTTGCCAGCAGCTGCGTGCCTTCGGTTATATCAGCGCTTACGGCGCAAAAACGCTTTCCGATGCAATCAAATACCGCGACAACTTCAGCCAGCGTGAACTGATGCTGATCTGGCCGGATTTTGTGAACTGGAATACGGCGACCAGCCAGTCTGATATTGCTTACGCCACTGCACGCGCTTTGGGCTTGCGCGCCAAAATCGACCAGGAAACCGGCTGGCATAAAACCCTGTCAAACGTGGGTGTGAACGGCGTGACCGGTCTGTCGGCCAGCGTGTTCTGGGATTTGCAGGCCAGTGGTACCGATGCAGACCTGCTGAACCAGGCGGGTGTGACGACGCTGGTGCGCAAAGACGGTTTCCGTTTCTGGGGCAACCGTACCTGCAGCGACGATTCACTGTTCATTTTCGAAAACTACACCCGTACCGCGCAAGTGCTGGCAGACACCATGGCCGAAGCGCATATGTGGGCGGTCGATAAACCGATGACCCCGACGCTGGTACGCGACATGATCGACGGCATCAAAGCCAAAATGCGTGAAATGAAATCAGCGGGTTACATCATTGATGGCGACTGCTGGTACGACGAAGCCGCAAACACAGCGGAAACACTGAAAGCCGGCAAATTGTATATCGACTACGACTACACCCCGGTTCCTCCGCTGGAAGACCTGACCTTGCGCCAGCGCATCACCGACTCTTATCTGGTGAACTTTGCCGCGTCCATCAACAGTTAAGGAGACAATGACTCATGGCACTTCCTAAAAAATTAAAATACCTGAACCTGTTCAACGACGGGAACAGCTACCTCGGCCTGGTTTCCTCACTCACCCTGCCGAAACTGACCCGCAAGCTGGAAAACTATCGCGGCGGCGGCATGAGCGGTTCAGTCGCGGTGGATTTCGGTCTGGATGACGATGCACTGACGCTGGAATGGTCTATCGGCGGTCTGGATGAACTGGTTCTGCAACAATGGGGCAGCGTTTCCGATATCCCGCTGCGCTTTGCCGGTTCCCTGCAACGCGACGATACCGGTGATGTGTCAGCGGTCGAAGTGATGATGCGTGGCCGTCACAAGGAGTTTGATTTTGGTGAATATAAGCAAGGTGAAGACACCGAAACCAAAGTCACCACCCAGTGCACCTACTTCAAACTGACTATCGACGGCAAGCAGCTGATTGAGATCGACACCGTCAATATGGTGGAAATCGTCAATGGCGTTGATCGCCTGGCGCAACACCGCACCGCGCTCGGCCTGTAATTCCCCCTCCCAGAGCCGGCAGAGATTGCCGGCTTCACTTGTGCTTAAACAGGAAAACGCATGAGCCAGACTGACAACAACAACACCGTGATTCTGGATGTGCCGCTAAAACGTGGCGACACCGACATTACTGAAATCCAGGTGACCAAACCGACGGCAGGCAGCCTGCGTGGCATCGGGCTTGCCGCGCTGGCGAATGCCGACGTCGATGCGCTGATCACGCTTTTGCCCCGCATCACTTATCCCAACCTGACCAAAGAAGAGTGCTCACGCCTCGAGCTTCCGGACCTGATTGCGCTGGCAGGCAAGGTGATTGGTTTTTTATCACCGAAACCGGCGGAGTAACGCTCTCCCCCCGCCTCACCGTGGATGATCTGATGGCTGACATCGCGGTGATTTTCCACTGGCCGCCGTCCGAAATGGACGGCATGTCGCTCACCGATCTGTTGAGCTGGCGCTATAAGGCATTGCAACGCAGCGGAGTAAAAACAGATGAGTAATGTCGAACAATTACCCACGACGTTGGGGAAAATAAATAAACAGCTGAAATCGCTGAAAGCGGCCACGGCGAACGCCTGGCAGACGTTTACCACCCTGCCGAAGAAAAGCTTATACAACGCGATGTCAGAAGACATCAGCGACGTTATCTGGGAACTCAGATCTTTAGATAATCAGTCACGCCCGCTGGCGCATTTCCTGAAACCGCATGTTGAACTGTCGGCGGGAGATCCGGAGTCAGTTAAACCCGCCAAACCGGTTAATCAATACGCGTCCGAACGCAGGAGCGCGGAAAGTATTTCGGCTGGGCGCCGGGCCGTTGTTGAGCAGAAAGGCATGGAACCTGGCGAGCAGTTTACGCATCGCGAGGAAATTATCGGGCAACTGAAATCGGCCAGCTCAGACGCCATCAGCTTCGCCCTGCCTCAGCTGGAACTGGCGAAAAACTTTCTCAAACCCGGCGCGGATCTGCAAGTCAGCCTTTCTGAGCTTCAGTCGGTGCTGGGCCTGCAAAAAGAAGATCCGCGCGTTGCGGCGTTGCGTCAGCAAAGTCTGTCGATGGCGACATCAGGTCATTCACCGGCGGACGTGGTGGCCGCGCAGAAAAAGTTAGCGGATAGCGGGCTCGATGCCACTCAGGTTCTGGCACAGACGCCGGGGGAACTCAACGGTTCAACGCCGGCGGCACAAACGGCCATCACCGTAAAAGGCGACAACCTGGATGGCGACATAACCAAACTCTTTGCCACCTGGGACACGCTGCGCATCAATCTCTTCGAAGGGCAAAGTGCGGCGCTGCGCGAACTCACACAAACCGCCACTCAATGGCTGACCACGCTCAATACCTGGGTCACCGATAATCCTCAACTGGTCAACGCGCTGCTCGGCATGGCGCTGGGGATCACCGGAGTGATTGGCGGGCTGGGTTCGCTCGGCATGGCCATCGCCCCGGTACTCAGCGGCGTCAACATGATGATGGCTGGCGCCGGATTGCTGGGCACCGTCTTCACCAGCACCGGTGGCGTGATCGCTGCCGCGTTTACCGCTATCGGATTGCCGCTATTGCCGGTCATCGCGTTGATTGCAGGGATCGGGATTGCGGTGGTGAAACTCTGGGAGCCGATCAGCGCCTTCGTCAGCGGAATGATCGCCGGATTCAGTTCAGTCATGGGGCCGTTAAGTAATGCCTTTGCCCCCTTTAAATCGGCCCTCAGCTGGATTACCGATCTTCTGGCACCCATCAAATTCACTCAGGACGAACTGCGTGGCTACACCGATATCGGCAAAGCAGTCGGGGCAGCCATCGGTGAAATTTTCGTAACGCTGAATAAAGCCGTGTCTCAAATCGGTGAAGTATTTAACTGGGCGCGTAAAAGTGTCGATTCCGTGCTTAACATTTTCAGCAGCGACAATGACGAACAGACAGAAGCTCAAAATCCGCCTGCTGCGTTTAATCCCGCTTTATCGGCGACGGGCGGCACACTCAGCCTGTATCAACCGGCCAAAGCCAGCGTGGCGAATAGCCTGACGGATAATCGGACCACCACGATGAATGTCAGCTTCACGGCCACACCGGAAACGGATTACCAGCAAATTCAGAGCTTTATTACCCGGACGCTCAACGAGCGCGACTGGAATAACGAAAATGCGCAACACAGTGTGTTTGATAACGGAGGGTTCTACTCATGATGATGTCGCTGGGCTTATTTGTATTCAAATTAAGCTCCCTGCCCTATCAGAATATTAACCATCAGGTGAATTACAACTGGGGCGAAAATGCTCGTTTTGGTCAGCGGGCGGTTTCACAGTTTCTCGGTTTGGGTCAGGAGAAGTTGACGCTGAAGGGTCAGCTGTTACCGGAGCTCACCGGGGGAGTGCGGTATCTGCAGGCATTGCAAAGTATGGCGGACTCGGGCCGCGCGTGGCCTCTTATTGAAGGTACCGGCACCATTTATGGCATGTTTATCATTGAGAGTCTGGTCAAGGACAGCGGCGAATTCAATACCCGCGGTCAGGCGCGCACTATTACTTTTACCCTCAACTTAAAACGCGTCGATGAATCCCAGGCGGCAATGTTTGGCGATCTCCTCGCTCAGGCCGAGGGCTTATATAACAAGGCGAGTTCGGCAGTCAGCAGTGTTATCGCAGGAGTCTAAACCATGCTTACGGATCTTCAGTTGCCCGCCGGCGCACGCATCGCCCCGGTGTTTACCCTAAAGATAAAAAATAAGGTCCTGGAAGAGAATATCACTGAGCGGGTGATCAATCTGACGGTGACTGATTACAGTGGCTTTGCTGCAGACACCCTGACGCTGACGTTTGACGACGGCGACCGGCAGCTGGAGATGCCCGCCAGAGGTACCGTTTTGCACCTGCATATGGGGTGGTCTAAACAGGCTTTATACGATTGTGGTTATTTTACGGTGGACACCGTCACCCATTCCGGAAGCCCTGACAGAATCGCCGTCACTGCCCGCAGCGCAGATTTTCGTGGCTCATTTGAAACCAAGCGGAGTCAGTCTTATGACGACTATACGCTGGGCGCGATCGTCAGAATTATCGCGAGCCGCAATAATTTCCCTCTGCCGGTTATCGATCAGGATCTCGATAATATTCCGATCCCGCATATTGATCAGACGGATGAAAACGATGGCTACTTTCTCACACGACTGGCACAAAACTACGGAGCCCAGGCCACGGTCAAAAATGGCTCGATCCTGTTTTTTAAACCTTTTACTGGCCGGACAGCATCCGGGCAGGCGTTGCCATGGAACACGCTGGTGCGCAGCGATGGTGATTCCCACACGTTTAAACTGGTTGATACGCTTGCCTATGAGAGCGTAAAAGCCCAGTGGCATGATGTGAAGAAAGCAGCAACGACGAGCGTAGCGCTGAAACGCACATCCACGCAGACTTCAAACTCGCAAAAGCAACATCCTGCATCGGTAACGCCGTCAGCAGAATTGAATACGCCGGCCAAAGAGGAGACAAAAAGCTATATCGCAGGGTCAGGTAATAAAGTTCTGCTGCTGACGACCCTGTATCCCGATGAACAATCTGCCAGGCGTGCAGCGGATTCTGTCTTCAATCGAATCCAGACAGAATCTTCAACTTTCAGCATAAAACTGGCGCTGGGGCGCGCCGATCTCAGCGCACAAATGCCGGTGACCGTGCAGGGTTTCAAGGATGTCATAGACCGCCAGCGGTGGGTGATTAACTCTGTCGTGCATAATCTCAATGAGAAAGGATTCACCACCACCTTGAATTTGAAGGTTTACACCGCGGATATTACTTATCAGTCATCCACATCGGCATTATAAACTTGCTTTTGCAAGTTAATAGATTCATAATCACCTCATCGCCTAACTGTCATGCCGGAGGTTTTTATGATGCATTGCCCGCTTTGTGGAAAAGTTGCCCACACACGTTCAAGCCGTTATCTGAGTGAATCAACCAAAGAACGGTATCATCAGTGTCAGAATATTCAGTGCAGTTGCACGTTTGCCACACATGAGTCCGTCGCCAGGGTTATCTCTAAACCCGGCGGAAACCAGCCATCTGCGGCATAGTCAATTTGTCGTCACTGATGCAAAAAAAGGGGTTAGCCGATGGCTAACCCCTTGTTCTATATTAACTAGTAGATGTCGCGTTAGCGATACCTTAGTTAAGACGCTTTTAAGGCGACATATTGAATTACATAGCTTTTTATTATTATTCAGTAAGTTAAATCAATACTTAACGCAATGAAATGCAGTGTTATGCAACCTCCGCCGCCACTTTGCCGCCATTTTTGAAAGCTAACGGATTCAAGTTTATCGCCTCTTCCAGGTGGTCTGGAGCAAAGTGTGCATAGCGCATTGTTTCACGAATATTGGCATGACCGAGTATGCGCTGAAGCACCAATATATTGCCGCCGTTCATCATGAAATGAGATGCAAAAGTGTGTCGTAAGACATGCGTTTTTTGCCCTTCTGGTAGTTCGATATCTGTAAGGGCTAACGCCTTTTTAAACTCTTGATAGCATGGTTTGAACATCTTACCCTGCATCACTTTTAGTTCATCATACAGCCAGTCTGCTATCGGGACGGTTCGGTTTTTCTTACCCTTGGTTTTGAAAAACGTCAGTTTATTCGGTGACAACTGAGAACGACTCAGCCCTTCGGCCTCACTCCAGCGCGCTCCTGTTGCTAAGCAAATCTTGACAATACAAGTTAGGTTTTCTTTTCCATAGCGTTCACATGCTGCAATCAGTTCCTTGATCTGCGCGTCTGTGAGCCAGGACATTTCCTTTTCTTCTTCTTTAAACGTTCGCACACCATCCAGCGGATTCGGAAGCGACCATTCACCCAATCGCTTTAGCTCGTTGAACATAGCATCAAGATACTGTTGCTCTCTATTCACTGTTATCGGTTTGGCAATCCATTTCTCTGGATTCTCATGATAACCATTGCTGATTTCTCCCCGCAGGCGCTTACCTCGATATGTTGACCAATCTTTAGCTGTTACCTGTGAGGCAATTGGATCCTTAAGACCGTTACAAATAATATGTAACTTCCCCATGCGAGACTTGCCAGCAGAAAGCGTCTGACCGTGAAGCTTATCCCAAAGCTCAATTAGTTCACTGAGCTTACGCCGATCCGCCTTCTCACCGAGCCACGGCTTATTCTTGGCTTCTTCCAGAGTGTAAGTTTCAAAAGCTACGGCCTCTCCCTTTGTGGCAAAAGTCTTGCGCAGGCGCTTTTTATCGCGTCCGTTCGGATAACATTCAACAAGCCATAATCCTGAGGGGAGTTTTCTTACAGTCATTTCTGTTTACCATCTGAGGAAGCCAGGAACACATCTGATGCGTGTCTTTTACTATTGAAAGCCCGCATTAAAAGGCTTTCAATATAATCAGCGGTTTTGGACGTGTTGTTATTTATTAGTATACAAGCGGGTTTTGGACAAAAGAGTTACTTTGGATTCATCCGGTTGAAGCTTTCCAGCTTCATCGCATGTTGTACGAGGAGATTCGAAAGCATATCCCGAATAGCTAAACTTATTCAGAATGTGTACTTCCTTCGTATTTTTTAAATATGCGGAATTATTGCTATTCATCCAGGCCGGAGAGCACACACCCAAGATTGCATTATCATATATATCAGGCGTTATTGAGGCTTCATTTAATACAACTGTAATGATGCCACGGTCATCACTTATAGATATAGGTTGCATATCATTTAGAGATTTCTGTAATTCTGTTAAGTTCGCTGATTTCGCAAACGTTCCAAATGATGATAGTGCCATTAATGCAACTATTGTCCTTTTCATGAAGATTCCTTAAAAATGTATTTCTGTAGTAGTAGCGATCAACCCAATGGCTTTTAACTCATTGGATAAGCACTGAAATTCTGTTGACTCATTTTTAACTTTTAATTTATTACCAGGTAAACGAGAAATATTATAAACATCGATATTTCCATCTAAATCTATAAGCCATTTACCATTGGCGATGTTATTAACAGCCAAGTCCGCGAGCCAAATATAACGGCCTGAAAAAATAAATGCTGGCGAACTTATGCCGGGTGGCAGCATGGATGATGCCGTGCTCACGGTTCCGGAGGCTTTCAACTGACCGGCAGTTAACTGATATTTATTAATACTCTGCGCTGACGGTGTTTCTGGTGCATGGCTTACCGAAACCTCTATCTGCTGCTGAGGTTTCGGTGACGATTGACCTGTCGCCAACCAATACAGTGGGACTCCAGTATCTAGGGCACAAGTGATAACTACCTCACCAGGGAAAAAATCTCGCCGTATCCAGGTACTGATGGTTCCTGATGAAAGGTGGAAATAATCACCGAGTTCTGTCTGAGTTTTAAAACCATAGGCGTCCATTATTCGCCGAATAAGCTCTTTGCCACCAGATGCTTTTAAAAGGTTTTCACGTAGTTCACTGCCACGCAGACCCTGGCTATCCCTCACCAAATTTCTTGCACCTGCAAGATTCCCATTCACCAGCCAATTGAGATCCACGCCCGTTGTTATGGCGCAATCAATGATTGATTTACCAGGAACGCTACCTCGTTGCTGCCAGTTACTTACAGCATTCGCAGGTATTTCTAATTTTTCAGCCAATTCCTTTTGAGTCTTAACCCCATAAGAAATAAGCATTCTTTCAATAATCGCGCTTGAGCTATCGAGGTTTTCTTTCATATACCGCCCTAAAACACACAGAATGAATGTTTACAACATCACACAATGTGTTTTAAAGTGTCGTTCATCGACCAAGATGCACAACACTGCACTAAAAACACACTTAACCGGAGATAATGCGATATGGCACAGCAAATTGCAACGCAGTCACCCGTTCAACTACAAGAAATTCCATCATCAGTTCCACAGCTGAACCAGTTAGTTTCATTGTTAGTTCCTGCATTAGTAGAAGCTTTACTGCCTAACCTAGCTCGTTCTGTTGGTATCAATACCGCTGAATCTGTAACTGTCCGCGACTTCGCAACTTCCGTGGGAATCAGTGAGCGCCTTGTCTGGCAATGGCTTGAAGACGGTATTCTGTTAGCAGCCCCGACCAAAGACACATCAAAAACCCGCTCAACCAAAAAGAGCGCGGTCACAAAATCACGCACTCTGATCAACATGACAGCCTGGCGTGCTAAGCAACATCAGCAAGCAAAGGATTGTAAGTACATTCGTTAATGATGCGTTTAGTTAATCTTGAGTATTCAAGAATTGCAGGAGATTGTCATGTTTGATTATCGCGTATCTAAACAACCTCATTTTGACATCGCATGTACAGCATTCGTTAGAAAACATAACGTTGCAGAACTTGCTAAAGAAATGGGCATTGGCTCACAGGTACTTAGAAACAAACTAAATCCAGAACAGCAACACAATTTAAGCTGTCAGGAACTTTTGATTCTTACAGATTTAACAGAAGACCCTACGTTGATCGATGGTCTGCTGGCTCAATTGCAATGTATGCCAGCGGTGCCGGTTAATGAGTTGGCGGAGGACAACATTGCGGCCTATACGCTCCATGCAACTGCGGCTCTTGGTTCAGTAGCTGCGGGCGCAGTATCTAAAGAACGCCACACACGTCAGGCCAAAAACGCAATTATGGAAAGTGTGAATGCCGGGATCCGCCACCTTTCACTAATCGGTTTGGCTATTCAGGGGCGTGTCGAAGGTTCGCCGGTGCTGGCCTCTGCCGTCGGCGCTGTCGCCAGCGTTGCCACAAACGGGATGATGTGATTATGGCGATCTCAATTGCTCCATTTTTAAAGCAGCAAAGTCCTTCACGTCATTTCAGTCATGGTTGTATCGAGTTGCCAGGCGGAAAGCGTTGGAGTCCTTCCATAACAAATGCCACTGCCCCACAGGCTGTGAGAAATACAAAGCCGCTTTTAAAGCGCCTGTTTCGTTGAGGTGATTATGTTTTTAGGAAACGCAGAACATATTCAAATAGGTAAAAAGCATCTTTCTAAAATTAAAGAGATGTTAGAACACAAAAAGAATGTAGCGCAGGAAACATTTGATAATCAGCCGCTGCATATGCGCAAAACAATCTGCTTTCACGCTGGCCTTAAAAATCGCCATGTCGAGATGAAGTTTGCAGAATTAACGCCGACGGAAAGGCATCAAGTGGTTGCGGCGCTGAATTCTTTAATTGGTTTAACAGAATCACTGCCGAAATTTATCAGTGAAGATGATTGCAAGATAAATATTAATCACTAACCCGAATTCAAATTAACAGGCGTAAACCCGCCGGGCATTCTTTTGCCTAAAAACAGGAGTTTTATACATGAAAGAAATGATTAATAAATCCCAACACGGTTTTGCTGGTTCGCCTGTCGTTGGTTTTGACATGGCCTCAGCTGAAGGTGATTCCACCGCCACCCTGACCTTAATGCTCAATGCCGCCCGTAATGACGAGCGCGGCAACCGTGCCAAAGTATTCGCCTCACGCCTGGAAGCTATCGCCTGTTTCATCATTCAGCAGGAAATGAACGGCATCGAGGCCGCCGAAGCCTTACGCGTCGAAGCGACTCGTATCCAAAACGAAGCGGGAGATTTTCACTAATGATGAAGCATGAAGAAGCAACACAGGAAATGGCTGAGGCAATCGCAAAACGCATTGATATCGATCTGGCGTTCACCATCATCCCTAAAAAGAACGGTGATCTGATTCTGGCTGAAATTAAGACGGATAAAGAAACCCGTAAGCAGTATTGCAGCACGCTTGCCGTCTACCAGTACCAGATTGCACTCGCTAACGACTTTGTGAGCCGCTGCGTATCCCGTGCTCTTTGGGCGAAAAAGATTAGTGATGCCTTAACCATGCGCCGTGAATACAACCGCGCTGCTGATCTGGTATTTGCTGCGTTGGTCAAAGTGGCTCGTCCGGAGGTCTCAAATGGCTGATGTAATCGATACAGCCCAAGAACGCGCAGACCTGATCCTGGCGTCTCAAATTCAAGCCGCCCGCACAAATGTAGCGGGCACATCTGCAATGTTTTGCACCTCTTGTGATCAACCTATCCCCGAAGAACGCCGCGCAGCTCTGCCTGGTGTTGAGCTTTGCGTGTACTGCAAAGCGGCGGCAGAAATCAACGCCAAACATTATCGGGGCAACAAATGATGATTTTCACGGTGGCTTTCTTTGCGCTCGCTGTTGTGAACGCTGGCTTTTTGGTTTCCGATATCAAAGATGGTATGTGATGCGGTTTATACCTATCCCTCCGCAAATTGAAACGCCCAAAGCCTGGGCGTTTCCCTGGAACAAACCACGCCAGGCCGTTTCTGGCCTGGAAAGACCGCTTACCCGTGACGAGTACGATCAGGGGCAAGCTGTTTTAATCAAACTAAAAACCCTTTCAACCGATCTGCAGGAAATCTTCACTGGCCGCCATAAGCACCTGCTGAAAACTCAGGGCATCCACGCCGCGAATAAATACCTGGTTTATACCCTTGGCCGCAGCATTCTGCCGCGCGTTGAAGCCGTGAATGCGGCTCACGCGATGAATGTAAATTCCTCTATGAAATTCCTGTCTGAAGCTGATACTTATCACCGCCTGCCGAGCATGAGCGATAAGCCACTGCGCCGGTTCGCTCAGGACATCGCCGGTCAGCTCAAGGAAATCTATGAAGAACGGTGCGATCAGTTGCTTGCTGAAAATGACGGTGACAACGCCATTCTTTTTGAGCTTAAAACTCAGCGCGGTTTGTACTGCGATATTGCTGGCATGTCCCGCGCTTTCAACGTCACGCCGTTGTACTGGAAGAAATACTGCAAAGGTAAATTAGATACAGTTTCAGCCATCGCCGGTATGTCGCGCCTGGTTAATCCTGATTGGTGGTTAGGTCAGTTGAAAGGCCAGCGCACCCGCTGGCGTGAATCTTTGCTGATCGCAATCGGTAAGGTAAACCGCGACGCTTCCCCGTACGCCAGTAAACAGGCCATCCGTGAGGTGCGCGCACGCCGTCTGTCGAATCTCGACTACCTCAAAAACTGCGACCTTGAAAACATTGAAACCGGCGAGCGCATCAGCCTGATCGACAAGGTGATGGCGAGTATTTCAAACCCTGAAATCCGCCGCATGGAGTTGATGAGTACGATCGCCGGCACCGAGAAATACGCCGCTGCAAATGGTGACGTAGGGATGTTCCTCACTATTACCACCCCCTCCAAATATCACCCGACTCGTATCGTGGGCAAGGGTGATAAAAAGCGTGTCCAGCGGAATCACGCCTGGGACGAAAATGCTTACACCCCGAAAGATGCGCAGCGATACCTGTGCGGGATCTGGAGCAAAATGCGCACCGCTTTTAAAGATAACGATCTGTCTGTCTACGGGATGCGGGTGGTGGAACCACACCACGACGCGACCCCGCACTGGCACATGATGTTATTCACTAAGCCCGCCATGCGTCAGCCGGTGATCGATATCATGCGCAAATACGCCATGAGAGAGGACGGCGACGAACGCGGCGCGGCAAAAAATCGCTTTGACTGCAAACATTTAAACCGTGGCGGTGCTGCGGGATACATTGCCAAATACATCGCAAAAAATATCGATGGTTACGCTCTGGAAGGCGAGCGCGACCATGAAACCGGCGAGCTGCTGACAGACGCCGCTGCTGCTGTTACTGCCTGGGCTGCTACCTGGCGGATCCCTCAGTTTCACCCTATCGGCCTGCCTACCATGGGTTCCTACCGTGAGTGCCGCCGCATCCGCTCAATCAGTCTGACTGAAACCTTTGATGAAGAAGTGGAGGCAGTTCGCGCTGCTGCTGATGTCGGTGACTTTATGGCGTACATGACGGCTCAGGGCGGCGCAAATATTCCCCGCGACGAACAGACCGTGCGTGTAGCTCGCCGCGTAGCTGCGGAGCTGAACGCCTACGATGAAGAAGTGAAAAAGGTAGTTGGCATTTTCGCGCCTCACCTTGGCGATTCTCATGTTTACGAAACCCGTACAACACAATGGCGCATCGTTTCTTCTGCCGTTGACGTTGAGGTTTTGACTTTAAAAAGCGCCTCCGGCGCGCCTCGGAGTCCTGTCAATAACTGTGGGTTAGGTGGAAAGAAAGCTGCCGCAAATGGGCATAATCGTCAGGCTGGGAGCGACGCCACAGCGATCATTTCTGCCAACCAACCGGTAATTGACTGGACAGACACAGCCGCCGTGAGGGCGATTGTGGCACGTATACGCGAGGAAACTCCAAGGGTCAGCAAGGCTCAGCGCAGTTTTGACCCGTCCAAAGGACGTAATGTTGCCCCGTCGGCGAGATTGACGTCAGAAGAACGGGCGCGCTTGCCGGAAATCGAACGCGAATTGATGAAACACAACATCTCTGCGGAACGCTGGGAACTGGAAGCGCTGAGCCGTGGGGCTAAAGTCAGCTTTGGTGATCTGGTTATGAGTTTTGAAGCTCTACCGGATTGGGCTGAGTTTGAATAACAAGTGCTGACTTTAAATTGCCAAATTTTTTAAAAAAAATTACTTAACATTAGAATAAATAGATAGTGTAACTCCATTCAAATCCTTAACTCTAAAATATGTTAACTCTTTTTTTAAATTTCCATCTACCACCTGCCAAGTAAAAACGTTATCTCCATATATTTTAACGATAGCATATTTGCTCCCACCTAATGAAAATGAATCAAATTTATCACTATTAATACTATCCCTACCAATTAGCAGAAAAGTACTAGCCATAAGGAATATCATTAGGCCTAAGTTAACAAAGTTATTATAATATTTATTTAAACCTGAATTGAAATTTTCATCCTCGTTTGTTTCTTTTTCTGTACAACGCTCATCATCATTCAAAACTATTGAATGATGATCAAGAATTAAACATAGTAAGACAAAATACATTCCACCTAAAAACAATGACATTATAATAGTGGTGAAACCAAATTCTAAATACCTTAACAAAGAGAAAGCATAGACAAATCCTGAAAAAAATGCAGACAAATATCTACTTCTACTCGACTCTTTAGTACATAGGAACTTAAATACAATAAACGTAATCGCTACAATTGGGAAAATAAACAAAAAGAAATGAATGTAATCATTTATTATTGTGGGTAAACTAATAGTTATCAAATCTAACGGAATGTGAAGAGCTACGGCTGAGCCACGCTCAAAAAAATATACTGACGTGTACATAAACACGGTTATAAATCCAACAATGAATGCTTCTTTTTTGAAAAAATCATTTAACATTTTAAATTTTCCATATTTAAACATCTAATTTAAAACTCGTTGTGAATTTGTATAAAGCTACTTGCGTGATCGTAAGTAGCTTTATGAGATAATTTATTACTGAAAATATTGTATAAGTTCGACAACCGCCGGTACCACTTTAACAACATCAGGCAAGGCACTAAGTAGAGTTTTAATGATAGGTTTTGATGGTTCTGATGTTTTTAGTTGGCTTTCTATAATTTCTAAGCTTTGATTTGCGGTTTGAAAATCACTTTTATCGATTTCAGATGATTTGATTTGCTCCCGCGCAGCATCAATAATCTCAAGAATTTCTTTGAGATTTTCAGTGCTTCCAGTGTAATTATATGAATTATCAGTTGATTGATGATTAACACGGCTATTATTTCCAAACAGGTTATACGTATTTGTAACGCTTTGCGGTTGGTTTTTCTCTGTAGAATTAGCAAAAGATGATTTTCGCTTTACATCCATCTGATAACCGGCGGGAATACCCCCTAAGCGATGATGAAAACCTGGTTCAACTACAATATATTCTTCATCCTTGCCACCTGGCATGGTACGTACTATCTCATCACCTTCTTCAATGGAAATATCTCCATTGTGAATGTAGATTCTGTTTTTTTGTACATTACCCTTTATACCTTCTTGTCGACTACCATCTTGCTTAATTAGGGTAAGCGTATCACGCATCGTCCGACCAAAAACCATTATGAGCTCCAGAAGTATCAGTTATGGGATACGCACAATATCTCACAAGAAATCGTCCATGCGAAATCTGTAACAGGTGCTTTTACACTGTTCTGTAAGATCCACATAAAATTTAATAACTTGCAGAATATTATGGAAATTATGACTGCAAACACCTATAGTACTGTATACATACACAGTACTTATGAATCAGGAGTGAGTAATGGATTCCTCGCATAAGCTAAAGATTGCTTTGATAAAAATCCGGCTTATGGCTGATATCTCGCGCGATGCACAATGCAAAACCGGTGAACTCCACATGATTATGGAGATGATTTCTGAGCTTGCTGATCGCGTTTTAGAAGAAGGCGAACAAGAGAAAATCACGCTCTGCGAGACCATTTCTGATGTTGAAGATTAATATCTAATCTCTTAGGTGCCATATCGGGGTGTAATGCATGCATAACGTGCATTGTTTTGCATGGCGCTTATCCCCTAAAAAAAAGCGTGTCCCGCCAGTACTGGCAAGGATCCGAGTGGATCGTGCAACTGCATTAAAAGCGACCTATAAAGCGGGCAGGCGAGGCGGGGATAGCATTGCGCGCGGAGGCATTTGGATCCAGAAAAATGGCATCGCCTGCGGCACGCTGGGGGATTTTTTAAGAAAAACCACGTAAGAGCGCATCCATATTTTGATGCTCTCAGAATGCCGCACAGGCTATTAGGTTTGATGTGAGGTGAATGATGCGAACAGTCAGAATAGGAACCCTTTTTATTTTCCTGGATCCAGGCGAGTCTATCCCTCGGTTTTCAGACCAGGAATTTTACAGCGGCTATACCTACCTCATAAGACCGGCTGAAAATGGTTTTGAAATTCTGCGGCATGAACCGAAGCGGGGCTGGTATCAAAAACCTGAACGGCTCTTTGATACCGCTGATGCCGCCTTGAGCTATGGCTATGAGGAGCATTCGCGGGAGTGGGAGGAGGTTAACGCACGGATGGAACGGCCAAAATACAGCCCCGACTGGCGGGGCATGAAAAACTGTTTTGAAATTAAGTGAGTGTATAGGGTTTGAAGGTGATCACCTCTTCCCCGAACCAGTCATTAAATTCTTTCATCCGTTCCTGCAATGGCGTTAACTCGTTACGGACAAAGACGCTTGCCGCCTTTTCTACGTCGCCGAACCCGCCCGCATTATCAGGGATGATGCCCATCATCTGCGGCGGTACGCGGTGCGCACTCAGCAGGTCATCGCGGCTTGATTTCTTGATGTTGAAAAAATCATCTTTTGTAGCGACTTCACTCAGCGGCAAAATCTGGATCCCGTCTTTCTTTCCGTTCGGCGCATACATAAATAGGTTTCGGAAGTTACCTAAGCCTTTGCTGTCTCTCATGGCCTGCCGCATTTTATCGACGTCGGTGCTGGATTGAGAAGCGTCTGTCATATACAGAATATAGCCAGCGTGCGCGCCGTTCTGATAGTACTTACGGCGGAACAGCGTCGCCGCCTCGTTTAGCCAGGCGGAGTTTAATGCGCTGAGGTATTCCGGCAGGCCGTACAACTCTTGATTAATATCCGGTTCGATCAGATGAAACACCTTGCCAGGTGCAAACTGGTGCGCGTCCAGTCCGGGCTGCACAAACCAGTAAGCATCAGACTCTACGCCGCGACGGGTGTATTTAGAGGGGCTGGCTTTAAAGTGCAGCGGCTCCTTCAACTGGTTATCAATCTGCTCAAGATACGCATTCCCAAACACCAAAAAGTCCAGTGCAAAGCGACTGAACTCCTGCTGCGATAGCAGCGGGTGCCCGGTAAACGTTGACGCGAGAATGTTGCGCTTAACATACATCGGGCTGCTGTGGTGTACCGCTGCGCGAACGCTGCGAGCCAGTCCATCAAAGCTGATAGGCGGCTCATACCAACGCCCATTGCCGGTACATTCCAGGTAATCCAGAATTTCGCGACGGTCGAGCACTGGCGTCGGATCACCAAAGCTGAATACTTCCGTTCCTTGCTGTGCAGGCGCTGCCAGCGTTTGCGTTGTTTTACGAGGTCTGCGCTTACTCATTAATAAAACTCCAGGATGTTAGGACTTTGCCCGCCATTGGCAGCGGTCAGCGGTTCGTTGACGAGTGCGTGCATGATTGCCCACGCGACGTCTGCGTGGCTGGCTTCTTCACTGCGGCTGGCGACGTAGGTCGCGCGGCTTCCGCTGGCGGTCATGGTTTTACGGATTGCCATAAACGAGGCGGTGATATCGGTGTGGCCGGTGTCGTACTCCAGGCGGCCTGAGTTGATAGTGTCTTTTGCTTTCAATACCAGGCCGGTTTTAACTTCGGGGCTGTAGCTGATTTCTCTGGCAGCAGGAAAGAACTGCTGAACAAGCTGGAACACGCCTTGCCCGATGCCGGTGGCATCAATGCCGATGTATTCCACGACAAACCGCTTTGTCAGGTCTTCGATACTTTTGGCCTGCGCGGCAAAATCCATTCCTTTCCACTGGTGACGTTCCAGCACGCGAAATTTCCCCCCAGGCACGGAGGGCGGTGCGATCACCGCGCAGCCTGCGCTGTCGCCGGTGTGCGACGGGTCATAACCGATCCAGACGGGGCGATAAGCAAACGGGCGAACCAGGTACGGGTCGAAATCCTCCCATTCCTCCAGGCTATCCACCATGCAGCCCTGTAATTCAGAGAACGGGAACACCGACGCCTGGTCGTCAACAAATTCACACATCAGCAGGTTGTCGAACTCGGCGGGGCTGTATTCCAGTTGCAGCTGATCCAAGTCGAACAGGTTACAGCCGCCGTCCAGTGCATCCTCTACCGTGACAATCTGCCGCCACTGGCCGTCATCGCACAGCGAGCCTTTCGACAGGTGCGCATGGGTTAAATCCAGGTCAATCCTGTCGGACTTATTGCGGCGCCCTTTGTTGAACAGCTCACCTGACCAAAACGGATAGGCGCTGTGTGCCAGGCTGGACGGCGTAGAAAAATAGGTGCTCCGCCATTTTTTATGCAGCGACATGCCGGAAGCCACTTTGCGCAGTTCCTGGAATTTCGGGATCCAGAAATATTCGTCCAGGTACAGATTCCCGGTGTAGCTTTGCGCGGTGCGAACGTTGGTACCGAGGAAAATCAGGCGCGCACCGTTCGGCAGCACAATCGGGTCGCCTTTTAAATCGACGTCCACCTGGCGGGCAAAGTCGATAATGTAGTTTTTAAAGACGTGCGCCTGCGCCTTACTGGCCGACAGGAAAATCTGATTGCGGCCGGTGGTCAGTGCATCAATAAACGCCTCTCGGGCAAAATAGAACGTTGCCCCGATTTGGCGAGATTTGAGGATGTTGCGGATCCGGTGCTGGAGTCCGGCGCGGTGCCACCCGCGCTGATATTCGAAAGACTCACTGATAAAAATATCGCTAAGCTTTTCAATGGCGGCATCACTGACCACGTTTTTCTCAGGCGCTTTGCGCTCCCCCTTGTTGCGGTTAGCAACGTTAGGATTTAAGTCTGCCTCACTGCCGGTCATGCTGTACCGGTTTACCCTTGCCAGGCGTTCAATCTGGCGGCCTAACAGGTCAATTTCTTTGTAATCTTTCCCCTCTTTAACGTCCTTCATAACGAGCTGGATCAACCGGGCTTCCATGCTGGTTTCAACGCGCGAAATTGGGGCGATGTCCTCCCATTTATCGCGCGTTTTCCAGCTCTGCACGGTTGGCGTTTTTTGGCTCAACATTTCCCCAATTTGCCGCACAGAAAAACCCTGCCAGTAAAGCAGTGCCGCCTGTCGGCGCGGGTCGCTGATGATAGTGGAGTTTGATGTATTCATGCCGCCACGTTACCGCCTGCCCTGCGGCTTTTCGCGCTGCCCACGTTGTGCCATCGAGCATCAACCCGCATCGGCTGGCGGTGTCGGGCGTGTGTCGGGAAACTTAGATTTCTCAGAAGCACACACCGACTGGAGTCCGACAAATGGCAGCAAAAGCAAAGCGCTTTCGTATCTGTACCGAAGGGGCAACAACCGACGGCCGCGAAATTACCCGCAGCTGGATCGAACAGATGGCCGCGACCTATGACCCGAAGGTTTACGGCGCACGCATCAACATGGAGCACATCAAGGGTTACTTACCTGATAGCCCATTCCGTATGTACGGCGATGTGACCGGAGTCTATGCCGAAGAAATTGCCGACGGCGCGCTGAAAGGCAAGCTGGCACTGTATGCCGATATCGATCCAACGCCTGAGTTGGTGTCAATGGTGAAAGCCCGCCAGAAGGTATACACCTCCATCGAAGTGAACCCCTCCTTTTCCGATACCGGCAAAGCCTACCTGATCGGCCTGGCCGTGACTGACAGCCCCGCCAGTCTGGGCACGGAGTACCTGCAATTCAGTGCGAAAGCGAATCAAAACCCGCTCGCAGGCCGTAAGCAAAGTGCGGAAAACCTCTTTACCGCCGCCCAAGAAACGGTGTTTGAGTTTGAAGAAATCGAAAACCGCCCCTCGCTTGTTGATCGCGTTAAACAAGCTTTTTCCCGCAAGTCCGCCTCAGATGATGCCCGTTTTAATGACGTGCATGACGCCGTGGCTCAGGTCGCCGAACACGTGCAGGCCGGTCTGGAACAGCAGGACACCAAACTGTCCGGCCTGGTGAAACGTTTGGGTGAACTGGAGAAAACCACCGCTGCCGATCACAAAGAATTCACCGAGTTGAAAGGCAAGCTGGAGAAGGAACCTGCGCATACCTTTGGTAAACGTCCGCAGGCAACCGGCGGCGCAGGCGTTGACGAAACGGTCACCGACTGCTGATCCCGTAATCCATCACACTTGAATTCATTAATAGGAAATTGGTCATGAAAAAAGAAACGCGCTTTAAATTTAATGCGTTCCTGTCCCAGTTGGCGAAACTCAACAACGTTGATACCGATTCGCTAAATAAGAAATTTAACGTTGAGCCGTCCGTCACGCAGACGCTGATGACCCGCTTACAAGAATCATCAGAGTTCCTAACCCGTATCAACATCATTCCGGTGGACGAAATGATGGGGGCGAAAGTGGGCGTTGGCGTGACCGGCACGATTGCCAGCACGGCCAATACCGACGGCGGTGACGAACGTGAAACCGCAGATTTCACCAAGCTGGATCAGGAACAGTACCACTGCACTAAGACCAACTACGATTTTCACTGGATGTATAACAAACTGGATTTGTGGGCGCGTTACAACGATTTCCAGACCCGCCTGCGTGACGCGATTATTAAGCGTCAGGCGTTGGATCGTATCCTGGTCGGCTTCAACGGCGTTGCACGCGCACCGACGTCTAACCGCGTACAAAATCCGCTGCTGCAAGACGTTGGCGTGGGCTGGTTGCAGAAATATCGCCTCAATTCCCCGCAGCGCGTACTGGGTAGCAAAACCGACGCGGACGGCAAAACTACGGCTGCGCCGGTCAAGGTCGGCGGCGACAATACCTATCAGAATCTGGATGCGGTGGTGTTTGATACCGTCAACGAACTGATCGACCCCGTTTATCAGGACGACACCGACCTGGTGGTGATCTGTGGTCGCAAGCTGATGGCAGATAAGTATTTCCCGCTAGTCAATAAAAACCAGGCGAACACCGAAACGCTGGCCGCTGACCTGATTGTCAGCCAGAAACGCATCGGCAATTTGCCTGCTGTCCGCGTGCCAGGCTTCCCGGCTAACGCCATGCTTATCACCCGCCTGGATAACTTGTCGATTTACTGGCAGGACGGTACGCATCGCCGTCACATTGAGGAAGTGCCGAAGCGTGACCGCATCGAAAACTACGAATCCATTAACGAGGATTACGTGGTGGAAGATTACGGCTGTGGCTGTCTGATTGAAAATATCGAGATTGTCCCAGTTGTTGAAACCGCGCCTGAAAAAGCCGATTTCAGCGAACTGACTGCGGCACTGGTTGGCGCAATCAACGCCGCTTCCGGTAAAGCAACCGAAACCGAAGAACCGAAGGAATAAGCCATGACCAGCCCTGCCCGTCAGCACCTGCTGCGGCAGTCAGCTATTCAGGCCGCGCAGCAGGATCCCCGCCTGCTGCGTCATTCCACCGGCTATGAATTGCTGCTGCAAAAGCTAAACGCAGACATGAAGACCCTGAAAAAGACGCACAGCACCGAAAAGAAAGCGGAGCTGAAACGCTCCATGCTGCCCGATTACGTGCCGTGGGTTGATGGCGTGCTGTCCGAAGGTAAAGGCGCACAGGATGCCATCCTGATGACCGTCATGATCTGGCGTATTGACGCCGGTGATTATGCCGGTGCGCTTGAAATCGCCCGCTACGCGCTGAAATACAAGCTTTCTATGCCGTTCGGTTCCCGTCCGGCTGCTTATGCGGTGGTTGAGGAAATCGCCGACATGAGCACCCGCGCCTATACCGCCGGTGAGCCGGTCAGCCTCGACGTGCTGATGACCACCATGGAACTGACAGAAAGCCAGGACATGCCGGATCAGGTGCGGGCAAAGCTGCACAAAATCACCGGCTATGTATACCGCGAAACAGAGAAACCCACGCTTGCCCTGGAACATCTGAAACGGGCTTTTCAGTTGAATGCTAACTGCGGCGTCAAAAAAGATATTGAGCGGTTGGAATCAGCCATCAAAAAGGCAGCCAACGGCTAAACAGAACGCGCCCCGCGCCGGACGGCACGCCAGCCGCGACAGGTCAGTGACCTTGTTCAACGCTGGCGTCCACCGTCCACCTATTCAGAGGTCACTATGTCGTCTCTTGTCATACCTGCACCAAAGCCGGACGCCGCGACGGAACCCGCGATTAAGAACACCCATTTTTGGCCTGATGTCGAGCCGGTTGAGCTGCGCGACACGCTGCGCCTGGAGGGCACCGTCACCGCTAAGCGTCTGCGTGCCGCCGCAAAGTTTGCCATGACAGAAGTTAACGCCGAGCTGTACAGCTATCGCGAAGCGCAAAAGTCCCAGGGATTTAAGACGCTGGAAGACGTGCCCGCCGATCAGATTGACGATGAAAGCGTGAAGGTCGGTGCCTATCAGCGCGCCGTGGCGTCCATTGCCGCCGCATATCTGGCAGAGCGTTACCCGAACAGCGACACCACCGACGCGGGCAGTAAAAAGGCCGTGATCGTCGAAAGCACCGTTGATGATTTATGGCGTGACGGTAGAAATGCGATCAGCGACGTCGCCGGTGTGTCTCACTGCATCATCGGGCTGCTCTGATGAAAGTCATTGCCGAACAGGGCGACACCGTGGATTCGCTCTGCTGGCGTTACTACGGGCGCACCGAATCGGTGGTTGAGCAGGTTTACGCGGCTAACGTGGGGTTAGCTGCCGCCGGGGCAATATTGCCCCATGGCTACGCGGTGGAGCTGCCGGACATAACCCAAGCCGCAGTCAGTGAAACCGTCTCACTTTGGGACTGATGACCATGGAGCGCATCACCTCGTTTATTTGTTACTGCGTCGCCGTCTTTCTGGCCTGGCTGGGGGGCATGTCTTATCAGGATATCGCCTTTTTGGTGGGTGCCGCCGTCGGCGTCGCTACCTTCCTGGTGAACTGGTACTACCGGCGCAAAACCTATCGCCTGTTGAAAGCAATGGGCATCAGTGGAGAAATCAATGCAGCCATCAATCGTTAGACGCTGCGCCGTCGCCGCTGTCCTGGCGATTGCCGCAATGCTGCCGCAAACGCCGACGTTGAAAACGTCCGCCGCCGGTCTGGCACTTATCGCTGATTTTGAAGGCTGCCGCCTGTCGGCGTACCAGTGCAGCGCGGGCGTCTGGACAAACGGCATCGGGCACACGGCGGGCGTGAAGCCGCAGACGCAAATCAGCGAACGTCAGGTCGCCGTGAATCTGGTGGAAGATGTGATGCGGGTGGAGCAAGGCATTGCGCGATGTATGCCGATCGACATGCCGCAGCCGGTTTATGACGCCTTTGCGTCCTTTGCGTTCAACGTCGGCGTGACGGCGGCGTGTAAATCCACCCTGGCGTTTTTCATCAACAAGGGCGAATGGCGAAAAGCCTGCGAACAACTGCCGCGCTGGGTGTTTGTGAACGGCGTGCGCGTCACCGGGCTGGAACGCCGCCGCGCGAATGAGCTT
>NZ_MJIB01000007.1:5571-6189 GCF_003697865.1 Rahnella sp. Larv3_ips | reverse complement strand
CTACTGCCTGCGGGGTGTCTGATGCGCATTTTAATTTTGTTAATGCTGGCCGCGTGCGCGCTGGCGGGGCTGCAAACCTGGCGTATCGGCGGCCTGCAAAACGAGGCAGACCAGGCACAGCGGATCATCGGCACGCTGTCCGCCGGTATCGAAAGCCGCGACAACGCCATTCACCGCCTGAACGATGAGGCCGTGACGCGGGAACGCCAGGAGCAAAGCCTGCGCGCGCAGCTCTCGCAGGCCGGTCAGCGGGCGCGGGATCGGGAATACACAATTCAAAGGTTACTCAATGAAAATCAGGAAATGCGTGATTGGTATAGCGCTCGCCTGCCTGACGGCATTGGCCGGATGCACGTCCGTCCCGCCTTCGCCAGCGCCGCAGATTATTTACGTTGGCTGTCCGGCGGTGACGAGCTGCCCGATACCGGCAAGCTCACCCGCCACTAACGGCGATTTAAGCAGTGATGTCAGAAACCTGGAGGCCGCGCTAACCGCCTGCGGCCTTCAGGTGGAAGCGGTCAAACAATGCCAGGAGGAACACCGTGTTAAAACCCGCACAGCTACGAAAAGCCCTGACTGACGCCGTGCCGGTGCTGCAAACCAGCCCCGACCAGTTGA
>NZ_MJIB01000007.1:4874-5561 GCF_003697865.1 Rahnella sp. Larv3_ips | reverse complement strand
TGGCTGTCCGGCGGTGACGAGCTGCCCGATACCGGCAAGCTCACCCGCCACTAACGGCGATTTAAGCAGTGATGTCAGAAACCTGGAGGCCGCGCTTACAGCCTGCGGCCTCCAGGTGGAAGCGGTCAAACAATGCCAGGAGGAACACCGTGCTAAAGCCCGCCCAACTGAGAAAAGCGTTAACTAACGCGGTGCCGGTGCTGCAAACCAGCCCCGACACCTTGCGGATGTTTGTGGATAACGGGCGTATCGTTTCCACGTTAGCCAGTTCGCTGTCGTTCGAATATCAGTACCAGGTCGAGCTGCTGATCACCGACTTTACCCAGGACAGCGATCTGGTCATGGTGCCCATTCTGGCCTGGCTGCGTGAGCATCAGCCGGACATCATGGCGACGCCGGAAAAACAGCAGAATGGATACACGTTTAAGGCCGATATGCTCAATGATGGGAGCTATGACATCGCTATTCATTTGCAGCTCACCGAGCGCGTGATTGTCAAACAGATTGATGCGGGTCTGCACGTGGAGCATTTTCCTGAGCCGCCGCTGCCGGAGCCGGTGGAAAGGCCGCGTAAACTGTACCTGCACGGCGAGTTAGTGAGTCAGTGGAATGAGTGAGCTGACCGCGTTTGATAACCGTATCGATGCACTGATTGCAGCGCTTTCACCGCAGCGCCGAAAAGCTTTG
>NZ_MJIB01000007.1:0-4864 GCF_003697865.1 Rahnella sp. Larv3_ips | reverse complement strand
CAACGATGGCAGTTGCGATATTGCCGTTTATTTGCAACTGACCGAGCGCGTGATCGTCAAACAGATTGACGCCGGTCTGCACGTGGAGCATTTTCCTGAACCGCCGCTGCCGGAGCCGGTGGAAAGGCCGCGTGAACTATACCTGCACGGCGAGTTAGTGAGTCAGTGGCATGAGTGAGCTGACCGCGTTTGATAACCGTATCGATGCACTGATTGCAGCGCTTTCACCACAGCGCCGAAAAGCTTTAGCGACAGAGATTGCAAAGCGTCTGCGCAAACACCAACAGCAGCGCATCAAGCGGCAGGTTACCCCGGAAGGGAAGCCATTCACCCCAAGACAGGATCAGATCCTCCGCAGCAAAAAAGGACGACTCAAGCGTGAGATGTTTAGCAAGCTGCGCACGGCCAAGTACATGAAGGCCAAAGGCTCAAATAATGATGCGGTGGTGGAGTTCACTAGCAGAGTTAAACGAATGGCTGAAGTGCATCAGTACGGCCTGCGAGATCGTCCGAACGTCTGGGCTAAAGAAGCGCCTTACCCTTCGCGCCCGCTGCTGGGACTGGATGCAGAAGATTTGAAGATTGTGGAAGATGAATTGCTAAATGTATTAGCTCAGGCTCGACCTGAAACAACTGCGGCAAAGAGCCAAACCTAATCTGAAAGGCAGCTCTGTGCCAAAAGCGGACGTTGCCACATCACCAAATACTCAATGGAATGCTCAAACTGGTACTGGAGGCACTTATACTAGCAAAGGTAATCCTGCTAACTGGGTTTCTTATGAAGTAAGAGACGGAGTGAGAGTAAGGAGAGTAAGGGTTGTTTATCAACCAGCCACAGGAAAGGTTGTTACAGCTTCTCCTGATAATGCGCCAGTGCCAAGTAGCTTTAAAAAAATACAAGGTAATTAAATGACTGAATTAGATGAAAAAATAAAATATTTTGGCAGTCTTTTTAAGAATCGCCTAGATAATGAATTACTTCAGGATGCAATTAATTATGTAGATCATGGTGAGAGGAGATTAGCCTTCGAAACAGTTTGTGATCATCTAAGTGAATATGAGGTACCGATAAACAAGGCAGAATATGATTTAGCTATATTTATTTGTAATGGGCTTAAAATAGATGCTGATGATATTAGTTTAAGACATTTAAAAGCATTAATTACATGATAGGGGATTCGGCCTGCGGCCACAGCAGAAAGGCTTTATGCCCATCCGGCTGCATCAGGCTGCGCCGGGTCACAGTCGCAGGCTCCTTCTCGTCTCGCCCGTTTACCCCACCCGCCCCAGTTATGTGTGGTCATGCAAAGTCAAACCCCGGTCTGGCAGGTGTGCCACAGAGCGCCGTGCCGTCGCTTGCGGGCCTCGCTGACCTGCTCCTCGTTGATTATCATTTTGTATGTAAGCATTGCGGCACTCAGTTTGTATTAGGAGCTGAAACATATCATGGCAGTGGTGGCTATTGGTCACCCGAGAATGAAAAACCATACGCAACATATGACGAAATATCGTCCTTGGTAGCCAAGACTAGTTGTTGTGGACTGCTTTGGGCCAAGGGCGGACGTGGCCAACTTCATCCTTTGTTAAATAAAGGGGAGCAGGTCAGGCCAGCGTAGAACCCCTAAATGCGGGTTTGAGCATTGATAACCGCAGGTCGCTACAGGGAGTTGACTTCAAAGATAGATCGATACCAAGAGAGATAGTCTGAAGCGCGCAGGGCCTCAACTGCGAGGATATCTGACATTTGTACGTCAATGACTACGATACCCGCCATTGCAGCTTCAATGGCAATCTTGCTAATAGCTGTCTGGATGTCACCGCGGCCTCTAAGACTAAGGTGTAACGTCACATCCGAGAGGGATACTTCAATAAAAATACCCGCCCCACCAACGATGGCGGTGTCATCCGCCTGCCATATAAGTCCAGGGAATAGTTGTTCGGCATATGCCTTGTAGTTCGATCGTGCGAAGGAACTGTCCTGCTCTAGTTCACCGATCGAATTCACTACACCCGTTGCTTTTACCAGCACGAAGTCAAGACTCATTATTTATTCCGACTTACTTTCATGAACGGACATTTTAACTTTTCCTGGCCAATAAGTTCCATCAACTCTTTGGCCTGATGCTGAATCGACCAGCCGGTCAGAAACGTCGGCGACGGAATAATCGCGTTCCGTTATCTGATGAACGGCTTCTTCCTTAAATTCAGGTGTAAATCGTGGTGTGCCCATTCGCCCCACCTATGCTCAAACTATAAGGCAGGATCGTCTACCGGGGTGGAGTTGTAAGTATCCCGGTAAACCGGACTATTCCCTTCTGGAGATCTTCCGGTATGTGGATTGGATTACCCTTAAAGCGAACTTCCCCTCATCGCTCACAGCGGACCTTGCCACGCGCGCAGGACTTTCATCTATCTAAATAATCCAATTCCATTGTTCATCAGGTTGATAAAATCATCAAACACGGGTGCACCTAAATCCGTCAGCACTTTAGCCTTAGCATCGCGTCCAATACCTATAAAGGGCAGGTTGAGATTGTTTGCAGCTTTTAAGTCCCATAATCCATCACCTATTGATATCACCGAATGCTTATGTGCAGCCGGAAATTTTTTACTACCCAAACGAATAGCTTCCCGCACGATCTCTTCGCGAGTTCTAAACTCTGATGCGGTAACCAAATCAACCTTTTCAGCGTCCACGCCTACTGCCGCCAGTTTTTTCACGGCACCAAACCGTAGGCTACCAGTGGCAAAAACAACGCTCCAAGAATGATCCTTTAACCACTGCAGGAAAACAGCGGCACCGGTAATTTCAGTGAAAGGTCTCGATGCAATTTCATGCTCAAGCGCGCAGCGATACTGGTATTCCAGCTCGGATAAATCAGGGCGACTTTCATAATGCGCCTCTTCCCAGGCTTCTTCGAAAATAGCGCTATCCGTGTGGTGGGTGTAGTCGCCCCAGTTTGTTCTGAGGTTTGGGAAAGAAAAGGTGCGTAGGGCGATTTCGAATGCACGTTGATGTTGCTCAACGCTGTCGGTCAGCGTGCCATCAATATCAAATATTACGATCCCTGAATCTACTTTATTCATTAACTCATTCCATCACGACAAAAAGTTTTATTCGTTGGGTTAGATAGTAATATCAACATATACCTGACATTCCGCTATTTATAGTAATTTATTCGCAATTAGAAATTCGTTTAATGGAAAAGCAACCCTTTCCATGAATTTTTGGCTCAGGAAAATTAATGTCTGTTTTTCGCTCAAAGCCGACTGTCAGATTTGTTGATGTTCTACCTACGAAATTTGTCAGCTCAAGTTAGAGTTAATATTCCTAAGTCAGTGATCCCCACGTTGTGCCACCCGCCATCAACCCGCCCCAAATTGTATGCCGCCTGACAGGGCGGCATTCTTTTATCCATGAATACATCCATTCCCAAACACGACATTCCGCGCCTGCTGCGCAATCTGATCCGCATTGGCACCGTTGCCGAGGTGGATTTAGTTGCGGGCACCTGTCGCGTGAACACCGGCGGCAACGTCACCGACTGGTTGCACTGGTTAACATCCCGCGCGGGGCGTTCCCGTTCATGGTGGGCACCGTCCGCCGGTGAGCAGGTCCTGCTGTTCTGCCTGGGCGGTGAGCTGGATACCGCCTTTGTGATGCCCGGCGTTTTCTCTGATGAATTTCCCGCCCCGTCCGCCTCGGCGGATGCCGTACACGTCACTTTCCCCGACGGCGCGGTGATCGAGTACGAGCCGAAGACCGGCGCGCTGCTGGCAACCGGCATTAAGTCTGCAACGGTGAACGCTGCCGATAAGGTGGCGGTGACTGCTCCGTTGATTACCTGCACGGCGAAAACCCGCATCACGCTCGACACGCCGGAAGTGGTCTGCACTAACAAACTCACCACCGCCACCATCGAGATTAAAAAGGGCGGCACCATGACCGGGAACCTCACCCATTCAGGCGGCAGCATCACGTCAAACGGCGTAGTTGTGCATACCCATAAACACGGCGGCGTCCAGACGGGCGGCGGTCAAACGCAGGTGCCGTCATGAGTAACGCAAAATACATTGGGCTGGCTCGCGATACGGGGGGCAGTGTCGAAGACCTGGCGCACATCCAGCAGTCGGTCAGCGACATTCTGCGCACGCCCGTCGGTTCCCGCGTCATGCGCCGTGACTATGGTTCACTGCTGTCTGAACTGACTGACCGCCCGCAGAACGCGGCGCTGCGGCTGCAAATAAGGCGGCCTGTTACAGCGCGATCCTCAAGTGGGAGCCGCGCGTCAGCCTCACCGGTATCACCTTTGAAACGACGTTCGACGGGAAAGCGGTGGTTGAACTCACCGGCATCCGCAAAGACACGTCCGCCGCCATCTCCTTAACCCTTCCAGTGAGCTGAATTATGGCAACTATCGACCTGAGCCAGTTACCCGCCCCCGACGTGGTGGAGGTACTGGATTATGAAATTCTGCTGGCGGAGCGCAAAGCCACGCTGGTGTCGCTGTACCCCGAAGACCAGCAGGCCGCCATCGCCCGCACGCTGACGCTGGAGTCCGAGCCGATTGTGAAACTGCTGGAGGAGAACGCCTACCGCGAAGTGATCCTGCGTCAGCGGGTTAACGAGGCGGCGCAGGCCGTGATGCTGGCCTACGCCACCGGCGCAGACCTGGACAACATCGCCGCCACGTTCAGCGTGGAACGCCTGACCATCACGCCTGCGGATAAAGTCAGCGTGCCCGCCGTGGCGGCGGTGATGGAAAGCGATGCCGATTTGCGTATCCGCGCGCAGCAGGCGTTTGAAGGGCTGAGCGTGGCGGGTCCGGTCGGCGCGTATGAGTATCACGGGCGCTCTGCCGAC
>NZ_MJIB01000001.1:0-333 GCF_003697865.1 Rahnella sp. Larv3_ips | reverse complement strand
GCAGGCGAGCGCTATACCAATCACGCATTTCCTGATTTTCATTGAGTAACCTTTGAATTGTGTATTCCCGATCCCGCGCCCGCTGACCGGCCTGCGTGAGCTGCGCGCGCAGGCTTTGTTCCTGGCGTTCCCGCGTCACGGCGTCTTCATTCAGGCGGTGAATGGCGTTGTCGCGGCTTTCGATACCGGCGGACAGCGTGCCGATGATCCGCTGCGCCTGGTCTGCCTTATCAGTCAGGCCGCCGATACGCCAGGTTTGCAGCCCCGCCAGCGCGCACGCGGCCAGCATTAACAAAATTAAAATGCGCATCAGACACCCCGCAGGCAGTAGGC
>NZ_MJIB01000021.1:1165232-1197031 GCF_003697865.1 Rahnella sp. Larv3_ips | reverse complement strand
CGGCAGCGCGCAGTGAAAAGAGCCTGGGATTCTTAAGGGGGGCGGCGATAAGCCCCCCTTAAGGCCGGTGTGGGTGGCAACCCACGGTCTTGACCTTAAGGCCGAAATGGGTGGCAACCCACGGTCTTGACCTTAAGGCCCGTTTGGGCGGCGAGCCCAAGGTTTTGACCTTAAGGCCGAAATGGGCACCACCCCACAATCCTAACCGTTTAGAACTTTTCTCTCTTACTTATCCCATTTAATCCCTTGCTTAATCCCCGCGATATGTTAAAAATTTGCAATCAAAAAAGCATCTGGACGGCTAAACGTCTAAGCATCCTCCCGGACATCTGAAAAGGCACCCCTAGCGTGAGATCCTCTATTCTCGAGATGCGTAATATCTCGATTTCATTTGCGGGTTTCCCCGCCCTGCGCCAGGTCGATTTCACGCTGGAAGGCGGATCCGTCCATGCGTTAGTCGGCGCAAACGGAGCGGGTAAATCGACACTGATGGCCGTGCTTTCCGGTACGCACGACCATTATTCCGGGCAGATCAGCATTGACGGTGAAGCCGTTAACCTGCGCCTGCCGCATCACGCCCGCGAGCACGGCATTCATCTGGTACAACAGGAAGTGGACGTCGCGCTGGTGCCGACGCTGAATGTCGCGGAAAACATCATGCTCGACCGCCTTTCCGAACCGGGCCATCTGCACAACTGGCCGCAGCTTTACCGTCAGGCGCAGTTGCTGACTGAGCAGCTCGGGCTGAACATCAGCCTGCGTGCGCGTATCGAAAGCTGCACGCTGGCAGAGAAACAGCTGATTTTGCTGGCGCGGGCGTTATCGCATAAATGCCGCTTCCTGATCCTTGATGAACCCACCGCCCCGCTCGATCAGGCGGAAAGCGCGCGGCTGTTTGCGCTGGTGCGTAAGCTGAAAGCCGCCGGTATGGCGATTGTGTTTATTTCCCACCGCATCCATGAACTGCGCGATATCTGTGACCGCATGACGGTGCTGCGCGACGGGCGTCTGGTCAGTGATGACAGCATGGACGGCCTGAGCAATGAGCACATTATTGAGAAAATGATCGGCCATCAGCTCGACGATATTTATCCGCCGCGCCGCCCGCCGCACAGCGGTGAAACGCTGCTGCATATCCACGGCATGCACGATAAAGACAAACTGCGGGATATCTCGCTGCGCCTGCATCGTGGCGAAATTCTCGGGATAGCCGGGCTGGCCGGTGCCGGTAAAACCGAACTGTGCAAGGCGCTGTTTGGCGCGACGCCGAGTCAGGTGGAAAGCGGTGAGCTGAACGGCAAACCCTGGAAACCGAAAGAACCGCATCTTTCCGTGGAACAGGGGCTGGCGCTGGTGCCGGAAGAACGGCGCAAGGAAGGCATTTTCATTGATGAAGATATTCCGATGAACCTGAGTGTCACCGCCGACGACACCTTTTCACGCTGGAGTATTTTCAACCGGCAACATGCGTTGTCGTGGGCAAAAGACATTATCAGCCGCTTGGGCATTCGCGCTTCCGGGCCAATGCAAAAGCTGGCACGGCTTTCCGGTGGCAACCAGCAAAAGGTGGCGATCGGGAAATGGCTGCGCAGTGAGAGTCAGGTGTTGATCTTCGACGAACCGACCAAAGGCGTAGACATCAAGGCCAAAACGGACGTGTTCAGGCTGATCGACGGCCTGGCGCAACAGGGAAAAGGCATCATTTATGCTTCCGGTGAGTTCGCCGAACTGGTCGGTTTATGCGACCGCATTCTGGTGTTGTGGGACGGCCGCATTGTGGCCGAACTCGATGCCGCCAACGTCGACGAAGAAACCTTATTAACCTATTCAACCGGAGGAACACCCGCGTGAACAAAGCCGTGGTGAGTAAAGAAAACCTGCCCGACGCCCGCCAGCCGTGGCGTCATCAGTTGTTTGAATTTTTATATAAATGGGGCATGTTGCTGACCGTGGTTTTGCTGATCGCCGGTTTTGGCATCGCCTCGGACAACTTCCTCGAACCGTCCAACATCATTAATATTCTGCGCTCCATCGCCATCGTGACGGTGATTGCGATCGGCGTGTCGATTTCTCTGGCAGTCGGCGGTTTCGATTTGTCGGTCGGTTCAACCGCCTCCCTCGCCAACGCGCTGGTGATCTCAATGTTCGTCTGGCACGGTTTCGGCACCACCGAAGCCATTCTGATCACGCTGGCGCTGTGTACGCTGGTCGGCCTGTTCAACGCCTTCCTGATCGTCATCCTCAAAATCCCTGACATGCTCGCCACCCTCGCCAGCCTGTTTGTGATCCAGGGTGCTGCGATGACCTACAGCTACGGCGGTTCAATCACCGAAAACATGGTCCTGCCCAGCGGCGACATGGCCGAAGGCACGGTACCGGCAGTGTTCAGCCTGCTCGGCCAGGTACCGGTGATTGTGATCGTGATGGCAGTGGTGACGGTGGCGGTACAACTGTTTATGTCGCTGACCAAACATGGCCGCCGCATGTACGCCATCGGCGGCAACCCGCTGGCCGCGCGTCTGGCGGGGATCCGCACCGCGCGCTACCGCGTCATCGCTTATGTGATTTCCTCCGTGCTGGCGGGCGCTGGCGGGATCCTGCTGGCATCACGTATCGGCTCTTCACAGGTCAACGCCGGGGGCGGCTACCTGATGGACGCCGTCGCCGCCGCCTACATCGGTTTCTCGCTGGCCGGTTCCGGCAAGCCGAATGCACTGGGCACCTTGCTGGGCGCGGTGATTTTAGGCGTGCTGTCGAACGGGCTGGTGATGCTGTCGGTGCCGTATTACGCGATGGATATCATCAAAGGTCTGGTCCTCGCCGTGGCGCTGGCGCTGACGTATATACAGAAGCGTTAAGCTTTTTTGAACGTGCTCCACACCTTGAATTGATCAAGCGCGGCCAATGGCAGTTTATTCATATCTGAAAAGATGAGGTTACGCTTTAAAAGCCTCTGGCCGCGCGGATCACCTGTGTTAAAAAACGCGGGCGACCGGAGGGAGAAGGTTTATTCTCCCTCCGGTCGGTGTGGCCGACGCCCGCGCCCTGCTCCCTACCTCTCCCTCAATGATTCTTTCACCTTATTCAACGGTTTAATCAGATAATCCAGCACGCTTTTCTGGCCGGTTTTGATGTCCACGTTCGCCACCATCCCCGGCACGATCGGGAACTGGCGGCCTGCTTTGTTGGTCAGGAAGGCTTTGTCGGTGCGGACATAGACGCGGTAATAATACTGATCGCGCTTCACTTCATCCTGCAAGGTGTCCGGCGAAACGCCTTCGACTTTGCCCTCCAGATCGCCATAAATCGACGAATCGTAGGCGGAAATTTTTACCGTTGCCGGTAAACCGGGGCGGATGTAGGCGATGTCACGCGGGTTGATGCGGGTTTCGATAAGCAACTGATCTTCAATCGGTACGATTTCCATCAGTTTGCCGCCAGGCTGTAACACGCCGCCCACGGTGGACACCTGAATATCTTTGACGATGCCGTGCACCGGCGAATACAGCTCGGAGCGGGTGACCTGATCTTCTTTACCGGCCATCACCTGCGTTTCGGCGTCGAGATCGGCGTTGTTTTTCACCTGCTCTTCACGGGCACGCACCGCGTACTGATTCGTCGCATCGTCGATTTTCCCGCGCAGTTCGCTGGCCTGACGCTTGAGGCGGATCACTTCCACCTGCCCCGCCGCGCCTTTGGAAACCAGCGGCTGGGTCATATTGATTTCGTCGTTCACCAGTTTCAGCGACTGCTGAAGGTTACTGACCGTCTCATCGCGGTTCTGTTTGCGAGATAAATACAGCTGCCGCTCACGGGCCACCAGCTCCGGTGATTTCATGGTTTCCGGGCTGAATTTCAGCGGCGCGCCGGTCAGTTCTGCGCTCAGGCGTTCAGACGAGGCGCGCAGTGTCCGCACGCGGGAGGCCGCCTCGCCAAAGTTTGACTGCGAACGGGTCGGGTCGAGCCGCGCCAGCAACTGCCCGCGGTTCACCACCGATCCTTCCTGCACCATCAGCTTTAAAATCACCCCGCCGTCGAGCGAATCAATTTGCTGCGCCTTGCTCGACGGCGTCACTTTGCCGGTGCCGACCGTCACTTCATCCAGCACCGCAAAGCGCGCCCAGACGAAAAAAATCAGCAGGCTGGCAAGCGACACCCAGATAATCCACGAGACTTTGCGACCTTCGGCTTCCAGTTCATCATGCAATGTTAAATGTGCCATGCGGGATCCTCAGCAGCTCAGGCTGCGCCTTGTCGGTTATCGGTGGCTGCCGCAACGGCAGGTGCGGGGGTATTGCCGGCGGCGGTCGCCAGAATTTTATCGCGCGGCCCGTCGGCCACCACGCGCCCGTTGTCCATCACCACGATTCTGTCCACCAGCTTGAGCAGCGCCGGACGGTGCGTAACCACGATGAGCGTCCTTCCCACCAGCCAGGTGTGCAGCTGGCGGATCACGTACTCTTCCAGCTGTTCATCCATGGAGGCGGTCGGTTCATCCATCAGCACCACCTGCGGATTGCGCAGGATCATCCGGCTCAGCATCACCATTTGCCGCTGGCCGCCGGACAGCCCGCGCCCGCCTTCATTAATGATTTTATCGAGGCTGGAGGCGTCGGCCTGCACCATCGACAAGGCACCGCTGATGCGCAGCGCCTGCAACATCTCCTGGTCGGTGGCATGCGGATACCCCAGCATCAGGTTCTGGCGCAGCGTGCCGAAGAACAGCCGCGAGTCCTGCGACAAATAGCCGAGCTGACGGCGGATATCTGCCGGTTCGACTTTGGTCATGTCTACGCCGTCGATGAGGATTTTGCCCTGCGACGGGCTGGCCTGGCCGGAGAGCAGCTTCAGCAGCGTGGATTTCCCCGCGCCGACTTTGCCGAGGATCGCCACCCGCTCGCCCGGTTTGATCTCCAGCTGGCCGATGCCGAGCACGTTTGGCGCATTTTCTTTGTCGTAGGTGTATTGCAGATTGCGCACGTTGAAGTGACCACTGAGCGTCGGGCAGTGCGACAGCTCGGCATCCGCCGGGCGATCCACCGGTTTTTTCAGCAGTTCATCCAGCCCGTGCATGGCGCTTTTGGCGTGCTGCCAGCGGGAGAACACCATGGTCAGCTGCATCAGCGGTGCGATGGTGCGCGAGGACAACATGCTGCTCGCCACCAGCGTACCGGTCGTGATATCGCCGCTGAGCACCAGATACACGCCGAACACCAGCATGCCGCCGTAAGTCAGTTGCTGCACGGTGGAAGCCCAGCCGGTCAGGCGCGCGCCCCACACCCGTTGCTTCATGCCGACCGCCGCGCTCACTTCATGGGTCTGTTCCCACTGACGCTGAAAATAGGCTTCGGCCTGCAAGGCTTTGATGTCTTCGATGCCTTCGATGGTTTCCACCAGCACCGCGTTGCGCAGCGCACTTTCGCGCATGCCTTCTTTCGCCAGTTTCGCCATCGGCCACTGGATCAGAATGCCGGGAATGACAATCAGCGGGATCGCCAGCAGCGGGATGATCACCAGCGGGCCGCCGATGAAAAACATAATGCCGAGGAACAGCAGCACGAAGGGCATGTCTGCCGCCGCGCTGATGGTGGTGGAGGTCAGCAGTTCGCGTACCTGATCGATTTCGCGCAGCTGAGAGATAAAGGAACCGGTGGATTTAGGCCGGTCATCGTTTTTGATGTTCATCGCCCGCACAAAGAACAGCGAGGAAACTTTTAAATCGACCTTCTTGCCCATTAAATCGGACACCAGCGTACGCATCAGGCGGATGACATATTCCAGCCCCGCCGCCAGCACCACGCCGAAAAACAGTACCCACAGCGTCGGGTAAGATTGCGCCGGGATCACGCGGTCGTAGACCTGCATGGAGAACAAAATCCCGGCCAGCGCCAGCACGTTGCCGAGAATAGAAGCCAGCGAGATTTCGGCGATTTTGCGCCCCGAGCCACGGAAGTTGGCCCAGAACCAGTGTTTTTTGTGCGGCTGAACAAACTGGTCGATGCGCTGGTCGCGGCCACGCGGTGCCACGCCGACTAAAAATACCGGGCCGCTGCTTTGTTCCAGCATCGTCGCCAGTTCCGCCGAACGCAGTAAATCCCCGCCGTCGCTCAGCCAGTAATCGACCGTGCCGTCGTCATGCAGATTTTCCAGTACCGCGATACCGCCCTGCGCCAGCGTCACCACGGCGGGCAGCACTTCCTGGCGCCAGCGCACCTGATTCCAGCTGACCATGCCCACCTGCAACCCCATCAGGCCGCTGAGGCGGTCGAGCTGGCGGCGCAGTGGCTGATGTTCGAACCAGCGCATTTGCTGGCGAAGATAAAGCGGATCGGCTGGCTTACCGAATGATTCGGCCACGCGCCCCATGGCGCTTATCCAGACGTCGATCGACAAAGGTGTTGCTGCTTCATTGCTCATTTCAACCTCGGTATCGAATGCTTCTGGCTAACTCCCGACGGCCCCGGATGTCAGAGGGTCGGAATGGTGTCACCTGTTTGTTTCTGACGATCGATGCCCAGCATATCGACCAGATTGTCCACAGCGGCGGCGTAGCGCACGGTGGCGTCCCAGCCGTCGTAGAGCGCGCCAATGCGCGACGTGTCCGCCTGAAACACGTCCTGTTCGACGCTGAGTAAATCGTTCAGGCTGCGTTTGCTGAGTTTGTATTCGTCCTGATACACGCTGCGGGTGTGCGTCGCGCTGGCAAACTGCTCCTCGCCCGCCACGTTGCGCTGCTGCCCGCCGATCATATCGGCATAGGCCGTTGAGGCTTTCTGGTTGATGTCCAGCTTGGCTTTTTCCACTTCAGCCTGCGCCGCCTGCCGCTGGCCTTCCGCCGCCTGCACTTTGGCGCTGACCGCGCCGCCCTGATACACCGGCGCATCCACCGCCAGCTGCACCTGATCGTCCCAGTAAGATCCGCCGCCGCCGGTGTTTTCGTAGCGCGTGCGCCCTGCCTGAACTTTCAGCGTCGGCCAGTGCTGCGCCTCGGTCTGATTGACTTCTTCGATCGCCGCCTGCTGTTTGGCCTGCGCCGCGCGCACCAGCGTGCTGTTTTCGTAGGGGATTTTGTCGAGTGTGACTTTCTGATCGAGCAGGCTTTGAGGGAGGTCCGGTAAGTTATCGGCAACCACGCCGGTGAGCACCGTCAGCTGTGCCTGCGCGGAACGTTGCTGGGCGCGGTATTGTTCGACGGTGGCCCGCATGCCCGCAATGCGGGTTTCGGCCTGCAAAACGTCAGACTGCGAGCTCAGCCCGGCATCGGCGCGCAGTCTGGCGGTGTCCCGCACGCGCTCAAGAGAGGCGATGTTGTCACGGGCCGCGACGCTGAGCGCCTGATAACGTTTCACCGAGAGATAGGCCTGCATGGTGCTCAGCGCCACGTCGGTCATCGTGCTGTAAAGGGAATAACGGTAGGCGTCAGACAGATGTTCCTGCTGACTGATGCTGCCGCCGGTGCGGCCAAAATCGTAGAGCAGCTGGCTGAGTTGCACACCGGCTGACGCGTTGTTGCTCAGGCTGCCCGCCGAGTCAGTCTGATGCGACTTTCCTGCCGTGCCCTGTAATGAAATCTGCGGATACCAGGCGCTTTTCGCCTCATCCAGATTGCCTTTCCCCACGCGGATTTGCGCCGATGCTTCTGAAATCTGCGGGTTTCGCGCAAACGCCCGCAAGATAGCATCCCGTAATGTCATGCTGGCGCGCATCTCCTCGGTGGGCGCCGCTTTCCAGTTAAATTCCGGCTGTTTGTCTGCCGCGATGACCCCGTAATTCCCTGTTAAACCCGTCAGACACAAGGTGCCCAACATGACGGCGATACGCCGTGTCACTGTTTTTTTCTTCATTACCGACACCACTTAATTACGCCGATTTATAATTTTGGGTACAGCTCCCTGCCCGCTGAAGGAGAGGGTTGGGGTGGGGAATTCATGGCACCGCAGTCGCCAGTAAAACCCCACCCCCGCCGCCCCCTTTGCCGGGGGCGGCGGACAGACATTAACTCTGTTGTACGTGCAGACCGTGTTGCACCAGAACGTCCCCCAGGGTGTTCGAGGCATCCATTGATGCGTTGTGGTAAACGTCGAACGTCAGGCCATCCACCGTGCGTTGCCCGGTTTCACTCCATGCGCCATCTGTGCCTATTTGCAGATTCACCAGACTGCCCTCACCGCCTTTAATCACCACTTCATCGGACGGATTGTCTTTCACATTCAGCGCTTCATGCAGATTCAGCGAGATGCTGTTGGTGCCGGAATTACCCAGATCGAAGATGTCGATATGCTCGACTTTCAGCCCGAGCAGCGTCAGATCCAGATGCTGATTGGTGCCTGCCAGCAGCAAGGTATCGATACCGGTTCCGCCGTCGATCAGACCGAAGTCCAGCGTGTGAACCGAGATGGTGTCGTTGCCCGCGCCGCCGATGGCCACGCCGTCAGTTGCCGTCAGGTCGATGGTCACGCCGCCAATGGAGAACGCCGTGTCCGCGTGCGCGGTGGTGTCGGCCGTGGCGGTATCATGCGTGGTCGTCGTTGAGGCGCTGGTGTCCGTCGTTGCCAGCGGAGCGGTCAGCGTGCTGGTGGCGTGCGTCTCTGAGGTATCCGTGGTGGTGCTGGTATCGGTGGTGTGAACCGCCGCCAGCGTATGGGTATCGTCCACTGCCTGCGACGTTGCCATCAGCGTTACAGGTTCAGCCGGTAATGTAGAACCGACCGTCAGCCCGACGTGCGCATCGAATCCGTTACCGGCCGCATCGACCGCTTTCAGATCAATCACCGCCCCGAGCAACGCGGCGAGCAACCCGGTCAGCCCGTAACTGCTCAGCAAGGCACTGCTGAACTTAACGGTCCACGAACCGTCCCCCTGCACGGTCCCTGCCAGCGTATTGCCCAGCAGCGTGACGCTGACCAGACCCCCTTGCGCGATGTTGCGGCTGGTGCCGCTCAGGGTCAGACCCTGACCACCGAGAATGCCGCCCACCACACCGAGCGTCAGCCCGAGTAATGGATTGAGCGCCACCAGCGGCAGTGCGTGTGTCAGCACGCTCAGCGGGTTAGAGATGATGGCGGTGTTGCCCACGGTGTCTGCCACCGACACAGAAACCTGCGTCGAGCCATCTGCCAGCCCTTTCAGCTCTGCCGAGGTAAACGGCACACTCCACGCGCCGTTAGTGATGGTGCCGGTGTGCGTCACGCCACCAATACTGACCGACACCGTGCCGTTGAGCAGGTTGGAGGTCCCGGTAATGTTGGTGTTTGCGCCCGCTTCCGCGGCGTTCAGATAGCCGTCGCCGCCGAACAGTGAGCCGAGTGACAGCGTTGGCAGAGTGTGAATGCCGACCGTTGCCGATGCGCTTCCGCTGGTGGAATGACCGGCGGCGTTAGTGATGGAAGCACCGACATTCAGCGTCCCGTCGAGCAGGCTCGCCAGCGTCAGTTGCGGAACCGCGACGCTGAAGGTGCCATCTGCTTTTACCAGCGCCGTCAGGGTATTGCCGCCGACGTTCAGGGTCACGGTTGAGCCCTGCGCGTTGGTGGTGGTACCGCTGATGGTTTGCGTCAGCAGCGCATCCGCCGCGTTCAGCAGGCCATCGCCAAACAGCGGGTTAAGCGTAATGGTCGGCAGCGACTGCGATACCACGTTGAGCAGATTGGTGACCGACGCCGTATTACCGGAGCCATCCACCAGGCTGGCGATGACCGACTGTGAACCATTGAGAATGGCGCCCAGATCGGTCACCGGCACCGTCACGCTGAACACGCCGCCGACGCCCACATTGGCAAGGTAGTTTTTGCCATTCAGTGAAATCTGCACCTGCGTACCCTGCGCAACGTTGGTCGCGATACCGCTGATGGTCTGGCCGGTCAGCAGGTCAACCACGTTCAGCACGCCATCGCCAAAGACCGGATTAAGAATAATCGAGGGCAGATTGTGGATACCGACATTCAGCCCCAGGGTATTCGACGCCGTGTTGCCCACTTCATCGGTCACGGTGGTGACGATGGTCAGATTGCCGTCCAGCAATCCGGCCAGCTGAAGCGGTGTCAGTGCAGCAGAGAACTTACCGTCACTGCCCACGGTGGCCGTCAGGTTAATCAGGCCGCCGCCGACGTTGATGTTGACCGTTTCGCCAACATGCCCGTTAGTGACCGTACCGCTGATGGTTTGCGTCAGCAGGGCTTCCGCCGCGTTGAGGATGCCATCTGCACCGAAAACAGGATCCAGCACAATTTTCGGTACGGCGTTGATGATGGAAGTGAGCGTACTGCTGCTGGTGCTGGTATTACCGCCGCTGTCAGTGACAGAAACCACCACAGGGAAGGTGCCGTCGCCCAGCGCTGTCAGGTCGCCCGGTTGCAGGGTGATGCTGAATGCGCCGGTACCGTCGGTCGCGCCGAGGAAGGTTTTCCCGCCCAGCGTGACCTGAACCTGCGTGCCCGCAGTCACGCCGCTGACTGTCCCGCCAATCACCTGCGTGGTCAGCGCATCCGCTGCGTTCAGCAAGCCATCGCCCAGTACCGAGGTGAGGTTAATGACCGGTTTCACCAGATCCAGCACCGCATTGGCCACTGCCGAACCGACGTTACCCGCGGCATCCGCCACGGTGACGCTGACTGCCGCGGTCGTGCCACTGAGCAAGCCGAGCACGGACGGCGGAACGGTGACCAGGAAATGCCCCGTTGCATCCACTACGCCATTAATGGTTTGTGTACCGACCTGCACCGCGATGGCCGTACCCGCCGCCACATTCGAGACGGTACCGCTGATGGTCTGATTGACCAGCAGATCGGCGATATTCAGCACGCCGTCGCCAAACACGGTATTGAGCACCACCTCCGGCAGATTGTGGATGGCAATCCCCACCGGAATAGTGGTGGTCGACGTGTTGCCTGCCGGGTCTTTCAGGGTAATGCCCAGACTCAGATTGCCATCCAGCAATGCCGCCAGATCGCCCGGCTGGATCTGAATATTCCAGGTCCCCGCCGTCACGGTAGTGTTGTAGGTTTTGCCGCCAAGCGTCACGGTCACCTGAGTACCGTCAACCGCCGTCGCGACGCCGCCGATGGTTTGCGCCAGCAGCGATTCCGCGGCATTCAGCAGACCGTTGCCACCAAACAGAGGATCCAGCGTGCCCAGCACCGGCAGCGTTTTAATCACGTCCAGATTCAGCACGGACGCGGTCACGTTGCCTGCGGCATCGGTGAGGTTGAGGTTCAGCACCTGCTGACCGTCACCCAGCGCACCGAGCAATGCCGCCGGAATGTTCAGTGACCACACACCGTTCGCCCCGACAATGGCCGACAGCGGCGTGCCGTTGATAACAGTGGACACCACAGACCCCACGCCCGCACCAATCGCCGTCCCGCTGATGGTTTGCGCCACCTGCGATTCCGCCAGATTGAGGAAGCCATCCGTCAGCCCCAGACCGCTGGTGACGTTGAGCGCGAGCAGTTTGTTGAAGAAAATATCCAGACCGGTACTGACGCTGGTGGTGTTACCCGCCTGATCCGTTACCGTCGCCGCCAGTGTCAGGGTGCCGTCGTTAAGCAGCAGCAACTGCGCTGGCGTCAGGTTGAGCGACCATGCCCCGCCCGGCTGAATAACGGCCGTACCGATGGAGGCGCCGCCCAGTGTGACGTTCACCGTCTGACCGTCTGCCCCGCTGGACGTGCCGCCCACCAGTACGTTGAGCAGCGATTCCGCCAGATTAATGACGTTATTCCCGGCCACCACATCCAGCGCCAGCAACGGCGCGGTGGTATCGACGGTGATCGGATGCGGTGTTGCACTACCCGTATTCCCCGCTGCATCTGTCAGCGTTGCGGTAATGACGTTAACTCCGCCGTTAGCCGTTTGTGGCAAGGCCTGCAAATCGGCTGCCGGTACGCTAACTGACCAGGCGCCGCCAGCCTGCACGACTGCCGTGTAGTTTTTACCGTTGAGCGAGACAGTCACCACACTGCCCACGTCGTTATTGTTGTTGTCAACCACCGTACCTGAAATGGTTTGAGCCGATTTCGATTCGGTCGCGTTAAGTGTGTCATTGACGGCAAAGGCGCTGATCGTCAGCACTGGCGCGGTGAGATCTACCAGCACGTTGCTTGTCGCACTGGTCGGTGGAATTAAGGTAGTCGCGGTAATAACCGTGGTTCCGCCATCGGCAAAGTCACTGGCGGGTACTGCAACTGACCAGACACCGCCGGTCACAGTTGCAATATGCGGATCTCCCCCGACGGTAACGGTGACCAAAGTGTTATCCAGGACATTGAGCACCTTACCAGACACCGTAATAGTCGTCGGGCTGCCATCCGCTACGTTGAGAATATTATCACCGGTCACCGGATCGATGGTCAGCGTTGGGGTCACTGGCGGTGTCAGATCAACAGTAATAGCCTGAGGCGCCAGCAGATTTGCTGTGTTACCTGCCAGATCATTCACCGTTGCGGTGATCGTGTCTGCGCTGTCCAGCGTTGCCAGTTCAGCAGGTGTAAAGGTGGCACTCCAGGTGCCATCGCCCTGTACGGTTGCCTGATGGCTGATGCCGCCGACTGAAACCGTTACCTGCTGTCCGGCCTGCACATTCACTGTCGAACCGGTGATGGTTTGCGGATTCTGACTTTCAGCGTAGGTCAGATCGAAACCGGCACCGGCGAATGACGTGACTGCCACGGCTGGCAACTGGGTCACGGCAATCCCGACGTCAGCCGAGGCTGAACCGGTATTACCGCCACCGTCCGTCACCGTGACCGAGATTTGCTGTGCGCCCTGCGGCAGATCGGCGATTTCACCTGAGTTCAGAGAAACCGACCAGTTACCGTTCGCATCCACCGTCGCGCCCGGAATAGGGATCCCCCCGACAAGAACGACCACGCTTTGCCCGGTGCCCGTCACTCCCGTCGTCCCGCTAAGGACAATTGGCGTGGTGGCAGCCGCGGCGGCTTCGGCGGCACTCAGATAACCATCGCCAAACGGCGTGTTGATAGTGACATCCGGTACGGTGAGGTAGCTGGTGAATGGCAGCGTCGCTGGCGTACTGTTGCCTGCGGCATCGGTCACCGTCACGTTAATATCATGCGCGCCACTGCCCAGAGAATTCAGGACGCCCGCAGGCAGACTTACCGTCCAGTCACCTGTGGTCGGATCGACGGTGGCGGTATAGGTGGTGCCGCCGACATCGATGGTTAATTTAACGTTCTGGTTGTCGCCGGTGATGCCGGTGTTACCGGTGATGACATTCACACCCGCGGCTTCGGCGATATTCAGGCTACCGTCAAGGAAAGGCTCATTGATAACAGGTACCGGCCCGGACAGATGCGACGTAAAGCTGATGGTGGCTTCGTTATGGTTACCAACAGAATCGGTCGCCGTGACGGTAATATCATGCTGCGCGGTCGCCAGCCCAAGCGTTGCCAGCTGAACTGGCGTGAGGTTCAGGGTCCAGTTTCCGGTAACCGGATCCACGATTGCCGTAAACGGACTGTCGGTCATGCCCGCGATCGCCACGCTGACGGTTTGTCCTGCGCCCGTTACGCCGGTGGATCCGGTGAGCGTCTGGCCGTTAACATCCGCAGATTCGGCAATGTTCAGCGTGCCGTCACCGAATGGCAGATCAATCGTCGGTTGCGGAATGTTATTGATCCGCACATCCACCGAAGCCGGCAGCACAGAGGCGTTACCCGCACTGTCGGTCACGGTCACCACCACCGGCCAGGTGCCGTCCTGCAAGCCCAGCAACTGCGCTGGCGTCAGGGTAACCGTCCAGGTTCCGGCAGCAGAATCCACCACCACCGGCACTGCGTTACCGTTAATGACCACAGTGACGGTTTGACCCGGCGAGGTGATACCGGTCGTACCGGTAATGCTGCCGCCCGCGGTCGCTTCGTCCAGATTCAGAATGCCATCACCGAATGGCACGTTAATGCCAGCCACTGGCAGAACCTGCGTCACCGACGTGAAATCAAGGGTACCGGACGCACTGGTATTCCCCGCGCTGTCGGTGGCGGTCACGCTGATGGTGTGCGTGTCATCCGTCAGCCCCTGAAGCACGCCGGAAGGCACGGTCGCCGTCCAGGTGCCGTCATTGGCGACGGTGGCCAGCACCGGCGTGCCATCGACAGTGACCAGAACGGTCTGACCCGCACCGGTAATGCCGGTTGAACCGGTGATCAGCTGATTACCTGCCGCTTCGGCGGCGTTAAGAACGCCATCCACAAACGGCGTATTGATGGTCGGTAACGGCAGCGGAGACAGTTCGATATCCAGACTGGCGCTGGAAGACGCCGGGTTACCGGCAACATCCTGTGCCGTCACGGTCACCTGTACGATACCGGTGGTCAGCCCGTTGAGCAGCCCCGGCGCCACGATCGCCGTCCAGCCGAGTCCGTCAGGGTTCACCGTACCGGAAATCGGATCGACCAGCCCCGGCACCGTCACCAGCACAGCCGTTCCCGGCACCAGACCTGAGCTGCTTCCGCTCAGGGTGAAACCGTCGGCTGCTTCACTGATATTCAGGATCCCGTCACCGGCAATCACGCCAATCGTCAGCGTTGGTAACGCGTGCGAGGAGAGCGTGAAATCAGCCGACGTGGTGAGGTTGTTCCCGGCCGCATCGGTCACGCTGACATCGATGGTTTTCGTGCCATCGGTGGTGATGGCCTGCACATCCACGCCCGGAATGGTCAGATTCCAGACACCCGTGCCGTCTGCGGTGGTGGTGTAGTCTTTGCCGTTAAGCGTAACGGTCACGGTCAGGTTTGGATCCGTGGTTCCGCTGACCGGAATACCCAGCGCCGCTTCTGCCAGATTGATGATGTCATCACCGCCGGTATCCACCGTCACGGTCAGGAGCGGTGCGACGGTATCAACCGCCACATCATGCGTTGCCGTGGCGACGTTTTGCGCCACGTCATTCGCGGTGGCAGTAAAGGTGTTATTACCCGCCGGCATCGCCTGAACCTCAGCCGCCGTCATCGGGAAGCTCCAGGTGCCATTGGCCTGCACGGTGGCAGTAAACGTCGCCGTATAGGCTTCGCCGGTGATAACCACGGTGACCGTGCCGCCCACAGGCACGTGGGTGGAGGTACCGCTGACGGTCATCCCCTGATTGTGCTCAACGATATTGATGTAGTCATCGCCGGAAATCGCGTTGATGGTCAGCGTCGGCAGGTCGCCCGGCTGAGCGATCACCGTGGCGTTGTGAGTGGCAGACGCCGGGTTGCCGCTCACATCGGTACTTGTCGCCGTCACGGTCAACGGTCCGTCAGACAAGGTAGCCAGATCCGCAAACGGAACGGTAGCCGTCCAGGTGCCATCCGCACCCACGAGGGCGTTGTAGTCATTACCGTTAAAGGTCACGACCACCGTCTGCCCTTCTTCAAGATTCGTGGATGTTCCGGTGATCGGAATATCCGCGCCTTTTTCTGCCGCGTTAATGTAATCATCGCCCGACACTGACGTGATGGTCAGCGTTGGCAAATCAGCCGCCGCCGCATCGACGCTGAAGCTGTGATTGCCTGTGGTGATGTTACCGGCCGCATCGGTGATAGAGGCTGACAGCGTGTACGTGGTGTCGGCCAGCGCCTGCACCACCGAACTTGGCAGCGTGAAGCTCCAGGTGCCGTCCGGCTGGACGACGGCGGTGTAAGTCACATTGTTGAAATTGAGCACCACGGAAACGGTTTGTCCGGCATCCGGGATGTCAGATGTGCCGCTGATCACCACCGGCTGCAAGGTTTCGGCAGCATTAATGATGTTGTCGATCGCCACCGGATCGAAGTTCAGCACCGGCGGCGTGTAGTCCACGGTGATTGCACTGTTAACTGTGCCCTCATTACCTGCGCTGTCGGTGGCTGTCACCACGATGTTTTGCGGGCCTTCCGTTATCGCCTGCAAATCAGCCGCACTGATGTTTACGGTCCAGATCCCGGTCGCATCGACAGTCGCCGCATGATCCACACCGCCGATATTCACGACGACGGTCTGACCTGCGCCCGTCACGCCGGTGGTACCGGTGAGGGTCTGTTCGGCGCCCGCTTCCAGCTGATTGAGGAAGGTATTGCCAAACGGCGTTTCGATGGTCGGCACCGGAACGTTCTGCGTCGCGAGCTCAATATTGACCGGCGGCAGCGTGGTGGTGTTGCCCGCGGCATCGGTCAGTTGAACCGTCAGCGGATAGCTGCCGTCAGCCGCACCATCCAGCGTATTGGCCGGAATGGTGGTGCTCCAGCTCCCGTCCGGCTGTACTTCTGCAGTATAAGTCTGTCCGTTGAAGGTCAGGGTTACGGTCTGCCCGGCTTCCGCTGCATCCGTGTTTCCGCTCAGGGTGATCGGCGCGCCCGCTTCGGCGGCGTTGATCACGTTGTCCGTCGCGATCGGATTAAGCGTCAGCGGAGGCGGTGTGAAATCGACATTCACAGAACCGGTAATGGAGCCCTGGTTACCTGCGGCGTCGGTGACGTTAACCACCACCGGCGTCGGGCCTTCCGTTACGCCCGTTAAAGTGCCTGCCGGAACGGTGACAGTCCAGGTGCCGTCTGTCGCAACGGTACCGGTCAGGGTGTTGCCGTCAATGATCACGGTCACCGTCTGGCCGTCGCCGGTCAGCCCGGTAGAACCGGTCAGGGTCTGTGCGGCAGCCGCTTCATCAGTGCCTAACTGACCATCGCCGAATGGCGGGTTGAGGGTAGGTACCGGCGGTTGGGTGTAAATACCAATATCCTGCTGCGTGGTCACGGTACCCAGATCGGTAGACACCGTGGTCGCAATCACATGGCTGGTGCCATCGGCCAGACTGGTAAGGTCATTCGCCGGGATCGGCACGGTCCAGTTGCCCTGCGCGTCGGTCGTGGTGGTGTAGGTTTTCCCACCCAGACTGACCGTGACGATCGTGCCCTGCGGCACATTGGACGTCGAACCGCTGATGTTCACACCCGCCGCGGCTTCCGTCACGTTGATATTGTTGTCACCGGCGATGGTATCAATGGAAATACCGCCGAGCGTTGAGTTGACGGTAAACGCATCGCTGCCCTGCGCCGGGTTTCCGGCCACATCCGTCACCGTGGCGTTGATCGTCGCCGGACCGTCGCCGAGTGTCTGCAAATCAACCGCCGGAACAGAAACGCTCCATGCGCCGCTGGCCTGCACGGTCGCGGTGTACTGAAGTGTGCCGATAGTGATGAGAACGGTTTGTCCCGCATCCACATTCGTGGTGGTACCGCTGAGGATTTGCGCTGTCTGCTGCTCCGCGCCATCAAGCGTGTTGTCGCCTGCAAACACCGAGACAGTCAGCGTCGGCAGTAAAGCCGGATCCGCTTTTACGGTGACCGGTGCGGTCGCGGTGCCTGCGTTGCCTGCGGCATCAGTGACGGTGGCGGTCAGGGTGTACGTTCCGTTCGCCACATTCGCCAGTGCATCAGCCGGAATGTTAACGGTCCATGCACCGCCTGCGCCCACGGTACCGCTGTAGGTATGCCCGCCAAGCTCGATGGTGACGGTATCACCCGTCTCACCCGCGCCCGCCGTACCGCTGACCGGAATAATCGCCCCGGCTTCGGCCGCATTGATGGTGCCGTCGCCTGCAACCGGGGTGGTGATGGTGACAACGGGCGCAATGGTATCGACCGATACCGGCACAGAAATGTTGCTGGTGTTGCCTGCCGCATCCGTGACCGCAACCTGCACGGCGGTCGGGCCTTGTCCGACGGCAGTGAGTGCAGATGACGGCACAGACACCGAGAATGAACCGTCGGCGGCGACAACGGCGGCGTAATCCTGCCCGCCAAAGGTCACCACAACGGTCTGGCCGCTGCCGGAAACGCCGGTATTCCCGGTCAGTGTCTGGCTGACGCCCGCTTCGGCGCCATTGAGAATGCTGTCGCCAAATGGCGTGTCGAGTGTGGCGTTTGGCAGATTGTGAATGATGACATTCAGCACATCGCTGCCGGTGACCGGTTGCCCGACGGCATCGGTGGCACTGACAGTAATGGTGTGTTGACCGTCGCTCAGGGTAGCGAGATCAGCCGCAGAAACCTGCGCGCTCCAGCCGCCGCCCACGCCGACCGTCGCGGTATACGTTTTGCCGTTGAGGATAATCGTCACGATGCCGTTGACCGGCACATTGACGGAGGTCCCGCTGATGGTGACGCCCGCTGCCGCTTCCTGAGCATTCAGCTGGTTATCGCCGGTGACCGGATTCACAGACAGACCGCTTAGCGTGTTATCCACGGTGAACGATTCGCTGCCGGTGGCCTGATTTCCGGCCTTATCCAGCACCGCGACATCAATTTGTAATGTGCCGTTAGTCAGTGCGCCCAGCGCTGAAGACGGAATGCTGACGCTCCAGTTGCCATCGGCCTGCACGGTCGCGTTGTACACCACGTTGTTCAGGGTGATATTGACGACCTGCCCGGCTTCAACATGCGTCGTCGTCCCGCTGAGGGTCTGAGCCGTTTGCTGCTCTGCACCATCAAGAATATTGTCGCCAGCAAAGGCGTTCAGGGTGATGGTCGGCGCTAAGGCCGGATCGGCTGCCAGCTGAACATTGGAGGTAATGGTGGTGCTGTTACCGGCTGCGTCAGAAAGCTGTACGGTCACCGGATATTGTCCGTCCGTCACGCCTGCCAGAGCGCCTGCCGGAATGGTCACCGTCCACTGCCCGTTTACCGCCACGATGCCGGTGTAAGGCTGGCCGTTAATCGTCACGGTCACGGTGTTACCGGCTTCAGAAATCGATGCGGTGCCGGTTACGTTAATATCAGCCGCCGCTTCGGCGCTGTTGATGTAACCGTCGCCGGAAACCGGATTGAGGGTCAGGGTTGGCGCGGTGAAATCGACAATGGCGGAACCGCTGAGTGTCGCGGTGTTGCCCGCGCTGTCAGTCACATTCACCACAATCGCATTATTGCCTGCCGGTAATGCCTGCAAATCAGCAGACGGCAGGCTGACCGACCAAACGCCGGCGCCATCCACCGTGGCGTTATAGGTATGCCCGCCAAGGGTGACGGTGACGGTCTGCCCGTCACCGGTTTTGCCGGTGGTGCCGCTCAGCGTTTCAGCCGTTGCCGCTTCGGTAATATTCAGATAACCGTCACCAAACGGCGTGTTAAGGGTGGGCACAGGAGCCTGATTATCCAGGCCAACAGAGATGCTGTTATTCAGCGTGGAGCCATCCAGCGCCTGCACGCTGGCAGAAAGTGGCAGGCCAGCAGGGTCAGCACCCAGTGATTGCAAATCAGCGGATGACAGCGCCAGTGACCATTTGCCGTCTGGCTGAACCAGCGCAAGGCGGACCAGCGAACCGAAAGTCACCGTCACCAGCGCAAACGGCGCGACGCCAAGCGTGGTCCCGGTGATCAAAATACCGTCATTGGTTTCAGTGACGTTGATGACGTTATCGCCGGTCACCGGATCGATGGCGATACCGTTCTGCGAGGCATCCACGTTAAAGGTGTCAGTGCCCGGCGCGGCTTCGTTACCGGCTTTATCAGAGACAGTCGCGGTGATGGTTTGCGGACCGTCACCCAGCACAATCATATCTGCCGCCGGAACAATCACGCTCCAGTTGCCGCTGGCACCCACGGTCGCCGTATAGGTGTGGCCGTTCAGGGTGATGGTGACAATTTGTCCGGCTTCAACGCGCGTGGTGGTACCACTCAACGTTTGCGCGGTCTGGCGCTCAGCACCATCGACAATATTATCCGACGCGAAGGTATTCACCGTGATGAGCGGCGGGAGGGTCGGATCAGAAGCGACGTGAAGGGTGCTGGTATTGGTGATGGCGTTCCCCGCCGCATCCGTCAGTGTCGCGGTGACCACGACATCCTGATTAAGATTGCTCAGCGAACCCGCCGGAATGTTTACGCTCCAGCTGCCATCCGGCTGAACAATGGCGCCCGTATAATCAACGCCGTTAATGGTGACGACCACCGGACGACCGGCTTCGGATACCGACGCCGTACCGGTCAGGGTCATTTGCGATGCGGCTTCCGCCACGCTGATGTAACCGTCGCCTTCCAGCGGATTGACCGTCAGGGTTGGCGCGACGGTATCCACGCTCACCGGCGTGGTGAGGGTGTTGTTGTTACCCGCCGGATCGGTCACGGTGACCACGATATTATTGCTGCCCTGCGGCAGGGTGCCGAGCAGGGATGGCGGAACCGTGACCGTGAAGGTGCCGTCAGACGCGACGGTACCGGTAATTTGCTGGCCGCCAATCGTCACCGTGACGGTCTGGCCCTCGCCTGTCAGACCGGTATTCCCGGTGAGTGTCTGGCTGGTGGCAGATTCTGCGCCATTAAGCGTGTTGTCACCGCCAAAAGCTGGATCCAATGTTGGCGGAACGCCGTGGATCGCCACAGTCAGATCCGGGGTCTGACTGATGGTGTTGCCCTGAGCATCAACCAGGCTGACGGTCACCGTGGTTAAACCGTCGGTCAGCCCCTGCAACTGGGCAGGAGAAATACTCAGGCTCCATCCGCCATCCGCTGTGGTGGTGGTGCGATATTCCTCACCACCCAGCGTCACGGTAATTTGCGTACCGGCAGGCACATTGGAGGTGGTGCCGGTGATCACCAGCGCACTCTGTGCTTCCGTCGCATTCAGCTGTCCGTCGCCCGAAATTGGGTTAACGGTCAATATACCGGCGTTGTCGTTTACCGAGAATTCAGCCGGGGTGATGGTCTGGTTGCCTGCGGCATCCGTCAGGGAAGCGGTCAGCGTGTAGTCGCCATTGGCCAGAGCAGACACGGCATTGGCCGGGATGGTCACCGACCAGCTGCCGTCCGCGCCCACAATGGCGTTGTAATCGACGCCATTAAGGGTGACGACCAGCGTGCGCCCGGCTTCAGACACTGAAGCGGTACCGGTGACCGTCAGCGGTTGCTGATGCTCCACGGCATCCAGAATGTTGTCATTGGCAATCGGGTCAAGCGATACCACCGGCGGCGTTCTGTCGACCACCACGGTGACGCCCTGAGTAACGGAATTGCCATCCGTGCCGGTGACGGTCACCGAAATCACATAGGTGCCATCCGCCAGATTTTGCAGATCGACCGACGGCAGGTTGATGTCCCATTTGCCGTCAGCGCCGACAGTGCTGGTGTAGGATTTGCCATTGATGGTGAGGGTAATCGTCTGGCCTGCGGCCACGTTGCCTGTAGTACCGGAGAAAATCTGCGCGATGCGCGCTTCCGTCGCATTGAGGATGTTATCGCCCGCAAAGGCGCTCAGCGACAATGTGGCAGCCTGACCGGTGTTACCGCCGCCGTTGTTTCCACCCCCGGTATCGCCGCCACCGGTGTTTCCACCGCCTGTGTTTCCACCGCCGGTATTGCCGCCGCCTGTGTTTCCACCGCCAGTACTGCCGCCGCCCGTGTTTCCACCGCCGGTATTACCGCCGCCGTCGCTGCCGCCGTTATTGCTGCTGCTACCCCCGCCGCCGCCACCGCCACCACCTGCGGCAATCGCGATACCGGCACCGAGCGCAACCACGCCCAGAATGGCGCCTAAAACAGCGGGGTCAAAGTTGGAAGAGTCGAGGACCAGGGCACCGACGTCAGGAATGGTTTCATAGGCAGGGACGATCGGGACAGCGCCTGCGGTCGCGCCGGTATCGACAAAGGCCGCGTGTTCGATAGGATGCACGCCATCATCGAAAACCAGCTCGCTGTGATGCCCCTTGCCATCGGTATCGAAGAAGCTGTGATAACGGACCGTGCGCCCATCTTTCATGTGGATGACAAGATCGTTCCCGACGCGCTCGTAGCTTGCGACCGCGTCACGCGTCGCATGCACGCGTACTATGCTGATTTGATTGAGGGTTACGTCCTGGCTGGCGTTTGAAACCTGGGAGATCACCGCACCATTTGTACGAGAAAGAACATCAATAACAACGCTACCGTTCTGAGCCATGTTGTACCCCTGTCTGCATCCAGTTGTTGCTCATATCCGCCACGAACCGCCCCTCCCGTCACAGGGAAGAGCGATTGGCGAACATGAAGACCATTGAAGTAATGGATTAACTTCCAACTGGTGATGAGTGGTACACAGACTGCAAAACGTACAAATAATGATAATAGTGATGCTTTTTATGTGTTTCTGTTTGGTGATTCCGTCATTTTTATCCCGGAAACTCCATAAGTTATATGCATGATTTGAGTTAAGTGCATTAAAAAAATGTTATCTTAAAGATAAAAATTATTCATCAAATTGATATGAAATATAATTTTTGACGGATGTGAAAATCTGGCCTAGCGAGGGATTATTCTGTTAATTTATTGAATTAACATGATTTTATGGGAGATTTACAAAAAGGTAAGCGCGATCATTGTCAAGAAAATCAACCATAAAGAGATAAAAAAAACCATCAAAACGGCTTACCAGTTTTGTGGGAACACATCGTTTTTTTTGAGCTTAATGCATTGAGTACAAAAATAATTAAGACTACGTGCAATCACTGAAACTTATCGTTTCTGATAAACTGTGCGGTCTGTTTAATCTCAGGTGTTTTTTCATGAAGGAAAAGACTCATCATCATGTCAGGTAAATATTTATCGCTGACCTCAACCAATATCACGAGATTCTTTTGGTTGTTCATTTTGCTGCTGGCACTGGGGCTGGGTCTTTACGGGTATAACTACACCAATGCTTATCTGAATGACAAACTGCGCACGGTGCAAACCACCGCCGACCAGTTGCAAAAACGTATCGATAAGTATCGCTACATGACCTATCAGATTTACGACAATTTCACCGGCCAGCCGCTGCCGCCGGACGCCGTGTCTGCGCAGGAAATTCGTCTGCGTCAGGACATGTTCTACGTGTCCAAACCGCGCAAGAAAACAGATGCCCTGATTTTCGGCACTCACGACAGCTCCACGCTGGATCTGACCCTGAAAATATCCGCCTTCCTGGATGAACAGTGGGGCGCGAAAACTCTGCCTTATTCGCTGTATTATCTGAACGGCCAGGATAACAGCATGGTGCTGATCACGACGGTGGCGCTCGAGGAACAGGACTCCCGCCTTAAAGAAAACTATTTCACCAGCACGCTGCAATCGCGACGCGCTGAAATGCTGCAACAGGCGAATACGCTGGACGAACGCGAAAGCTATTCCGGTCTGCGTAAATCCCGGCAGAGCAGCGACTACAGCTTCTCCCTGCGTACCACCTTCAATAACCCCGGCCATCTGGCTACGGTCATCGCGTTTGATATACCGATGAGTGATTTGATCCCGCTGAACATGGCGCGGGACAACTTCCAGCTCAATGGCAGCACGGCCGCCGTCAATGAAGGTGATCCGAGCGACGACAACGCCACCAGCAGCATCACCCTGCAGGGCTGGTCGCTGGTATTTAACGTGCCGCTCAGCAACTCGCCGCTGTCGCTGACTTACCACGTGCCGCTGTTTAGCCTGGTGGTGGATCTATCGAGAAACAACTTCTGGCTGCTCCTCATCAATCTGTTCCTGATCGCACTGGCGATGACCAGCATTTACTTCATCCGTCATCAGTACATCCGCCCGAGTGAAAATATGGCGGCGCAGTTGCACATGCAGCAGGCGCTGAACCAGGAAATCATATCCGGGCTGCCGCTTGGCTTGCTGGTGTACAATTTCAGCAACCACAGCGTGATCCTCAGTAATAAGATTGCCGACCAGCTTCTGCCGCACCTCAGCCTGAATAAAATTGCCAATATGGCCGAGCAACACAACGGCTCGATTCAGGCGACCGTCAATAATGAGGTGTATGAGATCCGCATGATCCGCAGCCAGATTTCGCCGGAAACCTATCTGTTCCTGCTGCACGATCAGGACAAAGAAGTGATGGTGAACCGCACGCTGCAACAGGCGAAGCGCGAGTTCGAGAAGAACCTGCAGGCGCGCAAACTGATGCTGCACAATTTAGGCATCGAACTGAATCAGCCGTTGCAGGAACTGAACGGGCTGGTCGAGTCGTTAGTGGCGGTTGAAGAACCGCGCGAGCGCCAGATGCTTGAGGGCAAATTGCAGGTCGAATCGCGCAATGCGCTGACGCTGGTGGACAACATCACCCTGCTGACGCGGCTGGAAACGCAGGACTGGCAGCCAGCCAGTCAGTCTTATGTGTTATCCGCGATGGTCGATGAACTGCTGCTCGAGGCCCTGCCCCGCTTGAGTCAGAAAGGGCTCGGGTTGCTGAATCATTTCCATATCGCGCCTGAAACCACCTTTGTCGGTGATATGCAGGCCGTGAAAAAAATCCTGTCGCTGCTGCTCGATTACGCCATCGTCACGACGTCCCTCGGCAAGGTCACGCTGACCAGCGAGCAGGACGAAGATCGCCCGGATCAGCTGGTGTTTCACATAACTGACACCGGCAGCGGAATTTCGAAGGAAGAATTGAGCAATCTGAATTATCCTTTCCTGAGTCAGACGTTAGTTGATCGCTTTAATCACGGCTCCGGCCTGACGTTCTTCCTGTGTAATCAGCTGTGTAAGAAGCTCGGCGGTCAGCTGGAGATTCGCAGTAAGCTGAATATCGGCACACGTTATACCGTGCGCGTCAAACAGCGCCCGGAAGCGCAGGAAATTGAAGCGGAACACGAGAAACTGTTGACGGATGTGACGGCGCTGCTGGACATCACGTCTGACGAAGTGCGCGGGATCGTCACGCGGACCATGAACGCCTATGGCGCCGTGTGTATTGTGGCTGACGAGCGCCAGCTGACGCGGGAATATGACGTGCTGCTGACGGATAACCCGCAAAACAGTGACAAATTTACGCTGCTGCTGACCGACGATGAGTCCGGTTTTCAGTCGCTTGAAAAGCATTATATTCGCGTCAATTACAACATCAGCAGTGCGCTGATCGACGCAACCCTACTGTTAATTGAGCAGCAATTTGCTGTGCCTGATGACAGTGTTTCATCCGAAGAAACCGGTGAAGACTCTCTCGACCATTATGAAAATCAGCTAAAATCAAGCGATTACTATCAGCTTTTTGTCGAGACAGTACCGGAAGATCTTGAGAAACTGTATAATGAAAACCAACGTCGTGATTTCACATCACTTTCCCAAACTGCACACCGCCTTAAGGGAGTGTTCGCTATGCTGAACCTGACCCCAGGCAAGCAATTGTGTGAAGAGTTAGAAAAGTACATCGCAGATGGCGATGCATTACAGATTACTGAAACCATCAATCTTATTGATTCTTTTGTCTCCAGACTGCTGCAGCAAGGTAGCTAATCACATGAATACTATGAACGTAATTATTGCTGATGATCATCCTATCGTCCTTTTTGGTATTCGTAAGTCACTTGAACAAATCGAATGGGTGAACGTCGTTGGCGAGTTTGAAGACTCGACTGCACTGGTAAACAGCTTAAGCAAACTTGATGCGCACGTGCTGATCACTGACCTTTCCATGCCGGGCGATAAATTCGGCGACGGCATCACGCTGATTAAGTACATCAAGCGTCACTATCCTCAGTTGTCGATCATTGTTCTGACCATGAACAACAACCCGGCAATCCTGAGCTCGGTGTTGGATCTGGACATTGAAGGGATTGTTCTTAAGCAAGGCGCGCCGACGGATCTGCCTAAAGCGCTGGCCGCACTGCAAAAAGGCAAGAAGTTTACGCCGGACAGCGTGGCAAAATTGCTGGAAAAAATCAGTGCCAACGGTTACGGCGACAAACGCCTGTCTCCGAAAGAAAGCGAAGTTCTGCGTCTGTTTGCAGAAGGCTTCCTGGTCACTGAAATTGCTAAGAAACTGAACCGCAGCATCAAAACCATCAGCAGCCAGAAGAAATCAGCGATGATGAAACTGGGTGTGGAAAACGATATTGCGCTGCTGAACTACCTGTCCTCAATCAGCTCCATGCCGATCGACAAAGACTAGTTTTCAGGCTTTCAGCGACAACACTGACAGCAAAAAAGGCACCTTTCCGGTGCCTTTTCTTATGGTTTTTTTCGACTCAGCTTTCCTGTACAGGCCGCGCTTTACGCACCCGATCGCTGTAATAACTGAGCGTATCGCGCAGCGTTTCCAGCGTCACCGGCTTCGACAGGCAGTTATCCATTCCCGCTTCCAGACACCGCTGACGTTGCTCGGCCAGCGCATTGGCCGTCACGCCGATGACCGGCAGCGTATGCCCCAGCTCGCGCAGTTTTTGCGTCAGGCCGTAACCATCGAGACGCGGCATGTTCACGTCGCTGAGCACGATATCAATCTCATGTGCCCGCATCGCATCCAGCGCATCGACCCCGTCGTTGGCAGTCACCACGATATAGCCCATGGTGCCCAGCTGATCGGCGAGCAGACGGCGGTTGATCGGATGGTCATCCACCACCAGCAGCCGGATGTCGCTGTAGTCCTGCGCCACGGCATTGTCAGCCGCCGGTGCCTGTAATCCGCCCTCTTCCCCGGCCGCCTCAATCTGATAAATCCGGTTAAGCAGCAAGGCGATTTCCAGCGGTGTCGAGGTGCCGTGTACCCAATACCCTGGCCGGGTTTCCACTGGCGGCCCGATATGGTCTATCGAGAATTCAATCTGCGCGCGCAAGGTGCCCATGTGAATAAACGGCGTATCGGTGATCAGCACGTCTTCCGCGCTGGTCTGCTGCTCAGGTTCGTAACGCTGAATGTTCGCGCCGTGATAGCGCAGCAGTTGCATCAGGTAGCTTTCAAGGTAGGCGTTGCGCACATCCAGCAGGACGGTTTTATCCTGCCAGTGATCCAGCGGCGCTTCGGACGGGAATACCGCGCTGTACAGCGGAATTCTCACCGTGAAGGAGCTGCCCAGACCCGGCTCGGATTCGACATCAATATCGCCATCCATCAGGTTGATCAGTTTTTCACAAATCGCCAGCCCCAAACCGGTGCCCTGGAAATGACGCTGCACGCCGGTCCCCACCTGGAAGAAGGGATCGAACAGGCGGGTAATTTCCCGTTCCGGAATGCCGACGCCGGTGTCGCGCACCTGGAATTCAAGATAATTACCGCAGGTTCTGACGTTGAGAACAATGCAGCCGGTATCGGTGAATTTGATGGCGTTATTCAGGATGTTGGAGATGACCTGCTGCAAACGCACCGGATCGCCGTTAAACGACAGCGGCACGTTATGCTCGATAAAGCAGTACAGCCCGAGGCGCTTTTTCACCACCAGCGGCAGATAGTTCCCGGCGATATGGGTGATAACTTCCCGGCAGGAGAACTCCTGAGGCTCAATTTTCAGCTGCTCGGACTCAATTTTGGAGAAGTCGAGAATGTCGCTGATGATTTTCAGCAACAGCGCCGAGGAGTTGTTCATCGCAGTTACCAGGCGGTCAACACCCTGCGGCAGCCCCTGCGTTTGCAGTAAATCCAGGTTACCGATGATACCGTACAACGGCGTGCGCAATTCGTGGCTGACCGTCGCCAGGAACATGGATTTGGACTGGCTGGCCTGCTCGGCGGCGTTCGCCATTTCCTGCAACGACTCTTCCATTCTCACGCGCGCACTGACGTCAATCAGCACGCAGATCGCCACATCTTCGTTACGGTAGCGGGAATGGACAAAGCTCAGCTGGATATTGTTGTTGTTTTTCGTGATGACATCGACGAAGTTCACCTGCTGATCGCAGATGATGCGCGTAATGCGCTGTCGGTCTTCCTGCGTCAACATGCTGATGTAATTGTGCGCCAGCTCGTTACTCAGAATGTTCACGCCGTCGCTGATGCGCAGAATCGAAATCCCCACCGGCGCCGACGCGACAATTTTATGATTGAACTGCTCGTGCTCTTCCAGCCGGAACGCATTCTGTTCGGCGGGTAAAAACATCTTGCGCTCGAACACCCACGCCAGAATGAACAGCAACAGGCCAGAGAAGATATTCAGCAGCACGGCGTTGAATATCATGATCTTAAACCGTTCGATCACAATATTGAACGGCATGGAATACACCACGCTCAATGAGGACGGCGACAGCGGCTTTTTGTAGATCAGGTCTTTGTAGCCGTTCATGTAGCCGAAGTAGGAGCTTTCCTGCGGGTAATTGCCCAGCGCGGCGGTATAGCGGTCACCTTCGGACAGGCTCAGCAGAGGCTGATCGTTCTCATCCAGCAGCGTCACGCCGGTATGTTGCGCGCTCGGCGTGACCAGATCTTCGAGACGCAGATTCTGCTGGATGCCCATCAGCGCTTCCAGCTTATTACCGACAAAAATCGGTGTCAGAACATACAGATAACCGGATTCTTTATTACTGGACTGCGACACCCAGTACAGACTGTTTTCTTTATCCTGATTCTTGCCGTTACGGTATTGCAGGATTTTCTCATGCAGCGATTTCAGCTGATCCTGACTTTCCCGTTCAAAAGGCTCGCTGCTGATACCGAAATCCACCAGACACAGATTCTCACCGCCGATAAAGAATACGCGGTTGAGATCGTAGGCATCGGAAAAGTTGTCTTTCCAGTAGTGGATCATATTGCCGAGCGACGCCAGCGAATTGCGGTAGCTGCCATTGAGCTGTGAGCAGTCAGACTCAGGGAAAAGCGAAAGGTAGGACGGCGGCGTATTCTTGGTACTGATCATCCCGTTAATGATGTCGAGGCCGTTCATTGAATCGCTCAGTCGCTTTTCCGCCATGAACTTAATGCTGCGCATCACGTCGTTGGAATTTTTGATATAGCTCTGCGCCAGATCGTAATTGAGGTTGTCCTCATCACGGATCTCCGACTCTTTGTTGTGGAAGATATTCAGCACATAAAAGGTGGTCAGCAGCACACCCAAAGTCCACAACATAAGCGCCAGCACCCGGAACAGGTAGCGGGAGATCCTCAGCGTTGTACGAAACGAAGCAAGATATTTCAAGGAGTAACCATCGGTGTAACGGCTCGGTGAGCGGAATGTGAATCAGAATACACTATTGGAGGACTTTCTAAAAAATCCCAAATAAATAAAAAAGGCATAACACGTTGCCATGTTATGCCTTTCTGACAACTGACTACGAAAACTTATTCTTCTTCGTCGTCAGCAGGCTGTTCGTCTTCACTTTCTGCTTCGTCTGGCAGATCGGCTGCTTGCGCCGCTTCCAGTTCGCCTGCTTCGGTGGCAACGCCATCCAGCTCTTCGTCTTCAACCGGTTCTGCAACACGTTGCAGACCTACCACGTGCTCTTGTTCAGCGGTACGGATCAGCGTAACACCCTGGGTATTACGGCCAACGGTACTCACTTCAGAAACGCGGGTACGAACCAGTGTGCCGGCATCGGTGATCATCATGATCTGATCGGCTTCATCAACCTGGATCGCGCCGACAACCGGACCGTTACGCTCGCTCACTTTGATCGAGATAACGCCCTGTGTTGCACGGGATTTGGTTGGGTATTCAGCAGATTCAGTACGTTTACCGAAACCATTCTGCGTGACGGTCAGGATGCACCCTTCGCCGCGAGGAATGATAAGCGACACAACGCTGTCGCCTTCGCCCAGACGGATACCGCGAACACCGGTCGCCGTACGGCCCATCGAACGTACCGCTTCTTCAGAGAAGCGCACCACTTTACCGGCCGCAGAGAACAGCATGACCTCGTTTTTACCGTCGGTCAGGTCAACACCAATCAGCTCATCACCCTCGTTGAGGTTGATGGCGATGATGCCAGCGCTGCGCGGACGGCTGAAATCGGTCAGTGCGGTTTTCTTCACGGTACCGCTGGCTGTTGCCATGAACACATGACGGCCTTCTTCGTACTCGCGTACAGGCAGAATGGCGGTGATACGTTCGTTCGGCTCGAGCGGTAACAGGTTGACGATAGGACGACCACGGGCACCGCGGCTGGCTTCCGGCAACTGATAGACTTTCATCCAGTACAGACGACCACGGCTTGAGAACATCAGAATGGTGTCATGGGTATTGGCGACCAGCAGACGGTCGATGAAGTCTTCTTCTTTAATACGGGCTGCTGATTTACCTTTACCGCCGCGACGCTGCGCTTCGTAATCGGTCAGTGGCTGATATTTCACATAGCCCTGATGCGACAAGGTCACCACAACGTCTTCCTGGTTGATCAGGTCTTCGATGTTGATGTCAGATGAGTTCGCCGTAATTTCAGTGCGACGCGGATCATTATACTGATCGCGGATCGCTTCCAGCTCTTCGCGAATGACTTCCATCAGACGGTCAGGGTTGGACAGGATGTACATCAGCTCGGCAATTTGTACCAGCAGCTCTTTGTATTCATCCAGCAGTTTTTCGTGCTCAAGACCGGTCAGTTTCTGCAGACGCAGATCCAGAATCGCTTGCGCCTGTTGTTCAGTCAGGAAGTATTTCCCCTCGTGAATACCAAACTCAGGCTCCAGCCACTCAGGACGGGCTGCGTCGTCACCGGCGCTGGCCAGCATCGCCGCCACGTTACCCAGATCCCATGAACGCGCAATCAGGCCCGCTTTCGCTTCAGCCGGAGATTGTGCAGCACGGATCAGTTCAATGATCGGATCGATGTTTGCCAGGGCGATAGCCAGTGCTTCAAGGATATGAGCACGGTCGCGGGCTTTACGCAGTTCAAAGATGGTACGGCGCGTCACCACTTCACGGCGGTGGCGAACAAACGCAGACAGAATCTCTTTCAGACCCAAAATTTTCGGCTGACCACGGTGTAATGCCACCATGTTGATACCGAAAGAGGTCTGCAACTGAGTCAGCGAGTAAAGGTTATTCAGAACCACTTCACCCACGGCGTCACGTTTGATTTCAATGACAATACGCATGCCGTCTTTATCAGACTCATCGCGCAGCGCACTGATGCCTTCAACACGTTTTTCTTTCACCAGCTCGGCGATCTTTTCGATCAGACGGGCTTTGTTCACCTGATACGGGATCTCGTGAACAATGATGGTTTCGCGACCGGTTTTGGCGTCCGCTTCCACTTCTGCGCGGGCACGGATGGAAATTTTGCCACGGCCGGTGCGGTAAGCTTCTTCAATGCCGCGACGGCCATTAATGATTGCCGCTGTTGGGAAATCTGGCCCAGGGATGTGTTCCATCAGCCCTTCAATGCTGATGTTTTCATCCTCGATAAATGCCAGACAGCCGTTGATCACCTCGGTGAGGTTATGCGGCGGAATGTTGGTCGCCATACCGACTGCGATACCTGACGAGCCGTTCACCAGCAGGTTAGGAATACGGGTTGGCATGACCGCGGGGATCTGCTCGGTGCCATCGTAGTTTGGTACGAAATCGACGGTGTCTTTTTCTAAGTCAGCCAGCAATTCGTGAGCAATTTTCGACATGCGAATTTCGGTATAACGCATGGCAGCTGCGGAGTCGCCATCCACTGAACCGAAGTTACCCTGCCCGTCCACCAGCATGTAGCGAAGTGAGAAAGGCTGAGCCATACGAACGATGGTGTCATAAACTGCGGTATCACCGTGTGGGTGATATTTACCGATAACGTCACCGACCACACGGGCCGATTTTTTATACGCTTTATTCCAGTCGTTACCGAGGACGTTCATTGCGAAAAGTACGCGGCGGTGTACCGGTTTTAAACCATCACGCACATCTGGTAGCGCACGTCCGACAATAACGGACATCGCATAATCCAAATAAGAGTTTTTCAGCTCTTCTTCGATGTTAATCGGTGTGATTTCTCTGGCAAGGTCGCTCATGGAGCTGCTATCCCTCTACTGATTATTCATGGCCGCTGCCCACGTAGGCATATATAGCGCAAAGGTGTAAAACTATACCACAAACCAGCGAAACGTGGAAAACAACCGCCCCCTTTTGGCGAGTATTATCCAACGTCTTTCAAACCTTTGCGCAAAGCACCGCATTTCGTATAAAGATT
>NZ_MJIB01000021.1:1049120-1165023 GCF_003697865.1 Rahnella sp. Larv3_ips | reverse complement strand
CGCTGCACCGTATCAATCCGCTGCGCCTGAATTACATTCTGGAGCGTGCCGACGGCCTGTTCGGGAAGAACGTGCTCGACGTCGGCTGCGGCGGCGGCATTCTGAGTGAAAGCATGGCCATCGCCGGCGCGAAAGTCACCGGTCTGGACATGGGCGGCGAACCGTTACAGGTCGCGCGTTTGCATGCGCTGGAAAGCGGCGTGAAAGTCGATTACGTGCAGGAAACTGTCGAAGCCCACGCTGATGCACATCCTCAGCAATACGATGTGGTGACGTGCATGGAAATGCTGGAACACGTTCCCGATCCGGCTTCTGTGGTTGCCGCCTGCGCGCGTCTGGTGAAACCGGGCGGCCATGTTTTCTTCTCCACCATCAACCGCAATAACAAAGCCTGGCTTATGGCGATTTTTGGCGCCGAATATGTGCTGAAAATGGTGCCCAAGGGCACGCACGACATTAAAAAATTCATCAAGCCGTCTGAATTACTGGGCATGATCGATCGCACGTCGCTGTCCGAACGTCACATTATGGGTCTGCATTACAACCCGCTGACCGATCATTTCAAACTCGGGCCGAACGTTGATGTGAATTACATGATCCACACCCAGTCGGAAGAGAGCGCCAGCCTCTGACCTGCCGGAAATGACGCCGACGTCAAGCCCGGAAAATGTGTTCCGGGCGAGATTAAGTGCAATTCTGCCCGCGCTTAGCGTGATGGGTTTTACTTAAACCTTAGTTTTTAGGGCGTTGGTGACGTCGGCGACGCAACATGATTTTTTAGAATAGTTATCCAGATCAATATAGCGTTTTTTTCTAACGTTTAATAAACCGGCAGTCGATCACTTTTCGTAAAAATATAAGAAAATCGTATCGAAGATATTGACAGGTTTGTCGCGCCAGCAATGACGGACTCCTCAGACGCAGACCAGAAATTTCTCCCCAAGTTATCCACAAATCTGACGATTTTGTTCACTTGCCAAAGGACGGTTCAGTCACTATCTTGTCATCAGAAAATAACAAACCCACAATATATTGTGTTTATATCCTGACCAGCACACTAGAATCGAGTCGTGCTGCCGCGCCGTTTCTGGCGGCCAGGTCGGACCCTTTATAAACCTTTGAGGTATCGTCCCGAATGAACCAAAGTCTGCTTGTAACTAAACGTGATGGCCGCACTGAACGCATCAATCTTGATAAAATCCACCGTGTCATTGACTGGGCTGCGGAAGGTCTTCAAAACGTATCAGTTTCTCAAGTAGAACTTCGTTCACACATCCAGTTCTATGACGGGATCAAAACCGCTGATATTCATGAAACCATTATCAAAGCGGCTGCGGATCTGATCTCCAAAGATGCCCCGGATTATCAATATCTGGCTGCGCGTCTGGCGATTTTCCATCTGCGTAAAAAAGCCTACGGCCAGTTTGAACCACCAAAACTGATCGACCAGGTAACCCGCATGGTTGAAATGGGTAAATACGACAAACATCTGCTGGAAGACTACACGGCTGAAGAGTTCGAGCAGATGGACAGTTTTATTGACCACTGGCGCGACATGAATTTCTCTTACGCTGCGGTTAAACAGCTGGAAGGGAAATATCTGGCGCAGAACCGCGTATCGGGCGATATCTACGAGAGCGCGCAGTTCCTCTACATTCTGGTCGCGGCCTGCCTGTTCTCCGGCTACCCGCGCGAAACCCGTCTGGATTACATCAAACGTTTCTACGACGCGATTTCGACCTTCAAAATTTCTCTGCCTACGCCGATCATGTCTGGCGTGCGCACCCCAACCCGTCAGTTCAGCTCATGCGTTCTGATCGAATGTGGCGACAGCCTGGATTCCATTAACGCGACCTCCAGCGCCATCGTGAAATACGTTTCTCAGCGTGCCGGTATCGGCATCAACGCCGGTCGCATCCGTGCGCTGGGCAGCCCAATCCGTGGCGGCGAAGCGTTCCACACCGGTTGTATCCCGTTCTATAAGCATTTCCAGACCGCGGTGAAATCCTGTTCTCAGGGCGGCGTTCGTGGCGGCGCAGCGACGCTGTTCTACCCGATGTGGCATCTGGAAGTGGAAAGCCTGCTGGTGCTGAAAAACAACCGTGGTGTTGAAGGCAACCGCGTCCGTCATATGGACTACGGCGTGCAGATCAACAAACTGATGTATCAGCGTCTGGTAAAAGGCGGCGACATCACCCTGTTCAGCCCGTCTGACGTGCCTGGCCTCTACGATGCCTTCTTTGCCGATCAGGACGAGTTCGAGCGTCTGTATGAGAAATACGAGCAGGACGCCAGCATCCGTAAGCAGAAAGTGAAAGCGGTTGAGCTGTTCTCCCTGATGATGCAGGAACGTGCGTCTACCGGCCGTATCTACATCCAGCACGTTGACCACTGCAACACCCACAGCCCGTTTGATCCGGCAATTGCTCCTGTTCGCCAGTCCAACCTGTGTCTGGAAATCGCGCTGCCAACCAAACCGCTGGATGATGTGAACGACGAAAACGGCGAAATTGCGCTGTGTACGTTGTCTGCTTTCAACCTCGGCGCTATCGAAAGCCTCGACGATCTGGAAGAGCTGGCGGTGCTGGCGGTTCGTGCGCTCGACGCCCTGCTCGATTATCAGGATTACCCGATCAAAGCCGCAAAACGTGGCGCGATGGGCCGTCGTACCCTGGGTATTGGCGTGATTAACTACGCATACTATCTGGCGAAAAACGGCGTGCGTTACTCCGACGGCAGTGCAAACAACCTGACGCACAGAACTTTCGAAGCCATTCAGTATTACCTGCTGAAAGCCTCTAACGAACTGGCGAAAGAGCAAGGTGCATGCCAGTGGTTCAACGAAACCACCTATTCTCAGGGCGTTATGCCCGTGGATACTTACAAGAAAGATCTGGACGCGATTTGCAGCGAACCTCTGCATCTGAACTGGGATAAACTGCGCGAAGACATCAAAACGCACGGCCTGCGTAACTCTACGCTGTCCGCGCTGATGCCTTCAGAAACGTCGTCGCAGATCTCCAACGCCACTAACGGCATCGAGCCACCGCGCGGCCACATCAGCATCAAAGCGTCGAAAGACGGGATCCTGCGTCAGGTTGTGCCGGAGTATGAGCGTCTGAAAGATCAGTACGAACTTCTGTGGGATATGCCAAACAACGACGGTTACCTGCAACTGGTTGGCGTGATGCAGAAATTCATCGACCAGGCGATTTCGTCTAACACCAACTATGACCCGTCGCGCTTCCCGAACAGCAAAGTGCCGATGAAACAATTGTTGAAAGACTTGCTGACAGCCTACAAATTTGGCGTGAAAACTCTGTACTATCAGAACACCCGTGACGGTGCGGATGATGTGCAGGAAGACATGAAAGCCGAGGTAGCTGACGACTGCGAAAGCGGTGCCTGCAAAATCTAATCCTCTGTTTTAAATTACTATATTATTTGAAACCCCCGTCAGGGGGTTTTTGCCGAGAATGTCGAGGAAGTTATGGCCTACAGTACTTTTTCCCAGAATAAAAACGATCAGCTTCTTGAGCCAATGTTTTTTGGCCAGTCGGTTAACGTTGCCCGTTTCGACCAGCAGAAGCATGAAATCTTTGAAAAACTGATCGAAAAGCAGCTGTCCTTCTTCTGGCGTCCGGAAGAGATTGACGTGTCCCGCGACCGTATCGATTTTCAGGCACTCCCGGACCACGAAAAACACATCTTCCTCAGTAACCTGAAATACCAGACGCTGCTTGATTCCATCCAGGGCCGCAGCCCGAACGTGGCGTTGTTACCGTTGATCTCTATTCCGGAACTGGAAACCTGGGTCGAAACCTGGGCGTTTTCAGAAACCATTCACTCGCGCTCTTACACGCACATCATCCGTAACATCGTCAACGATCCGGCGATTGTGTTTGACGACATCGTGACCAACGAAGAGATCCTCAAGCGTGCGAAAGACATTTCCGGTTATTACGACACGCTGATCGAAATGACCAGTTACTACCATCTGCTGGGTGAAGGTACGCATACCGTCAACGGCAAAACGGTGGTGGTGAATCTGCGCGAGCTGAAGAAAAAACTCTACATCTGCCTGATGAGCGTCAATGCGCTGGAAGCGGTGCGTTTCTACGTCAGCTTCGCCTGTTCCTTTGCGTTCGCTGAACGTGAACTGATGGAAGGCAATGCGAAAATCATCAAGATGATCGCCCGTGACGAAGCGCTGCATCTGACCGGTACTCAGCACGCGCTGAACCTGCTGCGCTCAGGTCAGGACGATCCTGAAATGGTTGAAATCGCCAAAGAATGTGAGCAGGAATGCCACGATCTGTTTGTACTGGCGGCACAGCAGGAAAAAGACTGGGCGGAATATCTGTTCAAAGACGGTTCAATGATCGGCCTGAACAAAGACATTCTGTGTCAGTACGTGGAATACATCACGAATATCCGCATGCAGGCCGTTGGCCTGACCGCACCGTTCAAAACCCGCTCAAACCCAATCCCGTGGATCAACGCCTGGCTGGTGTCTGATAACGTGCAGGTTGCGCCGCAGGAAGTGGAAGTCAGCTCCTATCTGGTCGGTCAGATCGACTCTGAAGTGCACGCCGACGACCTGAGTGATTTCGAGCTGTAAATGACAGACAGAACCATCACACTTTCAGCCGGTGGCCCCCCGCTGGTATGCGAAAGCCGCCATCGCAATCTGCTGGAAGTGTTTGAACACAACAACGTCGACGTCGAATACCAGTGCCGGGAAGGTTATTGCGGATCATGCCGGGTCAAACTGGTGAGCGGTGCGGTGGAATACAGTGAAAAACCCTTAGCGTTCATCTCTGACGGCGAGATTTTGCCGTGTTGCTGTATGCCGGTCGGGGATATTGAGATTGAGTTTTAGTGGGTTTTGGCCCACAGCCCGATGTTGCGAACTGCTTTAACAACCACTTCAAAACCAACTTCAACGTCAAGGTCGTGGGCGTCGGCCCACACCGACCAGAGGGAGAATAAACCTTCTCCCTCTGGACTCCCGCGTTTTTTTAAAACACGCGCTATCGCTGGGTCGGTGGACATGTTCTGCGGCTAAGGAGTGTGGCGCAAAACCCTGCCGCTGCGCGGTGCCCTCTCTCGGTCCTGAAGCCTAGGGTCTTCAGGCCGCTTCGTTTGGCAGGATTTTTTGATCGCGCCACCTCACCATTTTTTAAAGACAAAACAATTGGAGACTCAGCAAAGTGTTTTGTTTTTGGTTTTCTGAAATGATCCGAGTTGGAGAAGTTGTGACCTAAAAGGCTGTGGCCGCTTTCAAAAATCACGCCGGAGGGAGAGGTGGAAAACCGCGCGTTTTTTTGCGCGGGTTGTAACCCGACCGGAGGGCACCGCGAAGCGGCGGGATTTTGCGGCAATAGCAGGAATACCTGAAACATAGCCCGTCTGCATGGCACGTGTTTTAAAGAGCCGGAGATTCTTAAGAGGCGCGGCGACAGGCGCCTCTTAAGGCCGGTTTGGGCGGCAGCCCAAGGTGTTGACCTTGAATGATAACTAGACTTTCTCGACTCGGTCGAGCCACGGATAATCCGCCACCGGCTCCCACCCGTTCAGGTAACGCCTGAGAAGATCCATCGCCACCATCGCCATCGTCTCCTGCCGTAATGCCAGACCGTGACGCGTTGCGGTATAACGGATAGTCAGGCCACTGGTGCCCGACGGCGTATGCAATGCCAGACTGAGTTGATCGCCCGACAGCGCGCCGACAGCCAATGCCAGTTGCGCGCCCGTGGTTTCGGCCAGGGTTTGCGCGCGCGCCAGCAGGCATTCAAGGGATTTATCCGGCGAAGCCTCGTTGCCCTGCGGCAATAACTCCCCGTTTGCCAGCGGCACGCCCGCGCTTTGCAGACGCCAGTTCAGCAGGCCCCCGGTAAAACTTTCACTGACCGCAAGCCGCAGATTTTGCGTCAGCAGACGTTCTGCCAGACGATCCGGCAAGCTGCCGAAACCCTCGAAAATCGTACTCTCCCCGGCAACTTCGCGTACCCGCTCGAAAATCTGATGCATCAACGCTTCCTGCGAACGCGGTCCGGTGACTTTCAGTTCAATGATCGGCGACGACGAACGGTACCCCATCACCACGCCTTCCGGCATATCAATTTTATCCAGTTCGGTCGCCAGATCGCTTTCACCGCGGCCAAATGTCGTCAGGCGCAAACACAGCGGCGCTTCCAGCGCGGGGAATTGCTGATGTAAACGCGGAACGATTTGCTGTTCCACCATGACTTTGAATTCAGAAGGCACGCCCGGCGTGAAGAAAATCTGGCAGCGGTTGAGCTTAACGCTGAAACCGCAGGCGGTACCGACCGGATTATCCAGCAGCTCGGCATTGGCAGGGATTTGCGCCTGTTTGCGGTTAGATTCCGCCATCGGGCGGCCACGTTCGTTGAAGAAAGCCTGCATGGTGGCGATCCACCCGGCATCTTCCACCAGCTCCACGCCACAGGCTTTAGCGGCGGCCAGCGCGCTCAGATCGTCCGTGGTCGGGCCTAACCCGCCGTTTACGATCAATACATCGGCGATATGGCTGCGTTCTTTCATCACGCTGACCAGTTCGTCCAGGCTGTCGCCTACCGTCTCACGGCTGGTCATTGGCAGACCCTGATCAAACAGATAGCTGGCGAGCCACGCTGCGTTTGAATCCACGATCTGACCGTGAAGCACTTCCTCGCCGGTACTGAGCATTTCAACCCTAAGCATCACTTTCTCCTCTCGTTTTGTCCTTCCACTGTAGAAAGGCTGACGCAGAAACACAATCGCTCAGGCACAAAGTGATCGCGCAGACGAAAAAAAAGCCTGCTAAGCAGGCTTTCTGATTCAGAACGGGATTTAGAAATTGACTGCGCCACCCACGTACGCGCCGTCGGCAACGATGTTATCGCGGTTGCCATCTTTACCATCCAGCGCCATGTAGCGGTAACCCACGCTCACGGTCACTAATGGAATCGCCGTCAGACGCACGCCCGCATTGGCTTCTTTGTAGTTACCGATGCCGCTGGACAGGGAGTCCGGAGAATAATAGTAGTCACCGTAAAGGGTGAACAGTTTCGCGATTGGCAATTGTAAACCGCCGCCCACAGCCGCTGCGTACCCTTCGTCGCCGTCTTTCGGATTGGTGTACAGACCTTTACCGCCAACGGTTGCCATGAACGGGCCCAGCGGAATGTTGTAACCCAGGCCAAGACCTGCCACATCACCATCATCATCGTTGTGGGTGTAATCGCCGCTCAGCGCCAGACCCGGCGACGTGGTGCCAAAACCGACGCCCAGATGGGTATAGTGCTCACCCACTTCGCCGTTCACGCTGATCGCACTGGCAGACGTTGCCGTCAGCAGCATGCCAAGGGCTGCGCCCGCTACAATAATTTTTTTCATCATCATTCCTGACATTCGTATAACAGTGGGGAAATATTTAGTGCGCAGTCTAAATTAATTTGCCGAAAGGTGACATCTTTCAGAACGTTAAAAATCCCTTAGCGTGCAAATAAAATGTAAAGAAACGCATATATATTCGTTATTTATATTGCCCTAATCAGAATAATAAGCCTCACCTATTTGCCCATGATCAACGAATGGGTACACACTAGCCGTTAAGGTAAATTGTCCCATGGACAGGGACCCACTTGCCTGGATGCACAGGATTTGCCGTTAAATGTGATCATTGATCATGCACGTCACACCCGATCTACGCGATACAAGGAAATTATGGTTATGGAAAAGAAAGGACTGACCACCGCTGCCGGAGCGCCCGTTGTCGATAACAACAATGTCATTACCGCAGGCCGTCGCGGCCCGTTACTGCTGCAGGATGTCTGGTTTTTGGAAAAGCTGGCGCATTTTGACCGCGAAGTGATCCCCGAGCGTCGCATGCACGCAAAAGGATCCGGCGCTTATGGCGTCTTCACCGTTACGCACGATATTACGAAGTACACCCGCGCCAGTCTGTTTTCAGAAATCGGTAAGCAAACCGAGATGTTTATCCGCTTCTCCACCGTTGCCGGTGAACGCGGCGCGGCGGATGCAGAACGTGATATCCGCGGCTTCTCGATGAAGTTTTACACCGAGCAAGGGAACTGGGATTTAGTCGGCAACAATACACCGATTTTTTATCTGCGCGACCCGCTGAAATTCCCCGATCTCAATCACGTGGTAAAACGCGATCCGCGCACTAACCTGCGCAATCCTGCTTACAAGTGGGACTTTTTCTCTCATCTTCCTGAATCGCTGCATCAGTTGACTATCGACGTCAGTGACCGTGGTCTGCCAACGTCATACCGTCATATCCACGGTTTTGGTAGCCATGCCTTCAGCTTTATCAATGCTGAAAATGAGCGCTTCTGGGTGAAATTCCACTTCCGCAGCCAGCAGGGCATTCAAAACCTGATGGATGACGAGGCTGAAAAACTGGTCGGAACCGATCGCGAAAGCGCACAGCGTGATCTGTACGAAGCAATTGAACGCGGTGATTTCCCGCGCTGGAAGCTCTTCGTGCAAATCATGCCGGAAGCGGAAGCCTCACAACTGCCTTACAACCCGTTTGACCTGACCAAAGTCTGGTTGCACGGTGATTATCCGCTGATTGAAGTGGGTGAGTTCGAGCTGAACCGTAATCCTGAAAACTACTTTGCAGAAGTCGAACAGGTTGCCATGAGCCCGGCTAACGTCGTTCCCGGCATCGGTTTTTCTCCTGACCGCATGTTGCAGGGCCGTCTGTTCTCTTATGGCGACGCACACCGCTACCGCCTGGGCGTGAACCATCATCAGATCCCGGTGAACGCCCCGAAATGCCCGTTCCATAATTATCACCGTGACGGTGCCATGCGCGTGGACGGCAACAGCGGCAACGGCGTGACCTATGAGCCAAACAGCGCCGGTCTGTTCCAGGAGCAACCTGATTTCAGCGAACCGCCACTGAGCATTGAAGGTGCAGCCGATCACTGGAATCATCGTGAAGATGATGATTACTTCACTCAGCCGCGTTTGCTGTTCAACCTGCTGTCTGAAGCAGAGCACCAGCGTATGTTTGCGCGTATCGCGGGCGAACTGAAACATGCCTCGCAGGAAACGCAGGCACGCCAGGTTGCACTGTTCTATAAAGTCGATCCGGCTTATGGAGCAGGGGTTGAGAAGGCACTGAAAGACTGATTTTTTGCCATCATCAATGACAAGGGCCGCAATGTGCGGCCCTTTTTGCTTATGCGCTCAGCGTTTCCAGCCATTGCCTGACGCTGGCTCGGGAGATTTTTATCCCGCCCTGCGCGAGGGCTGCGGGGAGTGCGTGATACGCCACCGGCAGCTGAAAACGGGGCACCTGACGGCTCAGCCACAGATTGAGTTCGTCATACGGCAAACTGTCCTGTGCATCGAGGATCGCCACCGGACGATGACCAAATTGTGCATCTTCAACCGGCACCACAAACGCCTGGGACACCTGCGGGTGACTGACCAGCACTTTCTCGATATCTTCCGGCTGGATCCCTTCCCCGCCGCTGAAAAACAAATTATCCAGCCGTCCGGCGATATGCAGCTCATCCCCGCTCCACATGCCGCGGTCACGGGTATGAAACCAGCCGTCACTGCCGGTCAGCGGGGTTAACTGACCGTTTCTCCAGTAACCGCTGGCCAGACTGTCAGCGCGGATCAGCACTTCCTCGCCGGCAATGCTGACCTCTTTTCCGGCCAGCACCTGTCCGACGCCCGCTGAGCCTTCTGCGCGTTTGGCCGTCACGGTGGATGCGGTTTCCGTCATGCCATATCCGCACCAGCAACGAATGCCCAGACGTTCGGCCTGTTCGGTTAATTCCGGCGGAATTTGCGCGCCGCCGAGCAGGACATGTTGCAGTTTTGCGGGCACTGAAGGCTGTCTGAGTAAGCGCCAGAGCTGAGTGGGTACCAGCGAGGCGTGGCTGCATTCTGCCAGCGCAGCTTCCAGCGGTTGCCCTTCGGCCAGCACCAGCGTGGCCCCCGCCGTCAGCCAGCGCCAGATAATGCCTTGCCCGGAAACGTGAAACAGCGGCAGTGAAAGCAGCCAGCTGTCATTACGGGTGAAAGGGATCAGGTTCAGTACGCCCGCCGCACTGGCAAGATGCGCGGCTGCGGTGTGCGCGGCGGCCTTCGGCAAGCCGCTGGAACCGGATGTCAGCGTCAGTGTGGCGAGACGTTGTGGCTGCCACTGCACAGCCTGGCCGCAATACGCGTTTTGCAGGGTCAGCGCCGCCATAGCCAGCGGCAACGGCGATTCCGCCAGATCCAGCACAAATCCGATATCGAGCTGCGGCAGTAATGCTTCGCATAACGCCTGCGGCAGTTGCGGATTAAGCGGCAACAGACGCGCGCCGGTTTGCAGCAACGCCAGATAACTGAGTACCGCATCCAGCGTATTTTTACTGCGCAGCACCACGCCGGTGCCCTCGCCGACGCCCTGCTGAATAAATCCGGCAGCCAGCGTATCCACGCGGTGCTGCAAATCACGCCAGCACCAGGTGATATCACCGGCTTTCAGCGCCACGGCAAAAGGCGACAGGTTTGCCCTTTCACGCCACGGCCAGTCTTTGATCATTTGCTCTGCCACACACACTCCAGATCAGACACATCGGTCACCGGTAATTCAGAGCCCGGCCAGCGGCGAACCAGTTGCGCCTGCATGAGATCCAGCGTATCCAGCCCCGGAATGGCGTCCGGCGTCAGCCACTGGGCGATACGCGCCAGTTGCGTCAGACCAAGACTTGATTCGATCGAGGAACTGATCACCGCCTCTAGCCCGACGGCATGCGCCTGAGCGATCAGCTGACGGCAGCGCATCAGGCTGCCGGTGAGCGTGGGTTTGATGATGATCGCCGCCAGCCCCGGCTCTGCCTGCACGGTAAAACCGGCTTCGCGTACGCTTTCATCCCAGGCAATGGCAATGCCGGTTGCCTGAGCAAATGCGCGGGATTGCTCCCTGGTCTGGCAGGGTTCTTCAATAAAAGTAATGCGTGACCGCAGTTCAGGTGCGACGTGACGGGCGAACCCTTCGGATTTGGCCTGCGTCCAGCTGCGGTTAGCATCGAGACGCAAATGCAGATCCGGCAGGGCTTCCAGCAGCATACTGACGTTCAGCCCGTCGCCGACCGACTCGTATAAACCGACTTTTACCTTCGCCACTTTCCGGCCATGAGCGTCACCGGGCAGCGCGCCGAGACGCGCATACAATTCATTCGGATCACCGTGGCACAGTGGCGCACAGCGCGTACTCAGCACGGGCGGTAATTCGCCGCGAAGTTCGGCATCGGCGCAGCTCAGGCCGAAGGCAACAGAAGGCAAGGCGCTGAACGCCGAGGCAACCGCTGCCAGTGATGCACCCTGCATCCACTGACTCAGACCGTGCTGCACCGCCTCCTGCGCCTGCGACAAATCTTCCGCACTGAATCCCGGCAGCGGTGCGATTTCACCCCAGCCGGTTTTTTCGTCCTGCCACAATGACACCAGCAGCCCGTCGCGGGTTTTCAGTCGCTGATTGCGTAACACCACGCCCGCGTCCATAGGCAGGCTGTACCGGTACACCGTGGCGCGGCGCATTATGGATTCCGCTTAAATTTGCTGAAGTCCGGCTGGCGTTTTTCTACAAACGCGTTGCGACCTTCCTGACCTTCATCGGTCATGTAGAACAGCATGGTGGCGTTCCCCGCCAGTTCCTGCAAACCGGCCTGACCGTCGCAGTCGGCGTTAAGTGCGGCTTTCAGACAACGCAGCGCCATCGGGCTGTTTTCCAGCATTTCACGACACCAGCGCACGGTTTCTTTTTCCAGATCCGCCAGCGGCACAACGGTGTTGACCAGCCCCATATCCAGCGCCGCAGCCGCATCGTACTGACGGCACAGGAACCAGATTTCACGGGCTTTTTTCTGACCGACAATACGCGCCATGTAGGACGCGCCCCAGCCACCGTCAAACGAACCGACTTTCGGTCCGGTCTGGCCAAAGATGGCGTTATCCGCCGCAATGGTCAGGTCACACATCATATGCAGTACGTGACCGCCGCCGATGGAATAGCCGGCCACCATCGCCACCACGGGTTTCGGGCAGGTGCGGATCTGGCGCTGGAAATCCAGCACGTTCAGATGATGTACGCCGCTGGCATCCTGATAGCCGCCGTAGTCACCACGCACTTTCTGATCGCCGCCTGCGCAGAACGCTTTATCCCCTTCGCCGGTCAGCACGATCACGCCAATGCCTTCGTCATAACGGGCATCATCCAGCGCGCGGATCATTTCTTTCACGGTCAGCGGGCGGAAAGCATTACGCACCTGAGGACGGTTTATGGTGATTTTGGCGATACCGTCGGTGGATTTGTGATAGCGGATATCTTCAAAATCACCGGTGCAATCACGCCATTCAACCGGCGCGTACAATTCTTTTTCATCAGGATAAATCATGCTCAACGTCCTTTAAGACAGGTGAAGTAATGAATGCCAGCGCCTGACGGGCAAATTCCGCCGGATTGTCACGATGGGCGTTATGCCCGGCATTGGCAACTGTGCGCAGTTCGAAACCCGACTGCTGCGCGAGAGTAATAAATTTGGTGTCCGCGCTGCCGCACAACCACGCCAGCGGCAGGGAAAGCTGATGCAGCTTCAAACGCAAATCGGGCTGCACCGCCAATGAGGTGGCGGCCAGCATGGCAGCGACGCTGTGAGGAGAGTTTGCTTCGCGCAGCAGGATCAGTGTCTGACGCTGCGCATCGGTCAGGCTGTCAAACACCGGCTGGCGATACCAGTTGGTGAGCGCCTGTTTCCAGGGCAACTGCACAAAACGCGTTGCCCATTGCTGATCGTGGTGACGGCGCTGCGCGCGCGCGGCCTGGCAGGTTAGCCCCGTGTGAGCGCCCTCGACCAGCACGCCTTGCAGCCCGCGGGCGTCGCCCTGACAGGCGTGATACAGGCTGATGCGCCCGCCGAGGGAATAGCCAATCAGCCAGTAGCGGGTAATGCCCTGCCCGTGCAAGGTATCGGTTAACAGCTGGCTGACATCTGCAAATCCTGCGGCCGTTAACGACGCGGAACGCCCGTGCCCCGGCAAATCCACCAGCAGACAAGGCCAGCCGGAAAGCTCAGCGAACAAGGGTTGCCAGTCATCGGCACTGCCCAGCAGGCCGTGCAGGAAAACCAGCCATGGCCGCCCTTTCACGTCGGCATTCAGGCGCGTACAGGCCAGCGTCATGACTGACTGACCTCGCTGACCAGCGCGCGCAGAGCGTGTGCGCCATCGGTGTCATTGACCTTCAGCTCCACCAGTTTTACACCGCCATGTTGCCAGCATTGAGTGACCGCGTCGTACAGTTCGGGCATGGAGGTCGGGCTGGCGTAATCGAGTCCAAACATCGCGGCGGCGTGGCGGAAATCGACGTTTTGCGGCATGCAGTAGAAACGCTGGCGCTCCGCCTCAGGCGTAGGCAGCAGCGAGAAAATCTGCCCGCCGTTGTTGTTCACCACGATGATGACCGTCGGCGCAGAGCACTGACGCATCAGCGCAAGCGCATTCAAATCGTAAAGTGCGGAGATGTCGCCGAGCAGCACCAGCGTCGGTTTGCATGTGGCCCGCTGCACCCCTGCGGCAGTAGAGAGCAGGCCATCGATGCCGCTGGCACCGCGATTCGCGAAAACAGGGTATCCGCAAGGGAGTTGTGCAAAAGCATCGACCAGCCGGACGATCAGGCTGTTACCGAGAAACAGCTGTCCGTGCTCCGGCAACAAGGACGGTAATTGCCAGGCGGCGACCGCTTCGCCGAAGGTGCCTGCGAGGCGCAGCTCGACTGCATGACGCGCGCGCGCGGCACATTCGTCAAGCTCAGGCGCCCAGTCAGGCTGATGTTGCGCCGGATGCAGGGCGAGCCACGTCTCAATACTGGCCTGAATACGCCGGCCCCGGTGTTGCGCGGGATCTTGCCGGCCAGGCAAAGGATCGACCAGCCAGTACTCTTCCGGCTGACACGTCGCCTGCCATTGCAACAAGCGTTTGCCGGTCAGCCCGCCACCGAACTGCACCACCAGTTGCGCGCGTCCCAGCAGTTTTTCCGCCTGCGCAGATGCCAGCCACAAATCGGCGCATGGCAAAGGATTGCCGGTCGCGGCCTGTACATCGCTGAGCAACGGCCAGCCGAGCTGGTCGGCCCATTGCGCCAGCAGTTCACTTTCACAGGCAGAAAGGCGACCGGCGATGATCACGCCGCGTTTTTGTCGCCACGAGAACCAGTCAGGCTGCGCCGGAGCATACTGAACCGGCGCAAAACTCAGCCACGGCTGATGGCCCTGCCACCAGTCGCCGAGCTGTTGCATCCACTCCTGATGTTCGCCGTTGTCCTCGCCGTACAGCGGTTCGGCAAACGGGCAGTTAATGTGAACCGCGCCATGAGTTTGCTGCGCCAGAGCGTTATCCAGCGCCGAAACCAGCCAGCGCGCGCTGATTTCCGGCGTCGGGCGCGGTAAATCCAGCGTCTGCACCGGGTGGCTGGCAAACATGCCGGTCTGGCGTATGGCCTGATTGGCTCCACAGTCGATAAGCTCCGGCGGGCGATCGGCCGTCAGCAAAATGAGTTTTTCGCCGGTCAGCCCGGCCTCGATCAGCGCCGGATAGAGATTCGCCACCGCCGTACCCGAGGTGACGATCACCGCGACCGGTTTTCCGCTGGCCTTCGCCAGCCCGAGTGCCAGATGGCCGAGGCCGCGTTCGTCAAAATGGGTGTGGCAGATCAGGTGCGGATGCGCGGCCGCCGCAAGTGTCAGCGGCGTGGAACGGGAGCCCGGCGCGATGCAGACGTGCTGTACCTGATGTCGGGTGACTGACTCAAGAATCAGCGTCGCCCAGCGGCGGTTAAAAACGGCAACAGACATGATCAGCTTACTCCGGCAAAGGATTATCCGGCCTGAACGGCAGGCGTGTAGTGTTCTTCCAGCAAAGTCCGCAATCCTGCGGCTTTGTTTTCGATCTCCTGCCACTCCTGTGCAGCATCTGAACCGGCGACGATACCTGCGCCAGCGTAGAGTTCCAGATGATGTCCTTTGACGGCTGCCGAGCGCAGCGCCACGGTAAATTCACTTTGTTCTGTGCTCAGATAACCGGCCGAACCGGCGTACCACTCCCGGTCAAAAGGTTCATGCCCGGCGATAAACTCCCGCGCAGCCTGGCGCGGTAATCCGGCGACGGCCGCGGTCGGTTGCAGACGCTGCAGACACCCCGCGTCATCAGCGCCGGTCAGTTCACCATGAATGCTGCGACGTAAATGCTGCACTTTGCGCAGCCGCAGGATCTCCGCAGGCATCACATCCAGAGAGTGCGCCCCGCCCTGCAAACGCTGGCAAATATCATCGACCACCAGCAGATTTTCGCGCTGATTTTTGCCATCGTTGAGCAGCCATTCGCCAAGTTCGCGGGCTTTCTGAAGATCAGGATGATTGGCGACCGTTCCGGCCAGCGCCTCGGTGAACAGCTCAGTGTGATCACGCAGGAACAGGCGTTCGGGGCTTGAGCCGAGAAATGCCTGCTGCGGCGTGAATGCCAGCATAAAGTGGTAACAGTGGTGATTCACCGCACGGCTGGCGGCGAGAAAGGCACAGGCATTAAGCGGCTGGCTGAGGGTTAAGGTGGTTTTGCGTGCCAGCACGACTTTGTCAAACTGCTGCTGCTCAATGCCTTTCAGCGCACGGTTAATGAGCTGGTTCCACTGTGGTTCGGCGGGCAGATGCTGATGCTGGACGACGCGGGACATGATGGGCGGTAAAGCATGGCTGGCGACCAGCGAACGCAGGAATAACCGCGTGCGACGCGCCTCTTCCCGCAGCGATACCGCGCTGAACAGCGTGCAGCGCAGCCAGTACGTCGTGCCGCTGCGGCAAAGTTCGATGCGAGGTAAAAACAGCGCATTGGCTGCGCGCCCGCCTGCATCCGCGCCGTTGAAGGCATTCAGCCCCCAGATGTGCAGATCGGGAATATCACGGTGCTGGCGGATAAAGGCCTGCGCCTGTTGCATATCGCCAAAGGCATACGCATCGCCGCACACGGCCGCTTCGTCATGACCGTCGCGCTGTTGCCAGTAGAATTTCGGGTAGCAGGGTTGCGCCGACAGCCATTCGAGCAGGCCGGTGTCAGGCTGTTTTTGCAGGGAATAACTGAACTGCCGGATACCCGCAGCGTCAGGCCATTCGCCTGCAAGCGTTGCATCAAGCTGGTCAATGATTGCTGATATCTGTTTCACCGCTACCTCGGGCCATACCGGATGTTTTGTGACGGGCAGAAATACCCTTCTGGATCAAAAAACGGGTTGGATCAATTACGGATGAATTATGAGGCGTTACGAAAAATGAAAATATGCGACAGATCAAGCTGTAGTGAGAGCTATAAGCTACGAAGGAGTATAGGAGGAGAAAAAAGGATTATCAAAGCGGCAGAACGCGCAAAAGCGGATGAAATGAGGGCAGCCTGATGGCTGCCCTGCGGATTACCGGAGACTTAGCGGCGCAGCAACAGGCCGACAACTAAACCTACTACAGCACCGACACCCACACCGTGCCACGGATTTTCGCGCACATAGCTGTCGGTTTGCTCGGCAACATCACGCGCTTTGCGACAGTAGGAACGGGCTTTCGGATCAAGGCGGTTTTTGATGTCCTTCAGCGCGTATTCTGCGCGGGACTTGATTTCAACGTACTTTTCGTCAGCTTTATCACCGGAAGACTTCAGCACTTCTTCCAGCGTTTCAGTCAGCATGCGTAAATCGTCATCTAACGAATTCTGCTGTGATTCAAATTGGTCAGCCATGGGTATCTCCTTATGATGTGATCGTTCACTTGTCATTAACCGTAGCGCAGATCGGGATGAAATGCCTGTGAGATTTCACATAAACTTCCGTAAAAACGGGGTTTTAAGAACCTTCCGACCCTTTGGTCTGAGTAAACGCAGGCGTTTTTTTCGTGGCCAGTTGCTGTTTCTCACGCTGTTTTGCCAGCCATAATCCACTGTTTTTCATCGCGTAACCGAAAACCAGTCCAACGAGCAAAGAGACGACCACCAGACGCCAGTTCCCCTGAGCGGCAAAGGTCGCGCAGGCGCCGATAAAGGTGCCGGGCACAAACGCCAGCCACTGCTGACGCGCCTGAATACACATCAGGAAGGCCACAACGCCGGTCAGCATATAACCCAGAATGCTCCACTCAGGTCGCATGGCGCTGCCCGCCATGATAACCACCGCCCAGAAGACGCCACTCATACAGGTCAGCGTGCTGATAACCAGCCCGCGCAGGCCGCCTTGCGGGCAAGCGAAGTACGCCGTACAGCCGAGGAAACCCGCCCAGCCGATGAGTCCCAGACTGATGGCTACCCAGCCCCAGACACCGGAGAGGATGCCGGTGGTGATCGCGATCATCACTAAAACATTCATGGTTTAAAACCTGCGCAATGTTGAACAAGCGCGCAGTTTACTCATTGATGGCAAGAATGGAATGGGCAAGATCACATTTCCAATGTAATTTTATGCTGAACGTACATATAAATGCGATTTGCATCACAAAATGAGCCGCTTTTGCTCTTTACTCCCCCACTCCTGAACGCGTGAAGGCGCATTCGGGAGGGATGTGATGGGAATATTTCGCCTGATAAAAGTCATGAAGATAATTAATCATAATTTTTACTTTTCTCTTTTTATTGATGATGGTTTTGTTAGGCATTGTTATTTCACCCGCACGACGTCCTGTTTATATAATTCATCCGGCTTCATAAGAAGATACCCGTCGATTTTAATAAGCGGCATGTATAAAAGAATGCTGCTTATTACCTCTGAATTAATATACCGGAGTTGTAAAGATGACTATTATTACGCGAGAGAAAACACTTTATACCTTGCAGGATCCTACCTGGCTGAAAAAAGCCGGCATCGATAAAGGTATTAACCACGACCGTCAGCATATTGACCTGATCCTCGCCGCTGGCGACACGCTGACGGTTCAGCAAACGAACCCCAAGTTCACCGCCCCTCTGACGCTCTGGTTACTAAACACCGACTCGGACACAGAAAAATCCTTCTCCGTCACCAGCAAAGCTACTGATATCTCGTTCACGACCACTTCCGTCCCCTTCATCACCACGCCCTATACGTCTTCGGCAGAATTACCGGTGGTAAAATTCAGTTTCTCTTCAACCGCCAAACCTCTGCCTGTCTATAATTTAAATGATAACGAACGCGCCTTCTTCCAATTATGGGACGGACACGATGCGGAGTTTGCTTTAATTCATTCTCAATATATTCAGATCCTGGTTCCCAAGAGTGATAAAGCAAAAATGAAAAACACCGGGACGGCGGATAATTTGAATGGGATAATTAATAATTATACCCAAATCTTTGAATTCTATAATTCCCTTATGGGGATCAGCGTTGATGCAACCGTCGCCACGGATAAAAATATCCCTAACCGCTATTTTGCTAAAGCGGATCTGAACGGTCCTGGCGGGGCTTACTACGGCACAAACTGGACGGCGGAATCAAGTTCCAACATCGCAGGATATTGGCTCGCCGCCATGATCGATAACTGGGGAGCATTACATGAAATCGGGCATGGGTATGAAGGCAAATTTGTCTCGGATCCCCAATTTTCTACCCACGAAGTCTGGAACAACATTTTTGCCGCCAGTTTCCAAAACCTGGTGTTAGGTGATCTGGTTTACAAGAAAGGCTGGTTATACAACTACGGTAAAGAGGCCGCCGTTCTCGCGGCCATTCAAAAAAACCTCAAAGAGAACAAATCTGTCGCAAGCTGGGATCTGCGCTCCAAACTGTTCTTCATGATGCAGTTGAAAGACCGTGGGGGTGACAACGCCTTCACTCATTTCTACAAAAATTACCGGGTCATCAGCAATCAAAGCGGCTTTGTGGCCTCTGACTACCTGGTGCTGGATTTACTGTCTGACAGTTACCTTCGAATTGGCGGAGTGGATGTCACCCCTTATATCTATCGCGCGGGTGCAACACTCTCGGATAAACAACGCGAAATCAATCTGTTTAATGACGGTGAACCGGCTTATCCCCTTTCAGAACTGGTCAGCAGCACTGACGCGGCTACCCTCAGAACCAGCCTGAACCTGCCTTCGGTATTGTCTCTGGTCACCGCGACAGAGCTTGCGTCCACGTCATTAAAAGGCGATCTGACCATTGTGTTGAACATTGCTGATTCAACCCAAATCAGCGGAGAAAGCGCATTTCTGCTGAGCGAAGATGCCAGCCAGCCGTTGCTGTCCATCCCGATTTCCGATGACAAGCTGACGCTGTCACAACTGCCGATAGGTGCCTACAAATTGCAGCTTCCTACTGGCAAAAGTACGAAGTATTACGTCAATGATCATTACGCCATCGTTAAAAATGGCAGCAATACCCAGACAGCAACTTATGAAGCTAAGCTCGGTGCATTACTGGCAAACCAGTCTTTCAACTTCCTGGGGCTTTCGGATTCTTTGTTCTGCACCCTAAAAATCGATCATACCAGGCAAACCATCAGGGTGGATGTGAACAATACTTCCCCACATTCTTACTTCGTTAATCAGGCCTATGCCAAAATTGAAATTTACGATCTGGCAGGCAACATTGTTTACAACCGCACCATCAATGGTGATAAGACGACCACATCGCACGATGTCATTGCGTTTGAACCGAACTATCGCATCAACATTTTCCACGCCGAAGTCACTAATCGTCTCAAGCTGAGCCCTTATATCGCGGGCGTGGTGAATACCAAATCGTCCAATAACAGTTTTATTGTCACACCGGCCGGTCTGGTCAACGTCGCGGTAGAGAACGATCCCTTTGTGTCTCTGGCTGCCAGTATCAGTAAGCAGGCTGAGATCATCAGAGCGACTCCTGCCATGCTGGCGGCGAAATTTGCCTCCGCGAAAGACGACATTTACATGGCGATTGCGCTGTTCCCAAGCCCGCAAAAAGAGCAATTGCTGGAAGACTATAAAGACGTTATTCCTTCAAATGACAGCGTTGTTCCCGAACCCGTGATTCAGCCGAATGGATTCACGCTCAATCTTCAGGGAAATGCGGAGGGTTCTGAGTTTACTTATGAAGCGACGGTGACGGCTAACGGCTGTGAAGCGGGGGCCAGCAAAACGCTGATTGCCACCGAGGGGAAAAACCCTTCATTGCAGGTGACTGTCTCTGATGAAAACGGCAAAGCACTGTTTAAATATGTTCATCAAAATCCGTAATCCCTTAGTCGTGCTATAAAAAAAGCCGCTCAGATGAGCGGCTTCGTTTTTCATAACAGTGTCGGTCAGAGCATAGGTTGCGCCATCTGTACCAGCGTAATCAGCGGTTGCGGATAGATACCCAGCAACAACACCAGAATCGCGGAAATCAGCACAACCACACCACCTGCCGTCAGCGCCCAGTTGTTCGGGGTATCACGCACCAGTGTTTCCGGTGCACTCAGATACAGGCTGACAGTGACGCGCAGATAGTAGTAAAGGCCAATCGCAGACCCCACCACCACGGCTCCGGTCAGCCACCACAGATGCGCGGTCACACCGGTCGCAATCACGTAGAACTTACCGATAAAGCCCAGCGTCATCGGGATACCGGCCAGTGACAGCATCATCACCGTCATTACCGCAGACAGAATCGGCTTATGCCAGAACAGACCACGGTAGGAGAACAGTGATTCTGCATCCGGGCCTTTGTACGGGCTGGACATCAGGCTGACCACACCGAACGCGCCGAGGCTGCTGAACAGGTAACCAGCCAGATAAACACCGACAGTTTCCATCGACAGCTGATGCGTTTGTACTGCAATCAGCGCCACCAGCAGATAACCGAGGTGGGCGATGGAGGAGTAACCGAGCAGACGTTTAATGTTGCTCTGGCTGATGGCCATCACGTTACCGACCAGAATCGAGCAGAAGGCAATAATGCCCAGCACGATGCGGATCGCTTCGCTGTCAGCCACCGGCGCGTAGAGGAACAAACGCATCACGACCGCAAAGATAGCGATCTTGCTGGCGGTTGCCAGGAAGGTCGATACCGGTGCTGGCGCGCCCTGATACACATCCGGCGTCCACAGGTGGAAAGGCACCAGCGACAGCTTGAAGCCCAGGCCGACAATCATCATACCCAGACCAGCCAGCAACAGCGGCTGGTGCAGCATCACGCCATCGCCCAGATTTTTGCCCAGTGACGCGAAGGACAAATCGCCAGACTGTGCGTACAGCAGCGCCATACCAAACAGCAGGAAAGAGGACGCAGCTGCCGACAGCAGCATGTATTTGATGGCCGCTTCGAGAGAGCGTTTCTGACGATAGGCGTAACCAATCAGGCCAAACAATGGCAGCGAAATCAGTTCGATTCCGAGGAACATTGACGCCAGATGGTTTGAGCATGCCAGCAGAATGCCGCCCATTGCCGCGATGAGGACTAAGAGATAGAACTCTTCGCGGTTGTCCGGATAGCCGGCCAGCCATGGGTAAGCAAAGGTGCTGGTTGCCAGACTCGCCAGCAACACCAGCCCGATGTAGAACATCGAGTAGCCGTCAACGCGCAGCAGCGGCGTAACGTCCTGTGGCCCGACCTGCGCGACATAGTAGAGGGAAAGTAAGGCAACGTTCAGCCCGATGACTGTCAGTGTGGCATTGAGAAAATGGTCGCGTCGCCACGCAATGGACAGCATCACCACCACCACCGTCAATCCGACGATCATCAGCGGTAATAGTGCGATCAGATTTTGAAGTGTAAATGTCATGGCGAGTTACGGCCTTGTCGTTGAAATAGTGGAAACTGATGACCCGTACCAGTGCTGAATGTTGGTCATCGCTGCACTTGAGGTATCCAGAATGGGCTGCGGGAAGAAGCCCAGCGCCACCAGCAATACCACCAGTAACAGAATGATCGACAGTTCGCGTGCGGTCATGCCCGGCAACGGCTGGTCAGACTTTCCTTTACCGTAGTAAGCGCGCTGCATCATCGCCAGTGAATACACTGAGGCAAATACCAGACCGAAGGTCGAGATGACAGTAATCACCGGCACAACCGGGAAGCTGCCAAACAGGATCATGATTTCGCCCACGAAGTTACCGGTACCCGGCATCCCTAAGGTCGCCACTGCAAAGAACAGCGACAACGCTGGCAGGTATTTAATTCGGCCCCACAATCCGCCCATCTGGCGCATATCGCGGGTATGCAGACGTTCGTAAAGCTGACCACAGATGATGAACATACCGGCTGCGGACAGACCGTGTGCAATCATCTGAATCACTGCGCCCTGGTACGCCAGCTGGCTGCCGGTGTAGATAGCGATCAGTACGAAGCCCATGTGCGAAACAGAGGTATACGCAATCAGACGCTTGATATCGGTCTGCGCGAATGCCATCCATGCGCCGTAGAAGATACCAATCACGCCCAGCCACATGGCGATCGGGGCAAACTCGTGTGATGCATTCGGGAACAATGGCAGACAGAAACGCAACATCCCGTAGGCAGCGGTTTTCAGCAAGATACCGGCTAAGTCAACGGAACCTGCGGTTGGCGCCTGACTGTGCGCATCTGGCAACCAGCCATGCAACGGCACCACAGGCATTTTCACCGCAAACGCGATAAAGAAGCCGAGCATCAGCAGATATTCAACACCGTTCGACATAGGTGTTTTCAGCAAGTCGGCGTAGTTGAATGTCCACACGCCGGTGGCGTTGTAATGCACAAACACCAGACCGAGGATGGCAATCAACATCACCAGACCGCTGGACTGCGTGTAGATGAAGAACTTGGTTGCTGCGCTGATACGCGTTTTACCGTCTGACGCTTTGTGACCCCACAGAGCAATCAGGAAGTACATCGGCACCAACATCATTTCCCAGAAGAAGAAGAACAGGAACAAGTCGATGGCGAGGAACACGCCAATTACGCCGCCGAGGATCCACAACAGGTTCAGGTGGAAGAAACCCTGATACTTCTGGATTTCACGCCACGAACAGAGGATCGCCAGTACGCCGAGCAAACCGGTCAGCACGACCATCAGCAAGGACAAACCGTCCAGCGCCAGATGGAAGCTGATACCAAAACGAGGGATCCACGGCACCGAGAATTCGGATTGCCACTGTGGAATACCCGCAGGTGATGTTAATGAGTATCCTCCCTGCAACCACAATTGCACGGAAAGAGCCAGCGTCAGCCCCATCGCAATCAACGCGATCCAGCGCGGTACTTTGCTCCCAAAGCGCTCAGTCTGCCAGCACAGCAGCCCGCCGATAAAGGGGATAAATATTAGCCAAGGTAATAGCATGGCGTGTCGTTCCCTTCTTTTATGCCCGTAGGCTATTTCACTTGCCGGCCGTCAGACAGACAAACCGGCATTGATAATCACACCCGTAAGACAGGCTTAAATCACCAGCAGCAGCGCAAGAACAACCACTGCACCCAGCCCCATTGACGCGACGTACCAGCGGACCATACCGTTCTCGCTCAGCGTCAGACCGCGATTTCCCAGACGGGTAAAGATCGCAGGCAGATTCATCATCGAGTTCAGCGGGTCACGTTGCAGGAGTTTCGCGATAGCCAAATACGGTTTCACGAAAATCATGTTGTACAGCCAGTCGAAGCCCCAGGCGTGGAACCACCAGGTCGTGAAGAAACGACCCGGTGCGCTTTTCGCGATGCTGTTTACCAGCGAGCGTTTACCCAGATAAAGGGCCGCCGCCAGCAGAATACCGGCAATCGCAATCACGCCTGACGTGATTTCCAGGGTCAGCACGCTGCCATGCGCCAGCTCAGTGGTTTCCGGCAGAACGCCTTTCAGAGGCGGAACAATCATCGCGCCAATGAAGGTGGACAGAACCAGTAACACCAGCAGCGGCAGGTGATGAGTGATGCCTTTACCCGCATGGGCCTTAATTTTTTCTTCGCCATGGAAGACGATGAAGATCATGCGGAAGGTGTACAGCGAGGTCATAAACGCACCCACCAGACCCGCGACCATCAGATTGAGATGACCGTTAGCCAGCGCACCGGCAAGGATTTCATCTTTACTGAAGAAGCCCGCGGTGATGATTGGCAAGGCTGACAACGCCGCGCCGCCGACCAGGAAGCAGACATACACCAGCGGAATGGATTTACGCAATCCACCCATTTTGAAGATGTTCTGCTCGTGGTGGCAGGCCAAAATGACCGAACCGGAAGAAAGGAACAGGAGTGCTTTGAAGAACGCATGCGTCATCAGGTGGAAGATTGCTGCATCCCACGCCTGTACGCCCAGCGCCAGGAACATGTAACCAATCTGGCTCATGGTCGAGTAAGCAAGAACGCGCTTGATGTCGGTTTGCACCAGGGCGGCAAAACCCGCCAGCACCAGCGTTACCGCACCAATAATGCCCACCAGATGCAGAACCTCAGGCGCCATCAGGAACAGGCCGTGGGTACGTGCAATCAGGTAAACACCGGCAGTAACCATGGTTGCGGCGTGGATAAGCGCGGAAACCGGCGTTGGACCGGCCATGGCGTCTGCCAGCCAGGTCTGAAGCGGAAGCTGTGCGGATTTACCCACTGCGCCACCCAGTAACATCAGGGTTGCCCAGGTGATTGCCGTGTCGCCTACCGCCAGTTTCTGCGGTGCCAGCACCATCAGTTCACGGATATTCAGCGTACCCAGCTCGCGGTACAAAATGAACAGCGCAAATGCCAGGAACACGTCGCCGACACGGGTCACAATGAACGCTTTCATCGCTGCCGCGCCGTTGGCCGGGTTGGTGTAGTAGAAACCGATCAACAGGTAGCTGCAAAGACCCACGCCTTCCCAGCCGAGGTACATCAGCAACAGGTTATCTGCCAGGACCAAAACGACCATGCTGGCGATAAACAGGTTGGTGTACGCGAAGAAGCGGGAGTAACCCTCTTCACCACGCATGTACCAGGACGCGAACATGTGGATGAAGAAGCCGACGCCGGTGACCACAGACAGCATGGTCATTGACAGCCCGTCGAGGATCAGCGTTGCGGAGATATTGAAATCGCCGACCTGCATCCAGTTCCACAGTGTCTGACTAAAGACGTCAACGCCTGCCGCTTTCTGGCTAAGGAAGTTGATGCCAACGTAGACAGTGGTCAGCGCTGCCAGACCAATCGACCCCACGCCAATGGTAGCCGACGTATTTTCAGACCAGCGACCGCGTGAGAAGGCCAGTAACAGGAAGCCAATCAGCGGGAACAGAATTGTTAAATATAATAAGTTCATCCGCGCATCTCACTGACAGTATCAATATTCAGAGTGTGGCGACGGCGATAGAGTTGCAGCAGCAACGCCAGACCAATACTGGCCTCCGCCGCAGCCAGGCTGATCGCCAGGATGTACATCACCTGTCCGTCTGCCTGACCCCAATAGCTTCCAGCCACAATGAACGCCAGCGCCGCTGCGTTGATCATCACTTCCAGACTGATCAGCATAAACAGCAGGTTACGACGGACAATCAGCCCGGTCAGCCCCAACACAAAGAGAATCGCGGCCAGGATCAGGCCATGTTGTAGAGGGATCATGCTCTCTCCTCCGTTTTTCGTTTCGCCATTTCCGTCGTGGCCGGTGCGTCACCAAAGACTTCACCCGCTTTATGTTCACGACCGATGTGGAACGCCACGACCAGACCGGCCAGCAGCAGCATTGACGCCAGTTCCACGGCCAGAACGTAAGGACCAAACAGCGCGATACCGACGGCTTTCGCGTCAACCATCTCGCCTTTGATGCCGTGGTCGTGCAGACCAAGAATTGATGCGATCATCACGCCCAGCAGAACAACTGCCAGAATTGAAGGACCGATCCAGGTCGAAGGTTGCAACCATGCGCGTTCCTGCTCCTGGACGTTGCCAAGGTTCAGCATCATCACCACGAACACGAACAGCACCATGATGGCCCCGGCGTAAACAATGATCTCCAGCGCACCGGCGAAGTACGCGCCGAGCGAGAAGAACACCGCAGCAATCGCCAGCAAAGAGACGATCAGATACAGCAGTGCATGTACCGGGTTGGTGTGCGTGATAACACGCAATGTCGCCAACACGGCCACCAGGGCTGCAATATAAAATGCAAATTCCATGCTTGCGGCTCCTTAGGGCAACAGACCTTTGACGTTGATCGGTTTGGCTTCGTTTTCCGCATCGCCTTTCGGCTTGCCGTCAACGGCCATACCGGACATCCGGTAGAAGTTATATTCCGGATATTTACCCGGTCCAGAGATCAACAAATCTTCTTTTTCGTACACCAGATCCTGGCGTTTGAATTCACCCATTTCGAAGTCCGGCGTCAGCTGGATAGCTGTTGTCGGGCACGCTTCTTCACACAGGCCGCAGAAAATGCAGCGTGAGAAGTTGATGCGGAAAAACTCCGGGTACCAGCGACCGTCTTTATGCTCTGCTTTTTGCAGAGAAATACAGCCTACCGGACAGGCTACCGCACACAGGTTACAGGCAACGCAGCGCTCTTCACCGTCGGGATCGCGCGTCAGCACGATACGACCACGGTAACGCGGAGGTGGATTGACCGGCACTTCCGGGTACATCTGGGTTTCGCGCTTGGCGAAGGCATGCATGCCTATCATCCACAAGCTGCGAACCTGGGTCCCGAACCCGACCACTATGTCTTTCAATGTCATGGTTTCATCACCCCTTATTGCGCGTTGTACAAGATGACCGCAGCGGTCGCCAGCAGATTAAGCAAGGTCAATGGCAGGCAAACTTTCCAGCCAAATGACATCACCTGGTCGTAGCGGGGACGCGGTAAAGCAGCACGGATCAAAATGAACATCACCATGAAGAACGCCGTTTTCAGTGCAAACCAGATCACCGGATACAGGAACGGACCCTGCCAGCCACCGAAGAACAAGGTCACGATCAGCGCAGAAACCGTCACGATACCGATATATTCCCCCACGAAGAACAGACCGAATTTCATACCGGAATATTCAATGTGGTAACCATCGGCCAGTTCTTGCTCGGCTTCCGGCTGGTCAAACGGGTGACGGTGACAGACAGCGACACCTGCGATGGCAAAGGTCACAAAACCGAAGAACTGAGGAATGATATTCCACATGTGCGACTGAGAAATGACGATGTCCTGCAGATTGAAGGAACCGGCCTGCGCCACAACGCCCATCAGTGATAAACCGAGGAACACTTCGTAGCTCAGCGTCTGGGCAGACGCACGCATCGCACCCAGCAGCGAGTATTTGTTGTTACTGGACCAGCCAGCGAACAACACGGCATAGACGGTCAGACCGGCCATCATCAGGAAGAACAAAATACCGATGTTCAGATCTGCGGCGAACCAGGTCGGACTGACCGGAACAATCGCAAAGGAGATCAGCAGGGACGTAAACGCAATCATCGGGGCCAGCGTAAAGATGGCTTTGTCGGTGAATTTAGGTACCCAGTCTTCCTTGAAGAACATCTTGATCATGTCAGCAACCAGCTGCAGGGAACCGCCCCAGCCGACACGGTTTGGTCCGTAGCGGTTCTGGAACAGACCGAGCAGACGACGCTCGCCGAAGCTCATGAAAGCCCCGCAGGTCACGACGATCAGCAGGATCACGATAGCTTTCAGGACGGCGATCAGCGTGTCGATTACGACAGGTGTAAACCAGCTCATTGTGCAGCCTCCCGCAGATTTTCAACCGTAGCGCCAACCAGAATCGGCGGAATGCCCGGCAAGCCCAGCGGTAAACCAAGCTGACCCTGATTCAGGGTTTCACTCAGGCGAACCGGCAATTTCAGTGTCTGACCGGCACAGGTGAATTCCACCTGAGAACCTGCATTCACGCCTAGCTGCGCGGCATCGGCCGGGTTAACCATCACATAAGGTGCTGGCATACGTTGCTGAATGACGGAAGAACGCTGGGTCATCTCTTCACTGCCGAACAGGTGGTAGTAAGGCGCGACACGCCAGTTACCCACTGTGGTGGTGAATGCAGCAGGGATGGCGGTGAAGTAGTCGAGACTCCCCTCCCCCGCTTCGATGAGACGCACACCCGGATCACCGTGGCGCAGACTGCCGCCAACTTCGCTCTGGAATTTGTTCCAGGCTTGCGGTGAGTTCCAGCCAGGTGCCCAGGCAAAAGGTACCTGATTGCGGTTGGCTGTCGGGCTGTTGTTCCCTTCCATTGAGAAGGCAAACATGGTGTCTTTATCTTGCGGCTGACGCGGTTCGTGCACACTGATGTTCGCGCGCATCGCAGTACGGCCACTGGAGCGGTTCGGAGAACGCGCCAGTTTCTGACCACGAATGCGGAAGCTGGCATTTGGCGCAGCTTCGACCATGCCTTTCAGCTGCGGCAATGCCTCGACGCAGGCTTCGATCACGTGATCGAGCTGAGTCCAGTCAACGTGGCGGCTGTTGACGGTTGAATGCAGTGAGTGCATCCAGCGCCAGCTTTCCAGCATGGAAACGGTGGTGTCGTAGTAAGCCGGATCGTAGACCTGGAAGAAGCGCTGAGCGCGGCCTTCCTGATTCACCAGCGTACCGTCGCTTTCGGCAAAACTCGCCGCAGGCAGGATCAGACTGGCTTTATCCATGATGCGCGTGCGCTGATGGTCAACAACCACCAGGTTTTGCACACTGGCAAGCGCCGCATCCACCTTCGCTTCAGGAGCCTGACGATAAAGGTCATTTTCCATCACAATGGCGCTGTCTGCGCCGCCGCTGGCCAGCAACTCAAGCGCATCATCCAGCGTACCGCCGCCAATCATGGACAGGCCGATGCTGTTTGCCGCAGAAGCCACGAAAGTGATTCCGACATCACTGCCCGCCACTTTCAATGCTTTGGCGATGTTCGCTGCCGCTTCAATGATCGCATCAGAACCGGCGTTAGAACCGGTAATGATCAGAGGCTTACGGGCACCAGTCAGCGCCTGCACGATCACGTCGATTTTTTTGTTCAGACCATCAGCCAGATCGCTGACCGCTGGCGCTGAATTATCCAGCGCATGGGCGATTGCAAAGCCGAAACGGGCCTGCTCATCGACCGGCGCACGGTAATTGTACGCTGCGATATCGTCGAGTTTGGTGTTGTCTACGTTGGTAATAAACAGCGGATGTTTGGCGTGCTGACCGATGTTTTGCACCGCCGCAATCTGCCAGTCAGCAACACGCTGAGCGGCGGCCATTGCACGGGCTTTACCTTTAACGGCCTGACGGACAGACAGAGCGATACGGGCACCGGTCTGAGTCAGATCTTCGCCCAGCACCAGTACGGCATCGTACTCTTCGATTTCACGCAATGCTGGCGTATGTACACCGCTGTTGCGCAGAACGTTGAGCATCAGTTGCAGACGACCCTGCTCTGCGGCGTTGATCCCGGTGTAGAAGTTTTCGGCTCCCACCAGTTCACGCAGGGCAAAGTTGCTTTCCAGGCTAGCGCGTGGAGAACCGATACCGATGGTTTTCTTCGCCTGACGGATGATGTCTGCCGCGCCCTGCATCGCCTGTTCAGCGTTCAGTTCGATCCAGTCGTTGCCACGCAGTTGTAATGGCTTCTTAGGACGATCTTTCAGGTTCACGTAGCCATAGCCGAAACGGCCACGGTCGCAGAGGAAGTAGTGGTTTACGGTACCGTTATAACGGTTTTCGATACGACGCAGTTCGCCATAACGCTCACCCGGGCTGGTGTTACAGCCAACAGAACATTGCTGACAGATGCTTGGCGCAAACTGCATGTCCCATTTACGGTTATAGCGTTCGGAGTGCGTTTTATCGGTGAATACGCCGGTCGGACACACTTCTACCAGGTTACCGGAGAACTCGCTTTCCAGCGGGCCATCTTCCGGACGACCGAAATAGACGTTGTCGTGCGCGCCATATACACCTAGGTCTGTGCCGTCAGCGTAATCCTTGTAGTAACGGACACAGCGATAACAGGCGATACAGCGGTTCATTTCGTGAGAGATGAACGGGCCGAGATCCTGATTGTTATGGGTACGCTTGGTGAAACGGTAACGGCGCATACTGTGGCCGGTCATGACTGTCATATCCTGCAGGTGACAGTTACCGCCCTCCTCACACACCGGACAGTCGTGCGGATGGTTGGTCATCAACCATTCCACAACGCTCTCGCGAAACTCTTTCGCTTCGCCGTCGTCGATGGAAATGAAGGTGCCATCAGACGCTGGTGTCATACATGACATCACCAGACGACCGCGCGTGTCTTCCGCGTTTTGGTATTGCTTAACCGCACATTGGCGGCAAGCGCCGACGCTTCCCAGCGCCGGATGCCAGCAAAAATAAGGAATATCGAGGCCGAGAGAGAGGCAAGCCTGTAACAGGTTGTCCGCTCCGTCTACATCGTATTCTTTGCCGTCTACATGAATCGTAGCCATAGTCAGCATGCTTCCACGTGGCCCACCTGACGGCGGGCGTTAATCAAAAATTCTTGCCGGGTTGGCGTCTATCACTCGACAGCGCGTCCCTTGTATTGGGATTTCGCGCACAGCGGGCTCACGTCCGCTGCCTGTTGCCTTCACTACCAGCGCTGTTTCAGCAGATTGTTTGGCTGAATACCGCCAATCGCCCGCGCGTTGCTGTAATGCTGTTTGGCGATGCCCGCCTCAAACTCTTCCCGGAAATATTTAATCGCACTCTGTAATGGCTCCACGGCACCCGGCGCGTGTGCGCAGAAGGTTTTGCCCGGACCAAGCTGGCGGCAGAGCTGTTCGAGAGTTTCAATGTCTCCCGGCTGCCCTTCACCACGTTCCAGCGCGCGCAGGATCTTCACACTCCATGGCAAACCGTCGCGGCACGGCGTACACCAGCCACAAGATTCACGGGCGAAGAACTCTTCCAGATTTCGAACCAGCGGAACCATGCCAATTTCATGATCGACTGCCATCGCCAACGCAGTACCCAGACGGCTACCGGCTTTACCGATGCTGGCGAAATCCATAGGCAGATCCAGGTGATCGGCCGTCAGGAAGTCAGTCCCTGCGCCGCCCGGTTGCCAGGCTTTGAATTTCAGGCCATCACGCATACCACCGGCATAATCTTCAAGAATTTCACGTGCAGTCGTACCAAACGGCAGTTCCCAGACGCCCGGATTTTTCACCCGACCGGAGAAGCCCATCAGTTTGGTGCCTGCATCTTCGCTCTTGCCCGCAGACATCCCTTTGTACCAATCCACGCCGTGCTCAAGAATGGCAGGCACGTTACACAGGGTTTCGACGTTGTTCACACAGGTCGGTTTACCCCATGCACCGGCAGAGGCCGGGAAAGGTGGTTTGGAACGCGGGTTAGCGCGGCGGCCTTCCAGCGAGTTAATCAGTGCAGTCTCTTCACCGCAGATGTAGCGGCCCGCACCGGTATGCACGATCAGTTCGAAATCAAAACCGGTACCGAGGATATTTTTACCCAGCAGACCCGCTTCAGTGGCTTCAGCAATCGCGCGACGCAGGTTCACGGCGGCTTCAATATATTCGCCACGCAGGAAGATGTAGCCACGGTAAGATTTCAGCGCAAACGCGGAAATCAACATGCCTTCCACCAGCAGGTGTGGCATTTGTTCCATCAGCATGCGGTCTTTGTAAGTACCGGGTTCCATCTCATCGGCGTTACACAGCAGATAGCGGATGTTCATGCTTTCGTCTTTTGGCATCAGGCTCCACTTCAAACCGGTGGAGAAACCTGCCCCGCCGCGCCCTTTCAGGCCAGCGTCTTTTACCAGGTTGACGATCTCTTCCTGCGCCATGCTTTTGAGCGCCTTTTCTGCGCCGACGTAACCGTTTTTGCTGCGGTATTCGTCGAACCAGACCGGCTGCTCATCGTCACGCATACGCCATGTCAGCGGATGCATTTCCGGCGTGCGTTCAATATGTCTTGGCGTATAACCGTTGATTGTCATACATAGCGCTCCAGTAGCTGGCCGATGGCTTCTGGTGTCAGGCGGCTGTGCGTGTCCTCGTCGATCATCATCGACGGGCCTTTGTCACAGTTACCGAGACAACAGGTCGGCAGCAGAGTAAAGCGACCGTCTTGCGTCGTTTCGCCCGGCTTAATGTGCAACTGTTGTTCCAGCGCAGCCTGGATCCCCTGATAACCGGTGATGTGGCACACCACGCTGTCACAGTAACGGATCACATGGCGGCCAACCGGCTGGCGGAAGATCTGGCTGTAAAACGTCGCCACACCTTCAACGTCACTGGCCGGAATGCCCAGAACATCGGAGATCGCGTAGATAGCGCCGTCTGGCACCCAGCCACGCGCTTTTTGCACGATCTTCAACGCTTCGATAGAAGCCGCGCGGGCATCTTCGTAGTGATGTTTCTCGTGTTCAATCGCTTCGCGTTCAGCATCGCTCAGCTCAAACACCGGCGTGATCACCGGCTCGCTGACGTTGATGAACTGAACCTCTGAGTTTTTATTGATATCTGTCATCGTTAGCGGTCCACATCTGACATTACAAAATCGATACTGCCCAGATACACGATCAGGTCGGATACCAGGCTGCCACGGATTACGGACGGGATCTGCTGCAAATGCGGGAAGCTTGGCGTACGGACACGTGTGCGGTAGCTCATGGTGCTGCCGTCACTGGTCAGGTAGTAGCTGTTGATCCCTTTGGTCGCTTCGACCATCTGGAAAGATTCTTGCGCAGGCATGATCGGCCCCCACGACACTTGCAGGAAGTGCGTGATCAGGGTTTCGATGTGTTGCAGGGTGCGCTCTTTCGGTGGCGGCGTGGTCAGCGGATGATCCGCCTTGAACGGGCCTTCAGGCATGTTTTTGTAGCACTGTTCCAGAATGCGCAGGCTTTGGCGAAGCTCTTCCACTTTCAGCATTACACGGGAATAGCAGTCGCTGACGCCGTCGCCGACCGGCACTTCAAAGTCAAAGTTTTCGTAACCGGAATACGGACGCCATTTACGCACGTCGAAGTCGATGCCGGTGGCACGCAGGCCAGCGCCGGTGGTGCCCCACGCCAACGCGTCAGCCGCGTTGTACGCAGCTACGCCTTTGGAACGGCCAATCAGAATCGTGTTTTTCAGCGCCGCTTTGACGTAGGAATCCAGTCGTGCTGGCATCCAGTCAAGGAATTCACGCAGCAGACGATCCCAGCCTTTCGGCAGATCATGCGCAACGCCACCGATCCGGAACCAGGCCGGGTGCATACGGAAACCAGTGATCGCTTCCACCAGATCGTAGATTTTCTGACGATCGGTAAAAGCGAAGAACACTGGCGTCATCGCGCCCACGTCCTGAATAAACGTAGAGATGTACAGCAGGTGGCTGTTGATGCGGAACAGTTCAGACAGCATCACGCGAATGGTGTTGACGCGATCCGGCGTGACGATACCGGCAAGTTTTTCAACGGCCAGCACGTAAGGCATTTCGTTAACGCAACCGCCGAGATATTCAATACGGTCCGTGTACGGAATGTAGCTGTGCCATGACTGGCGCTCGCCCATTTTTTCAGCACCACGGTGGTGGTAACCGACATCCGGTACACAGTCGACAATCTCTTCGCCATCAAGCTGCAGGATGATGCGGAACGCACCGTGTGATGACGGGTGGTTTGGACCGAGGTTAAGGAACATAAAGTCCTCATTTTCGGTGCCACGCTTCATGCCCCAGTCTTCCGGCTTGAAGGTCAGCGCTTCCATCTCGAGCTCTTCTTTTTGCTTGGTCAGCTCATAAGGATCGAACTCGGTGGCACGCGCCGGATAATCTTTACGCAACGGGTGCCCTTCCCAGGTCTGCGGCATCATGATGCGCGTCAGGTGCGGGTGGCCATCGAAGGTAATACCAAACATTTCCCAGGTTTCACGCTCGTACCAGTTGGCGTTCGGGAACACCTTGGTCAAGGTCGGAACATGGAGATCGTTTTCCGCTAACGCCACCTTGATCATGATGTCGCGGTTACGCTCGACGGAGATCAGGTGATAGAAAACGGAAAAATCCGCGGCCGGTAAACCGTCGCGGTGAGTACGTAAACGCTCATCAACGCCATGCAAGTCGAACAGCATGACATAAGGTTTTGGCTGTTTTCGTAGAAAGGTAATCGCTTCCAGTACCTGTTCACGCTTGAACCACACCACGGGAATTCCGGTACGGGTCGGCTGAACAGTAAAGGCCTCAGGCCCAAAACGGTTACGCAACTCGCCAATAACCGGATCATCAAGATGATCACGGGTATGCCATGCTGGCAGGGCGGTATTTTGCGTCGTCAAATCTGTCATAATTTTTTTCACCACACTAAATGGTCATTTATGCCGTAAGGGGGATATGCATACACCACCCCTCAGGGTTGACTCTCAGATCGCAGTGTTAAATCTCGTCCGGCGAACGCAGATTTGTCACGGCTATGCGTTCAGCACGTTTACGCTCTTTTTCAGACTGCATATTCGCGCGGTAAACACCCTGATCGCCGACGACCCATGACAATGGGCGGCGTTCTTTACCGATAGATTCCTGCAGCAGCAACAGCGCCTGCATGTAAGCCTCAGGACGCGGCGGGCACCCCGGGATATACACATCGACAGGCAGGAATTTATCCACACCCTGCACGACGGAATAAATATCGTACATACCGCCGGAGTTCGCACAGGCACCCATCGAAATCACCCATTTCGGCTCGAGCATCTGGTCATACAAACGTTGGATCACCGGGGCCATTTTGGTGAAGCAGGTGCCTGCCACGACCATGAAGTCGGCCTGACGCGGCGATGCACGCAGAACTTCTGCACCAAAACGCGCGACGTCATGCACCGCAGTGAATGACGTCACCATTTCTACGTAGCAGCAGGAAAGGCCGAAGTTGTACGGCCAGAGGGAGTTTTTGCGTCCCCAGTTCACCATGCCGTGCAGTGATTCCTGAAGGTTTCCCATGAAAACGCTGCGTTTTACCTGCTCCTGAAGTGGATCGCCGACCACCTCCTGATTCTGCAGGGGGTAACGGTCGTTCTCACCGTCCGGGTCTACGCGGGTGAGCGTATAGTCCATCTTATTGCCTCGCTATGACTTACTACTGAGGGTGACTGTTGGTATTAATCGCCGGGCTTGGTTTAACAGGTCCTTTCGAACGTGTTGGTGTCCAGTCCAGCGCGCCAATCCGCACCAGATAAAACAAACCAGCCAGCAGTACCAAAATGAAAATGGTGGCTTCGACGAAACCGGTCCAGCCGCTTTCACGGATAGAAGTTGACCATGCATAGAGATACAAGGCTTCAACGTCGAAAATAACGAAAAACATCGCGACCAGATAGAATTTGGCGGAGAGACGCAGGCGGGCTGAGCCCACGGATGCGATACCAGACTCATAAGGGGTATTTTTGTAACGCGCTCTGGCTCTCCCGCCGAGGAACGCGGCGCCCAGTAACATCAGGCAGCAAAGCCCCATTGCGACGATAAGATAAACGGCGAACGCCCAGTGTTGAGCGATGACTTCAGTGGCTGTTGACATACTCATTGCTTACTCATCAAAAGTGGCGCTTTGGCATCTGCTCTATGGGATCGGCAGTTTGCGCACCACATCGATTCAAGGGAAGGATTAATAACCACACAGTTCACGACTCAACAAAGGATTAAGCCAGTGATTTGTTGTGGGCTTTTTACCCTTTTCTATAACCTTTTGTCAACTTTGACAAAAGTATCTCCACATTAGTTTACATGCTTATCATTTAATTAACATTACATGCGACAACACTTAAGCTAAATCGTGTCAGTTAAAAAGGGTGATAGAGCATGAGCCTGTGACGGGAGTTATGACATCTTTGTTGCTTTGCTATTGTCGCAGGAATAGACAACGCTTCCACTCTCTTATTAGGGTTATTTTTTTGATCCAGGTCAGAGTTCTGTCAATTTCGACAGAAAAAAAGCCGCACTTTTAACAAGTTTTGTTGAATAACAGAAAACAACAAGTCAATGGCGAGAAAAAATTACTGATTTTTCCACGCGAAAAAAAAGCCTATTTTTGCGTGATTTAGTAGGGTGATAATGAAGACCAGAAACAGTCAGGACGGGGAACAAGCAGCATTAAGAGAGGAAAAAACAAGTTTGGCGTGAAATTTTAAATAAAACACCCAAAAATAGAGATTTTACTACCCGAAAGGAGTAGAGGCCTTTACCCCCGCCCTGCAGTATCCGGGCGGGAGGTAAAAAGAGGCGATAATCTTAACTTTTTGAATCAGCCAGCAGTTCATGATCGTCATCCACTACAGGTCGGGGACCATAAGCGCTGAGAGAATAAGGATCATTGCCCTGTTCAACCGCGTTGAAAATGGCCATCGCCAGTTCATTGTTACAGTTGGCATTTTTATACAGTACATATTGCGTGTCAGGCAGACGCGGCAGACCATCCTGTTCACCCAGAACGCGCAGTTCAGGGCTCATCATTTCAATAGGTCTTGCGGTCACGCCCAACCCGGCGCGAACGGCGGCGCGAATAGCCGACAATGTCGATGCCACGTAAGCGATACGCCACGGAATACCGGCCTGATTCAGGTATTCTGTCGCCATCTGGCGGTACGGGCTTGGCTCATCAAGTACCACGAGCGGCACACTGTCACCGGATGGATACGCGAAATCCGCCGCGCAGTACCAGAGCGTAGGTGACGTCCGCAGAATAATATGAGGATGTTCTGTGCCCGTCATCGTAGTGATAGCCAGATCGATCTCTTCACTTTCCAGCATCGATAACATAAACGGACTGCGTTTTACCCGTACATCGATTGACAGTTTCGGGTACACAGACGTCACGCGACTGAGCAGAAAAGGCAAAATGGTATCGGCGGTATCATCGGATGCGCCGATGGTAATTCCGCCCTGAACATTGCTGTACATCAAAGAGGTGCAGGCTTCATCGTTAAAACGAAGAATTTTGCGTGCATACCCCAATAACTGAATGCCGTGTTCAGTTAATAATTTATTGCGTCCGTGCCTGGCAAACAGTTCTTTTCCAACGAGTTGTTCAAGACGTTGCATTTGTTGACTGACTGCCGACTGAGTACGACACACAGCAGCAGCAGCTGCAGCGAACGTATTCAAATCCGCAACAGCTACAAATGTCCTCAACAGGTCAAGATCGAGATTGAGGATTGGACGATTTGCATTTGTCATAGTTTTTCTTCGCTTTATAGAATCTAATAACAAGCTACCCTGATGCTGCGTCAAAGTATCAGCATCCGCAGAATACCAGATATGTCAGGTACTCACTCATTAGATAAGCAAAATTGAGAAATATTTGTGCCTGAAAAATTTCATAGAAGCGGTTTTCATCTCCTCAGATGCCGTGAAAAATCTCCACACAAAAGTTAAATGATTAGCCAGGCTTAATTAATAAGAATAAACCATTTTCGCCTGCTCCACTCACCTATTTTCTTTGCGCTTTTCCTGTCGATACCTGAGGTTGAAGCCTGTCAGCAAGCCGGATACATAAGTTAAACTTACCGTTCAGATAAGTTGTAAGACAATATAATTCAACAAATTCATTAGCTCACGCAGATATCAAACTCATGACTAAAAAATCAGTTTAGCGGGCATTAAGATAATTTCATGATCGCCCGTTATTATTTGTGCTGCTTTTATTAAATATACGTAAAGGGTGCCCTCGTAAAACCCATGGGAATAGTGTCTGCTCCAAAATTTTCTTATGATCATTCATCCAGCAGTTATTATTAATCATTAGATAAATAAAACTAATTCACCTTGCCCCCGCGCCGCAGCACGGAGAATTCCTGCTATTTTTTTTCAGATTTTGTCGAGGTTAGGTAAGTTTTAATGATGTTGTCTGCAAAACTGCGGAAACAAAAGGATGGCTTTAACACTGTCAGACAGTCAAAACAGGGAATTTTTAGATTAAAAAACCCGCATTGGTAAAATATAAAACTATACATTGCTCTTTACGCAAATGATTAAACCAACCAAAATCCACAACATGACCAGAAACCCCCACCCCCTGCGTTTTTCCTGCTGTTTTACACCAAAAGGGTGCGCAGCCCTTCTCATGCACTCTTTGGGGGAGTAAATTGTCCGCTTCGCACTGTTCTACGGCGATTAACGCCAGGGAAGAACAGGCTTTACTGCAAAAGGCTCACATTTACATGTCCCCGATTGAAAAATCCCGCAAACTGGACAACGTCTGCTACGACATTCGCGGCCCGGTGCTCAAAGAAGCAAAACGTCTGGAAGAAGAAGGTAACAAAGTCCTCAAACTGAACATCGGCAACCCCGCGCCTTTCGGTTTTGATGCACCTGATGAAATTCTGCTCGACGTCATTCGCAACCTGCCTACAGCGCAAGGGTACTGTGACTCCAAAGGTCTGTTCTCAGCACGTAAAGCCATCATGCAGCACTATCAGGCGCGCGACATGCGTGACATGACGGTGGAAGACATTTATATCGGTAACGGCGTGTCGGAACTGATTGTTCAGTCGATGCAGGCGTTACTGAATACCGGTGATGAAATGCTGGTGCCTGCACCGGATTACCCGTTATGGACGGCGGCGGTGTCGCTTTCTGGCGGGAATGCGGTGCATTACATGTGTGATGAAGGCGCTGACTGGTTCCCGGATATCGCCGATATTCGCGACAAAATCACCCCGCGCACCCGCGGTATTGTGATCATCAACCCGAACAACCCGACCGGCGCGGTATACAGCAAAGAGTTGCTGATGCAGATTGTGGATATCGCCCGCGAACACAATCTGATCATCTTTGCCGATGAGATTTACGACAAGATTTTGTATGACGAAGCCCAGCACATTTCCATTGCCTCGCTGGCGCCAGATCTGCTGACCGTGACGTTCAACGGGCTGTCTAAAACCTACCGTGTGGCCGGTTTCCGCCAGGGTTGGATGGTACTCAACGGACCGAAGAAACATGCCAAAGGCTACATTGAAGGGCTGGAAATGCTGGCCTCGATGCGTCTTTGTGCCAACGTTCCGATGCAGCATGCTATTCAGACGGCTCTCGGCGGTTACCAGAGCATTAATGAATTCATTCAACCGGGCGGCCGTCTGGTGCAGCAGCGCGACAGCGCGTGGGAACTGATCAATCAGATCCCCGGCGTATCATGCGTGAAACCGAAAGGTGCGCTGTATATGTTCCCGCGTATTGATGCCAAGCGTTTTAACATTCATGACGATCAGAAACTGGTGCTGGATTTGCTGTTGCAGCAAAAAGTCCTGCTGGTTCAGGGGTCAGCATTCAACTGGCCGTATCCGGACCACGTCCGTATCGTGACGCTGCCACGCGTTGATGAGCTGGAAATGGCGATCAGCAAACTGGGCCGGTTCCTCGAAACTTACCGCCAGTAATCCCTGCGGGCGCAGATTTCTGCGCCCTGTTTTATCTTTCTGATCACACTTGCCGATTTCCGCCACACTCCGCACAATGGATACTCATTTGCCGTTATTAATGAGAGTGCCATGAATCAGAGCCATTTCTTCGCCCACCTTTCCCGCCTGAAACTGATTAGCCGCTGGCCGCTGATGCGCAACGTGCGTACCGAAAATGTGTCGGAACACAGTTTGCAGGTCGCCTTCGTGGCTCACGCGTTGGCCGTGATTAAAAACCGCAAATTTGATGGCAACCTGAATGTAGAACGCGTTGCCCTGCTCGCCATGTATCACGATGCCAGCGAAGTGCTGACCGGCGACATGCCTACGCCCATCAAGTATTACAATCCGCAAATCGCCCACGAGTACAAAAAAATCGAGAAAATCGCCCAGCAAAAACTGATTGAGATGCTGCCGGAGGATTTGCAGGAAGATTTTCGTCCGCTGATCGATGAACATTATTACAGCGAAGACGAAAAACTGACGGTTAAACAAGCAGATGCGTTATGCGCCTATCTGAAATGTCTCGAGGAGCTCTCGGCGGGCAATAACGAATTCACCCTGGCTAAAGCGCGTCTGGAAAAAACGCTGGCGAATCGTAAAAGCCCGGAGATGGATTACTTTATGGAAATCTTTGTGCCGAGCTTCAGCCTGTCACTGGATGAAATCAGCCTCGATTCTCCGCTCTGACGGCAGCCAAATACAGCGCGGCCAGGGTCAGAACGGAAAGAGAACCGGCACCAGAAATACGCTGACGACCATCACCAGCAAGGTGAACGGCACGCCGATACGCAGAAAGTCGCCGAAGCGGTAATTCCCCGGCACCATCACCAGCGTATTCACCGGGGATGATACTGGCGTCATAAACGCTGCCGAGGCGGCTATCGCGATAATCATTGTGAAAGGGTACGGCGACACGCCCATCTGATGGGCCGCCGCGATGGCAATCGGTGCCATTAACACCGCTGTGGCGGTATTGGAAATAAACAGCCCGATACTCGCGCAGAGAACAAACAAACTCAGCAGCATCATGTACGGCCCATATCCCCCGCTGACCTTCATCAGGCCTTCGACGATCAACGCCACGCCGCCTGTTTTTTGCAGCGCCAGCGCAAACGGCATCATCCCGATAATCAGCAGCAAGCTCGGCCAGTGAATCGCTTTGTACGCGCCGTCCATGGTGATGCAACGGAATTTACCCATCAGCAGACAGGCAATAATGGCCGCAATGGCGTTCGGCACATCGTCGGTCAGCATCAGTGCGACCATGAGCGCCAGGCAAAACAGCGCGTGCGGTGCCTGACTGAGCGCGGGGGCGACTTCATCCACCTCGGCGGGCAGACTGAGGACAATAAAATCGTGCATCTGCTGCTGAAGCTGTCGGATCAGCTTCCAGTCCCCTATCACCAGTAACATGTCACCCAGCTGGAGTTCCTCATCCACCAGTTTACCCGGCAGCGCCTCCCCCTGACGGCGGATCCCTACCACGTTCAACCCGTAAGCAGAACGGAAAGCGACTTCGCGCAGGGTTTTACCCAATAATTCGGAATCAGGAATTAAAGAGACTTCTGCCATTCCGACGTCGCGGGACTGTTCAGAAAAATATTCACCGCGCAGCACCATCGGTTCAAGCATTTCATCGGCACACATTTGTCTGACTGAGATGTCAGGATCGGTCATGTCCAGCAGCAGTACGTCTCGCGCGCACAGCCCGGTGCTCCCCGTGGCGCTGACCATCACCCGGCGGAACTTACGCCAGCGCTCAATACCCACCACATTCGCACCGTAGCGGGAGCGCAGGTGAAGATCGTCCAGTGTACGGCCAACCAGCGGTGAGCCGGGGCGGATCGTCATCCTGCGCGCACGACCGTTTAACTGATAATCGCGGATCAAGTCCCGGAAAGTCCGGCGTTTCCAGTGTTGTTTATCCTGCGAGGTGTCCTGCGCTGACAACCAGCGGCGGGCAATCAGCATGTACCCGACCCCCATGATCAGCACCACCAGCCCCACCGGCGTGACGCCGAAGAAGCCAAAACCGTCGAATCCTTCACGCAGCAACTCGCTGTTCACCACCATATTTGGCGGCGTGGCAACCAGCGTCATCATGCCGCTGATAAGCCCGGCAAAACTGAGGGGCATCATCAGCCGCGCCGGTGAGGTTTTCATGCGCGCGGAAACACTGATCACAACCGGAATGAAAATCGCCACCACGCCGGTCGAACTCATAAAAGCACCAAGGCCGGCGACCGTCAGCATCAGTAAAATCAGCATCCGGGTTTCACTCTGACCGGCCACTTTCATCAGCCAGTCACCCACCTGATACGCCACGCCGGTCCTCACCAGACCGTGGCCCACCACAAACAAGGCGGCGATCAAAATCACGTTCGGATCGCTAAATCCGGCCAGAGCTTCATTGAGGGTGAGCGTACCGCTCATCACAAAAGCAATGATGACCAGCAAAGCGACAATGTCCATGCGCAGCGTATTGCGCGCAAACAACACCATCGCGGCCAGCAGCAGTACCACAACCCAGATTAATTCACCGGTCAAAACACACTCCCTTTGCGTTAAGATTGAGAGGCAGGAACGTGGTAAGAATGGCATAAAAAAACCCCGCCGGAGCGAGGTCTATATCAAGTAAAATGTCGAAACTGTGCTTTTTTCAGGCTTAGCGCAAACTTACCGTCACGCCCTGCTCGTTGCTTTCCACCAGCAGAACTTCCAGCGTCGTCAGCTCAAAATCTACATTTTCGATCCCCGGCGTATCGTCCGGTGCATTCACAGCGATCACTTTACATCCGGCGGCAAGCCCTGCCATTACGCCTGCAGCGGCATCTTCCACCACAACACACTCTTCCGGCGCCAGACCTAAACGTTCTGCACCCAGCAAATAGGCATCCGGCTGCGGTTTGCCATGCTTAACCTGTTCCGCAGTGATGAACACTTCCGGGGCAGGCAAATGTGCTGCCGCATGGCGCGCACTGGCGACAGGCATAGAACCGGAGGTCACAATGGCCCACGGAATATTTTGACGGTTGAGTTCGCTCAGCAGTAAATGTGCACCCGGCAGCGCCGAGACGCCTTCGGTGTCGGTGGCTTCGATTTTTTCCAGCTTCAGAAACTCTTGCTGAATCGTCTCTTCTGTTTCACCTTGCATAAAATGACGTAAAGAGGTGATCGCCTGTTTGCCATGAATAAAGGCCAGAACATCCTGCGGGCTGACTCCCCAACTGAGCGCCCAGTTAACCCATGCACGCTCAACTGCCGGTAATGAATCCACTAACGTTCCATCAAGGTCGAACAAGAAACCTTTACACTCCACAGGCAATTCCTCTTTAGTTAATTCCAGTCAGGCATTAATAATTTGCGCTATCTCTACAGCGCTCAGATGATACTGACGCGGGCATGATTGCCAGACCGCCAGCATACGCTGGTATTTATCCCACATTTTGGTCTGCGAGTTAAACCCGTGAGTCCCGGCGTCGAAGTCAGTGTAACGCCCTTCGGTGTTCACCATAAAGCGCACATAGCTTAAATAGCGGGATTCGGTGGCCGCATCGAAGCCAAGGAAATCTATACGACGGCGATCCAGACCCTGGGTGTCTTTCAGATTGGTCCATGACACCTGCATCGCATGGTGCATTTCCATAATGTTAATCACTGTGCGACAGGTTTCTTCCGGTAACTCACCGAAATCTCTGTCTAGCTCACGCATTTGCAAACCGAAGCCGCGTTCGATCACCGTTTGCAAACGGCGGTAGCGTTCCGCGTTATCGGGATCAAGCATGGTCATCATTTTGTATTGATTCGACAAGATCAGGCGTTGCGCGTTAGTCATTTCCATCGTGAAAATCCTCATGTCTGCATAATGAGCAAAGCATGGCATAGCGCAAACTTCTGCGAAATCGCAAGCACACCATTCTTTGATTTGAATCCGGATCTCATGTGAAATAATCACCGGAGGAGAAGTTCCTCCGGTCAAAATGCGGTGCAGTGAAGCCTAGCAATAATGAAGATGATGCAAAAAGCGGTGGAAACGGGCTTACAAATCGTCGAGGAAGGTTTTGTCGAGTTGTTTGAACGCACGCTTGAGGACATCGGCCAGCGCCTGATAGGTCGGCGTCCCTTCGACCGGCGCAAGCGCCTGGCCCGATTCAGCGAGTTTATTACGCACATCGTGGAACCAGCTCAGCAGCGTCGGCGGCAACGGCGTCAGTGAACGGCGGCCAAGCCACCATAACCCTTGCATAGGCAAGCTGCAGGCAAATATCGCCGTCGCAACGGCCGGCCCAAGTTGTCCGCCCAGCGCGATTTGCCAGGTCAGCGTGAAGATCGCCACCGGCGGCATGAAGCGGACAGCAAAACGGGTGGCGGTTGAAATCCGGTTCTCGGGGAACACAGGAGCCAGGCGCTTATCAGACGGCCATGTTTTCATATAATGCTGCCCACGCTGGAAAACCTGGAACCAGCTTACAGAGCCTGTTGGCTTACTCGTCATAATTGCACCTCAACTTCACGTGTAATAATTAAAAAATAGTTGTGAAACATAAACTGGAGTTTACCACGATAAAATATATTTTGTTTTTGCTGAAACGTGCCGGTATCCTGTCGCAGCATTTAAAGCCATATCACTAAGCATAGTGCCTCGGGCCGAGGTGTTTTGTAATTAGTAATTGCATTTTTTGTTAGTGTTTTCACTAATAGATAACATTCTAAAGACGCATAACAGAGACATTTTGTGTACTGCGCCCCCATTTTTTTGCTATCCGCGGGCACAGAAAAAACCAGCGTCCTGCGATTCTTTAGCTTTTTCATTATCATGCCTGTTTTGGCTCTCTGGCATGATGTTAATCATAATTGTCACCGCCATTATGCGCTACGCTTGATGTCAGACTGACGATTTATTAACCACGTGTATTGTTTTTTTCCTTAAACAGCACCAACAATAAATAGGTACTTCCATGTCGAGTAAGCTTGTACTGGTTCTTAACTGTGGTAGTTCTTCCCTTAAGTTCGCAATCATTGATGCTGTGAACGGCGAAGAGCACATTTCAGGTTTAGCCGAATGTTTCCACCTGCCGGAAGCGCGCATTAAGTGGAAAATGGACGGTGGCAAAGAAGAAGCCGCGTTGGGTGCGGGTGCCGCACACAGCGAAGCGCTGAAATTCATCGTGAACAACATCCTGAGCCAAAAACCTGAACTGTCTGCAGAGCTGGTTGCAATCGGCCACCGCATCGTTCATGGCGGCGAAAAGCTGACCAAGTCCATGCTGATCAACGATGCTGTTATCGAAGGTATCAAAGAATCTATCCCGTTTGCACCGCTGCATAACCCGGCTCACCTGATCGGTATCGACGAAGCGCTGAAATCCTTCCCTAAACTGGCTGACAAGAACGTGGCTGTTTTCGACACCGCCTTCCATCAGACCATGCCAGAAGAATCTTACCTTTACGCACTGCCGTACAGCCTGTACCGCGATCATCACGTCCGTCGTTACGGCGCACACGGCACCAGCCACTTCTATGTGACTCAGGAAGCCGCGAAAATGCTGAACAAACCGGTGGAAGAAGTGAATCTGATCACTTGTCACCTGGGTAACGGCGGTTCCGTCAGCGCAATCCGTAACGGTAAATGCGTTGATACTTCCATGGGTCTGACCCCGCTGGAAGGTCTGGTCATGGGCACCCGCAGCGGTGACATCGACCCGGCAATCATCTTCCACCTGCACGATTCTCTGGGCATGAGCGTTGATCAAATCAACAAAATGCTGACCAAAGAATCTGGCCTGCTGGGTCTGACTGAAGTCACCAGCGACTGCCGTTATGTTGAAGATAACTACACCACTAAAACAGATGCTAAACGTGCGATGGACGTATTCTGCCACCGTCTGGCGAAATACATCGGTAGCTACACCTCACTGATGGAAGGCCGTCTGGACGCTGTCGTCTTCACCGGCGGTATCGGCGAAAACGCAGCAATGGTGCGTGAACTGTCTCTGGCTAAACTGGGCCTGCTGGGCTTTGAAGTTGACCACGAACGCAACCTCGCGGCTCGTTTCGGTAAATCCGGTGCCATCAACAAAGAAGGCACCCGTACCGCGCTGGTTATCCCAACCAATGAAGAGCTGGTTATTGCACAAGACGCTGCGCGTCTGACCGCATAATTCGATTCAACACTGCCAGCTTTCGCTGGCAGTGATTTTTCACTCAAAGGCAAACGCCGCCCGTTTGGACGCACCGCGCAGGATAATCGTCGCGCTCATGCTGATCATTATCCCCTCTGCACAAACCTGCGACCGTCTCTGCCTGGCAACCGTTAAAGAGGTTTAGCCGTGTCCCGTACAATTATGTTGATCCCCACAGGTACCAGCGTTGGTCTGACCAGCGTCAGCCTCGGTGTGATCCGTGCCATGGAACAAAAAGGCGTCAGCCTGAGCATCTTCAAACCCATCGCGCAACCACGTGCCGGCGGTGATGCACCCGATCAAACCACCACCATCATTCGTGCCAACTCCTCCGTGACTGCAGCGGAACCGCTGAAGATGAGCCACGTTGAAGCGCTGCTGAGTTCAAACCAGCAGGACGTGCTGATGGAAGAAATCATCGCCCGTTATCACGAAAACACCAAAGATGCGGAAGTGGTGCTGGTTGAAGGTTTAGTCCCTACCCGTAAACACCAGTTTGCGAATGCGCTCAACTATGAAATCGCCAAAACCCTGAACGCTGAAATCGTCTTCGTTCTGGCACTGGGTAACGATTCTCCGGCGCAGTTAAAAGAGCGTATCGAACTGGCCCGCTCCAGCTTCGGCGGCAGCAAAAACAAAAACATCACCGGCGTCATCATCAACAAACTGAATGCGCCGGTAGACGATCAGGGACGCACACGTCCTGACCTGTCTGAAATCTTCGATGACTCCAACAAAGCCAGCGTCGCCAATATCGATCCGACTCAGCTGTTCGCGAACAGCCCGCTGCCGGTGCTGGGCTGCATTCCATGGAGCTTCGAGCTGATTGCCACCCGCGCAATCGACATGGCTAAGCACCTGAACGCCCGCATCATCAACGAAGGCGACGTGCAAACCCGCCGCGTGAAATCCGTGACTTTCTGCGCACGCAGCATTCCTCACATGCTCGAGCACTTCCGCCCTGGTTCCCTGCTGGTTACCTCCGCAGACCGTCCGGACGTTCTGGTTTCAGCCTGTCTGGCGGCGATGAATGGCGTTGAAATCGGCGCAATCCTGCTGACCGGCGGTTACGAAATCGACGAGCGCATCAACAGCCTGTGCGCGCGTGCTTTCCAGACTGGCCTGCCTGTTTTCATGGTAGACACCAACACCTGGCAGACCTCCCTCAGCCTGCAAAGCTTCAATCTGGAAGTCCCTGCGGACGACCATCAGCGCGTTGAGAAACTGCAACAGTATGTCGCTTCTCACATCAACGCTGACTGGATTGAATCACTGAGCGCGCATTCTGAGCGTTCACGTCGTCTGTCTCCGCCAGCGTTCCGCTACCAGCTGACCGAACTGGCCCGTAAAGCCGGTAAACGTATCGTTCTGCCGGAAGGCGACGAGCCACGCACCGTTAAAGCGGCGGCACTGTGTGCTGAACGCGGTATCGCGGAATGTGTGCTGCTGGGTAACCCGGAAGAGATCAAACGCGTTGCTGCGGCGCAGGGCGTGGTGCTGGGTAAAGGCATCGAGATTGTGGATCCGGTCGTTGTGCGTGAAGAATACGTCGCACGTCTGGTTGAGCTGCGTAAAAGCAAAGGCATGACCGAAGTGGTTGCGCGTGAACAACTGGAAGACAACGTGGTTCTGGGCACCCTGATGCTGGAACAAGGTAACGTTGACGGTCTGGTTTCCGGTGCTGTCCACACCACCGCAAACACTATCCGCCCACCGTTGCAGCTGATCAAAACCGCACCGGGTAGCTCACTGGTTTCTTCTGTGTTCTTCATGCTGCTGCCTGACCAGGTTCTGGTTTACGGCGACTGTGCGATCAACCCGGACCCAACGGCTGAACAGCTGTCTGAAATCGCGATCCAGTCTGCGGATTCCGCTGCGGCGTTCGGTATCGAACCACGCGTTGCGATGATCTCTTACTCAACCGGTAACTCCGGTGCGGGTAGCGATGTTGAGAAAGTGCGTGAAGCGACCCGTCTGGCGCAGGAAAAACGCCCTGACCTGATCATCGATGGCCCGCTGCAGTACGATGCTGCCATCATGGCTGACGTTGCGCTGTCCAAAGCACCAAACTCGCCGGTAGCGGGTAAGGCGACCGTGTTCATCTTCCCTGACCTGAACACCGGTAACACCACGTACAAAGCGGTACAACGTTCTGCGGATCTGGTTTCTATCGGGCCGATGTTGCAGGGTATGCGTAAACCGGTCAACGATCTGTCCCGTGGCGCACTGGTAGACGATATCGTCTACACCGTTGCTCTGACAGCGATTCAGTCTGCTCAGGCAGAAACTGCGGTTCCGGCTAAATAAGCCAACCCCTCTGAACGCAAAACGCCGGGCTTTATGTCCGGCGTTTTTTTTGGCTCATTTTGCAAGTCGCCAGCCGCTCAGAGCAATGTTTTAGCCGCTTCAAGTATATGCTCAGCGGTCAGGCCATATTCCTGCTGTAAAAACTCCTGCGTCCCCACCTGCCCGTAACGTTCTTTCACGCCCACACGCCGCATAGGCACCGGCTGATTTTCTACCAGCACTTCCGCCACCGCCGACCCAAGTCCGTTATGAATACTGTGATTTTCACAGGTAATGATTTTACCGGTTTTCGCGGCATATTTTATGATGACGTCTTTATCAATCGGCTTGAGGGTAAACATGTCGATCACCGCCGCACTGACGCCTTCACGTTCCAGCATCTGCGCCGCTTTCAGCGCTTCGGCGACCATAATTCCGTTGGCGATAAGCGTGATGTCGCTTCCGTCTCGCAGCACGTTTGCTTTGCCGATGGTGAACGTTGAGCCTTCCTGGTAAATCTGAGTCGCCTGTTTACGGATGGTGCGCACCCAGTAAAATCCTTTCAGATCCATCAGTTGCAGCAAAATATTGCGGAACATCACGGCGTCGGTGACCTCCATCACCACGGAATTTGCCAGCCCGCGCACAATGCCCATGTCTTCGAAGGACATGTGCGTGCCGCCGTTGTGACAGGCGCTGACACCGGCATCGGACGCAATGATTTTGACGTTATTCCTCTGATAATCCAGCGACATAAACAACTGATCAAAACAGCGGCGGCTGGCGAACGCGGTAAAGGTATGCACAAAGGGTACGCGGCCTGTCAGCGATAAACCCGCCGCCACGCCGATAACGTTGGCTTCCATGATGCCGCAGTTAATCACGTGTGACGGGTGATCTTTGTGCACGCCATCCATCGTCATAGAACTCATCAGATCCGCTTCCAGCGCAATGATCGGCGTATTTTCAACAATCTTTTCGCGCACGGTATTGGCGTAAACCTTGCGCATTTCTACGGCGTCTTTTTGTAATTCCAGAGAGACTTCAAACATGGGTGGCCTCCAGCTCAGCGATTGCGTGTTCAATTTCCAGTTTCACCTCCGGCGTTAAACGCAGATGATGCGAGTTCGCCAGCTGCTCGAGATACTTCACGCCCTGCCCTTTAATGCTGTCGAGGATCACCACCAGCGGACGCTGCCCGCCTTCACGCACCGGCGTTACCGCATCGCGTATTGCCACGACGTCATCGCCTTTAATCGTCTGCACATCAAAACCAAAAGCGCTGAATTTCCCGGCCAGATCGAAAGGTTTAATGACTTCGTCCAGCGTGCCGTCGAGCTGCTGTTTGTTGTAATCGATGAACAGTGTGAGGTTATGCAGATTGTGGTGAGCAATAAACTGGAAGGCTTCCCAGCACTGACCCTCATTCAGCTCACCGTCACCCAGAATGCAGAAGACACGGTTAGCCCGCCCCGCCAGCCTGTGCGAGAGCGCCATACCTGCGGCGATGGACACGCCCTGCCCGAGGGAACCGGTCGTGGCATCCACGCCGGTAGTGCGCAGACGGTCGGGGTGGCTCGGCAGGCGCGTGCCGTTCTCATTCAAGGTTTTCAGCTGGCTGACCGGGAAATAGCCTTTCAGCGCCAGCGTGGCATACAACGCCGGGCCTGCATGCCCCTTGGAGAGCACGAAATAATCGCGATCCTGCCAGTCCGGTTTTTTCGGGTCGATGCGCATCACATCGCCGTACAATACTGCCAGCGTTTCCACCACTGACATGCTGCCGCCGTAGTGTCCGAAGCCCAGACCGGTCAGCATTTTCAGCGTCTCGATGCGGATTTGGCGCGCCAGATCATGAACCTCATGGATATCTTTCATCTTGCAGGGTCCTTATTTTAGTGAGCACTTATCCAGACCTGTTATTTCTAACAGGCCTAAACCGTGATCCCCGGTGGGTGATAAGAGACTGAGTGAGTGACTGAATTACTCTTCGCTGACCGCTTTCTCAGCCGCAGGTTTTTTGCCGAGATAGTTGTAAGCAACCAGAACCGCGAAGATGCCGACAATCAGCGCCATGATGCCTTCTTTAGACATGAAGCGAGCCAGATTGCCCAGCAGGATACCGATGACGCCAAAGTCGGCATCTGAGAAGGTGGCGTTTGCGAAGCCCAGCGCGCCGAGCACCGGCAGCAGCAGAACCGGCAGGAAGGTGATCAGCACGCCGTTAGCAAACGCGCCGACCATCGCACCGCGCCGACCGCCGGTCGCGTTGCCGAAGACACCCGCCGTCGCACCGGTGAAGAAGTGTGGCACCACGCCCGGCAGGATCAGCACCAGATGCATCTGGCCTAACAGGAACAAACCGACCAGACCGCCGAGGAAGCTGAACAGGAAGCCAATCAGCACGGCATTCGGTGCGTACGGGTAGACGACCGGGCAGTCCAATGCGGGACGTGCGTTGGGCACCAGTTTCTCGGAGAAGCCAACGAATGCCGGTACGATTTCCGCCAGAATAAGACGCACACCTTGCAGGATGATGAACACGCCCGCCGCAAAAGTGATCGCCATGATAATGGCGTACACCAGATAGTTCTGGCCTGCGCTATAGGTGGCTTCGACAAACACCTGCCCGGCGAACACCGCCATAATCAGGTAAATAATGATCATGGTGAGTGATATAGAAATGGAGCTGTCGCGCAGGAAGCTGAGGTTTTTCGGCATATTCATTTCTTCGGTAGAGCGTGACCCTTTACCGACTTTGCTGCCGATCCAGCCAGACAGCACGTAACCGATAGTGCCGAAATGGCCGAAGGCCACATCGTCGCTGCCGGTGATCTTACGCATATAACGTTGTGCCAGCGCCGGGAAAAACGCCATGATCAGGCCCAGCGTCAGGGAACCGGTGAACACAAGTGAAACACCTTCAAAACCGGCAACGGTCAGGATGACGCTGATCATACAGGCCATATAGAACGTGTGATGTCCGGTCAGGAACACGTATTTCAGACGGGTAAAGCGCGCCACGATCAGGTTTGCCACCATACCGAACGCCATAATTAAGGCGGTCGGCGCACCGAATTTCTCCAGCGCGATGGAAACAATCGCTTCGTTATTAGGAATAATACCCTGGATATTAAAGGCGTGTTCGAACATACCGCCTAAAGGATTTAATGAGCCGACTAATACTGTTGCACCACCGCCTAAAACTAAAAAGCCCAGTATTGTTTTGACTGTACCTTTTACCACATCAGAAAAGTTTTTCTTTTGCGCCACCAAACCGATTAAGGCGATGAGCCCCACCAGAACAGATGGCACTTTTAATATATCAACCACAAACTTGAGCGTTTCCTGGATAAACATATCCACCTCGGATGTATATTGTTTTTTATTGTAGGGTCAGTCCGTGTCGGTCTGGATCAGGACACCGGATGCTTCTCAAAATGTGCGACCAGCTTGGTTTCCAGCTCGTTGATATCCACAATATTTGTGATGACAACCAGCTGATTTTCCGGGATATTGGCGCTGGCGGCGATGTCTTTCGCCATCACGAACAGGTCTGCCTCGCCGGGAATGGCTGAAGATAAATCAGAGTGTTCAACATCCGCCTGAATATTTAATTTTTTCAGCACTTTTTTAATGTTCATTTCGACCATAAAGCTGCTGCCTAAACCGGAACCACAAATCGCCATAATTTTCATGTTATTTACCTGTTTTTAAAAGTTTGTAGGGTTACGCATCAGAATGATTTCTGATGTCAATACACGTTAATGCATCCGTTGTGCGTTAAGGTTATTCCGTTATTCAATCTTAAAACGGTCAGAATTTCGCAATGACATCCTGAATTGTTTTTATATCTTTTGCCTGATGTATTTTCTGCATATCTTCGTCGCTGGAAAATAATTCAGCCAGTTCGGAGATTAATTCAATATGACTGTGCTTATCGGGTGCCGATAACATGACGACGGTATAAACAGGGTCATTGTCCTCAGAATTAAATGTCACTCCCTGAGGCAGCGTGAGCAGCGACAATCCTAACCCCTTCGCGCCCTCTTCCGGTCTGGCATGCGGCATGGCAATGCCCGGTGCCAGAACAAAATACGGCCCTAACTTTTCCCGCTGGGCAAAAATCGCCGTCAGATATTCCGGGGTAATCGTGCCCTCTTTCAACAAAGGCTCAGCGCTGACTTGCACCGCCTGCCGCCAGTCCGTGATATCCGTTCTGATCTGAATCCTGTCAGAGGTCAGCCAATCATTCAGCATAGGTGTGGCTCCGGTTTTGATGTGTTAATGGCTGGTGTGCCTCTTTCCCCCAAACCACACCAACGCCCTGACTCTACGCACCGGTAGCGTTAACATCTGTGATACATCTCACAAAGATAGCGCTACCAAGCGTCTATCATTACGTTCTGTGATAGCGCTATCAAAAATAGTCCCCTGCCGGTACCACTGCACCGCAGTTCACACAAATAACGGTATACTTTGTCCGGAAATGACCGATAATTTACCCAATTCCGCCGTGGATCCTTCGGGTATCGCCCTGCTGCGGCTTGCTTTTTTCGCTATATCTTCGGGTGCAGGAGTCAAGATTGTGCATGTCCATTAACAAGAAAAGGCGCAGTACAGGGAGAGTGACGCTGGCTGATGTGGCGCAGCTTGCAGGCGTGGGCAGCATGACCGTTTCCCGTGCACTGCGTACCCCGGAACAAGTCTCCGATAAGCTGCGTGAAAAGATCGAAGAGGCCGTCAGCCAGCTGGGTTATTTACCCAATCAGGCGGCCAGTTCACTGGCTTCAGCGTCATCAAATACTGTCGCCATGATTGTGCCAAGTCTGTCGGAACCGGGCTGCGCTGAGATGTTTGCCGGGCTTCAGAAAGTGCTGCAACCTGCCGGGTACCAGATCATGCTGGCCGAATCCCAGCACCGCATTGAGCGGGAAGAAAAATTGCTGGAAACGCTGCTCTCTTACAATCTGGCGGCGGCCATATTGCTCTCTGTCGAGCACTCGGCCAACGTTCGCCAGTGGCTGGATAATCTGACCATCCCGGTGCTGGAAATCGGTGCGCTGACTGACTCTCCCATTGATATGAATATCGGGATTGATTACGTCGAGGCGATGTTTCAGCTCACTCAGACCGTGGTGGCGAAGGGATATCAAAACATCGGTATGCTGTGCGCCAATCAGGAACAGTGGATTTTCCAGCAACATTTGCAAGGCTGGCGAAAGGCCATGCTGAAAGCGCATATGTCGCCACATCGGGTGATCAACGCTGCCGAGCCCGCCAGCTTTTCCACCGGCGCTCAGCAGTTGCCTGAGTTCCTGCTGGCCTGGCCGGAAATCGACGCGCTGGTGTGCGTCTCAGACGATCTGGCCTGCGGAGCGCTGTACGAATGCCAGCGCCGACGCATCAAAGTGCCGGACGATCTGGCGGTGGTGGGATTTGGCAACTCGGACGTCAGTAAAGTCTGCCAGCCGCCGCTGACCACTATCGCCATTCCGCATAGGGAAATTGGTACGCGTGCGGCCCAGGCCTTGCTGGCGAGGATCCATGATGAAGAGTGGGAAGAGGTGACGATCGCCTCGTCATTGTGTAAGCGGGACAGCTGCTAAATTCACGACAACAAAAAGCCGCAGGCGACATCAGTACGCGTGCGGCGGGTATTACAGGCTCAAAGATTCAGAGGCTGAGGCTTAGATCGGGGTACTTTCGTTATCCGGCTCATCATCCGCTTTGGCAGATTCATCACTCAGCAAGTCACGGGTTAACGGCTTGCCATGCTCTTTCTCGTTATTACGCGTCATCCAAAGTGACAGCGCTTTAAGCGAGTCCGGCGTAAATTCGTCGCATCGTGCGGTGATCTCTTCCGGCGTCATCCAGCGTACAGAATCAATTTCTTCTTCCTGCAAGGCGAACGGGCCGTGGGATACGCAACTAAACAACGCGCCCCACACGCGGCATTTGTTCTCTTCTTCGAAGTAGAACTGACCATGTTCGGCAAAGGGTACACCGGCGATCCCTAACTCTTCTTCCGCTTCACGGCGGGCTGAATCAAGAATATTTTCGCCACTCTGCACCACGCCACCTGCCGTTGCATCCAGCCAGCCGGGATAAAAGTCTTTGGTTTCGGTACGACGCTGAACCAAAATATTGCCCATTCCGTCATGCACCACGATATAGCTGGCACGGTGGCGCAGGACCTGAGCACGCATTTGTTGTCGGCTGGCCTGGGCAATGACCTCGTTATCTTCGTTGACGATATCAACCCATTCTTCCGTACTGATGTTTTGCTCTTGTTCTGACATCCGCTGAAACCTTCTGTTTTAAGCGCTGGTCTGTGCGCAATGGGTCTGTGCGCAGTAATGGGTGCAACACGTCGATAATGTCCGGAGATTCTATCTGGGTCTGCCACATGGCTTCAATAGCAATGGATGCGTTGGTGACAGGTAAAAGTTATGTTACCCCACAAACTTCGCCATAAGACAACTCTGACAAAGGTCCGGCGCAGGCAAGCATTCACAACCATTATGATACCCTACCCAATCATTTTAAAAACTGTGATTATCAACCGCGCACTGGCGGATTTCATTAAGTGATTAACATAACGCAGGAGGCAATATGATTGATCTTTATTACGCGCCCACACCCAACGGTCATAAGATTTCTCTTTTTCTGGAGGAAGCCGGTCTGGCCTACCGTCTTCATCGCATTGATATCAGCGCAGGCGATCAGTTTAAACCCGAGTTTCTCGCCATTTCCCCCAACAATAAGATCCCGGCGATTGTCGACAGTCAGCCGGTAGACAGCGGCGCGCCCATTGGTGTGTTTGAGTCCGGGGCCATTTTGCAGTATCTGGCTGAGAAAACGGGAAAATTACTCAGTAAAGAATTGCGCGAACGCACCACAACGCTGGAGTGGCTGACCTGGCAGGTGGCCGGAATGGGCCCGATGCTCGGGCAAAATCACCACTTCACGCACTACGCCCCGCAGCCTGTACCTTACGCCATCGAACGCTATCAGCAGGAAACCAAACGTCTTTACGGCGTGCTGAATACTCAACTGACTAAAAATGCCTATATCGCCGGGGATACCTACAGCATTGCTGATATCGCCGCTTATCCGTGGGTGGTAGCGCATGAGCGCCAGCGCATTGATTTGGCGGAGTATCCGGCGGTGCGAAACTGGTTTGAACGCGTCAAAGCCCGTCCTTCCACGCAAAAAGCCTACGCCCTCGCCGATCCCCTGCACATCAACCACCACTGACAGCGCTGTCCCCGGTGTCTGCCGGGGGTTCTGCTGAACACATTCCGCTGTAAATAATTTCCATTAACTGTGCTCCATATCGCGCGCTAAAGGCGGCGACTCAACTATGATTAATGACAGTTCATTCGCATATTCAGACAGTTAAGGAACCTGATATGAAAATCCTGATCACCGGCGCTACCGGGCTCATTGGCCGAAGGCTTACCGGGCGACTTGTTGAGCAATCTCATCAGATTACCGTACTTACCCGTGCGCCTGAACGCGCTGCGAAAGTGCTGGGCTCACAGGTTCAGCTGTGGGAAACGCTTGACGGCAAAACGTCACTGGATGGATTTGATGCGGTGATCAACCTTGCGGGAGAGCCGATTGCGGACAAACGCTGGACGAAAGATCACAAAGCGTTGCTGTGTGAAAGCCGCTGGCAGTTAACTGAGAAACTGGCGCAGCTGATTAACGCCAGCCAGACGCCGCCTCAGGTCTTTATTTCAGGTTCAGCAGTGGGTTATTACGGCGATCAGGGGCAGGCCCTGGTGCCGGAAGACGAGCCGCCAAACAAGCAATTTACCTGGCAGCTATGCGCACGCTGGGAAGCCCTGGCGATGACGGCTGAAAGCCCGCGCACCCGCGTGTGCCTGTTGCGCACCGGCATTGTGCTGGCAGAAAAAGGCGGCGCGCTGGCAAAAATCGTATTGCCTTTCCGCGCCGGACTCGGCGGCCCTCTGGGTGACGGCCAGCAATACATGCCGTGGATCCATATCGACGATATGGTCGAAGGCATCATTTTCCTGATGATGCACGAAACCCTCAGCGGACCGTTCAACATGGTGGCGCCTTATCCCGCACGCAACGAACAGTTCAGCGCTCTACTCGGTGAGGTTCTGCATCGCCCGGCGTTTATGCGGGCACCTGCACCCGTCATACGTTTGCTGATGGGCGAGTCAGCCATACTGGTGCTGGGCGGCCAGCGTGCCGTGCCCCGCAGGCTGGAAGCGGCCGGCTTTGAGTTTACACATCAGGAATTGAAGGAAGCGCTGGAGGATTTGCTTAAGTGAAGGGGCTTGCTCCACCGGATTGAGAATGTTTCGGTTTCTTGGCGGGACAATTGCGTGTACTGACGCTTTTCAAAAACAGATCGAGAATTTTCGGTTTCTCAGCGACTGCGATCACTTCTCTTTCAGTGCCGAAACCGCCCAAAGGAGGAAAGTGCTTTTCCTCCTTTGGATTCCTCCTCGCTTTCCAACAAGCGCTTCGCTTGCTGGCTTTGTTTCAGGTATCACCGCGACAGGCTGGACATCTTGCCGCTGCGCGGTGCCTTCTCTCGGTCCTGGAGCCTTTGGTCTCCAGGCCGCTCCGTTCAGCAAGATGTCTGAATCGCCCGCCCAATCTTAAATTCAAAAGCAGAGTGGTTTTATCTTTAAGAAGTGTTGATTGGTGCCCTAAAAAGGGCACCAATGCCCGGTATAGCCTTATTCCTTCACATCCACCTGATAAAACACATGCTTGCCAAAGGGATCGATCTCATAGCCGCTCACTTCTTTGCGAACGGGCTCGAAGATGGTCGAGTGTGCAATCATCACCGCTGGCGCCTGGTCGTGCATCATTTGCTGCGCCTGCTCGTAAAGTGCAACGCGTTTGGCATGGTCCGTGGTTTCTTTGGCTTCGGTGATCAACTGGTCGAAAGGTGCATAACACCATTTCGCAGAGTTAGAACCGCCCTTCGCTGCGTTACAGGTAAATAACGGGCCAAAGAAGTTATCCGGATCACCATTGGCTGTCGTCCAGCCCATCAGCGCGGCCATGTGCTCGCCGTTACGGATGCGCGTCTGGTATTCACCCCACTCAAAACTGACGATGTGTGCTTTCACGCCAATTTTTGCCCAGTCCGACTGAATCATTTCTGCCATACGGCGGGCATTCGGGTTATACGGGCGTTGTACCGGCATCGCCCACAGATCGATATCAAAACCGTTTGGCATGCCTGCTTCGGCCAGTAACGCTTTGGCTTTCTCCGGCGAATAATCGTAATCCACTACCTTGTCGTTATATCCCCAGACACCGGTTGGCAGCAGCGTTTTCGCTGCGGTGCCGGTGCCACGGAATACCGCTTCAATAATTTGTGGCTTGTTGATCGCCATGCTCAGCGCCTGACGCACCTTCACATTGTCCAGCGGCGGCTTCTGCGTATTAAATGACAGGAAACCGGTATTCAGACCCGATTTACTCATCAGATTGATGTCTTTGTTGGCGCGCATCCGGTCGAGATCTGCCGGGTTCGGGAACGGCATCACCTGGCACTCATTTTTTTCCAGTTTTGCGAGACGCATCGAGGCATCCGGGGTGATGGTATACACCAGACGGTCGATTTTAGATTTACCCTGCCAGTACTCCGGGAAGGCTTTGTACAGCAAACGCGTGTCTTTCTGATACTGAACCAGCTCGAACGGCCCCGTACCGACCGGATTCAGATCGAGTTTCTCCGGAGTACCGGCTTTGAGCATCTGATCGGCATATTCTGCCGAGAGGATAGACGCGAAATACCAGGCCAGATCGGCAACAAATGGCGCTTCGGGGCGGGTCAGGTTGAAGCGAACGGTGTAATCATCCACTTTATCAATACTGCCGATCAGATCGCCCAGCTTCAGGCTGTCGAAGTTCAGATAAGTGCCGCCGGACACCTTGTGATACGGGTTGTTTTCATCTTTCTGGCGCATGAACGAGAAGATGACGTCATCCGCATTGAAATCACGGCTGGGTTTAAACAGTTTACTGCTCTGGAATTTCACGCCTTTACGCAGGTGGAAAGTGTAGGTTTTACCGTCCGGGCTGACGTCCCAGCTTTCTGCCAGGCTTGGCACCAGCTCAGTGGTGCCGGTTTTGAAATCAACCAGACGGTTATAAATCGGCACAGCGCTGGCATCGACGGAAGTGCCCGACGTGTAAAGCTGCGGGTTAAATTGTTCCGGCGAACCCTCAGAACAATACACCAGCGTTTTTGCCGAAACGCCGCCCGTGATCGCTAACGCCAGTAACCCTGTGCTTATTTTTAAAATGTTGTGTTTCATTTTTTCCCTTTTTTCCCTGTCCGGAGAGTGTTTAAAACTTCTTCATCATGGAACCCAAAGCAAAAACAGATTAACATCTGAATAACAACTAGTAATACTTTGTTATATATGAAAATCTTATAACAAGTAAACCCATTGGCGATCATTCAGAGGTCAAGATGTCGACAACAATCGCAAAACAGCTTACCGAACGTTTCTACCGCTATCTCTCCGTGACGTCACAAAGTGACGCCAGCGTGAACACCTTACCGAGCACGCCGGGCCAGCATGACATGGCGCGGTTACTGGCTGAAGAGCTGCATCAGCTCGGTTTAGAAAACATTCAGATTGATGAATATGCGACCGTCACCGCGGTCAAACCCGGCACTAAAACCGGCGGGCCGCGCATAGGTTTTATCACTCACATTGATACCGTCGATGTGGGCCTGAGCGCGGATATTCATCCGCAAACGCTGCGCTTCACCGGCGATGACCTGTGCCTGAACAAAGAAAAAGATATCTGGCTGCGCCCTGCTGAGCGCCCGGAAATCCTGGCGTATCAGGGTGAAGAAATCATCTTCAGCGACGGTACCAGTGTGCTGGGCGCAGATAATAAAGCCGCCGTGACGGTGGTCATGACCATGCTGGAGAATCTGAACGCGTCGCAGGAGTATGGCGATATCGTGGTAGCGTTTGTGCCTGATGAAGAAATCGGGCTGCGCGGTGCGAAAGCGCTGGATCTCGCCCGCTTTGACGTGGATTTTGCGTACACCATTGACTGCTGTGAACTGGGTGAAGTGGTGTATGAAAACTTCAACGCGGCAGCCGTGGAAATCGACTTTACCGGTGTGACGGCGCATCCGATGTCAGCCAAGGGTGTGCTGGTCAATCCGTTACTGATGGCGCAGGATTTCATCAGTCACTTTGACCGTGCAGAAACGCCGGAAAATACCGAAGGCCGCGAAGGCTACGTCTGGTTCAACGGCATGAGCGCTTCCCAGCAGGGTGCGCGGCTCCATGCCTCCATCCGTGATTTCGACAGCGCCAGTTTTGCGGCCCGTAAGCAGAAAATTCAGGATGTCGCGAAAGCGATCGCAGCTCAGTATCCGACGGCGAAAGTCTCGGTGGATATCAGCGATACCTACAGCAATATCAGCAGCGCGATCGGGGAAGACCGCCGGGCGATCGATCTGATTTTTGCCGGGCTGAAAGAGATCGGCGTTGAACCGAAAGTGATCCCGATGCGCGGCGGCACTGACGGCGCAGCGCTGTCAGCCAAAGGTTTGCTGACACCGAACTACTTCACCGGCGCACATAATTTCCATTCGAAGTTTGAGTTCCTGCCGGTGAATTCGTTTGTGAAATCCTACGAACTGACCGTACAGCTGTGCCTGCTGGCAGCGAAAGGGTAACCCTGTCATCCAGCGTTCCCCTCATGAGAGGGGAACGCTGCGTAACGATATTACTTCAGCGCACCTGACAGAAACTGTTGCAGACGGGCACTTTTCGGGCTGCCGAACACGTCGGCAGGGTTGCCCTGCTCTTCAATCACGCCCTGATGCAGAAAAATCACATGGCTGGACACGTGGCGGGCAAACTCCATTTCATGCGTGACGACCACCATGGTTTTCCCCTCTTCCGCCAGTTTCTGCATGATGCGCAGCACTTCACCGACCAGCTCAGGGTCGAGCGCCGAAGTAGGCTCATCAAACAACAGCACTTCGGGTTCCATTGCCAGTGCACGGGCGATAGAGACACGCTGTTGCTGACCACCGGACAAGTTCACCGGGTATTTACCCTGCGCACGTGCATCGATGCCGACTTTATCGAGGTATTTCACCGCACGCTCGCGCGCTTCGGCTTTGCTCAGCCCCAGCACCTGTACCGGCGCTTCCATGACGTTTTCAAGCACCGTCATGTGGCTCCACAGATTGAAGTGCTGGAACACCATCGTCAGTTTGGTACGCAGCAGTTGCAGCTGTTTTTTGTCGAACACTTTCAGTTGCCCGTCGGTGTCGCGCACCATGCGGATATCCTGATTGCTGACGCTGATTGACCCTTCGCTCGGCTTCTCCAGGAAGTTAATGCAGCGCAAAAATGTACTTTTCCCTGAACCTGATGAACCAATAATACTGATCACATCTCCCGCATTGGCGGAGAGCGACACGCCTTTGAGCACCTCATGGTCGCCGTAGCGTTTGTGGAGATCGAGAACGGCTAATTTGTTTTCTGACATAACGTTTCCCGCAATGGTGTCGATAGTTGGCTTTTTTAATGAGCGGACTGGGGCTTCACATGCGCCAGCCAGCGTTTTTCCGCCTTACGGAACAGACCAATCAGAACAAAAGAAACACAAAGATAAATCACCGCCGCGATCCCGAAGGCGTAAAACGGCTGATACGTCGCCGAGTTAATATCGCGGGCAATCTTCAGCACATCCGGCACGGTGGCGGTAAACGCCAGGGCGGTGGAGTGCAGCATCAGAATGACTTCGTTACTGTAAGCCGGCAGCGCCGTGCGTAACGCCGAAGGCAAAATAATGCAGGTATAGAGTTTAAAACGCGAAAATCCGTAGGCGTTCGCGGCTTCGATTTCACCGTGAGGCACTGACCGGATGGCACCGGCAAATATCTCGGTGGTGTACGCACAGGTGTTGAGCGTCAGCGCCAGGATCGTACAGTTCAGACCGCTGCGAAAGAACGCATTCAGAAAGTCCGTGCCACGCACGATCTCCAGGCTGTACATTCCGGAGTAGAACACCAGCAGTTGCACATACAGCGGCGTGCCGCGAAAAATGTAGGTGTATAACCAGATCGGATAGCGGATTAATTTATTAGACGACACGCGCCCGACGGCCATGGGCACCGCCAGCAATCCGCCGATCACCACGGAACTGATCAGTAACCAAAGGGTGATCGCCAGCCCGGTGAAACGGTAGCCATCGCTGTACAGCAGCGACCAGCCATATTGTTGGAGGATTTCGATCATAGCTCAGCCCTCTTCACACCCAGCGAATAACGGCGTTCAAGCCATAACAGCACGCCGTTCGACAGCGTGGTAAAGATCAGATACACCACACCCGCCACAATCGCAAAATAGAACGGCTGATAGGTGCCCTTTCCTGCCAGCTGCGTGGCTTTCACCACATCATTCAGGCCGAGCAGTGACACCAGCGCGGTGGCTTTTAAAATCACCTGCCAGTTGTTACCGATACCAGGCAACGCGAAACGCATCATGGCCGGGAAGAGGATACGGCGGAAAATTTGTGAGCCGGTGAAACCATAAGCGGTGGCCGCTTCAATCTGCCCGCGGGGAACGGCCATAAACGCGCCGCGAAATGTCTCGGTGAAATACGCACCATAGATAAAACCGAGCGTGATGATACCGGCGCTCATCGGGTCGATATCAATTTGCGTCATCCCGAGAGATTCGGTGACGCTGTTGAGTGCAATCTGCAAGCCGTAAAAAATCAATAACATCAACACCAGATCAGGTACGCCGCGGATAAGCGTGGTGTAACACCCAAAGAAACCAGAAATAACCCGGCTTTTTGACAGCTTCCCACCCGCCCCGATAAGCCCTATCACCAGCGCTAAAACAACTGACGAAATCGCCAGTTCCAGTGTCACCAACGTGCCCTGGATGATTACCTGGGAATACCCATACAGCATGGTTTTTTCCTGTCTGAAAGGATCCCGGCGCGGCCAGAAAACGGCGCGCGTCAGAACCTCAGGGAGCAGCGCACCGCCCCCTGTGGCACATCACACAGCGCGCAATTAGCCGCCGTATACGTCAAAGTCGAAGTATTTCTTCGCCAGCTTGTCGTAAGTACCGTCTTTACGCATGCTGTCAAACGCCTTATTCAGCGCGGCTTTCAGATCCGTATCGGTCTTACGCAGACCCATGCCGGTACCCACGCCGAAGAATTTATCGTCTTTAACAGACGGACCCGCGAACGCGTATTCTTTACCTGCAGACTGTTTCAGGAAGCCTTCGCTGCCCGCCACTTCGTCCTGGAACGCAGCATCAAGACGGCCTGAAGCCAGATCCGCATAAATCAGATCCTGATTCTGGTAAGCCACAACGTTGATGCCTTTTGGCTGCCACATGGCGTTGGCATAGGCTTCCTGAGTGGAACCCTGCAATACACCGACGTTTTTGCCTTTCAGCGCGTCCAGTTCAGGCAGAACTTTGGAGCCTTTAGGCGCGATCAGACGGGCGTTGGCAGCGTACAATTTCTCAGTGAAATCAATTTCCTGCTGGCGTTTTTCAGTGATGGACAATGAGGAAATGATCGCATCAATTTTTTTGGCTTTCAGGGAAGGGATCAGTGCGTCGAAATCACTTTCGACATACGTGCATTTAATTGCAGCGCGTTTACACATTTCATTTGCGAGATCGATATCAAAACCTACCAGCTTGCCGCTGGAATCCTTTGATTCAAATGGGGCATACGTCGGATCAGTACCGATATTAATTGCTTTAGGTGCGGCAGCGAACGCACTACCTGCGCTGGCTAAGACCAAAACCAGCGGAAGAACCTTGAACAACTTTTTCATACATTAGCCTCAGTGATTATTCATCTGTTGTGGTTGCGTGTGCGTGAATGAACGTCTTTTTATAGTTTGCTGAACGATGCAAATGGCTTTTTTGCCAGATTCTCTCATGCACGTTTCGTGCCGTTTCTTAGCGAGGGCAATTTCCCCGTTAAGAGAGTGAAAACCGGTCAAAAAATCATCAGGAATATGAAAGTATTCAGAGGTCTGAGGAAAGGATAGCGTAAGCGCTCGTTAACAATGCACCAGAATGAATCAAATTGTGATCAGCGTTGGTGCATTGTTAGTGAAATGCTAGAAATAAGTGCGTAGAGGGGGGAGAAAACTCAGTGGCTGCCCTGCCATCGAACAAACAGGTCTTCCGGCAACTCAATATCGAACTGATCGATGACGCGGTTAACGGTCTGATCGATGATATCTTCCACCGACGCCGGGCGATGATAGAACGCCGGAACTGGCGGCATGATGATGGCTCCGAGCTCAGCGGCCTGAGTCATCAGGCGCAGGTGGCCAAGATGCAGCGGCGTTTCGCGGACACAGAGCACCAGACGGCGGCTTTCTTTAAGCACCACGTCTGCCGCGCGGGTCAGTAATCCATCGGTATAGCTGTTAACAATGCCGGACAAGGTTTTGATCGAACAGGGTAAAATCACCATTCCGGCGGTTTTAAAAGATCCGGAAGAAATACTGGCGGCGATATCGCGGGAATCATGAACCACATCGGCCATGGCCTGCACGTCGCGCAGCGTCAGATCGGTTTCCAGAGTCAGCGTCTGCCGTGCGGCATTACTCATCACCAGATGGGTTTCGACATCCGGTACGCTTTTTAACACCTGCAACAACCGGACACCGTAAATTGCGCCGCTGGCGCCTGAAATACCGACAATAAGTCGTTTCATGAACACTGCCTTAGAAGAATGAACCCGGACGGTGCTAATACTGACATACATTCAGGCATAAAAAAACGCGCCCGACCTGTGTGTTCACAGGAGGGGCGCGCTTTGTATCATGCCAGCAACGCGCTTATCAGCCTTCGTTGTGCATCTCGAGGTTTTCAGCTTCCTGCTGACCACGTAACGCCTGAGCGTCGTCGTTGCGCAGGGCTTCGAGGTATTCCAGGTAATTCTGGTCAACGTCTTTCGTGACGTAAATACCATCGAATACTGAACACTCAAATTTCTCGATATCGCTGTTGTCTTCTTTCACTGCGGCGATCAAATCGCTCAGGTCCTGGAAGATCAAGGCATCGGCACCGATGATTTGGTTGATTTCGCTGACTTCACGGCCATGCGCAATCAGTTCGTTGGCACTTGGCATATCGATGCCGTAGACGTTCGGGAAACGAATTTCCGGTGCCGCTGAAGCCAGATACACACGTCTTGCCCCCGCTTCACGTGCCATCTCAACGATTTGCTGAGACGTGGTGCCGCGCACGATGGAATCATCCACCAGCAACACGTTCTTATCACGAAACTCCGCGCGGTTAGCATTGAGTTTGCGACGCACAGATTTACGGCGTTCCTGCTGACCCGGCATGATAAATGTACGGCCAACATAACGGTTTTTCACAAAACCCTGACGGTACGGTTTATCAAGGATGCGCGCGATTTCCAGCGCGATATCACATGAGGTTTCCGGGATAGGGATCACCACGTCGATATCCAGATCTTCCCATTCACGGGCAATTTTCGCGCCCAGCTTTTCACCCATACGAACACGGGCGCTGTAGACGGAAATTTTGTCGATAAACGAGTCAGGACGTGCGAAATACACGTACTCGAACAGGCACGGATTGTACTGCGGATTCTCAGCACACATGCGGGTGAACAGCTGGCCTTTTTCGGTGATGTACACCGCTTCGCCCGGCGCCACATCACGCAGGAACTCAAAGCCCAGTGTATCTAACGCCACGCTCTCAGACGCCACCATGTACTCATTGCGGCCATCTTCCAGCGTACGTTTGCCGATCACCAGCGGGCGGATGCCGTGCGGGTCACGGAAGGCCAACATGCCGTGGCCGATGATCATCGCCACGCAGGCATAAGCACCACGGATTTTCAGGTTCACCGCCGACACGGCAGCGAAAATGTTGTCAGCTTCGAGCGGATAATGCTGGAAACGATCCAGCTCGCTGGCCAGGATATTCAGCAGGACTTCAGAATCAGAAGTCGTGTTGACATGGCGACGCTGGCCTTCGAACAGATTGCTTCTCAGTTCATGGGCATTGGTCAGGTTACCGTTATGGGCCAGGGTGATGCCGAACGGAGAGTTGACGTAAAAAGGTTGAGCTTCTGAAGCGCTGGAACTGCCAGCCGTTGGGTAGCGAACATGGCCGATGCCCATGTTGCCTTGCAAGCGTTGCATATGGCGGGCTTCGAAAACATCCTTCACCAGGCCATTCGCTTTCCGTAAACGGAAGTTATTATTGGCATCAATGGTGACGATGCCTGCGGCATCCTGCCCACGGTGTTGTAACACCGTTAACGCGTCATAAATCGACTGGTTTACCGGCATGAAACCGGCGATACCGACAATACCGCACATGTTGTCTTTTCCTCTTCAGCGCTGCCAAAACTAAAGATGTTTTGGCAAGAAACTCGACGTGCTCTGCAGGTAGTCAAAGAACCACCTGATGATATAACTGAACTGTGGGATCAACTGGGATTGCTTCCAGTCTTCACTTTGTGAGAAGCCGGTAAAAGTATCCAGGAAGAACAGCATCGCGGAGACAATCAACACCCCGCGCAGCGCGCCGAAGCACACACCTAACACCCTGTCTGTGCCGGACAATCCGGTTCTTTCCACCAGCGAACCAATCACATAGTTGACAATTGCACCTACGATCAACGTCGCGATGAACAAGATGGCAATTGCGATCCCGTTTCGAACTAACTCATCTTCGAAACGCGTGAAGTAGATGGCGAGGTAAGGGTAATAATGACTGGCAACGAAGAAGGCGCAAGCCCAGGTTACCAGTGATAAAGCCTCACGAACAAAGCCACGAATCAAACTGACTAATGCAGAAAATCCGATAACCGCAATGATGACGTAATCAATCCAGACCATTAACTATTCCAGTGTCTAATCCAGTCACGTCTACCCCGGCATCCAAATCGCTGCGAATTCTAACAGAAAAAGAAAACGTTTGCGTAGGGGAAATCTGCCGGTCAGACAAATTAATAATAGCGATTAAAAAAACCTCAATCGCAGCATAACCCTATAAAAACCCAACCTGAGGATCTTATAGAAAAAGGGCACAAATCGCTTGTGCCCTCCCTGGTATTTTTTATGTTTTATCAGTTCCCTCCCCGGCAAAGGGGAGGAGTCACGTCAGTGTGCAGAGTAAGCCCGGACCTGGCCGCCTAATCCGCTGAGCTGTTGCAACTGCGGCAACGAGGCTTCGAGCTTCTGCCTGGAGGCATCCGGCCCGACGTAGAGGCGCGTTATCTGCCCCTGTACCGGCGTTGACGGAACCGTGTAGGCACGGAAACCGGAGAGTCGCAGATTCGCCACGATCTCATTGGCTTTGGCCGCATTTTTCAACGCCCCCAGCTGCACAACATACGACTGCCCCGCTGGTGCTTTTTCTTCCTGCGCCGGCTTCGGCTGTTCTGCGGCTTTCGGTTGCTCTGCCGGTTTAGGCTGTTCAACCGGTTTCTGTTTGACGACAGGCGGTGCTTCGACCATCGGTTTAGGTTCGATCGTCTTAGGCTTCTGAACCACTGGCTTTTGCTCAACCGGTTTCTGCTTCGCAGGTTCGGTACGCGTAGTTTGCACCGTTTTTTTCTGCTCTGGCAGCGTCGTTGCCGGTGGCGTTTCTACCGTGGTATTCCCCGGTGCCACCGCGCCACGATTGGCAGCCGTGGTGTTGGTCGCGGAATTGTCAGATTCCGGTGCGCCATGCATCGACTGATCTGCGCCTTCAGGCACCTGAGCAGGCAGCGACTGCGTCACCGGCGGTACCGAATCCTGCTCCTCGACATCACCCGCTTTTGGCACCAATGGGATCGACGCAAATTCGTCTTCGTAATGTTTTTTCTTGCCGTCGAGTAATCCGGGCAAAATGATGACGCCCAGCGCCACCAGAATGACCGTACCGACCAGGCGATTTTGAAACTTACTTGCCACTGGTTTTCCCCGTATCTAAAGCATCCATTACGTGAGCGACGGTATGAAACGAACCGCAGACGATCACAATATCCTGAGGAGCCGCCTCCTGCATGGCCTGCTTCCAGGCTGACTCCACATCCGTAAACTGACGCGCCGCGGGCAGATGCGCCGTCAGTTCTTCAGCGCTGGCACCGCGCGGGCCTTCAAGCGGCGCGCAATACCATTCATCCACCTGCGGGGACAGACACGCCAGCGTACCGGCAATATCTTTATCTGACAACATGCCGACAACGGCCCGTACTTTCCCGCCATGGCGTGGCTGTTCAGCCAAACGCCCGGCCAGATAGGCAGCAGCGTGAGGGTTATGCGCCACGTCGAGGATCAGGCGCGGTGATTCGCTCACGGTCTGGAATCGTCCCGGCAGCGCCGCACGCGTCAGGCCACTGTGCAACGCCTCAGCCGGGATCTCCAGCGGCGAATAATGCAGGGCTGCCAGTGCCGTCGCAGCATTGGCTAAGGGAACGTTTGGCAACGGCAGAGCCTCCAGAACGGTGGTTTCCGCCCCTTCCTGCAACGCCGCCCAGCGCCAGCTGTCAGAACCGGCGGTAAAATGCCACTGGCTGTCACGACGGCAGAGATCGGCATTTTTTTCCTGCGCCACATCCGCAATCGACTGCGGCATATCCGGCTCACCGACCACCGCCGGTTTACCCGAACGGAAAATACCGGCCTTTTCGCGGCCAATGCTTTCGCGGTCTGACCCCAGCCAGTCCGTGTGATCCAGCGCGATGCTGGTCACCACGGCAACCGTGGCATCAACAATATTGGTGGCATCCAGACGACCGCCCAGCCCGACTTCGAGGATCACCACATCCAGCTTAGCCTGCTTAAACAGCTGCAAAGCAGATAAAGTGCCGTACTCGAAATAGGTCAGTGAGATATCGCCGCGCCCGGCTTCCAGCTGCGCGAAAGAGGCGCAGTGTGCCGCTTCGGGTAACTCGTCGCCCTGAATACGCACGCGCTCGGTGTATCGCACCAGATGAGGAGAACTGTAAACACCGACACGGTAACCCGCCGCCATCAGAATCGATTCCAGCGTGGCGCAGGTGGTGCCTTTGCCATTGGTACCGGCCACGGTAAAGACCAGCGGCGCAGGTGTCAGTAAATCGAGTTTGGTGGCGACTGCGCTGACGCGGCTAAGGCCGAGTTCAATCGCCTGAGAATGGAGATGTTCGAGATAATAAAGCCACGTGGCCAAAGGCGACGTGGCTTGAGGGATAAGTTGATTTTGCATGAGCCCCGTTCAACCTGCATTAGGTTCACTTCGACACTACATCACCAGACTGTGACAGCAGGCAATGCCCTCTTTTTCAGATACTGCTGAAAGAGTAAAAGCACGGCCTGCCAGTCCTGAGCGATAACAGCTTGACGGCGACAGCTTGGGCGGCACAACGATGAGTGGCCGCCCTGAACAACTGACCGGCTTTTACTCTGATCGATCAGGCATCCTGATGATTGTCAGCGGCAGAACCGTTGACCGCAGCCGGCACCTCAGCCACACGTGGCTCAGGTTGTCCGGTGAGCTTCGCCAGAACGCTGCCCAACTTGGCACGCAGATCCGGGCGACGGACGATCATATCGATCGCGCCTTTCTCAATCAGGAATTCACTGCGCTGGAAACCAGCAGGCAGTTTTTCACGTACGGTCTGCTCGATAACGCGCGGGCCGGCAAAACCAATCAGGGCTTTTGGCTCAGCCACGTTGATATCACCCAGCATCGCCAGGCTGGCAGAAACGCCGCCCATGGTCGGGTCAGTCAGCACAGAAATGTACGGCAAGCCGCGTTCCTGCAATTTCGCCAACGCCGCACTGGTTTTCGCCATCTGCATCAGCGACATCAGCGCTTCCTGCATACGTGCGCCGCCACTGGCTGAGAAACACACCAGCGGGCAGTTATCTTCCATGGCCTGTTCAACGGCACGGACGAAACGAGCCCCGACCACTGACGCCATGGAACCGCCCATGAACGCAAACTCGAACGACGCCACTACGATCGGCATACCAAACAGCGTGCCTTTCATAACAACCATCGCGTCTTTTTCGTTGGTTTCTTTTTGTGCAGCAACCAGACGATCTTTGTATTTTTTGGAATCTTTAAACTTCAGAACATCTTTAGGCTCAAGCTCGCTACCTAATTCAACCTCACTGCCCTCGTCCATGAAAGTGGACAGACGCATACGCGCAGACATACGCATATGGTGGTCGCACTTAGGGCAAACCATGAGGTTGCGCTCGAGCTCGGCGCGGTAAAGTACCTGTCCGCAGCTGTCACATTTAGTCCAGACGCCCTCAGGAATGCTTGCCTTACGGGTTTGCGAGTCAGTGCTCTTACTAAGAATTCGTTCAATCCAGCTCATCGATAACCTTTCTGTTTGAACCCGGCCAAAGCCAGTCCGCTGTTCATGCAGTAACAAGTCCCCTGAAACCTACCCAAAAATGTCTGTGTCGGGCGTGATAAAAAACCTCACACGCCGCATCACAGAAGGGTTGTTCGCAGGAACAGACCATAAATTGTCGCTCATTAAACCATAACAGCCAGAGACTGTGGATAAAAAACTGGTGAGTCTGCGGGTTTAATGACCGTCAATATCCTGTTAATTGATAAAAATTGTCACGGGATCACCCCTGATGACGTTTCTCTTTCGCCGCTGCGCGTTTGTGCCGCCAGATTTCAATCACACCCGGCAGGATGGAAACCACAATGATGCCGACGATCAGTAATTTCAGATTTTCCTGAACAATTGGCAAGGTCCCGAAAAAATAACCAGCATAGGTAAACAGCAGCACCCAAACTAACGCACCAATAACGTTATACGCAGCGAAATGACGATAAGACATATGCCCCATGCCCGCGACAAACGGCGCAAATGTCCGGACGATCGGCACGAAGCGCGCCAGAATAATCGTTTTGCCGCCATGTTTCTCGTAAAACTTATGCGTCTTGTCCAAATAACTGCGACGGAAAATCTTCGAATCCGGGTTACTGAACAGACGCTCACCGAACACCCGCCCGATCGTATAGTTCACCGCATCGCCCAGGATGGCGGCAATGACCATTAGTAATGCCATCAGATGGACGTTAAGATCATTACCCGGCAATACAGCCAGAGATCCTGCCACAAATAACAAGGAATCGCCCGGCAGGAAAGGTGTCACCACCAGGCCGGTTTCACAGAACAGGATCAGGAACAAAATCCCGTACACCCAGGCGCCATACTGCGCGACCAGCTCCGCTAAATGCACATCAATATGTAGAATAAAATCGATCACAAACTGAATGAAACCCATTTGATTTCCGTCCTTTTTTACACCATCAATGGTTCTTAATCTTCTAAGAACAGCGGCCCCATATTGACCTGGGGTAATGCAAATTTCTCGGGGTAATCCACAGAAACCAGATACAAGCCTTCGGCTTTTCCGGTCGCCGCGGCCAGATTGCGATCTTTCGCCGCCAGCAGCTCTGCCATCCAGCTCACCGGCTGATTCCCCGCACCAATTTCCACCAGACTGCCGACAATATTGCGCACCATATGATGCACAAACGCGTTCGCCTTGATGTCCACCACGACATAATTACCGTGGCGTGTGACATTCAGGTGCAACATGTAGCGCCACGGCGTACGTGACTGACACTGCGACGCGCGAAACGACGTGAAGTCGTTCTCACCCAGCAACGCCTGACCGGCGAGCTGCATTTTTTCCACGTCGAGCGGCATGTGAACGTGCGTCACACCGGTGTGCAAAATCGCCGAACGGTAGCGATGATTGTAGATAACGTAACGATAACGGCGGGCAGTGGCGCTGAAACGGGCGTGAAAATCTTCCCCGACGTTGGCACACCAGCGTACCGCAATGTCTTTCGGCAGGTGCGTGTTCACGCCCATTGTCCAGGCCGCATCGTTACGCATCACCGGCGTATCGAAATGGACCACCTGACCGGTGGCGCTGACGCCCGCATCGGTGCGCCCTGCGCAAAACACCACAATCGGCGAATCGGCCACACGGCTCAGTGATTTCTCCAGACATTCCTGAACGCTGGCGGCTCCCTGCTGACGCTGCCAGCCGAAATAAGCGCTGCCGTTGTACTCAATACCTAACGCAATGCGCCCCACTACCGGGGCCGCACTGACGTCAGAAATAACCTCGTCGGACATAATCAGTACCAGTACTCATTGATCAGTTTTTCTGCGGTTTCCACCGCCATCAGGGCACCGCCGAAACGCACGTTATCCGCCACTGACCAGAATTGCAGTAATTCAGGCACGCCATAGTCATTACGCAGACAGCCAATGCTCAGATTGGCATTGCCGGACGCATCACTGACCTGGGTCGGGAAATCGTCTTCATCGCTCAGGGAAATATCGTCGATACGTTCAAGTTCCGCGCGCGCTTCGTCTGCAGAGAGCGGGCGCAAACCTTCCAGATGCACTACCTGCGCGTGACCGTAAAACACCGGCGATTGCACGCAGCTGACAGAAATAGGTAAACCGTCGTCCTGCAAGACCTTACGCACCTGATCCACCAGACGACGTTCCTGCAACACGCTGCCCTCTGCATCACTCACCAGCGGCAACAGGTTAAACGCCAGTTGCTTACTGAAGATGCCTTCCTCTGCCGGAATACCGTTCAGCAGGCGCGCACTTTGCCCGGCTAAGTCATCCACCGCAGCCTTACCCAGCGCAGACACGGAGAGCAGTGACGTCACATGCAGACGCGACAAACCGGCCTGTTCAGTCAGCGGTTTGATGGCGGTCAGCAACTGACTGGTCAGGCTGTCAGCCACGGCCACGATATTACGGTTACGGTAATGGGACAGCGCGTCCGGGTTCACGCCCGGCACCACCAGAGGAATGTCGTTTTCCAGCGAGAACAGGCCGCTGCTGTCGATAACCAGACATCCCTGATTCGCCGCTTCTTCAGCGTACAGTGCCGAGGCTTCGCTGCCCGCGACAAAAAACGCCAGCTGAACCTGCGACCAGTCGAATTCAGACGCCAGCTGCACGCGCAGGCTTTTGCCATTGAAACGCACGGTCTGACCGGCGCTGCGCTCACTGGCCAGCGGGAAGAGCTCACCAACCGGGAACTGACGTTCAGCCAATAATTCCAGTAACGCATCACCGACTGCGCCCGTTGCGCCAAGCAGCGCAATATTCCAGCCATCAGACATGTTGGTTTTCTCCAGAAATAAAAGTGCAAAATACAAAGGGGCGATGAATGATCACCGCCCTGCTTTCGAAATCGTTATCAGATTACTGTATGTGAAAAAGCTTAAGGCCGCGTTAAGCCTCAGCCTGGCTGCGTGGTAAAGCCCAGCTTTTTCAGCATCTCCGCGGTGGCCGGATCGTCACATATCACCCGTAAAGATGACCACTCGCGACGCTCTTCATAGAACTTACGCAGTTTGTCGAATTCACCCGCTTTTCCGGCGACACGGCGCAAAGGCCGGTCATCGCGGCGCACATCATACACTAAGTGAATAAGACGCAGCAGTTTGGCTTCACTCAGTGCACCGCGCAGCGCGACTTCAGCAAATTCTGGCGGCGGTAACAGCGAGGCCAGCGCCACGGTTTGCGGCTGACCGATAAACTGACTGAATGCCTCAAACACCTGCGTGGTGCCGCGCGCCTTGCCTTCCAGGCTGTAGCCTGCGATATGTGCCGTGCCGATAGCCACTTTTTCAAGCAGCGCCAGCGATAAATCAGGCTCCGGCTCCCAGACGTCGAGCACGGCGGTCAGCTTTTTCGTGCCGTTCAGCGCATCGAGCAGCGCGGCGTTATCCACCACTTCACCACGACAGGCGTTGATCAAAATACGGTCAGCCGGCAGGCGCGCCAGCAGATCGGCATCCACCAGATGATGGGTCGCGTAAGGGCCGGACGGGTTGAGCGGCGTGTGGATGGTCAGAATATCAGCGTCGGTGACCAGTTTTTCCAGCGGCCAGAATTCCCCTTCATCACCGCGATCGGCACGCGGGGGGTCGCATAACAGGGTGCGGACACCCAGCGCTTCCAGACGGGCATTGAGGCGTGAACCGACGTTACCCACGCCGATAATCCCGACGGTTTTATCGCGCAGCTGGAAACCATCGCGCTCTGCGAGGATCAGCAGTGAGGAGAACACGTATTCAACCACCGCAATGGCATTACAGCCCGGAGCGGCTGAGAAACCGATGCCCTGCGCAGCCAGCCAGGCATCATCAACGTGATCGGTCCCCGCTGTGGCTGTACCGACAAATTTCACCGGTTTGCCCGTCAGTAAACTTTCGTTCACCTTGGTCACCGAACGCACCATCAGCGCATCGGCATCGTTGAGCGCATCCTGCGGAACAGGACGGCCGGGAACAGCCTGCACAGTGCCCAGCCGGCTGAACAGCTCAACGGCATACGGCATATTTTCATCAACCAGGATTTTCACGTTTGACTCCGGCAACACGGCCTAAAGAAAGAATAGAAAATAAAGAAGACAGGGATTTTGCCACGTTCGTGGCGTTGATCCCAACTTTCAGGGCACAACTTTACCTGTCGTTACGAAAACGCTGCGGGGTGGTGCCGGAAATTTGCTGGAACATGGTGATGAACGCCGAAGACGAGCTGTATCCCACATCGTGAGCAACGTCCTGCACATTTTTTCCCTGCTCAAGTAACGAGATAGCATGTAAAAAACGCAACCGCTGACGCCATTGGGCAAAACTCATCCCCAGTTCCTGCTGGCAGCGGCGCGACAGCGTCCGTTCGGTGGTGTAAATCTTTGCCGCCCATTGCGCCAGCGGCGTGCTGTCAGCCGGATTCTTTTCCAGTGCGCTCAACACCTGCGACAACAATTTGTCTTCCGACGTCGGCAGATAGGTGTTTTGCCGGGGTGCCAGGCTGATTTGATCCAGCAACACGCGGCACATGCGCAGGTCCGTCTCCGTCTCCGGTTCCGTCAGTTTTCGCGAAAAACAGTCATCGGCAATCGCATTAAAAATCGCAGTGGGCGTTAACAGACAGGGGGCAGACGGCAGATTTTGGTCCAGTTCGGGAGCGATATCGATGGCGCAAAAGCGCGTCGTTTTGCGGTTATAACTCGAGTGCTCGGTGCCCGCCGGTAACCAGATGGCAAATTCGCGCGGCGCCAGATAGCGCTGCCCGGCCACCAGCATGGCAAGCACACCGGATTTGACGCAGATAATCTGGCTCCACGGATGCGAATGGCGCACATACTCCGAGTTGCCTGCCACGACTTCGCCGCGAAACAGCAGCGTGGTCGGCATTTTCTCCGGCAACGGCGGATAGTAACGTGGAGGAGGTGATGTGCGCTGAGCCGTGCCGCGTGGTGATGCCATAAAAGCCTTTTGTCTGTGACGGAAATCCCGCGCCAGCAGGTTGTCTGAATTACGCGAAGGGTTGTCTGATTATCGTTATATATAACAAATAAGACAATCGTACACTGGCGCAACGATTTACTGAGGGATGATTTGTCATGAATGTACTTTTTCCGCTGATGGCCGTGTTGATCTGGTCACTCAATGCCGTGGTCAGCAAGGCTTCCGCGACCGCCATTGATCCTGCTGCCATTTCTTTTTACCGCTGGCTGCTGGCGCTGCTGACACTGACACCTTTTGTCTTGCCCGGCCTGCTGCGTAACTTTCAGGCGGTGAAACAATACTGGTGGAAACTGCTGATCCTCGGCCTGCTGGGGATGGTGCTTTATCAAAGCCTGGCCTATTACGCCGCACACAGCGTCAGTGCGTTGTTCATGGGGATACTGAACTCGCTTATCCCGCTGCTGACCGTGGTGATCAGTCTGTTCCTGCTGAGCGTGGTGCCCACTGTCGGTATCGCGCTGGGCTGCATCATTTCTTTCGCCGGTCTGGTGTGGCTGGTCAGTGCGGGCGATCCGGCGCAACTGCTGCAACATGGGATTGGCAAAGGCGAGCTGATGATGTTTTGCGCCTCCGCGGCCTACGCGCTGTATGGCGTGCTGACCAAGCGCTGGGCGATCCCGCTGCCTAACTGGCAGTCGCTGTATGCGCAGATCGTTTTTGGCGTGTTACTGCTGCTGCCCAACTTCCTGCTGGCGAACGACGTCAGCCTGACGGTGCACAACATTCCGCTGGTGCTTTTTGCGGGGATTCCGGCCTCGATCATTGCGCCCTTTTTGTGGATCCAGGGCGTTATCCGCCTCGGTGCCAACAAAGCGTCCATTTTCATGAACCTGTCGCCGATTTTCACCGCCATTATCGCGGTGCTGTTCCTGCATGAGCATTTGCAGAGTTACCACATTATCGGCGGCGGCATTACGCTGGCCGGGGTGGTGATCGCCCAGCGGCTGCGCAAACCGCTGTTTGGCGGCGCCTGCCCTCCCGCAGAGAAATAACGCCACTGAACGTCACTGCTCTGCGCGAAAATCAGCAGAGCAGTGACTGATTTTTCGCTTTCGCGCCCCGCCAGACGTTTTTAACGCCCGTTTTGATAAATAATATTTCTAAGAATAGTCATCAGCCTGCCATTCACGGTGTCGATTAATAAACTTTGCAGGTATGATGAGGCGCTTCTGCGCTCTTGCGCCGCGCTTTGACTTTTCTTCCAGGTTCAGGCGACGTTTTAATTTCCAGCGAAGGACGGTGATATGCAACCTTTGAGCGGCCCGGGCATGCCGGTTGGCGACAACAGAACACAGCCTCAGGGTCAGACCGTTCCTGCTCAATCGGGTGGCGAACTGCCATTAACCCCGGCGCAGCGAACCACGCTGGAAAAGCTGATCGTAAAGCTGATGGCGCTGACGCCGATTAAATCTGCGGAGATCTGGGCCAACCTGCGCCACGACCTCGCTTTGCCGCACGACGCAGAGATCACCTCGTCGCAATTTCCTCAGGCGCAGACACTGCTGCAGGGAAAACTGACGCAGGCACAGGACAGCCACGCTTCGCGCCAGCTGATGCTGCAACTGACCGAGCTGCTGCCGCAGGGCAACAATCGTCAGGCAGTCAGCGATTTCATCCGTCAAAGTTTTGGCCACACCGTGCTCAGCCAGCTGACCCACCCGCAGTTGCAACAGGTGCTGGATCTCATTCAGACACGCCAGATGAATATTCCGCAGCCGCAGCAAACACCGGTCACCGATCGTCCTTTGCTGCCTGCCGAACACAATAACCTGCAGCAACTGGTCACCCGTCTCAGTGCGGCCACCGGTGAAGCGCCGGTGAAAGTGTGGCAGGAGCTGTTCAATCTGGTGGGCGTGAAAGTCGGCGATGCCATACCGGCGAAACACTTCCAGCTGCTGAGCCAGTTTATGCAGGTGAAAGCCTCACTGAGCCAGCAAACAACGCCACCGACGCTGACGACCCTGCTGAGCGTGCTTAAACAACCCGCCACGACGCAGGAAATTCGCCAGCTCACCGAATACGTGGAAAACCGCTTCAACGCGACGTTATCATCGCCCCTCACGCCGGTGCAGGTGAATGACCTGATTGGCGTACTGTTCAGCCAGCGCGTGGATCGCACGCCGCGCAGTGAAGAGATTGATGATCACTTCACTACCACGACGCGCACCGATCCCCAGCCGATCATGAATCCGCTGGTTGCGATGTTGCCGCCTTCCATGCAGGCGCTCGGCGGCAAGCCGCTGCTGTTTATCGCCTTTGTGGTGATTGTGCTTTTACTCTGGGCGCTGTTTTAAGCCCGCTTCGCTCCTGAACCTGCAAGGGTTCAGCACTCAGGCACAGCCGCAATCTTGCCGGGCGACGTGACGGGAATAGTCTCCCCGTTCCTCTCCCGTTGCCAGCGGATGCCGGTCGCGGATCCAGAAATCCAGCCCGCCAATCATCTCTTTTACCCGAAATCCGAGCTTAGCCAGCTTGTACGCGCCCTGTGTAGAACCGTTACAGCCAATCCCGTCACAATAAGTCACATACACCACCTCTTTACTGAGGGCAGCCGTGCTCTGAGCGGTCATCAGTTTATGTGGAAAACTCACCGCCCCCGGCACGTGCCCGCGTACATAATATTCAGCAGAACGGGTATCAATAACCACAATACCGGTGACACCATTTTGCAAATCTGCGGCTACATCGGCTGCGTCGGTGTAAAAACTCAGTTTTGACAGCAAATATGCAGCGCTGACTTCCGGTGACGGTGGCTCAAAAGCCAGAACATACGATGAATGCGACATATCTTCTCCTGTGAGATTTTCTTTGTTGAAAGCCGTTCCATCATCACCAATTTTGGTCTTATTATTGATGCCAATTTCAGCCCTATGATAAGACCCATTATGCCCAAAACGGATCGGCCTTCCGCCTTGATCACTTTGTTCGGAGATACCGCTGAGCGGGGTCATGCAGCGCCTGCCGGGCTGCGCGACCGCCTGTGTGCCGCACTGCGCAGCGCCATTCACAGCGGTGCGCTGATTGCCGGGGAGAGATTACCGTCATCCCGCCTGCTGGCCGCTGATCTGAACCTGTCGCGCATCACCGTGGAAGCGGCGTATGCCCAGACAGAAGCGGAAGGTTATCTTTATCGTCAAACGGGAAAAGGCACCTTTGTCAGCGCATCCCTTCCCCGCCCCGCAGCACCGCGCAAACAGGCCGTTATTGCCGTAAGCCCTCCGAGACTGTCTGCACGTGGACAAACCATTTTGGCCACCGGCGGGTGCCGCGATCCGCAATTCCCGCTGGCTTTTGCCGCCGGTTCGCCCGATCTGCGCGCATTCCCGCTCAAAACCTGGAAACAGCTGACCGCCAGGCAATTGCGCGTTCACGGCGAGCGTCTGCTGGGTTATGGCGATCCGCAGGGCTATTTACCCTTACGCGAAGCCATCGCCAGCTATCTGCAACAATCGCGCGGCGTGGTGTGTTCGGCAGAACAGATCCTGATCACCACCAGTTCGCAGCAGGCGCTGCAATTACTGGCGATGCTGCTTATCGATCCGGCCGATTGTGTCTGGCTGGAACAGCCCGGTTATCCGGGTGCACGCAACGCGTTTGCCAGTGCGGGCGCGGATATTTTTGCCGTTGCGGTTGACGGTGAAGGGATCGCGCCGGCGGCGAATTTACCCGTGCCGCGCCTGATGTATCTGACGCCGTCACATCACTACCCGACCGGCGTCAGCCTGAGTTTGCCGCGCCGCCTGCATCTGCTTGACTACGCTAAGCGTTACGGCAGCTGGATCATTGAGGACGACTACGACAGCGAGCTGCATTACGACGGACGCCCTCTTCCGGCCATGCAGGGGCTGGATAAACATCAGCAGGTCATTTATCTCGGCACGTTTTCGAAGGTTTTATTCCCTTCTTTGCGGCTGGCCTACGCCGTGCTGCCGCCAGCACTCGTCGGGCCAATGGTCACGATGCGCACGGTGAATGACGGACACTCTTCACAGCTGATGCAGGCGGTGACCGCTGAATTCATGCAAACGGGGCATTTCGCCGCCCACCTGCGTTTTTCCCGCCAGCTGTACCACAGCCGTCGTGATCATCTGCTTGAACACATTAAGCAAAAAATCAGCTGGCTGACACCGCAGGTTGCCGCTGGCGGTTTACAGCTTGCTGCCCGCCTTCCTGCCGGTCAGGAGTCACACCTGAGCACGCTGGCTGCACACGCCGGGGTGGAAACACCCCGCCTGTCGCCGTTATTTATGGATGTGCCAGGCTCTGCCGCCCGGCATCAGGACGGCTGGTTGCTGGGATTCTCCGCACTGACGCCTGCGGAAATCACGGCAGCCGTCAACCGGCTGGCGTCAATCAACGTTGCCGTTACTTCGCCAGCAGCGGCAGCAGCCACCACCCCGCCAGCCCGCTGAACAGCAGGAACGGGAAAGAGTAGTAATGAAACCTGAGCCAGATCTTTTTGTCATTCGCCATACGCAGGGCAATCAGATTGGCAAGCGAACCGATTGCCAGCCCGAAGCCTCCCGCGTTAACGGCGTAAGCCAGCAGCGGGCCGGACGGCAGATAGTTGATCATCAGGATCGTCGCAGGCACGTTGCTGATCACCTGTGAAAGCCCGATGCTCAGCAGATAATGTCCGTAATCGGGCAAACTGTGGATGTGGGTAAACGCGGGCTGCAAAGCATTCAGCCCGACCAGCAAACGCACATCAATAAACATCACGATAAACACCAGAATCAGCGGCCAGTCGATGCGCAGCAAAACGTTGCGTGCCAGCAACAGGAAGCACGCAATCACAGCCAGTAAACCGTAAAGTGCCAGCCCCAGATCCACACAGGCGATGAACACCACATACAGCACTGCGCAGCTGAAAAGCAGCCGTTTACGGAAAGGATATCCCTGATTACTTTCAAGCTTTTTCAGGCTGTGCGACGGAAAACAAAACCACGTCACCAGCAACAGTGCAGCCAGCGTCACCACCGCCAGCGGCGCCATCTGCCCGATAAAATGCAAAAATGACTGCCCGGACTTATTCCACAACAGGATGTTTTGCGGATTGCCGATAGGCGTGAGCAGGGATCCGGCATTCACTGCCAGCGCTTCGAAAATGATCAGCCGGGTCACCGGCAGCGATGTCAGTTTTTTTAGCGTAATCGTCAGCGGTATCACGATGAACAGCGCAACGTCATTGGTCATAAACGTTGAAAGCACCGCCGCCGCCATCACCAGAAACAGGGCCAGCCACCGCTCATTGTCGATGGCGTTAATCATCTTTCGGCCCACAAAATCAAAATAGCCGCTGACCTCCACGCCTTTGGTCAGCATCAGTAAACCGAGCAACGTGACGATGGTGTTCCAGTCAACAAACTGCGGGAACTGAGTGATTTTCTCCGGCTGGAACACGGTCAGAATGACGCCAAGCAGAATTAACAGATGCAAAAATCTGTCACGTAAAAAAGGTTTAACGACTGTGCCGAACGCTGCTATCAACATGGTTATTCTTCGCTGAACAAGATGCGCTGACGTTACCCGAAGAAATTCTCTCCTGCCAGCGCAAAAATGATTTCTCCGGGATGTCGCGCAAAAAAAACGAGGCTCATACAGAGCCTCGTCATCGGATTGCGGCGTATCCCGCAATGCTTTTATCTCATACCACTTTCCGCTTGCCGGTGAAAAAACAGACGCTACTCTTTCAGCACCCAGATGTGGTACTGGCCGTCTTTGAACTCTGCCCCTTCGAGCTCTTTTTCGAAGCCGGGGAATTTCTCGCCCCATTGCGCGATGCTGCGGATATAACTCAGCCACGGGTCGTTTTTGGCACCGAAACTTTCACCCGGCATGACGATAGGGATCCCCGGTGGATAAGGGATCACGCCGACCGCGGAGACGCGACCGGCCAGCTTGTCGAGGGTCAGATGCTCACAGCGCCCGGCCATGTGGTCCTGAAACGCAGCGCGCGGCAGTTTGACCGGTGTCGGGATTTTGCCGAAAGCGTCGGACTGCAGTTTGTCCATCTGGCTGGTTTTCATGTACGCGAACATCTCGTCGCAGAGATCTTTCAGCCCCATACCGGCATAGCGCGCGACGTTGGAGGAGGCCAGATCCGGCAGGCACAGCGTCAGCGGGCTGTTGTCGTCGTAATGCTGTTTGAACTCCAGCAGAACGTTGATCAGTGTGCCCCACTTGCCTTTGGTCACGCCGACCGAAAACAGACACAGCACCATAAAATCGGTGGTGCGCGAAGGGACAATGCCGTGCTGAGAAAGGAATGCCGTCACCATCGCCGCAGGAATGCCGTTTTCCAGCATCTTGCCGTCATCGCCCATGCCTGGCGCCAGAATACCGGCTTTGATCGGGTCGAGCATGCACCAGTCGTCGTCGAGCTGATCAAAACCGTGCCAGCTTTCGCCCGGTCTGAGCACCCAGCAAGACGGGTCTGTCGTCAGTTGTTCTTTGGAGGCATTAATGAACGGAATTTTTTTACCGGTTTTCACATCCAGCACGTCCGGCGCATTCCACGGCGAGAAGAACCATTCGCCCTGAGCGGAGAACGCTGCATGAACTTTTGCCAGCGCCATGCGGAAATCGACCGCTTCGTTGATCACTTCCTGAGTCAGCGATTCGCCCTGCTTGCCGTCCATCATCGCCGCGCCCACTTCATTGGCGGCAATAATGGCGTACAACGGCGACGTGGTGGCCTGCAACATGTAGGACTCGTTGAAGCGCGAATGCTCCACCGGTTTTTTACCGTTACGGATGTGGATGTAAGAAGCCTGAGAAAGCGCGGCCAGCAGTTTGTGCGTGGAGTGCGTGGCGAAAACCGTCGGGCCTTCAGGGTCGTGATCGGCCGGATTACCGCGCATGGCGTAACGATCGCGGTAGAACGGATTAAAGCGCGCATAGGCATACCAGGCTTCATCGAAGTGAATATTATCGACGCTCTTCGCCAGTAAATCCTGCGCCTGTTTGGCGTTGTAGCACATGCCGTCGTAAGTACAGTTGGTGACGACGGCATAAACCGGTTTCGGATCTGAGGCGAGTTTTTTCAGCGGATGTTCATCCATTTTCTGCTGGATGGACTCGGCCATAAACTGCGATTTGGGGATCGGCCCGATGATGCCAAAGCGGTTGCGCGTCGGGATGAAAAAGACCGGTATACCGCCGGTCATTACCAGCCCCTGCTCGATCGACTTATGGCAGTTACGGTCACACAGCGCGAACTGACCATCGCCTACCACCGCCGTCATGATCGCGCGGTTAGAGCCTGATGTGCCGTTAAGCACAGAGTAACTCTGGTGCGAGCCGAAAACCCGTGCGGCGTAGGTTTCAGATTCTTTAATCGGACCGCTGTGATCGAGTAATGAACCCAGCGCACCGCGCTCGATACCGGTATCGGTGCGGAACAGGTTTTCACCAAAGAAATCGAGAAACTCGCGCCCTACCGCTGTTTTGGTAAAGGCGACACCGCCCTGATGACCGGGTGCCGCCCACGAATATTCCGGAGAATATTTGGTGTAGTGAAACAATGCTTTGGTGAACGGCGGCAACAGCTGGTCATAATATTTATCGATCAGGGCAACAGAGCGTGCCGCGATAAACTCTGCGGTGTCCTCGTGCATCCAGACAAATTCGTTGACCATTTTCATGGTGTCGAGGGTCAGGGTGTCGATACAGGAGTGCTCCGCCATCAGCAGCACCGGCACGCCTTTGTTGCGGCGGCGGATCTCCTGCAGCAGCGCAAACGCCTGGCTGTGCGAAACATCGTCGTTGCCGCCGGAGGTCCAGTCGACAAACACGCAGCAGATAGAGGCATCAGACGTGATGGTCGCGATGCCGTCTTCAAAGGTGACGGCGGGGATCACCGTCAGGTTGGTGTCTTCCAGCGCTTCGATAAGTTCGCGCACGGCGCGGCCGTTCGCGGTATTAACCTCGGAAATATTGCTGTCAACCACCAGCACTTTACGTTTTTTATGGCGACTTAAATCGATCATAACCTTTCCTTTCCTCTTGAATTTCAAAATGTCAGGGAGCTAAAAACGGTCAGTCCAGTTCAAGCGGTTTGCCCAACGGATACGGGTTTTTATGACGACGGTTATAGTTGAAGCTGTACAGCGCGGTAATCACCATCAGCGCGATGAATGACCACATCACCTCTTCCGCGCCGGAGCCGACCACGGCCCATACGCAATACACAAAGGCGATCAGCGTTATAAAGCTGTACATTCCGGTGCGGTTGCCCAGATGACCATGCCCGACCAGCATCAGCGCGGCGCAGGTATACAGATACGGCACTAAGGTGAAAATGACGGAAACCGAGGAAACCAGGGCGAACTGTTCCGTGGCATCAGGAGAAATGGTCGATACCTGGAAGATAGTCATCAGGATACCCAGCACGATAAGACCTTTGACCGGTACCCCCTCTTTGTTGACCTTGGCAAATATCGGCGGGAACAATCCGTCATCGGCGGCGGCTTTTGCGGTCTGGCTGGCAAGTAACGTCCAGCCACCGAGTGAGCCCAGACACCCCGCAGCGGCGCAGAAGGTAACAATGGCCCCTGCCGTTTCGCCCATTGCCATCCTTGCGGCATCACCGAACGGCGACGTGGAGAGGCGCAGCGCCGCATTCGGGATCATGCCCATGATCGCGGTGGTCGAGAGCACGTAACAGACCGCAGCAATCAGCACGCCGCCAATGGTGGCAATCGGCACGTTGCGTTTCGGGTTTTTCACCACCGCCGCCGCGACCGAGGCGCTCTCTACGCCGATAAATGACCACAGCGTCACGCTCAGGGTGCTTTGAATCGCGCCAAAGGTGCTTTTTCCACTGACGTTCCAGGCCTCCATGTAAGTATCACTTTTGAACCAGAACCAGCCAAAAATGGCGATCGCCAGAATCGGGATCAGCGCCAGCACCGTCGCGACGGCCTGAACGCGGGTGATCATCTTCGCACCGACAATGTTGAGAATGACGAACAACCACAGCACGGCAACGCAGGTGAAGGTCAGAACCAGCGGCTCTTTTAAAATAGGGAAGAAGTAGCTGAGATAACCAACGCCGATCACCACCATCGCGATGTTACCGACCCAGCACGCCAGCCAGTAAAGCAGGTTGGTTTGATAACCCAGATAGGGGCCAAATGCCCTGCGCGCATAGGCGTAGGAGCCCCCTGCACTGTCATCAAGCGATGACATTTTGGCGTACACCATCGACAGCGCCAGCGCGCCAATAATCGTCACCAGCCAGCCATATATCGCTACCCCGCCAGTGGACGCCAGGTTGGCCGGCAGGAGGAAAACTCCCGAGCCCATGATATTCCCGGACACCATCAGGGTGACCGGAATTAACCCCACTTTGTGATCATCTGATTCAATAGCCATGAACAAACCCCTACATAAAGTAATGCATTAATTTACAAAGGAAATATTGAATAAAACAAAGACATTCTTCGGACTTTTCTGATGCAAGAATAAGACTAGTAGAGTTTTTGGCGGGCGTAATAAATAGCGCGATAATTTAAATAAATGGTTAATTATCACAAATATAAAAATCAGTTTTATCAGTGTGATATATGAAAATGAAAAAATGAGATTCAGAGGAAGGAGAGTAACGCCGGTGGTGCATCGCATCAGCACCACCGGAAATTTAAGATTAGTTCAGGTTACGGGTGCGGTACACCCTGCGCTCAGAGGTTGCCCAGCGGGCGATATCAATCAGCAGGAAAATGACCAGGCTGACGCCCATCACCGGCAATGAAATCGCAAGCCCCAGTGTGATCAAAAAGAGTGGGCATTGCAGGCTGAAAGGCACCGATTTCCAGGTTTGCATCAGCGTGATCACCGGGTTTACCCCGCCGCTGCTCACGTTTCTGCGCAACCACCACAGGCGATATCCCCAGGCAATCATCACGCAAAGCCCGGTACCAAACACCGCCAGAATCACCTGATTCCACAGGCCAAACAGAATACCCATGTGGGCATCCACGCCCCAGCGGGTCAATTTCGCCAGCAAAGGGAAATCGGCAAAACGGACGTGATCGACAATCCGCAGAGAGGTCGGATCGACAGAAACGGCATCCACCTGCGTCGGCCAGCTGCGATCGACTTCGGTCACCGTCCAGGCTTTACCGGGGGTATAGGCCGGGCGGATTTCAATTTTATTCGCCCCGATCCCTGACGCCCGCGCGGCCTGAACGACAGTATCAAAAGTATCGGGAGTGACCGGCACGGTTTCAGGTTTCTCGTGCATCGCATGACCAGACATCTCCATGCCCGGCATATCCGCCATGGTGGCGTGATGCTCAGCGTGCTCGTCAGCAGGCGCGGCCGGAGCGTCAGCCTCTAAGGCCGTGTTCACCGCCGGCGTCAGCCAGCCCATGTGCGCGCGCAGCACGCCAATATTATCCCCTGCCCACTGCGACCAGGTCAGACCCGTGGCTGAGAAAAACAGCAAACCGGCCATCAGCGCCAGCCCCAGCGTGCTGTGCCAGCGACGGCTGCGCTCCTGCTTCGCCACTTTTTCGCTCAGTTTTCGGGGCGAGCGGCGTTTCGGGCGGCCTGTCAGCCACAGGATTATGCCGCCGATTGCCGCAACCCATAGCCAGGAAGCCGCAAGCTCACTGTAAATACGCCCGGCATCGCCCAGCAGCAGGCCGCGATGTAAATCATCCAGCCAGGTGCGAAACGGTAAAATCCCGCTGGTGCCGTACACCGTCATATCGCCTTTTACCGCCAGCGTGGCGGGGTCGATAAAGATGGCGCGGCTTTTGGAAGCACCCAGTTGCGGATCGGAGAACATCACCCGCGTGGTATCGCCCTCATGAGGCGCAGGGCGGACGGCGTAAATTTTCGGATGCGGACCGGCCACCTTCACGGCAGCATCAATTTGTTGCGACAGCGGCTGCGCTTCCCCCTGAGAAGAGGTGAACAGCGCATCGGCGTACAGATAGTTTTCAAACTGCGGCGTGAGGACATACAGCGTGCCGGTCAGTGCAGCGACAAAAATAAACGGGCCGACGAACAGGCCGATATAAAAGTGTATGCGCTTGAGCAGCGCAAGAGATGCGGCTTTGACCGTCATTTTTTGAGAAACAGCAGGCTGGCTCATCAATCAGATTTCCTGAATTTTCCATAGCAAACACACAACGGTTACGCGGGTTAAGCGCCGTTATGTCGATAATTTTCATGTGAAGAGAAAAAGCTAAAGAAAATGAGGAGGCGCGCGGGGCTGGGAATCAGTGAAGAACAGCGAAGGAAAGAGACGTTGTATTACTGAACGCGAAGGCGCGCGGCCGGAATAAGCCCGCGACCACAGCATCGGCATGGCCTGTAAGTCGAGCATCGGCAGATGCACTAGCAACACGCAATAACCGCAGGCGGCATCGCTCATGTCACCGAACATCATCCTTTTGGCGATATCTTTCGGCGCAGACTGACAGGATAGCTTCTGACAATGTTCCGGCGAGTCATGGTGGTCAGGCATCATCATGCCAGCCATCTCACCCTCTGGCATGTCCATATCGGACATTACCATTCCCGGCATCATTGTGTGCTGCGCACCCTCAACCCCCTGTGATTTGGAAATCACCGGAGCAATAAACAACATCAGGATCGCCAGGATCCCAAGCCAGGCCGGGAAGCGCAGATGTCGATGATTGATGTGTCGGAGTGAGAGCATTATGTCAACAAAGTGAAAATAAGAAGCGGCGAAATTGTACCTGAATTGTTGAGGGATAACAGAAGGGATAAACAACAGACGTAAAAAAGCCCGTGTTAAACGGGCTTTTATTAGTGCTTAACGACAGGAATTATTTGTCGTTTTTCATCTTGCGCATAACCAGCGTGGCGTTAGTGCCGCCGAAACCGAAGCTGTTGGACATCACGGTCGTCAGCTCGCGCTGAGTTGGCTTAGTGATGATATCCATGCCTTCCGCTTTCTCATCGAGGTCTTCGATGTTGATGCTTGGCGCGATGAAGCCGTGCTCGGCCATCAGCAGGGTGTAAATCGCTTCCTGAACGCCTGCGGCACCCAGAGAGTGACCGGTCATGGCTTTGGTGGAAGAAAGCGCTGGCGTTTTATCGCCGAACACTTCACGGATCGCACCCAGTTCTTTCACGTCGCCGACCGGAGTAGAAGTCCCGTGCACGTTAACGTAATCGATAGGCGTATCCACGCCGTTCATTGCCATTTTCATGCAACGCACAGCGCCTTCACCGGATGGAGCCACCATGTCTGCGCCGTCAGAGGTTGCGCCGTAGCCAACGATTTCTGCGTAGATGTGCGCGCCACGTGCCAGAGCGTGTTCCAGCTCTTCCACGACAACCATACCGCCGCCGCCTGCGATAACAAAACCGTCACGGTTCTGATCGTAAGTACGGGAGGCTTTTTCAGGGGTTTCGTTGTAACGGGTAGACAGCGCGCCCATTGCATCGAATTCACAGGCCATTTCCCAGCACAGTTCTTCGCCGCCACCGGCAAAGACCACGTCCTGTTTGCCAAGCTGAATCATTTCTAACGCGTTACCAATGCAGTGAGCAGAGGTTGCGCAGGCAGAACTGATGGAATAGTTCACGCCACGGATTTTGAACGGGGTCGCCAGACAGGCTGAAACACCGGACGCCATCGCTTTGGTCACCATGTAAGGGCCAACGCCTTTCAGGCCTTTGGCACGCATACCGTCGGAACCCGCAACCTGGTTGCGCGGAGAACCGCCGCCGGAACCGGCGATAAGGCCGGTGCGGTCGTTGGACACCATTTCAGGGGTCAGACCGGAATCTTCAATCGCCTGTTGCATGGAAAGATAAGCGTAGATCGAGGCATCACTCATGAAACGCACAATCTTACGATCGATAAGGCCTGCGGTGTCTAATTTGACATCACCCCAGACGTGACTACGCATGCCGGCATCTTTCAGCTCTTGCGAGAAGGTGATCCCAGAGCGACCCTCTTGCAGAGATGCAAGAACTTCCTGCTTGTTGTTACCGATGCTCGAGATGATACCCAGGCCAGTAATCACTGCACGTTTCATTTAATACCTCTTGTACTATTCACCATTCGGGATTTCGTCACGCACTCTAGCGTACAGTTGTACGCCGAACAAGTCCGATCAGCAATTCCTTGTGTAAATCGTGGTAAATTTGCGCGGGGTCAAACGCAGGCGTAAACTCCGGCATCGCCTTGAACTGAGAGAGTTTCACGTGAGCCATAACCCGATCACACCCGCTGAATTAAGCTGGAACGAACAGGGTACACCTGTTTCCCGACATTTTGATGACGTCTACTTTTCCAATCAGGACGGCTTACTGGAAACACGCCATGTCTTCCTGAATGGCAATCATTTTCCGGCACGTTTTGCCGATCACCCGCGCCCGCTTTGCATCATTGCGGAAACCGGATTCGGTACCGGACTGAATTTCCTGACGTTGTGGCAGACCTTCGAGGCGTTCCACTCTGAGAACCCTGAGGCCACCCTGCAACGGCTGCATTTCATCAGCTACGAAAAATTTCCGCTATCCGCCCGCGACCTTATCGCTGCCCATGCACAATGGCCGGAACTGGCTGACTACTCCGCCGAACTCTGCGAACAATGGCCGATGCCCTTTGCCGGATGCCATCGTTTGCTGCTGGCCGGTGGGCGTATCACGCTCGACCTGTGGTTCGGCGACGTGACTACCCTGCTTCCGGCATGTGACACCAGTATGAATCAGCAGGTCGATGCCTGGTTCCTCGACGGCTTTGCGCCCTCGAAAAACCCGGACATGTGGACACCTGAGCTTTTCAACGCCATGGCAAAAATGACTCGTCCGCAAGGGACCTTTGCCACTTTCACCGTCGCGGGCATAGTCCGCCGTGGCCTGCAGGAAGCCGGTTTTGACATCAGCAAAGTGCCGGGCTTCGGTGAAAAGCGCCATATGTTATCCGGTGTTTTACCGGCAGAAATTGATGTTCCTCATCCTGCCCCGTGGTATTTACGTCCTGCGGCGAAAAATGCCATAGAGTTTGCAGTTTTAGGCGGCGGCGTTGCCAGCGCCGTGCTTTCACTGGCACTTTTGCGCCGTGGCTATGCAGTCACGCTGTACTGCGCCGATGAAAAACCGGCGCTCGGGGCCTCCGGCAACCGTCAGGGCGCGGTTTATCCGTTGCTTAATGGCCGTGGCGATACGCTGGAAAACTTTTTCGCCCAGGCCTTCACCTTTGCCCGGCGCCAGTACGCGCAGCTTGAAACGCTGAATGTACCTTTCGACCACGGCTGGAGCGGCGTGACGCAGCTCGGTTATGACGAAAAAAGTCAGGGCAAAATTGACGGCATACTCAAAGGCGGCTGGCCGGAAGAACTGGCAAAAGGGCTGAGTGAAGAAGACGTGGAAGCGTTGTGCGGATTACCGTGCGGCAGCGGCGGCGTGACCTATCCGCTCGGCGCGTGGCTGTGCCCGGCAGAACTGACCGCATCGCTGATTTCTCTTGCCGAAACCCAGGGCTTAACGGTGCATTATTACCAGCGCGCGACCGCATTAGAATTTGACGCTAATTCGCAATGGGCGCTGACCTTTGCTGACGGCCATGTCGCCCGACATCAGGGTGTTGTGCTGGCGAACGGCGCAGACATTACCGATTTCAGTCAGACAGAAAAACTGCCGGTTTATGCCGTCAGCGGCCAGGTGTCGCATATTCCGACCACACCGGCGCTGAGCAAGCTGACGCAGGTGTTGTGTTATGACGGCTACATGACGCCGGTCAGCCCGCAGAATCAGCACCATTGTATTGGTGCAAGCTATCACCGCGCCGACAAATGCACGGATTACCGTGACGGCGATCAGCAGGAAAACCGCCAGCGTCTCATCAGGTGTCTGCCGGATCAGCAATGGCCGCATGACGTGGATGTCAGTGAAGGCGAAGCGCGAAACGGCGTGCGTTGCGCGACCCGGGACCATCTGCCGATGATCGGCTCGGTGGCTGATTATGATGCGCTGCTGGAGAGTTATCAGACGCTAGATCTCGACATTAAACGCCACCGCCCGGTAGCGCCGGCGCCGGTGTATGAAAATCTGTTTCTGTTTGGTGCGCTCGGTTCACGCGGGCTGAGTTCTGCGCCGCTCGGGGCAGAAATACTGGCGGCGCAGATTGCCGGTGAACCGCTGCCGCTCGACAGCGAAACGCTGGCGGCCCTCAATCCGAACCGCATGTGGGTCAGAAAATTACTGAAAGGCCGTCCGGTGGAATCACACTAAGCAGGTTTCAGACCTGACTTTGGGTAAATAAAAAAGCGCAGCCGGTTCACCCTGGCTGCGCTTTTTTTTACTGAAAGGGGATTATTGTGGCAAGGAAGCCTGATAAAGATTTTCCCACATGCCCTGAACCAGTGCCTGATCGCGCGGCGATAATTCGCCGGCGCGGATAGCCTTATCCAGTCCGTCCTGAACACGAATTTTCAGCGCTTCGGCGGTGTGTTCACCGTTCTCTTCCGCTTCTGCTACCGCGACCGTCAGATGGCCCCGCAGATAGCCACTGGCAAACAGTTCGTCGTCGCTGGCGCTTTCGACCATGTCGTCAATCAGCGTTAAAATCCGCGTTTCAAATTCTGCGATCATTACTCTTCCTCTCGTGTCCGGTATTGAGTCTTTTATTCGATCGGCTGCAACGCAGGGAAGTCTGCAGGCGTCAAAGGGGCGGTATTGTAAAACGATTGTAACGCTTTAATAAAGCGCGAAGGTCTTTCCGGAATGCCCTGCTCCAGCATACGCAGCACTTCTGCACGCACTTTATTCTGGAAACCGACGCGGTCAGGCTCGCAATCGCCGCTCAGATTGTCGCAACTGACGTTAAACGCAAAACCCGCTGCCGCGCAGAACAACCATTCATAGGATTGCGGTTTGATTTCGACTTTCTCAAACTCGCTCTGCGTCTGGGCATCACGGCCGTCCGGGCAGTACCAGTAACCGAAATCAACCAGTTTGTGGCGTTCCGCACCCGCGACGCACCAGTGAGAGATTTCATGCATTCCGCTGGCGTAATAACCGTGGGCAAAAACGATGCGGTTAAACGGCTCCTGCTCATCCGCAGGCAGATAGATCGGCTCGTCATCGCCTTTAATCAGGCGCACGTTAAATTCCTCAAAGAAGCAGGAATCAAAAATGTCGATCAATTGATGATAGTTATGTGTTGCAGTCGAATCAGACATAATTGCTGTGAAACTCGTTAAAGTAAGATCAGGGGCGACAATATACCCCTGATTGAATGGCGTATTTCATGACTTCGGGCAAGCATTCTGCTGCTGGTAAAATTATAAATGCAGACTTAGCCAGTGCATGATTTCGGTACCGTGATTGTCGTAAATCAGCTTGCAACTCATCACCACGGACACGGTCACCACCATCGGGCGGATCATCTTCTGCCCTTTGCTCAGCACCATCCGCGCACCAAGACGCGCACCGATAAACTGCCCGGCCATCATCACAAATCCCAGCACCCACACCACTTTGCCGCCGAGTATGAAGAACAGCAGGCCGCCGAAGTTGGAGGTGAAATTCAGGACTTTTGCGTGTGCCGTGGCTTTAGCGAGGTTAAACCCACATAAAGTCACAAAACCCAGCGCGTAGAACGAGCCCGCACCGGGGCCGAAAAATCCATCATAAAAACCGACACAACCGCCGCCGACCAGCGCATACGGCAACGCATTCAGGCGTCTGGCGCGATCGCTTTCGCCCAGACGGGGCGTCAGCAGGAAATACAAACCAATGCAGATAATCAGCAGAGGCAGAATCTGACGCAGCATGTCGGCGCGCAGATGCTGAATCAGGATTGCACCAATCACCGAACCGACAAAGGTGCAGGCGATATTGAGCTTTTGATCGTTGAGGTCCACCACCCCGCGCCGCACAAAATAGAGGCTGGCGGAAAATGATCCGCCAATGGATGACAGCTTGTTGGTGGCAATGGCCTGCGCGGGGGAAACCCCCGCCGCCAGCAGTGCGGGCAGGCTAATAAGCCCGCCGCCCCCGGCAATGGAATCAATGAAACCGGCAAACAGTGCAACGAAAAATAAGACGATTAATACCCACGGTGCAACGATCAGCCAGTCCATTCATTTCACTCAACAAGATGAAGTCAAAATCGTACAGGCCAGTTAAAGCTGACCAACATGTTTATCCAGCAGCGCCTGACAGGTTGGCGGCAACGGAGGTGGCTCGCTTTTCACTGAAGTGCCGCTTCCCGGTTTTGGCGGCAGGAACCAGCTTTGCAGCTCAGCGCCACAGCCATCTCCCGGAGGAGGTGGTGCCTGATTGTCGCATTCCAGGCTTCCGGCCGGGCAGCTCAGGCGCACATGCATATGCGCACGATGGCCGAACCACGGACGCACTTTGTGCAGCCATTCACGATCGGTTCCCGCATCGAGGCAAAGCTGTTGCTTGATCGCCGGGTTGACGAAAATGCGTACCACCTCTTGATCCTGCGCGGCCATCTTGATCAGCGTTTCGATCCGCGGCTGCCACTGGCCTGGCACAACGGATTTACCGTTAGCACTGACCAGATCGATAGGCTGCGGTTTGAGCAACATCTGTTCGCTCCAGCGCTGACGCGGCAGTTGCAGCCAGATATCCACATCCAGCCCGGACTGATGGCTGGCGTGACCGCTGCTGAAACGTCCGCCCGCGGGCATCGCCATATCGCCGACCAGCATGGTGCCCAGGCCTTTCTCACGCGCCTGAGTGCCCAGACGGGTGATAAACGCCAGCAAATCCGGCTGCCCGAAATAGCGGCGCTGATCGGTTCGCATCACCTGATAATCCGGTGAATTGAGCGGCAGTGGTTGCGCACCAATCTGACATCCGTTGGCGTAGCTGCCTATGGCCTGAGGCGCGCCGGAAATCGGTTGGGTAATTTTCTGCCACGGCGTTGCCGCCAGAGCAGGCGCGCAAAGCGCGAGCACCAGAAGACTGGCGCAGGCGGCTTTCAACGCAGGAACAGGGCGTAAAAGTTTCATCGAAGGGTTACCAGCGTGGCACGGTGGAATGAACGTCGCCGTTCTGAGCGCGCTGACGCAGTAAGTGATCCATCAGCACAATCGCCATCATCGCTTCCGCAATGGGTACAGCACGGATGCCGACGCACGGATCATGACGCCCTTTGGTGATCATCTCGACCTGCTCGCCTTCACGGTTGATGGTGCGCCCCGGAACGGTGATGCTGGACGTAGGTTTCAGCGCCAGATGCGCAACCACCGGCTGGCCGCTGCTGATCCCGCCGAGAATACCGCCCGCATGATTGCTTTCGAAACCGGTCGGCGTAATTTCGTCACGGTTTTCGCTGCCGCGTTTGTTAACCACGGCAAACCCATCGCCAATTTCAACGCCTTTCACCGCGTTGATGCTCATCAGCGCATGCGCCAGATCTGCATCCAGACGGTCAAACACCGGCTCGCCCAGGCCGACCGGTACATGATCTGCCACAACAGTAATTTTGGCACCGATGGAATCGCCTTCTTTTTTCAGCGCGCGCATCAGTTCGTCCAGTGCTTCGAGCTTGCTTTCATCCGGGCAGAAGAACGGGTTGGTTTCGACCAGATCCCAGTCTTTCAGTTCGCAGGTGATATCGCCCATCTGGGACATATACCCGCGCACTTTCACGCCGAATTTTTCCAGCAGATATTTCTTCGCCACGGCACCTGCGGCCACGCGCATTGCGGTTTCGCGGGCAGAAGAACGGCCACCGCCACGATAATCGCGCACGCCGTATTTTTGTTCGTAGGTGTAATCCGCATGTCCCGGACGGAACACGTCCTTGATGGCGCTGTAATCCTGTGAGCGCTGATCGGTATTCTGGATGATCAGGCCGATGCTGGTGCCGGTGGTCACGCCTTCGAACACGCCGGACAAAATTTTCACTTCGTCGGCTTCGCGGCGCTGCGTGGTGTAACGCGAGGTGCCAGGGCGACGCCTGTCGAGATCGTGCTGCAGATCTGCTTCGGTCAGCGCAATACCCGGCGGCACGCCGTCAATAATACAGCCCAGTGCCACACCGTGGGATTCGCCAAACGTGGTGACGCGGAAAAACTGCCCAATACTGTTCCCTGCCATCACGGCTCCTTACCATTATGTTGATGTTTGATGCTGGAATGACCGGCGAAAGGCCGGTCATGAGAAGTCATTAGTCACGGTAGCCGGTGAAGTATTCGGCGCATTCAACGAGCTGCTGTTTGGTCAGCATAAAGACGCCATCACCGCCGTTTTCAAACTCCAGCCAGGTGAACGGGATCTCAGGATATTGTTCCATCAGATGTACCATGCTGTTTCCTACTTCACAAATCAGCACGCCGTTGTCCGTCAGGTAATCCGGCGCACAGGCCAGAATACGACGGGTCAGTTTCAGGCCGTCAGTGCCGGAAGCCAGGCCCAGCACAGGTTCGTGGCGGTATTCCTGTGGCAAATCAGACATGTCTTCTTCATCCACATACGGCGGATTAGTGACGATCAGGTCGTATTGCAGCGGCGGTAATTCGCGGAACAGATCAGAACGGATCGGCGTGACCCAGTTCTCGATGCCGTGCGTATCAATATTGCGTTCAGCCACGGCCAGCGCATCGGCAGAGATATCCACCGCATCCACTTCGGTTTCCGGAAACGCGTAGGCACAGGCGATAGCAATACAGCCGCTGCCGGTGCACATATCAAGAATATGCTCAGGTTTCTCGTGCAGAATGCCGGAGAAGCGGTGTGTGATAAGCTCACCAATCGGCGAGCGTGGCACCAGAACGCGCTCATCGACATAAAATTCCATGTCACAGAACCAGGCTTTGTTGGTCAGGTAAGCCACCGGCACACGTTCATTGACGCGGCGGATCACGCGCTCCACGATGCGGTGACGCTCACTGGAGGTCAGACGCGCAGTGTGCATATCTTCAGGGATATCCAGCGGCAAAAACACGCTCGGTAACACCAGTTGCACGGCTTCGTCCCACGGGTTATCGGTGCCGTGACCGTAATAGACATTGGCTGCGTTCAGGCGGCTGACGGTCCAGCGCAACATATCCTGAATGGTATGCAGTTCACTGACCGCTTCGTCGACGAAAATTTTGTCCAATTTTATTCTCCAGGCATGCACGGGTTTTTAACAGACGTTTAACCCATAATTTGCCGCATAGTTTGCCACGAAGCCCGTCACAAATCAGCAGCTAGTCAACGCACTTGCGCGATGTCTCGAAGAATTTAACCCTGAGTTTTCTTTAAACCACAGGTCGCCCGCAGGTACACTGTCGGCATTGTGCGAAAAAGACGACCCGAAAATGAAGAAAAAGCACCTGCTGAGCCCGGAAGAAGCCGCGATATTTCGCGAGGCCGTTCCGGGCGTCAAGCGCCTGAAAAATGACACGATTACCCATCCACCACGGCGAAAAAAAGTGACGCAAATGTCGCCTCAAAAGCTGCTGCAGGAGCAGGTGGACGCAAGCTATTATTTTTCTGATGAATTCCAGCCGATGTTGCAGGAAGAGGGTCCGGTACGTCATGTCCGGCCTGATGTCAGCCATTTTGAATTGAAAAAATTACGCCGCGGGGATTATTCCCCGGAACTGTTTCTCGATTTGCACGGGTTAACGCAAATGGAAGCCAAGCAGGAATTGGGCGCGCTGATTGCCGCCTGTCGCCGCGAACATGTCCATTGTGCCTGCGTGATGCACGGGCACGGCAAGCATATTCTCAAGCAGCAAACGCCGCTGTGGCTGGCGCAACATCCTGACGTCGAGGCATTTCATCAGGCGCCGAAAGAGTTCGGCGGCACCGCCTCGCTGCTGGTGCTGATTGAGCTGGATGACAAAATCAGCTAACCCCGGCTGGCGAAACACAGAAAGCAGAAAGGCACAGCGCGTTCACACGGCTGTGCCTTTCTTTTGTTTACTTTTCCATCCCGGAAAATTAAACCTTTGCCATCACCTGGCACGGACTAAATTGCCACTCGAAAGTGCCCTGCCCGGTTTCACCATTCAGTTCCACACTGGCCATCGCGGAAGTGGCAAACATTGGCGGGCACAGACCCGGACACAGTTCCGCGACCAGATAGCCCACCAGCGGCAAGTGAGACACCACCAGCACGGCATTCACACCGGTCAGCGCCAGATGTTGCAACTCGCTGGCCACCAGTGCGGGATCGCCGCCCGGCGTCAGTTCTTTCAGCGTATCGATTTCAACGTTGTCTGGCAGCGCCAGGCTCAGCCGCACTTTTTCAAGCGTCTGCTGCGCACGCAGATACGGACTGACCAGAACGCGATCAATTTTGACGCCACGGCCATTGAGCCAGGCTGCCATATGTACTGATTCGTCACATCCGCATTCGCTTAACGGGCGAACCGAGTCGCTTGCAGCTTCAAGAACCGCATCACCGTGACGCATAATAACAACTTGCATATTGCACCGCTTTTGTTAACAAAAATAGCGCTATACAGAAACGCTTTGCGTGCTGTATCACCCATTGCCCAGCGTTTTTTCATCGTCGTTTCACAACAAAAAAGCTGAAAGGCAGTACATCCACTTAACCCGCCTGGCCACATGCTTTGCATGGTCAGCATCAGCGGTCGGGCATTCTGCCTGAAAGTTCACGTAAAGAAAACGCTGTTTTTTACACCAACCCTTACCGCATGTAAACTATTCAGGCTAATTTTTAACCACTCGGGTTGTAGATCAATCGTTTGGGTTTGTTCTTGTACAAAACCGACCTCCCCATAAAAAAGATCCCGCAGGCTTAAGTATGGCTGCAAGCAGGATCTGTTCCACACTCTCGCGAAATACATCGTCACACAGTGACGGAGGTCACACTGCGTCGGCAATTTCCTTCGCCTCGCCTTTCGGATAGAAAAGCCCGCCGTTCGCCGCGCGAAGCACCAGGCCTTCGCACGGCGTAAAGTGTTCACCGTAACGCTGCGCCAGTTGCTCCAGGGTTTTCACCGCGTTTGCCGCCCCCAGCGTATCAATGTAGCGGAACGGCCCGCCGCGAAACGGTGGGAAACCGATGCCAAATACCGCGCCTAAATCGCCATCACGCGCGCTGCGGATCACCTTTTCATCCAGACACCGCACCGCTTCATTGAGCATCAGCATCACACAACGTTGGGCGATTTCCGTCTCCGGCTGCTGCACTTTCGGGGTGACGTTGAGCAGGCGATAAACGGCAGGATCGACCTGCTTTTTCTTAGCCATGCGCCCTTTCTGGGCATAAAGATAGAAGCCTTTGCCGTTTTTACGCCCTTTGCGATCGTCTTTGAGCACCGCATCAAAACCGGCGGGCGCAGCAAATCGTTCGCCAAACGCATCCACCAGAATCGGGCTGATTTTAGTGCCGACGTCGATCCCTACTTCATCAAGCAACTGCACCGGCCCGACCGGGAAACCAAAGCTGACCAGCGCTTTGTCGATATGATCGATGGGTTCGCCAGCCAGAACACAGCGCGCCGCTTCGTTGATGTAAGGCGCAAGAATGCGGTTAACGTAGAACCCGGCACTGTCACCCACCACAATGGCTGTTTTTCCCTGTTTCTTCGCCAGCGACACTGTTGTGGAAATCGTCTGCGCACTGGTGCCGGCATGAGGGATCACTTCCACCAGCGGCATTTTATCCACCGGGCTGAAATAGTGCAGACCAATCACCTTTTCAGGTCTTTCCGCCTGTGCGGCTATCTGATGAATAGGTAAAGAAGAGGTGTTTGAAGCGAAAATAGTGTGCGGAGCGGCATTTTTCTCAATCTCCGCCACCATGCCCTGTTTCAGCGCCAGATCTTCGAAGACGGCTTCAACCACCAGATCCACCTGCGCAAAGCCGCTGTAATCGGTGGTGCCTGAAATAAGCATCATCTGGCGTTGCTGTTCATTGCGCGTCAGTCTGCGGCTGCGCACTTTTTTCTCCAGCAAATCCCAGCTGTATTTCAGCGCATGGCGGATACCCTCGACATTGATGTCTTTGATACGCACCGGCAGCCCGGCGCGGGTGGCCGTAACGTTAGCGATACCCCCGCCCATCAGCCCGCCGCCAAGAATGCCGACACGGCGAAGCGGCAGCGGTTGGGCGTCCGCACCTGTTTCTTTTTTCAGCGCCGTGGACGCAAAGAATAAGCTACGCAGCGCAGCGGATTCAGGCGTCATCACCAGTTCGCCAAAGGCGTTTGCTTCCGCCTGATAACCGTTACCGCTGCCCTGATCCAGACCGGTTTTCACCACATCGATGATTTTTTCGGTGGCCGGATAATTGCCGTGGGTTTTGGCGCGCGTCTGTTTGCGCACAAAATGGAACAGCACACTTTTCCCCAGCGGTCCGCCCGCCAGTCTTGCCTGCCACGGCAGCACAGGGCGCGCCCTGCGGCCTTTGGCTACGCGTTCCAGCGCCGTTTGCAGCAAGATCGAATAAGGTACAGCGTCATCCACCAGCCCCAGTTTCAATGCCTGTTTCGCCCGCAGGCTTCGGCCGGTGAGCATCAGTTCCAGCGCTTTCGGCGCACCGATTAAACGCGGCAGGCGCTGCGTACCGCCGGAGCCTGGCAACAGGCCAAGTTGCACTTCCGGCAGGCCGAGCTGAGTTTTATCATCCAGCGAACAAATGCGGGCATGGCAGGCCAGCGCCAGTTCCAGACCGCCGCCGAGGCAGGCACCGTGAATGGCGGCCACCACCGGCACGGAGAATGAGGCAATCTGCGACATCACCGTCTGGCCTTTCAGCGCGAGCTGGCTGGCCTCTGCGGCGGTTTTGCAGCCGGCAATCATGGTGATATCAGCACCGGCGATAAAAGAATCGGGTTTGCCGGAAATCAGCACCAGCCCCTTCAGATTCGGATACTGCTGCGCTTTATGCAGAATAGAGGAGATTTGCTCAGCAAATTCAGCCTTTAAGGTATTCACTTTTTCACCGGGAACATCAATGGTGATGATGCCGATATGTTCGTTGGTAAACATCAGTGAAAACGCGGAATCCGGCGCTGTGATTGAGTTTTCCATGCTGTCTTTCATTGTGCCGCCTCCAGGATCATCGCCGCGCCTAAACCCCCGGCGGCGCAGGCCGTCGTCAGGCCGTATTTTCCGCCACGGCGGCGTAATTCATGCAGTGTCTGGGTGATCATGCGCGCGCCGGTGGCGGCAAACGGATGTCCGTAAGCCAGCGAACCGCCAAGCACATTGAACTTATCCCAGTCGATTTCCCCCACCGCTTCGCTGCGCCCCAGTTTTTCACGGGCAAACTGCTCGCTGCCCAGCATTTTGATGTTCGCCAGCGTCTGTGCCGCAAAAGCTTCATGCATGTCGATCAGATCGAGATCGGCAAACGTCAGCCCCGCCCGGTCAAGGGCGATCGGCGTGGCGTACGCCGGGCCGAGGAGCATATCTTCCCAGACATCGATGGCGGCAAAGGCAAAACTTTTCAGATAGCCGAGCGGCTGCAGGCCAAGCTCACGGGCGCGGGACTCGCTCATCATCAGCACTGCGGCGGCGCCGTCCGTCAGCGGCGTGCTGGTGGCGGCGGTGACAGTGCCATGTTTGCGGTCAAACGCCGGACGCAGTTTGGCATATTGCCCGATCTCTGAATTGAGGCGGATATTGTTGTCTTTTTGCAGCACCTCGCGGTACGGCGGGATCTGCGCGGCCATTACCTGACTGTTCAGGTAGCCCTGTTCCCAGGCCAGCGCCGCCAGCGTGTGGGAACGGTGCGCCAGTTCGTCCTGCTGCTGACGGGTAATGCCGTGGCTTTTCGCCATCTGCTCGGCGGTGTCGCCCATGCGCAGGCCGGTAGAATACTCCGCAACCGCCGGAGGTACCGGCATCAGGTCACGCAGTTTGAGTTTACTGAACAGCGACAAACGCTGTGACAGTGTGCGGGCTTTGTTGACGTCAACCAGCGTGCGGGCGAGACGTTTACTGACGCCAATGGGCAGCACCGAGGAAGAATCTGCGCCCCCGGCGATGCCGACGCTGACCGTTCCGCTGAGAATGCTTTCAGCCACATTCGCCACCGCCTGAAAACTGGTGGCACAGGCGCGCGAGACGCTGTAAGCATCGGTCGAGACATTCATGCCGGTGCCGAGCACAATTTCGCGCGCAATGTTCGGCGCTTCCGGCATTTGTACCACCTGTCCGAACACCAGCTGATCGATAACTTTCGGGTCAATCCCACTTTTCGCCAGCAATTCGCTGACCACCATTTTGCCCAGATCCACGGCGGGGATGCCGTGGTAGGCGGTGGCCTGTTTCGCGAATGGCGTGCGTAAACCATCGACAATCGCAATGCGATCGCCTTCACGCGTTACCAGTGGAATGACCTTGTTCATACATGCTCCTGAGTAAATAGGGTCTAAGAGGTCTGACCTGATAACTCAGTTTTAACCATGTATTTACATTTGGCAAAGCGAAAGCGGCCGAAGTGCGAGCAACAGCAAATTTTTCTGAAATTAGAATGAGAAGGAAAGCAGGCGGGAAAGGATGACGGACAAAAAAATACCGCTGCGGGCGGGCAGCGGCATGTGAAATGCTCAGGTGGGATTATCTTAAAGCCAGCTGGAAGATCATGGTTTCAGCCTGGCAGCTAAAAGTGAAATCGATATTCAGCTCAACGCCACCGTCCACTTTTTCCATGCGGCTGGTGATCTCGCAGGGTTCAGATTCGACACCGCGCGCACGTTCGGTCAGGGATTGCAGCATCTCTTTGGCCTGGGCTTCGTTTTCGAAAACGCGGCTGTAAGAAGCGGTGCAATCGGTGTTGTCCATGATAGTGCCCACATCAACACAACAGCAGGCTGCCGTTTCTTCTGCGCCGCATTTGTTGATGGAGTGCAGAGGTTGGGTGGATTTAGAGGACATGGTTACGTCAGACATAATTTTCTCCCCGGCATCAACGGCAACGTCCACCGTCTGGCCTTTTGCGAATTTAAGATTTATTTTCCTTTCGTATTTTACGCCACCCTCTCCCGCTTCGACTAGCACTTACTTTTTATGTGTGTTTATCGTGCTTCAGATCACAAAATGGTGAAGAACAGATTAAATTTAAGTCAGGTTTCTCAGTTTAACGTTTCTGAATTGAACTTTTAATGTTGGTTTTTTGTTAAGTGGATCCGATTTCTTGCATCAAATAAGAAATATCAATGAAACATGATTGCAACTACACCACAGGTCAGACCTATACTTCGCTCACTGGTCTGATTTGTCAGACTGATAACGGACCCTACAATCCCGCGCTCATTGTTACTCGATGTAACATTGTTTGATAAAAAACATAAAATTGAGGTTTTGGTCATGAACCAGAAAAACCTGTTTAAAAGATCAGCTCTGGCAGCTGCAGTGGCAATTGTTTCTTCCAACGTTTATGCAGCAGGTTTTCAGCTCAACGAATATACCGCTGCGGGTTTAGGTCGTTCCTTCTCTGGTGAAGGCGCGATTGCAGACACCGCGGCGTCTGGTAGCCGCAACCCGGCGACCATGACGATGTTTGATCGTCCGGCATTTTCCATCGGTGCGGTTTACGTTGACCCGGATGTCAGCGTGACGGGCAAATCCCCGGTCACCGGTGCCAGCACCGATGCAGGTAACATTGCGCCGAACCAGTGGGTGCCGAATATTCACTTTATTATGCCGCTGAATGAACAGTGGGCAGTGGGTGCGTCGGCGACGTCTAACTACGGTCTGGCGACCGAGTTTAACGATAATTACCCGGCGGGCCCGATCGGTGGCGAAACCGATCTGATGACCATCAATAATAACTTAAGCGTCGCTTATCGTTTCAACGAGAACTTCAGCTTCGGCGTGGGCTTTGATGCCGTTTATGCGAAAGCAAAAATTCGTCGTACCGCCGGTGAACTCGCCCCGCTGGCGACCCGTGGTCTGATTTCTGAAGATACCGAAGCGGCCAAGCTGAAAGGCAACGAATGGGGCTACGGCTGGAACGCCGGTATTCTGTATGAAGTCGATGACAACAACCGCTACGCCTTCACTTACCGTTCAGAAGTGAAAATTGATTTCGACGGAGAATACCGTAACGGCATTCCACGCGCACTGGGCGGCACTGGCGGTCAAACCGTGCCTGGCTCCCTGACCCTGAACCTGCCGGAAATGTGGGAAGTGTCAGGTTATAACCGCGTTGCGCCAAAATGGGCCGTTCACTACAGCCTGGCTTACACCAGCTGGAGCCAGTTCCAGGAGCTGAAAGCCACCGGTTCTAACGGCCAGACCCTGTTCCAGAAAGACGAAGGCTATCACGATGCTTACCGCATCGCGCTGGGTACCACCTATTACTACGACGAAAACTGGACCTTCCGTACCGGTGTGGCATTCGATGACAGCCCGGTTCCGGCGGATAACCGCACCATTTCGATTCCGGATCAGGACCGCTTCTGGGTCTCTGCAGGGACCACGTACGCATTCACCAAAGATGCTTCAGTGGATGTCGGCGTCTCTTATATGCATGGCCAGACCGTCAACATCAGCGAGCAGGTGTCTGCCAACGCGCCTAAGTATGAATTCCAGGCGAAAGGAACGGCCATGTTGTACGGCGCGAACTTTAACTACAGCTTCTGATGAGTTGAGTGTGACGCCTGAAATGAAAAAAGCGCCGAAAGGCGCTTTTTTTATGGCGACGAAACGGTTATTCCGAATCGATATCTTTCAGGTCACCCTGAATCAGTGCCGCATTCGGGTTTTCCTGCGGCGTCAGCTGACCGCCTCTCGCCAGGAAGTCGTGACGCTGGAAGTAAGCTTCACGGATCATCAGGTAAGGATCAGAAGAGTTACGAATGATGCCATCAGAATCCAGCAATTCAGCACGGGTTTCGACGCCTTCCAGCACCCATTTACCGGCTGACATCCAGAACGTCAGATAGCTGAGCATCGGATAGAGATCATCGACTAAATCGCCCCCCTCGTCACGCAGGGTCGCGCTGCCATAACCTGGCAGAACGGCGTACGGGCCGTAACCGACACCATAATGTCCCAGCGTGCTGCCAAAGCCCTGCGCCTCTTCACGCGCCAGTTTCGGGTTCGCCATTCCTGCCACGTCAATCAGACCGCCCATCCCTAACAAGGTGTTCAGGAAGAAGCGGTTGAAGTGGATCGCCGCGCGGTACGGGTCACCTTTGAGCAAGGAGTTCACCATGCTGGCCGGTTCGTCGAGGTTGCTGAGGAAGTTACTGGTGCCGTTACGCGCCGGTTGCGGGACATAATCACGCCACGCCACGGCAACAGGCCGCACCAGATACGGATCCATATAGTTATAGTTGAAGTCGAACATGACCCGGTTGAAACCTTCCAGCGGATCAGAACGTCCCTGCTGTTCGCTGTCAGAGGATCCGGACGTGCCGGCACAACCGACCAGTAAAACGGTCGCAAACGCCAGCCCAGTCAGGCGTAAGTTCATGGATATCTCCCTGTTATTGATCTTCGGCTCTCTGATTACGGAACCTGCTGATTAATTTCAATGCTGACCTGACCGTTACCGGCAAAATCTGTCAGCGGACTGTCGCCGTACCAGTCACCCGAAGCTGGCGTCGCCAGACCATTCTGTGAAATACGAACGCGTACTTTTAATTGATGCAGCGAAGAAAGCAAGCGTTCCGGCATCATCGCATTACTGTCGTCCACGGTGATCGCCAGCGGGAAGCGGCTCAGGGGCAGTTTTTTCACTGCCACCGGCACCGGGCTGCTGCCGTCGGTCACCGAAATAAAGACCGTGCCATCCTGCGGCAGTGTCTGCTGAGCCGTGGCAGAAAGGCTGACGTTGACGGCCAGTTTTGCCTGATCGGCACCGGACTTTTGTTTCGCCTGTTCGATACTGGCACGCACCATCTCAAGGCGCTTGTCACCGACGGGCAGAATTTTCAGCATAACTTCCCACGCACCAATCGCTTGCGGGTAGTGCCCCTGTTCAAATTCATTATAGGCCAGCAGGCTTAATACACGCAGGTCACCCTGAGATTTTTCCAGCATACCGCGCAGGAGATTTCCCCCGGTAAGGTTATCCTGCGGATCGGAAGAGCGGGTTAACACTTCGGCATACCCGAGTTTTACCGCCACATCATCCGGCGCAAGGGCATATGCATGGGCGTAAGCCTGCGTCGCCGTTGCGCCATTATTGAGCGCCATACCAACGCGGCCAAGCATCACCCAGTCCTGCACATTTTTCGGATCGTCCTGTAACTCAGTGCGCAGGCCTAATCCTAAATCCTGTACATCCATAATGGTCAGCGGTGTGCCGCGATCGTCTGCGATGCGGTGACGCAAATCGGGCATACGCTGCATCACCTGATTCCACGCACTCACCTGCCCCAGCCCCCCGGCGTAGAGATACACTCCCAGCGTGATGATCACCAGCAACAGTGCGCCCGGTACCAGCGTCCAGCGCGCGATCGGCTGCGACGCCGCCGGTGCCTGACCGGCCGGAATATCGGTCAGCAGATTTTCCTGTAATTCCTGAATATGCGCCGGACGTTCATCCACCACGCCCTGCGCTTCGTCTTCTTCCAGCTCACTTAACCGGTGATGATAAAACGCTTTGTTCAGCGCATCGCGCGTGGTGTGTTCGCGGCGGTCGCCGCGCAGAACCGGCACGATAAACAGCGCCAGCGCGATGACCAGCATCACCAAAATACACAGCCAAAAAATACTCATGATCCTTTCCTGTCGCTGTCTTTAAGTAACTGCGCCAGGCGCTGTCTCTCTTGTTCAGGCATCTGTTGTGCGGCGGTTCTGCTGCTCACCGGGCCACGGCGGGCGCGCATGAAAATCATTGCGCCGCCGATGAGCACCACCAGCACCGGTCCCAGCCACAAAATCAGGGTCGATGGCGTGACCGGCGGTTCGTACGTGACGAAATTGCCATAGCGCGCCACCATGTAGGCGACGATTTGCTGGCGATCTTGCCCCTCTTTCAGCAACTGAAAGACTTTGGTGCGCATGTCAGCGGCGATAATCGAATCAGACGCGGCGATGTTGGTGTTCTGGCATTTCGGGCAGCGCAGTTGTGCCGTGATGTCGCGATACGCCTGTTCCTGCTCCGGCGAGGCAAACTGGTAGGTGTCGATGGCGGCAAACGCGCTGACGCTCAGCATCAGGCCGAGCACTAACGCCGGCAATGACGAAAGCATTTTCATGCGCCACCTCCGTACTTTTTGTACAGCGGCAAGACTTCGGCCTGCCAGACTTTCTCATTTAAGTCACCGGCATGGCGATAGCGGATGATGCCCTGACCGTCGATCAGGAAGGTTTCCGGTGCGCCGTAAACGCCGAGATCTAAGCCTAACATGCCATCGCCGTCGTACAGGCTCAGCATGTAAGGATTGCCCAGCGTATTCAGCCAGTTCACCGCTTTCTGCCGGTTGTCTTTGTAATTGAGCCCGACCACACGCACGCCGGTGGCGGCAAGCCGGTTCAGATAATCATGTTCAGCCCGGCAGGTCGGGCACCAGGTCGCCCAGACGTTGAGCAGCATCGGTTTGCCATCGCGCAGTACCGACTGATCGTAAGTTTTCCCGGCCTCGGCCAGCGATTCCAGCGTAAACACCGGCACAGGTTTGCCGATAAGCGCAGATTCCAGCAGGGTCGGATCATCGCCGTTGGCATTGCGGGTCAGCTGCACCAGAAATGCCGCCGCCAGCGCCAGGAACAAGAACAGCGGAATAAAGAGGAGTTTACGGTTCATGCGTCTTCAGCCTCCGCCAGACCTTGTTTTTTGAGTTTTTTACTCATGCGGTATCGCGGATCCAAAATACACATCACGCCACCGGCTGCCATAAACAGGCCACCCAGCCATATCCAGCGGACAAAAGGTTTGTAGTACAAACGCACCGCCCACGAACCGTCGTCCATCTCTTCACCCAGCGCGGCGTAAAGGTCGCGCGCCAGATTGCCGTCAATGGCCGCTTCGGTCATCATGCTGCGCGCCACGCTGTAGAAGCGTTTTTCAGCATGCAGCGTGGTGATTTTTTTGCCGTTCTGCGTGACGTCAATATTCGCCTCACCGCCGGTATAGTTCGGACCGGTAATATCGCGAACGTCGCGGAAGATAAAGTGATAGTCATGAATATCCACGGTATCGCCGGCTTTCATGCGCACATCACGCTCAACGCTGTAATTCTGGCTGAACGCGATGCCGATCACCGTCACCGCCACGCCCAGATGGCCGAGCACCATGCCCCAGTGGCTGCGGGAAAGTTTGGTCAGGCCGCGCCAGAACGAGTGGCGATGCGTGGCGCGTTCGTGCAATTCCATCAGGGTAAGCACAATCACCCACACGGCCATCAGCATGCCGACCACGGTCATGCCGACGATCTTGTCCTGCAACAACCACGGCAGAAGAATCGACAAGACCAGCGTGACCAACAGCGCCACGCCCAGACGACGCCACAGTTTGCTCGGCTCATCACGACGCCAGCGCACCAGCGGCCCGATGCCCAGCAGCAGCGCCAGCGGCGCCATCAGCCAGGTAAACATCGTATTGAAGAAGGGTTCGCCGATAGAAATACTGCCCATACCCAGTTGTTTATGGATAAGCGGCAACAGCGTGCCGAGCAGCACCACCAGCATCGCCGCCACCAGCAGAACGTTATTGCTGAGCAAATACGTTTCGCGCGAATGCAGTTCGTGACGGCTCGGCGCACGCACCGAATTACCTTTGATGGCGTACAGCAGCAGCGAACCGCCAATCACAATCACCAGATAAGCCAGAATAAACATGCCGCGCGCCGGATCCGAGGCGAACGAGTGAACCGACACCAGCACGCCGGAGCGCACCAGGAATGTCCCGAGCAGACACAGCGAGAAGGCGGTGATCGCCAGCAGCACGGTCCAGGCTTTGAACGTCCCGCGTTTTTCCGTGACGGCGAGCGAGTGGATCAGCGCCGTCCCTGCCAGCCACGGCATAAAGGAGGCGTTTTCAACCGGATCCCAGAACCACCAGCCGCCCCAGCCTAATTCGTAATAAGCCCACGCCGATCCGAGCACGATACCGATGGTCAGAAATACCCATGCGGCCTGCGTCCACGGACGTGACCAGCGCGCCCACGCGGTATCCAGGCGCCCTGCCATCAGTGAAGCAATCGCGAAAGCAAATGCTACGGAGAAACCGACATATCCCATGTACAGCAACGGCGGATGGAAAATCAGGCCGATATCCTGCAACACCGGATTGAGGTCACTGCCGTCCACCGGGAAATTCGGCAATGAGCGGATAAACGGATTCGAGGTCAGCAGGATAAACAGCAGGAAGCCGCCGGTGATCATGCCCATCACGGCCAGCACGCGCGCGATGGCATCCTGCGGCATCTGGCGGCTGAACAATGCCACCGCCAGCGTCCAGCAACTGAGCAACAGCACCCACAACAGCAGGGAACCTTCGTGCGCGCCCCAGGTGGCCGCCACCCGGTAATACACCGGAAGATGGGTGTTGGAATTGTTCGCGACATAGGCGACGGTGAAATCATTCACCACAAACGCATGGACCAGAATAATGAATGCCAGCGTGATGCAGGCAAACATCCCGTAAGCCAGCGGACGCGCCATCGCCATCATGCGGCTATCCTGCCGCGCCGCGCCCCACTGCGGATAAATACTCAGTAACACCGCCAGACCTAATGCCAGACAAAGTGCAAATGTTCCCAGTTCCGGCATCATGAGCGGTCGTTTCCTTTCTCGTTACCCACATAGGCCGAAGCAGGCCCTTTGTGGTTTTCTTTCATGGCGTCGGCGACTTCCGGCGGCACATAGTTTTCATCGTGTTTCGCCAGAACCTGAATGGCATTCACCACGTTTCCCGGTTCCATCACGCCCTGCGCCACCACGCCCTGCCCTTCACGGAACAGGTCGGGCAGAATGCCGTTGTAGGTCACCGCAATCGCCCCGCGCGCATCATAAATTTTAAAACTCACCTGCAAACTTTTCGGGTCACGTTTTACCGAACCGGGCATCACCATGCCGCCGATGCGCAACCGCTGGCCAACTTCCGGCATTTCGTGGTTTTCCCCTTTGCCCTGCAAAATTTCACCCGGCGTATAGAACAAATCAATATTGGAGCGCAGCGCGTACATCACCAGCGTGATGCTCAGGCCAAGGCCGATCAGCACCAGCAGCGCCAGCGTCATGCGCTTTTTACGACGTGGATTCACAATAACTTCTCCGGGGAGGTGTCCGGTTCCAGCGCTGACGTCTGTGCGCCAGGCTGTTTTTTAGACTGAGACTGAATAATGCGTTTTTCGCGGGCCTGACGGCGGCGGACCTCATTGAGGATCTGGCGGTGCTGCACGAAGGTGTGCGCCACCAGCGCAATCAGGGAAATCAGCGTGGCGGCAACGGACAGCCAGACATAAAACGCATAGCCGCCCATCGCAAAGAAATCATGCCAGCTTGAGAAGGCAGGGCTCATCCGCGACGCTCCTTATTCAGCAGGCCAGCCACCCACGGACGCAGACGCTCCTGAACCAGGATCAGGTTACGTAAGCGCATCAGCGTCAGGGTAATAAAGAAGAACAGATAACCGAAGATCGCCCAGCGCAGCGGGTAGCGCATACTCGGGTCGATGGTTTGCTGCATATTGGTCGACCCCTGATGCAGGGTGTTCCACCATTGCACGGAATAATGAATGATCGGGATATTCACCACGCCGACCAGCACCAGAATACCGGCCGCACGCCCCGCCAGACGGCGATCGTCGAACGCGTTGTAGAGCGCAATCACGCCAAGATAGAGGAACAGTAACACCAGCTCGGACGTCAGACGTGCGTCCCACACCCACCAGGTGCCCCACATCGGTTTGCCCCAGGCAGAGCCGGTAACCAGTGCAATGAACGTGAAAACAGCCCCCACCGGTGCCATGGCAGCCACGGCCAGATCGGACATTTTCATCTGCCACACCAGCCCGATAAAGGCGGCGATAGCCATGCCGCTGTAAATTCCCATCGACCAGATGGCCGCCGGGACATGAATATACATAATCCGGTAACTGTTACCTTGCTGATAATCCGGCGGCGCGTAGCCAAAACCCCATACCCAGCCGATCAGCAGGCAGGCAATGCCAAGCAGCCCGAGCCACGGAATGAACCGGCCACAGACGTGGTAAAGCCGTTCAGGCCTTGCGAGTTGATGTAACCATTTCCACATTGTTATCGTTGCTCACTCTAAAATGTCACTGTGCGGGTTGCCGTGGAGCCTCATCGGGCTCTTGCGCGGTCAGACAGCGGTCTTCCGCACTTACTTAGCAATCTCTCTATTTTTGATCATAGAGAAATGTGATGTTAGTCAAAGGTTGCGTTTTTTCTTCCGTATTGTAACGACAGGTAAAATAATTCCACTTCACACGGCGCACAGACACAACTGTCAGTGGACGCTCACTCTCAGCGCCGCCGCCGTGGCGAAGGGCGCTAACGTCGCACTGCCCGCCAGCATCGCGCCGAGGATAGCCAGATAACCGTCGATCGGCATCGACATCGACGCCGCATCAATCGCGCCGGTGGAAAAAATCAGTACCGGAATATACAGCGGCAGCACCAGCAGGCTGAGCAGCACGCCGCCTTTGCGCAGCCCGACGGTGAGCGCCACGCCAATCGCACCGATAAAACTCAGCGTCGGCGTGCCCAGTAACAGGGTCAGCGCCACCGCTTTCCAGGTTTCAAAATCCAGCGAAAGCAGTAAAGCAACCAGCGGTGACAGGAGCAGTAATGGCAGACCGGTCACCACCCAGTGAGCACATACTTTCCCCACAACCGTGAGCGCCAGCGGCGAAGGCAGTAACAGCAGTTGCTCGAGCGTGCCATCCAGATAGTCATCACGGAACAACCTTTCCAGCGCCAGAAGCGAAGACAACAGCGCCGCGACCCAGACAATACCGGGTGCTATCCGCGCCAGCAGCTTAGGCTCCGGGCCAATGCCTAGCGGAAACAGAGTGATCACAATCAGGAAAAACCACAGCGGGTTGATAATTTCGGCGCTTTTGCGAAAGGCAATTTTCAGTTCACGTCGCAGGACTTTAGTAAACATTCCGTCTCATTTCCCCAGGCGTCACGCCAGCTCTTCGCTGGTCAGACGGAGTTTTCGCACGTCACGGCTCACGCCCTGCAAATCCTGATGCGTGGTCAGCAGCACCATGCCGCCCTGCTCTGCGTGTTGTTCAAACAGGTTGATCAGCGTGGCAACGCCTTGTTTATCAATGGCGGTCAGCGGTTCATCAAGGATCCATAACGGCGCGGTGCTTAGCCATAAACGCGCCAGGGCAACGCGGCGCTGCTGTCCGGCGGACATTTGCGCCACTGTCACATCCTCGTACCCCAGCAGCCCGACATTGTCTAATGCCTGATAAATCGCATCGGCATCGGCTTCAGCCTTTCCGGATGGGCGGTTAACAGACAGATAGAAGGCAAGGTTTTCAAACGCAGTAAGCACTGACTTTACGCCGGGCTGGTGGCCGAGATACAGCAGCTGCTGATGAAAAACGTCGCGCTGACGGCGGGTATTCACGCCCTGCCAGCGAACTTCACCGGCGTCCGCAGAGGAAAGCCCGGCAAGAATGCGCATTAAGCTGGTTTTACCGGCGCCGTTGCGCCCCTCAATCTGCACGATTTCACCCGGTTCGAGGGTGAAACTTAAGCCGCTGAACAAGGTTCGCTCATCGCGAACACAACTCAGATTAAGGGCTTCAAACATGAGGATATCTCTTATTTTTCACAAGTACGCATCATATCACAGGCGTCAGAGGCGACGCAGCGCAAGGTGCCACAGTTTACATGGCTGAAAACCCTGAAATCCAGCACACAATCCACAAATTGTCCCATAAGGTTCATGGGTTAATGCTTTGTAACTTTTATGTATATTTGCTCATAAACGCGTTGTCTCGCCTATGCTTATCCCTGAACACATTTTAAAGCCGCCTTGCGGCACACCGAAGGAATCACCATGCAACAAGAGCACAAAAAACAGGGCAACAGTGACGTCGACAGTGACGAGCACGCACAGGGCAAAGAGATCGAAACCGGCGAGGACAATTTGCCGTCCAAAGCCGCAGCGGTACACGAAGTTATCCGCATGGAAGGTGAGAAAGAGCTGGAGCGCGACGGGCAGGCTTTATTGTGGTCAGCCATCGCCGCCGGGCTTTCCATCAGCGCGTCATTAATGGCGAAAGGCATTCTGCACGCACGCCTGCCGGATTCCCCGGAACGGTTCTTCATCGAGAACATCGGTTATACCGTCGGGTTCATTATTGTCATCATGGCGCGCCAGCAGCTGTTCACTGAAAACACCGTGACGGCGGTTTTACCGGTGATGCAAAAACTGACCGGCAAAAATATCCTGCTGCTGCTGCGGTTATGGGGTCTGGTGCTGGGCGGCAACATCCTCGGCGGCGGGATTGCGGCGCTGGCGTTCCATCTGGTGCCGTTCTTCGATACCACCACTGACGAAGCCTTCCGCACCATCAGTCTGGAGATCATGGAGAAAGGCCCGGAAGCCATGTTTGTCGGCGGAATGGTGTCCGGCTGGCTGATTGCCACGATGGTGTGGATGATCCCGTCAGCCGGTACCGCCAAACTCTGGGTGATCATGCTGATGACCTACATGGTGGCAATAGGCGACCTGACGCACATCGTGGTCGGTTCGGTGGAGGTTCTCTACCTGGTGTTCTCCGGCGCAATCCCCTGGTATGAATTCATCTGGCCGTTCGCCCTGCCAACGCTCGCGGGGAACATCGCCGGTGGCACCTTTATCTTCGCACTGATCAGCCACGCGCAGATCCGTAACGACATGAGTAACCAGAAGAAAGCCAAAGCCAAAAAAGAGGAACAGGAAGCCGCGAAGAAAGAGGCCGCGAAACCGTAAACGTCAGTAAAACCGCCGCAACTGGCGAGGAAACGACCAAACGGCAGGCTAACGCCTTATTATTGAGAGAAAAACGGGTATACTACGCGGGCGCTTTCCACAGGCGCCCGTGTCTCCTTAGTTAAACGGATATAACAAGCCCCTCCTAAGGGCTAGTTACAGGTTCGATTCCTGTAGGGGACACCATTTTTAGTTCTCATTATGTTTTTTTAAATCTAAAAGACTACTGTCTCAGACAACTCATTTAAACAGCTCATGCTTATCTACGTTCGAGTCCCATTTGCCGCCTCTAATGACGCAAGCAAGATAGTGAGTCAAAGGAGCATAACTTAATTTGGATAATCTAAAAAATCGTTCAAAATCATGATTATTTTCTTTTAAAATAAGCATCAATCTCCGCTAAAGAAAAATATTTCTTCTGATATTTATCATCGTCTGATATATATATAACGAAAATCATAGGATTGGAGGCACTCCCTCTAAAAACAGATAAATCTACGTCAGATATTATTTTACTATTGGGTAACTCTGACACTATCTTAATTGCATCGTGAAAATAATTTTCATATTTCTTATTAGCCAATGAAATATAGGGAATGCCATCCTCTACAACTGCCAGTTCTATTTTCTTGTATGTATAACCAGCATATTCATCTCTAAGTTCAACCCTCTCCAACTCATAAGAATTACTTCTAGTTTGCATTTTATAGTATTTAATACCTCTTCCTTTCATTACTTTCATAACAAATTTATGCAAATATGTAAGACTCCTACAACCAAAATATATTGCTTTTAAACTATTATATTCATACTTATATTTCCCAGACACAGCTGTCACTATTCTCAACTCGCGTTCATGACTCCATCTTTCTGACTTCGTTGCTATTAACTTTTTGTTGAGAGCACTTTGTAAACTTTTTGTTTTTTGAAAAACAAATAAATCAGTGAAGGTTAAAGTGGGAACTTCTTTTTGATATATCACATCTATGATAAGTTCATCTCGCATCCTGTAAGATACTAATTCATCAAGCTCATACTCTAGGCAGAAACCTTTATGCGAATTAGCATAGTAAGCCCATAAAATTTCATCACCATAATTTTTACTCAATGAATACACACCAAATTTACCGGATAATTCAATATATTTATTTAAAACATCCAGTGCATTATTTTTTATGTCATTTAAATTATCACCCTCAAGATAATTGTCCATCAAGTTGAGTTTAAAGCCCCCTTCATCAAGAATATACTTAGCTTCAAAGATATCGTTTAAACTATCAATAGGAGCACTATATATTTCATTATTGATAAGGCTTCTCAAATCCCGTTTTAATGCTAGACCCTCTCCACTTCTGTATTTATATACTTTCACTCTGCATCCTAATAATTTTTCGTATCTACATAAAGCTCAAAACCATGTTGAGCCCTTTTTATTTTTTTAATAATGATTTTTTTCCCTTCAATCACATCTAGTAACTTGTTTAAGGCTTCTGTATCTGCCGAAAACCCTAGAATTATGCAATCAATAGCCTCATCAGAATAGGTACAAACTCGATAAAAGTCCGTCTCGGAAATTGCTAAGTCATTATGAATAAAACGGTATTCTTTTTCGTAAGCCCATGCTTCTGACTTACTGAATATAATATTTTTAGCTAAATTACTACCGTCATACGTTCCTTTCATAATATTTACTGGTTCATTATTGTAAATTACATTTCCAAATTCTGAAATTGATAAATCCCTGAGCAATATTTCTTTTTTAAATCTTATGCAAAATCCTGTGTGTGAATCAGCATAATGAGACCATAACAATGGATTGGTGGATGTTGTAGAGAAGCAACATACAAAACTCCTAAGTAGAGTTGCCGCAACAATATTAAATACAGGTGCTAACTCATGAGATTGTACACCTAAAGTATCTATCAATAACTGACTATCCTCCATTTGTTTATTGATGACTTCTTCAAGAATGTAATGGTTATTCTTAGCAATCTCAAACATGCTACTATTGGTTGTGTTTTTATAAATAAACTCCTTCAATGACCCTTTACTCATTAAATTAACTGGAACATTAACTGAGCAATCGAATGGATCATTAAATTTAACACCTTGCGAGAACCATATTTTATTTTCCTTCAAAGCATTTAGACTATTCTTTTCAAATTTACGATATTTGTATATATACAAAGCGGATATCCTTATTCTAACTTTGAAGCTCTTAATGTCCATTATTATAACTTAACGCATGAAGACGCTCAAATGTCGAAAAATGCACTACACCGCACCCACCAGAAGTTTTTGTAATGCATAAGTTTTTCAGTTTTCATTTTCTACAAACCGATACGCCAGACCGCACCGCGCCTGGGGTTATCTCGTAAATCCCAAACTGAAAAGATTGAGATGAATTTCAGTATTTTTCAGTTTTACGTGAAAATGAGTCACCGAAAAAGGGGGTGGTATATGGCTGGGGTAAAACATGAGAACTCTTGCGCCATGCGCTCTGGCAGCACAAGGGATAAAAACAAAACTGAAAAAAATGTAAGGTTAAGACCAGCGGCTCCCTATTTGAACTTTCTATCAACAAGCTGATTTCTGCGAACTGCCATAATTATGTCTCACTAACGCACTTTACCTTTTCCTGTTGTTACTCACAGACAATGTCATATGAGTGGGCATTTATTCCCGCAGGGGCTCAGCGAGGGATACTCCGCGCAATCATCTTAAGATCCTAAAATATGTCTTGGTACTGGGACTACACGTATGGAAACACCATCCACCCCTTCAAATCCTGTTCATCTTGCTCCAAAAATATATCCCTCCTTCTCTTTATGCACATCCTTTAGCCGCTCAACTACTGTTCAAATATCAGCATTGTTTATGTGGTTTTCAGGTGTATTCTCGTCGCAAATAATTACAACCCATACAGCAACGACAGGGATGCAGTGCCATCATGCGCTTACTCGGATTTGTTCTTTTTGCGATCACGCTTTTATTCAATACCGCAACGGCAAAACAGCATACACAGTCTCCGCCTCAGGATAATGAACTTGTCGAGCAAGGGGATTACACCAACTCTGACGGGCAGGAAATTCACCGTCCGGCGCATACGAAATCGGGTAACGCGCCCGATGGCGCATCGGCTCAGTGCAGGGATGGCACCTACAGTTTCAGTACGCATCGACGGGGGACCTGTTCCAGACACGGGGGTGTCGCTGCCTGGCTCAACTGACAGCAATCTCCACAAATTCCCAGTTTTGAGATCTCACGCAAACTTTCCTGCAAAAAATTTGTTTTACTTACACATGTTAAAAAATGTTACGTAAATGAGTTCGTAATGAAATCTAAGATGTAAGTAAGGAAACTTTGATGAAGACTTTGACTACTTTTTGCCTCGCCAGCCTGTTTTCTGTCAATGCATTCGCCCTCACCGGCAACGATGCGACCACCAAACCAGACCTTTACTATCTGAAAAACGATCAGGCGATCAACAGCCTGACGTTGCTTCCGCCGCCACCTGCCGTCGGCAGTATCGCGTTTCTCAACGATCAGGCCATGTATGAACAGGGCCGGTTGCTGCGTTCAACCGAGCGCGGTAAACAGGCTGCTGAAGACGCTAACCTGAGCGGCGGCGGCGTGGCGAATGCCTTCTCCGGTGCGTTCGGCTCGCCGATCACAGCCAAAGATACGCCGGAGTTGCACAAGCTTTTGACCAATATGATTGAAGATGCCGGCGATCTTGCGACCCGCTCAGCCAAAGAGAAGTACATGCGCATTCGTCCGTTTGCGTTCTACGGCGTGCCGACCTGTAACACCACCGAGCAAGATAAGCTGTCGAAGAACGGATCCTATCCTTCCGGCCACACCTCTATCGGCTGGGCGACCGCGCTGGTACTGACTGAAATCAACCCGCAACGTCAGGATCAAATCCTTCAGCGCGGTTATGATCTGGGCCAGAGCCGTGTGATCTGCGGATACCACTGGCAGAGCGATGTCGATGCCGCCCGCATCGTCGGCTCCGCGGTGGTCGCCACGCTTCACACCAACGACGCCTTCCAGCAGCAGTTGAAGAAAGCCAAAGAAGAGTTTGCGAAACAACATAAATAAAGCGGCATCATGATGTGACGCTTTGGTCAGACAGGCGCGGTTCAGCGCCTGTCTGACACCTCAACCGCCTGTCACCACCCCGGCACCGCGCCACCGTTAAAGATTTTCTCTGCCGCCTTCGCCACTTCTGGCGACTGGTAAGAATTCAGAAACTCCTTCACGTTCTGCGCCTCTTTATTGTCTTCCCGCGAGACCAGAATATTGACGTAGGGAGAGTTTTTATCTTCGATAAACACGCTGTCATGCACCGGCGAGAGTCCGGTTTGCTGAATGTAGGTAGTGCTGATGATCGCCACGTCAACTTTCGGGTCGTCCAGCACGCGCGGTAACTGCGCACCTTCCAGCTGCATAATGTTCAGATGATGCGGGTTTGCAGTGATATCCAGCGCCGTCGGCAGCAGGCCGGTTCCCTCTTTCAGGGTGATCAGTTTTTCTTTTTGCAGCAGCAACAGCGCACGCCCGAGATTGGTCGGATCATTCGGGATCGCGACCGTCGCGCCTTCGCTGAGTTGATCAACGGTTTTAATTTTCTTTGAATAACCGGCCATCGGGAAAACGAAGGTATTGCCGACGGCGACCAGATGATAGTTATGCGCTTTATTATCCTGTTCAAGGAACGGGCGATGCTGGAAGACGTTCGCATCCAGATCGCCATGCTCAGTGGCATCGTTCGGCAGTAACGAACCGCTGAAACCGACCAGCTCGACCTCCAGACCGTATTTCTCTTTGGCGACTTTTTTAGCCACTTCCGCCACATCCTGCTCGGCGCCGTTAATCACCCCCACCTTAATATGTTTCGCATC